>NZ_JAXSQZ010000003.1:0-606719 GCF_034659835.1 Paenibacillus campi
TGCTCAACCGTCAAGCGACCTATTACGATGGACTCGGTTTCCTGCGTGTACTGGAAACGTACCCTGACACCAACGGCTGGACACGCTCGCAGGCGCACCCGGACGATCTGGGACGCATCGTGTATGTTGTCGATGCACTCGGCAACACCCAGACCGCCAGCTACGATGCCTGGGATCAGCAAACCGAATTCACCGATGCGGAAGGCAATCTGTCCATTACTAAGCCGTTACTGACGCAGCAGCAAACCCAACATTACACGATTGCAGCTGCCGACGTCGGTGCGTACCGTTCCAATCCCGACAACACCAGCATCCGCCTAAATCTGCTGGAACAATACTTTGACGCGTACGGTCACAAAACCAAAGTCATCGCCTACAAAGACGGCGCGTCAGGTCACAGCCAACCGATTCAAGAAAGCTACACGTACGATCTGGTGGGCAATGTGCTCTCATACACCGATCCAAACGGCACCCAAAACAGCCAAGGCGTCACGACCGCCTACACGTACGATGCATTGAACCGCCTCACTACGGTACAAGATGCACTCAACCAAACGAGCCGCTACACGTACGACGGAGGCGGCGGATTAACAAGTGTCATGCTGAGCAACCCCAGCGGCAAAAGCGAGACACTGTATACGAAAAACTATAACGAACAAGGCTTGCCCACCGATAAAATCGATCCGACGAACAACCGGACACAAACCAATTACAATGCCCGTGCACTGGCAGAAAAAGTAATCGATCGCAACGGAACAAGTGCAACCTATACGTATGACGAGCGAGGACAACAAACGAGTGCTTCCTTACAAGCGGCGAGCAATACTACGCTGACAACCGGCACGATGCAAACGAAAAGCATCTATGGTGCCGATGGCAATATCCTTACGGATCGCCATGAACTGTATATCAACGCTGCCAAAGTAGCGACCCAAACGAGTACAAGCGACAAACTGGATCGCATTACCAGCTTAATCTCCAATGCCACGGACTACGCCGCGCGTTTGGATGCTAGCTACGATGCCCTGAACCGGGTCATTTCTCAAACGGGTCAATTCAACAATGCGAGTCTATCCACCTTGTATCGCTATACGAAGTCGCGTCTGACACAGATTGGTGTAGGCAATCAAGCGACGGTAGACGATGTCGACTATACGTATACACCGCTCGGTCAAGTGCAGCGCATCACCTTCCCAGCGCTATCGGATGGCACCCAACTGCAAGAAACGATGACGTATGATGCGTTGAATCGTTTGACTCGTTTAAGCAATACAAAAGGCGATCATGTACTCTCGGCATACAGCTACCAGTACGACAACAAAGGCAACATCACCTCGGTCACCGAGCAAGGAAAAGACGGCAGTTCTCAAACGTCTACTTATCGCTATGACAAGCTTAATCGCCTGCTCGGTGTACAGCATGCCGATGGGACAGGGACACAATACAGCTACGATCTACGTGGCAATCGCCTAACGCAGAATGACACACGCAATCTGCCGAACGAAAAAGAAACCAGCTATCGCTATGATTTGCAAAACACACTCACTTCGGTGACGCGAGATAGCGTGAAAACAACGCTGAGCTATTTACCGGGTGGTCTGCGATGGAAGAAGATGAGCAACAATCAAGTGACCGAGTATAGCTACAACGGTGCGGGTCAGGTGATCGGTGACCAAAGGAGCGATGGCACGCAGTCGAGCTATGTGCGCGGCGATCGGGTACTGATGAAACGAGATCAGACCCATGGCAAAGACTACTACTACCTGTATAACGGACACGGCGATGTGGTGCAGATGGTGGGCACCGATGGCAGCGTGGTAAACAGCTACCAGTACGACGAATGGGGGAATGTAACCCAGCAGAACGAAACGGTTGCAAATGAGTTGAAGTATGCGGGCGAGACGTATGATGCGGAGACGGGATTGTACTATCTGAAGGCACGGTACTATGATCCCAATGTAGGGCGGTTTTTGAATGAGGATACGGTGGAAGGGCAGATCGATAATCCGCTGAGTATGAATGTGTATACGTATGTGTATAACAATCCTTTAATCTATGTAGATCGTACAGGCCATTGGTGTGAATCCACGAATGGAAAATATTCTCATTCTGGTGGTTGTTCGACTTCTAGTAATGGAGAAAGATATGTACCAGATCGATTATATTTATTCAATCCTACCATGTCTTATAAAAATTTAATTAGCATGTATAATCAACAAAAGAGCAATGCAGTAAGTAAATCGCAACAAGATAATTTGTCATGGATAAAAATTGAAAAAGAACAAGTGGCTTTACCAGCTAATTCAGCTGGTTCAGTCTTAAACATGATTGCTCAAGCTTTAGCAATTGCAGGTGTAATTGCTAGTTCAGAACAAGTTACAGCTAATACAGATGTTAATAATCATCAGACAAGTATTTATAGATATGGAAATGGCAATAATGTTAACTTGACTCCTCGACCTGTAAAAGATGCTACCGGGTTATCTTATTTCAATACTTGGAATGGGCAAAAGGCTACGATGACAACGATAGAAGCTGTAAATGCTACTGGTGTACTGGTTGCAAAATTAGATAACCCTACAACAGGACATGTTAGCATCATGGCTAAGGATCCTTACGAACATATACTTTGGATGGATTCAAGAGAAAATGCCGCTAATGAACCGTACTATTTAACCCAGATATTAAGTAATATATCTTTAAAATTAAAAGGGAAGTGAAATAAATGGATGCTATCGATTATATACCTCAAAGCAAAGATGATTTTAATAGTATTGAGCGATTACGTCAGTTAAGAAGTGAGCAAATAGTTCCTTTAATACCTCAACTTCTGGAATGGTTACAAGATCAAAATTGGCCAATTTATAACGATATAAAATCAATTTTAATACCTCAGCAACTCTTTTTAGTAAAGCCATTAAAACAAATTTTACATTCTAATGATTCTAGTTGGAAATATTTTATTCTGAGTGATTTTTTACCCTGTGTAGACGATGAGGTTTTAAGACAATTACAAGTTGAATTGCAGATGTTAGCATACTCTCCACTTAGTATTGAGGATAAACTGGAAGAAGTAGATGTTTGTGCTTTAGAACTTTTAAAAACAAGATTTGAGTGAGTTTGCAGTATTACGTATAAGTTAACAAAAGATACTGCTTCATAAACGGCCTTTTCCGGATTTATTTCTAGGAAAGGTCGTTTTGATGAATTTGGAGCGAGTTGTCTATAATGTTGGCTAAAATGAAACAATATTTTGATTAAGCTCAAATACAAAAAATACTATAAAACATAAATTTAACAATATACTTCTTGGCTCAATCGCCTGCTCGGTGTACAGCATGCCGATGGGACAGGGATACAATACAGCTACGATCTACGTGGCAATCGCCTAACGCAGAATGACACACGCAATCTGCCGAACGAAAAAGAAACCAGCTATCGCTATGATCTGCAAAACACACTCACTTCGGTGACGCGAGATAGCGTGAAAACAACGCTGAGCTATTTACCGGGTGGTCTGCGATGGAAGAAGATGAGCAACAATCAAGTGACCGAGTATAGCTACAACGGTGCGGGTCAGGTGATCGGTGACCAAAGGAGCGATGGCACGCAGTCGAGCTATGTGCGCGGCGATCGGGTACTGATGAAACGAGATCAGACCTATGGCAAAGACTACTACTACCTGTATAACGGACACGGCGATGTGGTGCAGATGGTGAGTACCGATGGCAGCGTGGTAAACAGTTACCAGTACGACGAATGGGGGAATGTAACCCAGCAGAACGAAACGGTTGCAAATGAGTTGAAGTATGCGGGCGAGACGTATGATGCGGAGACGGGATTGTACTATCTGAAGGCGAGGTATTATGATCCCAATGTAGGGCGGTTTTTGAATGAGGATACGGTGGAAGGGCAGATCGATAATCCGCTGAGTATGAATGTGTATACGTATGTAGAAAATGATCCTATCAATAAGATTGATCCAAGTGGTAACGAACCACAAAAGCCAAGTAGAGAATCACCATTTGGCGGTGCAATGCCTCCTTCTAATGGAAGCGGAAATAGAGGAACAGGCGGTAACGGTGGTGGCGGTGGTATCATTGGCGGAGCTGTTTTAACCACAATTGCTAAATTAGAATCTGTTATACGCACAAAGAAAATAGAATATGGTCAGTTTTTTGATAAACTAGGTAATAAGGTGACAGAAGTAATTAAAGGAAAAGAAAATTCAATTGATATTGGTCCATATCAAGGCATCGCAAAAGATAAAATTTTCACCCATAATCATCCTACAAATGGGCCTTTTAGTTTATCCGATATTTCAAAAGCGGTTGAATATGACATGGCTGAAATTAGAGCGGTATTGCCTAATGGTACTAACTTGAGTCTTAAACGTATAGGCGATAATTGGAAGATTTCTGGAGAAGAAATAGATAATGTGATCAGAAATGCAAAAGATGAATTAAGAAATGATCCAGATACTATTCAGTTGAAAAATGCAGGTAAGGTTGATGAAGTATGGGAAGTATTGATAAAACGCATAGCTTCTAAAGTAGGAGGGGAGTATCGTGTCGAAAAATAAAGAAGAAATTAGGAGGAAATGGCTTTTTGTAAATAAAGAAGAAGTGATGCCGGGAGTGATTTTAGATAATCTAACCTATGAGCAAATGATAGGTTGGATGGACACTACTTCTTATGAAAATGCTAGATATCGTATGAATAGTGAGGAAGTTGAGCATCTTATTATAGAGTTTGTAGAAATGATGTGGAGTGTAGAGCCGGATTATTACGAATTAAAAACCATACTGGAAGCAGAGTTTCAAAAAAAAATTGAGCCACAGGAGATTATAGTTGAATGTAATGTAAATCACAATACTATCAAGCTTTTAAAAAAAATTAGCATGCGATTAAATAAAACGGATAAACATATTCGAGTGCTCACTCTATATGTACGTAAGCAACCCAACTTAAGCGTTTTAGAGCAAAAATTGAATAACCTGTCTGAGGAGTTTGCTACAACAGATGAGGAAGATTCCATTTGCATCGAGTGGATAGGTAAGAAGGTGATTGTGAAAGTAGAGTGTTGAGCAATTCTGCTTTGAGTTTTTAAGAAGTTTAATCTACAAATCTTGATTGATATTTTGGAGGTAAGGGTCTTATACTACTTTAGATTCAGACCTTGAGGAGTTAATTTCCTCAAGGTCTATTTCTAGTCTTTTCCTAAATTATTAACCTACAAGAATCTGTTACTTTTCCTCGGGTATTTCTGCAAATAAAATTTCTTCAGCCTTTTCTTCATCTCCTCCGAAAAAAGAATCCCTTACGCTTCTCATTTATAAACGAACGTTACCACAATATTAAAAAACGATGTAAACTCCTGCTTCACTCATTTCCGATACTACCTTGCTTTACAAATGAGCTGTTCCAGTGTCTCCTACGGCATATGTTCTACTCATCCCAATACCAAATCTCCTTCTCCAATATAGCCTAAAACTTCCTCACTATAGCAAGCGATGGCTTACTTTTCTCATTCTCGATTAATCTGAGTGAATGGGTTGAAATCTGTATCCAAGTTGCCACTTCCCGAATCGTCATATGATTCTCTAACCGAGCTGTACCAGAGGCAACAACCATTCCGCTTAATGTGTAAAAGTTCAACCGTGTGGTCGCACATTTGTACATACAGTTTTTCTGGTGCCTCTGTGCACCGATACTCAAGTCTCCCGCTACCGTTCCAATCCCGACAACACCAGCATCCGCCTAAATCTGCTGGAACAATACTTTGACGCCTACGGTCACAAAACCAAAGTCATCGCCTACAAAGACGGCGCGTCAGGTCACAGCCAACCGATTCAAGAAAGCTACACGTACGATCTGGTGGGCAATGTGCTCTCATACACCGATCCAAACGGCACCCAAAACAGCCAAGGCGTCACGACCGCCTACACGTACGATGCATTGAACCGCCTCACTGCGGTACAAGATGCACTCAACCAAACGAGCCGCTACACGTACGACGGAGGCGGCGGATTAACAAGTGTCATGCTGAGCAACCCCAGCGGCAAAAGCGAGACACTGTATACGAAAAACTATAACGAACAAGGCTTGCCCACCGATAAAATCGATCCGACGAACAACCGCACCCAGATGAACTACACGGCTCGTGGTTTGACCGAAAAAATAGTAGATCGTAATGGCACGACCACAACATACACCTATGACGAACGCGGCGAGCGCACCAGCGCTTCCTTGAAAGCCGACGGTAGCAATGCCCTCATCACAGGCACATTACAAACGAAAAGTGTGTATGGTGCAGACGGCAACGTACTCACCGATCGCCACGAACTGTCTATCAACGCTGCCAAAGTAGCCACCCAGACGAGCACAAGCGATACATGGGATCGCATCACAAGTTTAGCATCCAGTGCCACCGACTATAGCGCACGCCTGGATGCCAACTATGATCCTTTAGATCGCGTTACCCGCCAAACGAATACGCTAAATGGCACCCGTTTGTCGATCAACTATGGCTATGAGAAGTCCCGGCTCACTTCCATCCAGACGAATGGTGCAGCCGATCGAACGAGTGCAGCTACCGCCAATGTGCGCTATGCGTACACCCCGCTCGGTCAGGTGCAGCAGATTACCTTCCCGACCTTGTCGGATGGCAGCACCCTGCAAGAGTCGATGACATATGATCTGCTGAACCGCTTAACTCGTGTGCGCAATATGAAAGGCGATGCCGTGCTATCGGCATACAACTACCAGTATGACAATAACGGTAATATCATTTCGGTCACCGAACAAATGAAAGACGGCAACTCCCAAACGTCAACCTACACCTATGACAAACTCAACCGACTGCACAGCGTCCAACGTGCCGATGGCACCGAAACCGAATACAGCTACGACCTGCGTGGCAACCGTCTGACCCAGCAAGATACGCGCGACTTGCCCGCTGACAAAGCGACGAATTACCGCTATGATCTAGATGATCGTCTGATTCGAGTCGGTACGAATACGACATCGACCACGATGCAGTACTTGCCCGATGGACTGCGTTACCAGAAAACGCAAGGCAATGCGATCACCCGCTACGGCTACGATCACTGGAATCGCATCACATCGACTCAACAAACCGATGGCACCACTTCCCAGTATGTGCGCGGTGACCGGGTACTAATGAAAAAAGACCTAACCCACAGCAAAGATTACGATTACCTATACAACGGACACGGCGACGTCGTGCAAATCGTCGGCACCGATGGCACGGTGCTGAACAGCTACCAGTACGACGAATGGGGCAACCTGACCCAGCAAAAAGAAGCGATTACGAACGAGTTCAAATATGCCGGCGAGCTGTACGATGCAGAAACCGGCTTATATTACCTGAAAGCCCGCTACTACGATCCAAAACAAGGACGTTTCCTAAACGAAGACAGCGATGAAGGGCAGATCGACAATCCACTGAGTATGAATGTGTATACGTATGGACATAACAATCCGCTGCGCTACACCGACCCTAGCGGGCATTCAGTCGAATCGGAGCCGAGCGAGGAGAAAACGGCAGAGGGAAGTTACAGTGGCGGTGCCAAAGGGGGAACTGGACAAGGTGGCGGAAATGGAAGTAGCGGTGCAAGAAGTAGCACTTCCTCTAACGAAAGTACCAAGACGCAAAAACAGGAAGTAGAAAAAAGCAACGTCGTTGCTGAATCGGATAGTGCGACGAATGCGAGTAAGTTGCAGGAAGAACAGTTGGAGATAAAGAAGTTTAAGGAGGGGACGGGTGAAACAGGATGGAGTATGCCTAAAGGTGGCGGTACAATTGGTGGGCGTAGATATTCCGAACATTCTTTAGAGAGGATGGCTCCTAATACCCCCGAAGTTAGAGCAGAATTGACAACAAGAGCAAATCAGAGAGCGGCTGAACAAGGATTGAGACCCGGAACTAAGGAGTACAACGACTTTATCAATAAACAGGTTGACCCACGAGGTATAACTCCTAGTGTTGTTGAAGATACTATTAAAAATGGAACTAAGACACCGGGCAACACACAAGGGACATCCGTATATCAGAGCGACCGAGTAAGAGTAGTCACTAATGCCAATGGCGATGTCATTACGGTTATTCCAAGATAGGAGGAGATTCATACGTTTATACAATATAGTGAATATGAGCTCTTAGAGTTATTTGAATCTGAACCTATTTCTATTTCTGATCATGAAGTAGGCATGTTCATTTACAGTAAAACTGATATTCAAGGACTGAAACTTGTGCTGACATTATCAGTTTATGAGCAGGAATGTTTAATCAGCCTTAATCACGAAAGTTACAGTGTCCCCATAATAAATTTAACACTAAAGGATGTAACCAAAATAAACAGAAATAATGACCAACTAAATATTCAATTTGAAAACGGTAAGAAATATCTTGATGTAATGTTCAAACCCAACTTTTCCTTTAGTAATCTGATGAATATATAGTAGGATGTCTCAAATTGATTTAAGGTGTGTTTATCTCGTAATCGCTTGATTATAAAAACAGGTGAGGCAATATTAAAACCGAGCTTTTACTTGAGACAATCTAATAGTGCCGTTGTCAACTTGCCCGTAGGAGATTTTTTCCTACGGTTTTTGTTGGGACAACGTAGTGTCGAGTGAACCAGTCATTCAACCCATACCATATATGCCCATTTAATACCCTTATAATGATTTCACCATTCCATTGTACGTACAACTAAGATTGAATTTTATCATCCCAATAATGGTAGTTCGTCACATTAAACAGGTCGATTATGGTCAGATATCACCATGATTGACCTGTTTTTGTCCCTTCGTTTTTTCATAAACTTTTGAAAATAGTCGCAATTCTACCAATAGACATCTTAAAAAGTAGAAGTATTTCCATGAACCAACAGTTTATGCCTATTTTATTAAGCTGGCAATAGCAGGTTTTAAAGATAGGATACTTCATCTATAAACTATTGTTACTCATATGGCAATATCCTATCGGTCATCGAATAAATGAAATACGGCACCTCCCAAACGTCCACCTCGTTTCCTAAACGAAGACAGTAATGAAGGGCAGATTGACAACCCACTGAGTATGAATGTGTACACGTATGTGCATAACAATCCGCTGCGCTACACCGACCCTAGCGGGCATTCAGTCGAATCGGAGCCGAGTGAGAAAGCCACCGCAGAGGGAAGTTTCAGTGGCGGTGCCAAAGGGGGAACTGGACAAGGTGGCGGAAGTGGTAAAGGCGGAGGTCGAGGCAGTGGCGGTGGTAAAGGTGGTGGAGACGGCAGAAGTGGCACCTCCTCCAACCGCAGCAGTAAGATAGAGAAACAGGAAATAGAGAAAAGTGATGTCGTTACTGAATCGGACAGTGCAACGAATGCGAGTAAGTTGCAGGAAGAACAGTTGGAAACGAAGAAATTTAAAGAGGGGACGGATAATACTGTAGGGAAGTTTGCGGGCGAAATAAGTGCTGAAAATATACCTAATATGTCAAAGCAAGAAATCTTGGATAGCTTGCCGAAGGATTGGAAGTATACTGAAAACAATGGTTTTGTTCACGTTAGAGATGCTGATGGAAACATTCGAATGAGAATCGATCCACCTGATAAGGTCACAAAGTATGATCACGTTCATTTGTTTGATGAAAAGGGAAATCCAATTGATTTAAATCTGAATGTTGTTGACAGAAAAAGCCCTGATGCTCATATCCCCTATAAAAAGTGAGGTGATGAATATGAATGCTAAACAAACTCTATCTGAAATTGAGGCACTGCACTATTGGGATGCTAGAGTATTAAAGTTTGATTCAAGTTTTTTTGGTGATGAAATAACACTTGTATTTGAGGACACAGAGTTCAATGTCAAATTGTGCTTTATTGGGTGTTCTAGTTTTTCCTTTTTTACAAGTGCCGATGATAGGGTGAAACCTTTAAGAAATCTGACTAGACCACAAATCCCTTACTTTCTTCAAGATATCGAAATAACAGATGTTCAGAGCGAAAATCATAATTTACTAAAATGCAAAATATTAATGCCTCCTCTTAATGTACAAATAGTTTGCACTTCAATTTCAACTGAACAGATATAGTAGGCTAACCTTGATCGGCTTTATGCCTTTCAAGGTTTCTCTTTTATGCACAAATCATGGTGATAACTCTAACCTTGAAATGCAAGCAGGAACATTATTTTTCACTCATGTAGAGTCAGTCATTCCAGATTGAACTGAAACTTCATAAAATGAAGCATTATGATGTGAAGTCTGTAAAGTTTGGTTATGAACCTGCCACTGATGATACTTGCTTGATTAAATTTAAAGATGGTATAAGTATAATTCAAATTAAAAACCTTGTTTATCGTTTGTAGTTTTTCTTTTACCTTAATGGAATTCATCCTTTAAGGTTTGTTTTGGCTTGAGTGGGACTATCGACTGCCCAATGAACCTATTATGGAACGATCAAACATCATCATCTTCGCCTATTTTCCCCTACAAAACTTCAAATCCTGCCACAAATCTTCGCATTTTACCCTTTTCCAAACGTCTCCTTAGCAGATATGATAAAATGGAGACGGTATTAACTAAAGCGTATACATAAACGCTGGCAGGAGGAACGAGGATGAGTGTGAACACGACGCAAGTGGCAAATTATTTGCAACTTACTGAAGTACAGCAGCTGTTGGAGCGTTTGTATGGAGCGGAGGAGCTAGGTGAGCAGACGGCGCGCTATGAAAAATTGATTGCGCGTTTTGCCGAGCATTTTGGACAGCAGGAGGTGCAGTTGTTTAGCGCGTCCGGGCGGGTGGAGATTGGTGGGAACCATACCGATCATAACCGTGGTAAGGTGCTGGCAGGCAGTATTCATTTGGATACGATTGCGGCGGCAGCTGCGGTGGAGCAGCAGGAGATTGTATTTTTCTCGGAAGGGTATACCGGGGAGTTTCGTGTGCAATTGGACGATCTGTCTACTGGTGAAGGTGAAAACGCTACCGTATTGCTCGTGAAAGGCATTGTTGCAGGTTTGCAGGCGCAAGGCTATGCGACTGGCGGTTTTCATGCGTACATTAGTACGAATGTGCTGTCGGCATCTGGGCTAAGTTCATCGGCTTCGTTTGAAATGCTGATCGGTTCGATTTTGAATACGCTTTACAATGATGGTAAGCTCGACGCAGTAACGATTTCCAAAATTGGACGATATGCGGAAAATCGCTATTGGAACAAACCATCCGGTTTGCTTGATCAGATGTCGTGTGCGTATGGCGGGCTGGTAGCGATTGATTTTGCCGATCCGCAGCAACCAGCGATTGAGGCGGTATCGTATGATTTTTATACAAAAGGGTATTCGCTGCTGATCGTTAGCACGGGTGGCAATCATGCCGATTTGACCGATGATTATGCGAGCGTACCAAACGAAATGTTTGCGGTGGCAAAGCAGCTTGGTGGCGAAGTGTGCCGCGATATTACGTTAGCGCAAATTTATGCCAATCTGCCGGCATTGCGAGCGGAAGCAGGCGATCGTGCCGTGTTGCGGGCGATGCATTTCTTGCAGGAAAATGATCGTGTCGATCGTCAGGTGGCGGCGCTGCGTGCGGATGATATGAACAGTTTCCTCGGTTTGCTGACCGCTTCCGGCAATTCGTCCTGGAAATGGTTGCAAAACTGCTACCGTGATGCAGATCATCATGATCAGAGTATGGCGGTGGCGCTGGCGATTACGGAAGTGTTCCTGCAAAGTATAGGGGATGGCGCTTGTCGTTTGCACGGCGGCGGGTTTGCCGGTGTCATTTTGGCGGCGGTACCGAATGAGCATGCTGCGGCTTATGAGCAGCTTGTTGCCGATACGCTCGGTACGTCGGTATTCCGGGTACGCATTCGTGAGCATGGTGCATTTTGTTTGCATGATTTGCTTGGAAAATAGAAATACATGCAATAGTTATCGTTTCCACATATGATGTACGATGATAACAGGTTTTGGCGTAATGGAAACGGTATACAATGGCACAGCAATGATATGTAATAAGATACATTGACGTTAGTAATGATACGTGGCGACAATAGCAGCAAACAGGCTGTCCATCTATAGGAGAGCCTGTTTGCTTATGTCGGCATATTGCCAATGATTGTTGTTACAGGCTGGAGCGTTTGTTTTTTTCATTGGTGTGAGGTGCATTTCATACAACAATGAGCCTACATGATTTCAAATACGTACTTCTTCATTGTGGCTGAGCAGCTATTCACCGTTTGGCATTATTATTTATTGATATTGCTCAATCGCTTGCCTGCATATGCTCCAACTGCTGTTCATACAGCTTCAAATTATCCTCATCAAAGCAGACAAACCGAATCTGTGTCAGCGAACCGTTGCCAGTTTGCGCATATTGCCCGATGACGTTTACGGCGATCTCGGCAGCTTGCGGTTTAGGATAACCGTAGATGCCGGTGCTAATATTCGGAAAGGAGATACTTTTTAAATGATGCTCATCCGCCAGTTGCAAACAGTGTGCATAACAGTTGCGCAACAAATCCGCTTCCCGTTGCTTGCCGCCATTCCAGACCGGGCCAACCGTATGAATGACATGCTGTGCCGGCAAATTGCCTGCCGTCGTCATTACCGCTTCACCCGTCGGACAACCGCCTTGACGTTCGCGAATACGATCGCAATCTTGCAAAATAGCCGCGCCACCTGCGCGATGAATCGCACCGTCTACACCACCTCCGCCGAGCAAGCTGGAATTGGCAGCATTAACGATTGCATCCACCTGTTCATGTGTAATATCTCCCTGTACTGCTTCAATCGTAATTCCGTTGATGACGATGTTCATCATTTGCTCTCCTTTCGCTCACATAAAGGATGACGGATTGATGAAAGTATGCTGATGGACAAATAACAGATAAGCGGATGGTTAGGGGGGGGCTCTCTTTATGAAATGGGTCTGTGGGGAGTTCGTCCCCTTATGCCATACTGTAGTCGGTGCTGCACCATTACTTCAGTATGCGCATAGAACATAGTAGCTTGACCGAGATTAATGTAAGTGTTGAAGCTGGATCAAGCACTTATTGATAAGGAATTTAGTACGCAATCAAAGTTGAAATTTAACTTGGTCAAGATAGTAGTAGTCTGTCTCAAATAGAAATTGTGTTTGAACGTACCTTAACCGATTCATCATCAAGCAATGATTAGATCGACAAACTGTAAATGTATTTGAGACAAACTAGTAGTTTGCGTACACGCCCTAGTACTCTGACCGAGATTAATTTAAGTGTTGACGCTGGAACAAGCTATTATTTATCAGGATTCCAGTGCATGGTCAAAATTAACATTTAACTTGGTCAAGGTGCTAGTTTTAAGTTTGAACATTTTTCTAGACAGCTCGTATGTGACTCGGCAATTACCGCATCGGTGCAAAATCGCTAATCTTGTCCATCATACCGTCGATCCGCTGTAGTGTTTCTTCATTCAATGTTATATTTACCGCTGCTACATTTTCATGAATCTGCTGTGGTTTGCTGGCACCGATAATGGCGGAGCTGACGCCGGGTTGACGGAGTACCCAAGCGAGTGCGAGCTGGGACAGTGTCATATCAATACTTGCTGCCAGATCGTTTAATTCAGCGACGACGCCTAGTACATCATCACGGAAGTAGCTGCGAATAACGTGATTCACCGAATCGTTGGCGGCGCGTGTGTCGGCGGCTGGAGCTTGACCAGGTTTGTATTTGCCGGTTAATACGCCTTGCGCGAGCGGGGAGAATACGACCTGACCTAACCCGTATTGCTGCGATACCGGCAACACTTCCTGCTCGATGTATCGTTCGAACAAATTGTAGATCGGCTGGTTTGCCGCCAGTGGACGCAGACGTAATCGTTCGCTAATGGCAGCAGCTTCGGTAATTTGTGTTGCCGACCATTCGCTGACAGCAGCGTACAATATTTTGCCTTGTGCGGTCAGATCGTCGAGCGCCCGCAGCGTTTCTTCAGTTGGTGTCTGTGCATCAAAGCGATGGCAGAAATAAATATCGATATAATCGGTGCCGAGGCGCTTTAGACTCGCTTCGCATTGCTCCATAATATGTTTGCGTGACAATCCGCGATCATTTGGGCCATCGCCCATCGGGAAAAATACTTTGGTGCTCAGCACATAACTGGAACGCTCATAACCGGATAGCGCTGCACCGATCGCTTTTTCGCCTTCACCACGATTGTAAGCGTTTGCGGTATCAAAAAAATTAATACCCGTTTCAAAAGCGGTACGAATGCACAGATCGGCTGCCTCTTGTTCAGCGGCTGTACCGTATGTTAGCCAGCTGCCTAGCGAAATTTCACTCACTTTCAGACCGGTATTGCCCAAATTACGGTATTTCATCAATATGCACACTCCTTCATATGTAGATGGATCGGGCGACGATTGTAGATCAGCCGCCTTAGCCATCATCCGTCAAAAGATTCGATTCGTCAACTGTCGAAATGTCTATTGTGACGACTGCGGTGCGATTTGGAAATACGCGCCCGCCTGTAATTGATCGACAAAATGTTGCAACCAGACATAATATTGCTGCGCATGTTGCAATTTATGCAAATCACGCAAACCAATTTCCCGTTCTGCCGCAGACGTATCCTGGGCAACAATCATTTGTGAAAGCTGCGGAATTACCTGTTCCAGACTGGAAGTCATCACATCGATTTCACGCTGCAAACGGCTACCGAAAAAGTTTTGAAACGTTTTAAAATAGTCGGTTTCCGCTTGATACTGGTCGCGCCGGTCACGCTTTTCATCCAGCTTCGTAATCATACGCGATTGCACAAGCGAACGAACGGCATAGCTCATATTGCTTTTACTCATATTCATATGGTCTTTCATTTCTTCCAATGTCATCGGGCGATCTTCAAAATACATAATCCCATACAATTCGCCAAATGAATGATTGACTCCGTACAAATCCATCGTCCGTGCAATCGCATCGATCACTTCTGCCCGTAATTGTTGATGATGAGGCGATACAGACGTTTGGTCTGTCGATGCTGCCGCATCATCTGTATGAGTAGGAGCGGCTTGATTTGGCACATGAGCTTTGTTCGCTGTAGAAGTTTCGTTTGGCTCGTGAGCGATAGATAGCGACATGGGCTGCGTTACATTTTTTTCCTTTTCCACCATAACACCTCGTATATGATCGGAATATGCTAGCAGTAGCATGTAATTTTTACATGATTCATCGTTAGTTTAACATTATTTTGACTCAAAGTTCTATAAACGAGTGTACAATAATTTTTGTACAGAAGCATGATAAGCGGCTGAAATAAATACTTATGTCATACTGTTCAATCAAAAATGGATACAGGAGTGAATAAAGTGAAATTGAAATGGATGCGGGAGGGCGAGGCGCTGGCGTTCACCTTGCCGGCGGTCATTCCGCTGTTGCTGTTTTGGCTTGGACCGCTAGTCTACATCGTTTATTTAAGCTTCACCGACTGGGATTTTATGAGTCCGGATAAGGAATTTGTCGGCTGGGGCAATTACACGTACTTGCTCGGTAATCCTGATTTTTATCAGGCACTGCGTGTGACGCTGTTGTTCGGAATCGGCAGTGTGATCCCGACTATGGTTGGCGGTCTGCTGCTCGCTTTGCTGCTGAACAGCAAGCTGCGTGGTTCCAGCATTTACCGTGCGCTTATTTTCTCACCGTGGATTACACCGACCGTTGCCGTCTCGATCGTCTGGTCATGGATTTTTCAGCCGGATGTCGGTTATGCCAATTATGTGCTGAAGCTGATCGGCATAACCGGCATTGGCTGGTTGCAAGATTCGCATTGGGCACTAGTCGCAGTGTTAATCGTGACGCTCTGGAAATCGATTGGGTGGGCGATGATCTTTTATTTGGTAGCGCTGCGCAATTTGCCTAGTGATCTGCTGGAAGCTGCTGCGATTGACGGGGCAGGGGCATGGAGCAAGTTCCGTCATATTACGGTGCCGCTCATTTCGCCAACGACCTTTTTTCTCGCCGTCATTTTGACGATTCAATCATTGCAAGCATATGACCAGATTAACGTCATGACGCAAGGTGGTCCAGCAGGATCGACGCGTACGTTGCTGTATATGTACTATCAGGCGGCATTTGAAGCATTTGATGTCGGACAGGCGTCGGCAGTGGCGGTACTGTTAATTATATTGTGTGTACTGCTGTCGGCAGGCTCATTTTGGCTAGGAAGAAAGATGGTGCATTATTGATGAATAGGAGCAAAAACGATCGAACCAAAGCGCCAAACGGTGTCGCAACGTCTGCTATCATGTATAGCTCAGTACAAGGACAGCCTGTACCGACAACTGGTGTAAGCGACGGTAAACAGATCGTATCTGCGCAGCAACGGTTGGACAGCCGTCCACACCGACGTAAGCAGCTTGGCGTGACCGCAATCACGAGCCGTATTGTTCGTTATGCGGTACTCACGTTGATTGCGCTAGTGATGGCATTTCCGTTTTACTGGATGATGATGAGCGGGTTGAAAACGAATGACGAAATTTTCCGTATGCCACCTACGTTGTGGCCGGAGCATATGCGGTGGAACAATTATGTAGACGCTTGGCATGCCGCACCGTTTGCCCGCTATATGCTAAACAGTATGTTTGTCGGGGCGGCGATTGCGCTGCTGCAAGTCATTAACTCAGCGATGATGGCGTATGCGCTCACCCATATGCGGTTCCGACTAAAAGGTTTGTTTACCGGCGTTGTGTTGCTCGGTTATATGATTCCGAGTACTGCCGTTTATTTGCCCAGCTATCTTGTACTAAGTAAGCTGCATTTGCTTGATTCGTATAGTGGGCTGATTTTGTCCAACTGTGTGAGTGTATTTTCGATTTTCTTAATTCGGCAAGCGTTTCTGCAAATTTCACATGAGCTGGTGGAAGCAGGGCAGCTAGATGGAGCGTCTCATTTCCGCATTTTGTGGACGATGCTCGTACCGCTCGCCAGACCGACATTTGCGGTTATGATTCTGATTACGTTTATTGAGCAGTATAACAACTATTTTTGGCCAATGCTCATTACGAAAAGTCCAGAGCTGCAACTTGTCTCCGCCGGATTGCGTAGTTTTTTCGTGGAAGGAGGAGCCTATGGACTGAAATGGGCACAGATTATGGCGGCTAGCGCCTTTACGATTGCACCGCTGCTCGTATTGTTTCTGTTTACTCAGAAGACGATTATGCAAAGTGTAAATATGTCGGCAGGAGTGAACAAAAATTAACGTTTGCTGTGCTATTCAAGATGCAGATCGTTAGCTTGCCAACATACGGAAATGGCAATTGAGCTTATTATCCGTGTTTGAAGCGATTCTACGTAGGCGATGTTGCAAGCTCAGAAGCTGTCTGTGAAGTGAGCTTTGTACATGTCCATACTGCTGCTGGACAGTATAAGACATAATGATATTCCTATTTAAACAACCGCAATGACGTTCATCTCATCGCCAGCTATGTTATCCCAACAAAGAGCAAGGTAGAGACAGGCAACAGCATACATTAATAAAAAATATTCGGCAGACGATAAAGTCTGACTATCATCCCTTTATACAGGAGAGGATCAATCATATGAATCTGTTCAGTATGTGGAAAAATAAAATCTCTAAACAACCGATTATCGCTATTAAAAGTTTGGATGAGCAATCTGTACAAACGCAAAGTGCGCGCAAATGGGGCTGGAAATCAGGTCTGTCACTAGTCATGCTGTCGACATTCCTGCTGACGACAGCGTGTGGTACGCCATCCAGTGGCAGCACGCCGGTAGCGGCAAGTGGAAGCAATGCCGAAGCATCAACGACCGCTTCCAATGGTCCGGTACAAATCGAGTTCTGGTACGGTCTGGGCGGCAAATTGGGCGATAATATGAAAAAGATGATCGACGACTTCAACGCATCACAAAAAGACGTAATCGTCAAAGGGGTTGTGCAAGCCGACTACGACGAAACGACCCAGAAGCTGCAAGCAGCGATTGCGGCTGGTCAAGTGCCTGCCGCTGTGCTTAGCTCCAATGTAGAATGGGCGAAAAAAGGCTATTACGCACCACTTGATCAGTTCATTGCGGCGGATAAAGATTTTAATAAAGACGATTTCGTACAAACGTTCCTGCAACAAGGACAAGTGGATGGCAAACAATATTTTCTGCCGATGTACGGAACGACACAGGTGATGTACTACCGTAAAGATGCATTAAAAGCAGCTAACATCGACCCAGCAAGCTTAACTACATGGGAAGCATTGTCCGCAGCAGCAGCCAAAATGACTCGCAAATCCGGCGGCAAAACGACATTTTACGGTTGGGAACCGATGTGGGGTGCGGACAATATGATCGATGCCGTACTGAGCAAAGGCGGCAACATCTTAAGCGCAGACGGCAAAACGGTGACGATCGATACACCGGCATGGACAAGCACATGGGAATCGTTCCGCAAATGGATTCATGACGATGGCATTATGACGATCCACTCCGGCGGTCAAGGCTGGGAATACTGGTACAAAACGATCGATGATGTGATGAAAAATAAAGCGGCAGGCTATACCGGCTCCAGCGGTGACCAAGGCGATCTGGACTTTAACATCGTCGGTGCGATGCAGCAGCCGGGCTGGCAAGGTGTCGGTCAAGGCAAACCGGTAGCGAACGCGATTATGGCAGGCATTCCGGCACAGGCTAGTCCAGAGCAACAACAGGCGGCATTTAAATGGTTGACGTATTTCTCCAAAGCGTCTAATACAGCACAATGGTCGATGAATACAGGCTATATTGCGGTGCGTCAATCCGCACTGCAAGATGCGAAATTCAAAGCATTTAGCGCCACCCATCCACAGATCGAAATACCATTGAAACAAGCATCTCATGCGTCGCCTCCGTTCCAAGACCCAACTGGTGGCAAAATTACGGATGCGCTGAAAGTGGCAGCAGATCAGGTACAAATCAACAACGTGCCAGCAGCACAGGCACTTGCCGAAGCACAGCAAAAAGCGCAGCAAGAACTGGACCGCGTAAATCGCTAAACATGTAACTATTAGGCTGACCAGCTTACATTCAGTATCTGATTCACTCCATCTGCTGAAAGATACACTGGAATCGTAGCAGGAGAACAGCGCTGCTCTGCAATAACAAACTACGTATTTAACACGGTCAGCCTACTAGTGAGCTGTCTCAAATGAAAATTATGTTTAAACGTCCCTAAATCGATTCAGCACCAACCCATTGTTAGATCGACAAACCGTCAATGTATTTGATACAAGCTACTAGTACCTTGACCAAGTTCAATGTTAATTTTGGTTGTGTACTGAAATGTTGATCCATGCGACCTTAAAACAGATTCAATACTCCAATTCATCTCGGTCAAGGTACTAGCCATATTGTAAGCAGAACGATTGCTTATAGGCTTCAACCTGCTTCGCTTGCAGCAAAAATGATGATTTGCATAAACGAATCGGCAATATCGCTTGTGATCATACAGGAGTAGATTGCCGATGGAACGGTGATGCACAGCGTAGTTATGGCGCTGTGCATCCCTTTTTATCTATAGCCGAAAGGAAATATGATGATGACGGATACATGTAAAGACAGATCGCATAAAGACAGATCACAAGCACAACAAGCTGCTTTACCCCCACAACCGGGGAACTCGAATGGGCAATGTGTGGAGCCACAGTTAGTACATCCTCATGAGCCGCATACGATCCAACCGATCGAGCGGACGGAATTGCTGCGCTGTCTGTTACGTCAACAGCATGCCTCTGTACGTATTGACGCAGTATTATTTGATAAGGACGGTACATTGCTTGATTTTATACATTTATGGGGCTGTTGGGCGGATGAGCTGTTGCGCAGTTTTCGGGCGGCACTGGAAGCGGATGGTTTAAGCTGGCAAGAGCACAATATGGCAGGCATTTTCGGCACGATTCATAATGAACAAGGCTGTATTATCGATTATGATGTGCGTGGCCCGCTTGCGATGGGCACGATGAATGATGTGTATGCAGTGCTTGCCTGGCAAGGCTACCGTGCAGGCTGGTCATGGGGGCAGGCAAGCCGTATCGTGCGTGAGCTGGTAGCCGCTGCCGATGAGCTGTTGGAACGGGAGCGTCCGGTCAAAGAGATTGCTGGAGCGACCGCATTTATAATGCAATGTCGCCGTGCCGGATTGAAGCTTGGAGTCGTTACGGCGGATGATACCGCCAATGCACATAAGCATTTATTATGGCTCGGTGTGGAGTCGCTGTTTGATGTGATTATCGGTAGCGATCAAGTGGAACGTGGCAAGCCGTTTCCTGATCTTGTGGTGCAAGCATGTCGGCAAATTGGCGTACAGGCACAGCATGTGATGGTGATCGGTGATACAAACGGAGATATGATGATGGCGCAGGCGGCAGGCTGTCCGCTTGCGATTGGAATCGGGCAGTCTCAACATTTTGCCAGCGTATCTACGACGATTGCGTCGTTTACCGAATTGCTGGCGAAGCAGGAGGAGATGTGATGGGCGTCTATGCAGGCTGGGTATTGCTAAGCGGCGCGATTATGCTGGAGCTGAGCGGTACGGTATTGATGAAAATATCAGACGGCTTTTCGCGCCCATTGCCTTCATTGTTCATGTTTATTTGTTATGCGGCAAGCTTTACGTTGCTAAACTATGCGGTGCGTTATATGCCGATCAGTGTAGCTTATGCGATCTGGTCGGGGGTAGGCATTACGTTGATCAGTGTGGCAGGATATTATTTATTTGGGGAGCGGCTGCGTATAACTTCGGTATGTTGGCTCGCTGTAATCGTCGTTGGCATTATTGGACTGAAATGGAGTGATACGAGATGACACCAGCTTTTTATACATCGATGGATCACACAACAACAGGGCAAGCAAGTCGTTTGGAAGAACAGGAGCGAATCGCTTCGTTTCAGGTCGTGACGGATACGCATTTGACTGCTGATCCACAACATTTGTACAATCGGCATCTGGTGCTGGCGCTGAACGACATAAGTAAGCATGGACAGGATAGCCTCGGCATTATGCATGTGGGCGATATGACCGATCACGGATTGCCAGCGGAATATGCGGAGCTTCAGCGCATTGTGGCGTTATATGGACAGCATCTTCCGCCTATCTACGGTACGACCGGCAATCATGATGTAGGTGATCTGGGCTGGAAGCAGGGAGAATGGATGGAGCAGTTAGACGGGCTGCTCTCGCTAGATGGACAATCATTGCGGACGTTGTGGGCGCATTATGCAGAAGCTGCCACTGATCTGGATACGATGCCATCCGTTACTGCACTACCGGAGGCGGTGCATAAGTTATGGCTACACCGTTTGGGCAGTTTTAATGAAGCGACCGCGACGGAAGGTGCTTATTATCAGCAGCGTCTGAGCGGATATGTGTTTATTTTTCTCGGCACCGAGCGTCCGCTTGCTAAAGATTGCCATTTATCTTCGATGCAGTTGCAATGGTTACGGCAGCGCCTTGAGGCGGCAACAACCGCATCACCGGGTAAGCCGATTTTTGTGTTTTTGCACCAGCCACTTAAGGATACGGTAGCCGGCTCGCTTGCCGAGCAGGGATGGTTTGGCGTGGAGCAAGATGGTGAGCTTAAGAAATTGCTGTTGCGCTACCCGCAGGTCATGTTGTTTAGCGGGCATACCCATTGGCAGTTAAACTCGCCGCACACGATGCATCAGTCTGCAGGCGGAGCCGTTATGTTTAATGCGGCGTCGGTCGCTTATTTGTGGACGGATGCGGATGAATATTTGGAAGGCAGTCAAGGCTATTATATCGATATTTATCCAGCGCATATCGTCGTACGCGGACGTGATTTTGCCTCTGCACGGTGGCTAGAAGCAGCGACATGGACACTAGCTTATGGTACTACAACATAAAACAGCGGTCTCGTCTTGATGCCTACGCACATTGGTAATAGCGTTTCGCTGACGTGTGCATCGTGATTGATCGATACGCACAGCGATCGCTGTGAAATGAGCATCTTGCCATCAAATATGGTATTCTTACTTCTGGTTCGGTAAGTAAGCCGGAGATGACGGGTTCGTTTGCCCACAGCCTTTTACAATGCAAAGCAAGCGACAGAGAGAAGTGGAGAGATCGGATATGAAGATGGTAACGCCTCAATCTTTTACGTACAAAGCAGGGTCACGGGCGGTATTGCTGCTGCACGGTTATACCGGTAGTACGATACATGTGCGCCGTTTAGGGCGATATTTGCATGAGCATGGTTATACATGTCATGCACCTCTATACGCCGGGCATGGCGATGTGCCCGAATTGCTGCTTCATACCCGTCCAGCGGCATGGTGGCAAAGTGTAGTGGATGGTTATGATGCGTTACAGCAACAAGGTTATGAGGAAATTGCGGTCGCAGGAGTGTCGCTTGGCGGTGTATTTACGCTGCGATTAGCAACGTTATTTCCGGTCAAAGCGGTCATTTCGATGAGCGCACCGGTGCAGGAGAAAAGTACAGCCAATATTTTGCAGCGTGTACTCGACTATGCACGTTGGTATGTATCATTGGAAACGAAAGACACTGCTGTTATGACGGAGCGGCTGGAACGATTGGCTGCTGAGCCATTACATGAGCTGGAACAACTGCGTCAATTGATCAGTTCCACCGCCGAACGATTACATCGCATTACAGCGCCAGCACTTATTATGCAAGGCGAACAAGATGATGCGCTGTATCAGAATAGTGCACGCACCATTTATGAGCAGATCGGTTCGAAGCATAAACAATTAAAGTGGTATCCAGCGTCCGGGCATATTTTGCCGATGGATGTCGAGTATGCACAAGTATGTACGGATATTCACCAATTTCTAGATACATTGGACTGGAAGGTGTAGGAAGTGTTAACGTCTAAAGTTATCGTCATTACGTATAAATAACAACATACTAACAACGAATTAACAATAAATTAACAACGTTTTAGCTTATTTATATTTAACATTGAATAGTACAGTTATTTAATTATTTTTTGCAAAACTATATCTCTTGGCCTAGATGATCGTTTATAATGAGGATGTAAGATCATCAGAAACAGGAGTGGTTCAGATGAGTAAAGAGTTTCTGTTGGAACTTCGTAGGCTTGGATATGGGGAAGAAGAACGCTACAAGCTAATGATGCAGGGGATTCGTAGCACATTAGCAACTCGCAAATCGTATGGTGCTTTACGACGTTATTTGCGCAGTATGAAAAAACCTACCGCAGGAAGCTGGCGTTAATGCCAGCTTTCCGGCAGTAGGTTTTTTTGTGTCCGGCGGCAAGTTTGCCATACCATTCTATGGTGTATTGTTAACCGATCGGTTTGACTTTAGGCAAATTAGGTAAAAAATGATGCCCGGCAAAATAACCAAGAGAGATAAACACAACCGTCCATACTAGTGCAGCAGCAATACAGATCATAAAATATTTGCGAAACGAAATGCCGCTAATACCGGAAATATAGCCTGTCATATGGCGGACGCCGGGAATAAAATAGGAAAAAAATATCGTCCAACGTCCATACCGCTGAAACCACGCTTGAACTTTCTCATATTTATCCATCGTCAGACCGACCCATTTGCCATAACGGACGATCAGCGATGCGCCGACTAATCGTCCAATCCAATAGCTGATCGTCATGCCACAGATCGAACCGATATAGCTACACAGCCATGCGAGCGGCAGTTGTAGCACATGTTTGGAAGACAGGTAGCCGACCAAAATCATCAGCATCTCATCTGGTACAGGCAAGCCAATTATGCCAAAGGCGAGCAAACCGGCAATCGCCGCATAACCGTAATGACTAATATAAGCGATAATAAGCGCCATCTTCCATCACTTCCTGACCATTTTATTTTTAAAGGATGGGAATGGAATCCGGCTAATCATTAAAAAGGATAGCAACGCAATAAATGCGATCAACAGTGTCGGCTGGATCGAAGCGATTAGCAGCGAGGCGAGCGCTAGCAATGTGCCTGCAGCTGTGATTGGCATGCCGGTAAAACCTGCACTCGTACCGCTAACGTTAAAACGTGCAAGTCGTAATGCACCACAAATGACAAACAATACTGCCGCTACCGGCCCTGGCCCGCCTGATGGATTAAGCTGATCAAACAGCACCAAAAATACCGGTGCCGCCCCAAACGAAATCAGGTCGGCAAGCGAGTCGAGCTGTTTGCCAAATTCGCTAGGACAATGCAGTAACCGTGCAAGCAATCCATCCAATACATCAAATAACGCGGCAAACAAAATCATCAATGCCGCTAGCCGATAATGCTCATGCATCGTTAGTAATAGCGACACGGTTCCCGCCGCTAGATTAAGTACAGTACATAATGAGGGGACAAAGCTCCATTTCATCATTGTTCATTCCTTCCGGGCATCATTGTGCCGTATCGTACATCATTTAAGGCTCGAATTGGTAACCGACACCGATTACGGTGCGAATATGTCCTGATTCCTTGCCTAGCTTGGCGCGCAGCTTTTTAATATGGGAATCGACCACTCGTGATTCACCTTCAAACTCAATCCCCCAAATGCGGCTAAGCAGCGTGTCGCGCGGAATGACACGATTCGTATTGCGTACGAGCAATAGCAGCAGTTCGTATTCTTTGGGCGTTAATTCAATCGGTTTGCCATCCAGCTCCATGCGGCGAGTTAGTGTATTTAGCACAACACCGCCAAAGCTAAGGCGATGCCCTTGTGGTTCATAATTTTCCGTTACTCGTTTCATCAATGAATTGGCTCGTGCCAATAGCACTCTGGGGCTAAATGGCTTGGTCACATAATCATCCGCCCCAAGTTCAAAGCCAAGCACTTTATCGCTGTCGGCAGACTTGGCAGTCAGCAAAATAATAGGAACGCCAGAGTGTTTACGAATATGGCGACAGACGTCCAAGCCATCCATATGTGGCATCATAATATCAAGAATGATCAAATCAGGGTAATGCAGCTCAAATTGCTCAAGCGCTTGCTCGCCATCTTCCGCTTCCACAATTACCCAGCCATCACTTTGAAAATAATCCGCAATCACTTCGCGAATGCGCTGCTCATCCTCGACGAGCAAAACTTTTCCAGCCATCTTTACACTCCTTCCCGCCGTGAATCCGGCTGTATGCGTTCATGAAACCGAATGGAAAATCGTACGCCATCCGTCAGATTTTGCACCGAATAACTGCAACCATGCAAATCAAGAATTTGACTGGCGATCGGCAATCCTAGCCCGGTGCCGCCGGTCTGACGACTGCGCGAAGGCTCTGCACGATAAAATCGCTCCCAAATATGTTCTAGATGCTCGTCTGCAATCGGTTTGCCTGTATTATCCACATGCAGTGTAGTCGTAAAGTCTGTGCTTTCGATCACGATTCGGATCGTGCTACCGGTTTCGGCATGGCGGATTGCATTAATGATCAGATTGCGCAATACCTGCTCGATCCAGTCCGGATCAGCTAGCACAGAACGTTCATCAACCGGTGAAATGACGATCGCAAGCTTTCGTGGTTGTAACGAATAGATCAGCTTGTTAGCTACTTTCTCGGACAGTTCACTAAGCATAAACGGACGCGGTTGCAAGCGAATCGTACCGGATTCAAGTCGTGCCAGATCAAGCATATCTTTGATTAGCATTTCCATTTTGTCCGCTTCTTCGATAATTACATTGACATAATGCTCACTTTTGTCGATTTTGACACCATCTTGCAATCCTTCGGCAAAACTTTTGACGATGCTAAGCGGTGTTTTCAGTTCATGTGATGCATTGGTAAAAAAGCTTTGCTGAATCTGTTCCATCCGTTGTTTGTGCTCCATATCTCGTTGCAGCTGTGTATTCGCTTCCTGCAGCTCGCGCAGCGCCGTATCTAACTTGCGTGCCAGCGTATCCATACTGCGTGCGAGTCCGCCCAGTTCATCTTGCTGTCGTAGCGGCGGTATGTTTATGCTGCTGCTAAAATCAAGTCGTACCATCCGTTTAGCCATCCGGTTTAACGCAATTAGCGGCTTCGTCACCATACGCGAGAAAAATAGCGACAAAATCAAAATTAATGCAAAGCCACCGATGCCGAGATATACATAAAACCAGCGCAATGCCGCATTCGTATCGCTAATCTCCTGAATAGATGTGATGACAACCATCAATTGAAATTGCCCGTTTTTTTGCAATGGATACAATGTGATCAAATTGTTGGAGCCGCTCCACGAATCGGTCCAGTTATATTGGATCGGTTGCATATTTTGCAAATCCGTTTGCTGTTCTGTCATAAGTGGCAGCTGCTCGTTGATCGCTTGCAACAGCAAACCTTGACTAATTTTCCAAGTCGACAGATCGGGCAGCATCAGCTCGCTAACCGTACCGGTTATTTTGACAGTATTGGTATCGTAAATGTCACCGATCGTTTTGATGCCATTTTTGTTTAGTTGTTGCGGATCAAATACGGTGTACGGTTGTTTGCCGCTCGGCGCTCTTATGGTGCCGTAAATCGTCAGCGTATCGCCTAGCTTAATATGTGCTTGGCGAAACGGTTCACCGTATTCGCTCATCATTAGCGCAAGCGGCACGAAAATTTGCTTGCCATCCGGCTGTTTTAGCAGCAGATGATACGTCTCGTTGAGACGGAGCTGGTACATATCGTTCAGCATCATCTCGCCTTGTGGATTAATGATGGCGAGCTGGCTTTTGTTCGTTTCCATAAAACGGATCGCTTGCCGTGAAAGCGTATTGCTATCCACCGATTCTGTCACATATTCGTGCGCTAATTGTTCCACATTGTGCTCAACCTGACGCATTTTATATGTTTCATAAAATTGATTGAAAAATAGCAATTGTGATAAGATAACCATCGCATAAAAACAGGCAAAAAAGATAACCGTAATAATGAACAGTTTAAAGGTAATACTGCGGTTTTTCATACGAACTCCTTTTGGACAACTTATCGGAATAAACGCATCATATCATATTCCGGTGCGGACAGCTTGCCGTTTACTCGCTTTTATCGGCAGCAGCATCAGCAACGTACAGTTCCGGTCTATTTAGTATATGGAAACGATTTGTCCTTAATGTGTCCATATTCATATGTAAACAGCTAGTTTGTAAATGATAGATTGTAAATTTTGTTAATTCGTTGATAGGCGATGAAAGGTACGAGATTGGTATAAATACGACGCATATGTGCAATGGCAAACGTGTGCGATAAACATATGTACTAAACAGATACAATCCATCGCTTGCGACCGCACAAGTGGCGGCGCTGACAGCGGGGATACTGCCAGGCATTTTCACCGTTGGAATCTTCACTTTTTACAGCAGTTGGCGCAACTTCCTCGTACCGTTTATTAGCTGCAAAGTGCAGACAAGTTGCCAGTAGCTCTATTGTTTTATTTATGCAACGATAGGATGCATTATATGGAATCGCGCATACCGAACAATAAATTGATTTCTTTAAAATTGTAGCAGATTTGCAGCAACGAATGACGCTAGATATCGAATGGTTGGATGAATAAACATACAGTTTATTTTACAACGGCAATTGCCAACACTTGCATTCTAGCATACAATCACTATTATATTTAATTAACCTATGGTCAGTAGTGGGGCAGAGGAGAGATTGTTGTGGATGATATGACATTAATGATGAAACAGCTTACCGAAACGGACGGTGTGTCCGGGTTTGAACGCTCGGTACGAGACCAAATGGCAGACTATTTAAGCCCATTGTCGGACGAACTGCTTCAAGATCGCCTCGGCAGCATTATCGGTAAAAAAGTCGGCAACGAACAAGGGCCGCGTGTACTGATCGCTGGTCATCTGGACGAAATCGGCTTTCTCGTGACGAGCATCACGCCTAAAGGCTTTCTGCGTTTTGAACAGCTTGGTGGTTGGTGGCCGCATTCCGTCATGTCGCAGCGTGTACGTGTCAAAACGCGCAAAGGCGACTATGTTGGTATCGTTGGCTCCAAGCCACCGCATGGGATGGAAGCATCTGAGCGCGACAAAGTTGTGAAACTCAAACAAATGTATATCGACATCGGTGCACGTGATGCTGAAGATGCCAAAGCGATGGGTGTACGTCCGGGCGATTGGATCGTACCGATTTCCGACTTTACGACGATGCGCGACGATGAGCTATGGGTCGGTAAAGCGCTGGACAATCGCGCTGGCTGCGCATTAGCAGTTGAAGTGCTGAAGCGTCTGCAACAGGAACAGCATCCGAATGTATTGTATGCTGGGGCGACCGTACAGGAAGAAGTAGGGCTGCGTGGAGCAACGACCGTCGCTAATTTGGTACAACCGGATATCGCGTTTGCGCTCGATGTAGGTATTGCCAACGATATGCCTGGTATCGAAGTGGAGACGGCTTCCAATGTAGGTGGCGGTCCGCTACTGTTATTGCTTGATGCGACGATGATTCCACATACCGGTCTGCGTGATCTAGTCATGGATACAGCAGAAGAACTCGGTATGGATGTGCAAGTGACGACTGTTATGGGCGGCGGTACGGATGGCGGCAAATTCCATCTGCACGGCAAAGGTTGTCCAACTTTGTCGCTCGGCTTTGCGACTCGTTACATCCATACGCATAATGCAATTATGGCGAAAAAAGACTTTGACGAAGCGGCTACACTGCTCGTCCATGTGATCAAAAAGTTGGATCAGAATAAAGTGAATGAGCTGTTTGGTTAAGCGCGCGGCGACGCACTAAGCTAAGCGCTGTATACATCTGTAGTGGCGCAGATGCGTAATCTGTTCATTTTATGGCAGACTCACTTCACAGCAGATTTAAGCTAGTACGTTAACCGAGATGAATTGGAGTGTTGAAGCTGGAACAAGCTATTATTTATTAGGATTCCAGTGTATGATCCAAATTAACATTGAACTTGGTCGATGTACTAGTCATAAACGAATAAAAGTAAGCCCTCTGTTTTCGTACGATATGATGTATCATGTACTTCCGGTTGAAACGGTAATGTACATCGTAATCACATACGAGCAAGAGGGCTTGTTTGCTGTTGTTATCGTCACCGCAAGCTGTGCAGGTAGTACCTTTGGAAACCTTGAGAAACATTTGGAAATACACATTACCTATTTTCAGGTGATAAGGCAGTGTAAACACATGGTGGAGTAGCTTGTTGGGCTAGCCTATGTGCTATGCCTTTTTACTGATTTTTTGTACATGCTACCCATATAATATGGGAACAAAACATGCCGCTACAGCCTCATCTGCGCATCACTTTAAAGCGCATCGTGCGAGCCGACTTTCGACTCAAGCAAACTGCCCCATAAACTGCCCGATCCGCTCCAATGCCAGTTCCAGTTTGGCAGGGGAAGTAGCGTAAGAACAGCGGATAAAACCTTCCCCACCACTGCCAAAAGCGGTTCCTGGTACGGTGAGCACATTCGTTTCTTGCAGCAGACGCTCAGCAAATTGCTCGGAGCTAAGACCGGTATGAGCGATGGATGGGAATGCATAAAAAGCACCTTTTGGCTCATGGCATGGCAGCCCGGCTTGCCGCAATCCGCTCACAAACATCTGTCTGCGTGTATTGTAGGAATCCATCATCATGTCTTTGGCTTCGATACCATGCGGTTTGAGCGATTCCAATGCAGCGATCTGTCCGAGAATCGGTGCGCACATAATCGTATATTGGTGGATTTTGAGCATCGGTGTAATCACTTCCTGCGGCCCACAAGCATAGCCGATTCGCCAGCCGGTCATCGCAAATGCTTTGGAAAAGCCGCTAATGAGCAGCGTCCGTTCTTTCATGCCTGGCATAGCGGCAAAGCTAACATGTTGGCTACCATAGGTTAGCTCTCCGTAGATTTCATCGGACAGCACGAACAGATTATGTTTTTCCACCAATTGGGCGATCGGCAGCCAGTCTTCATACGTCATCACCGCACCGGTCGGATTGCTTGGATAGTTTAAAATGAGCAGTTTGGAACGCGGTGTAATGCTTGCTTCCAATTGTGCAGCAGTGAGCTTAAAACTGTTGGCAGCGGTCGTTGCTACCTCGACCGTTTTGCCACTGCATAGCCCGGTAATCGGTGAATACGATACATAACATGGAGCAGGCACGAGAATTTCGTCGCCTTCCTCAATCAGCACACGCAGCGCCAGATCAAGCGCTTCACTGCTGCCGATCGTTACCATCATCTCCTGAGCAGGATCATAACTCACCTGGAAATTTTGTTCCAAATAAACGGCGATACTTTCGCGCAGTTCCAGCAGCCCAGCATTAGGCGTATACTCGGTACGCCCTTGTTCCAGCGCACGAATACAAGCTTCCCGTACCGCACGTGGTGTCGTAAAATCCGGCTCTCCAATCCCGAGCGAAATCACATCTTCACGTCCTGAAATATAATCAAAAAACTTGCGAATACCCGATTGCGGCATCTCTTGTGCGAGCGGTGTCACCAGGTTGCGTGTCGTCATTGAACTCATTATAATTCCTCCTCAAGTGATGAAACGGATAAGGTCGTTGAGATTAAATTGGGATAGATCGGCGTTAGCTAATGAATGATCATCGTTCAAGCCACGCAGCAATACATGCAAATAGTGTTTGAGTGTAGCTAATACAAATCGTCGTTTTGTGAACAGGCAACAAAAACATAGGCATCCTAACCGATACAAGCAAGTCAACCTGCCTGTTTCCGAGTACAAAAAAAGACCCGTCCCTGTAAAAGGGACGAGCCTTTGCCCGTGTTACCACCCTGGTTCCGCTTTAGATCAAAACGGCACTCTGCAACGTATCTAGCAATACGTGTTCCTGTTAACGCTGGAAATGCGGCAGCACCTACTATGAGTTCAGCCTGCTTCTCGGGGATGGCTTCGGTTATGTTCTGAACGTTGGCTTGCACCTGACCCAACTCTCTGTAGAACAGAATCATAACGTACTCTTTCCCGTCATCGAATATAGTTATATTTATCGTAGCCGTTAGTGCGGCTTGTTTCACTTGATGATTACGTATGCGATTGAATGATTGAAATATCGGCATCTGTTTGTTTGCTTTTATAAATGATACGATTAGTTTGACCAGTCAAAATCGTAGGCTCATTGTAATACAGGAATTTAAGGATTGCAAGAGGGAGTTTAGAAAAGATAAGCAGATGCTATTGGATATTATTGAAATAAGTTAATTCATTAAATAATCAAGCTAACACAACGATTAGCACCTTGATCATATTTAATTTGAATTTTGTAACTGTCCCCTTGTCAATGGGGGGATTGGGATAATTTCAAAGTTAACATTTAAAGCGGTCAACGTGCTGGATTGTTGTATTTGTTTCATTTTTGATCGTTTTGATTTTAGGTTGGATTATCGACGAAATATTCATTCACCAAATTTTGTTTGATCTCATCTGCGGAGTTTTTATATTTATCGTTTTTAAGTGCTTCATCAATTTCAGCCAAAAGCTTTTTTTCTGTAGCGGTAATTGCAGAATTGGTGATTAGATCAGCCCACGAATTGTTAGAATTTGTTTTATGCTTATTAGAATAATATGTTCTTAGCTGTTCTTTTTGATTATTTTGGGGGTTTTCGTATAAATTTTCATACAGAATGATGTTATGATAATCCAAAATTTTAGGATGTACATTAGAAGAATTATAATTTGATTCATTCTGCTTAAAATGTCCCATTTCATGAAATAATGTTCTCTGTTCCGCACCTTCAAGTATAATGATTACATTATCTTTATATTGATAGCCTCCCCCATCGTATTCTTTCATATGAGTTTCAATAGGAAATCCAAGGAGCCTTTTTGCATCTTCGCGATCATCCGATTTTTCTGGAGATTCTGAAAGAGCTTTTTGTTGTGAATACCATTGACTATGTGAAATTTCACCTATATCTTTCTGGGCAAGATCGTCGATATTTAATTTATTCACTTCCTTTAAAGCGCTAATTTTATCAGTAAGTTTGGAAGTTAGAGGGAGTTCCAAGATTCTCACCTCATTGGAAATGTTTAACTTGCGTGCTTGCTCTTTAACCCACTCGGAGTTAATAACCCGTTGAATTACTTTTTTATTTGTGGAAGATGGGTTGGATAACATAAGTTGGGTCAACGCTTTATTACCTAACGCTTGCTGCATTTGGAGTATTGGAAGATTGGCTTTAGGTAATTGTAGTATTGGATGGCGTTCGTTATTTGGAACGGTTTTTTGAGTTGCAAATATTCTCATTAGATTCACCTTACTTTCTCTCCAAGGTAGTATGCACGTTAGTACATTGTTAATAGAGTATCGGTTACAACATATCGCTGATGGCGCAGGTTTCTTATTCGTTATGTGTAGTCTTGGATGGTATATGGTCTTGGAATGATACGCAAGATATGTTTGGTTTCTTTCAAGTATATCTGATTTTTATGTTGGTTGCAGTTATAAATGGAGTATACGTTCGGAAATACATTTAGATGATCGACAATATAGTTTAGGAAGTGTACGCAAACGGGTATGCTTGCAAATCGCACTTCACTGTGAGAAGGAAATAAGGGGGAAAGACGACTTCAGTGTGTGCAATCTTCAAACATAGGAGGCAATCCAAAGGATTTTTGCGCATCAAAAGATCGTACATCTTTGAACACGAGAATCTACCGTCGCTCCTATTTCGTAGATTTTGTTGTGCTACGGGCGGACGACCCCTTATTCCTTCCCGTAGCACAACATCAGGTTTGCGTACACCGCCCTATTACCTAATGCGCACTTACGAGCCAGACGAACAATCGAAATTGCCGAAATTTCCCCTCATCCTCCCACTATAGTCGAATCCTTCAAGTGAATCCTCATTTTGTTCAAGCCGACTCCATTTCATCCACTGACCAGCTCCCTTATATTCTGTATAAATTTCAATTAATTCTGTGATTTCTTCAATTTGTAAGCGTTATCTTTCAACTATGATGAGAAGGCATCAACGGTTTTGCCATGTACAGTATCCCTATTTTGCCTGTGAAAAGGAGAGGAAGCGATGAACAGACAAGCCAGAACGATGTGGCGCGCTTGGGGCGTTCAGATGATGACGCTGGCGCTTATGTTGCCTGCTTTTGCCTGGGGTGGCAGTGCGACCCAGCATGCGGAAGCGGCAACGGTAGCACGTACGATCTCGGTCGATCCGAGTCAAGTAGTGCAATCCGATTTTCTCGGTGTCGGCGTTAATATTATTCCGACCAATCTGATGGAGCTAGGTACACGTTACGGGTATAACGATGCGTACTGGGCGATGGATGCGAACCGGATTGAGAAAATTCAACCTAAAGCTGCACGCGTCTGGTTCCAAATTGACTGGATGGAACCGCAGAAAGGCACGTATACGTTTAACAGCGACAAAATGAAAGCATTTTACAAATACATGGATGCATTAAAAACAGCCGGTACGGAAGTGGAGCTGAACTTCGGCTGGAAAGTCGGCAGCACCGTCCAAAGCTGGTTTAATATCCCTGGTTTGAAAGACCCGTATGTGAGCGCACCGGCGGATTTGGACGCTTACGCTGTTTCGGCATCGGCAGCACTGAATGAATTGCTAAACCAGCGCGGCTATACGAATATTAAATACTTAACGTTTTACAATGAGCCTAATGGTAGTTGGGACTTTGAAGGCCCATCCGATCAAAAAGCTTATTATGCGCAAATGGTTCAAAAAGTGCACAATCGTCTGATCGCTGATGGGCTGCGTAACCGGGTGGAAATTTGGGGCCCAGAGGAAACCGGCGCGCTCGATTGGATGCAGTATATGAAAAATAATGCAGACAGCGCCTTTGATGCGTACACATTCCACGTCTACGGCACGAGCTATGACGGGCTGGGCAGCATTATTGCGGATCGTCATACAGCAGCCGGTTCCAAACCGGTCGTGATGACCGAATTTGGCTGGGCGGATGATGGGGCGAATGGCAGTAACTGGAACGCAGGTTTTGCCAATTCGGTCATTCGTGCCGCCAATGATGGTTTGCGCGGGGCGCTAATGTGGCAAATGAACGGGGCATGGACGAGCGACCCGGATGGCGATACAAATGGCACGTATACGATGTGGCATTCATTGCCGCTTGATCGTACACCGCGCAAAACGTACTATGCTGCCGGATTCCTCAATCGATATATTCCTGAACATAGTCAGGTGCTTAAAGTGAACACCGGTGGTGCAAGCGATGTACGCGCTTCCGCATTCCGTGGCGCGGACGGCAATTACACCGTACTCGTAGAGTCTAAAGGCGATACTGCCCAGCAATTGACGATCAACTTTGGCAGTACAAACGTGAACAAAACATTTTACAAACTAACGTATCGGGATGACGTGCAGCCGAATGCACAGGCGACATTGCCTGTCGTGGAAAACACATTTGCGGCGCAGCAGTCGTTTACCGATAATAGCACCGATACAGGCTATCATTTCTCCATTTATACGACTGCTAAGCCACAAACTCAGGTGGAAGTCACACCGATTGAAAAGACGGTTACCGGCGGGCAAACATTACAGCTACAAGCGACTGCGATCGATGCTGCATACGGAACGACAAGCACAGCCGCTGCCGTTACTGAAGATACGTACGGTGCGGAGTCATCATCCGCCAAGTTGGACGACTTTGTAAAAGAGCCGGATGCAGCGGCGACAACTGCTGATCAACAAGCAAAAGCCGCTTTGTCGAATGGGAGCAAACATGCTACAAGCAAAGCTGCCGCTTCGTCCGTGCCACAAGCTACAGCTCCATATGCTCAACAGGCTGTTACCACTGCGGACGGAATAGCAAATTCATCATTCGCGCAAACAGAAACAGTGGCACACTCAGCTCAAGCAACTGCTGCTGATCCGCCAACCCGTACGAACGGGCAAATGAACACTAACGATAGGCAAACGGCTACAGCACAAGCAACCGACCATTCCGCCGCTGTTAGCACAGACGACAGTGAACAAGCGATTAACGGTTCGCTCGAACAGCCGGCGACGTATGAATCTGCACCAAACGAAGCCGAGACGGTGACCGAATCTGCTTATACACTAACAGCGACTAATCTCACATGGACAGTGCTTGGCAGCAATAATGGCACGATTACGAGCAGCGGCTTGTACACCGCACCTGATGTGACAACCGAGCGCTTAGTAGCGATTCGTGTGGCAAGTGGCAACGGTACGGGTGCCTATGGCATCGCCTTGATTAAAGTAGTACCGCGTCATATCGCTACCCGTGTCGATGCACCAACATTTAGTTTAACACCAGGCATTTACAATTCTGCGGAAGCGGTATTTATCGAAACTGCGACCGATGGCGCGCAAATACGTTACACGCTCGACGGCACGACACCGACCGCTTCGTCGACACTATATAGCAATGCGGTCATTTTGCCCAATGGTGGCACACGCATGTTGAAAGCGATTGCGATCAAGTCGGGGTTGGATAACTCTGGCATAACGTCAGGGTTATACAAAACGCTAGATCAATCCGCCGGGCCGGATGGCTACCAGTTCTGTGCTTATGAAAGCAAAACATGCGCTTTTAACGGACAGGCGATGGTCGCTTACGGTGCGGATGGCATTTTCAAATACAAAACATTAACGAACGGCACACTTTGCACGAATGAAGTGTTTGGCGGTGATCCGGCACCAAATACAGCGAAACGTTGCTTTTATACGACAACGATTCCGGATGAAGTGCCAGTGGTGACGATTTTTAATACGGATTTTGAAAAGCCGGAAGTCGGTTCGATCAAGCCGGGACCATTTACGAATGGCTGGACATTTGATTCGCATTCTGGCATCCAGCGTAATGGCAGTGCTTTTGGAGCTGCCAACGCTCCTTCCGGTCAGCAAACCGCTTATTTAAAAACAGACAGCGGCACCAATGGGACGATGTTGCAGCAGCTTAATTTCCCAGCGGGCACGTACAAACTAAGCTTCCAGGGCGCCACGCGCAGCGGTTATGGCGTGCAAACATTTGACGTGTATGTGGACAGTCAGAAGGTCGGTAGCTTTGCACCGCAGTCCAGTTCGTTCTCGACGCTGACGACGAACGCATTTACGGTGACAGCAGGCAAGCATACGGTTAAATTCGTCGCGACATCGAATACGGGTGATCATACGGCGTTTTTGGACAAGATGATCATTCGTGAAGCAGCGAGCACACCTGACCCGGAAACACCGGTCGCAGGCGAGCTGCAAAATGGCGGTTTTGAAACGCCAACTATCGCGTCCAACAGCTCCACTAAAACCCGTGTCGGCCCGTTCACAAGCGACTGGACATTTGATAGTCGCTCCGGCATTCAAGGCAATGGCAGCGTATTCGCCCCGGCAGCCAATGCACCGGAAGGCACACAAACCGCTTATTTAAAAACAGATAACGGTATCAACGGTACGATCCAGCAGCAGCTGACGATGGCAGCAGGCACGTACAAACTGAATTTTAAAGGTGCCAAACGTACGAATCTAGGCGGTACGCAAACATTTGATGTGTATATCGACAACAACAAAGTTGGCACGTTTGCCCCGAATTCGGGCACCTATGCAAACTATACGACAAATGCGTTTACCGTCACCGCAGGTCAGCATACGATTCGTTTTGCTGCTACTTCGACGACTGGCGATAATACCGCATTTATCGATGATGTAAAATTAATTGCACAGTGAGCCGGAGCTTATCTTCAGAAGCTTACCTGCAATCGATGATCCAAGTTCACTGCATATTCAAACTTACTTCTATTCACTCTACTGTGATGACTGTACCGACTCGCTTGGATTTCTTGTATGAACGCGAACTGTCATTTGCCGAACGGATCACAAACGATGAATGGCATAGATCACTTTAACGAGCATGAGCGGCAATAAATGAAATGAACAAACATTATCTGAACACACAAACGATGCACAGTTATACGCATCAACAGGGATAGGCCAGGAGCAGACCGAAGCGGCAGCCGCCGCATATAAGGTCATTGCCGCTTCTGGCCTTCACCGATGAGGGAGGGGTAAACCGTGAGCAACGATCCATCGATAAGCAACAACCGATCAATGAGCAGCGATCCAGCGATAAACAACAACCAATCAATGAGCAGCCAGCCATTCGACAAATTAACAAGCAAAGATGATGATGATCGGCAATCTTTTGCCCCACAGTTTACGCCGTGGGATATTCCACTTACATCTGTTCATACGTATAGACTAGGTACGGACGAAGCTCGCGAGCAACAAGCGCGATGGAGCGGTGCCAATGATGCTGCACTACGTATGAAGCTGGATGGCATATGGCAGCTTGCCGAAGCAGGCGACGATGATGAACGTCTGTATGGGGAATGGACGGATCGTATCGAGGCACAGGTGCCAGGCAGCATTCATTTGGCACTTGTGGCGGCAGGTAAACTGCCTGATCCGTCGTTTGGCACCAATGCAGCGTTGGCAAAGGAATATAGCCATCGTGTTTGGTGGCATAAACGTACATTTACATTGGAACAACCGGAGCGATGGGCGCGTAGCCGCCTGCTATTGGACGGTGTATCTCCGAGCTGTGAAGTGTGGCTAAACGGGCATAAGCTGGGCGTACACACAGGTTCTTTTGGCGGCCCAGAATATGAAGTGGCTGCATTGTTGCAGCAGCATAATACATTGATCGTTAAAGTTCATCCGGCACCGCGTGGCAATGAATGGAATGTATGGCAGTCAGCGATGGTGTTTAATTGTAATTACGGTTGGCATTATGTCAACTTGCCCGCTGTCGGCATTTGGCAAAGCGTACGGCTAGAAGCATTGCCAGAACAGCATGTACAGCATCCGTTTGTTACGGTACGAACTGTGGAGGATGCGTATGCCGGACGGATCGAGCTGGTGTTTGAATTGGCGGATACGCCTATGCAGGGCGATCGTGTGTATGGCTGGATTGAATTAGAGCAAGGAGAAGAAAGCACGAAAAACGGTGAACAAGCAACAAATATCGCCGATGAGAGTATATCTGCAAACAGGCAAACGCTATGTTTCGAATGGTATTTTCATGATAAAAAAGGTGGAGGAAAAGGGCAACGGAATGACGAATGTATGTATACAAATCATCATGTTAGAGCCGACAATCATCAAGCTAGTGAGCCTATGCATGCTGTTAATCATCCAAACGAAAGCAAGCAAGTAAGGATCGAGCTAACGATTCCAGAGCCGCAACTTTGGTGGCCGCTCGATATGGGAAAACAGGCATTATATCGCTTAAAACTCGTTGCTTTACGTGGTGATGGGGAAGGGCATGCTTATACCAATTGCTCCTATACTCAAGTCTTATCAGCGGCGCCGACCAAACAAGCGACAATTGACAGCGAACACGAGAGCAGATACGGCAGTGAGCAAGGGCTAACTGCTGCCATGAACCCGACAAATTTGGAACATACGCTCAATCGGCAGGTGAGTCATAATCCCGTAGAAGTAGACTTCAAAAGCTCTGACGCTGTGTTACACTTAACCAGCTCCACCAGCTCCACCAGCTCCACCAGCTCCACCAGCTCCACCAGCTCCACCAGCTCCACCAGCTCCACCAGCTCCACCAGCTCCACCAGCTCCACCAGCTCCACCAGCTCCACCAGCTCCACCAGCTCCACCAGCTCCACCAGCTCCACCAGCTCCACCAGCTCCGCAACCTGTACTGAAACGACATTTGGCATCCGTCATATCGAAATGAAGCCATTTGTCGGTGGCGAGCATGTGGATGCATATAACTGGACATTTACAGTAAATGGTGTGCCTGTATTTGCTAAAGGAACCGGCTGGTGTACGCTCGATGCGCTGATGGATTTTCGGCGTGAACGGTATGCGCATTTTCTAGCACTTGCCGCTGAGCAGCATGTGAATGTGATGCGTGCATGGGGCGGAGGCATACCGGAGACGGATGATTTCTACGATCTATGTGATCGGCTTGGCATTATGATTATGCAGGAATGGCCGACATGTTGGGGCAGTCATGCCAATCAGCCACGGGTAGCATTGGAAGAAACGGTGCGTCGTAATACGCTGCGGTTGCGTAATCGTCCCTCACTAGTTATGTGGTGCGGCGGTAACGAGACGAGCAGTGAGCTTGATCATGAAGCGATGCGTATGATGGGCAGACTGGCGATCGAACTGGATGATACCCGTCCATTTCACCGTACCGATCCGCTTGGTGGCAGTACGCATGATCATATCGTATGGAATGGTTGGACACCGGCGTACAGCTTTGATTATTATGCAGGGCTGGATGATCGGCTGCTAAGTGAATTTGGTTTGGCATCTGCACCTGGATTAGGATCGATGCGGCGCTATCTACCGGAAGCAGAGCAGCCTATTTGGCCGCCGCCAGTGAATAAAAGCTTTTATGCGCATTTGCCAGCGTTTGATACGCGGGATGAGATGCGCATACTGTCCGAGTTTGCCGGTTCATTTGTAAACTGTACTTCGCTGTCCAGCTTTGCGATCGGGACGCAGCTCGCTCAGGTCGTAGCGTTGCGACATAAAATGGAACGAGCGCGTTGCCATTGGCCACAACAAACCGGTGTATTTACGTACAAACTTAATGATGTGTACCCTGGTGTATCGTGGTCTACGATCGATTGGTATGGCGTACCGAAGCCAGCGCATTATTTTACCGCAGATGCGTATGCGCCGCTGGCGGTATATGTGCTGTTCCAACAGCTTAATCGTCCGGAGCAAGCGCAACAGGTGCCTGTCTATATCGTCGATGAGCAGGGAGCACTTCATGGACGCAAGTGGAAAGCATGTGTGCGTCTGTATGATGCCCATTTGCAGCAAATGATGCGCAAACAGTGGGACGGCGTATGTGACGGAACTACGGATCATGCCGACGAGTATGCTGGCGGAAAAGATCATAATGAGGCTGCAAAATCTGCTACACCTACCTCTAGCGACTTCCAGCATAGCATAAGTGCAATGGACGCTCATTCGCATGCAGTTGCCGACCGCAGTGATAGTGCTACTGCTTATGCGCCGTCTATGCAAACGTATAAGCTTGGTGATCTCAAGCTAACCGGTTATAAGCTGGATGAGTCGCCCTTATTAGTCGTATCGGAGCTGTATGATGAAGGGGGGCTGGTGTACCGTACATTTTACTGGATCAACTTTGATGCTCGTCCAGGCGTGCTGTTCCGCTTGCCACATACGGAATTGGAGTGGACTGCGCTGCATGAGCGGTCGCAAACCGGAACGGATCGGCAGTCGTCCGCTGACGATCTAGATGATCGTGCACACGATACAACTCGTTCACATGATAAAACGAATGAGCAACGATCGCTTTATGCTGACACGAATGAGCAACCACCGCTTCACGATCCAGACGAGGATACGCAGCGCTATCCTTATCGCGTCCGTATCGTCAATCGTGGGCAACAGCCTGCCGTTGCGGTTGAATTGTACCAGAACAGTAGTGCAGCACAAGACTACGCTTTGGCTAAACAACAATTTTACTGGCTAGATGCTGGTGAAGAACGAATTGTACATGTACGCTCGTTGGACGATTTGCAGGTGCGTGCGTGGAATGCCGGGCAATTTGCGCCGTAGCAAGTTACAACTTCTGCCGCCCATTCCTATCCACATCCGCATTCGGAAACGCTCGGAAACGCTGACTCAGCGTACAACCGCAAAGCAGCTTGATGATCAAAAGGAGGAATACTTATGGAACGCCGCACAACGACAGACGATCTCAACATCCATACAGCGCTTGACTCTGTTAGCTATCCCGCTTCATTTGCTACCCCATCCACTACATCGGATTCATCGACAGCGCTGAATAAGACAAATGTGTACGAGCCGAATGCCCGCTTGCAAAATTTGGACACCGCTCGGTTACAGGCGACAGAACTGTATGAGCGCTTGCTTGACCCACCTGCCGAATATCGGGCGATTCCATTTTGGTCATGGAATGATCGGTTGGAGCCGGAGGAAATTCGGCGGCAGGTGCGGGAAATGAAGCAAGCAGGGCTAGGTGGATTTATTATGCACGCACGTGCTGGTTTGGAAACACCGTATATGGGCGCTGAATGGATGGATTGTATTGCCGCTGGGATCGATGAAGGGCATAAGCTAGGCATGAGGGTATGGTGTTATGACGAAAATGGGTGGCCGAGCGGTTTTGCTGATGGTGTCGTGCCAGCGTTGGGGCTTGATTATCAGCAAAAATGGCTAAAGCTGGAACGGCTAAATCCGACTGAAGCCAAAACGGCGGCATATGAAGCATTGCGACATACCGAACAGCAAGGAGAGCGTGTCAGCACTGGCGATAACAGCACAGACAATAATGACCAGGAACAGAGCAACCAACAACATAGCAAGCAACAACACGATAAGCAAGCAGCCAGTACCGAAGAAAATAGTAACCAAGAAAACAATACCCAAGAAAACAGCAACAGCGAAGCGAAGCGTACTATTGCTTCGTATCGCTTCCATCAAGGGCGTTATATCCGTCTTGCCGAAGATGAGCTTCATCTGGCAGAGCTGCGTCTATACTATGATGTTAATCCGTATTATATCGATACGCTTGATGCGCAAGTTGTACATGCATTTATCGAATCGACGTATGAGCGTTATGCAGAGCGATTTGCCGCGCATTTTGGGCAGGCGATTGCTGGCATTTTTACCGATGAACCGCAATATGGGCGCAATCAGGTGCCGTGGTCATTTACGTTACAGCAGCGTTATACCGAAGCGTATAGTACGGATATGTTGGACGATTTGCCATTGTTGTTTGTGGAAGGTGCGGGGTATGAGCAAGTACGTTACCGGTTCTGGCAGCTGGTGACACGGCTGTTTGCGCAGTCTTTTATGGGACAGATTGGAGACTGGTGTCAACGGCATCATATTCGTTTGACCGGGCATGTCGTCTCTGAAGATCATTTGACCGCACAGACGGGGGCGGTTGGAGATGCGATGGCTTCGTATGAGTATATGCAAGTGCCCGGCATTGACTGGTTAGGGCGATTTATCGACAATCCGCTCACACCGAAACAAGTTAGCTCTGTTGCTCATCAGTTAGGGAAAAAGTTTGTATTGTCCGAAACATTTGGCTGTAGCGGGTGGAATGTATCGTTTGCCGATCTGAAATGGATTGCAGAGTGGCAGTATGTGCACGGTATTAATTTGATGTGTCAGCATTTGCAAGGATACAGTTTGCGCGGCATTCGCAAACGGGATTATCCGCCGTCACTGTATTATCAGCAGCCGTGGTGGAGTCAATATGAGCGGTTTAATGATTATTTTGGCAGATTGTCGATGCTGATGGCGGAGAGCACGGTGGAGGCGGATATTTTGCTGCTGCATCCGATTCGTTCGTCTTGGCTCGTCTATACACATCCGGTCGAAGGTGCTGATGAAACGATCGCGCTGGATACGAAGCTTGGACTGGAACGCGGGGAACGGATTAATCAGGACTTTGTACAGGTGAGCGAATGGCTTGGCGCGCTGCATTATGAGCACGATTATGGTTCGGAAAGCATCATCGAGCGTCATGGGCGGATTGAAGGTAAACGGTTAATAGTCGGACAGGCGGCATATGGGACGGTTATTTTGCCGCCGATGTTGACGATAAGTTCATCTACACTGGAACTATTGCTACGATTTAGCGAGCAAGGCGGACGAATTCTCGCATTAGGTACATTGCCGGATCGCATCGATGGCAGACAGGATACACGCCTCCGTGAGCTGGAGCTTCGTACACCGTGCCTGCCGCTGGAATTGTCGGCATTACAGCATTATTTGGAACAGCATGTGCCATCGGTGCTCACATTGCTCCATGTGCAGCGTCTATCGGATTATCGACAAATGGAGCGAGCAGAGGAGAAATTAGTGGAACTTGATCCAGTGACCGACTCACCGCTGCTTAGTCGTATCCAGCTCGTGCAATCTGGCAATGTTGGAAAAATCGCTAGTCGAGCAATGAAGCCTAATGAGTCATCGCTTTCAACTGCAATCCCGCTTCATGCACAGCCGGATCGACTCGTCTATATCGTGAATACGGATCGAGAGCATGGATACCGGGCACAATTCGAGTTACGGCTACCTGGGCAATCTGCACATTGTGATGCTAGCTCTAATCATGCCACTGTTCGATTGGATCATATCGATCTGGAACATGGCATGATACAGCCGCTGCCTGTGTACGCTAATTATAGTAATGGATGCTTGCGATTTAGGGTGGAGCTGGATTTTGCTCCGGCACAATCGTATATGCTACGTGTAAGCGATACAGCTTATGTTATGCCGACGACGGATACCGATCTAACACCGCAAGCGGCAACAGACCGATCCGTAACCGCACAATCGCCCCAAATAGCGCCATCCGAAGCGAAGTTGTTAGCAGCAGAGCTAGCACAATCCGATAAGATGATAACTAGCACAGTCAGCCAATCTACTGACCGTATCACCAGTCGTTTCGGAGTTAACAATACGGAGACCGCACCACAAGCTAGCGTAACGATGTCTGCGTATGATTGGCAGATTGAACTGAGCGATCTGAACAGCATTACACTCGATCGTTGCCGCTGGCGTATCGCTGGTGAACAGTGGTCAGCGCCGGAACCGATCATCTTGGTACAGCAGCATTTGCTTAAGCTCGGACATGCGGTCGATGTAGAACTTGAATTTACAGTTGATGCAGCGGCAGGCGGCTATTTACAACAGCAACTGTTCCTTGTGTTAGAGCAGCCGCAGCGGTATCAAATATCGATTAATGGTCAAGCGTTGCAGCAACAAGAGCTAGGCTGGTGGCGCGATATCGCCTTTCGCCGTTTAGACGTTAGCGGTTGGCTGCATGAGGGCACCAATCGGATTGTATTGGCTGGACATTTTGCCAATTCGGAAGCGACGTATGCAGCGGCAGCGAGAGCGGAGGCGTTTGAGTCGGAGGGCAATAAGCTCTTTTATGATACTGAGTTGGAAAGTATGTATATACTCGGTCACTTTGCTGTTCAAAGTGTGGAGGATTATACGTTTGACGGTTATGATGCCATTTATACAAATGGCTCGTTCCGCTTAATGGAGCCGCAGCAGACGGTGCGTACCGGAGATTTGACTACGCAGGGGCTGTTATTTTATGCAGGCAATGTTCGATTGCACCGTTCGCTCATCGTAGATGAGTTACAATCAGGTGAACGAGTATGGCTTGTATGTGAACGTCCTCATGCGGTGTTGGCGCGAGTGCTAGTCAATGGTCATGACTGCGCCACTTGGATGTGGGCACCATATGAAGCGGACATTACCGATTGGCTGCAATATGGCGACAATGAACTGACGATCGAGCTATTGTCCAGTTGCCGTAATCTACTTGGACCACATCATCATATACGCGGCGAGCTGACGATGGTAGGTCCGGACAGCTTTACCGATCAACCGAGCTGGACAGACGGCAATTTTGACGGGGATTCGATCTATGTGGATCGCTACTGTATGGTGCGATTTGGACTGGCAAGTGAACCGCGGCTGATCATTCGTTCTGAGCAGTAAAGTATTTTGCTACGCAAAAACCTTTTTTCATTGCATCCCGTGTTTGAACATCACAAACGCGGGAAGTCCGTGCTTACGTTTATTTCCTTCCCGTAGTGAAGTGCGGCTCACAGCCTACGAGTTTGCGTACACGCCCTGATCATTATTGATCGATATTACTATGAATACACCGTCCTGTTTTTCCACCATATTAAATTTGAATCATTAAATTTGAATCGTGTACGGACATTGCTAGCGTTCACAACTTGAACGTAGCTTTAAAACTTAAATCAATCTCGGTCAACGTACTACGATGTTCGGCTATGACAAACAAAGGAGCAACCACCTATGACCAATTCTTCGGCAAGCGTATTATTGCAGCCGTTACAAATTCATTCCAGTCGGCGTTATTTGGCAACAGCGGATGGACAGCCGTTTTTTTGGTTGGCAGATACGGCGTGGGAATTGTTGCATCGGCTGGATATGTCGCAGACTGAGCAGTATTTACGGATGCGTGTGGAGCAAGGTTTTAACGTCATTCAGACGGTATTACTGGCAGAGCGGGATGGGTTGTTTACGCCCGCAGCGAATGGGCGCTTGCCGTTATTATTGGATGAACAAGGACAACCTAATCCGTTACAACCGGATACGATAGGCGATCATTCCTACTGGCATCATGTGGATAATGTGCTGGAACTGGCACAGTCGCTCGGTTTGTATATCGCTTTGCTTCCCGCTTGGGGCGATAAATTCAATCTTGCTGGCGGCATCGGGCCAGAAATACTGCAACCGGACAATGCGTATCATTACGGACATTGGCTGGCGGAGCGATATAGCCATTATCCTCATATCGTCTGGGTGCTCGGCGGGGATCGTGCATTGGAAAATGAACATCATCTGGACATCATCCGGCAGCTTGCACGAGGAATTCGCACAGGCAGCAGCGAACAGCGGCTACTGACTTTTCATCCGAAAGGAGGCGTATCTTCCTCGCGCTATGTGCATGACGAAGCATGGCTTGATTTGCATATGATCCAGTCCAGTCATGGTGCCGGTGTGCGCGATAATTACCGACTAGTAGAGCATGATTATGCGTTACAGCCGGTACGTCCGACGCTGGATGCGGAGCCGTGTTATGAAGATATTCCGATCGATTTTGAGCCGGCAAACGGTTATTTTGATGAGGCGGATGTGCGACAAGCTGCTTATTATGCGGTATTTAGCGGGGCATGTGGGCATACGTATGGGCACCATTCGGTATGGTCGATGTATGCTGGAAGATCGGATGCCGCTTGGGACGATGTAGCAGCTGGCTTTTTTATAATGACATGGCAACAAGCGCTGGATCGTCCTGGTGCAAAGCAGATGCAGCATATGCGGGCGCTGATGGAAAGCGTCGATTTTGCGGCTGCCATGCCGGCACGAATGTTGCTGGAACAACCGTTGAGCGGAGCGAATACTGCTGTAGCACTATATGGGAAAACATTCATGTTTATCTATTGTCCAACAGGACTGTATGTTAAAGTAAGATTAGGACAAATCGAAGGAGTCGTATTGGAGGTCGCATGGTACTGTCCGCGTACCGGACGCTACCGTGACGCTGGCACCGTCAACAACACCGGCATCGGTATTTGGGAAGCGCCTTCAAGCGGTCGAGGGCAGGACTGGGTATTATGTTTGTTTAGCGAGCATAGCTGAATTTCATCCGTGTAGCTACCGTTTCGGTGTTTATGGACTTCAAACACGAAATTAAACAGAAAAGGTTTTTGTACAGCAACAGACCTGTCTATACAGTGTTTGCGTTGTCCAAACGTGAGGTGAACGAAACGATGCTTGTGCGCAGTCCAAGACCATCCCCTTTCTACGTAAGACTCCGGCAATCCCTGCCATAAACCTGAATCGAGGAGTGAGCGGAATGTACAATGTGATGATTGTCGAAGATGAGATGCTTGTGCGCATCGGCTTAAAAAACTCGGTCGATTGGAGCCGATTCGGTATGCAGGTCATTGCTGATTTACCGGATGGTCAGAGTGCATTGGAGGCGTACGATAAGGACAAACCGGATGTGATCATTACCGATATTCGTATGCCGCGTATGGATGGGATGGAACTGATTTCCCGTATTCGCGAGCAGGATCGGCAGACGCGTATTATTGTGCTGTCCTGTTTGGAGGAGTTTGAGCTTGCCCGGCGGGCGATGTCACTCGGTGTGTCTGGTTATATTCTTAAGCTTACGATGACAGAGGATGAGATTGCCACTACGCTCAACAGTGTGCGCCACGAACTGGATGAACAACGGCAGGAACGTACAGTCGTTAGTACAGCAGATAGTGCGGCTGTGCCATCGGCAAGTTTGGAGCTGGTGAAGGAAAAAGTACTTAAAGACTTTTTGCTGTACGGCATTTATTCGGCAGGTGAATTTGAACAGTTCGTACGGCAGAGCGGACTACGGCTTGCGCCTGCTAGGTTAGCGGTTTGTGTCGTTGAGCTGGATCAATATGCACGACTGCGTGACAAATTTCGTGATGAGCATGGTCATTTGATCAAAATGACGATTTTGAATATGCTGGACGAGATCACGACTTCCTTTGAACGTGGGGAAGGATTTTATATGGATCGTACGCATTATTTGCTCATTTTGAGCTTTGAGGATATGCATTCCGAGCAACAGATTCGTCAGCAGTTACGTTTGATTGCATGCCAGGTACAGACGGCGGTATATGGCTGCTTTGGCGGTTCGGTGTCGGTCGGCATCAGTAAAATTGATAGCGCATACAAAAATTTATCATCCTTGTATCACGAGGCGCAGCAAGCGTTACGCCACAAGTTGCTCACCGGCGGCGGGCTGCTGCATGAGCCGGATGAACGGCTTGATCTCGTGCCATTGGAGCGAGCGCTAGAACAATTACGCGATCATTCGCCAGTCAAGGCGCTGCTATCGCCGCTCAAGCAGCAGCGTTATAGCGACTATATTCGGCTGTTAAGCGAGCGTTTGCACGAAGACCCAGCAACGATGCAGCCGCTACTGTTTCAATTTGTACAATGGATTAGCACCAGTCTGTACGAACAACATCAAAATGAAAAGTTACTGCTGCTCGACATTACCGCCGAGTTGGAGCGCTGCGATACGCTGCCTGATATGTTAGCGCAAGTGTATAACTATTTTGTGCGGGTAGCGGAATATGCGCATAGTTTGCTGCATATGAGTCATGAGATTGCCCAGGCGATCCAATACATTAAGCATAATTATGCGCAAAATATTAGCCTTCAGCAGGTTGCCGAGCATGTATCGCTGAGCTTTGGTTATTTGAGCAATCTGTTTAAAAAAGAATTGCAAATTACCTTTGTCGATTATTTAAACCGTTACCGGATCGAACGCGCCAAAGAACTGCTTATCGGCACGAATATGAAATCGTATGATATCGCCGTTCAGGTCGGCTTCTCGCCGGAATATACGTATTTTAGCAAAGTGTTCAAAAAAGTGACCGGGCTTAATCCGAATGAATATCGACGCCAATCGCTTAAAGGCGGTGCTGGCTTCGATATGACGGGAGCGAAGCGCGAATGAGGCGATGGCGACGATCTGGCAAACAAAGCAATATTCAGCATCTTGGCACACAGCTGATCGTCTATTTTATGGCGGTTAGTATGATCGTGTTTTCGCTAGCTACGTATTTTTTGTATACATTTATGCTCGGACTCATTAAGGAGCAAAATGAACAGCTGTTGTACCAGCAATTTCAGCAAAACGATCATAATATCCACAGTCTGATTAGCGATGTCGATCGTTTGTCCAAGCTGTTTTTGCTTGATGGCAATGTGCAAAGCTATTTGCAAAGTGATGATTATCGCACCGAACTTGAAAATATCGACTTAAAAAAAGACATCTACGCCCGTATCGCCAACTTTATTAGCAATTATAATTATATCCATTCCATCTACATTATTACCGATCATAACGGTGCGCTTGGTGGAGATGCGACCCGTACGCTTGTGCATGAGGAAGCGGCATGGACGGCTAACTTTTTTCGCTCACAAGGTTATGAACGGGCAAAACAAGCTTTTCCGAATTTAACGGTGATCGGCGGTATGACTGAGTCATATTACAATCCGTACATTAGTGCGCCAAAGGACGATCGGTTAATTAGCCTTATTCGTGGGGTACGGGCGCTATATGAACCGAATACAAATGCAACTTTGATTTTTAATTTGGATGAGCATTATTTAGCATCGACGTATTCGGCATCGCTCGATATGGCAGCAGGCAATACGTATATTATTAATGCGGAGGGCACGATCATCTCGGGCAGCAGCATCGACGAAGTTGGGCAAAAGAGCCCGTATTTACCGCCACCTGGCAGCGATGCCAACTTTGGCAGCTACGATACGGTCAAAAATGGCGATCCGATTCAAATTGTGTATTATAAGCTGCAAGCCGGTGACTGGTATATGATGCGCGAAGTGCCGCTTGGTCTGTTTTCACAGCAGATTTTCTCGGTGCAGCGTATTATGGTGATCGTATTTTGTTTGAGCATTCTCGTTATTTTTGGCGTTTCGTATTTTTTCTTGAAACGAATGATTCGGCCACTCAAGCTGCTGGCGCATAAGCTGCGTGATATGAGCAAAGGCGAGCTAGGTGTAACCTTTACCGATATTCCGAACAATGAATTTGGCACCGTTATGCGGCGTTTTAATGAAATGTCGCTTAGCATCGTACAGTTGTTGCGACGTAATAATGAAATTCAAGAACAGCGGCGCGAACTGGAAATTGAGGCGTTGCAATATCAGATCAATCCGCATTTTTTGTACAATACGCTGAATATGATTCGCTGGATGGCAACGATGATCAAAGCGGATCAGATTGTAACTAGTGTGGTGGCGCTCGGCAATATGCTGCGTCCGATCTTCGCCAGTAAAGACAGTATGTGCACATTGCGTGATGAGCTAAGTTATTTGGAAAATTATATTAAAATTATTAATTTGCGTTTTAACAGTACGATTGAATTTACGTTTGATATCGAACCGGAATTGCTGGATTGCCGGATACCGCGCTTTATTTTACAACCGCTTGTCGAAAATTCGATCCAGTCTGGACGGCAAGATGGCGAAGGGATCGAGATTAGCATCGAAGCGTATGAGGATGGACGCGATCTATGGCTATCGGTCGTTGATTCCGGCAGCGGCTTTACGGCTGAAGTGCGTGAGCAGCTGAATCAGCAGCTCGCTACTGGCGTCAGGGGAGCGGCTCCTGCCGATCAGGAAGCTGCAACGTCTAAGTATGTTCAAACGGCGAATGGGGATAATGGCGTGTCGTTAACAGATACAAACCTAACAAACGCCGAGCGTGCTAGTTATACGGGGCATACGAACAGCTCTGGCAGCGGAGTAGGGCTGTACAATATTAATAAGCGGATTCAGTTATATTTTGGCGAGCCGTATGGGGTTACGATTCCACAGGTGCCACACGGCGCCGAAGTGACGATTCGTTTACCACGGCTAGTCGATGAAGCAAGCATGCCACTGCGCAAAGCGGGCGATCAAAGCTGAGATATGATACAATGCAAGCATCAAACAAACGGCACACATAGTGTGTCAGGCTACGAATCGGCTCACCTATTATCGCTATATGGAGGTTAATTATGCTGCTGCTCTGGAACGGAAAGCTGGTTGAGGAAGAAGAAGTACATGTGTCATACCGGGATCGTGGGTATTATTTTGGCGATGGCATTTATGAAGTGTTTCGGTTGTATAAAGGCATTTTATTTGAAAAAGAAGCGCATTTGCAGCGCCTGTACAACAGCTTGCGTGAGATTAAAATCGAGCTGCATTGGAGTCGTGAACAGCTTAGCATAATGCTTGATGAGCTGGCGGCTACACTCGGTGCACAGGATGGGATGCTATATATTCAATTTACACGCGGTGAAGCGAAGCGGGCGCATCTTTTCCCGGAAGTGTGCGAAGCTGTGATGCTCGGCTATTGTGAGCCGTTAGCACGTCCTGCCGATCTGATCGAAAATGGAATTGAAGCGATCACATTGGAAGATATTCGCTGGTTACGTTGTCATATTAAATCGCTCAACCTGCTGCCTAATACGCTTGCCAAACAGCAGGCGGCTGAAGCCGGTGCCAAAGAAGCGATCCTCATTCGCAGCAACGACACGGTCACCGAATGTACTGCCTCCAATTTGCTGATCGTCAAAGACGGCGTAATCTATACGCATCCGAACGGTAATCTCATTCTGGATGGTATTACAAAGCAGGTCGTTCGGCGTCTTGCCGGACAGCTGGACATTCCGTATGTGGAGCAAGCATTTGGCAAAGAGCAGCTGCTCTTTGCGGATGAAGTGTTCCTGACGAGCACAACGATGGAAGCAGCACCGATTATCGCGATCGATGGTCGTCCGGTCGGTACGGGTACGCCGGGGACGATTACACGTCGTTTGCAGGTGGCGTATGTGGAAATGGTAGAGCGGTTGATGAAACAAGCGGGTTCGTCGGTTAGCTCAGCATGGATGGAGAAGTAAGTCTGTATCCAAAGCAGCTATTTATGTGATTGAAGTTGTTTTGCATCATAAATATTTATCTTTAAACAGGATCATCCATATATGGGTGATCCTGTTTGATATGATGTAGCAGCAGGTCAAATGAGGATAGCAAAAATCCTGCCCCTATTTTGGGCAGGATGATGCAATGGCTAGTGTAGTATAAGCTGATTTTGAATAGGTATTCATTTACGGAGCAGGTGCGAGCAATTCCAGTTCGCCGATCATAACGATGTTTTTACCACCGATCGTATTGTTAGGTGTAATTTTCCAATATCTGAAACTGCTGGTGGATTGGAGCGGAAATTGTTGTTGGCTATTATTGCCTAGCGCGGTACCTGAATACACATCAGTCCATGTGTTTTGGTCATTGGACGCGGACACGGTGAAATCTTTCATATCATAGGCAAAATCATACGATGTGTCTGCTTGGTATCGCAGTGTCACAATCGATTTGGGTGCGCCCAGATCGACTTTAATCCATTGCGGCGGATTGTCATTGCGTCCAGATTGATACCCACCATTGTTTTCATTCCACACATTATCAAACGCTTTTTGCGGGCCAAAATCACGACTGTCACCATCTTTTGTCCAGACTGAAGATGCTTTAAATGCATCGGTAGGCAAATTGTCCGTCACATCAATGAGACAAACGGTCGGTGGTGCAAGCAGTTCCATTTCACCGATCATAATAATATTTTTACTATCGATCGTATTGGAAACCGTGATTTTCCAATATCTGAAACTGCCGGTCGAGGAAAGCGGAAATTCTTGTTTGCTGTTGTTGCCTACAGCTGTACCTTTATATTGTTCGATCCATGTTTTATTGTCATTGGACGCGGACACGACAAAATCTTTCATATCATAAGCAAAGTTATACGATGAATCGGCTTGGTATCTAATTTTGGTGATCGATTTGGGTGCGCCCAGATCGACCTTAACCCATTGCGGTGGGTTGTCACTACGACCGGATTGATAGCCGCCATTGTTTTCATTCCATACATTATCAAATGCTTTATATGGAGCAAAATATCTAGAGTCGCCATCCTTTTCCCAAACTGACGACGCTTCAAACGCACTCGTAGGCAAATTGTCCGTTACATCGATTAACGAAGTAGTAGGAGCAAGCAATTCTATTTCACCGATCATCACGATATTTTTGCCAGCAATCGTATTAGAAGCGGTAATTTTCCAAAATCTGAAACTACCGGTAGGGGAAAGCGGGAATTGTTGTTTGGTGTTATTGCCTAAAGCGGTGCCGGTATATTGCTCTGTCCAATTTTTATTATCATTAGAAGCGGACACGGTAAAGTCTTTCATATCATAAGCAAAATTATACGATGAATCGGCTTGATATCTAAGTTTGCTAATCGATTTCGGTTCACCGAGATCGACGGCAATCCATTGTGGCGGATTGTCGCTGCGACCGGACTGGTAGCCGCCATTGTTTTCATTCCACACATTATCGAATGCTTTTTGTGGCCCGAACATGCGGCTATCTCCATCTTTTGTCCAGACCGATGAAGCAGAAAATGCATCGATCGGCAAATTATCGGTTACATCGACTAAGCAAGGTTCAGGTGGAGCTAGCAATTCCATTTCACCGATCATGACGATGTTTTTGCCACCGATCGTATTATTAGCTGTGATTTTCCAATATCTGAAACTACCCGTGGCGGAAATCGGAAATTGTTGTTTACTGTTGTTACCTAACGCAGTGCTAGTATACTGTTCTGTCCAGTTTTTATTATCGTTAGAAGCAGACACGGTAAAATCTTTCATATCATACGCAAAGTCATACGATGAATCGGCTTGATAACTAAGCTTAGTAATCGATTTCGGTGCACCTAGATCAACAGCAATCCATTGCGGTGGGTTGTCACTGCGCCCGGATTGATACCCGCCATTATCTTCGTTCCACACATTATCAAACGCTCGTTGTGGGCCAAAATTCCGACTGTCGCCGTCTTTTGTCCAAACTGATGAAGCGGAAAATGCGCTCGCAGGCAAATTGTCCGTTACATCCACTTCATTAGTCGTTGCTGCCTCGGCGTTCATACTACATGCCAGCATTAAAAATAAACCAAACCATAACACAAATCCCTTTTTCAATGTCACTACCCCTTTGTTATGTATAGTTAAATTACTAAATTGATCATATCTGATTGGTAATTGTATTGCCAGACATTTACTTGATGTGCTGTGAATAGCAGATAGTTTGATCTGTTTTATTTTCAAAAGGGAGTATATACCATATGCAAATTCAAGTCATAAGCTGGATGAATGCCACTCTCGTTTTAAGCAGCGATGTACTCATCGTATTTACTGTAACCCCAATCGGCTATCGAATGTACGGGCACAACATTAGTTTTCCTCCAGCCCTACCTGCGTTTTTGTTCAACCGCATCTGTAGATCGTTCAACTCAACCGCATCTTTTCCTAATTCCAGCGTAGCATCTGTAGATTGTTCAGCTTTTTTGGAAGATCGTTCATTCAGCATGGAATGACAGCATATTACACTAAATGCAGGCTCAAGCAACAAGCTGGTTCGGCTGATATCATCGCTTGAAGCAGAAACAATAAGCTTAGGCTTAGGTCAGGTGATGAACGGGCGAGGACTGCTTCATATGTAAATACCAGCTCTCTCGACGATGTGCCATATGACAGCCTCGTTGCTCAATATGAACAAAAACACGTTCACACATCCTGTCTACCCAAAGGAGGTTCCGCTGTGGAGATCACGTACAAAAAAGGGGAAGTCATCCAAACCCGCAAGCGCAAGCTACATGCAGACGGGATCAAATTGCTGCTGCTGACACTGCCGTTTATCATTTTTGTAATCGCTTTCAGTTATGTGCCGTTATTCGGTTGGGTGTATGCATTTTTTGATTATCGACCGGGTATTCCGCTCAGTCAGACGGCGTTTGTTGGGATGGAGCATTTTAGAGAGATGCTACATGACCGCGATATGTTGCGTGTTATGATCAATACGCTGGCGCTTAGCTTGCTGTCGATTGTGGCGGCACCGCTACCGTTGCTGCTGGCGATTATGATCTCAGAAGTGCGCAGCGGTTTTTTCAAACGACTCATTCAGACGACGACAACATTGCCCAACTACATTAGCTGGATTATCGTCTTCTCGCTCGCTTTTAGCATGTTTAGCTCAGAAGGAGCGATTAATACGATCATTGCGCGCCTCGGTCTAAGCGATACACCACTCAACGTACTCGGCAATGCGGATCATGTGTGGCTTGTGCAGACGCTATTGCTCATTTGGAAAACGATTGGCTGGAATGCGATTATTTACCTTGCTGCAATCGTCGGTATTGACGGTGAGCAATACGATGCTGCACGCATCGACGGTGCGGGGCGCATTCGCAGCATACTATACATTACGATTCCGAATATTATGCCGACATTTATCGTATTGCTGCTGCTTGCTGTAAGCAATCTGCTATCGGCGGGCTTTGAACAATATCTCGTATTTAACAATATTATGGTTGCAGACAAAATTGAAGTGCTTGATCTGTACGTATACCGTCTCGGTCTCGTAACGAATGATTATCCATATTCGACAGCAGTCGGTATGTTCAAATCGGTAATTAGTATCGCCTTGCTGTTTATGATCAATAGCTTATCCAAAAAAGTGCGTGGTGAGAGCATTATTTAATCCATGTTCTGCCGGAGAAGGAGGAAGGATAGTATGGGTAAAGCGCTCAGCATGCGGGCTGAACGATCCCGCAAACCGATGCAATGGTCGGATTTGATTTTTAATGTAATTAATTATACGTTGTTATCGCTGCTGCTTGTCGTTACGATCTATCCGTTTTATTATATTTTGATCTATTCGATCAGTGACTCATTTCGGGCACAAAGCGGTGTATTTTTATGGCCAGCAGGCTTTTCGTTGGAAAGCTATAAAGCTACACTGCAACTAAACGGATTGCAGGAAGCAGCGCTTGTATCGGTGCTGCGGACGGTAGTCGGTACATTGTTAACCGTGCTTTGCTGCTCCTTTTTCGCTTATTTGATTACGAAAAAAGAAATGCCGCTGCGGCGACTTATTTATCGCTTTGTACTCGTAACGATGTACTTTAACGCCGGCTTTATCCCGTGGTATTTGACGATGAAAGCATACGGGCTGCAAAATAATTTTCTGCTATATGTGTTGCCAACTGCGCTTAGCGGCTTTAATATCATTTTGATTAAAACATTTATCGAGCAATTGCCGCCAGCATTGGAGGAATCGGCACGGATCGACGGTGCAGGTTACTGGACGACATTTACGCGTATCATTTTCCCGTTATCGACACCGATTATCGCTACGATCGCTGTCTTCTCGGCAGTCGGGCAGTGGAACACTTGGTTCGATAATTTCTTTTTGGTCGAGAATCCGAATCTGCAAACATTGCAGTTAGTGCTGTACAATTTCCTGAATCAGTCTAACAGCATCTCCAGTATGAGTGCAGCAGAAATGACCAATTCTGCCGAAGTGCGCACGATGACCCCACAATCGATTCAAATGACGATTACGATGCTCGTGACGTTGCCAATCGTCATTGTGTATCCGATGCTGCAACGCTTTTTTGTCAAAGGCATTATGATGGGTGCGGTCAAAGGCTAATGAAAGCTTGATCATGATCGTGCAGATTATTCGTTCGCGTAAACGATTCCGCTTCACTTCAGGTATGTTTATCTCAAAGGAGGTCAATCTTATGCAAAAACGAGCTAAAGCCCGTGTATTCGCCGGATTAATGCTTTCATTTATGGTAACGCTTACAGCTTGTTCTGGCGGAGCAACGGGCACCGATAGCGGTGCAAGCCAGGCAGGGACGAAGGATGCGAACGGTATCGTAACATTGCGTGTGTTAGTAAACGAAACCGGGACAAGCTGGAACACATACCCAGATAGCCAAATCGCTAAAGCGATCGAAGACAAAATCGGCGTAAAAATTGAATATGTCGAAGCTGATGCTAACAAAATGAATGTACTGCTCGCCGGTGGCGATCTGCCTGATATCGTGCGTGCTGATCCGACGCAATATGGCAAGCAATTGATCGATGGCAAACTGATTGTCCCGCTGGACGATCTGATGAAACAATACGGCAAAGATGTTGAGCAGACGATTCCAACCGTTGTCGAGTACAGCCGCAAAAACTGGAGCGAAGGGCAAAACAAGCTCTATTTTTTGCCACCACAAGTACAAGCCGATCCAAGCCCGGTGTATCCGAATTTGACGATCGGGCCTACAATTCGCTGGGATTATTATCAAGAAATCGGCACACCGCCGATCCAAACGACCGATGATCTGCTAAGTGTGTTGCAACAGATTAGCGCTAAGCATCCAACGACCGCAGAAGGCAAAAAAATATACGGTGTATCGATGTGGCAAGATTGGGGCTTATGGCCGTACATTATCCCGTTCACCTGGACGACCGGTCAGACCGCAAGCGGTAGCTCGGATTTATTTGCCAAGCCGCTTGGTGAGCATCGCCTGATCAATGTGCTGACCGATGAAAATTCCAACTACTGGGTAGCGATGAATTTCTATAATAAAGCATACCGGATGGGCTTGCTTGATCCAGATGCGTTAACGATGAAAAATAACGACTATATGGCAAAAGCAACAGCCGGTCAATTCATTCTCGGCCCGGCAACATGGGCAATGGGTGATTTTAATGCCAAATATGCGAAAGATGGCAAGGGCTTTATGGTCATTCCGGCAGGCAAACAAGCATGGAGTGGAGGCGTACGCCCGGTCGGCTGGGCAGACAAAAGCTATGCGATTTCCAAAAGCTCTAAATATCCTGAAAAAGCGATGGAATTCCTGAACTACATCCATTCCTATGAAGGCGCACGTACGATGTACAGCGGTATCAAAGGCGAAAACTGGAACGAAGTAAACGGCAAGCCACAGCTTACGACAGAAACGATCGCTATGAAAGTGAATGGCGGCGACGCCTGGGAACGTAGCGGGATCGCGCTTGATCAAAATTTAATCGGCTTAGGTGGCAGCGTTATCGATCCGAACAATGATACACCTGTGAACCTGTTTTCGACCGAAGCAGCGATGGCAGCCAGCTCAACGACATTAGAGCAAGATTTCAGCAAACATTATGGCGCCGCCTATCCAGGTGAAGTGTTCTCCAAACTCGTACAAGCAGGCAAGCTGCAAGATGATAATACACCGCTGAAAAATATGTCTCCTGAACAAATTATTAAAGAAAACACAGTCGTACTGCCGGTATTGCCGGACGATCTGTTAAAGCAAGAAACACAATTAAAAGAACTGGCTGCACGTACCGCAGCGACGATGATTTTATCCAAATCAGACGAGGATTTTGCCGCCGCTAAAACGAAAGCGATCGACTCCTTTAAACAAGCTGGCGCGGATAAGTTGACCGCATATATGACAGACGCATATGCCAAATCATTACAAACCGCAGGTTTGCAGTAAATGGACAGCATATCTCATTTTATTATGTAATCGCTATATGAAGCATTGAAATGAAGCGAGAATAAGCGATATCGTTCATACAGTGATTGTACTTGCTTGCTAGTGTGCATGCTGAAATGCACCATCGATTGTATATCAAAATCGCTATTTTAAATCATAAACGGCAGACGAGTAAAAGCCCGGTTTTTCCTACGAATTGAAGGGAGAACCGGGCTTTAGTATGCTATTGGCTACTATGCGTTTAGGCACTAGCGTAGATTAGCGACTATCCACTAACCGGATCGAATCAATCTAGCTCATGAACGTATTAGCTTGCTTAATAACGTGAACCTGTTCGCGATGTATACAGTGTTTTCTGGCTTGTTTTGGCTCCGTGTGCTCGTGCGGCAGGCTGAGCGGCAGCTACTGGCGTCGGGAATGCCTCACGGAATGAGCCCACACAATGATCGCATAGTCGACCTTGACGAATCGGTTTTTGGCAGCATTCACAAGGGAACGTCAAATTGATATACGTATGTGAAAATTTGCCTGCTTGAATAAATTGATACAGTTCCTGCATACCGATACCGGAAGCTTGACTCAGCTCCTCAGTGGTACTTTTTGGAGACCGCCATAAGTGATCCAGACAACGATTCATCGCTCCGTCCAACTCATCTCGGCATCCATTGCACATATTACGCAGATTTTTTTGATATACAGAACCGCAACGCGGACAATAATCGACCATCAAACTCATCAGGATCACCTCTTTCGATTAATAGTACCAATAAACATGTATTAAATAGATCGTATGTTACATCGATTAAGCATTAGTCTATTTACGCTAAAATAGTTGTGTCTTTGCCGAGCAATCGTTCCTATAAAATGGCTGCAATGTTGATTCATCCCCGCCGTGCACAGTAATAAGATAGTACAGCTGCAAACTATACGATGTATACCAATCTGTATAGTAGAATGAAAACAAATACAAGTTAGATTACGTGCATATTATGATCATTGCGAGGCAATAGGAATGGTGATAATACAAATAAATCTACAAGTAAAACGAGTAAAAATGTATCATTTTGAAGCCGTAATATGATGTGTAGCTATATAATACTTCTTTGGGACTAATGGCGCAATACAAAATACATGTTCCATTCAAATTATTTATAAAATATTACTTTTACCAACATTTTCACTCTAAAAGGAACATTAAAAGCAATGTTTTTAGTCTAATCTGCCTTATTATTCGACACAGATAGGTATAAAGAAATGTTTCCTAATTATAATTAATATGTCTTATTTACGCATGATTGTATCAACTATGATCACAGCATCAACATTCATATCAGCTAATGAGCGCATCGATTTCCCTTATACTCCGTACAAGCTTGCTGTATAAATGATAAACTTCCTAGAAATAATATAAACCATTCGTTCGTAATCAATCACCTTTATCGATAAATGTCAATACATTAAAAACGTTATCTTCTATGTATTTGAGTGAACATAGTACAAGTCAGCAAGCGATGGTAATTGCTATACCATGCCAAAAAGATCGCAAATTCGCCATCTTACGATGACATCATCCTATGCGATCTTCTGAACTATTGTTATAGATGTTGTACAGATAACGATTATAGACAATGATCCGTTTAGCCTACCGCCGTACAAATCTCCACCAAATGACCGTCCGGATCGGTGACATAAGCAACCGTCTGTCCCCACGGTTTAGTTTCCGGCTCGCGTACGATCGGTACGCCTTGCTGACGAAGCTGCTCCATCGTACCGTGCACATCTTCAGTTACAAAACCAATTTCAAACGTGCTTGTGGCGGACATATCGGCAGTCAAGCCCAAATTAAGCAGCTCATTAACCGAAGTTCGTGTATTAAGCGACAATGTAGTCGCCCCTGTCTCAAACTCCACATACGTATCCACTTGCATTTTGATCGAAAGCCCTAGCAAATCACGGTAAAAATGCAGCGAAGCTTCCAGATCGTTCACATACAAAATGATATATTTCATATTCAACTTCATGCTAATGCACTCCTGTTCGATTGAGATTGTAAAATAGACATTGTGCAAACATAGTCGCACTGTTGTCAAAAGTGATCATGCTGCTCTTTCATTATACGATCCCTATTTGTACTGCCGCTTGGAAAAAACGGACAATGTCCACTCATTCCCGACTCTATCGCGACATTAATTTTGATCAGTATGTTCGTTCCTATAATCATTCATTATCAATTGACCGGGTGATACGCCATAATAACGCTGAAACGCAAGATTCAGATGCGCTTGATCATAATAACCAAAATGTACAGCTACTTCGCGCAGTGTCAGTTGCTGTAATGATCCTTTTCCAGTAATAGCGTAGGGAAGTGACTGATATTGCACATCATCATTTTTAAAAAGTTCTGCATTTGCTACATCATCTGAAGCTGGTGGCTGATACTGTTTAGGCCAGACTTTAGCATTCGCAAACTGAAAATAACGTAGCACCACCTGAAATCGTATCATATCCGACCATTCTTTGGGCGAAATGCCCAGTTCTTGCTGAAACAGCCGTCGTAATGTGCGTTCGCTGTAGTGCATCTGTTGCGCCAATTCACGAATCGTCAGCCGACCTTGCTTCGCATGAATCGATTGTACGATTCCATGCAAACGCTGTGTATTCATGTCATCCTGCTGACGGAGTAGCTTCAACAACCAGCGATCGGTTCGCCCGATGCGCTGCTGCATCGACGGCGCTGTGACGATATATTCTTGGATCGAAGCAGCAGCAGAGCCTAACCATTGTTCCAGTGTTACCTGTATTCCTGTCAGCGCAGTTCCCGCATCACCGAGCAAATGCCGCACTTCACTCGCATATAAACGAATGCCGAAAAACGCCATCGTTTCCGCCAGCTCCATCACTTCATATGAACGCATTAATGACGATAAAAAGGCACCACGATGATCGGTTGCATACAGATCGAAAATAATATCGATACAGCCATCCGGCACAATTCGATGCATTTGACTGCCATACTGTGGCTGCACAGCCGAACTCCAATAACAGCATACAAATGGTCGCAAAGCTGGCGCAGATGTGTATTCAACATATTGATAATGTTCATGCAGCAGTCCATGCTCTAACATCGGCGGCTGTACCGGTTGAAATCGGGACATCATTTGCCTCCTTTTACACGATTTTTATGTACGTAAATAGTAGGTAACGACGATTTGTTATCTTTCCAGCAAGCTATGCCCAACATACCATAAACAAAACCGAAATGATCATATAAATATTTTGTTAATATCATATTGATTATATCATAATCTTATGTTACAATCATGCCAACTAAAGATATTATCAAAAAGTTAATAACATTAATAGCATAACAGAGAGGATGAGCGACTTATGTTCGGACTGCGATTTGCCAAATTCCAACCGAGTGATTATGTAATGAAAATTAAAAACGGGAAAATTGTAAAAGAAGGCATCGGTCTTTCTTTTTATTACTATGAGCCAACGACTTCGGTCGTTGTTGTACCGGTATCGTCGATCGATGTGCCATTTATGTTTGAAGAAATTACTAGCGATTATCAGACGGTGACTGTACAGGGGCAAGTCACCTATCGAATTATCGATTATCACCAAACGACCCGCATTTTGAACTACACGTACAATTTGAAAAAAAATCGCTATTTGTCCGATGATCCCGAAAAGTTGTCGCAACGGGTAATCCATATCGTGCAGGTGATGATGAAGCAGCGCATCGAGCAGCTTCCACTGCGTGAAGCCATTCAGGCGGGCGAGTCGCTCGTGCGTCAAATTAGCGCCCAAATTCAAAACAATCCGGAACTGCAAAAGCTGGGGATCGAAGTGATGGGGCTATCGATCGTTGCCATACTGCCTAACAAAGAGACGATGCGAGCACTTGAAGCACAAGCGCGTGAGCAAATATTGCGCAGTGCGGATGAAGCGCTCTACGAGCGCCGTAACGCTTCGATCGAACAAGAGCGCAAAGTACGCGAAAATGAACTGAATACCGAAATCGCCGTCGAAACGAAAAAGCGGCAAATTCGCGAAACACAGCTTGAAGCCGAGCGTTCGGTCAAAATCAAGCAAAATGAGATGGAAGAAGAACAATTGCGCTTTGATACCGAACTGGAAGAACGCAAAAGCCAGCTGATCGAACTGACCGTTTCTAACGACAAAGCACAAGCGGATGCGCGCGCTTATGAAATGTCGGCGGTGATGCAATCGCTTGAAGGCGTACAGCCGCATGTATTGCAAGCGATGGCAAGTATGGGTATGAAACCGGATCAATTGATCGCTATGGCATTCCAAGGCATCGCAGAAAATGCCGGACGGATCGGTCAGCTTAATATTTCGCCTGATCTGTTGCAAGGATTGTTACATGAGTCGAATGCTGCTACCGGACGAGGAGGCAGAGAACGATGACATCGCGTTTAACGGAAAATAAGCTGATTGTAGTGAAGCGCAGAACACGTTTGCAAGAGTTGATCGTGCGTTACAATACGGTACAGCAGGCACAATTTTATATCGAACGTATGGGTGCCGATTTTAGCGATTATGTACAGGAAGATCAGCACTATCAACTGGCGCTGGAGCGTGTGATGCTCCAGTTGCAGCAACTCGGACGTGTACAGTTGCTTGATCGGGAACATGTGCCTAGCTTTATTTTTGGACGTGACGATGTGGTCGTTGTACTCGGTCAGGATGGATTGGTAGCGAATACGATGAAGTATGCGACCGGGCTGCCATTGATCGGCGTAAACCCAGACCCAAGACGCTGGGATGGGGTGCTGTTGCCGTTTGGCGTTGATGATCTGAGCTTGCTTGTACCGGAAGTGTTTGCACGCAAGCGTCACGTGCGGGATGTACGACTCGCCTGTGCTACACTCAATGATGGTCAAGTGCTATACGGTGTGAATGACTTATTTATCGGTCGTAAAACGCATGTGTCTGCCCGATATGAAATTAGCTATCGCGGACGCATGGAACAGCAATCTTCGAGCGGGGTTATCGTATCGACCGGTATGGGTGCCACCGGTTGGCTCAAAAGTGTATTGACCGGCGCTGCCGGTATCGTCAGTCTCGCTCATGATCGTGCTGGTCAATCCTACGACGAGCAGGATAGTAGCAGACGACAGCCATTGCCGCAATTATCGGCATCATTTGATTGGAATGCGCCTTATTTATATTTTAGTGTACGTGAGCCATTCCCTAGCCGCACCACGTCGGCTGAACTGGTGTTTGGGCGTATTGGTATTGAAGGCGAGCCACTGCGCATCGTGTCACAGATGCCGGAAGAAGGCGTTATTTTTAGCGATGGGGTGGAAAGTGATTATTTGGAATTCAATTCAGGCATTAGCGCCACAATCGGCATAGCAGAGCAAAGAGCGCATCTTGTAATTTGATGCGCTTTTGGCGATTGTTATGTTAGTTATTTGATTCGGATGATGCGTACGTCTTCGTAGGCTACCGCATCGCGCGGTTTGACGACAAGTTGGAGCGAATCGGGATTATCGAGCAGATTGCTGTAAAACACATGTTCAAACGTATACGGACTTTCACTGATCAGACGGCTACCGATCGGTTGCAATGTGACCGATTGTTCTCCTTTTTCCGAAATCATAGCTTGCGGAATTAGCCATAATTGTTTGGCGATCGCACCGTGCACATTTTCGTCCGCTGTAAAACGTACACGTATTTCCAGCGGGGAAATTTCGACCCGTGATAATGTAATCGTATGCGCACTCCATGTAATTTGGCGATTCGGATAAATGATCTCTGTTTGTTGACGCTGAAAATGCGGTGCCAGCGAAATATGCAACAGCAATGTAGGCGAATAATGGACACGATCCGCCGTTGCTACACCTTTCGTACTGTTGTCGGTAGATATAATTTGAAACTGCGCTGCAATTTCACGTGGAAATGGTTGCTTTGGATTCAAGCGTACAGTAGCTGTGCCGTAATATTGCCGCGGGTCTTGTGTGTCCGGAGCACCATTAAGCCGGGCAGGAGAGAGACTAAGCGGTTTGCCGGTCGCTACATTACGCAATTTGACACTGCTCATGCCCGGAATGGCGGAGTCACGGTCGGTATGGGCAGTGTAGAGCACAATGAGGCGACTTTCGTCTGCGGTTACGGCATTAATGGTCAGGCGGTAGCCAGTTTGCTCAGCGGTTTTATTGATAGTTTGAATATAGTGATGTTCGATGGCAGAAGTCAGACTCTGATTGCCAATTTGCTCACTCTGATAAACACGAAACGGCTCTAATTCCCCCCAGTTTGCTTCATTAGATTGTATATGCATAAGCGGCTTCAGCCAAGTTGTCGCAACGAGAATACAGATGACGATGAGCGTTGCGACCGCGACGACGAGCAAGCGTGTGTCGAATAAATGACGAAATGCTGCCCAAAATGAGCGCCCAGGAGCGGTAACTGCCGGGACGTCGGTTACGGCAGGAAGTGCAGGCGGCGGGGAAGACTTGGTAAGATGCAGCGGCTTGGCATCTGGCTGCAACGGCTGTTTGTCATGCTCGTTCATCTGCGTCCTCCTTTCGGATTGAGCGATTGCATCGTGTATATTGTAGATAGCGATCATCCATCACGACTGCAAGCGGCGCATAATTCATGTGAGCAATATTGTATAGCATAGTGATCATTAAAGCAGTCATTAATGAGCTCATCCAAGCAGTTATTCCACTTGTTATGCAATCGATAATGATCGGTATTATCTCTGCTCGCTTGAGCATACTGTTCAATTACCTTTATTGTACCTTGTTTTGGATAATAAATTCCAGCTATTATCGACAAATGGATACAATTGTTCATTGACAACAAAAAGCGTCCATCTGCGCATAAATATTGCACAGATGGACGCTCAAAGCGGCTAAAGACATATGGGTCATGCTTTTATATTTTAAATTCGCTAATCTGTGCTTGCAATTGCTCGGCAGTTGCAGCGAGTGCGGTGGAGGAGGACGTGATTTCTTCCATCGAAGCAAGTTGCTCCTCCGTTGTAGCGGAGACATTCATCGTTCCAGCAGACGTTTCTTCGGTAATGCGCGCAATTTCGTTAGCAAAACGCATCAGTTCTTCGGTACTGGCGGACATTTGCTCCGTACCTGCCGATACGTCCTCTATATCTCCAGCCACTTTATTCACAGCAGTCAATATATTTTCAAAAGCGGTGCCAGCAACAGATACCGACGCAATTCCTTTGCTGACCTCTTGTGTGTTTACTTCAACTGCCTGGATAGCACGATATGTTTCTTTCTGAATTGCGGTTACGAGCTCGGTAATTTGACGAGCCGAATCCGCCGCTTGCTCCGCCAGTTTACGCACTTCATCCGCTACAACAGCAAAGCCGCGTCCGGCATCACCGGCACGTGCCGCTTCGATTGCGGCATTTAGCGCGAGCAGATTCGTTTGTGAGGAAATGCCAGTAATGACATCGCTAATATTACCGATCGTTTGGGAACGCTCGCTCAGTTCCTGTACAATTTTGGACAGAGAAGACATGGAACTTTGAATCGAATCCATCTGTGCGACAGCGGTACGAATCGCTTCATTGCCATCGGCGGACTTGGACGCCGCTTCAGCAGCAGAGCCAGATACGGTCTGGGCACGCGTAGCGATCTGTTCAACGCCGAGCGACATTTCTTGCATCGCCTGCGAAGAACGGGTCGTCAACTCGACCTGGCGATTGCTGCCTTCCGCTATTTGCCCAATCGTCCCGGCAATCTGACGTGAAGCATCGGTATTCTGCTCACTGCTTGCCATTAATTGTTCGGACGAAGCAGCGAGTGTTTCGGATGTGGTAGCGACCGATTCGATCAAGCGACGCAAGTTACCAGACATTGAATTGAAGGCATTAGCAAGCATACCGATTTCATCACGGTTTTTGATCTGAATAAGCTCACCGCTTAAGTCGCCATCAGCAATCTGCTCCGCCGCCGCTTGCAGTCGTTTGATCGGTCTGGAGATAAGTGCCGAAATGATCAATGCGATGGCAAGCCCTGCCAAAATAGCAAGCAAAGAAATGATAATCACATTGAAAATTGTTTGCTGGCTAAGATTTGCAGCAGCACTTGTTGTTACCGAAGCATTATCATTTTCTAAATTGATTAGTTTGGTGAGTGAACTATTCGCTGTGTACCAAAGTGGATAGGCTTTACTGTGCAACTCACTTAGCTTCAGCAGATCATTCGCTTGACCAGCCTTGATCATATCAGGAACGAGTGCAATATAGCTGTTGTAGTTAGTCGTGAAACGATCATACAGAGTTAATTCTTCTTCACTTTGCAATAATGCTTTGAGTTTAGGCGTTTCCGTTCCGATTTTGTGGAGTAACGAGTCAAAGCGACCTTGAAAAATTTTCACTTGAGCTGGATTACGCTCTATGCCAACACTTAACATCAGGCGTTCGACATCGGATACGTCTCCATTCATTATTCCGAGCAGGGTAACACTTGGCATCGCTTTTGTATCGATCATTTTTACTTTTTGTCTCATTCCATTAATTCCGAAGATGCTAATAGCAGCAATAGCAACTAACAACAGTATTACGGCTGCAAATCCGGCTATCAATTTCATTTGAATCGAAAGTTTCATACATTCACACTCCAACGGATTATTTTACTAAATTGCTGAGCCGTATACACTATTTCGTCATACATAGTATATCGACCATGTTAGCGGAAAATTTACAGTGGAAAAATGCTTTTTTAGTTCTAAATACCTAAATTGAAAATGATAACAATTCTCATTTGTTGTATATATGAATATTGATGTTGATAATGAATTGTTAAATGAATTATTTAATTTCTAAATATCTCAAAAAATAAAAAAATAAAAAATTTGAAAATTTTTTATATCGAAACATGTCGTTTCGTGTATTTTAGTTTAGAGGATGATCATTTTTTTTTGGATTTTTTATTAAACATGCTGCAATTTGTTTCAGTCTGGCAATACCGTTGAATTGCTACTCTACAAACGGTATGATCGAAACAGAAACGCAATAAATATAGCTGAACAGATAAGGAGTGTATACGATGCGGCATCATCAATGGGCATACGTACCGCCAATGGGCTGGAATAGCTGGGATAGTTACGGAGCTGCGGTACGTGAAGAAGAAATTCGCGCGAATGCGGAATATATGGCAACTCATCTGCGGCAGTTCGGTTGGGAATATATCATTGTCGATATTCAATGGTACGAACCGGAAGCAAAATCGTCGGTATATCGCCCCTTTGTACCGCTGGAAATGGATACGTATTCGCGCTTAATGCCAGCGCCGAATCGTTTCCCATCTGCAACTGATGGACAAGGGTTTAAACCGTTGGCGGATTATGTACATTCCCTTGGTCTTAGTTTTGGAATTCATATGATGCGTGGTATTCCACGTCAAGCGGTACATAATGATACGCCGATCAAAGGTACAACAATAACGGCACGCCAAATTGCCCATACGAATTCAATCTGTCCGTGGAATACGGATATGTACGGTGTAGATGCATCCAAGCCGGGAGCGCAGGCATACTATGATTCGTTATTTGAGCTATATGCCGAATGGGGAGTAGACTTCGTTAAAGTGGATGATATCGCCGCGTCGCGTCTGTACGATACCCATGTGGCGGAAATAGAACTGATTCGGCAGGCGATCGATCGCTGCGGACGTGCGATCGTGCTTAGTCTGTCACCAGGTCCTGCACCACTAGGCTATCATGAAGCATTGCACGACAATGCCAATATGTGGCGCATTACGGATGATTTCTGGGATCAATGGGAGCTATTATACGATATGTTTGAGCGTTGTGAACAATGGGCACAGTTTGTTGAAGTAGGCAGTTGGCCAGACTGTGATATGTTGCCACTCGGTCATATCGGCATTCGTTCAGTCGATGGCGGCGCTAGCGATCGCTGGACCCGATTCACCGAGGATGAGCAAGTGACGATGATGACGTTATGGTCAATCTTCCGCTCCCCATTAATGTTCGGTGGCGAGCTGCGGGATAATGACGCTTGGACGATGTCGCTACTCACGAATGACGAGGTGCTGGAAGCGAATCGTTCCGGTCGTTATGCACGGCAGGTGTATCGTGATGAATATGACCGGATTGTATGGACATCCGAAAATGCGACTACAGGCGACCACTATGTGGCGTTGTTTAATGCTGGAGATGACCCGGCATTGGTGCGAGTAAGCTTGGAACAACTCGGATTACCGAGCGGCTATTACCGTCTGCGCAATTTATGGGAACGTGGGGAAGCGGGGCAAGTAGGCTACGATATTGAAGTGAAAATCCCGCCGCACGGTGCCAAATTTTATAAGTTGAGTCGGATGGATTATGAGGATGTGGTTGTACGGAGATAGAGTAGAGAAAGAGAATTTAAAGATATCTGATAAAGATAGAAGTATAGGGGAAAGCTGGGATAACGATATGGATGGTACACATATATTCATTATGGCTCCTATTGCAATTGTTGGTTTAGCGCTATTGATTGCTAGTTTAGCTGATGCGCAACAGAAGCGCAAAGATGATCGACAACCTGTAATTGAACAGATAAGCAAAATAGTAGATAAAAGACCCATGCAAACTTCGGAAACGACTAGCAAGTTTTATGTAACCATTGAGTTGGAAAATTAACAACGTGTCGAAATTGAAGTATCTTCAGATCAATATGGATTAATTGTGGTCGGGGATCACGTAAAATATATTGCGCAAGGAAGTCGTAAAAAGGTAGAACGAATGATGTAGGATGGAATGATAGAACTGCAATATAAATAAAAACAGGAGCAAGCATGATACTTGCTCCTGTTTGGTTTCTACATTCAAGTCAAACGACCACTCACACTCAAGTCAAGCCATAGTCGAGATCGGCGCACCCAAACGTCCTAATGCACTATAATGATTTTTAATCCATGCTAGCGCCAGCGTACCTTCACCGGCATGAATGCCTGCCACCGGAATAAAGGAAGCGATCTCAATTCGCAGCAGCGGCGCCATATGCATAATTTCTTCTTTTAGCTTGAATGCGCCTTCCATATTGTTCGCATGCATAATGCACACATCGCGCACATGCTCAATATCTTTTTTTAACACATCTAGCAGCTTTTGGCGCGCCTTTTTCATCGTACGGATTTTGTCTTCTACGATCACTTTGCCTTCTTGAAAGCGCAGTAATAGATGAATGGAGAGCAATTGGCTAATGACGAGCTGTGTACCGGATACACGTCCGCTACGATGAAGCTGGGACAAACTTGCCGGAATCATATAAAAACTCATATCTTCAATCATCCCTTGAATCCGTTCACTGATGTCGGCTGCACTCATGCCTTCACGATGATACAATATCCCTTGCAAAATCATCTCTCGCAGCGGAAACGCGCCAATTTTCGAATCGATGCCAATTACCGGTGTATCCGCCATCTCGGCAGCTTGCAATGAGGAATGGTATGTGCCACTTAGTTCAGATGAGCAGTGAATGACGATAATATCATCATAACGCCCTTTCAGGCTTTCATATAAATGCACAAATTCGCCAATCGGCGGCTGTGAGCTGCTTACCTTCTCATGCTCACGCATTTTCTCATAAAATTGCTCGGACGTAATATCAACATTTTCCCGATATACTTCGTCTCCAGCAATTAAACATAATGGCACAACATACACATCATGCTCACGCGCAAAATCCGCATCCATCATCGCAGTGCTATCTGTTACCCAGGCAATTGTTCTCATTCAGATCACTACTTTCATTCATAGGTTTCAACAATACCTTGAAATGTGCAGGATGGCACGAAATTTCAAAGCTTGTGAGCATATGGTATTTTGCAATGATTTACGATGTACAAAATAAGGCAAAATAGACATATGTACTGTATAACTCTATCATATAGTTATTATAACTAGATGTCATGGTGATTACAAACTTTAAATGTTATTACGAAAACGAAATGTTTTTCGTTTCAGCTTTTTTTCGGTATAATAGGAAACAGTATCATTAAAGTGTCGCTCTGTTCACAGCTTGGACAAAGAAATAGGCAATGGATATGTAGCTTTATGAGCACAACTTGTACGATGCATGTGCAAAAATACGCTAGTAGTGATTACGATCTTGTTCCTGTTTAACACAGCTTGCGCGCTAAATGCGCCAAAAGTACACTGACGGTGATTGCGGTCTCGTTCCTATTTGACACAGCTTGTGCAATGAATGTAAAAAAATCTTTGGCTGTGCATATATTTTTTCGCAATGAATGTGAATAAGCTTGAGCGCTCCAAACGGCGCATCATCATCATATGCAATGAACGGCAAATTACATAGTCGCTACGCTGCTGAACATGACGCAATTGAATATAAAATAGAGTGGAAACGAAAGGAGGCACAAGCGATGGAACCGCAATATCCGTTATTGGATCAGCTCAAACAATGGGGCGAAACGAAGGTCGCTTACCGCTTCCCACGTTGGGAGCAGCTTCCGGTCATTGGCATTTATATGGATCAACTTGTCGCCTGGCTAGAGCAACAGTTCCACCAGTTTCCCGGTGAAACCGCAGGCAAGCTTATAACCCCATCGATGATTAACAACTATGTCAAACAGAAAATCATCCCGCCTACCGTCAAAAAAAGATATTCCCGCGAGCATATTGCTTACCTCATTATAATCTGCAATTTAAAACCCGTCCTACCGATCGCCACCATTCAGGCGATGATTACGACCCAATTAAAGACGATGACACTGAATGAAATTTACAACCATTTTTGCGAAGAACAGGAAGCCGCTTCCCACTACACGATGGAAATGGCCAAACAGGAAGGCCGCAATCTGCGCAACAACGCTGCAAGCTCCCAGGAAGAAATGCTCGCCGGATTTTCGCTGAAAATGGCGACGCTTGCCAATGCAGGTAAGATATTGGCGGAGAAGATTACATGGCTGGAAAGGGAAGACGGAGCGGAACATGAGGGTGAAGTAAAAATATTGGAAGTACGTCATGTAGGGGAATAATGTTGAGTTTGCAGCGAACGAGAATGTTGTCGAATCGCTGGGAGAGCAGGCGTGGTGGGGGATTTGGGGTTTTTAGTTGAGAGGCGATTTACAGGATTGGCGGTTCGATGCAAAATGAGGATTGAGGGAGGGGAGGAGTGCTTGTGTGGTGAGGGGTTTGGGTGGTTTTGGGGTGGGGTTTTATATGGACGTAGTGGGTTTTAAAGCAAACATGTAATGCAGTGTGGTATCGGTGTCAGTGTAGTTTTATATGGACGTAGTGGGTTTTAAAGTAAACTTACTCCGCTTGAGTGCTGGCGCTTACAGGGGTTTTATATGGACGTAGTGGGTTTTAAAGATAGATAGAAATAGGACACATATGGTCACAGAGCAGGGTTTATATGGACGTAGTGGGTTTTAAAGTATCGTAGTAATTGACTATGAGGTTGCGCTTTACGCGGTTTATATGGACGTAGTGGGTTTTAAAGATCGGCGCTAAGCCGATGCCTGGAGCATTGAAGGGTAGTTTTATATGGACGTAGTGGGTTTTAAAGGGAGACGAGTAGTATCGGGATGTTTCATCATAAATCAAGTTTTATATGCACGTAGTAGATTTTAAAGTATTTCTTACTCTGTCTATACTAGAGCGTGTATGCCAACTCGTAGGCTGCGAGCTGCACTTCGCTGCGGGAAGAAAATAAGGGGTAAGGACGGACTTTAGTGTTTGCGGTTTCCAAACACGAGGTGCGATGAAAAGAGGGTTTTGCGCAGCAAAATACCCTACTGCTTCAGTGTTTGCGAACTTCAAACACGAGGTGCAATGAAAAAAGGTTTTTGCGTAGCAAAATACCCTACCTCTTTTGAGCACTGGAATCTACCTTCTCTCCCTATTCGTAGCTTCCTGGGCGAGACGGGTGTCCGTCTCCTTATTCCGTCCCGCAGTGGTGGATGCTCCAATGTAATAGTTTGCGTACACGCCCTAGTAGCTTGTATCAAATACATTTACAGCTTGCCTATCTAACCATCGCTTGATGATGAATCGGTCAAGGTACGTTCAAACAAAGTTTTTATTTGAGACAGCCCACTTAGGACATGTACGCAAACTTGATATGCTAGACACCACCCACCGTAGTGCCGGAACGAGTTACAGATTCCCGCCTCCACTAAAAAATCTACAAGGAAGAAATAAATGTAGATTCCTATACTTGTGACAGTCCACCATTAATACTGTGAATATTAAACACACAATAAAACACAATATAATATATCACCCAAAACACAATGGGAATATTTGCATATCCAAATAACAGCATCGACTGGTGACCCGCAGTTTATATGGATGAATGGTAAACTGCTTTGCATTTTTATTCGACCAGCGGATAAAAAATCTGTTCACCTGGTGTGAAATTTAGTAACATAGAGTTAGCCGGTACATTCCGAGATTATTACAGTGAGGTGCAAGTGCATGAAGTTTAGCGAGTTTACTTATGAACGTCCTAATATGGATGAGCTGAAAACGAATTTTGAGCTGCTGCTCAATCGCTTTAAAGAAGCGTCTAGTTTTACAGAGCAGGATCAAGCGATGGCGGACATTAACAAGCTGGTCAATACCTTTTCCACCCAAACCCAGCTCGTTTCGGTACGTCACTCCATTAATACGGAAGACGAATTTTACAAAGCTGAACAGGAGTTTATGGATGAAGTGGGTCCTGTATTTCAGGAGTACATAGACAGCTATTACAAAGCGCTTGTACATTCCGCTTTCCGTACGGAGCTGGAACAAAAATGGGGTAAGCAACTGTTTGACTCCGCAGCGTTAACGCTGAACACATTCCATCCTGACATTATCGTTGATCTGCAACAGGAAAATAAATTAACGACCGCCTACGGACAATTGATCGCTTCAGCGAAAATCCCGTTTGAAGGCGAAGAACGTACGCTAACCCAGCTCGCACCATTCGAGCAGTCCAAAGATCGTTCGATGCGCCAGCGCGCCGGTGAAGCGCGTTACGGATTTATGGCGGAAAATAGTGCAGAACTTGATCGCATTTACGATGAGCTCGTTAAAGTGCGGACGACGATCGCACGCAAGCTAGGCTTTAACACATTTACCGAACTCGCTTATGCGCGTATGAATCGTACCGATTACGGCCCAGAGCAAGTAGCGGCTTTCCGTAAGCAAGTACAGGAGTATATCGTACCGGCAGCGGCACGGTTGAAAGAGCGTCAACGGCAACGCCTCGGTTTGGATCGGCTGGCGTATTTTGACCAGTCGTTCAGCTTTGAGAGCGGCAACCCGACACCGAAGGGCGATGCGGACTTTATCATTAACAATGGTGCCAAAATGTACGCCGAGTTGTCGCCGGAAATCGATGCTTTTTATCGGATGATGCAGGAAAATGAACTGATGGACCTGCTCAGCAAAAAAGGCAAAATGGGCGGCGGTTATTGCACGTTTCTGAACGATTATCAAACACCGTTTATTTTCGCCAACTTTAACGGAACTTCCGGTGATATCGATGTGCTGACCCATGAAATGGGACATGCGTTCCAAGTGTATGAGAGCCGTCATTTTGAAGTGCCAGAATATATTTGGCCTACCTATGAAGCGGCGGAAATTCATTCGATGAGCATGGAGTTTTTTACATGGCCGTGGATGGAGCTGTTTTTTAAGGAAGATACGGATAAGTACAAATTCGATCATTTGTCCAGTGCGCTGAACTTTATTCCGTATGGCGTTGCGGTGGATGAATTCCAGCATGTGATTTATGATCATCCAGACTTTACGCCAGCCGAGCGCAAAGCAGCCTGGAAAGCGGTAGAAGCGAAATATTTGCCGTTCTGGGATCAGAGCGACAATGCGTATTTGGCGGCAGGCGGCTTCTGGCAAAAACAAGGGCATATTTACGAAGCGCCATTTTATTATATCGACTACACACTCGCTCAAATCTGTGCATTCCAGTTCTGGAAAAAGATGCATCAGGATCAAAAGGCAGCATGGGCGGATTATGTGAATCTGTGCAAACAGGGTGGCAGCAAATCGTTTACCGGATTAGTAGAAGTGGCAGGTCTGATCTCGCCGTTTGAACAAGGTTGCGTCGCTTCCGTTATTGATGAGATCGAGAGCTGGCTGAACGGGATTGACGATAGCAAGCTGTAATGAGATACATTTAATCGTACTTTAGGTGAGACAAGCTACTAGTGACTTGTCTCGAATACATTTACGGTTTGTCGATCTAACCATTGCTTGATGATGAATCGATTTAGGGACGCTTAAAAGCAATTTCCATTTGAGACAGCCTACTAGTAGGTTGACCAAGTTAAATGTTAATTTTGATCATGCACTGGAATCCTGATGAACAATAGCTTGAGCTAGCTTCAACACTCAAATGAATCTCGGTCAAGGTACCAGGTTCCGCCGTTTTGCACAAGCAGGTTTATCGCTAGTCGGTTGTTGCAGTCACTGCACATAGCCGGGCGATGAGCCTGTTTGTTTTGTCAGAAGGCACGGGTGTATAATGTGGTTCATGCAAACAGAAGAAATGAGCGACAGGAGCGTGTGCATAGATGTCATCAGCAGCATGGAAGCTTGGAGCGATTATAGTGCCTGCCGAGCTGGTGCGATATTTTCCCGTTTATGAGTCAGGGGAGACGGTCGATCGTTACATCGAGCGGATATTTAATTATAACGGACAGCCGGATACATGGGCGCATTGTCAGGCGGTAGCTGCCGAGGCGCAGCGGCTTGCCAGACGCTATAATGTCGATACAGAGCTGGCGGTGCTGGCAGGCTGGCTACATGATGTATCAACCGTTATACCTGATGCAGCCCAATGGACGCTCGCTTGTCAGTATGGACTAGCCACCGTTGAAGCAGAGCGTCAAGTTCCATTTTTGCTGCATCAGCGGCTGTCGGCATGGATTGCCGAGCATGTGATGGGCTATGACGATGACATGCTGTTGCAAGTGATTGACTGTCATACGACATTGCGCGGCGATTTGGAGCTGCTCGATAAACTATTGTTCGTTGCCGATAAATTGTCATGGGCGGATTCGGATGCAGCGCCGTATATCGCCGCCATGCGAGCGGTAGCGGATGTATCGCTCGAACAGGCGATTGATGTGTATATGCGCGCAATGCTTAGCGAACGAGGCAAGCTGGCTGTCGTTCATCCGTGGCTGGCAGCCGCCTGTCACACACTGGCAATGGAGCAGTATTGGCGTTCTCTACCTGCATTATGTGCGCCGATTCAGTGGGGACCTGTTACTGCGCATTTTCGTCCGCGCACCGCTTTACGTCCAGCTCAGCAGGCGCTCGTTAGCAATGTATCGATCATGCCGCTGGTCGGGGATCAGGTCGTAATGATTCGTTTGACCGATGGACGCTGGGAATTACCGGGCGGAACGTTGGAACCGGGCGAATTGCCACTGGAAGGATTACGGCGTGAAGTGCGGGAAGAAATGGGTGGTGAGCTGCTCGATTATACGCTATTTGGTTGTTTTGAATGTAAGTCGGCGGCTGCGACGGCGTATCGTGCCCATATTCCACATCCTTATTTTATTCGAATGGCTGGATATGGGCAGGTGCGTCTGGATGGACAGCCGCTTAATCCGCCGGATGGAGAACAGATTGAGACGGTGGCTGTAGTTACGATCGAGGAAGCGGAGCGGCGTTTTCGCAGTACCGGACGGGCTGATCTCGCAGATTTCTATCTGATCGGTTACAAAGCTTGGCAGCTCGATGATGTGGAGAAGTAAACGATCCAGCTATGTATATATAAAACGCATACGAAAACACTTCCTACTGGAAAAAGCGGCGTGGTTGTTACCAAGCTATGCCTTTCCAAGCAGGAAGTGTTTTGGTTATGATACAAACACACTCAAAATCATCACGATCCCAAAAGCGACAAAACCGAGTAACGTCTCCATCACTGTCCATGTTTTTAACGTATCAGGTACGGACAGATTCAGATACTGCTTCACAATCCAGAAGCCCGAATCGTTCACATGGGATAAAATAATCGATCCTGCGCCGGTAGCGAGTACGAGCAATTCAGGACTAACCCCCGGCATCGCAACGGCAATCGGTGCCACGATACCGGCAGCCGTCGTCATAGCGACCGTAGCCGAGCCGACAGCTGCGCGAATCAGACCGGCGATTAAAAAGGCGAGCAGTAATGGCGACAGATGCGCTGTCTGAGCAAAGGCAGCGATAGCGTCACCGACCCCGCTGGCGGTCAGAATTTTGTTAAAGCCGCCGCCTGCACCGATCAGCAGTACGATGGCAGCAACCGGACCGAGACAATCATTCGTAAACGTCAGCAATTGCTTACTGTTAAAGCCGCGTGCATAACCAAACGAATATAAGGAGAACAGCAGCGCGATCAATAGCGCAATGACCGGACTGCCGATAAAATCAACTATCTGACGGAACATATTCGTTTCCGGCAAAATCAGACTGACAACCGTTGAAATCAGCATTAGAATAACCGGCAGTAAAATTGTAAATAAGGTAATGCCAAAGCCTGGCAGTTCTTTTTGCTTCGTTTCGGTAAATTGTTCCATCAGTTCGCTGTTGCCCTGGATCGCAATCTTTTTGGAAATCCAGCTACCGTAGAGCGGGCCGGCAATGGCTGCTGCCGGGATGGATACGATCAACGCGAGGAAAATGGTTTTACCTACATCGGCGTTGAAGATGCCGACTGCTAGCATTGCCGCCGGATGCGGCGGGATCAGACTATGCACAACCGCAAGTCCGGCGAGCAGGGAGATACCAATTTTGATCAATGAGGTGCCGGTCTTTTTGGCGATTACGAAGACGAGCGGGAACAGCAGCACGATACCGACCTGAATAAATACCGGAATTCCGCAAATGACCGCGACAACCATCATCGCCCAATGGACATTTTTCTCGCCAAAGACGCGTACCATCGTATTGGCAATGCGCTCGGCACCGCCGGATTCTGCCATCAGCTTACCGAGCATCGTACCAAGCCCGAGCACAATAGCGATAAAACCGAGTACGCTAGCGACCCCTTCCTGAAACGAGCTAACGATAGTTTTGAGCGGCATACCTGCGATCAAACCCATGAATACCGCGCCGACAATGAGCGCGATAAACGGATTCATTTTGAAGCGGGCAATCAGTACGATCAGCCCGATAATGGAGATGGCTGCATAGAGCAGCAGACTCGTATGATGACTTAAACCGAATACAGCGTACATTGTTTTCCCCTCCTGCATACATTCGGTAAGGAGAGCGATGCCCTCCATGTACCGAGTTGAATTTACGAGTGCTGCTGTTGGATCGTTTCGATCGTTTCCCGTAGCGTTGTATCGTTGCCGACATTACCGGGGAAGACGATATACGGAATGCCATTAAATTTAGCTTCTGCACCGGTGAGCCAGACCGGGATGCCGGCGCTCACCTGCCCAAGCACCAGCGCGCGCTTGATAGACAGACCGCGGGTAGCGACATCGCTTGAAGTAATGCCACCTTTGGCGATGATGAACTTGGGAGCAACTTGTAACGATTGCACAATATGCACTAGCGCCGCAGAAACGGTAGCACTAATTTGGAAATTGTCCGCGTTGCTATTCGCGGTAATGAGGCGGCGACTGCTGTACACAACGACATCGGTTCCATTGGACAAATGCGTATTCGCTTCAACTTGCACACGCTGAATTTCCTGTTCACGGTTGGCATCGTCGAGTAGATGCTCGACATTCATTTCCAATCCGAGCACATGATCCAGTTGCAATAATTGCTCCAACTGACGTGTCGTCTTCTGTACATACGAGCCGACGATGACGATCCCGCCGTGTTTACTTTGTGCATCCGCAATGAGCCGCTCCGCAGGCACGTAATCCACATCGCTAATGCCAGCATACGATTTGACGAATGATGCTGCTGTACGGAAAATAAAGCGTTTTCCGTTTTGCTCTGCACGCAGCAGTGCTAGCGACAATAAATCCATATCTGCATAGGAAATGACATTGACGATAATAGGCACATTGTCAGTTGCTTGCATCAGTAGCGCATCGACCTGTTGTGGGTGACGGCGCAACTGTGCTAGCGAAATGACTAGACATTGGGAAGTGGTGAAGCGATTTGCTGTTTTCTCCGCTACCCATTCCGTAAGATCGCCGTTGTTATATCCAAATACGCGATCCTGCGCAAATTCGGTTTCGTGCACTGGTACCAGCACATCGTGATCCAGCATATAGTGGGTATTGTTAATCGTAAATCGTCCACCTTCCAAGAAAGCTGGAATGATCAGATGCCCGTCAAAACAATAGCCTTGCCGCTGTGAAATTTCCTCTGTCAGTACATCAATTTCCAGCGGATAATACCCGCGCAACATCGAATCACTACGGCTAACAAAGGTAAATTCCTGTCCGACCTCGTCCGCCACTTTGCATACATTGGCGGCAATCTCGCGATTGATTCGCTCAGCGTTCTCCGCATCCATGCCACGTGTATTGGTTAAAATATAAAATACTGGCTCTGACGCGAGAAAAGCCTGTCGTAATAGTTGTTCATCCCACTGTGTCAGTACATAAATATCATGTACCGTCTGCACACCGGTTGGATCATCATCGAGCACGATGATTTTACGATTGCGTTGCTGTTGCCACTCTGCAATCTGCTGCCTTGCACCAGCCAGCGGGGCTTCCGCGGGAAGGTGCTGTGTAAGTTGTTCCAGTGTTGTTTTGGAAGAATGGATGTTCATCCTGTTCACCTCATGTCGTCATTTTGATAATATGTGTACGGCGCGCGGATAAGGGGCGATGAATCGGTGAGTGTCCGTGAAAATGATGCTTAGCCTATACAGTCATGCCAATGATCCGCGATACAATCATGCCAGTAAACAGCAGATCGCCCGTATTAATCTGTGGAATTTGCTCGAACCTCAACGCCCGCTAATTTTTCAAAATACTGCACGATTCCGCCGTGATCATCTGCCGCTTTGCCGTCTACTTTTAACGCATGGAAGATTTCCAACAGCTGGCTGCTCAGTGGTAGCGGCACTCCGATGTCATGCGCCGTTTCCATGACATTGGTCATATCTTTCAGATTAATATCGATCCGTCCGCCAGCGACAAAATTGCGTTCCAAAATGAGCGGTACTTTGGCATCCAGTACCGCACTACCTGCCAGACCGCTGCGAATCGCCTCATACATCTTACCAATATCGATACCAGCTTTAGCGGCGAAGACGAGTGCCTCTGACATAGCAGCGATATTTAGATTCACGATAATCTGATTTGCCAGTTTAGCGGTTGTGCCGGAACCGTTAGCTCCGACTCGAATGACCTGACTGCCCATCACTTCCAGTACCGGCAAAACGGAATTGAATACGCTCTCATCTCCGCCCGCCATAATCGCCAGCGTACCATCAATCGCTTTCGGTTCACCGCCGCTGACAGGTGCGTCGATCATGTGTAAACCGGCAGTTTGTACAGCTGCGGCGATGTCGCGCGAGATGACAGGCGAGATTGAACTCATATCGACAATAATGCTGCCTGGAATAGCGCCTTGCAGTACACCATTCTCGCCGAGTACGACTTGCTGTACATGACTGGAGTTGGGGAGCATCGTAAAAATAATTTCGCTTTGCATCGCGACTTCTGCTGGCGTCGTTCCGCTGCTAGCGCCTTGCGACACCAATGTATCTACGGCGGCTGTATTAATATCGAATACTTTTACCTCATAACCAGCTTGTAGCAAGTTACTGACCATTGGGCGTCCCATAATGCCGAGTCCGATAAAGCCTAAACGTTTTTGCATCTGTATTTCCTCCGATCTTATTTTGAAAGCGATATCAATCTCTATTTGAAAGTTATTGTACACAATAATTTAATTTTTGTATACATTTTTATCTAAAATGTATTCTTTTTAAATTTGGAGCGCTAAAAGCTGTTTGTGATTAGGTTGTGCATTAAAATGATTTTCGCTAAAGTAAACAATAGAGGTGAACAACAATGGAACAGGATTATAACAAAACACGTTCCGCTTATGCGCAATCGTATGAAGTGCTGCGGGATATGATTTTGAACGGTCATTTAACACAAGGAACGAAGCTGGTAGAGGAAAAGCTGGCTGCCGAGTTAGGTGTCAGTCGCACACCGATTCGCGAAGCGATCCGCAAGTTGGAGCAAGAAGGGCTAATCGTCAACAAACGAGTAGTCAAACTGACGGAAACGGATTTGCGCAATACGTTTGAATTGCGAATGTTGCTGGAAGGGTATGCCGCTCGCAGTGCTGCCACCTTTCTGTCTGCCACCGAGCTGGATAAGCTGAAGCATTGTGTGCAAATTGGACGGGAAGGCAGCAAGGACGAGATTATGGAAGCCAATCGCGAATTTCATGAGCTCATTATGCAAGCGAGCAACAATACGCGGATGATCGATCTGTTTGACCAGATGCAATCGGTTATTTACTTGTTCCGGCAAAAAGTTGTGCTGCATGATCGACCGTTTCTGATTGAAGAACATGCGCGTATTTGCGAAGCGATTCAAGCGCATGACGGCGATACGGCGGAGAAGCTGATGAAGGAGCATTTACAAGCAGATTTGGACTTTTGCCTGCATTTGATTCGTTAATCGGTATGTTGAACGTTAGACGGTTATGAGATGATGAATAGGAATCAAATATCCAATATAACGATATGATCCACATAGCCAAAGGAGGTCGTACCGTATGATCATCCGCCATGCTAGACCGGGCGATGAAGTAGGCATTGCCATCGTTCATGTGCATAGCTGGCAGACGACTTATGCCGGTTTGCTGGATATGGCGTATTTGCAGCAATTATCCGTGTCACAGCGTCAGCAGGCATGGCAGGAGCAATTGAAACGAATGGACGAGCAGTATCAACTGTTAGTATTAGAGGATGAAAGGGGTATCATTACCGGTTTTATTAGCGGCGGAACTAGCCGTGAACTAGCCGTATCACATCGACAGCGTGAGGGGGAAATCTACGCGCTGTATTTGCTATCGTCAGTGCAAGGGAACGGCTGGGGCGGGCGATTGTTATCCCTGATGCTGCAATGGATGCAACAACAGCATTATGATCATGTGATCGTCTGGGCATTGCGCGACAATCCGACTGTACGCTTTTATGAGCATTACGGAGCTGTACCTTACAAGGAGCAAACGATCAAAATCGGCGGTCAATTATACCGTGAGACTGCGCTGCGCTGGAGCGATTTACATAAGCGCTCTTACATAGTAAAGGAGTCATAACGATGCCAATACGCATATGCTGTCTGTGCCTGTTTGAGCAGGCAGGACGGTATCTGTTTCAGGAAACGGTGTATGCCAGTAGCGGACGCATGATGTATCGTCCTGTAGGTGGCACGATGGAATATGGGGAGCAAAGTATCGATACAGTCGTTCGCGAAGTTGAGGAGGAGATTGGCGCTGTGATTGAGCAACCGATCCTGCGTTATATTATCGAAAATCACTATGAAACGAACTGCCAGAAAGTCGCCGAAATCAGTGGTCTAATGGTGGAGGAATCGTCTGAACAGCCGCAACATGGGCATGATCTAGCTTTTATTTATGAAGGGAAATTGCCGAATCAGCAGCAGTTCCCACATTCGATGAGCGCTTTAGGATGAATAAGAGACACGCGACGTTCTTGGTGATCGGTTATACGTTGCTGCTACTGTATTGGATGTTTTTCGGATTTGGTCGTCATGCGCCAGATGAGGATACGCCGTATCGGTATAATGTGATTCCGCTGCGTACGATTGCCGACTTTGCAACGATGCGTATTGGCACGGTGATGGATCAATGGATTAATGTACTAGGCAATATCGCTGTGTTTGTGCCGTTTGGATTGTTCATTCCATTAGTGCGTAGCGTACGATTGTTGCCTTTTGCGGGTGGATTTGCGCTGTTCATTTTGTTGCTGGAGATATTGCAGTTTATAACGAGACGTGGCACATTTGATGTGGATGATATAATGCTAAACACGATTGGCGCTTGTTTGGGCTATGCGGGTTTGCATTGGATTTTACATCTAATGGCACATAAAAAATGATACAAATCCCCTGTGGCTACATGTGGAGCATACATTGACCAGCTCACGGATCATGTTCAACGTTCCGGTAGGCGACGGTCAGTGTGTAGATGTGAGCAGCACAGGGGATTTTAATGAACATTCATTCTAACGTATCCCAATTCGTATCTGACATAGCAATGGGAATTGCCTAACTGCTGATACAAAATTGTAACAGATCGTCATTGTTATTTTGCGACGTTTAACCAGCCTTTATGCTCAAGCCAGCGTCTGCACAATCGTTCCTTTGCCATCTGTGACCGTAAGCTCCGCTTTCGCACCGTTTATTAACGTGATCTGCGGCGGAATATGACCGATGTCCACATTGTAGATGACCGGGAAATCCAACTCGTCAAATGCACTGTGCAGCGCATCGATCAGCTTGAAATTTTTCACTGGTGCATAACCAGCAGGGCGACCGATCAGCACAGCACGGGTATGCTGGAACCAACCATTTTGCTGCAATTGCCATAGATGACGGTAAATATCGGCGGCGTTCATCTCACAGCTTTCCACATACCAGATGATGCCGTCTTCTTTTCCATACTGCTCAATAAAAGAAGGAACAGGTGCCCAAACGGTTCCTATGAGCGGTGTCAGTACGTCCAGACAGCCGCCCAGCAATCGACCGGATACGCTAACCTTCGCACCGATTTGCTTTTCCTGACCGAGAATTTCCCAGCTTGTCGGTGCATCGAAATTGAATCTTGGCTTGCTAAAATCACTTTTGGATTGATAATGAGCAGACGACTGCTGTTCGATCGGTTGTCCGGCTACAGCGGTCAATAGATCATGCCAGCGCGCTGTAGTCTCGTCATCCGCACGCGCAATATCGACTCCGCTCGGCCCATGAGCACTGCCATAACCAGTATACAAAGTATATACAAATGTTAATGTACTCGTATCCGAAAAACCCAGAATCCATGTGGGCGGTAATGTCCGAATTTGCTGCCAATCTAGCAGTGGCAGCAATTCCATTAAAAATTCGCCGCCCCACGGTGGAATAATCGCCTTGATCTCCGGATCAAGCAGAAATGTTTGCAGCTCGGCAGCACGTTCTTTTTTCGGTAAACTGACGCATTTGTCATCTGTCCAGACGCTAGTACCGATGACTGGCTCATAACCAAGTGCTGTTAAATAATTACGCATGCTGTGAACAAGATGATGCAGCTGCGCCGTGACTCCACTGGACGGAGCGGTAACCGCAATCTTGTCGCCAGGCTGTAATGCAGGTGGAAATTGTATTTGCTCTGGATATGTAAAATTAGAATGAGTAGAGGACGAATGATTGGATAGTTGGGACATATAATAACCTCCTTTGGATAGAAACGAAAAAATAATATGACGATAAGATGCATAAAACTAGTAGGTTGTCTCAAATGAAAATTGTGTTTAAACGTCCCTAAATCGATTCAGCACCAAGCCATTGTTGGATCGACAAACTGTAAATGTATTCGAGACAAGCTACTAGTAGCTTGTCTCCATTAAAAATCAGGTTCGAACGTACCTGAATACGTGCATGATCAAGCGATGATGACAAAGACATATTCGGAATATATATGAGACAAGCTACTAGGCAGTGTCTTCAAACCTTCAGCGTTGTCATTTTATTGTTTAAGTGGATCGCATTTTATAACAAAACCACTACTCGCAATCTTTACAAGCAAAGGATGTAAACATGGAGGAGCACATTACACATCCATGTTTACATCCCCGCATACTTATATACGATGGTATACGTACATAAAAAGGATGATCATGCTGCTTACCAGAGGCGATAGGTGGCGAATGGCTCGCTATAACGGAACGGCTTGCTCAGATGTTCCAGCTCTGCCTTAATTTTATCGCTTAGCACAACATCGACACTGTGCAAATTGTTGTTCAATTGCGTCACACATGTTGCGCCAGCAATAATGCTGGACACGGCAGGCTGCTCCATTAGCCAGGCGAGCGATAGCACTGCCGGATCGATCTCGAGCGAACGGGCTGCCCAACTGATGCCGTCGGCAAGACCGATGCGCTCGCCTGTCATCAGACGGTTAAATGAAGGGTCTTTATCGGCACGCGAGCCAGCCGGAGCTTCATCTTCCTGCGAATATTTACCGGTCAAAATGCCGCCAGCAAGCGGGAAATACGGAATGATGCCGATACCTTGATCCAGACAAAGCGGGGTCAATTCCTGCTCTGGTGTACGGTCGGCAAGCGAATAGGACGTCTGAATCGAGATAAATCGTTCCAGTCCCAAACAATCGCTCAGCCCAAGCGCTTTCATTAACTCCCATGCCGCATAGTTGGAGGCGCCGATATAACGAACTTTGCCGGATTGTACCATATGTTCCAGCGTGCGTAGCGTTTCTTCCAGCGGTGTGTTTGGATCAAACGTATGAATTTGGTACAAATCGATATGATCGGTTTGCAAGCGGCGCAGACTATTTTCCAATTCACGCTGTAAATGATAACGGGAAGAACCGCGCTGATTCGCACCTTCACCACGCGGCAAGCCGGCTTTGGTCGCTAGAATAACCTCGTGCCGTTTCGCTCCTTTTAACCCTACCCCGATAATTTCTTCGGAGGCGGTGTTGGCATAAATATTAGCTGTATCGATAAAATTCACACCGCTATCGATCGCAGCATGCAAAATTTCGATGGACGTTTTTTGATCGGCGCGTTTGCCGAATGAGTTGGTGCCCAGACCAAGCAGTGACACCTGTAAGCCACTGCGACCAAGATATCGATATTTCATAAATGATAATACTCCTTTCGCCGGGGCGTAATTAGACAATACTGGAAAATCGAAATTCAAAATAGAGAGTGCAAAAGTAAAGGAGTTGTATCAATAACGTACATCTAACGTACAGCCCAAATGCCGTAACGTACAGTTAACAGCCACTCTGCTCGTTTATCGGTATTTACGAAATGGCGTCATGCCCGCTCAGCCGAATTGAATACCGTGCGCCCGGCTCAGGACGAACGTCCACCTCGGTGCCGAAAAATTCGCTCAAACGCGCCGAAGCGAGCATAGCGGCGGTATCACCTGCATCGAATACACGACCGTCACGCAGCAGCAATGTCTTGTTAAAACAAGGCATAATCTCCTCGATATGGTGGGTCACATAGATCAATGTAGGGGCTTGTGTACGATTGGCAATTTGCTGTACACGATGCAGCAATTGATCCCGAGCGAATATATCCAGCCCTGTACACGGCTCATCCAAAATAAGTAGCTCCGGTTCAGCCATTAGCGCACGCGCAATTAAGATACGTTGCCGCTCCCCTTGAGATAATGTATCATAGGTGCGTCCGGTCAGATGATCCGCATCCAGTTGACGCATAAGCGATAGTGCCTGTTCCTGATCTTGCTCACCGATGACGCTGTAGACACCGATCGAAGCGAATTTGCCGCTTAATACGATGCTTTCTGCCGTATCGCGTCCATGCAAACGTTGTTGTAGCGATGTGCTGACCCAGCCGATTTTTTGGCGATGTTCGCGCAGATCGACTTCACCATACGTTTCACCAAGCACGGCGATTTTACCGGTTGTCGGCCATATATATCCATTAATCATATTGAGCAATGTCGTTTTGCCGGAGCCGTTTAGCCCGAGCAAACACCAGTGCTCTCCCGGCTGCACTTGCCAGGAAATATCGTGAATAATTGTCCCTGTCTCACGTTGCCAATTGACATGCTGCATATCGATAATCATGGTGTTCGCTCCTTTGGTTCAAGTTCAGCTTAATATGTACGCTCGGTCTGCCAACAATGTCGATTGCATATGCCGTACCAAGCTGTACGTTGTGCCTATCTTATAATGGATGAAAGCTGTATATTAAGATGATTATATCATCATTTGTACCGTGTTTGGGATGTGTAACTACGGTAGTCCAACAAGCCGTTGTTACTATCATATCTAAAATGATCATTTACAGAAAGGAAGTACATACTGTATGAATATACATAACGATTGTAATGAACATCTGGAGCATCATAGCGATCCACTTGCGAACGTCCGCGACGGTATCATCGGTTTATTTGTCGGTGATGCGGTTGGTGTACCGTATGAATTTATGAGCCGCTCGGAGATTGCCCGGCAGCCGGCGACCGATATGATCGGCTATGGCACGCATCGTCAGCCGCCTGGCACTTGGTCGGATGACAGTACGATGACGATGTGTCTGTTATATAGTCTGCACATGTATCCGCTGCTGAATACCGACGATTTGGGGCGTCGTTTTATCCAATGGTATCGCCAAGCAATGTGGACGGCGCATGATGAGCTGTTTGATATCGGCATTGCGACCCGGCAAGCGATTGAGCGTTTGGAGCAGCCCGCTACGGTTGCCGAGGAAGCGGGCGGTACGGATGAATACAGCAATGGCAATGGGTCATTAATGCGCATTTTGCCGCTGGCGTATCGGTTGGTAGAGGCGGATATGGCGACCCGATACCAATGGATTCGGCGTGTATCTTCGCTGACGCATCGGCATCCAGTGTCCATTTTGGCGGGCGTGATTTATATTGAATTTGCGATTGGGCTATTAAAGTATGGCAGAACGCGTACGCTGGCGCAGCATTATACTGCCCTATGCGAGACGATCCGGCAGCAGTATAGCGAACATGTCGAAATGGAACGTTTTCAGCGCATTTGGAACGGTTCGCTCATAACATTGCCTCAGCAGTCGATCCAGTCGAGCGGGTATGTGCTGCATACGCTGGAAGCGAGTTTGTGGACATTGCTGCATACGAACAGTTATCGTGAAGCGGTACTACAGGCGGTGAATTTAGGTGAAGATACCGATACGACCGGAGCGGTGACCGGTGGGCTTGCCGGTATGTATTACGGTTATGAAACGATTCCGCAAACGTGGCGAGATCGGCTTGTGCGCCGCGAGTACGTAGAGGAGTTGTGTCAACAATTTGCGTCAAGTTGTGCCAAAGTAAGAGATGGGGGGAGCAGGTAATGAATGATACCGTGTGGGGAACAAAGCCGTGGATAGGCAAGCTGGTGATGCTAGTTGTGCTGGGCATAGCGACGTTATTTTGCTTCTGGATCGGGTCACATTTGCGTGTGTATACAGGGCGTGAGCTGTATCGATTTTTGAATTGGGACATTTTCCTCGCTTGGGTACCTGCTTTGCTTGCGCTGTTGCTAGACGGTGCGATTGCGCTAAGCCGTTACTGGAGGTTGAGGCTGGTTGGGAAAATTGTGATCGTATTGCTTGGCATTTGCTGGTTGTTCTTTTATCCGAATGCAGCGTATTTGGTGACCGATCTCATTCATCCGTTTGTCCATTATCGACCGAGTGGGCGTTTTGCTGAAGATTTGGAATTTTGGTATCATCTGTTTCTGTTTTTTAATGCTGGTACGCTTGGGCTTGGTTTGGGCACGTATGCGCTATCGTCGGTGCAGCAACATATTGCCGAGCGGTATGGCTTATGGCGTAGTTGGTTGTTTGCGGCGCTCGTACTCATCTTGAGCAGCATTGGCATTTATATCGGACGTTTTATTCGCTGGAACAGCTGGGATGTGTTCACACAGCCTCACAATGTGCTGAATGATATGATGACGGTCGTTAACGATCCGTCACAGCTACGTTTTATGCTTGTCTTTACCGGGATGATGCTGATTATTAGCGGTATCGGTTATATTTTAATGCGCGGCGGCATGTATTTGATCCGTCGTACTGGCGGCTATCGCTGGTAAAGATGAAGGAGTGCAAAGAGGATGTCCCGCTACAACCTGTTCACTAAGATTGTCATTCTTGTCGTACTCATGCTCATTCCTGTTATCGTAATGTACAGTTATTCTAACCGCACGACAGCGAATGTGCTGCGTAAGGAGCTGAATCAGTCGAATATGAATCAGCTCAGCTTTTTTCAAAATCAAGTGAATACGAATATTGAGCTGCTCGCTTCATGGCCGAATTTGCTTATTCATGATCCGGATATCGTTAGCTTTAACGATCTGTATTTGCAAAATGGATATTTGAATCTCGATGCGATCAATTTAGTTAAACGCATTCAGAGCAAGCTCGCGATTCAGGAAAGTTCCTCCAACTGGCGCAGTCGGCTATCGATCTATTCGCCGTCACTGGAACGGCTTATTACCGATAATGATGTGACCGATATTAGCAAAAAAGAAGCGCTGCAAAGTTTCCACTCCGGCTGGCAGGTGAGCAAGTTGCCGGGGAGACAGAGCAGCGCATCAACCGAGTTTGAATTTTCATGGACATCGATTTTACCATACAATGCGACCGTAGCAGCGAACAATATTAGCACGGTCGTCAAAGTGGAATTTGATAGCGGTAACATTCAAGACATGCTCGATAAATTCAAAAGCGACGGCCGGCGTGATCCGTTTTATTACAATCCTGCCTTTGGCACAATCTACAATCGCTCTGCCGATCATCAGCTGACCGATGAGCTCATTTCCTCATTGCATGAGCAGCCATTACAAGATTTGGAAAGCCGTACGATCGAAGTGGACGGCAAACCGTATATGGTCAATGTCGTACGGTCGGAAGCGACGGGCTGGTATATGATCGACTATATTCCGCTGGACGATATTTTGAAGCCGATCGATGATTCCAATCATCTGTTTTATTTGGCGATGATCGTCTTGTTGTTGATGAGCTGTATCGCTTCGTATTTGTTGTATGCGCAAGTGCAAGTGCCGATGCGTCAGCTGATTGCCGGATTTAATCGGTTAAAACAAGAAGACTATTCAGTCCGGATTGCGCCCAAAGGACGCAATGAATTTGCCTATTTGTCGGATCGTTTTAATTCGATGGTGGCGCAAATTCAAATGCTGTTTGAACATGTGTATTTGGAGAAAATTCATGTGCGTGAAGCGCGTTTGAAGCAATTGCAATCACAAATCAATCCGCATTTCTTTTACAATTGTTTCTCATTTATTACGAGTATGGCGAAGCTAAACAACCAGCAAGCTGTCATTGCAATGTCGAAAAACTTGTCTCAATATTACCGCTACACGACAAGGCAAGAGCGCGATCTCGTGCCACTGGCGGAGGAGATGGCATTTGTAAGCAATTATTTGGCGATTCAGCAAATGCGCATGTCGCGGCTGCATTATACGATAGAGCTGGAACAAGCGCTGACAGCGGTGCCGATTCCGCCGCTGCTAATTCAGCCATTAGTGGAAAATGCTGTCATTCATGGCATTGAGCCGTATTCGTCTGCCGGTCAATTGACGATCAAAGGCGGGCGCGATGGCGAGCACTGGCAGATCAGTGTCGAAGACGATGGCAAAGGACTCGATGAGGAACGACGCTTCCAGTTATGGAACAGCTTGCAGGAACCGCTCGGTGCAGAAATGGGCTGTGGGCTATGGAATGTGCATCAGCGGATGCAGCTGCGGTTTGGCGACGATGCAGGGGTAACGCTCAGTGCTTCCGAGTTGGGCGGGCTGAAAGTGACGTTAAGCTGGCGCGCCGAACGAGCAGAAGCAGCACAGACAACAGGAGAAACAACAGGAGAGACTGCAATGCATATGATGCAGTAAGTAGATAAGCTCAGAAATAACCGACGAAAGAGATCAGGGAAGGGAATAAATATGGTTAATATTTTGCTTGTAGATGATGAATCGTATGTGACGGAAAGTCTCGCGTTAACGATTCCGTGGGCACAACTGCGTATCGATGAAGTATATTGTGCCGCTTCGGTCGATCATGCACTGCAATTGCTGCGGCAGCATGAAATTGAGCTCGTTGTCACCGATATTCGGATGCCGGATCGTGATGGACTAGAGCTGCTTAGTGAGCTAAACAAAAGCTGGCCTCATGTACGTTCGCTCGTATTGACCGGGCATTCGGATTTTGAATATGCACAAAAAGCGATTCGTTTGAACGCCAGCGATTATATTTTAAAACCGGTCGATGATGATCAATTTATAGAAAGTGTTAGTAAAGCGGTCGATGTGATCGAGCAGGAATGGGGTCAACTCGACAAATACAATCGGCTTGCTTATCGCCGTCAATCTGAATTGGAATTGCTGCGTGACGGGCTGCTCAGCGATATGCTGCTTGGACGTGAGCTTGGTGAGCGCGAGCTGTATGAGCGGCTGGAAAGCTATGAGATCAACCTGCAACCGCAGCGCCAAACTCGGATGCTGTACATGTCCACCGGCAGTTCATTACGTGGTATGGAGGAAAGTGAAGCACGATTGCTAGAATACGCGCTTGGCAATATCGCTGCCGAGCTGCTCGGTGAACATGATCCAGTCTGGTTTGGTCGTACGCCGCATAGCGGATTAATTCTGCTCTGGCAAACTGGAGCACGGTCGCACGCAGATAACCAAGCACGATTGCAAACGCTCATCACAAGCGCAGCAACGTATTTGAAAATACAGCTTACCGTCTATGTGAGCGAGCCATTTCTATTCCCGACCGAGATGGCGATGGCGTACCGTCAGGTGCTGCGTTCGGCACAGCATCCTGTCGCTCAAAACGACGACGCTCGTTTGCGCTGGTTGCAGCAAGCCGAAGGCATTCAACAACGTCCGGCAGTGATCAAATATATGGAGACACTGTACAAGCCGCCTACACTTATTCATTTGCTGGAATCGGGACAATGGAACGGAGCGCGTGACAAAGTGCTGTCTGTGCTCGATTCATTGGAATCACTACCATTAACCCATGAACATCTGTACGAAGTGTACCTTGCCGTCAGCAATGCGCTCGTCTATATGTCTCACCATCACGGTCATATGCTAGGCGAAAGCGATGCCGGCAGTCTTGATCCTTTTGCCGCTCAGCATATTACCGGTTCGCTCGATCGTTTGCGGAGTTGGTGTATGAATGTGCTCGGTCGCCTTGAAGTACAACAAAGCAGCTCCAACACCGAACCAAGCCGCAGCCGCATCGTCAAACAAGTACAGGAAATCGTGTCCGATAGCTTAGGTCAAGACGTATCTGTTAAAAGTATCGCTGACCGTGTCTATCTGCACCCGGTCTACCTGTCCAAAATTTACAAAACCGAAACCGGCGAAGGTTTAGGCGACTACATTATTCGTATCCGCATGGAAAAAGCGCTCTACATGCTCAAACATACGAACCGCAAAATCTACGAAATCACCGCCGAACTCGGCTATCAAAACCCGCAATATTTTAGCAAACTGTTTAAAAAACATTACGGCATGACGCCGAATGAGTTTAGGGATAGCTAAGTAAACCCTAATTTGCTGCCCAGCATGACATGGTGCTACCAAAAACTAACTAGGAGCATATGCTTTCGCTGAAGTCGCAGTAATTTACAGCTAAGAAAAGACTGTAAATTCCCGCACTCCAAAGCAATATGCTCTTTTGTTTTGCCAAATCCCCCAACACCTTGCTAAAGGTGCAGGAATGTTAACTTCGTGACATAGGCGCTCCTGTACCCCTCACGTATAATAAACATATGGAACAAAACAGTTCACGTACAACGGTGTTTAACTTGAAGGGGGAGCAAGCAATATGGGAATGAAAAAAATAGCGGCAGTTTTGCTAACCACGATGCTGACAGCGGGAAGTTTGGCTGCATGCGGTGGAGGCGGCAGTTCGAGCAATGGAGCCGCAGCGGTAACAACTGAAAACGCATACAAAGAAAAATACGATCCACCAGTAACCGTAACGACTGTATGGGGCGTAGACCCAACATTGCAATTCAAAAACGGTGAATCAATCGAAAATAACGTAGCGACCAAATGGGCTAAAGATAAGCTTGGTATCGATATTAAATCGCTCTGGTCAGTAACCGATACGAACGGAGCGTTTGCTACTAAAATGCGTCTCGCCATGTCATCCGGTCAGGAAATGCCAGATGTCGTAACGATCGGTGATACCGATTCACAGCTTGCTCAAGATTTGATCGATTCCGGCATGTTCAGCGAAGTCGGTCCGCTATTTGATAAATACGCTTCTGCTACATGGAAAAAAGCGATGTCACAAGACCTGAACGCATGGAACCCATACATCCGTGAAGGCAAAAAAATGGGCATCCCGGTACTTGACTATGCCTACAACCACGATTATGTACTGTGGATTCGTCAAGATTGGCTGAACAAGCTGAATATGAAAGCACCAACCAATATGGATGAGCTGGAAAAAGTAATGGATGCGTTTAAAAACAAAAACCCAGACGGTCTGTCCCCGGACAAAGTCGTTCCGCTCAGCATCGGTTTCAAAACATCGATGAACACATGGATGGGCGATCCGTCGTGGATTTTCGGCGCGTACGGTACATTGCCACAGCAATGGAATGTCGCTGCTGACGGCACATTGCAATACGGTTCCGTACAGCCGGGGATGAAGCAAGGTCTGACGAAGCTGAAAGACTGGTTCGACAAAGGCTATATCCCGAAAGAAGCGGCACTATGGGATGAAAACAAAACATCCGAGCCAGCGGTTGCAGGGACAGCAGGCATTATTCCAGGTCCATACTGGATGAGCGGCTGGCCGTTGCAAGATACAGTGAAAAACGTACCGGATGCGGCTTGGACGCCGATTGCGATTCCAGCCGGTCCAAATGGCAAAGCGATGCGTCACGGCACGAGCACAACTAACGGTGTCATTTTGATCAACAAAAATATGAAGCATCCTGAAGCACTGTTCACCTACGAAAATTATATGTTCGATAACCTCGCCAACCCAGATGCCAAAGGCGAGTTTAAAAACGGTCTGTTTAAAGGCTATGACTACGATCTGGATGCCTCTGGCAATACCGTTCCAATCGATAAAATTCCTGGCGGTTATGTGAACAGCGTACGTTACTTGCTCGTGCGTGACGGCGCACGCATTCCGAACGCACAGATGGATGCGTTGCTGAAACTTGCCAACGGGGCAAAACCGGAAACACGTCTGGAGCGCGACGTAGCGACCAATTACGGCAAACAAACACCGGAAGCGGCTAAAGTGTTAATGTCGCAAAAAGATAGCTCGTACCCGGATATGTTCACCGGCCCAACGACACAAAGCATGAAAACGAAAATGGACTACTTGAACAAAATCGAAAGCCAGACATTTAACGAAATCATCTATGGCAAATCCCCAGTCGATGCGTTTGATACATTTGTGCAAACGTGGAAATCGTCGGGTGGCGATGATGTAACAAAAGAAGTAAACGACTGGTACAGCAGCATCAAAAAATAATTCGCCATAATCTAAAAACTATCTGTAGCGGATATAGCAGCATAGGAGCAGCATAACGACCTGGTCTCCGGGTCGTTATTTGCTTAGCTTGACCTGCATCGGCGTTGCTTGAAAGTAGGAGGAGAGTATATGAAAACATTAAAGAAAACGTGGCCGTTTCATATGATGCTACTGCCATCGATGATTTTCCTGCTGTTGTTTAGTTATTTACCAATGGGCGGCATTGTGATGGCATTCCAAAACTACAAGCCGTGGCTCGGCTTTAGCGGCTCGGACTGGGTCGGTCTGGATAATTTCCGCTATCTGTTTGAACGTCAAGACAGTGTACAGGTCATTTGGAACACATTGATTATCGCTGTGCTGAAGCTGATTTTTAATCTGTTTGTGCCGTTTGTGTTTGCGATTTTACTGAACGAGATTCGCCGCGTAAAGCTGCAACGGACGATCCAGACACTCGTTTATTTGCCGCACTTTCTGTCCTGGGTCATTTTGGGCGGTATTTTGATCGATTTGCTCGCTACGGATGGATTTGCCAATCGCATATTGGGCGCGCTATTTGGCACGCAGCCGATCTTTTTCCTCGGTGATAACGACTGGTTCCGGTTTACGGTAATCGTATCGGATGTATGGAAAGAATTCGGCTACAATACGATTATTTTCCTCGCTGCATTAGCGGGTATTAACCCGGCGCTATATGAGGCGGCAGAGATGGACGGAGCGACACGCTGGAAGCAGACGATTCATATTACGATTCCAGCGATTGTGCCGATTGCGGCAGTTGTTGGTACATTGGCGCTCGGTAATGTGCTTAATGCCGGGTTTGACCAAATTTTTAACTTGTACAATCCGCTCGTTTACCAAAAGGGCGATATTATCGATACATTTGTGTATCGTACTGCGATTTTGAATGGCGAAATGGGCTTTGGTACAGCGATCGGTCTGTTTAAATCTGTAATCAGTATGGTACTGATTTTGCTTGCTTATCGTGCGGCTGCCAAATGGGCGAATTACCGCATCTTCTAATGACTTACGAAGGAAAAGAGGGAAACGATGTATTACAAAACAACAGGTTATCGTATCTTTAATGTATTCAATATTGCACTGCTCATCTTGCTGGCGGTAATGTGTGTCGTGCCGCTCATCCATGTGCTGGCGGTATCGTTCAGCTCCAAGGCGGCAGCCGATGCCAATCTGGTCGGTTTGTTGCCGATTCAGTTCTCAACTGAAGCGTACAAAAAGACGATGTTTAATCCGGTATTTTTGCATTCGATCTGGATTTCCGTATTGCGTACCGTAATTGGGACGGCGATTACGCTGTTTCTCACTTTCCTTGCTGCCTATCCGCTATCCAAAGAAGAATCGGTGTTTAAAGGACGTACTATATACTCGTGGCTATTCGTATTTAGCATGGTGTTTACCGGCGGTCTGGTGCCTTTTTATATCGTCATTCAAAAGCTCGGTCTGATCGATTCGTTCTGGGTGCTCGTACTGCCTGGTGCGGTGAATACATTCCTCGTTATTTTGATGATGAACTTTTTTCGGGGCATTCCTAAAGAATTGGAAGAAGCGGCATTTATGGACGGTGCAGGCCCGTTTCGCACATTGTTCACGATGTATTTGCCGATCTCGATGCCGTCGATTGCGACGATTACATTGTTTAGTATGGTATTTCACTGGAATTCCTGGTTTGACGGTTTGTTGTATCTGAACAACTCAAATCAATTTCCGCTCGCTACTTTCCTGCAAACGGTCATCATTCAGCAAGATATGAGCTCGATGAGCGCCAGTCCGAAAGAAATGGAATTGATTTCGCAAACGACCGTCAAAGCGGCACAAATTTTTATCGGGGCAGCGCCGATTTTGATCGTATATCCGTTTTTGCAAAAGTTTTTTGTGAAAGGGATGACGTTGGGGTCGGTGAAAGAGTAATTCTACTACCATTCAAAGGAGCTTGTTATGACAAATTTCACTACCAATGTTACTCCAACTTGGACAGCAATGCTGCATGGTGCAGACTATAATCCGGAGCAGTGGAGACATCGCCCGGATATTTTGGAAGAAGATATTCGGCTGATGAAGCTGGCGAAGTGTAATGTAATGTCGGTTGGCATTTTTTCATGGGTGGCGCTGGAACCGGAAGAAGGCGTCTACACATTTGAATGGCTCGATCAGGTGCTGGATCGTTTTGCAGCGAATGGTATACACGCCTTTCTCGCTACCCCGAGCGGTGCGCGTCCAGCGTGGATGTCTGCTAAGTATCCGGAAGTGCTGCGTGTAGAGCAAAATCGTGTGCGCAATCTGCACGGTTTTCGTCATAATCACTGCTTCACGTCCCCAGTGTATCGGCAAAAAGTAACCGCGATGAATACGCTGCTGGCGGAGCGTTACAGCGATCATCCAGCAGTAATCGGCTGGCATATTTCCAATGAATACGGTGGGGAATGTCATTGTGATTATTGCCAGGAAGCGTACCGCATATGGCTGAAAAAGAAATACAACAACGATTTGCAGCAGCTTAACCGCGCATGGTGGACGACATTTTGGAGCCATACGTATACGGATTGGTCGCAAGTGGAATCGCCGGCACCGCATGGGGAGACACAAGTACACGGTATGAACTTGGACTGGCGTCGTTTTGTCACCGACCAGACGGTTGATTTTTGCCGTCATGAAGTGGAACCACTGCGTAGAACCGAGCGTTTGCTACCAGTTACGACGAATTTTATGGAATTTTTTGAAGGATTGAATTACTGGAAATTTGCTGACCTGCTCGATATTTTGTCATGGGACAGTTATCCGACATGGCATGATCATGAAGGCGATACGATGCAAGCTGCCAAAATCGCCATGATGCACGATATCGTGCGCTCGATCAAGCAGCAACCGTTCCTGCTCATGGAAAGTACGCCAAGCTTGACTAACTGGCAGCCGATCAGTAAAAACAAACGTCCAGGTATGCATTTGCTGTCTTCCTTGCAAGCGGTCGCGCATGGCTCCGACTCGGTACAATACTTCCAATGGCGCAAAAGCCAAGGCTCTAGCGAAAAGCTGCATGGCGCAGTCGTTGACCACGTCGGTCATGAACATACCCGCGTCTTCCATGATGTGCAGCAGGTAGGCGATGCATTGGAACGCCTGCAAAGCGTACGTGGAAGTAGTGTAGAAGCGGAAGTTGCCGTTATTTTCGACTGGGAAAATCGCTGGGCAGTCAAAGACAGTCAAGGCCCACGCAACTCCGGGATCGGCTATGAACAAACGGTGCTGAACTTCTACCGTGCTTTCTGGGAACGTGGCATCGCGGTCGATGTGATCGATATGGAGCAAAATTTGTCCAAATACAAAGTAGTTGTCGCACCGATGTTATATATGGTACGCGCAGGGGTAGGCGAAAACTTCGAGCGGTTTGTGCAAGCAGGCGGAACACTGCTCAGCACGTACTGGTCAGGTATTGTCAATGAAAACGATCTTTGTTTCCTCGGCGGCTTTCCTGGCCCGCTGCGTAACGTACTAGGTATATGGTCGGAAGAAATCGATGGTTTGCATGAACATGACCGCAACCGCCTGATCGCCAGTAGCGGTAACGCGCTGCAACTGCAAGGCGAATACGAAGTACGCGATCTGTGCGACCTGATCCATCTGGAACGAGCGGAAGCACTTGCTGTATATGGCGACGACTTTTACGCTGGACGTCCGGCACTGACGGTAAATCATTATGGTGAAGGTGAAGCATATTATATTGCCGCACGTACGGTAGATCATTTTATCGGCGATCTGATCGAACGGATTACGCATAAAGCTAACGTAAAGCGCACACTTCGTACAGCATTGCCGCAACATGTCACCGCCCATGCTCGTGTGCAAGGAAAGGATGAATTTGTATTTGTACAAAATTACAGCAATGAAACGAAGTCGGTTCAGTTGGACGAGCATAGTTATGACGATCTGATCGCTGGAACAGAGCTGGCTGGATGTAGTACGATTGAGTTGGAAGCGTATGGAATTCGGATTTTGAAGCGTAAACGGAGTCGGTAAACGGTAGAGGGACACGGTGCAGTGAATATTGCTGTACCGTGTTTTCGTTTAAGATTGCATCCAAATGATGAATGCGATGCATATATAGCAAAAAAGCGTATTTTCTATGGTGAAGAAATACGCTTTTTTGTGTTGCTAATTTGCTTAGTTCAATCAATTCAAAAATGCATCCAACGCAATCGTCACTTTCCCCTTCGAATCAAATGCGCCTTTCGTATACGAATACCACGTCCCGTACTGCTCCGGTTCCCAGTAAAATACACCAAGACCTTTACCGCCCGACACCGCCCGCGTTTTCGCCAAAATATCGCTCAAAAACGCTTTGCTTGTCGCCGGATCGCTTGCATCCATACCGACTTCGCTAATCATCACTTCCTTGCCGTAACGAGCGACCATATCGTTCATATTGGTCAGCGTTTGCTGATTTAACGTCTGCCAGTTGTTTTTGTCCGGATACAGTGACATCCCGATTACATCGTATTTGGCACCGTTTGCTTTTAGACCGTCAAACATCCAGCGGAACAGTGAATTGTCATAACCGTTTGATACATGCACAATTACTTTTGTACCCGCATTCACCTTTTTCACCGCATCATAGCCGGAATTGATTAGCTGTGCAAAATTGCTCATGCTTTTCGAAGCGCGTCCGTCTTCCCATAACATGCCGTCATTCGTTTCGTTACCGACTTGCACCCATTCTGGCGTAACACCTTGCGATTTCAATGTATTCAGTACATCGTAAGTATGATCGTATACCGCTTGTTTCAGTCCGTTAAAGTCTTTATTTTTCCATGCAGCCGGTTTAGTCTGATGCGCCGGGTCTGCCCATACATCGCTGTAATGGAAATCAATCATTATGCGGAAGCCCATATTTTTGGCGCGTACCGCTTGCTTCACTACATCCGCTTTATTGGAGAAATTAATCGATGGATTTACCCATACACGTAGGCGAATGGAATTGATGCCATGATCTTTTAAAATTTGCAAAGCATCTTGCTTCGTGCCAGCATCATTGTAAAACGCCCAATTGTAAAATTCCATCTCCGACAGCCAGCTCACATCCGCACCTTTGGCGAATGCAGTTGCCGCTGCGGCTTTAGGTGCAGTTGCCGTCGTAACGCTAAGTCCGCCTATAATCGCTAGACTAAGCGCCAGTGCGGTGAATCGCTTCATCATTTTTTTCATCGGTATTCATCAGCCTCCAGCTTATTGTATGCGTTTACAAAAAACTGTTCTTCGCGAAGGAACAGATTTATTGTAGTGCAAAGTTTGCTAATACGGTACGATACAATGCAAACATTTAAGCACTTTTTTCAAGAAGATGCATATAGAGTTGGCGAATAGAGGCATCGAATAGTAACGAGCATCGTGCTGATTTCTATTTTTTGGTAAAAGGCGTAGCTGCGCACCTTAGGAGCGGCAAAGTTTACAAGCCACTATATTCTGATTATCATAATAAAAGATATACATAGTGCATCATGCGGATTGAAATGCTCTAAGATGGGATGAGCCTGCATGTGACGCCTAATGTGCATCCAAGCTGGCAAAGCTGACGATTTGATTTACACTAGCGGATCGTACTATACATTCGTGAAGGCAATTCGTCATCAAGGCAAAGGGGGAATCTATGGAATAATGATGGATGTCCATACGGTCCAAGCCATCGTGCGCATGGCTGCGGTTACTTGTCACCCAGTTGTTGTCGTCGGCAGTTTATTCAGTAATCCAACAGTGTACAAGTGTTGAAATGAGTGCAATCTGTACAGCGAATATGCATATTACATAATGTACAGCCAGCGAACGCTCTTATTTCGATCGGTCCGAATCGATCAGATTGCAACATTTCACATTAGTCCGCTGTTATTTATATAGAAAAAGTGCGGCGATTTATTGCCGTTTGTCGATGTTAAGCTAATGATGTAGCGGAAATAATCGATATAATATTTGTAGCATTGACAAGCAGACAAGTCAGAAATTCATGACAGACTGGGCTTCATTTACAAAATCAATGTCAACAAGAGAATGGCAGGGGAATGTATGAACAAAAAACACAACTGGATATTGGGAATGGTGCTCGTGCTATTGCTGATGGTAATGCCATCGGTTGGGCATGCCGCACAACAGGCGCACATCAATCTGAACGGCAAAGCGATCAGCATGCCGGATGACGTGCAGATTGTGAGCGTGAAAGGCAGTGTGATGATCCCGCTGCGGGTCGTCGTTGAACAACTTGGCTACAAAGTCGATTGGTCAGGTCCGAGTCAGACCGCTACGATTAGCCAAGGCTCTAATGTGGTAGCACTTGTCGCTGGCAGTACCAAAGCTACCGTAAACGGCAAAAGTTTTGATCTGGAGGCAGCGCCAATTATCCAGCATGGTACAACGCTAGTGCCGCTTCGTTTTCTCGCTGAAAATACCGGTGCAACCGTCACATGGGATAACAATTCCAAAACAGTACTGGTGACGACGAAGCAAAGTCAATCGGACAGCGCGGGCGATAAAGACGGTTCTTCCACTAACGGAAGCGCTGACAGTTCAGACAAAGATGCTAATACGGGTACAAGTTCCCCAAGTGCAATGGTGAATGCGCTTAGCTTTAGCGACAATCGGCTGACCGTAACGATAGATGGCAATGTGAAACCGAAGTACAGTTCGCTGACGAATCCGAACCGAATCGTGCTTGATTTGCCGAAAGCAGGCTTTTCCACTGCTTTTCTCGGTGGACAAACGATGTCGGTCGGTCAAGTTGGCAAACTGGACGTCACCGGTTATCCGCAAGTGGCAGGCGTTCGTTACTCCTTGTTTAGTGGCAGTCCATCGACCGTTCGAATCGTGCTTGATTTGAATCAGGCACAACAGTACAAAGTGATCACCAATACGAAAGGGTTAGTTATGGTCGAGCTGAACGGTGCGAACGACAATAGCAATACACCAGGCGGCACCGTTACGCCAGTGTCTGACAACACGAATGGTAGTGAGCAGACGGGTGGTAGTACCGACCCTAACAACAATGGTAACACAGGCAACACGGATAATGGCTCTACTAGCATCACGCCAACACCAGGCTCAGGGCCTGGGCAAAATGGCAAAAAGGTCGTCGTTATCGATCCCGGTCACGGCGGTTTGGATTCCGGTGCAGTCAGCTTAAACAAACGTTTTGAAAAAGACTTCACACTCGCAGTGGGGTTGAAAATTCAGGCGTTGTTACAACAAGACCCGAATATCGATTTTGTGCTTACACGCAGTGATGATACGTATCCGACATTGCCGGATCGGGTCAAGCTCGCCAACAATTTGCATGCTGATGTGTTTGTGTCCATTCACGGTAACAGCACTACATCCAAAGTATCACCGAGTGGCACCGAGATTTATTATACGCGTCCGCAAAGCCTTGATTTTGCCAAAGTGATCCATGATCATGTTGTGCAAGCGTTGGGTCTTCCAGACCGTGGCATCCATGCCAAGAGTCTGCATGTGACACGTGAGACGACTATGCCAGCAGTCCTGATTGAAGCGGGATATTTAAGCAATGCTGGTGATGAAGCGTTAATGTACACCGATGAATTTCAGCAAAAGCTCGCTCAAGCCGTCGTAGACGCAATTAAGCAATATTTGAATGTACAATAGGTAACAAAACTGTGAATTACGTGTAATTTTTATTCGACAGCATTTGATTCAATATGGTATAAATGTGGTAAGCAACTGTGATAGAAAAATGACGTATTCGTCATTTTGTTTATAATCGCAGTTTTGCTTGCCACATTTTTTTGTGTTTATCGCTTGCGCTAACTGTATGAATTTGGGAATCTTCATAGCTTGGATGCAGACGGATAAAGGGTTTTACTAAGTCTTTGGTCCTGTTCATTGTTCCAATTTAGCAATTATGATACGGTCGCTTAGCGATGCTGCATATATTGGTTACAGTGGGCGTGATTTGGAGCAAAAGTAAAGCAGATTTGACTATCACTAGCTATCATCTGTATAACATGACTCGGCTTCCAGTTTCTTACTTTAAAACGTCAATTATTTTAGCCATTATGCAAAAATCGTATGCCCATGTCGCACTCATACGCTATCCAGCCATAGGATTACCCGATCTATACATAACTCCATTGATCAGACAGCAGGACAGATCGAGAACCGCTGAGGAGGACATCCAGTGAAAAGAAAGCTTATCACACTACTGACTGCTGCCGTATTGTTAACTTCCGCTCCAGAGATTAGCCAGGCGGCGGTAACACCTGTTCCGATTGGTAAAATCAATATGCCCGTTAACTTTCGTTCCGGTCCAACGATCGATAGCACCGTATACAGTACACTTCAGCCTGGCACAAGCATCAAAATATTAGGCGAAGTAAGCCCGCACTGGCTTCATATCAAAGTGGGGGTGAAGATGGGCTATGTATCGGCAACGTATGTGGACTACAAACCGCTGACAACTTCGTCCAAATCGTCGTCCGCTTCCAGTACAACCGGCAGTAAAAGCAATACAGCTGCTTCTACAGGCACAACAAGTACAACTGGCAACAAAAGTAGTACAGCTACTGCTTCAGACACAACGAGCAGCAAAAACAGCACCACTACTTCCGCAAGCACTGCTGGCAGCAAGAGCAATACGAGCAATAACACATCCAGTTCTTCCAGCACGACGGTATCGGCACCTGCACTTGCTTCATCAACGCCGGTTGTGATTGCCAACCCGACAGCAAGTAATAGTACATCTGCAAGTGCTCCGGGCACAGGTATCGTAGAAAAGGGTGTGAATTTCCGGGCTGAGCCGAATACGACCAGCAATGTATTACGTGTACTTGCCCCTGGTGAAGTATTCAGTGCATTGGAGCAGCCGACAGCTGCTTGGGTAAAAATACAGGACAAAAATGGCATCACCGGTTATGTATCCACTGATTATGTATCGTACACATTGCCTGCTTCGCAAACAGCGATTTTGGCAGAAGTGCCGCAGGACACAGTCGATCAGGTGGAGGACAAACCATTCAATCCACCTGCACCGACATTTAACTTCCCTACATTGTCTACAGGGCAGCCGCTTGATGAAGCGTCGGCGGATCGCATTTTGGCGAATGCGCTGGCATTACAAGGGATTACCCAATATGGCTACGGTAAAAATGAGGCACCAACATTGTTCGATTGTTCCTCGTTTACGAAGTATGTGTTTGGGTTGGAAGGTATCGATCTGGCTTGGGGCACACGGTATCAAAAAGATGTCGGTATTCCGGTCGAACGTGGACAATGGCAAAAAGGCGATCTGCTCTTTTTTTCAGCCGGTGATCCAAATGTAATTACACACGTAGCGATTTATGCAGGCGATAATAAGATCATTCATAATAGTCCGAGCTTAAATGGCATTACGATCTCAAACCTCGATCTTGCGTATTGGCAAAGTCACTATGTAACCGCTCGCCGTGTTTTGCGCTAACATCAATTAAGGCGTGTTGGCAAGCTATTTTACACGTAGCTTGAGGCAGTTGGTTTTCATGGAGCTATGCTGTCTCGACAACTCGGTTCCTTTAAAACGTGAACCTTTCGATTTATGACATGATGAGGTCGACCGTTTGAAGATCGCAAACACTGAAGCAGTACGAGCTGTTGCTATGCAAAAATGCTTTTTATCGCGTCTCGTATTTAATAGATTACAAACACTGAAATAACCTGTTTTGCCCGTCCGGTGTCGTATGAGGTGCCGGGCGGTTTTTTTGCGCCAAAAAGATTGTAAGCAATTTAGGCGGTATACAAGGTTTGCACATGGTAAAAACCGACCTTTATATGTTATGCTATTGATATTATGAAGATAACGTTTGCTTACTGCAATTGATTATACCCACTCAGGGAGGCAGCATGAATATTGATCCTAAAGCACCAGCGATTGACTGGGAGTATGTAGTTCAAAATTTAAAATCATCTGTAACGATTGCGGATGCACGCAAGCCGGATTTCCCGCTTGTATTTGTGAATAAGCATTTTACAGATTTGACCGGCTATACCCGTGAGGAAGCGATCGGTTACAATTGTCGTTTTTTACAAGGGGAGGATACACTGCCGGAGACGGTACAAGCATTTCGTGAAGCGCTCGCGAAACAGCAATCCGTAACGATTGAAGTTTTGAACTATCGTAAAGACGGTTCTTCTTTCTGGAACGAAGTCAATTTGGACCCGATCTTTGACCAGAATGGGGAATGTCATTATTTTGTCGGTATTCAATTTGATATTACGAAGCGTAAACAAGCAGAGCTGCAAGTGTTACAAGCAAAAGATGAAGCGGAAAGTGCGAATGTTGCCAAAGGACGCTTTCTCGCCAATATTAGTCACGAGATTCGTACGCCGCTGAATGGCATTATCGGCATGACCGAGCTGATTTTGCTGAATGAGGTAGAAGAAGACTTGCGTGACAATATGAAAATCGTGCAAAATAGTGCGGAAACATTGCTGACACTTATTAACGATATTCTTGATTTTTCCAAAGCGGAAGCCGGAAAAATGAATCTGGAACATATCGAATATAATTTGCATGAGCTGATGGATATGACGATCAAAGCCCACCGTCCATTAACATTGGAGAAAAGGATTGGCTTGAATTTATATATCGATCATAGCGTGCCACAGCGAGTATACGGTGATCCGCATCGTCTCAAACAAGTATTAAACAATCTGATCGGCAATGCCGTCAAATTTACGCGTCACGGTTCGGTCGATGTGTCGCTAACCGGATTTGAAGATCAAGGCGAGGAACTGAAGCTGCGCTTTCGTATCAAAGACAGCGGTATCGGCATCGCCAAACAAGATCAGAACAAGCTGTTCCAGAGCTTTAGCCAAGTGGACGATTCACAAAGCCGTGAATTTGGCGGCACCGGACTTGGACTTGTAATTAGTCAACAAATTGTAGAATTGATGCAGGGCACGATTACGGTAGAGAGTGAGCAGGGTCTTGGTAGTACGTTTGAATTTACGATTCCGGTTCGTTACCCGATCCTATCCAATTCCCGCAGCGATTCTAGTACAATCGTCAAAAAGCTGTCCGAAACGGTCGCTCGTCATCCAAAAGTAGCCGATGGCCCTGATAAGGAAAGTGCACCGTTACGTGTACTGCTCGCTGATGATGACCGGATTAGCTGTCTGATCACATCGCGTATGCTCAATAAGCTCGGTTATTATGTAGACACCGTTGATAACGGATTGGAAGTCATCCGTCTGCTGGAGCAAGACGATTGTTATGATCTCGTACTGATGGATATTCAGATGCCGGTTATGGATGGGCTGGAATCGACCTATGCGATCCGTCACTCCAACAACATCAAAAATAAAGATATTCCGATCATTGCGATTACCGCCAACGTATTCAAAGATAATCATGACCAGATTGTCGAAGCCGGTATGAATGGCGTCTTGTCCAAGCCTGTACAGATGGAACGTCTTGCCGAATTGGGACAACAGTTGGAAAAGCAAAAACGTCTGTAATGTATAGCATGATCGTATGGAAATAAAGTGTATGATAAATAAAGCGAAGGATGGCATTAGTAGCTTGACCTATTTATCATCAAACGATGATTAGATCGACAGACTGTACATGTACGTAAGACAAGCTACTAGTATCCGAAATAACGATACGATCTGTTGCTACCGAGCTATCATCAATCATTTCACCTCGTTGGATCGATGCACAATAGGTAGCAGATAGGCTACTGCATCACAACGTAACTATAGATAAAGCGAGTGGAAAAGGCTGTATGCCTGTCGTGAATATGACGGGTATACAGCCTTTTTAGGCATCGATATGGATTTTGGCTTACACAAAAGAAATTGACTGGGCAGCACGCCTATATGCGTCTGCTCCCAGTCAATGTAAGCCAATACGTTGGCTATTTTCGATATATAGTTGATGCTGTACAGATTCTCTTTATAAATAAAGATATGCAGTGGCTTTAAGTCCAACATGTAAAGCAGTCAAGATAATAGGTTGTTTCGATTAAAAATCAGGTTCGAACGCACTTTAACATGTTTATGATGAAGCGATCATAAGATAGGCATAGCATGAATTTATTTGAAACAAGTTATGGACAGTTTGTTTCACCTTACTAATGGATTTGCACGCTTTTAAAACTGTTCGTCATAAACGTGAACAGGACTACACCTACCTACAATGGATCGCAACAAGCCATGATCGTTCAATCTTCCAATGTGGATAGATCGCCTGTCGGCAGCTCCAGCTCCCATGCTTTCAGCACACGGCGCATAATTTTACCGCTGCGTGTTTTGGGTAGCTTGTCTTTAAACTCGATCTCGCGTGGTGCGGCATGGGCAGATAAACCTTCTTTAACGAAACGGGTAATGTCCTGTTTCAGCTCATCGGATGGTTCATAACCTTCACGCAATGAAATAAACGCTTTGATCACTTCACCGCGTACCGGATCAGGCTTGCCGATGACACCCGCTTCGGCAACTGCCGGATGCTCAACAAGCTTGCTTTCAACTTCAAATGGCCCCACACGCTCACCGGATGTGTTGATTACGTCATCGATTCGTCCCTGGAACCAGAAATAGCCATCTTCATCCATATAAGCGGAATCGCCGGAAATGTACCAGCCTTCAATGCGCATATATTCTTCATATTTGGCAGGATTGTTCCAAATTTTGCGCATAATCGATGGCCACGGTGTTTGGATTGCCAGATTACCCATCCGCAGCGGTGGCAACACATTGCCTTGATCATCGAGAATAGCGGCTTCGATACCAGGCAGTGGACGCCCCATCGAGCCTGGGCGAATGTCCATACGCGGATAATTGCAGATTAATTGTGCACCTGTTTCGGTCATCCACCATGTATCGTGAATGCGCTGTTTGTACACGCGATAGCCCCAGCGAATAACTTCCGGGTTCAGCGGCTCACCGACGCTCAGTACGTGGCGTAGCGATGACAGATCGTATTGTTGTACCGCTTCATCGCCCGCACCCATTAGCATCCGGAATGCGGTTGGCGCACTGTACCAGACGGTCACTTTATAGCGCTGGATCGTTTCGTACCAGTCCTGCGGGCTAAAGCGACCGCCACGAATTACATTGGTGGCACCATTCAACCACGGCGCAAAAATTCCGTACGACGTACCGGTCACCCAACCCGGATCGGCAGTACACCAATACACATCATCAGGCTGCAAATCGAGTACGATGCGACCGGTATATTCATGTTGTACCATCGCTCCATGCACATGATACACGCCTTTTGGTTTGCCGGTCGAACCGGACGTATAGTGAAGAATGAGTCCGTCTTCCGCATCGACCCATTCGATCTCCGCCTCATCAGACGCTTCCGCCATCGCTTTGCCCAAATGAATATGGCTCTCATCCAGCTCGGACTCATCGCCATAGACGATAATATGCTTTAGTTCGGGCAGCTCAGCGGCAGGCACGCGTCCAACGAGCTTTGGCGTGGTAACGATGGCGACCGCACCGCTATCTTGCAGACGATCGCGCACTGCCGTTTCCATAAACGCTTCAAACAGCGGGCCAGCAATCGCGCCAATTTTAATAATGCCTAGCAATGTAAAATACAGCTCCGGTGTACGCGGCATAAAAATAAACACACGATCCCCTTTACCGATGCCAAGCTTGCGCAGCATATTGGCAGCTTTGTTCGATTCGCGGCGCAGTTGTTCAAATGTATAACTTTCATCCCGCCCCGGATCGCTGTAATGCAGGGCGACTTTATCTTTTAGTTCGGAAGTGGCATGACGATCGATCGCTTCATAAGCGAGATTCAACTTTCCGGTTTCATGCCAGCTAAAACGTTTTTCGACGTCAGACCAGTCAAATTCCTTACGGGCTTGCTCGTAATCCATCATATTGGCTTGTGTAGCTTCGGCGGCAATGATTTCGATCGTATCTTTTCCCATAATGACCTCCACATGATTTAAAGTATCGTATCCACTTCCATATATAGCGCTTACAATTTAAGATACTACCATTTCACAAAATGTTCAAATTCTTTCTAGCTGTTTATCCAAATCTGGATGCAAAAAAGGATTGAATTTTTCCGTATTAACATACATAATATTACAAAAGTTATTCAATTCGCGTATTTTTGAAGGAGGGACGTAATCGACATTATAAAACGTATGAATAACGATATCCAACATAAAGAGGGGTGTATAATATTATGACTAATCAACAGCTTGCAGCCAAGCCTAGGCGGACGATCGATGAAGTGTCAATCATTCGTGTCATCGCCTGTCTAAGTGTGGTGCTGCTGCATTCGATCAAATTTTCTACCGGGGACAGCAGTGAGGGAGCGATCCAGTTTGGTTTGTGGTCATTGGCTGGATTGTTGTCGTTTGGTACGTCTACATTTGTATTTATTTCGGCGCTCATTCTGGCTTATTCGTATCCGAAACAGTTGCCTAACGGCTTTTATGCAAAACGAATTCGCTTTTTGCTAATCCCGTTTGCTTGTATGGCGATATTTTATGCGATTGTGTCTGGGTTGACCAAAGATTGGTCGATTCCGAAGCTGGTCGTATACAATTTGCTTGGTGCGTATCATGGTTGGTTTGTGCTCGTTATTTTTCAGTTTTATGTGTTACATCAGCTGTATGCCGCCTATATCGATCGGTTTCGTCCGGCGGTTGTGCTCGGTGTGTCGCTGTTTGTGAATGTGTTGTATCTTGGTTTTTTCAATTTGGTGCCGCCACCGGCTGGTGGGCTGGCTGCGTACATATGGGAGCGCGGCTATTGGATGCCGTTTACCGGTTGGTTGTTTTATTTTTCGCTTGCTTATTATTGCGGGCGTCATTACGAGCTGTTCCTGCGCGGGTTGGAACGGTACAAATTGTGGATTATCGCTGCCTTGCCGCTGACGGCGGGCTGGGTCGTGTATAACAATGCATTTTCCAGCTTAGGCTTTGGTTCCAAACGGGTCGATATGATCGGATTTACGGTCGTCATGATTTTGCTGCTGTTTTTGCTATTGCGAGGTGTGAAACGCATTCCGCCGTTCGTAACGCTCATTAGCCAATATTCATTTGGCATTTATTTGGTACATTGGTTTTTCCTTGAGATGATGGATCGCGCTATAGAACGATTGGGCATTGCGCTCGGTTATGCGGAAATCCCGTTATTGTTTGTCGCCGGTATCGCCTGCTGTATCGTGACGATCTGGGTGTTTAATCATATGGTGCCATTCGGACAATATGTTGTCGGTCGCATTAATACCGGACGTTCGGTGCGCACACAAGCAAGCATACGTACGACGACTACCCATTCAACAGCAGCGGAAAATGGCTGACAATGAGCGGTATAGTTGCCAGCGGTATAGTTGCCGATGTGATCGATTGAGTGAAATGCTGTTTGCAAAATATGCTGCTAATTACGACATTATAACGAACCTAGACAAACCGAACATATACACATAATAGCAGGCATTTGGTGAAATAAAATAACGATCATTTGTAAGTAGCACAATCGACAGCTGCTGTACTTGCGTAGTTTCGCTTCATCTGAATCTGTTTCTAATTTAGTTTGGGGAGCCGGTTACAGCATTCCGCTGTTGCGTCCAATTTGATCGCTGTCTGCTTGTTGAAATGATTAAATGATTATAGGTCTCGTCCGTTTGCGTATGTGCTCAGGCTCATCGATTTATCGGGATAGCTCCATTGTAACGATAACTGTAAAGTCTCCGTATCGTCACCTAATTTGGTAAAAGGTGACGACACGGAGATTTTTGCATAGACTTATCTGTATCTGTATCTGTATCTGTATCTGTATCTGTATCTGTATCTGTATCTGTATCTGTATCTGTATCTGTATCTGTATCTGTATCTGTATCTGTATCTGTATCTGTATCTGTATCCATTTATGCTCGCATTTGAGCTGCATGCAAATGTTGTGAAATCGGCTATAATCAAAGCAGGCACCTTGCCGTAAGCGTTATCATAACGTTCAGGAAAGGAACCCGTGATGGAACATATTAAGATCAAGCAAACCGAACGATTACATCGTGCAGATGGAAAAGGACAACTGGTGCTGGAAGGGCCGGTCTCGCCGGAACGAGTAGCAGCGTGTCATATGCACGCTCAACTTGATGCTTTCCGCCGTCCAGCTGAGCAGCATGAAGCATTGATTGAGATCGCCGATTTACCCGAAGGACGCATTATGATGGCGACCGATGGCGATCAAATTGTCGGCTATGTGACGTTTCACTATCCCGATGAATATGAGCGCTGGTCAGAAGGCAATATGGACGATTTAATCGAATTGGGAGCGGTGGAAATTGCCAACGATTACCGAGGCCTTGGACTCGCCAAAAAACTGATCCAGCTTGCATTTCAGCAGCAGCAGCTCGACAATGTGATTGTATTTACGACCGAATATTACTGGCATTGGGATTTGGAAAGTACCGGATTAAACGTATGGGATTACCGCAAAATGATGGAAAAGCTAATGAAAAACGTCGATATGGTCTGGTTTGCCACCGATGATCCTGAAATTTGCTCGCATCCGGCGAATTGTTTAATGGTGCGAGTAGGTAGAGCGGTGCCACAATCATCGGTGGAGGCGTTTGACCGACTCCGTTTTCGTCAACGTTTTATGTATTGATTCATATCGTTAAAGGAGGCAATGGAGACGATGCTGCAAGCAGCCTATGTATATCATCCGGACAGTCTCAACTACGTATTTCGCCGGGATCATCCGTTTGACCAGCGCCGTTTGGTCATGACGATGGAGCTGCTAGAGCAGGTGCATAGTTTGAACACAAACGATATTCATATACCGGCAGCGCCACTGGATGAGCGTTTGCTGCAAAGTGTGCACATTCCTGCATATGTTGAAACGGTCAAACAACTCAGTCTGCCATCTCCAGTGGAACCTTATGTTAGCCAGGCTGGACAGTATGGTTTGGATGTGGAGGAGACGCCATTTTTCCCAGGCATGCATCGCAGTGCCAGCGCGATTGCTGCCGCTTCGGTACATGCCGCCGAACTGGTGATGAGCGGCAAGGCGGCGCATGCGCTGCATCTAGGCGGCGGACTTCATCATGCATTACCACAAAAAGGAGCAGGTTTTTGCATTTATAACGATGCATCGATCGCGATTCGTTATATTCGTGAACAGTATGGAGCCAAAGTACTGTACATCGATACCGATGTGCATCATGGTGACGGGGTGGAGCTGAGCTTTTATACCGATCCGAATGTGTTTACGTACTCGATTCATGAAACCGGCAAATATTTGTTTCCCGGTACAGGACGGGTAGAGGAGCGCGGTGCGGGTGAAGGGTTTGGCTGTACGGTTAATGTGCCCGTTGAACCGTATACGGAGGACGATTCGTGGTTGGAATGCTTCAGCGATGTGCTGGAACAGGTGCTTGAATGCGCACGCCCAGATGTGATTGTAAGTCAGCATGGTTGTGATGCACATGCGCTTGATCCGTTATCACATATTCATTGCTCGATGCGCATTTATCGCGAGATGCCGAAACTGATTCATGAGGCGGCACATCGTTATTGCAATGGTCGCTGGGTAGCACTCGGTGGTGGTGGATACGATATATGGCGGGTCGTACCGCGTGCTTGGTCGCTATTATGGCTGGAAATGAGCGGGCATCCGCTGCTTGCCGACATCGATCGTCATCCGCTGTTACCGCTGCCTGCCGATTGGTTGACCCGCTGGCAGCGTGAAAGCCCGCTTGAGCTGCCAAACACATGGCTAGACGATGTGAGCCGCTGGGAGCCGATGCCGCGGCGGAGCGAAATTACGGAGCACAATCGGCATATTTGTGAGCTGGCTTCATCGTATTTGAAGTGATGAAGCGATAAAAAGGTTATCCTTTCCGTACGTTGAAGGCGAGTAGGATAGATCATGCTCATAAAAAGTTTGTAAAAAGTGACAGTAACGGTAAAATCGGGTATATAAGCAATGCTGGAGCAGACAGCACTTCTTCCGGTTTTGTGCAAAATCGTTTAGATTATTAGTTATTTGCAGAAGGGAATTGCTATGCTTGTGTCGAATTGAACGTATAGCGGGTTTATAGTAAGCACAATGTGAGAACAGGGTACACGGTTGCCTTGCTCAATTACGCTGGATGCTGCGAAAGTGTGAAAGGATGAGTGATCTATGTGTTATCTCCTGCTGCCAGCGGACATTTATCCGGACCGCTATTGGTTTAAGTATCATTTTAATGACTCCCCGGATCATCTTAGCTTCAAAAAAGGCACCTTGCAGCGCGACTGGGCAAAAGTACCGCGCTTTCATTTGCAGGGGGATATCGATCTGGATCGGTTGTTGTTGTTTGACTGGTTTATGACCGATGGGCCGGATTTGATCGGACCACGGCTGTCAGCGCTAATTCGTCAGTATGCGCCTCAAGATGTACAGTTGATTGATGCTGATGTAACCGTTAATGGAGAGCCGCTGCGCGGGTTCCAGGTTCCGAACATTACGACTGTCATCGATTGTCTGGATATGGAGGAATCGACGTATGTGCCGCTGTTACCAGGTGTGCACGGCAGTCCGCCGCATTTCATATCTATCGTTTTCCGTTCGCATGCACTGGAAGGACATGGACTGGTACGATCCAACGAGGACATTAGCCTTATTGTCGCATCCGCTGAATTTGCGGAAGCGTGCCGGTTGCAAAATATTACCGGCATTCGGTTTCAGCAAAATTTAACATGAACAGCCGGTGAACGGTACAGACGCCTATACGGCTGATGCGCATCGGGAAAGTCTCCGCTTGATCAGTGCATGAACAGATTCAAGCTTAGTTCTATTTTTAGTCTCTCCACGTTATTAGATGTCGCGTAATGCATGTTCAACTTACACGAAGGAGGCTTTTCCATGAGTAAAAAAGAAGTTGTTGCTATGCTGCTTGCCGGAGGACAGGGCAAAAGGCTGAAAGATTTGACCAAAGCATTGGCAAAGCCCGCTGTCTTTTTTGGCGGCACATATCGTATTATTGATTTCCCGCTCAGCAATTGCGCCAATTCGCGTATCGACACCGTAGGTGTTCTGACACAGTATGAGCCGACCGTGTTGCACGCATACATAGGTGTGGGCAACGACTGGGACATGGACCGCAAAAATGGCGGTGTGTTCGTCCTGCCACCACACGAACGTCAGGAAGGCAGTAGCTGGTATCAGGGTACTGCGGATGCGATCTACCGTAACCTTAAGTTTATTGAAAGCTTTGACCCTGAACACGTATTGATCCTTTCCGGTGACCATATTTACAAAATGGACTACCAGAAGATGGTAGATTACCATATCGAAAAAAATGCCGATTGCACGATCTCTGTCGTGAATGTCACGCTTGAAGAAGCGTCCCGTTTCGGCATGTTGAATACCGATGATAATTTGAAAATTTATGAGTTTGACGAAAAGCCTGCTGAGCCGAAAAGTACGCTCGCATCGATGGGTGTATATTTGTTCAAATGGGATGTGCTCAAATCGTATCTGATCAAAGATGAAGACAATCCGGCATCGTCTTACGATTTCGGCAAAGATTTGATTCCGCTTTTGCTCAATGATGACAAAGTGTTGTACGCGTATCCGTTTGAAGGATACTGGCGCGATGTCGGTACGATTCAAAGCTTGTGGGAAGCGAATATGGACATGCTGTCCGAACAGCCACTGCTTGATCTGAACGATCCGAGCTGGCGCATTTTTACCCGCAGTCCGAACCAGCCTGCCGCTTATATCGCACCTTCGGCAGTTGTACAAAATAGCATCGTTAATGAAGGCTGCATGGTACACGGTGAAGTGAATCATTCGGTGCTGTTTTTCAATGTTGAAGTTGGAGAAGGCAGCGTCATTACCGATTCCGTCATTATGCCAGGCGCCAAAATCGGCAAAAATGCCCGCATTCATCGCGCGATTGTCAATGAAGGTGTCGTGATCGAAGACGGTGCACAAATCGGTGTCGGACATACCGAACAAGATGAGATCATGCTCGTAACGAGCGAATCATAACAGAGGGACGGTGACAGGAATGAAAGGATTTGTAGGGGTAATCAATCTCGATCATGAACTGGATCAACTCAAGGAACTGACCTATTTTCGTTGTGGCGCAGCCGTTCCTTTTGCCGGTCGTTACCGGTTAATCGACTTTGCTCTGTCTAATATGATGTACGGCGGCGTAGGCGATATCGCTTTATTCGTACGCCGTAAATATCGCTCATTGATGGATCATCTAGGTGAAGGTCGTCCGTGGGATATGGATCGCAAACGCGGCGGACTATTCATTTTGCCACCGGATTGGCATGATCCAACCGATACATCGCTTGGCGATTTGCAGCATATTCATAACAATATGGACTTTTTCTACCGTGCGCACGGTGATGTGGTCGTGCATACCGGAACACAGCATGTGAACAAAATCGATTACAAAGATGTGTACGCTTATCATTTGGAAAAAGGCGCTGACATTACGGTCGTCTACAAAAAAGTCGATGAGCTGCGTCCTGAACATGGCGCTTGCCGCCGCATTGAAGTGGATGCGGAAGGCTTTGTAACCGATATTCATCAAGACAGAAGCCACAACAATATTTATGTGGAAACATTTATTATGAGCAAAGAGCTGTATTTGGAGCAGATCAATTACTGTATCGCTCACGGCAAAAGCTATTTTTTCCGCGATGTGATTCAGAACAATCCGAACCGCCTCAAAATCGCTGGTTATGCCTATACAGGCTATAACGCGGTGATCAATTCGGTGGAAAGCTATTATAGCAACAGTATGGATTTGCTCTGCCCAGACAATTATCAACAACTGTTCCGCGAAAATCCGGTGCAGACCAAAATCAAATATGAAGCGCCTGCTAAATATTTGGAAGGCGCCAAAGTGAGCAATTCGCTTGTTGCAAACGGCTGTGTGCTGGGCGGCGAAGTGGAGAACAGTATTTTGTTCCGCGGCGTCAAAGTCGAAAAAGGCGCGCGTGTCGTCAATTCAATCATTTTGCAAAAATGCACCATCGAAGCCGGAGCGGTACTGGAAAATGTCATCTTGGATAAAGATGTGCAAATTTCCCATAACCGTACGCTGATCGGTGATCACAAGCATCCTTACGTGACAGCCAAGAGCACCTCTCTCTAAAGTTACTAAACTGACTGCAGGAGGAATCGCCTTTTGTTTACAAATAAAGAAGAATTCAAACAGATTTTTCAAAGTAATATCGTTTCCAAGCTTGGTAAGCCGTTAGCGGATGTGTCCTCTGAAGACGTGTATACGATTCTTAGCCAGATGATGCGTGAAATTGCCGGTAGTGAATGGGCGTCGACGAACCAGGAGCTGCGTAAAGATGAGCAAAAGCAAGTTTATTATTTGTCACTGGAATTTCTGATCGGGCGTTTGCTCGGCAACAATTTGCTAAATATGGGTATGCTGGACATCGTGAAAAGCGGTCTGGACGATCTGGGCATTTCGCTAGAGGAGATTGAAGAACAAGAAGCTGATGCAGGGCTTGGTAACGGCGGTCTTGGTCGCCTTGCCGCCTGTTTCTTGGACTCGCTCGCTTCGCTTGGGTATGCCGGTCATGGCTGTGGTATTCGTTACCGTTATGGCTTGTTTGAACAAAAGATTGTCGACGGCAATCAAGTCGAATTGCCGGATGATTGGCTGCAAAAAGGTTTTGAATGGGAAGTGCGCCGTGCCGATCGCAAAGTGGAAGTTCGTTTTGGCGGTCATGTAGATACGCGGGAACAAGATGGTGAGCTGTATTTTTCGCTGCGTGATTATGAGGCGGTATGGGCAATTCCGTACGATGTGCCGGTCATCGGTTATCGTGGCAATCAGTCGGATTATCATGTGAATACGCTTCGTCTATGGAGTGCAGAGCCGGTGCCAGAGATGGCGAATCGCAATCTGGACGGTGCAGGCAACTATTACAGCTATCTGAATTACAATCGTTCCGTCGAATCGATCTCGGAGTTTTTGTATCCGGATGATAGTCATTATGAAGGGCGTTTGTTGCGTTTGAAGCAGCAATATTTCCTATGCTCGGCAGGTTTGCAAAGCATTTTGCGCACGTATGACAAGCTCAAGCTAAGTTACGATCATCTGCCAGAGAAAATTGCGATTCATATTAATGATACGCATCCAACGCTGGTCATTCCGGAACTGATGCGCATTTTGCTCGATGAAAAAGGTTATGGCTGGGATGAAGCATGGGATATCGTTTCCCGTACCGTCTCCTATACGAACCATACCATTTTGAGCGAAGCGCTTGAAAAATGGCCAGCGCCGATGATCCGCGATCTGATCCCGCGTGTGTATATGATTATCGATGAGATTAACAAACGTTTTTGCAAGCTGCTGATGGAGAAATATCCAGATGATCCGGAACGGGTGGCGCATATGGCAATCATGTTCGATGATCAGGTGAAAATGGCGCATCTTGCCATTGCAGGCAGTTATAGCATTAACGGGGTTGCTGCGCTGCATACCGAGATTTTGAAGGAACGGGAAATGCGTAACTTCTATGAACTGTATCCAGAGCGCTTTAACAACAAAACGAACGGCATTACCCATCGCCGCTGGTTAATGCATGCCAATCCAAAGCTGGATGAGCTCATTACCGAGTCGATCGGTTCACGCTGGAAGACGCATCCGAAGGAACTGGTCGGCATTTTGAAATATAGTGGGGATGCTGCTTTCCAGCAACGAATCGCTGCGATCAAACAGCATAACAAGCAGCGGCTGGCTCATTATATTGAGCAGAAATACGGGGCTACGGTAAATACGGATTCGATCTTTGACGTACAGATTAAACGTCTGCATGCGTATAAACGTCAGTTTTTGAATATTTTGCATGTGATGTATTTGTACAATCAGATCAAGTCGATGCCTTCACTCGATATCGTGCCACGTACATTTATTTTTGGCGCTAAAGCTGCACCAGGCTATTATTTGGCGAAAAATACGATTAAGCTAATCAATCGCGTCGCGAGTGTGGTCAACAATGATCCAGATGTGAAAGATAAACTGAATGTATTTTTCCTCGAAAACTATTCGGTCTCACTGGCAGAGAAAATCATTCCTGCCGCCGACATTAGCGAACAGATTTCGACGGCGAGTAAAGAAGCTTCCGGTACAGGCAATATGAAGCTGATGATGAACGGTGCGCTGACGATCGGTACGATGGATGGGGCAAATGTGGAGATGCACGAGATGTTGGGCGATGACAATATGTTCATTTTCGGTCTGAACGCGGACGAAGTAATGGACTATTACCAGCACGGTGGCTACTCGGCACGCGATATGTACAACAGCGATCCACGGATCAAAGAAGTGGTCGATCAACTCGTCACACCAGGCCCATTTGCGGCAAATACGTATGAATTTGCATCGCTGTATCAGTCACTGCTTGATGCAAATGATGAATATTTTACGCTGAAAGATTTTGATTCGTATGCCGAAGCTCATGTGCAAATTGAGGCGGCGTATCGCAATCCGAAGTCATGGCTGAAAAAATCGATCCACAATATCGCACATTCCGGTAAGTTTTCCAGCGATGGTACGATTCAACAATATGCCGCAGAGATTTGGAAGATTCATCCGGTGCGGTAGGTTACTGCTTGGTATTGCGGCTGGCTTGCAGCTGCTAGGATAGGGTTGTTGGGCTCGGTAGGTGTGAGTTAGTGGATAGTATTGATTTGTATTTATCGTATGAATAAATAGATGTAGATAGGAAAGCTGGCATTCTCCTTGGGGAGGGTGCTGGCTTTTTGGCGATTGGGGGGCAATGCTTCATTTTATATTAAAAATCGACCGCTGTATTTAATCACGCGGTCGATTTGTTGAGGATTTTGTAGTGGGAATGTAAATTTAGGAGGGAGCGCATCCTCCACTCCGTCAAGAAATAAGGAGACGTCCTCCGGTGAAACCCAGGAATCTACAGATGAGGAGTGAATGTAGATTCCCGTGTTCCAAAGTCGGTCTTACCCCTTATTTCCGTTCCGTGGGGGTTGCCATCTTACATCCTTTAACATCTCATGACAAGAGCGACATGCACGCTTTACCTTCAAGCCGGGCAATCCAGTAGTACTTCAATCTATGCTCTCGTAAGGAGAGCGACTGGCAAATGTATTGTATCAAAGTATTTCGGATGACATTTCAATCCACGCTCCCGCACGGAGAGCGACAGACACCAGCATAATCATCATCACTGGGCTTGGTATTTCAATCCACGCTCCCGCACGGAGAGCGACCCGGTCTGACCAGTAACCTGAGCCACAGTAGATATAATTTCAATCCACGCTCCCGCACGGAGACCGACAATAGCGGTATCGTCCATGTGTTTAAAATTCTCCATTTCAATCCACGCTCCCGCACGGAGAGCGACCTGATTTTACACACATGATCATGAATTGTTCCACGTGATTTCAATCCACGCTCCCGCACGGAGAGCGACGGTCAACAGCGAGCATTGCAGCAGGCAATCAATCGGTAATTTCAATCCACGCTCCCGCACGGAGAGCGACTAAGGGCGAGCCGCTATAAATAACACAATATAGTATTTCAATCCACGCTCCCGCACGGAGAGCGACGCCGTCATAGCGACAACGGACGACGCTCACATCATCATTTCAATCCACGCTCCCGCACGGAGAGCGACTAAGACTGTTTCAATCTGGCGTTTATCAAGTTTGATTTCAATCCACGCTCCCGCACGGAGAGCGACTTGGGTGGTGACGGCGCGGTCATAGGCAACCATATTTCAATCCACGCTCCCGCACGGAGAGCGACATTATATTAATCCAAGTGCAATCCAAGATGAAAAGACATTTCAATCCACGCTCCCGCACGGAGAGCGACAATTGAGTTAGTACAATGATGCCATCCGCTTGCTTTATTTCAATCCACGCTCCCGCACGGAGAGCGACAAAGCAAACCATCTCAACAGACTAGCAAGATTAATTTCAATCCACGCTCCCGCACGGAGAGCGACCATCCGGCATGCTGGGTTCAAAAGCGACAAATTTCAAATTTCAATCCACGCTCCCGCACGGAGAGCGACTGATCTGTGCTTTGGGTGCTGCCTTTGGCGGAGACATTTCAATCCACGCTCCCGCACGGAGAGCGACGCCCAATGATGCGTTACCGGATGTGCCTGTACTAATTTCAATCCACGCTCCCGCACGGAGAGCGACTGCTCGCCCTTTCAGCCCTTATCCCACAAGGGAAAAACAGGTAATTTCCGCGAACCTCCCTTTTAGACTACTTTAAAACCTCGTAAAATACAACAAAAACGCCGAAATCCCTTGCCGAGCAAGGAGCGCGAACCTCCCAGGGATTTGATGTGAGCTTAGGGTTCGCGCTAGAGTCGTGTGAAAGGTGCTTAAATGTTGCATGTTACTATGACTCGGTGCACCGTGTGATCATTTCATTAAAGGCGACAGCAGCTACAGCTCCATTTCATATCGTTGACTATTGGATGATGGAATAGGTGGATGCGCGATAATTTTAATTCATACTTAACGTTTAACGTCTAATCTAAACCCGTGCCAGTGGCAAATTACCACCGCTAGCGGCAGACAGGTACTGCTTCGGCGTCTGCCCTGTATGAGCTTTGAAAATTTTGGTAAAATAACTTTGATCGTGAAATTGTAGCATCGTTGCGATAGCGGACAGGGAGTGAGTCGTACTGGACATCAGGCGTTTCGCTTCTTGAATGCGGTAGTACTGGATAAAGTGAACAGGAGACAAGCCGGTCTCATTTTTGAAGCGTTTGGATAAATAATCACCGTTTAAGCCAGTAAGTTCAGACAGATGTTCAAGCTGGATCGGTTCGTACAGGTGCTGGAAAATATAGTGCCGACACAGATTGACCTCTCTGGCATAACGCTTTTGCTGGCTTTCCCGTACACGATCGACAAAATCATTATAGCAACGGCGCAGCATAGACTGCACTGCACCGGGATTTTGACATTCTTCCACTGCTTGAATGTAAAAGTCACTCAGCGTATAGCCAATTTCCGCATTTACACCGCCCCCCATTGCAGCGCGGGTTGCCAGCGTAATCGAACAGATCGCCAAATTTTTCTCACTCCGAAGCAGACTCTTTTTCGATAATACGCCTAGTTTCTCGGTCGGGAAGCCAAGTTCCCAGCGTACCAGGTCTTCTTTACGTCCTTCGCGTATATATTGCAGGAAAATCTGCTCCATCTCCGGATTACGATGATAGCTAGCTGGCGCACTATATGCTTCTTCCTCATAGGGAGAAGATACGATAGCTACTTGCGCATCCGGCTCAATATGAATATGTAAATTATGCTGAATGACTTCGGCAAGATCGAGTGGTTGTTGGTATAACATATAATGAATCATCGCCGCCGCATTGTAGATACGTTCTTTGGAAATGAGTGGAATGCGTGTATAAAACTGACGAATCGCATCCTGCTGGCGAAAAGAAAGCTGATAATCGCGAATAATGCCGCTGATCAATTCATCCGGCACAATCGCATGAAAAAAAGGTCCTGCGATTATTGTCCCTATGTAGGCATCCTCATCCAACAATGGCACCGTTAAATACTGCTCCAGCACATTCGTTGACTGCACAACCGGATAGTTCCCATTCATTCGCTGTGCAAGCAAGCCAAGTGTCTCTCCTTTATGATCATATACCGGATTAAATGACCGCAAAGGTTGCTCCTCGACCAATTGCCCGGCGGCATCGACCCAATACATCGTCATTTGAAATTCGATTTGCATCATGTTCATAATTAATCGAATGGAATCCGGTGTAACATTTGGCATGGTAATCAGCTCCTTTGCTCTGAAGGAAAAGCGGTCTCATTTTCTAACTAGCCCGATAACTTCTGCCAATAAACAGACCGATACTTTCAGTTATTTTACCAAAAAATAAGGAATATAACCATAAATTCATAACGTAAACGCCTACATTAATACTATACAACTTACACCAATCCGTTATATGTACCTCTGCATCGATTAGAGAAGCTTGTCGGATTGCGTATACCACTTGAAATGAGGTCGTTTACATGTCCAATCTTCACCATCAAGATACAGATACGTTGGCTGCACTCGTTGCACCTTATCGTAAAACAGGCGTAACTAAACGAAGCGCAGAACATATTCGTCAGTCTGTCGAACAACTACTTGCACAAATGACGCTGGAAGAAAAGATCGGACAGATGAGCCAATGCGCGGATTCTGAGTTTTCATTTGGCGCGGATATTGAAGCAGGTCCTACCGATGTACTTGTGCGTGAAGGACGTGTAGGCTCGATTCTTGGTGCTTTTAATAGTCGCCGCACATTTGAGCTGCAAAAGCTAGCTGTCGAACAGTCTCGTCTCGGTGTTCCGCTATTTTTTAATGCCGATGTTATTCACGGCTACCAGACGATCTTCCCGATTCCGCTTGCCTGGGCGAGCAGTTGGAATATGGAGCAAATTCGCGAAGCATGTACTATCGCTGCACGTGAAGCGACCGCTTCTGGCATTACGTACAATCACGGGCCAATGGTCGATATTAGCCGTGATGCACGTTGGGGGCGAGTGATGGAAGGGGCGGGAGAAGACCCGTATCTTGGCTCGCTCATTGCAAAAGCACAGGTAGAAGGCTTCCAGGGCGATAGCCTGTTTAATGAAGAAACATTGATCGCCTGTTTGAAGCATTTTGTCGCTTATGGTGCATCTGAAGCAGGACGTGATTACAATACAGTTGATCTTTCCGAATGGATGCTGCGTAATGTTTATTTGCCGCCATTTCAAGCAGGGCTGGAAGCGGGTTCAGCTTCGGTGATGAACGCATTTAACTTTTACAATGGGATTCCGATTGCCGGGAATCGTTTTATATTGAACGATCTGCTGCGTAAAGAGCTTCGATTTGATGGGATGCTAATCTCGGATTATGGCGCTATTGACGAAATTTATGTGCATGGTGCCACGCGCGATCGTAAAGAAGCGGCACGTCTGTCGCTGGATGCGAGTATGGATATTGAGATGGTCACACAGCTGTATGAACAGCATTTACCAGCACTTGTCGCTGAAGGTAAAGTACAGATCGAACAGATTGATGACGCAGTGCGCCGTATTTTGACGTACAAATACGAAATCGGTCTGATGGATGATCCATTCCGTTACATTCGCCCGGAAAAAGAAGCGGAGTACCATTTTAATGCACAGCATTTGCAAGCAAGTTTGGAGCTGGCACGCCGTTCGATCGTATTGCTGAAAAACGAGCACCGTATTTTACCGCTGCCACAGGAAGGTTTGCTTCAAGGCGATATGACGGTTGCGCTAATTGGTCCTTTTGCCAATAGTAAAGATATGCTTGGCACATGGCAGTTCTCACGTTACAAAGAGGAGACGGTCACACTGCGCGAAGGGCTGCAAGCGAAAGGCATCGCTGACACTACACTGCTTTATGCGCAAGGTAGTGGTGTGAATGAAGCGATTCCGGGCGGCATTGAGCAAGCGGTGAAAACGGCGCGTGAAGCGGATGTGATCGTACTTGCACTTGGCGAACATAGCGAAATGACGGGTGAAGCTGCGTCTCGGATGGACATTAGCATTCCAGCACCACAGCAACGTTTGGCAGAAGAATTGGTCAAATTGGGCAAGCCCGTCGTACTCGTGCTCACTAATGGACGTCCGCTCGTACTGGATTGGTACGAGCAACATGTAGATGCGATTGTGGAAACATGGTTTCTCGGCTCACAGGCAGGGCATGCGATTGCTGATGTGCTGCTCGGTGACTACAATCCATCCGGCAAGCTGACAATGAGCTTTCCGAAACATCTTGGTCAAACGCCGATTTATTACAATCATTTTAATACAGGGCGTCCAGTGACCGCCGACAATCGTGATGAGAAATACATTTCCAAATATCTCGATGGTCCTAATGATCCGCTGTATCCGTTTGGATTTGGACTGAGCTATGGGCATTTTACGTATTCAGCACTCAAACTTGATCGCGACATTATTAAACAAGGGGAAACGATTACCGTCCATGCTACCGTCACCAATACCGGCAATATGGCAGGTGAGGAGACGGTGCAGATGTACATTCAAGATTTGTACGGCAGCACCGTTCGTCCGGTCAAAGAGCTAAAAGGATTTCATAAAATATACTTGGAGCCAGGACAGAGCACAGGTGTACAATTTACGATTACCGAGCGCGATTTGCAATTTTGTAATGCAGCGCTAGAGTGGGTAGCCGAACCGGGAGAATTTAAAGTGTTTGTCGGTACAAGCTCGGTAGAGGTGTTGGAGCGGACGTTTGAATTAATCTAACTTACCCATTTCAATCCAGCTGCGGACGCATAAACGAGCTACAATAGAAAAGGCTTTCAAAAAACGGTTGTCATTTTATGTCGTCTATGCTAGTATAGCAATATCGAAACCAAAACACGGATTGTTACTGAGCGATCAGGCAAAACCGAAACTGACATACACTGTCATTTTTGGTTTTGCCTTTTTGAGCATCATATAAAAAGGTGATGAAGATGAGAATAGCGCAGGTTCTGAATAACAATGTCGTCACCGTGATCGATTCCGGCAAACAGGAACTGGTCGTGATGGGCAGAGGAATTGGCTTCAAAAAGCACCCGGACGACCCGATCGATGAAGCGAAGATTGAAAAGATATTCAAGCTGGAAAGCCAAGAAATTTCCGATAAGCTGACTGCATTGCTATCGGATATTCCGATTGAGTATATGGAATGCTCGGATGAAATTATTTGTTATGCGCAGACGGTGCTGGGCAGCGAGCTTCATGATAGCGTCTATATTTCGCTTACCGACCATATCCACTTTGCGATCGAGCGGCATCGGCAGGGATTGGAAATTAAAAACGCCCTATTGTGGGAAATCAAAAAGCTGTACCGTAAAGAATATTATATCGGACTTAAAGCATTACAGATGATCGAAGATAAGCTTGGCGTTTCATTGCCGGAAGATGAAGGCGGATTCATTGCGCTGCATTTTGTCAATTCCCAGCTCAATGGACAGATGAGCGAGACGGTCAGCATGACGAATATCGTCAAAGATGTGCTGCGCATCGTCACCCGTCATTATGTGATTGAGCTGGACGAGGAATCGCTAAATTATTTCCGTTTCCTGACGCATCTGAAATTTTTCGCCCAGCGTGTCATTAGTGGTACGGCAAGTGAGCAGGGAGATAGTCCACTGCATGATATGGTCAAAAGCCAATATCCGCAAGCCTATGCATGTGCACTGAAAATTCAAGCTTATACCCGCAAAATTCACCAGCGCGATTTGTCCAATGAGGAATTGCTGTATTTAACGATCCATATTGAGCGGGTGACCAAAAAGGAAACTGCCGAGCAAACCGAGTCGGAATAACAAACAAAATTGCATACATGGACAAGGATTGTTACTTTTAGTAGGCAAAACCTAAATGTGGATGAATGAACCGAGCAGAACGTCTAATCATAACCGATTAGCGTTTGCCGGTATTGTCCTCATTTAGGTTTTTTTATATGCCTGAAACGCTAAGTGTAAAATGGTCAAGTCGATTATGCTGTGATCGGTGAGTTGATGTGTAAGCGTATGAAATTGTTATTTGACTTGAGCCATAAGAAGCTCCCATTTAATGAGCTCGAATACTAAGCCCGAATGAACGGTTAACCCTATTTATTTATTTATTTATTTATTTATTTGGCGCCAATAAAGGAGTGTTTAACATGGATAAATCCAAAGTGGCACACGATGTGCTAAAACTGGTCGGTGGTGAGGAAAATATCGATCAGGTGACGCATTGCATGACACGTTTACGGTTTAATTTGCATAATGATAATCAAGCGAACAAAACAGAGCTTGAACATACACCAGGCGTGATGGGCGTGATGAAAAATGGCGGTCAATTCCAGGTTATTATCGGCAACGAGGTTGCTGGTGTGTACAAGGAACTGACAGCAGCGATGAAAGGCGGCGGCGCCCAATCGGCTACTGCTTCAGGCGAGAATCCGAGCAAGAAACGCAATCCGATCAGCTCGCTGTTCGACTTTATCTCCGGTATGTTCACCCCGATTTTACCTGCCATTACGGGCGCAGGGATGATTAAAGGGATTGTGGCGATTTTAGTTGCACTTGGCTGGATGTCCAATACAAGCTCAACGTATATTATTTTGTCGGCAATCGGTGATGGCGCATTTTATTTTTTGCCGATCATATTGGCAATTAGTGCAGCGCGCAAGCTGGGCAGTAATATGTATATCGGTGCTGCACTGGGCGCTGCCATTATGCACCCAACGATTACGGCGCTGCTGTCTTCCGGTCAGCCGGTCACATTTGCTAGCATTCCGGTTGTGGCGGCTACGTATTCATCGACCGTCATTCCGATCGTCATCGCCATTTGGATCGCTGCGTATGTTGAAAAAGCGGTCGATCGTATTACACATGCTTCTGTAAAACTGCTGGTCGTACCGACCGTCACTTTGCTAGTGATGGTACCACTCACATTAATTGCAATCGGGCCGCTCGGTTCAATTATCGGGAGCGGTTTGTCCGGCGGTATCGCCTGGTTGTTTGACAATATGTCGATTGTGGCAAGTATTCTGATCGGTGGTACGATGTCACTGCTGATCATTACGGGTATGCACTATGCGCTTACTCCAATCGTGATCGGTTCGATTACGGCGCTTGGTTATGATTTTATTATTCCACTTATGTTTGCAGCGAACTGGGCACAGGCAGGTGGCGCGCTTGGCGTCGGTTTGCGTTCCCGCAACGGGCAAACGAAATCGCTCGCTTTCTCCACCAGCTTGACCGCTGTGATGGGCATTACCGAGCCGGCGATGTACGGTGTAAATATGAAGTTTAAAAAGCCGTTTATCGCTGCGCTGTGCGGTGGTGCAGTCGGCGGCGCTTTTATGGGTATTTTCCATGTTAAAGCGTATGTAATTACAGGTTTGGTCGGCTTGCCAAGTGTGGCGGCGTTTATTAGCCCAGCGATCAGTACATTGATCTATGCGCTACTCGGTGGGGCGATCGCTTTTGTGGCGGCGACGATCATTACATTGGTACTTGGTATTCAGGAAAAAGTAGAACCACAAGCGGCAACGACAACAGCATCTGCTGACACAGCATCTCAGCCGCCGCTTCATATGGATGCAGTCGCTGCTACGTTGATCCAGCACGAAACGGCAACACGCCAAATGAAAGCAACCGCAGTGCTTAGCCCGCTAACCGGGCAAGTGAAATCGCTGCGCGATGTACCTGATCCGGCATTTGCGGAAGAAATTATGGGTAAAGGGGTAGCGATTGAGCCGACTGAAGGACGTGTAGTCGCTCCGGTGAATGGCACTGTATTTTCAGTTTCCAAAAGCGGTCATGCGATCGGTATGGTGAGCGAAGACGGTACGGAACTGCTAATCCATATCGGTATCGATACGGTCAAGCTAAAAGGCAAATACTTCACTCCACATGCTCGCTCCGGTCAGCATATTCAACAGGGCGATCTGCTGATGGAATTTGATGTAGCAGCGATCCGTGCTGAAGGCTATGCGACAATCACACCGGTCATTGTAACGAATATTGATAATTATAATGGGCTAACACGTTCTGCGGAAGGCAATGTACAGGCAGGGGAGTCGCTATACACGCTGCAGTAGCCTGTTGACTATTTTCAATATTGGCGTTGAAGCCGTTGTATGATCTTCATTTATGAAGACAAGACGCGTAAACATTTGCAGGAGATCGCTGTTGAATCCGCTGTATGATGTTCATTTATAACGGTAATCTGTACAATATCAAACCAAAAGCCAGCTTTACGCCGAATCGTATATGTTTGTTACATCGTAACGTAGACATGCGATTCAGCGCAGGCTGGCTTTTGATTTGAAATGGAGTGAGGAATGGATAATCCTTTTACGAGCTGCACTACCCCTCTCCATGTACACCGACTCGGATCGATTACATCATATTAGTGCATATAAGTGAAACAAAGACGCTGACGAACTTTACCATTCTGCAAAAAGGAAAGACTGTACATGCTCTTTCCAATCGCTGTCCCGTTCATTCTCGTCCAGCCGTTAGCCAGAGCGCGAAAACGGAGCCTATCGTCTGCATCCGATTCGGCTGCGCCGTTTGACTTACAAATCGCCGCTGAACAATTTAATAACGACAACGCCGCCCCATACAATCGCAATTCCAAGTACAGCATACACGCGGTCTTTTACAGATGGATTCAATGTTCTAACTCCTTTGTTTTATCGGTTGAGTAGCTTACATCATACTATCACATTGTATCAGAATGATGCCTATTTTCAAGAGGATCGTGACAAAAAATGGGCGTTGTATTGGAGGATTTTTGTTTTACTAGAAGCGATGCTATCGTGCTTGTTCTATTCGTGTATACAAAGGTCGATATGTTTGGATTAGCCCCTAAACAAATAGGGGCGATTGGTCGATAAAAACTATAGAATATGCACGAATGTGTAACAGTAGAAACTAGTCGAGGAGCTAAACGCTATGAAAATGGAGCTTATTGTTTTTTATGTGGCGAAGCAGCCGTATGCGATCAACTTTAGCGAAATTGAAGAAATTCAAACCGCTAAAAAAGGTACACCTTTGCCGTTTGCTGATGAATGGCACGAAGGGTTGATTACGATCCGTGGCTCCCTGTATCCGCTTGTGAATTTGCGCAAACTGTTGGCGGTCTCATTTGATGGGCCACAGGAAACCGATAAAATGATTTTGCTGCGCCGCTCGCGTGTTGCACTGCTTGTGGACGAACTGGACAATACCGCGATTATCGAAGATAGCGAATTGCGCGACAATCCGGAAGTGAACAGCCGCGATATTTTACCTAATGCATTTGAATTAAGCGATGGTCGGATTGTACCGATCGTCAATGTGGAGACATTGCTTGCGTATACGCGCAGCTCGTATGTATAAGTAATTGCGCCTTATCCCCTGTCTTGCATCGTAAACGGCATTTGTCCGCTTACAGGCAAGACAGGGGATTTTTAGTTACAGTCTGTTGCTTGACTTCGGTACATCGCTGTTGTTAGCTTGGGTACATGTTTGTATCCGACATCTCACTGTCAGATATGATAAAATATGTGAAGAACAGCATTTGTTTATGAAGGTACATAAATTGGAGGGAGCGAGACAGATGAAAGTGCAAGATGTATTTGGACAGCTACCGGTATTGGAAACAGAGCGGGTCATATTGCGTCCGCTGCGGGCAGAAGATCGCGAAGACATGTTTGCTTATGGCTCTGATCCTGAAGTTACGCGTTATGTAAGTTGGTATACGCACCAGACGCTTGAAGATACGGATCAATTTATCGGGCATGTGCTGCAATGTTATGGAGACGGTCAAATTGCACCGTGGGCGATTGAAGAACGTGAATCCGGCAAAATGATCGGTACGGCTGGTTATTTAGGCTGGAATCTGCGCCATTTTCGCGGAGAAATTGGGTATGCGTTGGCACGTCCGTATTGGAATCGTGGTATCGTAACGGAAGCGATGAAACCAGTGATGCAATTTGGTTGGGACGAAATGAAATTGATTCGGATCGAATCGCGCTGCATACCGGAAAATATCGGCTCTGCGCGTGTGATGGAGAAGCTGGGTATGCAGTATGAAGGTTTGCTGCGCAAACATTTGTACACAAAAGGCAGTTTCCGCGATGCAAAAATGTATGCAGCAATCCGTTCGGTCGAATAGCCACTCTCACCATCTTAAAGTAACTTCTATTATCCTAACATAATCGATGATACACCAAGTAATGATCAAGCCGTGGCGGTTGTTATTCGCTGCGGCTTCCCTATTGCGTCATGTTGCGTTTGCCAAATCATAAATGATATCGTGAAAGGATACATGAGAATAGTGCCGATCTAGGGCAAGAAGGAGGAAACGCGGATGAATTTTGAGCCGAAACCGAATATCCATTTGCCGATAGCAGAGCAGAAAGGGCAGCATGTCCGGCTGGAGCTATTGCAGCCGCAACATATGGAGCAACTGTTAGCGTTTGAGCTGCCGGAAGAACAGCTTCGTTTTACCGCTTTGCCGTTGGAAGTGCTGGAAATTTCGATCCGTGATCCGGAGCGGCATCCGGTCGTTGTGACGGCAGACGGGCATGCGGTAGGTTTTTTTGTGTTGCATGAAGGAGCAGGGGTGGCGACGTATCGCTCGTATACGTCCACTGCACCGGAGCAACTGATGTTGCTACGTGCGTTGTTGATCGATCATAAGCAGCAGGGACATGGGTTTGCGCGACTGGCGATGCAAGCATTACGACCGTTTGTACACTTGCATTTTCCACCTATTCGCGAAATAGTGCTTGCTGTTAATATACGTAATGAACCTGCGCAACAGCTATATTTGCGTACCGGATTTGAAGATCGTGGTATGCGACGACCAGGCGCACTTGGGCTGCAGTGGATTATGCATTATCAAGTGTGATCGGACACGATGTAGACGATACAGACGGGAGAGCTTACGATGCAAACGACAGTTGAATTTGTGCCTGTGCAAGAGCAGCATGTGGAACAGATCGTAGAGATTTACAATTATTATGTGCTGCATACGACCGTTTCGTTCCATACGGAACCATTAACGATGGACGAAATGCGTGCACAGTTGTTTGATCTGCCTGCACAGTATTGCTCATACGCCATCGTCGAGCATACGGCGGCGCAACAGACGGATACTCCGCAGCAGCAGAGTATCCGTAATGGTGAGAAGTCAGCGCTGCTCGGTTATATTTTGCTTACCAGGCATAAAGCGAAGCAGGCGTATGATACGACCGCCGAGATTACGATTTATTTAAAACCCGATCAGTCTGGCAAAGGCATTGGCAGTCGTGCCCTTGTATTCATCGAACAGGCGGCAAGGCAGCATGGCTTTCATGTGTTAGTCGCAACGGTCTGTGCTGACAATATGAGCAGCATGCGGTTGTTTGAGCGATATCATTATGAGAAATGTGCGCATTTTCGCGAGGTAGGGCGTAAATTTGACCGTTGGCTAGATATTGTTAGCTACCAGAAAATAATCGGCAGACAAGGAGGCGTAGATGGCTAGCATATTGATTGTAGAAGATGAACACAAAATTTCGCGGCTACTGCAAATTGAGTTGGAAGCGGAAGGTTATGAGGTGAGCCAGGCGTACAATGGTGCGCAGGCATGGGACTTATACCGCGAAGGTGTGTGGGACCTAGTGCTGCTTGATGTGATGCTGCCGGAGCTAAGCGGGATTGAGATTTTGCGTCGTATTCGCGCTACTGATCTGTCTACGATGGTCATTTTGCTGACCGCGCGTGATGCGGTCGAAGATAAAGTTGCCGGGCTTGATCTGGGGGCGAACGACTATGTGACCAAACCGTTTCAAATTGAAGAATTGTTGGCACGGATTCGGGCGGCGATTCGTCTGCGGGCACAGCAGCTAGATCATGCAGCGGACACGGTAGCGGCAAGCGATTGGCTCATTGCCGGCGATCTGCGTCTGAATGAAGGGACACGCGAAGTCGAGCGGGGCGGTCAGTCGGTGGAATTGACACCGCGTGAATTTGAACTGCTGACGTATTTGCTCAAACATAAACGTCAGGTGCTCCAGCGCGATCAAATTTTGGCAGCGGTGTGGGGCTATGATTATTATGGCGATACGAATGTAGTCGATGTGTACATTCGTTATGTGCGCAAAAAGATCGATCAAGGTCATGCACACGAACTCATTCATACGGTGCGCGGTGTCGGTTATGTGCTTCGGGAGCCGTCATGAGACTGAAGCGACGGATTCATCTATATTCGTCGGTATTGTTCGCCTTAGTATTGATCGTGACGAATGTGTTCGTATATATCGTATTTAGCTCGCTCACGATTCGTGAACAGCAACAACGGATCGAATCACAAGCTGCCAAAACAGCGGATAACATCCGCCTTTCCGCTAGTAATTTGCCTGTTGCTGATCTGTTGCGTGCATATGTGCCACTGGAAGGCATGATTCGCATCGTCGCCGCGCACGGTAGTAACCGCTTACTAGTCACCTCGCCCAATGAACAGTCATTGTCCCAACTTCCGGTCAAGTACGAGTCCAGTCGTATCTCTGAAGTGATCTCCAATAATGGTCATCGTTATGTATTTATATCGATTCCAGTCATCTGGCATGATGGTCGGGTTGTGAATATACAGGTGACCGAGAGTTTGCAGCAGACGGAAAGTTATCTGCATGTGCTGCAATTGGTGTTGCTAATCGTGACGGGGTTGGCGATGATTCCGGTATTTTTGTCCGGGCATATTGTCGGTCGTATTGTCATTCGTCCGATTGCGGCGTTAACGTCCACGATGGGGGACATTCGGCGCAGTGGTCAGTTTAAACGTATTCAGTTGGAAGAACGTTCCCGAGATGAGCTGTACGAGATGGGCGATACATTTAACCGGATGATCGAGCTGCTGGAAAACAACTATGACAAACAAAAGCAATTCGTGTCCAATGCCTCACATGAGTTGCGCACACCGCTGACGATTATTGAAAGCTATGCTAGTTTGCTTAAACGACGTGGGCTTGATCGTCCTGATCTGTTTATGGAAGCGGTCGAGGCGATTCATTCGGAAGCGGTACGTATGAAGGAAATGACCGAGCAATTGCTGCTATTAGCGCGACATGAAGAACAGTGGAATTTAACATTAGAGTCGGTCGATTTGCAGGCGCAGGCGGAGCAGCTATCACGCGAATTCGCTCAAGCCTACAGTCGGCAGATCGATATCGTATTGGCGGAACAACTGATACGGATGCCAGCATTGGGCACGATCTGGACGGATGCGGGCAAGCTGCGGCAGTTATTGTTTATTTTGCTTGATAATGCACGTAAATATAGCAGTGATCGGATTACGCTAGAGCTTGGAATGGTGCTTACCGCAACCGACGAAGCGGTAGCTGCAACCGATACAAGTGCGCTTGTGGCATATGAGCGTTGTATTCGTGTAGTCGATCGCGGGATCGGCATACCGGAAGCGGAACTATCGAAAGTGTTTGACCGATTTTACCGGGTCGATCAGGCACGTACGAGACAAGATAGCGGCGGTTCCGGGCTTGGTTTGACATTGGCACAGCGCATTGCTGAAGCGCTTGGTGCTTCGATACGTCTGGAAAGTGAGGAGGGACATGGCACGACCGCAATCGTCATTTTGCCCGCTACCGCGCAGCATTTGTCCGGCTTCTCAGCGAATTCTAATTAAACGCCTGTATACTGTGATGGAGATTGTTCATGACGGTATGCAGGCGTTATTTAGTTTGCATCGATAAATGAATATAGCTGGAAAGCAACCAAGAAAGGATGGATACAATGTCCAAACAACGCTTATCGATCGCCGGAGGGATAGGTGCGATCTTGATCATCATTTGCACATCGATTTTAATCTGGAAAACAGCTGCGCAGGCACAGCCGCTACTTAGTGCGGCACAGATTGGCGATCAAGTGCAAGCAAAATACCCCGGCGAGATTACGAGCATCGTCCAAAATGATGATGCGTATCAAGTAAAACTGGAATCCGCTACTGGGGTGTACGAATTAACGATGGGCGCTCAGCAAGGCGAAGTACGTTCGATTCGTCAGTTGCAAAGTACAGCAAACGCGCCAACGAATCAGCCAGACAACGGTAGAGCGGCTGGCTCAAACGAACTTTCCACATCGCCGGATCATACATTTTCCTCTGCTACGACTACACAAGGAAAAACATCTGTTTCCAGTAGTGATACAGACTCTGGTAGCGTAAGTCAGCGCACCAATACCGGCGGTTCAAATGCACCTACTGCTAACAGCAAAGGCACAAATGGAGGCAACTCAGCTTCTACAGACAGCAACTCATCTTCAACAAGCACGAGGGACAAATCAGGCTCAAGCCAAACGAATGTAGGCACAAAGTCAGCTTCCACCGCCACTTCGATTACGGAAAAACAAGCCGAACAGATCGCGCTAGCACAGGTGAATGGAGAAGTCGATGACGTCAAATTTAAACATAGCGGCAAAACCGGACAGCAATATTATTTAGTCGAAATCGACACGCCTCATGATCGCGAAGCGGTCGTACAAATTAATGCTATTTCCGGAGCGGTCATGTCAGTCACATGGGATGACGAGGACGATTCCGATGATAAAGATCAATAAACGTACAGTATAGTAGATAGTAAATAGGAGAAGATTTGTATGTTGCGAGCTTTATTTTCTGTTATAGATAATAGTTGGAATGTAGGTATACAGTACGGATTAGTATAAATACCGTAACGTCATTTGCCCACTATATCGATTGCGATCTCGGTTCTCATCAATTTCTAATCTTGTTATCAGAGTTATCTCATTTGACTGCTTTATATTAATACTACAGCCCGGCAGCGAACAACAACGAAATATTATGAATCGGGTTCACCTATCGTAACGAATCGCCGCATAGGGCAGGAAACAGATCGGGATCAATCGCTTGTCTGTATTCCATAAATGATGAATATAACAATGATTATAACGAGGGAGGATATTACACATGAAAAAGAACTGGATGAATCGTAAAGCAAGTATCGGCGTATTGGCAGCAGCATTGACAGTCGGTACGGCAGGCACAGTAGTGGCGGCAGCAAGCAGCAACAGTGCCAGCCAAAACAATGCCAATGTAATCGGCATCCAGCGCGCCGAAACGATCGCGCTGCAAAAAGTACCCGGTGGCACGGTGGAAAGTATTGAGCTGGAGCGTGAGCGCGGCAAGCTGTACTATGAAGTGGATGTCAATCGCAACAATGGCAGCGATGTGGACGTGCATATCGATGCTGTAAGTGGTGCGGTCTTACGTACAGTTAATGACGATAAAGATGATGACGACGCTTATGTCGTACCACGCAAAGACAACAAGGATTCGTCTGCCGCAACTAGCAATTTGAAAGTGAAAACGGTCGAGCAAGCGATTGCCATCGCTAAAACGGCTGTAAACGGTACAGTGACTGACGTGGAGCGCGAGCGTGAAAAAGGTCGCATCCAATATGAAGTGGAGCTGCGTTTTAACGGCGGTGAAGCCAAAGTGGAAATTGACGCCGCTACAGGCAAAATTATAAAAGTCGATAAAGATTACGATCACTATGACGATGATAACGATTAATATAATTTGACATAAGCGATAATCAAGATCGAGCGAACCGCAGCTACATGTAATCAACAAAGCCTCCATTCCGTATAAAAGAATGGAGGCTTTGTTATGCAGTAAACGGTTAGATGTGTAACGTATAGTATACAAGCAGAAGTGAGTCGTACTTCAGCGAAATTACTTCAGGGAGTGATGTTCCAGCAAATCGTAACGATTGCGCAATTCAAGATGAAAACGAATGCTTTCCAGCAAGATCGGATTGTGCTCCTCCTCCGCTTCAGCCAAACGTTCCTCTTTAATGGAATCGGGGCTGCATAAAAATTGAGTCATCCACATGGACAGATCGGTGTCCTTTTTCATGATGAAGCCCTCCTAATAATAAAATAAATGTCGATGATCAGTCCAATAACCGATGCATGTAACAGGAAATAAATCATAATCAAATCACTAACGATCATGTAATACAGTCCAGACAGACACGAACTGGAGTGAATTGAAATCCGAATTTTTTTATTTTACATATGCGCGGTGAAGGTGTCTGCTTTTCTTATTTGTATTGTAGCGCCTGTTCGTTAAAAAAACGTGATGCCTTCCTTAAAATTGCATTAAATATTGTTCCAAAACGATACGTATTCTAACTTTTAGTCAGTATATTTGTTAGACCGTGTACTTGATTGTTTGTTTAGATCAAATGACGGGGATTGATAGCTCATGCAGATAGATTGATCTATAGATCGATAAGCGTCTAATGATGATTCAATTTAGTCAGCTTATTGGCTATGTATATTGTTATTTGCCGTATAATGCGCATATATAAATGTGGTTCGACAAATTGAACATCAAGCACGCTCCATCCATAGGAAGCGAGTCGATAAGACGAAAAAGCGTTCACTTCTGTCTGAATACAGACGAAGCGAACGCTTGGCAACAGTGGACAAGTTAGATGGCGATGAGTCTGCTGTATACAGCAATAGATCGGATATCGATCTGGGTACAACAATCGACGTATGCTCAAATATAGTGACAACATACAGTTACGAGGAAGGTAAACCTGGCGCTGCTGGTGAGGACATCGAAGACTCCCGCAGCACTAGCCGATGGGGCACGATATGGCGCTGATACTGAATCGGGTTACCGTCTTTATGTTTGTCCTGAATCGTCTGAATAAGCGCTTGGGAGGCTGTATAACCGAGATGGTAAATGCCGATGTCGATACTCGTTAGCGGCGGTGTGGACAGCTCTGACAGCGCGATATTGTTAAAGCTAACGATGGCGATATCGTCTGGCACGCGATAACCTAATTCATGCAAACCACGTAAAATGCCAAAGCTAACCATATCATCGACAACGACCAGTGCAGTCGGACGCTCCGGTAAATTCATAAAAAAAGACATCGCCCGATAGCCGCTTTCCTGCAAAAATTCCCCTTCCACTATCCAGTCTTTACGATATTCAAGCCCGGCTTCATGCAAGGCACGTTTAAAGCCTTCCATCCGATCGAGCGATACGACCAATTCAGGCGGGCCGCTTACAAAGCCGATCCGGCGATGTCCCATCTGAATGAGATGACGGGTTGCATCGGCTGCCGCTTGAATATTATCCGTATCGACCGTAATCATATTGCTATGCTGCTCACTGCGTCCAACGAGCACAGCCGGAAACTGATTACGGCTCAAAAAGTCGACGACCGGATCATTTTTGCGCGAATAGAGCAAAATCGCACCGTCAATACGTCCACCATACACAAGCCGGGACACCGCATCGACTTCCTCCTGTTCACTGGAGCCGGAACTGAGCACCACATCATACCCATTGCGATTCGCTTGTGCGACGATGCCACGAATTAATTCCATAAAAAAAGTGTTCAAAAACAGTTCTTCCGCTGGCTTCGGCAAAATAACGCCAAGACTCTGTGTCGTTTTGGAAACAAGACTTTTCGCCATAATGTTAGGGTGATAACCCATTTCTTCCATGATCGCTCTAACCTTCTCTGACGTAGCATGGCTAATGCGTGGATGATTGGACAGCACGCGCGATACGGTGGAAGGAGATACGCCCGCTCGTTTGGCTACATCTTTAATAGTAACTGACATATGTACCTCCTCGGTTTATGCGTAATCAGGATCGTTAGCAGTATACACTGGATTGCGTAGCATATGATGTATAACATCAGCACAACAGAAATCGATGATAGGCACTGCTCACAATCAGTGCGCGCCAGCTTGTGATTATATGTTAATCGAAGTCTTGCAGAAGTGTAAACCTTGATTTAATAATAACCGTAGTGGCGTAAAATGAAAATATATTGCATGCGAAGCAGATAAAAGCAGCATAATGGTGGTTACACTGTAAAAATCGCCCAAAATCAGCTTAAATGATTTGTGCAAACGTTTTAACAAAAACGAGATATAAGGTATGATGAATTCGTTGAATAAAGCGCTTCCAACGTATGTTTACATAATTTTATTGTCATAAATGGAATTTAGATGGTGAGTAATATCATTGTTTGCGGAAATTTGAACAAACGTTTGCGCAAATGATGACAAAAGGTGTGACGTAAAAACCTTGTTTTGCCGCCAACATTTTGCAGTGACATAACTGTACTAAGGAAGCGCACAATTTAAATTACATAATGGAAGGATGAATGACGATGTTACGTCAAAAGTACAGTGCACTGCTGAGTGCGCTTATGATCATGCTGTTGTTGTCGGCATGCAGTGGTGGAGGAGCAGGCGATAGCACCGCTAATCAGCCTGCCGCTGATCCAGCCGCAAGTGAAGAAATGCAGGAGTTGTTGCCGGAGGATGGTGCCAAACTGACCGTATGGGATAGTGGTGATCAAAAAGCGTTTATCGAAGCAGCGGCAAAGGCGTTTAAAGAGAAGTACAATGTGGATGTAACATTTGCTGAATTGGGACCGGATAAATCGATGGGACAGATGGTAACGGATGGCCCTGCCGGTGTCGGTGCCGATGTGTTTGCCGGTGTGCATGATCAGATTGGACAGGGTGTATCGGCAGGTGTAGTGATGCCAAATGACTGGTTTGAAGACGATACACGTGCCCGCAATAGCGAGCTGGCGATCAAAGCGTTGACGTACGACAATATTTTGTACGGCTATCCGAAGTCGGTAGAGACGACAGCAGTCTTTTACAATAAAGATTTGATCGATGCAGTGCCTGCCGACTGGAACGATGTAATCCAATTTGCCGACAAATTTAATGATACTAAAGCGAATAAATTTGCGATTATGTGGGAAGTCGGCAACGGATATTATGTATTCCCGTTTCTCGGTGGTTACGGGGCGTACGTATTTGGCAAAGATGGCACCGATCCGAACGATATCGGTCTGAATAGCCAGCAGGCGGTGGAAGGCGCAACTTTTATTCAAAGTTTGAACAAAATTTTACCGCTCAAAACGTCCGACATTAACGCTGATATCAAAAAATCGCTGTTCACATCGAACAAGCTAGCGATGAATATTAGCGGGCCGTGGGATACAGGTTCGCTCAAACAATCGGTCAAAAACCTCGGTGTTGGCATGTATCCGAATTTGCCAAACGGCAAGCCGATGACGCCATTTTCCGGCATTAAAGCGTATTTTGTGAATGCATATACGAAATATCCGAATGCGTCCAAACTGTTTGCCGACTTTATTACTTCAGAACAATGGCAGCTGAAAAACTTTGACATGAACGGTGCACTGCCGTCTAACAAAAATGCAGCTACAAGCGCAACGGTGCAAAAGGATCAGATCGCTTCCGTATTCCTAAAACAATTTGAAAATTCGGTGCCGATGCCGTCGATTCCAGCAATGGCGCAGTTCTGGTCACCGATGGAAGCCGCTATGTCATCGATTTGGAACGATAACAAAGACCCAAAACAGGCGCTCGATAATCTGGTTAAGCAGATGAAAAGCAATATTTCGACAGGGCAATAACGATGAACAAAGCAGCTATTCATCCTAAACGAACAGCCGGAATGGGGAGTGCAGTGCTTGCTGCTGTGCTCTCCGCGATTGTAATGGGGCTTGGTCAGATGTATAACCGCCAATGGGCGAAAGGCGTGCTGTTTTTATTTGCCGGTCTGGTCAGTCTGTATTTGATCCTCAATGGATTGTTTAGCAATGTGTGGGGACTCGTAACATTAGGCGAACAGCCTGCCCATATGGAAAAAGTTGGACGTTTGTATCGCAATGTGCCGGGTGATCATTCGATCTTTATGATGATCTACGGGCTGGTGGCGTTGCTGTACATCGTTTTGCTCGCTTGCTTTTATGTGGCGAACGTTAAAGATGCCTACCAGATTGGCAAACAGCGTGAGCGCGGGGCAAAAGTGAATGGTTTCCGTGACACATGGCGTCTGCTGGGCGACAAAGGGTTTCCGTATGTGTTACTCGCATTGCCGACGGTCGGTGTGCTCGTGTTTACGATTTTGCCGATTATTTTTATGGTGTTGATGGCGTTTACGAACTATTCGGCACCGGATCATATTCCACCGAAAAATTTGGTCGACTGGGTAGGCTTGCGCACATTTACGAATCTTGCCACTTTGGAAGCATGGAGCCATACGTTTATCGGCGTGCTGACGTGGACGATTATTTGGGCGATTGTAGCGACGATTACGACGTATTTTGGCGGTATTTTGGTGGCGCTATTAATTGAACAACAGGGGATTCGGTTTAAAGGCTTTTGGCGGACGCTGTTTATTTTACCGTATGCGATTCCGCAGTTTATATCGCTACTCATTATGCGCAATTTGCTCAATTATCAGTTTGGGCCGGTCAACCAATATTTGCGTATGCTTGGATTGGGTGGTGTGCCGTGGTTAAACGATCCGTTCTGGGCAAAGGTAACGGTCATTCTCGTTAATATGTGGATTGGGATTCCGGTATCGATGATTCTCGTGCTCGGCGTATTGACGGCGATTCCGCGCGATTTGTACGAAGCGGCAGAAGTGGACGGAGCGACAGGCTTCCAAAAGTTCCGCAATATTACGATGCCGTTTGTTTTGTTCCAGACGGCGCCAATTTTGATTATGCAATTTGCCGGTAATATTAATAACTTTAATGTTATCTTCCTGCTGACGAACGGGTTACCGGCGAATGGCGATTATGCGTATGCAGGCAGTACCGATTTGCTCGTCACCTGGTTGTACAAACTGACGCTGGACAATCAGCGCTACAATTTCGCTTCAGCGATCGGGATTATTATTTTCATCATTATTGCGGCATTTTCGCTTTACAATTATCGGCGCAGCCGCTCCTTCAAAGAGGAGGATATGATCCAATGAAAAAGAAAAGACGCATCAAGCTTACGTTCAGTTATGTGCTGCTGATCCTGATTGCGATCGCTTGTGTGTATCCGGCGCTCTGGATCGTCCTGTCCTCATTTAAGGAAGGCGATTCGCTGTACAGTGAGACATTGATTCCGCAACAGCTGACATTGCAGCATTATGCCGATCTGTTTCGCTCGCAATCAGACAAAGATTTGCCGTATGTAAAATGGTATTGGAACACGCTCAAAGTGGCGGTCAGCAGTATGGTACTCGGTACGCTCGTGCAAATTTTGACGGCGTATGCGATGTCCCGCTTTCGTTTTAAAGGCAGACAGACGATGATGTCGGTCATTCTCATTCTCGGTATGTTCCCTGGCTTTATGAGCATGATCGCCGTGTATGTGATTTTGCTGCAAATGAATTTGCTTAACTCGCCGTGGGCGTTAGTGCTTGTGTACACGTCAGGTGCGGCGCTAGGTATGTTTGTCGCCAAAGGATTTTTTGATACGATTCCGCGTGCGTTGGAGGAGTCGGCGTTGCTGGATGGAGCGAGTCATTTTCAAATTTTCCGCCGTATCATTTTGCCATTGTCGACGCCGATCATTACGTATATTGCGATTACGACGTTTACAGGGGCATGGGTCGATTTCATTTTCGCACGGCTGATTTTGCGCTCGCGTGAAAATTGGACGTTAGCGGTTGGTTTGTATGAGCTGGTCAATAGTTATTCCAGTACGGAATTTACGCTGTTTGCCGCCGGATCGGTGCTGGTCGCTTTGCCGATTACGATTTTGTATATGTTTTTGCAACGTTTCCTTGTGCATGGATTGACGGCTGGCGCGACCAAAGGATAATAACTGTACGAACTGCTTTCGCGTAATGGGCATATGTAAATTAGTATGGCGACAGCTGTAAATATGCTGTTTGAGTTTGTACAAATTTCCATTATGAATAAGGACATATAGCACATTTAAAACCAATCTGGACAGCAGCCTATTAGCACACTGCTCATGTTAATTTTAAATTTGGTTGTGGACTGATCTGCTATCATTTAGCACTTGAAGCGGATGTAAACTGCAAATGAATCTCGGTCAATGAAGCGACGAATACGCTCAAACTGACTATAAAATCAACGGAGTTCATCCGAATCTAAAGCGATCTAACCTACATAAGCCTGCTAATCGAAACGCGTCAAATCAAAATAACGCGCATGATAGCAGGCTTATTGTCGATTACATTAGCATTGACTTACAATTTTATCGATCAGACCATAGTCCAGCGCTTCTGCAGCGGTGAAAAAGAAGTCGCGATCCGTATCCTTTTCCAGCTGTGCTAGCGGTTGTCCGGTGCGATCTGCCAGCAGATCGTTTAGCTTTTGCCGGGTGCGGATCAGACGTTCGGCATGAATGATCACATCGGATGCCTGACCTCTCGCACCACCAAGCGGCTGGTGGATCATAATTTCACTGTTCGGTAATGCCATTCGTTTTCCTTTTGTACCGCCAACGAGCAAAATCGTGCCAAAACTTGCCGCCATACCCGTACAAATCGTAACGATATTCGGCTTAATAAACTGCATCGTATCATAAATAGCAAAGCCTGCACTGACCGAACCGCCGGGGCAATTAATATACATACTAATATCTTTGTCGCTATCCTCGGCGGCGAGATGCAGTAGCTGAGCAACGATCAGATTTGCCATTTGATCTTCAATTTCGCCATTGATCATAATGATCCGATCTTTGAGCAGCCTGGAATAAATATCATAGCTTCGTTCACCGCGATCGGTTTGTTCAATCACATAAGGAATCGTTACCATCGTCGTTCATCCTCTCTATCATTCAAAAATGGAGTAATGGGAACGTCCGGATTGCTTACTGCACTGTGGCAGTATTTAAGCAGCGATGCATCGCGTAATGCTAAACGTTCCGCGTACACTAGCGCCTGCATTATACGCATCGAGCTGTGCAGTGGGATGATCGCCTTGCTGGTGCTGCTGAACGGTTTGCTCGCAAGCATCGGCATGCAAATGACTTACAATTTGAGGTGCAAGCCCGGCTGGATCAGCAGGTTGGTTCAAAATTAACTGCACAAGATGCGCCGCATTGCCATTACGGAAGGCAGCGAGATACGTAGCCAACCGCTCCTGCTCCTCACGCGCGGGCAGCGGCAGACAGGTGTCGTCTTCAGCTGAGCTATGCCGTTGTAATAAAGCTGCTCGCGCCCGGCGCAAGGCGGATTTGATTGCGCCTTCGGTTGTGTCGAGCAAGCTTGCTGCTTCGTTTGCCGTATAACCGAGCAGCTCGCGTAATGCATAGACCGCATGCTGCCAAGGTGACAGTGTGTCCAGCAGCAGCTTAATTGCCGTTTCTACCTGCATATTTGCCTCTAGCTGATCCGTATGGTGAGTATGTTGTGCATCGATCAGCTCATGCAATAGAGGTAGTCGCTGCTGCAAACGTACAGCGCGCCGTGCCTCATCAATACGCAAATTGCGAGCGATACGTAGCAGATAAGCTTGCCGATACGATTCCGCACGTTGCCATTGCTCGGCTCGTAATGTGAGCGCTTTGAGCAGCGTATTTTGCATCAAATCTTGTGCATCCCAATGGGTGGCGGTCAGGCTAAGACAATACCGATACAATGTCGGTATGAATGCTTCGAGCTGTTCATCATCCAATAAAATCGTAGTATCGCGCGCTATCGTGATATCCGGTGACATGCTGGCGATCGTGTATACTTGGGAATACGAGATCGGTTGCATCGTATCGTCTGCGCGAACGTTCGCCAAATTCGGTGGGGAGTTCACAAAGGCCATATCGGGGGCCCTCCTTTGTTTATCCGCTAGTAAAATCGCGTTAATAGTACATAACGTTATGTGCAGCAGTCGGTCATCAACTGGCGTACGAAAAAACGATGTGCCATTTTCCGTAGGGTAGCCTGTGAATGAGCTGCTGATATGATGTAAACGAATAAGAGTCGCTAAAGGGTACGCAGTTGTAAATATATTTTAAGGGCGCTTTACGATAGGATCGCTTGTAAATATGAATCAACACTAGCGGCTAGTTTCATCCTTATGCACGTTCTGTTAGTATTATATCAGATGATCTTGCTACCAACGAAGCAGGGAATGATGGGGAGGTTATCGCGATGCCGTCAGCGAAAAGGATACATATCGTCGGTGCGCCTGGAAGCGGCAAAACCGAGCTAGCAGCAAGGCTATCCAGTAGACTGGGCATTCCCAGCTATTCGCTGGAAACGCTATTATGGACACGAGAAGGCAAGCGTAAACGACGCAATACACCGGCAGAGCGTCAGCGGATGTTGATGGATATTATCGGACAGGATACATGGATTGTTGAAGGTAATCTGATGGAGTGGCTGCTGCCAAGTTTTGCACTGGCGGATCAGATTATATTTTTGACGCCCTCTCCATTTGTACGTGATGGACGGATGTTACAGCGCTTTGTACGTCAAAAAATCGGTACAGACCCCGACATCGAACGCCTTAACTTGTTTGGTTTGCTGGATCGCTTGTATTGGAATCACCGTTTTGAGCGAGAGTCGAAGCCAGCCATTTTGCGGATTGCCGAGCCGTACAAACATAAGCTGATCGTCACGCGGCAGGTGGAGTAGGCGAACGGCGGAACGGCGGTATAGTAGACTGCAATACAATCGTTGTTTGACAAAGTTGAAGTTTAAATATTGCTGCGAAGTTAGCTACCCATTCGAAGGAAGTTCGATGTCGATTCAATGTTAGGTATCGATTCAATGAGTGTACTTGTTCAACCTGTTCAGCATGGCGATCCGACGCATCTTTGATTTTGATGCCTCTCTAATCAAACTGAAAAAGCCGGGCAATGAAGCGAAATAAATTCGCTAGTTTGCCTGGCTTTTAGTATGTTTAATATCATCTATTATAAATAGCTGTGCAGCTATGATCTATATGGATCAGCTGCTATACCTGTTAGCATATTCCAGTGTTAGTAAGCTGTCTCCATTCAAAACCGCTTACTGCTGGTCATAACGCTTCAGCACAATGACCGCATTATGACCGCCAAAGCCAAATGAATTGGACAGACCGATCCGCACATCGGCAGTACGAGCGACATTCGGCACATAATCGAGATCACAGGCTGGATCGGGATCGCTTAAATTTAGTGTCGGTGGAATCAGCCCTTTGCGTAATGTTTGCACGAGTGCGATCGCTTCCGCCCCACCAGCAGCTCCAAGCATATGTCCGGTAATCGACTTGTTCGCCGTTACCGGAATATCGTAGGCACGTTCACCGAACAATTGCTTAATCGCCATCGTCTCGGAAATATCGCCTACGCCCGTACTTGTGGCATGCGCGCTAATGACATCCACATCGTCTATCGTAATGCCGGCATGCTGTAATGCTTGGCGCATCGCCAATTGTGCCCCGCGACCTTCCGGATGGCTTGCTACCATATGATGTGCATCCGAGCTGGCTCCGTATCCAAGCGCTTCGGCATAAATACGAGCACCGCGTAATTGGGCATGGCGCAGCGATTCCAGCACGACGATGCCCGCCCCTTCCGCCATGACAAATCCATCTCGATCCCGGTCAAATGGACGACTGGCTGCTGCCGGATCATCATTGCGCTGTGATAGGGCAGTCGAATTGCTAAATCCGGCAAGTGCGACCTCATTAATCGCCGCTTCCGAGCCACCAGCAATGACCACATCGGCATCGCCAGCGCGAATGAGTCGCATCGCTTCGCCAATTGCCGTATTGCCGATTGAACACGCGGTAACTGGGCACAGCGTCGGACCCCAGGTGCCTAGCCGAATGCTGATCAGAGCGGCAGCGCTATTGGCAATCATCACCGGCACTAGCAATGGACTGATTCGTTCCGGTCCACGCTGCAGCAGACTAGATTGCTGCTCGATTAACGTATTGATGCCACCGATGCCAGAGCCGACATACACACCTACCCGTTCACGTTCTACTTTTTCCATATCAAGCCCGGCATCTTGTACCGCTTGCTCGGCTGCCGCGATCGCAAATTGTGCAAACCGATCCATCCGCCGCGCTTCTTTGCGCCCAAACAATGCTTCAGCATCAAAGTCGCGCACCATGCCGGCGAATTTCGTTTTGAAGCGTTCGGTATTAAAAGTGTCGATCGATCCAATGCCAGACTGACCTCTGCTTAAATGATTCCAAAATGTCTCTACATCGTTACCGATCGGAGAAATGATGCCCATCCCTGTAATGACAACCCGTTCCATACTGCTTCCTCCTTATAATATGAATGCAAATGTAAGTGTAAGTGTACGTGTACGCGAAACGTAAACGGCTTTGATCCCATTATCAACTCACGCACAGTTTGTGTTTATACACTAGCTGATGGTATTATTTTGACACGGAAAATATCCTAGTACAAGTTACCGTTTATCCTGGTATAAATTATAATAGGCTATCTAGAAAAGGAGACATTATGAACAATCAGGAAAGACTACAGGCACTATCTGAATTTTTAAAAGGGAAACGTGCACGGATCGCGCCACAGGCAGTCGGTTTACATGGAGGGCTGCGTCGTCGTACACCGGGCTTGCGCCGGGAAGAAGTGGCACAACTGACCGGGGTGAGCACAACTTGGTACACGTGGTTGGAGCAGGGGAGGGACATACAAGCTTCCGCTTCAGTGCTGGAAAATGTAGCGTCTGTACTGCAAATGACGACGGATGAGCGTAATTATTTATTTTCGCTAGCATTGGATAAAAGCTCCCATTCATTCCCTGCCGCCAGTGTCGAAGAACATCCACAAATCAGCCCATCGCTCGCTAAAATTTTGGAGCAATTGCGCTATTGCCCAACGATTATCTCGGATCGTCATTGTAATATAGTCGGTTGGAATGAGGCGGCACGGCATGTTTTTCTTGATTTTGAGCAAATACCAGAGCATCAGCGGAATATGATTGCATTGCTGTTTGACCGTAAGGAATTTCGGCGGCTTGCGGTTAATTGGAAAGATTTTGCGGCGGATTTTCTGGCGATTTTTCGCACTTATTATGGGCAGTATATGGAGGATGACTGGTACGCTACTTTTTTGCGTGAAATGAAAAGCACCTATCCGGATTTCAATCCATTATGGGAGGAAAGTAAAGTCAGTACTGCACCACAGGTCGTGCTGGAATTTCGGCATGCACGTGGCGGCAAAATGCTGTTTGAGCTTAGTTCGCTTATTGTGCAAGGCAATAGTGAGCTTCGTTGCAGCATTTATACACCGGTACAAGATTCGGCAACCGAGGTAAAGTTGATGGCGCTGATGGAGCGGACGAAAGAGTAGACGGTAGGCTGAACGCGTTACATGTGGAGTTTAATGTCATATCGCCTAGCCGATGTTTATGGTGCGATAAAGGTAGATGCGCATACGATGGAGTCGGTCAGATAGCATATTTAAGCTGGTTGAGCTACTAGGGGCACAGTCTGATTGTTTATTTTACAAACTCTTTTTATATATAGTTCGTTTGGAAGGAGAATAAGCAAATGGAAGCTCGGTATCCTATATTTGCATGAGGATACCGAGCTTCTATTTCACATTTAACTTATAAGAGCGTAGACGTTTTCAGTAACAAACTGTAAAGTTTGCGTACATATCCTAATCGATCAGCGTACTAGGGCGTGTCTGCAAACGGTTTTGTCTTCGTAGGCAGTTCGATGCGTTTTTTGCATGAGATTACGCTTGTATGCGCAGCTCAACTCATTTAAAACGCGACCGACTTGAATAATAAAATGACAACGCTGAAGGTTTGAAGACACTGCCTAAATCGACAACAACTCACCGATCTTTCCAACGCGCCACCGTCACGTTGACGTTTTGGCTGCCCTGTGTCACCGTATAGCTACGATTGGCAAGCTCAGCACCATTTGCAGCCGTTTCCACACTGTTCCATGAACCGCGTGTAAGCTTGTAGCTAATCGCTGTGCCTGGCGGTGGAGTTAATGTGAGCGTATACGTGCCGTCAGACTGACGTGTCAACTGGCTTGCCGGATCGGCAGGATTCCAATTGTTCAGACTGCTTGCCATATACATCGTATCAGATGAAAGCGTGTTGGACGGTACGGTTACTTTGAGCGTAACTTGCTCGGTAGCCGTAGCCGGTTTTTGATCAGACCAGGAGGTGCCATCATACCAGCCTTCTTGGCTGCGTAGCAAGCCTGGTTGACTTGCCCCTGGAAGCTGGTGGGTCGCATCTTTAAAAATAACACGTGCGCTCGTTACACCCGCAATCGTATAACGATACCAACCATCGCCTTCATCGATCATGGCTGGAGCGGCAGACCATGTTGGCGTAGTAATGACAGGTGTCGTTTCATAATAATAAAGCTGCGGTGTGCTCCAATCGGCAGGCTTTTTAAAATGAATCGTCAAACCTGTCGGCTCGTTTGGTTGCTCGGCACGTGTAAATGTATACGAAGCGGTTGCTGATTTATCGCCATTGCTGGCGAACAACTTCAGTGTAAGCGATTGTCCAACCGCGATACCGCTGCCGAGTGTGATCACATCTCCACTGATAAACGTTGTTCCGACTGTCGCACTTGGTGTAGTGCCATCTGTCGTATACCGATTTACCGTACTGTTGCTTGCGCTGAGTGTAACTTTAACGTGATCAGATGTAAAGCTTCCGCCTGCTGGTGCAGCCGCTACGGCAGGCTCGGTCGAAGCGGGACCTGCCTGTTCGATTAAGATCACGCCACGTGTTCCTGCCGTAAAGGTTGCTTTACCGCCGTTTACAACTGCCGTTGCACCTGTGTACGCATCGCGCAAAGTCGTGCCGTCAGCGAACACGGGACTTACCGTCACCGCTGTGCTGCCCGAAGCGCCGGTTGCGACAACGATGCGATCCGAGATGCCTTTGGCTGCATTCGTATAAGTGCGGCTAAACGTATAGGGTGCAGCAACGATTTGCTTGTGTGCACCTGCGCCGATCGCCGGATGGTTGTAGCGGAATTGACCGAGCTTTTGCCAGTGGACAAGCAGTTCGGCATTGGCGCTATTCCAATTCATGTCAGAGCGTGTACCTTGCTGTGCATCCGAGCCAGTCGCGCCAAATGGACGTGCACTTTCGTCACCATAATACGTCTGAATGCCGCCGGGAGCGAGCAATAGCGCTGTGCCCGCCTGGAATAGAGCGTTGCGATCATATAGCTTCGTATCATGCGAAGAAATGTAGCTTAATACGTTAAAACCGGGATCGGTGTTGATTTTGCTAGCGTAATTGTTGAACAGCCCTTCGAGATCGTTCAGATTGGCATCTTGGAATGAAAAGTTGATCAAAGAATCAAAGCCATTATCATAATAGCTGTTCCGGCTCACCCCTTGTCCCCATACTTCGCCGGTCATCCAAAATGAATCGTTCCAGCTTGCGCCTGGTTTGGTTGGGTTGTTTTGCCTCCATTTTTGCAATGCGGTAGTGGCTTCCGTTTTGAGCTGTTTCCAGCGGAAGGCATCGACATGTTTGGCAGTATCGACACGGAAGCCGTCAATGCCGAATTCTTCTACCCATGCTGCCAGCCAGCGAATATTGTAATCGGTAGGCGAGATGCCTAAGTCTTTGCGCAAATTGGCAGCTGCTGGTATGACCCAAGCGTTCGTATTGCTTTCTTTGCTCCATTTTGTTTGCAATAGGGGGGCAAGCCCTTGATTGGTCGTCACTTCGGTACGGAAATCAGGCAATCCTGCTAAAGTGAGCGTCAGATCATTGTTGCCGCCTGCTGGATAACCGCCGATACCGGCACGTACCCAGCCACCGCTCCACCAGCTTGCCCATGCCTGACTATCGGTATAGTCGATATTGTCGTGATAGCTATGCCATGTTTGCCCGGCGGCAGGTTTCCAGCTGCTATTTAAGCCGTTCAGCCGTTTGCCAAAGCCGTATTCTTCCATATCTTTCAGCGTGCTGTAGCCTGGATGATTCATTACGATGTCGAGCACGACACGAATGCCTTTTGTATGGGCAAGATCGACAAATTCGCGCATCTCTTGTACGGTGCCCATATTTTTGTCCATCGAAGTGTAATCAAGTGCATAATAGCCGTGATAAGCATAATGAGCAAAATCACCACCACTGCCGCCACCGACAAAGCCGTGTACTTGCTCATAGGGCGCCGTAATCCAGATCGCATTTGTGCCAAGTTTCGTAAAATAACCTTCTTGCAGTTTTTGCGTCAGCCCTTTAATATCACCACCATGAAAAGTGCCGATCCGGCTGCCAGTAGCATCGGTAGACGGGCGACCGTATGCATTATTGTTGCTCGTATTGCCGTCGTTAAAACGGTCGGTCATCACAAAATACACATTGGCATTGTCCCATGTAAACGGATCGGACGAACTGGCAGCTTGTGCAGCAGGTGTCCCCAGCGGTGCAACAGTCGTAAATAACAGGCAAGCAAACAGTAGCCAGGCGGCCCATCTGCGGTATGTAAGCATAATTTCCTCCTTAAAATCATGAAATAGAGTACGATGCAACGAGCCAAAATCAATAAAAAGCAAACGTTTGCATAAATGACGGCATTAAATTAATCCGCTTACTATCGGCTGCTTATGCGGCAATATAGGGCATGAAATATAGCCATGCGAACGTTTACGATCTTCATCATCACCTCCATTTCAGCGTATACAAACTATCAAACTGCACGTTCAGCTCCTATTTTACCGTACCTAACCGTTTTCATTTTTGTAAACGTTTTCTTTTGCCTCGCTAATCATAGCTTGAGTGATATATAATGTAAAATATGGTTTATAGAGTATTTTAGCGAGCTAAACAATATAAAGCTTCTACATGCTCAGTTTTGCGCTCTTTTTCGAACCATTTCACTCTTTTTGTAGGATTGTGTAAGCTCGATATGTACATCGATACAAACGTTTGCACTAATCTATTAAGCAAGATGGTTTGGGAGGCGGTGTTTGCGTGTAGTACAATGTATGAATTAATGTATGAATACAGAAGCATATGTAAACGAAGCGGCTAGCAAATATGTTAATTGAGGCAAACTATATGTAGACATAAGGAAGATGAAACTTTCCGCTGGCAAATCGATTAGAAGGAGTGTACGTATGATACAAATAATGCAACATCTAGCTTCGCATATTCAATATTTAACACCTTATCAGGAAACCGATCGTCCGATACTGGCGGCGATTACCGGCACGCGTTCAACATTGTTGATCGATGCGGGCAATTCGGCAGCACATATTCAGTATTTTATCGATCAACTTGTGAAGCAGGACATTTCACCGCGCTGGCTCGTATTGACGCATTGGCACTGGGATCATGTATTTGGTATGAATCAGGCGAATACGACGATTATTGCGCAAACGCTGACGACCGAATATATTCGCCGCATGCAGGCATGGTCATGGGATGATGAAGCGCTTGAGCGGCGCGTGCAACAAGGATTGGAAATCGAATTTTGCGCCAGTGCGATCAAAAAGGAGTTAGGCAACGAGCGAGATATAATACTGCCGACGCCAGATATTACATTTGAGCGCAAGCTGGAGCTTGATTTGGGACGCGTACATTGTGTCATCGAGCATGTGGGCGGAGATCATTCAGATGATTCCACCGTCGTATATGTAAAAGAGGATAAAGTGCTGTTCGTAGGCGATGCGTTGTATCCGAACATTCATGTAGAGCCACATGAATATACGCCTGCCGCCACATTGAAATTGGTCGCCATGCTGCGCGCATACGATGTCGATACCGTTGTGTTGTCGCATCATGCTGACGTATGGGCTGAGGCGCGGTTTAGGCATGAACTTGATCTGCTGGAGCGTATTGCTACGCTGGTACAGGTGCCGGACGAGGAGGAAAGCACGATTGCCGCGAAGCTGGAGCGGCATTATGAACGCGAGCTATATGAAGCAGAACGTGAAACGATCACCTTATTTCTAAATGGACGCCACCGCCAGCAAGCCGTAGCGACTTTAGCTGGCAGCGAATCGTAAGCGGCGGCTAGCTGCTCATCTGCTGCCGAACTTCATTTGCCGCCACTTGTAATACAATAATAGGCTTTTTCAAGACATGCTTCGTCTGTAAACTACAGTTTGCGGGAAAGACTGGTCATACAATTACGAGCGATGCCAACATAAGCGATGCGCCGACAAGCGAGGCAACGGCAGATCGTTCGAGCGTTTACAGTGACGCATACGTCTCAATACGCTGCTGCGCTGGCGTAACTCTACTTGCGCTTTTTGCCAGACAGTTCGACTTGTAGAGCTGCGCTTGATTCCGCATCGCGAAACAGATGCAGCTTTCCGTTTTCGACCATCCGCATTCGAGGGCCGGTAAAGCCGCGGCGAATCAACTGTTTGCGCATATACAGCATTAGCGCCCAGTGGCTCACGATCAAAATATGCTCGGCATCGGATGAAAGGATAATATCTAGCGCACGGTCGATGCGTGCGTTAGCTTCAGCGACCATACGTTTATAGCGCCTGCTGAGCAGTGGAGCGATCCGCGCAAACACCGCCCAGCCGATAAATGGAAACCGCAACCCAGTGTTGAATGTAGGCGGCGTAATTTCACGTAATTCCGGCATAATGACAATTTTGCCTGGATAAATAAATTGCGCAGTTTTGATCGCACGCGGCAGATCGCTTGTAAAACAAATTTCCCAATTCAGCCCGCGCAGATCGGTCGTGCCTTCTTCAATATCAGCAACATCATATTCTTCCAGCCATGTGACTAGTTCATTTACCGTCACCATCTGGCGAATGGGAAATTCTTTATTCACTTTAAAATGGCGCACAAGTCCAATCGTCTTCATGGGATGTATAGTGTAACTCCTTATCGTTAATATGCTACAATAGTAATGATACCCATTTTTAGCCAGCTATCCTAGTTGCAAATTAAATGGGCTGATATGCATTATCGTTTCAGAAAGGACGATCATACCATGATTCAATGGGAATATAAAACAGTAAAATTGGCAACAGGCGGCTTTCTTGGTGGCAAAGTCGATGAACACGAGTTGGAAAGCGTTTTAAATAACCTTGGCTTTGAAGGCTGGGAGCTTGTGTCGAGCTTTGATACGGCGATGACACAAGGAAGTTCGCGCGACATTATTCTCGTGTTTAAACGCAGCGCTTTGCTGGAATAAACCGCTGTATTACGTACATAGTATACGTAGAGCGACGGTTAGCTGTCCAATACGAATCATCTTGAATTTAACAGAGTAAGGAGGCAACCGCATGATCGAAACATGGATCGAGCAGATCAAATCGAGGCTGCATATGAGGCTTGGCAGTCTGGAGCAAAGCTTGCTGGCACCGGCGCAAGACATGGAAATTGCGCAGGCAGAGCAAGCGATGGGCGTTATTTTCCCTGAACCACTGAAACGGTTGTATCGCATTCATAATGGTGAGGCACATAGCGGGCCGGGGTTGTTTTTTGGGCTGCAATTTTTGACGTTGGATGAAATGGTTCATGAATGGAAAATATGGTCGGATTTGCAGGAAGAATACGCCGATCTAGGCGATCATTATTCCATTCCGGCGGATTGGATTCAGGAACAGTACATTAATCGCCACTGGATTCCGTTTTGTCACGATGGCGGTGGTAATCATCTGGGGGTCGATCTGAATCCAGGGCCTAATGGCATCGTCGGGCAAGTTATTAATTTTGGGCGCGATGAAGAAACGAAGTTTGTCATTGCGCGTGATGTAGGTGAATTTATTCGCTTTATGCATCATGTGCTGGAGAGCGGTAATTATACGATTGAGCAAGAGGACGGTATCGTTTATTGGATGTATGGACGTGATGGGCAAGCGCGTTTGTTGCGTGATGCGCAGCAGTATGCATTTGGAGCGGAATGGGCAGCCAATAAGCAGCAATCTGCCGCTGAGCTGGCTGCATGGGCAGCGGCATTGCCACGGGAATGGCAGGAGCGTATTGAGCGTGAGTATAGTTCAGCAGCGCAATTTACAGGGCGGTATCAGCTGTATTTGCCAAATGCAGGATTAAGCGATATTACGCCGCTTGCAGCGTGTACGGAAGTGCGTGAATTAAGTTTGTCCGGCAATGAAATTGTTGATCTGTCTCCGCTGGCAGGTTGCCGGGAGCTGAAGAAATTGTATTTGCTCCACAATCCGGTATGCGATCTGTCACCGCTCGCGCAATTGCCGTATTTGCGTCAGTTAAACATTAGTGACACTAACGTTACGACACTGGAACCACTTGCCAGGCTAACGCGTCTGACCGAGCTGGAGTGCGAGCGTATTCCGGCGCATGATTATCGCCCATTGCTGGCGATTCAGACGCTGGAATGTTTAAGCATTTCCTCCCCTGATTGGGAGCAGGCGGAAGTGCTTGGACAGATGAACAGGCTTAAACATTTGACCGTGATCGATGCAAACGGATGGGATACAGAACAATGGGCAGCGCTTGGCAAGCTGCCGCTGCTTTCGTTAACCGTAACCGGTGTACAATGGGCAAATATGGAGCATTTGCAACATTTTAAACAGTTAAAACAAGTAACACTTGCCAATTTGGAAGTGAACGACATTTCCGGTTTGGCTGCGTTGCCGTCATTGCAAAAGCTTAAGTTGGCAGGAGACAACGGGATCGCCAATCTGGAAACGATCGCTCAATCGTCCACATTGTCCAGCTTTACGGGCGACGCCGCTCAAGTGGAGTTGTTGCAAACTGCGTTTCAACAACCTGTCGCTTTCTCCGTCCAATATGATGGACGTTACTATGCTTAAACGAGTATGCCCGGTTTGGATGTACAAGGACGGGTTTTGCCGCTGGTACAAATTCAATTGGATCATTTGCTTGCCCACTATGGAGCTAAGGTCGTTTCATGCTAAACGTATCTTAAATCTTAACTGCGAATAATGACATATCGGTTTGCAAAACGATATGAAACATACAATGAAAAAGATGAAACGTAATGTAAAATTAAAGATAATAAGCGATATACAGAGTAAAAAGGAGCTTGCGAGAGCTATCCTTTTGCTGTATTTTCAAAAAAGAAAGCTGTGGGAAACCACGGCTTTTTTTGCCTTTTTGATCTGCTTTACACTTCGAAATTACAGGAGTAATATACAGTTCAGGATTTAGAGATTCGCACGTTACACCGCTTTAGTCACGCTGCTGGAAACGTATGACAGCAGGAAAGCACGATGATGCTATGCCAGACTGTAAGGACGAGCGGTACAGCGCACAGAGCGGGGATACGAATCGGCATTTGTCCATATCTAGCAACTGAAAGTTCAACGTTTTTTGTTCGTATGGCTGAGTTTCCGGCATCCGTCGGAAAGCGGGGCAACCAATAAGCAGGACGTTAGCGGTGTGAGAGCTACTGACATCAGGCAGGGGTGAATCCGTCAGTACCAGTAACCTGGGAGCGGTGTTGATGGTAGGACGACTCTCACCGTCCGAATCCGACAGCTAACCTCGTAAGCGAAAGTCGGGAGATGCGTATGAAACTTGTGCCGTCATGACACAGTGCATACACGCTTGGTGTTTTGTTATGAAACGATCCGACATACAAGTATCGAATTCATATTGAAAAATGTACAACGGTTTAGCGTTAAACGATTCAATTTTGCTCTTTGCACATATACGCTTAATTTCCCGGCTGCCAACCTGTTGTTGATCGGTTGCAGTAGTGGGAAAGCGGGGGAACCAATCGTCGGTCTGTGTTTGCATTATGCAGCCAGCTGACACGGGGTGAATTCCGGCGATGCCGGAACGGGCAATCTTCCAGCCCGAACCCGACAGCTAACCTCGTCAGCGCTTAGGAAGAACTTATATCCGGCTTATGCCACCTCGTCTGCGCATCATTTGCGACAGTCCAGTTACGCATGGAAGAAGCCCGGTGAAAAGTTCGATTTTTACCGAGGCTTCTTTTTTTGCGCCTAATTTCGGGAATCTGACCGATTGCGGCGATGTAAGTAGCGCTCAAGTAGCATTCAACCAGCGCTTCTGTTCAAGATTACGCATGTTTATGTTGAAGGGGAAATGAATCATGATGGATATAGTGATGATATTGTTGATTGTACTCATGGCATTCGCGCTTGGTGGGCTGGGCAACTGGTCATCCAGTGTGATCGGGGAGCGAGGGAAAGAACAATGATCTGGCTATTATGGCTTATAATTGCAAGTTTGCTAATCTATCTGTGTTACGCCCTGATCTATCCGGAAAAATTTTAAACAGGCAGGAGAGAGTGAGTGAGTATGTGGTCATATATCGGAGTTGCTGTAACATTACTAATCGCGCTGTTGTTGGCGCGTCCAATGGGAGCTTATATCGCCCGTGCAATGGATGATAAACCAGGTAAGCTGGATCGCTCGTTTGGTCCGCTGGAAAAGTTGATTTACAAGCTGGGTGGTATTCGACAGCATAATCAGACGTGGAAGCAATATGTCGTCGCACTGCTCGTCAGCAATACGGTGATGGCATTGATCGTGTATGCGATCTTCCGTTTGCAAGATAAATTGCCGCTTAATCCAGCGCATATTGCGGCGATGAGTCCGGAGCTGGCGTTTAATACGGCAATCAGCTTTTTGACCAATACTAATTTGCAGCATTATAGCGGGGAAAGCGGGTTATCATTATTTGCACAAATGTCTGCGATTGTGTTTATGATGTTTGTGTCACCGGCAACCGGGATTGCAGCAGCGATGGCGTTTATGCGTGGCTTGGCTGGCAAGCCGATGGGGAACTTTTTCGTCGATGTAGTACGTGCGATTACACGTATTTTGTTGCCGTTATGTGTAGTGGCAGCTTTGATCTTTATTAGTCAAGGTGTGCCGCAGACGCTGCAATCGTCGGTAACGGCAACGACGCTGCAAGGCACACCGCAACAGATCGATATGGGACCGGTCGGCAGCTTTGTGGCGATTAAGGAACTGGGCAATAATGGCGGTGGGTTTTTCGGAGCTAACTCGGCGCATCCGTTTGAAAATCCGGACGGAATTAGCAATATGCTGCAAATTATCTTAATGTTGCTCGTGCCAATCTCGCTGCCATTTACGTATGGACGAATCGTTGGCAATCCGAAGCAAGGACGGGTGCTGTTTGTATCGATGGCGATTATGTTTCTCATGATGCTTAGCTCGTCGCTGTATGCCGAGCATCAGGGAAATCCGCTCATTAATCAACTAGGTTTGCAGCATAGTGCAGGTTCGATGGAAGGCAAAGAGGTGCGATTCGGCGTTGTACAGTCTTCATTGTATTCGGTCGTGACGACCGCCTCGGAGACAGGTGCTGTTAATACGATGCATGATACGTTAACGCCGATTGGCGGCATGATTACGCTGGGCAATATGATGCTCAATACAGTATTTGGCGGTGCAGGTGTCGGGATGATGAATGTGTTGATGTATGCGCTGATCTCGGTTTTCCTGTCTGGGCTAATGGTAGGGCGTACCCCTGAATTTCTCGGTCGTAAAGTGGAAGGGAAAGAGATGAAACTGATTGCGGTCACATTGCTCGTCCAGCCGCTATTGGTGCTCGTTCCAACGACGATGGCGCTGACTTGGTTTCCAGATACGATCAGCAATGCTGGCTTTCACGGATTGACACAGGTATTATATGAATTTACATCTGCTGCTGCTAACAATGGATCGACGTTCGCGGGAATTCATGATACGACTTCATTTTACAATATTTCAACTGGGATTGTGATGATGATTGCCCGTTTCTTCTCGATGGTTACACTGCTGGCAGTTGCGGGGTCTATGTTGGCGAAAACACCGGTACCGGAAAGCAGTGGTACATTGCGTACTGATCAGGCGCTGTTTGGCAGTGTGTTTATCGTCGTCGTCGTTGTCGTCGGTGCACTCACCTTTTTCCCAGCGCTTGTATTAGGGCCGATTGCCGAGCAGCTGACACTGTGAGCATAGGCGATAGTATAGTGGACATAACGATGTAGTCTATTCGTTTAACGATATCGATTTGAGCATAATTAGGTGGAGGAATCGGCAATGAAAAATCAAGCTTCCGTGTTAAACCGGGATTTGATCACAAAGGCATTACAGCAATCTTTTATAAAATTAAATCCGCTCGTTATGATGAAAAATCCGGTTATGTTTGTAGTCGAAGTCGGTTTGTTTATTAGCTTGCTGCTGATTGTTATACCGGGCGCATTTGGCGATTCGGTGTCGAGAGGTTTTAATATTGCGGTTGCACTCATTTTGCTGCTGACGATATTGTTTGCCAACTTTGCCGAAGCATTGGCAGAAGGACGTGGTAAAGCGCAGGCAGATTCATTAAAAAAGACCAAACAGGAAATTACCGCCCGCAAACTGGAAGGCGAACGGATCGTTGACGTTCCATCCACTTCACTGCGCAAAGGTGATTTGGTGGTAGTGCGTCAAGGTGAGATGATTCCAGGTGATGGCGAAGTGGTCAAAGGGCTTGCTTCAGTCGATGAATCAGCAATTACCGGTGAATCCGCGCCGGTTATTAAAGAAGCGGGCGGAGACTTCAGCTCGGTTACAGGCGGTACGATGGTCATTAGTGACGAAATTACGGTGCGCATTACGAGCGATCCGGGCGAATCGTTTATGGATCGTATGATCAGCCTCGTTGAAGGCGCTGAACGGCAAAAAACGCCAAACGAAATCGCGCTCAATACGGTGCTGATTAGCCTGACGATTATTTTCCTGATGGTCGTTGTGACATTGCCGTTTATGGCACAGTATCTCGGTATCCATATTCCGATTCCGGTACTCATTGCGCTGCTTGTCTGTTTGATCCCGACGACGATTGGCGGTCTGCTGTCAGCGATCGGCATCGCTGGTATGGATCGAGTAACCCGTTTTAATGTGTTGGCGATGTCCGGTAAAGCGGTCGAAGCATCAGGTGATATCAATACGATTATTCTCGACAAAACAGGCACGATCACCTACGGCAACCGGATGGCAAGCGAATTTGTGCCTGCCGATGGGCATACAGCTAATGAAGTTGGTCATTGGGCAGCAGTCAGTTCGGCGTATGATGAGACACCAGAAGGTCGCTCGGTGCTGGAACTGATGAAAAAGCAAGGCTGGATGATCGATCAAGAACTGCCTCATGGTGCGGAAGTGATCGAATTTAGAGCGGAGACAAGGATGAGTGGTTTGAATTTGCAAGATGGACGCAAAGTGCGCAAAGGCGCAGTCGATGCGGTTAAAAACTGGGTCATCCAGCAAGGTGGTCATGTGCCAGCTTCCTTGCAAGCAAGCAGCGATCGCATCGCTACGGCGGGTGGCACACCGCTTGCAGTTGCAGTTGATGATGTGATTTATGGGTTAATTTATTTAAAAGATACGGTTAAAGCCGGTATGCGCGAACGGTTTGAGCAAATGCGCAGCATGGGCATTAAAACGATTATGTGTACAGGTGACAACCCGCTCACCGCAGCAACGATCGCCCGTGAAGCAGGAGTGGACGACTATATTGCCGAAAGCACACCGGAAGACAAAATCGCCGTCATTCGCCGTGAGCAAGCACAAGGCAAGCTTGTTGCTATGACTGGCGACGGTACGAACGATGCGCCTGCACTTGCACAAGCCGATGTTGGCATCGCCATGAACAGCGGTACGATCGCTGCCAAAGAAGCGGCGAATATGATCGATCTTGACTCTGACCCGTCCAAAATTATCGAAGTGGTGGCGATCGGTAAGCAGCTACTAATGACACGGGGCAGTTTGACGACATTTAGTATCGCGAACGATATCGCCAAATATTTTGCGATTATCCCAGCGATGTTTATGGTAGCTATTCCGCAAATGCAAGTGCTGAATGTGATGGATTTGCATTCGCCTACATCAGCGATTATGTCGGCGCTTATTTTTAACGCGCTCATTATCCCGATTCTCATTCCGCTGGCGATGAAAGGTGTAGCGTATCGTCCGATGAGTTCGACCCGTCTGCTGCGCCGTAATTTGTTCATTTACGGTTTAGGCGGTGTAATTGTACCGTTTGTCGGCATTAAGCTGATTGATCTAGTACTTCAATTTTTAATGTAGTATCGGTTCGATGGCAGCGCGCTTCGTTTGCTAGCTGGTGGCGCAAATGAAGCGGCGTATGAACTTACGTATTATACATTCATTTATGTTAAGACAAGAACGGAGAAGAATGAATATGCCTATCAAAATAGTATGGACTACGCTTAGAACGAGCGCTGTGTTGTTTATTGTTTGTTGTGTGATCTACCAGCTTGCCATTACAGGCATCGCTAAAGTGCTTATGCCGTATCAAGCATCCGGCAGCTTAATGTATAACAGCAAGCATGAGGTGATCGGCTCGGCGCTGATCGGGCAGCAGTTTACGGAGCCACAATTTTTCCAGGGACGGGTATCAAGTATCGATTATAATGCCGATGGCTCCGGTTCATCGAATTTGGCTCCATCGAATCCAGAACTGATAAAACGGATGCAAGCGTCGATCGCACAATGGAAACAGCAAAACCCGAATGTGCCTGTCTCCGCCTTGCCGATGGATTTGATTACGAATTCCGCCTCCGGTTTGGACCCTGATATTAGCCCGGCGGCGGCATTGGCGCAGGTGCCACGTATTAGCAAGCTGACTGGCATTGCTGAGGACAAGCTGGACGCGTTGATTACGCAATATACGAATCCACCGCAACTTGGTATGCTTGGCGATGCGGCGGTCAATGTATTGAAGCTGAATATCGGGCTGCAACAATTGCGAGCAGGTGCTAGCTCATGAATACATTTCGCCGCAAATCGCCTGAACAATTGCTGGAGATGATTAACCGTTTGAAGCAAGGGAAACTGAAAATTTATATCGGAGCCGTCAGCGGCTCCGGTAAAACATATCATATGCTACGTGATGGCCAACTGCTGCTGCAGGAAGGGCTGGACGTAGCATTATGTGCTGTCTCCACGTTACAACGCCCGGAAACGGTGCAGCAGCTTGGCGATCTGACGCGTATTCCGAGCATCCATTGGGTGAAGCGGGATGCACAAGGGCAGGAGTGTGAGCAAAAAGACCTTAATTTAGACGAGATTATTCGACGCAACCCCGAAGTGTTACTAGTCGACCATCTCGCTCATCGCAATCGTGCGGACGCGCAGCATGCGACACGTTGGGAAGATATTCAGTATTTGCTCGGCAAAGGCATTAGCATTATGGTGACGGTTAATGTGTATGAATTGGAAGGGGCGGCACAACTTGCCCGTCATTACATCGGGCGTGAAGTGGAATGCACGGTGCCGGAAGATGTGCTTGTGCAAGCAGACGAGGTACGATTGATCGATGTGACGCCTGAAGTCATTTTACAGCGCGATCTTGCCGGGCATTTACAAGGAAGTACGGATCGCGCTTATTTTGAGCGAGGCAATTTGGCAGTGCTGCGTGAGCTGGCATTGCGTACGGTGGCGGAAGGGGTTGGCGGTCTGCTTGAGAAGCATCGTGCCGAACAAGGATTGACCGGGCCGAGTGGAACGACTGAGCGCATTATGGTGCTGGTGCAATACCATTGGAACGGTTCGATTTATATTCGCCGTGGACAACAGATTGCCCGTCGCTTAAGCGGTGATTTGCTCGTCGTTTCGTTTCGTAAGGAAGGAGTCAAGCTGTCGATGGAAGAACGCACATTCAAGCGTTCATTTCGCGAGCTGACCGAACAGATTGGCGGCGTGTTTGAAGAAATCGCACTCCGTTCGCGCTGGGCACTGGCGCGGCAAATGGTTAGCTATGCCCGTCAGCATCAGGTGACCCGCATCGTGCTCGGTCATTCACGGCAAAAACGCTGGCAGGAATTGATCAACAGCTCCATCGTTAACGGATTGCTGCTACATACACGGTATATCGATATTTTCCTGATGGCGGATCGTGCCGAGCAGGAGGGGGAACGCATTTTGCCTGCCCGTACCGCTGCTATCAAAAGACCAGAGACGTATCGCCGTCTGCCGACCGAAGAAATTCGGCGTCAGATCGAAAGCATTAAACGCGGTACATTTAAAGTATATGTAGGTGCCGCGCCCGGTGTAGGCAAAACATACACGATGTTGCGTGAAGGCAGAGAACTGCTGCGCCAAGGAATCGATGTTGTGATTGGGCTGCTGGAAACACATGGGCGCAAAGAAACCGCCGACCAAGTACAGCAGTTGCCGCTTGTTGCCCGGCAGCGGATCACATATAGCGATCGCCAACTGGAAGAAATGGATGTGGATGCGATTATCGCGCGCAATCCTGAAGTAGTACTGGTGGACGAATTGGCGCATACGAATGTGCCGGGTAGCCGCAATACGAAGCGATACGAAGATATTCGCGAGTTGCTGGAAGCTGGCATTTCGGTCATTTCCACCGTTAATATTCAGCATTTGGAAAGTTTGAATGATGCGGTAGAACAGATTACCGGCATTCGAGTGCGTGAAACGGTGCCGGATTCGATTTTGCATCTGGCGGATGAAGTGGAATTGATCGATGTCACACCACAAACGCTACGGCAACGGCTGAGTGAAGGCAAAATTTATGCTGCTGCCAAAATCGAACAGTCGCTCAATCATTTTTTTAAATTGGGCAATTTAATAGCACTGCGCGAACTGGCACTGCGGGAAGTTGCCGATGATGTAGATGAGCGGCTGGAATCATGGGAACGCAGCACATCACTGCGCGGGCCGTGGCGGCGGGAGGAAGTGATTTTTGTATGCGTCAAGCTTGATCATGAAGCAGAACGCTTGATTCGGCGCGGCTTTCGTACCGCGTATCGGTTAAAAGCAAAGCTTGTCGTCACCTATATTCATGCGGGTGCTGAAGGCATGATGAGTGAACAACAGCGTGGCAAGGCGGAGCGACTGATGAAGCTGACGCGGCGGTTAGACGGACAATTTGATATCTGTTATCGAGCGCCGCGTTTGAGCATGAAAGAACTTGCGCATTGCATTAATGAAGAAGCGACATATCATGCGGCAACACAGATGGTGATCGGGCAATCAAGCACACCGCGTTGGAAGCGTTGGGGACGTGAATCGATTTTGAAAAAGGTGCTGCGCGAAGCACGTAATATGGACGTACTGGTCGTAGCTGACAGGGAATAAGGGCAGAGGTTGCCACCCTGTAGCTACAACTTTTTAAATAGGCATGTATTTATACTCATACACAATATCGTTAAATGTAACCCATTAACTGCGCAAACGATTATTTTCAGCATCAGTTGTCTGACTTGGCGCATGATCATACAGATGATCGACAGCAAGCCAACGAATCGTAAAACAAAAACGTGCACCAGAAGTGCTCTGTGGCTCGATCCAGATCGTTCCGCCCATCAGCTCAACGAGAAATTTGCTAATCGCCAGTCCAAGCCCTGTACCTTGAGTATGACGGGTCACGTCATTATGCAGCTGATGGAAAGGTTGAAATAAATAACCGATCTGCTCTGGCGTAATCCCGATGCCGCTATCTGTTACGCTAAATTGCAGTAGCCCGCCTGTAGCGGATATGGAAACCGGTGTTACGTCAATTTGAATATGCCCTTGTGCCGTAAACTTGATTGCATTGCTGAGCAAATTCAACAGCACTTGGCGCAAACGATTGCTGTCCGCACCGATTTGCTCGGGTATATGCGGATGGATGAAATAGGAGGCGGTTACATCTTTTTCGCTTGCAGGAACAAACATCACATCAAGTGCTTCATCTATGATCATGCCGATCTGCAAAGGCTCGGATACGATGTCCATTTTACCTGCATCCAATTTAGCATAATCCAAAATATTATTCAGCATGAGCAGCAGCGCACGGGTACTGTGGTCAATAATTTGTACATAAGCCAATTGCTGTTCATTCATATTAGCGCTGTCAAGCAAAAGCTGAGACATCCCGATAATACCGTTCATCGGTGTACGCAGCTCATGACTTATAACCGCCAAAAAATCAAGCTCTGTATGTGCCGCTGTGAGCGTTGGCGTAGTAGCTGCACATGTTGTGTCGATCGTCAGCGGATCGTTAGCGACAGTCGCTGAATCTGAGTTACGAATCAATGTGAGCGGGCTGTAATCGTCCAATAGCGACGGGAGCTGATCCATCAAACGCGATAAAGTAGATGCAGCCAATTGTGTGCCATCACAAGTGTATATATAACGGATTAACGAACAATCGTATGTGAAAAAGCCGTATGAATTAGCAATGTGCGAGTCTACATCATTTGTGCCAGCATAGTCATGATGACGATATAAATCGATGCCCTCCGACATGCCTTTACGATGATGAGAAGCGGTAACATCGGTTTGTCCTTGTTGACCTGGCGCTTGGGCAGACGGTGTGTCTACTTCCGTTTTAGCTGTTTGCTTTGATACGGTGGAGCCTTCGTCTAATGGTGCTGCCTGATCAGTCAGATGAAGCGGAGCAAGCCAGCTGTCCAACCATGCTGGCTGCAATTGATACCATACTCGGACAGGCTTACCTTCGGACAATGCCTGCTCAATTTGCTGTAATGCTAGCATGGGCATAGGCATCATATTCAATCGGTTGTTTGATGCATCGTCATAGTTAACTTGTTTGGCAGCAAATGGTGTAGCAGATTGCAACATAGTTGCAGTGTCTGTGTGGAATGAATCACGACTAGATGATAAAGCGTTATAAACGTCATCTGTACAACTGGAACGGGCAATCGGTATGCAATGAATCCGTTGCTTGAATAACGGTAATAGCTGTAAACGGTGCAATTCACGCCGCATCGCATCCAAATGCCATTCATCATCGATTAAAATTAATTCGCAATCGCCCGGATCATTTAATGCATATTTGATACAAGCAATCATTCGCTGTACGTACATAATCTGACTTTCATATACATACAATGTAGGGACGTTTCCTTCATGCCAGCTAGTGATCCATTCTTGATGTATGTTAGTCATTGTCCACTCCAGACGATCGCTCTACTAGTCTTGAGCCTGATCGATTAATAAAAAACATGAAAAAAATGGTTTTTAAAGTAATTTATATAATTAATTAAATGTTTTATAATTATGTTGTATACTAAAATACGAAAAAAATCCAAACATTCCCAAAGAAAATTAATAATAAATATTATAATTCTGTCTGTCGAATCGCAATCGAGCCTGATTCAGAATAGGTATGAATCTGATACGGACCTGTTAACGATTGTTTAGGCATGAGGACGTGTCCGAATTGTGAATCCGCTTTGTAGCTTCCAGCAAAAGTCGGTTCGGTGACAATATTCACAGCAGCAGTTTCCACCTGCACATTCACATTGTGCGAACCAGCCAGCGCAAGCTGCACATCGCCCGAATGAGAGTTAATATCGGCATTACCGCGCAGTTGCTGAATGTGCAATTCACCGGAACCGGTCGCTGTATGAATAGTGCCGCTCGCTTTGCCGATCTGAATTTGCCCTGATCCGGTCTGCATATCCAGCTTTGTGCCAGCCCATGTTGCAACCGAGATATCACCGTTAGAGGTGATCAGCTGTACATTGCCTTGCAGTTGCTGCGCTTTGATTCGTCCTGAACCGGATTGAACACGAATGTGCGCCGCTTGAATATGATTCAAATTCGTTTGTGCAGAACCAAGCCGGAAATCCGCCAGCTGTAGACTATGCAGATCGGCAAGCTGAATAGTAATGTATTGCACATGCGGCTGTACACGTGGCTTAACGAGTTGCCAGCTATGCTGTTGTCTGTCCAGATGAAGCGCCAATGTATCGGTTTGCAAAATGGTCGATTTCAATTGCTGTCCAATTCCGGGGGTGACAGCTCCTTCTATGATCACATGATCGTCACCATCTGTACTCTGAGCGAACTGAACTGCAATTTCATAGTCAGATTGAATATAAAGCTGTTTCATCGTTCCGGCAGCCAACTTCCATTGCTGCTCATACGGTTTATTTGCCGGCGGATTACCGAGCTGGAGCGAATTGATGCTAAAAGCAGCCAGCCCCAGCACAACCGCTCCAACGAACCCGCTCCAAAGCCATTTGTTCATATGGCGCCGCCTCCTGTTTCCGTGTTGTATTAGTATGTATCGTAACATTCAACCTTTCGCTAAGCCAACCGTACAAAGAACCATAAACCCGCCAACATCAACACATAAATATACCAACATACCGATACATCCGCACATCAAATATCAGCACATTAGTACAGCTCAAAAACCTCTACACTCCAATTGGAGGTAGAGGTTTTAATAAGTTATGCACAAACATATCGGTTTACGCTGTTAATCGAGTGCCTTAACCGAAATTAATTTGAGTATTGAAACTGGCTTGAGTTTTTATGGATAAGATGTCAGTGCACAATCAAAGTTGGAATTTAACTTAGTTTGCGTACACGCTCTAGCTTTCTAGCGCAATCGCGTATGATTGTTTAATAACCGGCATTCGAGCCTACATTGCGAAGCAGGGAAGCGCTAAATTCACCAACAGCAAAGTAATTTACCGTTTGAATTTCAGGTTGTGTTTTGCGTAGTCCATTGTACAGTTCCACAATCGGATTCACGCTTAAATTTGGATCAAGGACTGGGATAACGGTTTTGCCATTCGTTTGCGCTGCGGCTGTAGCCACGATGCCTGTAGGACCATATACCGCTTCGGCAGGTAGACCGGAAGCTATGACTGGCATAATGAAATCAATCGTATCACTGAATGCGGTCACATTGGGGCTTGTACCCTCTGTATTGGTCACATCGGTTAGAACGCCAATCGCAAGCTCGGGCTTGATCGTATGAATATCGCTGCTTGCATCTTTAATGTACATAGCGAGCTGATCGGCTTTCCAGCTGTTCCATTGCGCTACTTTTTTTCTATCCGAACTATTTTTAAAATCGATCTTTCTCGGATCGATAGTGTTGGTCGAGCGGAAGTTTGTGATCGTATTCGTATTCATATCGACCCGATTTGTATCGAAGTCAAAGCCGCTCAGCACAACACCATCAATATTGTAGTTGGTGACTACTTCTTTGATGATCGAACGCTCATAGTTTTGAACATCGGTTTCGAACGGATTTACGTAATAGTGGCTACCATTTTCACCGGCGTACGTGCTAATCTTACCTTTGTCATTGATCGTGCGCATTTGCCAAGAGGAGTTGCGGTCGATTGCTGCTTTATCCTGAAATTGCGGAATCCAAGCACGAACTTTAATACCATACGCATGCGCTTCATCGATTACGGTAGACAATGCATTAAAATTGTCATACCCAGGAGCGGTTTGCACGATTTGGCTGTCGTAAAATGCATAACCAGATGAGCCGTTCACATCACTGTCTTGCTTAACACTCATATTGATGACCGATACATGGCTACGTACCGCATTTATAATGAAGGAGTGCACATCATTAGCATTTTTAAAAGTCGTTTCGGTTTGCACGGTAATTTCATTAGTGATTGGTGTGACGGTAGCAGGCGTTTCGGCAGCAGTCGCGTTAGCCGAGTGCCACGGAAGCAGCGATACGGCTAGCAAAGCAGCAGCGAGCGAATAAGCGATTTTTTTCATTATCATCTCGATCCTTTCGTTATACAAATAAAGTTGGTAAACAGATAAAGTGTGTAAATAATTGTCTCAGTTTGTAGACAACTGTACCATTATAGTATGAATAATGGATGAACGACAGCGATGAACAAGTGTGACAAACAGCGCGGTTGACAGCAAAAGACTATAAATGTCATCAATTTGGCTACTTGGCAGGCGACAGCCTTAATTTCAAGCTATTTCACATGTTTTTATTAGGTATGCTATATATTACGTTAACTAAGCAAAAAAGGTTGCAGTATTTTTGGCGAAAATAAGACGAATGCAAAAATAGTGGTGTCCATAGCAGTTCATATTATTTTGCAAAATAGTCGATCGGAATATAAAATAAAATCGGCATACGAACCGTCTGTCTCATCTAGTCGATATTGGTCATCAATGAGCGAGGAAACAGGCAAAATTTTAAATTGCTGGCTATTCGTGTTAATGTATAGAAAGACCTGTAATTGTCATTACCCTTTTTTGCCTGTATACATACAGAAAATCAATGGACGACAGGGATGACTTCTGGTCGCTGAATGGCTGCAAATGAAGAATATTTTACGACAGAAAGGAAGACATCATGAAGACATTCAAAACATTATTATCATTAAGCCTGCTATGGACGGCGTTGACACCGGCTGTTGCTGTACACGCATCTGCAGCTGTTACTTCGCAGACAGCGACAAACGCCACGACAGCAAACACGTCGACAAGCACATCTTCCAATACAGCAGGCAATGCGGGCACACATACACCTAAAGTGGATCAGCAATTTTTCGCCCAGCAAAAAGCAGCAGTTTTGCGCGATTTGACCGGCAGTGAGCCAGTGACCAATGCTGCGGCTGGTGAAACGTCGGCAAAACAATTGCAACAGGCGGATTACACGTATATGACTGTGACCGGGCAAGTGTATAGTTCCAAACGCGGCTACTTAGGCGCGGCGAATCGCGATGATAATGCACCTGACAATATGGACAGTGTGACCCAATTTGATCCGAACAATCCGACTCCAGTCGAGCAAGTCAATGGCGGCAATACCGGTGCGTTTGAACGCAGACAGCTTGGCTTCCAGGGCTTTAACAGCATCACTTCGGATATTACGTTGCCGACAGTAAGCGGGCTTGGACCAGGCGAGCAGCCGTGGGTATATTACGGCTTTGATGCGGAGAGCGGTAAAGCGATTGAGGCGGGTTATTCGTACCAGACCGGTTCACATCGCTGGTTGCCATACATTCGTTCCAACGGTTTTTATTATGGCGACTCCAAAGTGCAAAAATATGATACCGATCAAGTTAAAAACGTAAAGTTTTATTTGGCAAAAACGGTAAATACAGACACGTATTACAATGCTTACTTTGTCGTCGACAATACGCAAATACTAATCGCACCGACCAAATGGACAGATAGCGACAGCAATTCGACTTCGGTCAAACGCGTCACATCGATCGCCAAAAAAGCATTTACCGGCTACGATATCGTTGGCAAAACGATCGATCAGCGCTATGAAAATGTACAAGTATCGCTCTTTTATCAACCACAAGCGTATCCGTGGTCACAATATACCGAATATACGGAAAATCGTAATGGACGCTGGTACGGAACATTTGATAATATGCCAAACTATGTCCATCGCGACTGGATGAATACTTCTATTTATAGTGGAAGCAATCCGTAAGCAGTCGGATAGGATGTTGTTCTCTCTAATATATGATGATGTATCTATGTATAGCTTTATGAACGGTGTTAGGTGAATACTAGTTTTGTTTTTAATTCCAACAAGTCGGTAAGCAGCATTAGAATGCTCTTATATTATACGTAAGCTAACGACATGACGATCAAGCATGAACCAAAACGGACACCCCATTGTGAATCGATCTTATGATCATCCACAATAGAGGTGTCCGTTTTGTGTTTCATCAATCAGGCGCTCGTTTCGATCAATTCCAAATGCACATCGACCGTATCGGTTGCTGTTTCGAGTCGGGGAACGGAAGTAAAGTAGTTGTGCACACGAGCTTGAAACTGTACATTATGCTCTGGCACGCTCACTGCGACGGTTGGCTCATACAATGTTGACGTTACGTCATGGTATTGTTGTCCACCTGTAATAACAAAGTCGAGCGATAGTAAGCGCTGATTTTCTTTCCCGTCTGCGGAAAGCTTTGTTAACGAATACTGTAACGCCGTTAACGATAATTCATTAATGAGTACGTTGACGGTCGTACGGTCATTGGACATCTCGTATTCTCTCCTTTTCAAAATCAGCCAATGGACAGATTGGCAGTTAGGTCAGCAGTGTTACTCTATCTTCTTTTAACCATTTTGCTTACATTTGCTCGCTTCAGTTGCTGTACGTTAATCGTCATACTGCGGTCGCCGCCTCCATTAGCTGTTCCAGGTAGCTTGTCTAGCTTAAACACCACGTTCGAACGCCCTTCAACATGTTCACAATAAAGCGATCATACTATAGGCATACTATGAATGTAATTGAGATAAAGTACGGGCAACTTGTCCGTTTAGTGACGATCCTTTCGTTGCTGTTGTTGGAGCATGGCGGCTTGCAGCATATCAATTAACTGTACTAGCGGAAGTTGCTGCTGCTCGTGCTCGCCATGTTTGCGTACATTAACTTGACCTGTTTGCTGCTCCTGTTCGCCTACGACGAGCAAATACGGGATTTTCTGCTGTTGTGCTTCGCGCATTTTGTAGCCTAGTTTGTTGCCGGAGCGGTCTAGCTCGGCGCGTATACCTGCCTGCAGTAGCAGCGATTTCACTTGCAGTGCATAATGCTCGTAATGACCGGATACGGGCAGTACTTTTACTTGCACCGGAGCGAGCCAGAGCGGGAATGCACCGGCATAATGCTCTGTCAAAATGCCGATAAAACGATCGAGCGAACCATAGATGGCACGATGGATCACAACCGGACGATATTTGGCGTTGTCTTCACCGACATACGATAGATCAAACTTCTCGGGCATTTGGAAATCAAGCTGAATTGTGCCGCATTGCCAGCTTCTGCGCAGCGCATCCAAAATATGAAAATCAATCTTCGGCCCATAAAAGGCACCATCCCCTTCATTGATGCGATACTGCACGCCACGAGCTTCCAGCACATTGCGTAGCGCTTGCTCCGCTTGATCCCACAGCTCCTCCGCACCCATATAATCATCCGGTCTTGTGGACAGCTCAATCTCATATTGAAAGCCAAATACGTTATACATATCGTCAATCAATTCCATCGCATTGGCAATTTCCGCTTCGATTTGCTCTGGCAGTGCATAAATATGAGCATCATCTTGGCAAAATGTGCGCACCCGCATCAACCCGTTTAGCGCACCGGAAAATTCATGTCGATGTACCTGCCCAAATTCCATCATTCGGATCGGCAGCTCACGGTAAGAACGCAGCTCATGTTTATAAATAAGCATATGCCCAGGGCAATTCATCGGTTTTAGCGCAAAATGCTCGCCATCGACTTCGGAAAAGTACATATTGTCTTTATAATGATCCCAATGTCCGGATTGTTCCCATAACTGCTGGTTCATCATAAATGGAGTCCGTACTTCTTCATAACCGCGCTGTAACTGCTGTTGGCGCGAAAATTGCTCCAATTCTGTCCGCAGCAGCATCCCTTTTGGCAAATAAAATGGCATCCCCGGCGCTTCGTCCGAAAACATAAATAGCTTTAGCTCACGCCCAAGCCGCCGATGATCCCGTCGCCGCGCCTCTTGTAGCCAGTGCCAATGTTGTTCCAGCTCAGCGCGCTCCGCAAAGGCGACGCCCTGTATACGCTGTAACACAGCACCCGACGAATCACCGCGCCAGTAGGCGCCTGCTACGCTCATTAAACGAAACGCCTGCAATCGTCCAAACGATGGTAATAGCGGCCCATTTTCCAATACGACATAATCGCCTTGCTCATAAATGACAATCGCTTCCTGCCCCGCCGCAATGATTTCGTCCAAGTGCTGTAATTGATAAGGCTGCTGTACACGATCAAACAGCTGCATCGCTACCGCTGGTTCTAGCACACGCCGCTGCAAAGCTCCATTTTCCGCTGCAATTTGCTTCATCATCTGTTCGAGCGCTGGCAAATCCGACTCCGATAATGAATGTTCCAGTTCAATATCATAATAAAAACCTTGCTCTGTAGCAGAGCCTCCGCCAAGCTTGACCTGCTGCGCGCCATACAACCGCTGTACAGCTTGGGCGAGCAGATGAGCGGCACTGATGCGATAAATCGATAAACTCGCCTCATGTGCGGCTGTAATTATTTCCAATTGTGCGTCAGCAAGTACCGCTGTATTCAGATCAACAAGCTGTCCGTTCAGCAGACCGGCAAGCGCTCGTTTGCCAAGTGCCGGGCTGATAGATCGCGCGATGGCGGCAATCGATTCGCCGCCAGGGTATGAGCGCACCGAACCGTTGGGTAGCTCTACTCGGACGGATGCGGCAGCAAACTCCGAAGTGCAAGCGTTATGTGCTGCATGTTTTGCCGCAAGCGGTGTAGCTTGTTGATTAGCTGCCGCCATCGCAGCAGCGTCAGGCGATAAGGATGAAGATAAAGATGAATCGGCAGATGCAACAGGACGGACAACGTTGGAATGAACAGATGAGTATGGATCAGACATGAATAAAACCTCCAATGATGTAAAGTAAAGTGAACAGAAAGCGCAAAAAAAGCACACAAGTCCCAGCAGGGACGAGTGCGCTTAGCTCGTGGTTCCACCCTAGTTCAGTCTGATATGCCGGCGACACTACCATAGGATAGGCAGTAGGCAAACCGGGATTACAGACCCTCATTGGCATCCGGTAACGGGGATGAGTCGGTAATTTCTAATAATGTGCACTGAATCGCTACATGAAACGCCAGCCTGTACAGGAAATGAACGATGCTGCCATCGGAAAGCAATGTCCATGTCTGGGACGAGACACCACGGACAACTACTTACTAACAGCGAAAACTACGTCTTCATCCATCATACAATCTACCGTCAAACGATCTGTCACCTGTTCAAAATTACAGCTACAGAGTGGTAATTCCTCAACCGTCGGCTGGAAAAGTTCACACCGATCACTTTTCTCTCTGGACAGCGCATGAAGGGAATCTTGTCTCTGGTCATCGCTACAATATGTTATTGGTTCCTGATTATAGGAGTCATTTTCGAAAAGGTCAAGAGGGGGAATGATATTTTGGTGATGTGGAAGTACGGGGATTATTTTAGCAGAGGGTGGGGGGGAGTGTTGTTGATAGTTGTTGATGTGCGCTTGTTGTCTATCATTGAGATAACTTAAAAACGATAAATGATTACAGAATATGAACTTGCCTAATCTTAACAAACACAATCAAATAAATTCATCCTCACTAAGAATTAAAGTGAAACCTTCTTCACAATAACTAGCATTATGCCATATTTGCAATGCTTTGAACTATAGTCTCATCCGCCTTTTCAGCCTATAGTTGGAATATACCAATGTTCAGGGAGGCTGAAAGTGAAATGAACAAAATTACATTTCTCGGCGCAGGCAGTACCGTGTTTGTCAAAAATGTACTCGGTGATGTGATGATGACGGAAGCGTTGCAGGACTTCGAGTTGGCGCTGTTTGATATCGATGTGGAGCGGTTGCGCGATTCCGAACGTTTGCTCACCAGTCTGGCGCATTCGCTCGGCAGCCGCTGCGTGGTCAACGTGTATCATGATCGTAAACAAGCGCTGCGTGGAGCCAAATACGTCATTAATGCGATTCAAGTTGGTGGTTATGATCCTTGCACCATTACAGATTTTGAAATTCCCAAAAAGTACGGTTTGCGTCAAACGATTGCGGATACGCTCGGAATCGGCGGCATCTTCCGCAACTTGCGCACGATTCCGGTGATGCTCGATTTTGCACGCGATATGCGAGAAGTGTGTCCGGACGCTTGGTTCCTGAATTATACAAACCCGATGGCTGTGCTGACGAGCGTAATGAATGTGCATGGTGGCATTCAAACGGTCGGGTTATGTCATAGTGTGCAAGTATGTGTGCCGCATCTGTTCGAAGCGCTTGGCATCGACCAAACGGGTGTAGTGGCAAAAGTTGCTGGCATTAACCATATGGCATGGTTACTGGAAGTAACGCGCGACGGGCACGATTTGTATCCTGAAATTAAACGTCTAGCACGTGCCAAACAGCAGCAGCAGCATGATGATATGGTGCGCTATGAGCTGATGCATCGTTTTGGTTATTATGTGACTGAATCGTCCGAGCATAATGCCGAATATCATCCGTATTTTATTAAACGCAATTATCCGGAACTGATCGAGCGCTACAATATTCCACTCGATGAATATCCACGCCGCTGTATTAAACAAATTGCCGATTGGAAAGAGATGCGTGAAAAGCTGTTTGCGAGCGAAAATATCGAGCATACACGCAGCCGTGAATATGCATCTCATATTATGGAGGCGATGGAAACGGATCGTCCGTACAAAATTGGCGGCAATGTAATGAACAATGGGCTCATCACAAATTTGCCGCGTGAAGCTTGTGTTGAAGTGCCCTGTCTAGTCGATGGATCGGGCATTAATCCAACCTATATTGGCGATCTGCCACCACAACTTGCTGCATTAAACCGCACTAATATTAACACACAATTGCTCACCATCGAAGCGGCGATGACCGGCAAAAAGGAGCATATTTACCACGCTGCCATGCTTGATCCACATACCGCTGCCGAGCTATCAATGGATGATATCGTCGCATTATGCGATGAGTTAATTGCAGCACATGGGGACTGGTTGCCTAAATTTAGTTGAAGCTAACACTATAAAATTACAAATACGGTTTCCTTCGTATACGGAAGGAAGCCGTATTTTGCAATAAAGCTTTATAAGTTGACAGGCTATTGTCACACTAATCCTTATATTCGCTTCATGAGCTAAACGCAAATCAACGCCCATTTTACCAGCTATATCCAGTGACGAACAAATGAAGCGTATAATGAACACGAGAGTGAACGAATCGTCGCTGTCGTTATATTCATTTCGTACAGAAGCATACACGATCTCCAACGCTCATAAATCGCTAATAATAGTGAAAGGATGGATAACAATGACAATGTGGTGCGCTGTTTTAGATGATTACCAGCAAGTGGCATTACGAATGGCAGACTGGTCGGTACTGGATGGGCAGGTGCATGTGCGTATTTGCGCGCATTCTATCGATTCGGCAGATGAACTGGTAAACGAGGTCAAAGACTGCGAAATTCTCGTTATTATGCGTGAACGTACACCTTTTCCAGCTGATGTATTGGAGCGGCTGCCTAATTTGCGTTTACTAGTGACGACCGGTATGCGCAATGCAGCGGTTGATATGGCGGCTGCACAGCGGCTTGGCATTACTGTATGTGGTGCTAGAGGCAGAGGGGCAGCACCGACCGAACTGACATGGGCGCTCATACTCGGGCTGACTCGCCATCTCGTTGCCGAAAATGAAGCGTTTCGCAGCGGTGGACCGTGGCAGACAACAATTGGCACGGGTCTATATGGCAAAACGCTCGGTCTGATCGGGTTAGGACAGATCGGTACACGGATGGCACGAATTGCACAAGCGATGGATATGGATGTGATCGCTTGGAGCCCGAATCTGACCGTAGAACGAGCACAGAAAGCCAACGTACGCCAGGCGGCAACATTGACCGAGCTGCTAAACCAAAGCGATATCGTCTCGGTTCATATGGTATTAAGCGAGTCGACTCGCCATCTGCTTGGTGCTACCGAGCTTGCCCATATGCGGCAAAGTGCATATTTGATCAATACATCACGTGCCGGTCTGATTGACCAGCAGGCGCTGATTGATGTGCTGCAACATTACCGAATTGCCGGAGCTGGACTGGATGTGTTTGAACAGGAACCGTTGCCACTTCATCATCCGCTACGCACATTGCCGAATGTGCTCGCCACACCGCATATCGGTTATGTGGCGGATGATAATTATCGCTCCTTTTACGAGGATGCAGTCGATGATATCGTCCAATTTTTACAAGGAGAGCCTGTGCGTGTGTTAGGGAAGTGAGTGGAAGGACTACATTTCCATTTAGTTTCGACTTAACGTACACCGATCATGAATAAAATCGGTGCAATTTGCTACCGTTGGCGACTTGTAATCCTATTCGGACGAGAGCCAGAGGAAATTTAGCGCGCGAGCAAACGGAAATCGCGATAGCAAGAGGAAATGAAAAACGATTGTAACGAACTGTAACAGCATAAGTGCACCCTATTCGTACAATGGCAAGTTTATTCACGATTAAGCATTGATCTGACGGAATAAAGTAACTACCAAATTGAACTAAAGAGATAATTTCATTAAATGAAAAATTCACAATAGTAAAACAAAAACGCCGCACCGTATTTCCAATGTGCGGCGTTCTGCTTTCCAGCAGCTTCCTACCTACTCATTCTCGTAACAACGCATCCTGCAAACCGACAACCGGTTCAAATTCATAATCTGCTCAGTTAGCGCAATCGTTAGCTCGAACACTCTCGTCTGCATTTACAAAATCGGTGACAATAAACGGGCAAACGATTCGATCACTTTACGATACCACGGACGATTTCTGTAGCCTTGCAGCGTCAATATATCGCTGTCTTGAATATCCTGCAAAAAAAGCTGTTGCAGTTGTGTAGCCGCTGCAGAATCATATACGACCGCATTGATCTCAAAATTCAGCTTATAACTACGAATATCCATATTGGCGGTACCGACCGAAGCGATTTTGCCGTCGATAACCATCGTTTTGGCATGTAAAAAGCCTTTGTTATACAAATAACAATGCGCATCCAACTCCAACAATTCTTGCAAGTACGAATACGATGCCCAATATACCATCGGATGATCCGGTCGTTTCGGAATCATCAAATGCACTTCCACGCCGGATAAAATTGCCGATTTTAGCGCGGTAATCATACTTTCATCCGGTATAAAATAAGGCGTTTGGATCATTACACTTTTTTTCGCTTCATAGATCATTTTAATGTACGAATATTTGATCGTTTCCAGACTGCTATCCGGGCCGCTTGATACGATCTGCATACCAATATTACCTTCAAACGGCTTGGAAACAGCGAATAATGAATAATCCCGATCCATCGGTGTGTTTAGCGCCAGATGCCAATCACGTAAAAAATGCGTCTGCATTTGCAAAATGGACGAACCTTCCACACGAAGATGCGTATCGCGCCAATAGCCAAATTTTTTCACATGACCGAGATATTCATCGCCTACATTGAAGCCGCCGATATAGGCGCACAACCCATCGATAATGACCACTTTGCGATGGTTGCGATAATTAACCTTAAAGTTAATGAGCGGAATGCTGGGCGGGAAAAAGGCGGCTGCCTGTCCACCGGCATCACGGAATGCTTGGAGGAATTTTTTGTTAATTTTGGAGCTGCCCCATGCGTCATAGACGAGTCGCACGGTTACGCCTTGTTTAGCTTTTTCGGTCAATGCTTGCATAAGCTGACTGCCTAGATCATCGCGTTGAATGATGTAATACTGCATATGGATGTATTCTTGGGCTGCCGCAATATCGCGGAACAGCGCCTCAAACTTTTTCTTACCATCCGAAAATATTTGCACCTGATTGTCCTGTGTGTACAGTGAATAATTGCTAATTAGATGCAGATGTACAAGTTCATGATATTGACTGATCGCAGGATCATTAAACCGAAACTTTTTTTGCTCAAATTCGGCACGCTGATCGTTGACGACCGATTCGATGATAGAGCGAAATTCTTTGCGCAATCGAAACCGTTTGACCCGGCTTAAATTTTGTCCGAGGAACAAATACACGATAAAGCCGACGATTGGAATAAACAGCAACACCATCAACCATGCCCATGTCGCTCCGATATTGCGCCGCTCTAGAAAAACGATGAATAATGCCAGAAATAAGTTGATTATGAGCAAAATCCAGGAGAAATGCGAGTAAAAGTTCAACATTCCCAGCTTCCCACCTTATAAGAATTGTCCATCAGCAAAGGCGCTTACGCAAATATAGTCCTCGGTATGAATAAAATTCCACATTAGCGCCGATGTTTGTTGTTCAAGCAAACGATCGGCTTATTTTACATCATACAGCGGCTATTTTCGTTTTGGCGCATGCGCGAGTAGGCACTTTACTATCAGCATACCAAAAATACAGTGTTTGCACACTACTCCATATGTATTCATACCCAAAACAAATGCGTATAGCCATTGCATCTAGTTTCAGCTTAATCTATAATGATAATCATTATCATTTGTAAATAACGGGAAAGTATAAATAAACTGTCTGTAGGACAGTGTCGATATAGGGGGCTTTATGTATGACAAGCAAGCATGAGCTAGAGTTATATGATGTAACGATTATCGGCGGTGGGCCAGCAGGATTGTACAGCGCCTTTTATAGTGGTATGCGTGATATGAAAACAAAGATTATTGAATATAACCCAACATTGGGCGGCAAAATTTTGCTTTATCCAGAGAAAATCATCTGGGATGTAGGCGGAGTGCCACCGATTAGCGGGGAAGGACTCATTCGCAATCTGACCGAGCAAGCGATAGTATTCGACCCGACGATTGTGCTGAATCAGCAAATTGTCGATTTGGAACGGTTGGCGGATGGAACGCTGCTGTTGACGTCCAATACAGGTGAGCAACATTACACACGTACCGTCATTTTGGCGATGGGACATGGTATTCCAAAAATGCGTAAGTTGGAAATCGCAGGTGCAGACCGTTACGAAGTGACTAATCTGCACTATACGGTACAAGAGTTGGCGATATTCCGTGACAAACGGATCGTCATTTCCGGCGGCGGCGACTCAGCGGTCGATTGGGCAAACGCATTGCAGCCGATTGCGGCAAGCGTAACGGTTGTACATCGACGCGAACAATTTGGCGGTCATGAGCGCAATGTGCTGCGTATGAAAGAACATTGTCATGAAATACTTACCTCGTTTGAGCTGACCGGTCTGCAAGGAAGCGGAGCGCTTGTCGAAGGTGTAACTGTAACACATGTAGAAACAGGTGAAATGCGCACACTCGAACTGGACGCATTAATCGTGAATCATGGTTTGACGACCGATTTAAGCCCGATGTTGGGCTGGGGATTAGAGCTGGGCGAATACAATATGCCGGTCGTCGATTCGGCACGGCAAACGAATATTCCGGGCGTATTTGCCGCAGGCGACCTAATCCAATATGACGGCAAGCTACGCCTAATTAGCGGAGCGCTCGTCGATGGCGGTACAGCCGTCAATAGTGCTAAGCGCCATCTTGATCCGGAAGCTCACAGCCAAGCGTACGTATCTTCACACAATCAAAAATTTAAAGAGAAAAATAAGCAACTAGAACAACAGCCTGTAACGGCTCGCTAATAATTGATATTAAATAGGTCATTCAAACCTGATTTTTACTTGAGACAAGCTATTAGTTATGAATAGGATATGCATAACAATAAATAAGATGCGTTCAGTAGAGGCGCAGCTTAGCAAAAATAGTCGTATATAATCTTTCCAAGTCTCTGTGCTAGCGATCGTACAGAGGCTTTTTGTTATGCTTCCAAGTGCGTAGCTTCTGAGTCGGGATGGAAGTCCATCCCCTTATTCCGTACCGCAGCGATAGATGCACGATCACTTTAATTTGTGGCATAGGCTCTACTCTAGTACGTGTACTTCAGTAACTTACTCTCAATAAAATGCGATTTGCAAAAAGATTTCTCTCGTTCCAATTGACCTTTACGTTACGTCAACGTATACGCTATCTCTATTACTGTAACCTGTCTAGTGAGCTGTCTCAAATGAAAATTGTGTTTGAACGTACCTTAACCTATTCATCATCAAGTGAGGGGGAGATCGATAAACTGTAAATGTATTTAAGACAAACTACTAGTACTTTGACCGAGATCAATTCGAGTTTTGAAGCTGGCTCAAGTTCTTATGGATAAGAAAATCAATACACAATCCAAGTTGACATTGAATGTGATCGGCGTACTAGGTAGTGAAGCAGATTAAGGGAGGCAATACGATGAATACAACGAATACAACGCTCTGGATTCGGCAAGCGTTAATCATTACGATGTGTGGCGAGCAAGATGTATTTTCAGGGGATATTTTGCTTGAAAATGAGCGAATTGTTGGCGTGTACGGTCAGCAACCCGATCAGCGCGAGCTGCTAAAGCAACAGGTGGCACGGCTTGGTCGTTTGGATCGGATTATCGATGCTTCCGGCATGGCGGTCATGCCCGGCTTGATTAATGCGCATCAGCATAGCCCGATGAATTTGCTCAAATGTTTTTCCGATGATCTAAAGTTGATGGACTGGTTGGAGCAAAAAATGTTTCCTGCTGAAGCGAGAATGACCCCGGCAGATATTTACTGGGGCAGCAAGCTGTCGATGGCGGAGATGATTCGTTCGGGTACAACCGCATTTGCCGATATGTATATTCATATGAATGAGATTGCTCAAGCGGTGCAGGAAACCGGGATGCGCGCTTCACTGACACGCGGGCTTGTATTTGGCGATGAGCGTGGGCAACAACGTATACAGGAGGCGATTGAGCTAGTTGAACGTTGGCATGGCGGTGCCGATGGGCGCATTACGACGATGTTTGGCCCGCATGCTCCTTACACATGTCCACCCGAGCAGCTACGGGAAGTGATTAAACTGGCGGAAAGTTATCAGTTGCCAGTGCATATTCATCTCGCTGAGACGAAGGAGGAGACAGCGCAAATTGCAGCGCGTTACGGGCAAACACCGACACAGTATTTATCTGAGCTGGGGTTATTTGAACATCTGCATGTACTGCTAGCACACGGAGTGCACATCACGTCTGCTGATATGAACAATCTGAAAGGAATGCGTGGCGGTATCGCGCACAATCCGCTTAGCAATTTGAAATTAGGTTGCGGGATCGCACCGGTGCTGGAATTACAGCGTCAAAGTATTACGGTTGGGCTTGGTACGGACGGAGCCGGTAGCGCCAGTACACTCGATATGTTCGCTGGCATTCGTGCTGCTTCACTGCTGCAAAAGCTTTATTATGGTGATCCTGCTGTACAATCTGCTTATCGCTTTTTGCAAATGGCGACGATTGATAGTGCACGTCTGCTACAAATCGATCATGAAGTTGGCACACTGGAAGCTGGCAAAAAAGCTGATTTGATCTTGATTGATCTGAACAAGCCGCATTTACAACCATTGCATCATGTAATTTCAGCGATTGCTTATGCCGTCAACGGAGCGGATGTGCATACAACGATCGTAAATGGACGTGTATTAATGGATAACTATGAGTTGTTAACGCTCGATGAGCAGCAACTGTTGCAGCAAGGACGCGAGCGTTCACAACGGCTGGTGAGCGGTTTATAAATGATTTTTATAATGGATAAATAAGGTTGATTTAACATTAATTTTACGTAAACTTTACACAAAGTTGATCTATACGCCAGACTGCTTTACAATTTTACAGGGCATCATTACATATGTGCCTCTGGGATGTACACAAGTGGCGAGTGATTCACTCTATACTATGAACCGCTTCAATCGTGAACAGAGCTGCTTCTATAGCGCTGCACTCGTATCGGGTGCTAAGTTTGTGTATACGACCAGATGAGATCAGATGCTGAATCGTTCAGCAGAAGGGATGTACGATGAAACATATGGATGAACTGTTATTTTTGTGGATCAACAGCGGTGCAGAGCGATTAGCTTTTTTGAATCCGTTGATGGTGTTTTTGTCTAAGTATGCGGTTGTGTTTTTTATAATCGGAGCGCTTGTATATTGGTTTACAAGGGCGCGTGCTGATCGACGGATGATTAGCGAAGCGCTTGTGTCCGTAATTATTGGTTTCACAGTAAGTTGGTTGTTGGGAGAGATGATCTACCGGGATCGTCCGTTTGTAACACTGCATGGACAGGCGATTCAGCTTATATCACATGCGGCAAATGCTTCATTTCCTAGCGATCATGCACTTGGATCATTCATTATTGCAATGACGATCTGGCAATTCCGCCGTCGTGCCGGTTGGCTATGGTTGCTGCTAGCATTTGCAATTGCATTTAGCCGTGTATGGACAGGTGTTCATTATCCGGGGGATGTGCTGGCAGGTGCACTGATCGGCATTTTGGTTTCGGTGCTTGTACACCGTTTATTTACACGTATTTCACTGGCAAGTAATTTGCTGGAACTTGGTATTTATTGGTATGAACGGATTGAACGTAAAATTTGGCGGCAACGAGGTTACCGTAATCATTAATAAGCTGTCCGGCTTGAAATCGTTCATGACAAGACAACTCATCGCTTCTTAAAAGTTGGATAGTGTAACGCTTGATGCGAACAGGCAAATTGCTTCAACAGATAACACAATGAAACACGTCTTGCACCCAAGTGTGCAGGCGTGTTTTTGGTTTGTTTGAACAAGTTAGGGACATGAATATTTTAAAATTAACTTCTATATATTACTTTGATCATGTTAAATGTCAGCATAGATTATGTGCTTTCATGTCCCAATCGCCTATAATATCGCCAATTCAGAAGAAGGAATACATGCGTTACAGTACGTTATATTATATGCCGAAATGTGTGTAATTTGGCGTTTAAGGAATAGCCAACGGCTGTCCTGACTTTATAGTCAAACAAAAAGACGGATTCCAAGTGTCCTTGAAAACCGTCTGTATTAAAGCTGGCGTTGTATTGTAAGCGATACTATTGCGCTCCTTAACAGCGTTAGCTGCTGATGAGCGAGGCAATATTCATTCATTTATTTATTTATTTTCGTTCGACTTCACCATTTTGACAAGCAGATGGGCAAGTTTATGGCGTTCTTCTTCATCGCCTACTTTCCACAGCTCATACAGCAATTGCTCCTCATTGTTTTGCGGTTCTTCGTGTTTGGCTAAATAATCAGCGATTTTTTGCGCCACTTTGGCAATACTTTCTTCGCCTAAGCCAATACTCTCCGCCATATGGATTCTTTTACCAAGATAACTACGGAAATGTTCAAAATCGTCCAAAATCTGTTTCTTACGTTCGTCGCTCATCCGGTCGATTACCGGTTCCACCTTGTCTGTAGCCACTTCTCCAGATTTGTTTACGATATGCGGTTGTTCTGTCATGTTGTTCATCCTCCTCTATCGTTGTAGGTGTGTTCATTTCCTGTACTCTATTAACCTTACAGCTGGCGGCTAATCGGATATAATAACAATGATTGTTCATAAATGCACTACTATGTTGTTAGTAGATGTATATTTTTTGGAATTTGGATAATTTCGACAAAATGAAACATTGTTATGAACATATAAATATTAAATCGGGATGAAAATGTCAGTAGATCATAAAGGAAATAAAGCTGAATGCACAATTACGTAAAACCGGACTGGAGGATATCTTTAAACGGTTATGCTCGCCATTTCATCGCTAGAAATGGTCGCGGTTGTCGTATTTTAAATAAAATGCGTGTTACATATGGCATAATCTAATGCTAATCAAACGCAACGGATTGCTTCAAAACAGTTTGAACATATGCCCGATATAAGCTCTAGGCAAAATGAAGCGAGAAATATACAAAAATTGCGTGCCATTTGATCGATTTATATGCTAAAACATAGCGCCAAAATAAATAAATTCAACCAATAAATTCAACTTAAAATCGATAACAACAAGGCAAATCAGCATATTAGGGGTGGTTTTAGAACCTGGTATTAATTTTGTCAATTAGAATTAACATTATTGCAACCAATTCATCTAGCAACCAGTGTATAGTGAAACTATCAACAAGCGCAGCGGCAACATTACAGTCAAGCCGCATAACAAGTTACCGAAATAGCAAATGGAAAATTTGCATGGTTCTGGCACTCAATGTTGTGGTTAATAACTGTTACGGCAGTAACCTAAAACAGATCACCTACATGATGCAACATTTTATAAACAGGATGCGTTTATAACAGAGAAGACGCCAACAGCACATGGAAAGCAAAGAATACATATTCCACCGCTTTCCGATCCAAATTAAAACAGATCGAAAATGGTAATGAAGTTTCCTGGCATGTGCCAGACTGATCGACCATTGAGAGAAGGGGAGATGCAGCGATGATGAAAACAATGATGGGTATACTGGGAGCAGGTGCTGCTTCTTTAATCTTTTTGACGTCGGCCAGTGTCGGTACAGCAACACCGGAAGCGATGGCAAAAGCTCCAACCGTACAAGCAGCTACCGTTACGACAAGTGTAGCCAAAGACACGTACAGTGATACGACGCCTGCGGATGGCACTTTTACCGTATTTATTAACAAAATTGATCGTGACAACAAGGGTAGCTACAAATTGACGATCGATCCGATTAACTGGTACACCGGTGAAGCTGCCAACAAAATGTTTGCCAAAGATAACCCTGAAAATGCCGATATGGGTGCACCAGACGGTTATTATATCGTCAATGATGATACCCGTACGTATGATTATACAGCACCAGAAAGTGCACAAGTGTTGATGCAAATTTATGATCATACTGGACGTTGGGAAGATATCGATACAAACTGGAACGAGCCAGTCAGCATGTCCAAGCTAAGAGCGATTTTCCAAAAACCTGATCTGCTTGATCCTACCGTATTCCCTTATCATATTACGGTGAAAAACGGTGAAATCGTCAAGATCGTACAGCAATTTATCCCATAAGCACAACGATCAAGTGCCGGACAAACGTTTTAATCGTATGTACAGCTTGTATTTATTGTAGGGATCGTCGCTCCGGCTATATAGAAATGCCGGACGGATGATCCCTTTTTTATTATGTGATGTAGTTATCGATAGGCAAAATTTTATTCGCGGCGCATAATCTGGTATGATGCTAATGGATGTTCTTTTGCCTGGTTGCCAAATACAAAGCAACTTTTACAGGCATAATGCGTTACACTATTGAGGAGGTGTATTTACGATGCAACGAAATATTCAATCATTCATCAGACGCAGTCCGTTTGCATTGCTGCTATTGATGGGAATTGTGTTGCTTGCAGCCTGTGGCAATCAGGCACAGCAGCAGCCCGCAGCAAGTTCTGCCAACACAAACGGCAACACGGACACTGAAGTTACGACACCACAGGATACGAACGAGACTACTCCAGCGGATAACAGTTCTACCGCCGGAACCGGAGAAGAAAGCACGGCATCTCCTGAAACGAGCACAGGCACAACAAATGAAGAAGGAACAACAAAAGGCACAACCGATACGTCAACAGGAGATCAAGCTGAAGTTACTCATGTTGCCAGCGGTACATTTTCCGGCTTGGCAGATGAGCATTCTGCGGAAATTATGGTAGACGGTAAACCGGTTGTATATCAGCTGACTGACAGTATCGCTGATGCGGCTAGCAAGCTGAAAGAAGGCTCTGAAATTACGTTCAAATATACGGAGAAGCCTGTGCCTAATGATGCTTCAACGATGGTAAGAACGATCGTAGAGCTGAAAAGCAAGTAATCAAACTAATCCGATGCAATCATCGCTCCGCTAGGCTAAACAAAATGCTGGCTACGGAAGATGGAATATGCATATTGGCGCGGCATATGTGCCGTATAAAGCTCAGTAACTGCAAATAGTAAGCCCTGTGTACCGATGATGTTTGGCGTACACAGGGCTTTTTTTTGTGCTATTGGATTATGCAGTCGTTGTATAATTTTAGCAAGTACGCTCTATCCCCAAAAATCTCCTACTTCAATCAGACCGCAAAGTCGATCAATGCGGGACAAGTCAATAACCGAATACGGCACATATAAAGATAGAAATATGCCTATTTGCAACAAGCGGACTCAGATGAACTAACATACATATAAAATGACGATAGCATAACGATAGCCCTTCACGATCAAAGTGAAGGGCTATCGATTAATGGTTAGTACATCAAAGTTAACAATTACAATTAACAGGAGCAACGTACTCATTGCTCATACTGTTAATTCGTCGATTCGACGGATATCGGGCGACGCGATACGAGACGCACCAAATCGATCGTCAAAATCGGCAACGGCATGCCGGCAGGATAGGCGAGATAACGTGCTTCCCATTCCGGCGAAAACTTTTCTTTGTAACGTCGTAAACCTTCAAACCCGTACCAGTGTCCGCCGTATTGGAATACGAGTCGTGCCAGCTTTTCCTCACGGTGAGCATTGGCATTTTCACCGACACTTGATAATGGTGACATGCCGAGGTTGAAATAAGCATATCCACTTTCTTTTGCCCATTCGATCAAGCGCACAAACAGTACATCCATCGTGCCATTTGGCGTTTCGTTTAGATGGCGCATCAGGTCAATCGAGATCACTTGATGGTTATCGTAAGCAGGAGCAAGGGTGGCGAACGCCAATATACGACCCTCCGCTTCGCGTAATAATGCGATCGGTCCTTGTTGCAAATACGATTCTTTGAACCAGCCGAGCGAATACGCTTTTTCTTTGCGATCGCCTAGCCATTCATTGGAAATCGTACGCAGCTCAGCTAGCAGTTCGGCAGAGAAAGGCGGCTGTAACACTTCAAAATGCTGTCCTTCGCGCTCGGATTTGTTTTTGGCTGTGCGCAAACCTTGATTGCTTTTGCCGGACAGTGTGAACTTATCCAGCGGTACAAGCGCTTCTTCACCAAGCTTGAAAAAGTTATAACCATTCTCATGATAAATGGACAAATATTCCGGTGACGCTTGGTAAAAAACTGCTGTTAACGCATAATGATCGGCATAGCGCTGAAATTCCTGAATTGCCTCACCGACCAGCGTTTTATCTCCGATCGGATCACCGAGCACGACTAACTTATCGCGGACGCGTGCGTAAGGAATAAGTACGCGGTCTGCCTGTGCCCAATAAAAACTTTTATCGCCCAAATACAATAAATGGGACAGTAAATTGCCGTGCTCATGTTTTAAAAATTCACGTAGCTTATCCAGTTCGGCATTATCCGGCGTATGCTCAATATGACGATTCGGACGCAATGCAAAAATAGCCGCAAGCAGCACAAGTGCGCTAATGAAAGCGATAACTGCTGTGACCGCATATTCGTGCGGATCGAGGAACCATTGTTGTGCTCGTGCCGGGAGATGTCGTAGCAGCTTTGGATGAATTTGCGCGCCAACGAGATAATAAGACAATGATGAGATAAACGCAAGCACAACCCAAATACCGACACTACGCGGTGACAGACTGGCGCTTTCGCGATTAAAGCGTGCGCGCGATACCCACAAAATAATCGCAACTACGAGCAAAATGATCGCTTCTTCGTAATCAAAACCTTTAGCAAAGGTAAACACAGCGCCGGCGATAAGCAGACCAGCTGTCCATACAAAGGCACGTCGGATACGCAGTGAAATGCCGCGTGAAACGACGATCAGCATAATGCCGATTACAACCGATAATTGTTCGGAAAAGCGCATCAATGGCAAGGACAGTATATTTTCCATAAAGCGTAGGCGGCTAATTAGACCGGGCGTTGCCGCTGACAGCAGCAAGATAATCCCACTCGCCAGCACGAGCTTGCCAAGTGCCCAGGCACCCAAATCACCGAGCAAGCCAAATTGTGACGGCCAGCCCCAAAATTTGATCCACGCGTTACGCGATGAATCGACACTGTTTGTAATCATATCTTTCATTTGATCGCGGCTTGGACTAATTTCAAAAGCAGACAGCACCAAACCGATTAACCACGGAATAAGGAAATAAAAAATACGGAATAACAGTAGTGCCGTAATGGCTGGTGTAGCGTCGATACCGAGCGTTTGCAAACCGAGCAGTGCGGTCAGGTCAAATGCACCAATTCCGCCCGGAGCCATACTAATAATCCCGGCAATCGCGGCAACGATATATACACCGATCACCGAAGCAAATGGCAGATGCTCTAAATCATGATAAATAATGAGCCAGAACAAGACGGCTGCACATGCCCACTCCAGAAATGAAGCGATCACCGAAGCGATGACAACTTTCCACGGTAGTTTGCCATCGCCTTTATGGAACCATTTGGCAAATAGCGTTGAGCGCTGCATTAGCAAAAAGAACGGAAGGTACAATGATATGCCCCATACCGCCCAACGTAGCCACGGATGTGCATTAAATAACAGTTCTGCCGGAAAGACGCCGATAATGACAAGCCAGCCGAGAAAAGAGAGACCGACCAAAATGATCGGTGACAGGAACAGCACGGCAGACCCCATCGTTTTGATCGGAACGCCGCTTTTTTTGTACAAAATCGTTCGTAGTCCGACCCCGGTCAAACCGGCAAACCCGATCATATTATTGAACGTATTGGCAATCCATGCATAACGAAATGTCGCTTTCCAATCGACATCGAGCTTGAATTGTCGCCGTAACAAATAGTCGTAGGCGCTCATGGCAGCAACGGCGATAAAAGCGACGACCGAAATTTCCACAATTGCGGATATCGGCATACGCCGTAGCTCAAATAGCACTCTCGCCAAATTAATATGCTGAATTTCCTTACGGCCTTGAATGAAAATAATGACCAGAATCACAAGCGGGATCAATATTTTAATAATTCTTGCCCTAAACAGGGCGGTAAGCAATTGCAGTATTTTTAGCTTGCGCAGCGATTCTCTCATAAGTGTATGAATTCCACCTTTGTCGATATAATTAGCAATTCATTTCGTGGCTTCAAGCTTAAATTAAGTATAATACAGCATGCAAATTGCGGATCAAGCATCACTATGAAACCGATCTTCAACGTGCTTATGTGGTTAGGTTACTCGTATAGTACGATGCAAAGCTGCTTTATGTTGCAGCGATCAGGCATATGATGGCATCGCTGTACGTATGCTATGACCCATCCTTGATATTACATCGGTAATTCATTGCCTAATGATGATGCAATGACTGAAAAACGTCCCTATAAACTTTATATGGACTAGATCGTCAAGGCAACGAACAGAACATCATAGCAGGCAAACGATCCAAGCTTCATTTAGGTGCCAGTTGGCTTTGCGCGGTAGAAGCAGAATTGCCGAGCATGCCGCAACCGCTTAGTAGTAGGGCGGATACGATCATACTTTTATCTATTGTATACTATCCGCCTGTGCATTTTAAATGCGCATCTATAAAAACACGGCTATTGTGGGCATAATTGTACATGCTCTATCATACGGGACGATGCTGCTCTATTGGCTACATTAATGTCATAAATATTTAACGTACATCAAATGTAAAGCCGACGCATGAAAAATGGATGTTTGCGTATCCAAATTTCAGATCGTATAGGACAAATGGAATTGTTATCATCGCCACGATTGCAACTTCAAGGCTATCTGCAATTGATGACAAAAATGTTATAATTCAGACTTGGTGAGTGTTTTATTTGCAATAGTACTGTTTAATAATGCTTCACAAAGGCTCACAAATGAACGTATTTACATGTTATGCATATTGTAAATACGTTCAACTCGTAATAAATTAGGCAAAGGAGGGAGAATACACATATACACATAGAAGTTTTAAGCCAAAATACTTAACAGCATGAATGGCATCAATGCGAGCGTGGTGTTTCACCACAAATTAGATGGAGGTTGATGATGAATATGGTACATTGGTCCAAAAAAGCTTCAGCGGTGTTGGCGGTTTCCATTTTGGCGGCAGGCAGCAGCTTGCTCGCTGCACCAAGTGCAAACGCAGCGATCGAAACGACTCAGGTGATGAACGATATTAAGTGGGACAATACATCCGCACCGGCTGCGCCGAGCAATGTGACCGCACGTTCCGGCTCTAATCAAGTCGTCGTCACTTGGACACCGGTACAAGGTGCATCGAGCTATGAAGTACGTCGATATAATGTTGTAAACAACACCTATGATAGCGTGCAAAGCAATACGTACGCGATGCTGACTACTGGTATTACGGATGCAGTATTTGCAGATACATCAGTTAGCAATGGCAAAATGTATGGTTATGTAGTTGATGCGGTATTGCCAAACGGTCAAAAAACGCAAATGTCCGCGCCGGTGATCGGAGCGCCAGCCGAACAAGCCGGCACTGTCAATCAGTCGCTCGTATTGCAATCGCAAATTAGCAATTCCGGTTCCAGCACGATCAATCCGACAATCAACATTCTCAATACGGGTACACAAGATGTAAACTTAAGCGATATCCGTGTACGTTATTATTTTACTGGGGGTACAGGACTGAATGCGCGTAACATCACATTCAATAAGTTCCCGTTCAACACGAGAAATGTGGAAGCGTATGTTGTAAACATGCCGCAGCCACAAGCAGGTGCAGACAGCTATGTAGAATTGCTATTTAATGCGGAAGCTGGCGTAATTCCGGCTGGCGGCGAAAGTGGGGATATGAGCTTTACGATCCAGAGAATGAGCGGTAATGTAAGTTCTGACTATTCCTACAGCTCCAATACAGCGATGGCGGATAATGCCAAAATCGTTGTCTATTATCAAGGCGGCCCGGTTTGGGGTCATGATCCAGGCGTAAAAGAAAACGACAGAGTGAACTAAGCTCTGTACACGTATTGTTTGTATATGTATAACTTGCGCGTTGTACAGCGCTGCACGTATTCATCAAAAAGCCTTTCATTTTGCTGCGGCAGAGTGAAGGGCTTTTTGCATATCCCACATAACGTTTGTAATCTATACGACCGAAACCGAGGCAATTCAACATAGTTAGGTCATAATGCTGAATGAGAAACTAGGGCGTGTACGTAAACCTGGTATGTTGGAGCAACCCCACTGCGGTACGGAATAAGGGAACGGACTCCCGTCTCATACGGGAATCCACGAATAGGGAGAGACGATAGATTCCCGTGTTCAAAGTAATAAGGTATTTTGCTGCGCAAAAACCTTTTTTTAGTGCCCTCCGTGTTTGGAAACCGCAAACACTGAAGTCGTCCTTATCCTGTATTCCTTCCCGCAGTGAAGTACTTCTCGCAGCATACGAGTTTGCATACACGCCCTAGGTGGTGTCTTCAAACGATGCTACGACTCACTTTATCGTTCACAAAGGTCAGAAATAAGCTCTTGTACAGACAGCTTAGTCTGACGCAAATTACCCGTATCGAACGATCTGTAAAGCAGTTTGAAGACACGCCCTAGTGCGATCACGAGATTAATTTAATTTCTGTATCTCGTTCAAGCTTTTATTCATAACGATTTCAGTACACAATCAAAGCTGAACTTTAACTTGGTTGACGTGTTAGGCTACAAACAAGCTTAGCATGAGATAAAGCTATTACGAATCTGATGGAGACAATCGACCTGATACCTATTCATTTACATAGAGCAATCAAACATGCAATTTCGCTACTTGCATAGTTACTTACAAAATGTTAATATAATTATCAAAAGTAACTAATTAAAAATAACCTCCTTTAGAAAGGGACATGATCATGAATACTTCTATAATCGATCCGGCGCTGGAAATTGGTCTCGTTAGCATTAAAGTCAGCCAATTGGAGCGCTCGCTTGTTTATTATACGGAAGTGATCGGCTTGCAGGTGTTGCGGCAAACGACAACGACCGCAGAGCTGAGTGCTGATGGAGAGACGACGCTATTGATTATTGAGGAAATTGCCAATGCGACTATTCCGCGCCGCCAATCGGTGGCTGGGTTGTATCATTTTGCGATTTTGCTGCCTGATCGCACCAGTCTGGGGCTTGCGCTGCGCAATTTGGTGCAGCATCGTCAACAAGTTGGACAAGGCGATCATCTCGTTAGTGAAGCGTTATATTTGTATGATCCAGACAATAACGGGATTGAGATTTATGCCGACCGTCCCCGTTCCGTCTGGCAAAAAGATGAGCACGGGCACTATATTATGGGCACAGAGCCTGTTGATGTGGACAGCTTGTTAGAGTTGGCAGAAGGACAACCGTGGTATGGATTGCCAGCGGGCACCAAGATCGGTCATGTGCATTTCCACGTATCTAGTCTTGATGAAGCGCGCAAATTTTATGTGGATACATTAGGTTTTGAAATTATGTTGACCGATAATCGCTCGGTGTTGTTTATTTCGGCTGGCGGGTATCATCATCATATGGGGCTGAACATATGGGCTGGTGCAGGTGCGCCCAAAGCGCCTGCGAATTCGACAGGTATCGCTTATTATACGCTGCAAATGCCAGATCAAGCCGCCGTGCAGGCGGTAGCTGAGCGTGTTCAAGTTGCAGGTTTGCCGCTGCAATACGATGGGCAGGAACTATGGATCACCGATCCATCCAACATCCGTATCCGTTTATATGTACCACAAGTATAATTGCCAAATGACAAAAAGAGGACAGCATAACCTACTATGCTGCCCTCTTTTTGTGTATAATGCGATAAGTATTGCTTGACCTAGTAGCTTGTCTCAAATTTATCCAGGGATTGCGTTCGTCTGAATCCTGCACGGTTCAAGCAGGGTTCAGATGGACGTAACCTTACATCTTCCTGAGACAAGTCACTAGTAGCTTGACCGAGTTAAATGTTAATTTTGAGCATGCGCTGGAATGCTGATAAATAATAGCTTGTTCCAGCTTTAATACTCAAATTAATCTCGGTCAGAGTATTAGTAGCTTGACCGTGCTAAATATGGAGTGTAATGTCGTATAGCCTAAAGAAGTTACGGCGTTATGCAGCTATGATCAGCCGTTGGAGTCGATCAGACAGCACCTGTACGCTGGTCAGCCTACTGGGGTTGCGTACACGCCCTCGAGGAGGCGTACCCTTGTTTCGATGTACGAAATCGTTATAGGCTGCTTATCGCAGACGATACTTGTACGACTCATTCAAGCTTTGCCACTCCATAAGATAGATAGTGGCTCGTTCAAGCTAAGCTTACTGCTTAATAAAAATTGGAGTTGTCATTTTGCTGGAAGGTCGGTTCCCAATTGTCTGATCCATTGTTCGAATAATCTTGTAACGAGACACCGATAATAACGACGATAAATATAACGAACAGGATGTGCAGCAATAAGCCGATAATACCGCATACCAATCCGCCAACTGCCATGTTTTTACCATTCAGATGGGAGCGTTGCAATTCCTTAAACGCAAGGATCGCAAAAATGATCGCCAAAATACCGATAATCGCGCCTACACCAGGCAGGAAAAACAGTGAGGCGATCGAGCAAATACCGAGTACAAGCGCAGCGATCGCTTTGCCGCTGTTAGGGCGATACGGATCATAAGGATTATGCTGTCCGTAAGGCGATGGCGTGCCATACGGCGGTTGCGAGTAGTGTGGGGGTTGGTTAGGGTCCATAATGGATGTCCTCCTTTACTATTGTATGTATGTGATGCCCTTAGGCGACAGGTTGTATACGATGTATTCAACCATCTTTTATATCATAGCAACAATTTCGTATAAAAGCATGGGAATTCAGCCGGAATCATAACAAAAGGGCTGTCTTTTGTCGCTTGATCACGATAAGACAGCCCTTGGCGGCATGTATGCTCAATACGGTAATTTACAGTGAACTTGGCAGTGGACGTGTCATCGTTAAATACATTTGCGTCAGTTCATCAAACCATTCTCTGTCTTTGATCACAAGCGCAAGATCAATTAATGCTTTCAGTTGTTCGGCTTCCAGTGTAACATGATCCTGAAAAGAGATTTCGGCGGTTGCTAATATGCTGCCATCTGTTTCCTGTTTCATAAACACGCGGATCGTGCTGTCCATATATTCCTGTCTTAAAAAATAAATCACTTCGCTCATCAAAATCGGACGCGAATGGGTCGGATATACGCAGTCCATTACTTTTACCCAATAATGTTTGTTCGTCAGCTCGACTTCGCCTTCATGGTTTACAAGACGGCTATCTGCTTCAATATGATATTGCAATTCCATCGTCTGCACGGGGAAGTTACGGTTTAATTGTTTATGAAGGACAGCATAAATTTGCTTTTCGTTTAATGTAATCATGCTAATCATTCCTTTGCTAATATTCTCGTTTAGTGTCAAATGTAAAGGTTGGTATCCATCTGTAAAATGTCAGGTGACGATAACTGAAAAATGAAACTTACTTAATTGATAAAATATATCGGTCTATAGTCACAGTTTTTGTAGAGTGTTTTTGTCGAAATACATAAAAAAATGGTGACGATATTGAAAGAATTACATGTTACTTATGAAAGGAGCAAATCATTTGCCTACTATACCTGATCATATTAAGCACGAACTGGACATTTTATTTGTCGGTTTTAATCCAAGTCTTCGTTCTGGTGAAGTGGGACACCATTATGCGAATCCGCGTAATCGCTTCTGGTCTATTTTGTATCGTTCCGGATTGACGCCGCGTTTATATCACCCGGAGGAAGATGGTGATTTGCTGGAACTTGGGTATGGTTTTACGAATATTGTGTCGCGTCCTACGCGTGGAATCGATGATATTTTGCCGGAGGAATATGCGACAGGACGAGTAGAATTGCGCGCAAAGTTGGCATTGTATCGCCCGCGTATCGCCTGTTTTGTCGGTAAAGGGGTGTATACGAAGTATAGTCAGCGCAGTCAGGCACCGTGGGGCATACAGTCCGAATCGGTAACAGAAGGGATAGTGGAATTTGTGGCACCATCATCCAGTGGGCTAGTGCGGATGCCGCTTGATGATATTGTCGATATTTATCGTGAGTTGCAGCAGTATGTGACAGGCAATAGATAAGCTGCCCGTTGGCATACATGCAAATCGATCTTTGATTTCATACAGCGCTAATTATGTGATATTAAAATAATAGACGAAGTAATGGTTTAATTTTGTTTATACAATAGTTTAAATTGTAGATGAATTGACTTTTTGCTCGATTTGCGTTTTAATTATATAGACCGATCGTTATAATCGTGTGCGGGGATGTAGAATCGCTCATACTGATCGTATTCCATATTGATCAACGACAGACCGGTTTGTTCAATGAACATAGCGCTTTAATTTATCCACAAACCGCTATCTGGATGAAGCGATACCGATTAAGTATGCGTTAAAGGAGTGATTTCATTGGGCGAAAAGTCCAATGCCAAGGAACAAATTATCAACACAGCGGCACGTCTTTTTTTTTCGCAAGGATATCATGCAACAGGGCTAAGTCAGATTATTAAGGAAAGTGAGACGCCCAAAGGTTCGTTATATCATTATTTTCCGCAAGGTAAAGAGGAGCTTGCACTCGTCTGTATCGAAAAAGCCAATCTGCATGTGATGGACAAATTTCGGGAAACATTTACTAAGCATGAGAGCACAGGCGATGCAATTCATGATTTTGTATATCAGTTGGCGGTGGAGACCGAGGCAGCAGGTTATACCGGCTTTATTCCGTTCAGTTTTTGGGCTTCGGTGGAAGCGTCTTGTATTAGCGATCGTTTGCGTGTTGCCTGTCAACAAGTGTTTGCCGGCTGGCAGCATATTATCGCGAACCAGTTATTGCAGGAAGGGGCGGATGCAGAAGCGGCACAAAACGCGGCGATTTTGACGCTATCGATGATGGAAGGTGCGCTGATTATTAGCCTGACCAATCAAAATAACAAACCGCTGCTGACGGCTGCACAATATTTGTCCACAGTGATGAAAACGATTCGTCGGCACGGTTAAACTGTGCTTGCTTTGTGCGGCACATAAACGATACACACTACACATAGAGAAACACAATCAAGGAGGATGGGAACGTGGATGCGTCCATGAATCAAGGTTCCAGCGAGAACCAGCAACAAACAAAGCAGTATAAGGCAGTACCGATTTTATTTGCGATGCTGCTGAGCGGTTTTATCGGCTTGTTCGGTGAAACGGCATTGAATGTGGCGATTACGCCGTTGATGGGGCTGTTGCAAGTCGGCCCGACGACAATCCAGTGGCTGACGACCGGCTACTTGCTCGTAATGGGTATTTTGGTGCCAGTGTCCGGTTTGCTGCTGCAATGGTTTACGACACGGCAACTGTTTACAACATCGCTACTGTTTTCAATTGCCGGTACGATCGTGGCGGCGCTGTCGCCTACATTTGAAGTGTTAATGATGGCGCGTTTGCTGCAAGCGGTCGGTACAGCGCTATTGCTGCCGTTAATGTTTAATACGATTTTGGTTATTTTTCCGATCGAAAAACGCGGCTCGGCAATGGGTCTGATCGGGCTTGTCATTATGTTTGCACCGGCGAGTGGCCCGGCGATTTCCGGTTTGATTTTGGCGAATTTGTCGTGGCATTTTATTTTCTGGATTTCGCTGCCGTTTTTTATCATTTCGTTATTGTTCGGTTGGCGTTTCCTGCCGAACATTTCCAAGCTGACTAAGCCAAAAATTGATGTGTTATCGATCGTACTGTCAACGCTTGGCTTTGGCGGTATCGTTTATGGATTTAGCAGTGCAGGTGGTCATGGTGCGAGCGGAAGTGGTTGGAGTAGTCCAATCGTGATCATTACCCTTGTGATCGGTATCGTATCGTTGTTGCTGTTCAGCATCCGTCAATTGCGGATGGAGCAACCGATGATCGATCTGCGTGCATTCCGTTACCCGATGTTTACGATCGGTCTGCTGCTCGTATTTATTTGTATGATGATCATTTTGTCGTCGATGCTAATTTTGCCGATGTATTTGCAACAAGGGATGGCGCTCAGTGCATTAACCGCTGGTCTCGTACTGTTGCCAGGCAGTCTGCTTAACGGCTTCCTGTCTCCGGTTATGGGCAGACTGTTTGATAAATTTGGTCCGAAATGGCTCGTTACGATCGGTCTTGTTGTCGTCGCTGCTGTATTGTTCCTGTATACAGGCATTCACTCGACTACACCGATTGCGGTTATCGTTACGCTGCATATTTTTATGATGGTCGGCATTTCGATGATTATGATGCCTGCACAAACGAATGGTCTCAACCAGTTGCCGAGCCACTTTTATCCGCATGGTACGGCAATTATGAACACATTACAGCAAGTTGCTGGTGCAATCGGCACCGCACTTGCCGTTAGCATTTTGAGCGCCGGACAGAGCGGTTACTTAAGCGGTGTCGCTGATCCGGCAAGCACAACGAACCAGCTTGCCGCCTTTACGACTGGTGTCCAACACGCCTTTATTTTCGCTATGATTTTGGCGGTAGTCGGTCTGCTGTTCTCATTCTTTATTAAACGCGTCCGCGTTGGAAAGCAAGCCGGTATGCCAAGTTCAGGGCATTAAGAACAGGCTGGCGCAGTATAGCGTACACAATGCAGCACAACTGTCGATCTTGGTCGGTATATGGATGTAGATGTAGCTACTAGCATGTGTCAGATCGATGGATGGTAGGTTTAGCTACTATTGGCTTGCTTATGCATTATGCATATGCCCACATCCGTTCAACTTGATTTTATTTAAGGCAGAGCGCTATAAACATACTATGGATGGACATTATGCTGAGCTTACCTGTTGTATCGTTTGCTGAATTGAATGAATACCGCGCCTTGCAGATGGTAATATCTGTGATGCGCGGTATTTTATTTAGTGCGGTCATATTGCGAGGAGGATTTTAATGACACATATAGCTTTAATTTAATTAAAATAAAACATTAACCGTCTTATACGCTCATCCTTAAAGCAACTACATACCGCTAAAGCTGATTATGTTTAATCAGCTGCTTTTGGTTTTAAGCCTTAACTGGCTATGATTCGCTGTTATGACAGAGAATGATGATAAGAGTTGCTTTTACGAAATGTGAATTTTTGTTATGCTAAATAAAATTTAAGGCGTGTACGCAAATTCATATGATGAAAGCAGTGGTTGGTATTTCCCCACATATCGTATGCGTACACATATTAATACGCAGTAAGCGTACATGTGAAATGATTACGACAGCATGATACAACAACGATCCATTGATCGATTACAGGAGGCATATGAGGATGATTACTATTGATCCACAAACTATTTCGACTTTACAAAATTATAAGCTCGTAACCGGCTCGGTTGTGCCGCGTCCGATTGCATGGGTTAGTACGTTGACAGAGAGCGGCGTAATCAATGTAGCGCCGTTTAGTTATTTTAATATCGTCGCCTCTGATCCGCCGATCGTGTCGGTATCGGTAGCACGCCGTGAAGGGCAGATGAAAGATACGGCGCGCAATGCGATTACAGGTGGGGAGCTGGTCATTCATATCGTTAGCGAGCATTTGACCGAAGAAATGAACCGTACCGGTTCGACGCTGCCGCCGGATCAAAGTGAGCTAGAGCTAACAAGTCTTAGCACCGTGCCAAGTGATCGTATCGCTGTACCAGGTATTCGCGAGGCGCTTGTGCGGTTTGAATGTAAATTGGAGCAGCATATTCCGATTAAAAATGATGCAGGTGATGTGTCCAATGATCTCCTGTTAGCACGAATCGTATGTTATCATTTTGATGAAAAGATTGTGGATACCGACAAATATTATGTGCATACCGATGAACTTAAACCGGTAGCGCGTATTGCCGGCAACGAGTATGCACGATTGACAGAACCATTTGTCGTGGAGCGTCCGCTCTGATCGAGCTGGCGTTTGTACGGTAAGCGTGTTATAGACAGAGGGGGAGCAGCAGTGTCTAAACCATTGGCAGGCAAAACGATTGTTATCGCTGGCTCACGCAAGCTGGACGAGATGACAACATTAATTGAACGGCAGCAAGGAACCGCAATCGTTCGTTCGTTGCAAGGAATGACCTTGTTCAAAGAAGCAGAAATGCAGCAGGAGCTATACAGGCTGATCGAGACGCCGCCGCACTGGATAGTATTTACAACCGGGATCGGTACGACAGCGTTGTTTGAGGCGGCAGATCGTCTTGGGATCGGGGAAGCTTTCCGAGCCGCTGTAAGGCAGGCGCGGATTGCGATTCGCGGCTACAAAACGTACAACGCGCTCAAAGCGGAACAGCTCGCTCCGGATGTGCGTGATTCGGACGGCACTGTACATGGGCTGGAACAGCAGCTGGATGAGGTGGATTTGAGCGGTGCGGACATCTGGGTACAACTGCATGGTGAACCGGCGCCTGAACTGGTGCAATTTTTGCTTGACAAAGGGGCGCAGCATGTGCACACATTGCTGCCATATCTGAATATACCGCCAGAGCAACAGACGCTCGCCCAGCTTCGCCAAGAAATTGCAGATGCGAGCGTGGATGCGATCTGTTTTACAACGGCGGTACAAGTGCGCAATCTGTTTGCCAGTGCGCGTGAATTTGGTTATGAAGCGTTGTTGCGTGAGCGACTGCATGGGCCGATCGTTGCGGTTTCGGTCGGTAAAGTGACTTCACAGGCGCTGGAGCAAGCAGGCATCAGCCGCATTATCGCCCCGGAAAATGAGCGCATGGGCGCGATGATTATCGAAATGTGCCGCTATTATGAGCAGCAGTCCGTATAGGGCTGCTGTTTTTGCTACGGATAGTCGTCTGGCGCTGGAAGGCTGTTATTTGTCGATTCATATCGATATGATAGTTTGCTGGACAGAGGGGCGCCATCTAAACGCCATTAGCATATAAGATCGTTGCACTGGAATGGTCATTGCGTGTACATATACGTATAATGGGTATTATTATTGCAACACGTATGGTCGCTAGGTTGACGAGTTGTTCCAGTACGTTCAGTCAGCGCGTCAAACGAGAGCAAAACAATCGTTGGCACTGTACGTGTAAAAATGAATTTCGATTTCCAGCTTCATATTATGAGTATAGACAGGAGAGGATCGAATGTATAAGCAATGGACAGCAGATAGGATTCCCGATTTGACCGATAAACGAATCGTCATTACGGGGGGGAGTGGAGGTCTCGGATTGGAGACGGCGAAGGCGCTTGTGGCGCATCATGCGACTGTCATTTTGGCGGTGCGTAATTTGGAAAAAGGGCATCAAGCTGCCGCAGGGCTACTGCGCGAATATCCGCAGACGCGTGTGGAAGTGATGCACCTCGATCTGGCTGATCTGCAAAGTATTCGTACGTTTGCCGATACTTTTTTGCAGCGGTATACATCGCTTGATGTGCTCATTAACAATGCCGGTGTGATGGTGCCGCCGCTTGGTCGTACCAAAGATGGCTTTGAGCTGCAATTTGGCAGCAATCATCTTGGTCACTTTGCGCTGACTGGGTTGCTGTTGCCGGTGCTGCTTGATACACCGTCCTCGCGTATCGTAACGCTGAGCAGTATTGCCGCGCGTACCGGTTATATTTATTTTAACAATTTGAATGCACAGATCGGCTACAGTGCGCTGAAATTTTACGGACAAAGTAAGCTTGCAAATCTGCTGTTTGCCCGTGAACTGCAAAAGCGGTTGCAAGAAACAGGCGCATCAACGATCAGTGTCGCCGCACATCCAGGGGTGGCGAATACGAATTTGATCTCGCGCGGCTCCGGTCAACAAGCAGGCAAGGCAGCGAGTTTTGTATGGGGGCTGTTTAGTCAAACCGCTGAGCTAGGCGCACTGCCGACATTGTATGCAGCGGTTGAGCCTTCGCTGCGCGGCGGTGAATATATCGGCCCAGACGGCAAAGGCAGTCGCAAAGGCTATCCACAGCCGGATCATTCGTTTGAGCATAAATATAATGATTCTACCGCTTCGAAATTATGGCGCGTTTCCGAAGAAATGACAGGCGTGGAATATCCATTCCGTCAACCGGAAGCGGTGCAAGAATAATAGTTCGATCTTTAAAAATGGTATTTTATTACATTTTATTACACTATACAGTGACAAATGTATGAAACATAGTTGGATTTTCATGAAAAATGTATATTCTCATGTCATGTTATGTTAAAATGAGACTATCATTGAGGCGAAGGAGAATCCTACCTATGACTATACCCAAAACGTTAACGATAGCTGGCTCGGATACGAGCGGCGGTGCAGGTATACAGGCAGACCTGAAAACTTTTCAAGAGCTGGGCGTGTACGGTATGACCGTGCTCACAACGATCGTAGCTATGGAACCAAAAACGTGGAATCATCAAGTATTTCCGGTAGAACTGGGCGTTGTAGAGGCACAATTGCGTACCGTACTGGAAGGGATCGGTTTTGATGCTATGAAAACAGGTATGCTTGGTTCGGTAGAGATTATCGAACTGGTAGCGAGTTATGTTAAACGTTTCCCACTCAACCGGATTGTGATCGATCCAGTGATGGTGTGCAAAGGTACAGATGAAGTGTTGCAACCGGAAAATACCGAAGCGATGCTTGAGTTGCTTATTCCCGGAGCTGATCTGGTGACCCCGAATTTGTTCGAAGCTTCGCAACTTGCCAAAACGGCTCCGATTCGTACCGAAGAACAGATGAAAGAAGCGGCTGTGCGTATTTATGAGCGCGGCGCCAAGCATGTGTTGATCAAAACGCGCGGTAAAGTGAAAGAAGGCAAAGCGCTTGATTTGCTTTATGATGGACAAAGTTTTGACTGGTTTGAGGTGGATGCGATTGCAACCGAGTTTACCCATGGTGCAGGCTGCACGACATCGGCAGCAGTCACGGCAGGACTTGCCAAAGGCTTAACTGTCAAGGAATCGTATAGTGAAGCCAAGCAATTCATTACACAGGCGATTGCGAACGGCTTCCGTCTGAATGAATTTGTCGGCCCTACTTTGCATGCTGCTCATCGTTTGCAGCTTAGCTAATCTCTAAGGCAAAGGCGTACGCTGCTGAGAGGTATCGTCTTTTGCTTGGCAAAAGCCTCTGCCCTATGTTTGAACAACATAAACACTGAAGCAGTATCGTCTTTTGCTGCGCAAAAACCTTTTTCATTCTACCCTGTGTTTGAAAATCACAAACACTGAAGTGGAGGAACATCAATGAATCGCTTATCGAGATGGATACTAGGAGTCGGGCTGGCTAGTATGCTCCTATTCGTCACCGCCTGTTCATCAGGAAATTCTCAAACGCCTGCTCCGTCCGCACACCAGCCGTCGACAGCTGATGAATCGTCCGGTGCTACCGGAGCGGGCGGAACGGGAACGGTCGATCCAAGCTCGCCTGAAAGCAGCACAGGTACGAATGCAAGTACGAGCAATGAAGGAGCGGCAGGCAGCAATACCGAGTCGGGTAGCACTGCGGCACCAACACAAGGTTCAAACTCAACCGATTCATCTGAAGGCAGCACAAATGAAGGCAACACAAGTTCCAAGCCTAGCAACAATGCTAATCCGGAACTAACGCCAAAGACAACCGAATTGAAAATTAGCACCGTCCAGCAAGGCCCGGGTCAATTGTTTTTACGTGTGGACGAAATGCCCAAAGGGTACGGTGTGAGCAAAATGGAATGGGAATCACAAGGTTACAGCGAATCGGCAACATTTGATCAAGCTGTACAAAACGGAAAGAATGGCAAAGACGGTTTTTTTGCAAGCAGTGATCAGCGTAATTTCGGTTTTATTTATAATGGCAGCCATAGTGGACAAGCAGGAAGGGTAACACTCACATTGCGCAACAGCAATGGAGATGAACTTACTTGGTATGATGATGTGGTTTTGCAATAAATGAAATGTGCACTACGCTTAACGGCAAAAAAGCCTCTGCTGCTTCACCGGGCAGAGGCTTTATGCTGTTTAAAATTGCAATTGTTTATGCTAAATTGGTTGGAAATGTTGAACGGATAAAGGATGACATTCCCATATCAGGATATGACATCTACTTATTTGTAAAAAAAATTAAAATTTAAATGTGAAGTCGTGGAAAATGGGTTGAAATGAAGGGGTTGAAAGGGGTATCATTTGGCGTAAAACCAAGTAAATGATATCTATAGCGAAGCTTGTTGAATGTAAAGCAGTTTAGTATGGAAGCATGAGCGCAGTCCGCGTACGCTGGTACATGCCAGTCGTACGCTGTAGTGCCACAATCTGGAACGACGATCATTTTTGCATCATTCAACAGGCAACATTGGATTTCACACCATGAGCATTATCATCCCATTATGCCACCATGAGAAAGGATATGACCAAAATGAGAGTACATCAATTTACAGTTCCTAACAATCTTGACCGCGCACATCTGCTGCGTATCGCTACGGAAGCTTCCCGCTTTGCTGCGGACATTCGTATCGCTTTTGGCCCTAATGAAAGCCGGCGCGAAGTGGACGTCAAAAGTCTGCTCGGCATGATGCTGACGATTATTCATTCGGGCACCGAAGTGACATTGACGACCCGTGGTAAAGATGAGCTGGAAGCGCTGGAATACGTACAAGCGCTGTTTGAACAGGCGGTTACTGCGCCAAGCGCGAGCCTATAACATTAAGATTGCGTGTTTGCAAGTTAGCGCTAGCGGCATAAAAGGCATAATCGGTTCGTAATGCTACAAAAAAGCGGATCGCTACGTTCAGCGCTAAGTATACATGTTTAAACGAGTCTATTTTAAAATCGATTGACAAGCTCAATCGCACAAGCGTTATTTCATTATGAATATAGGAACAAGCAAGCCCTCTAAGCACGCTCTCCTGCTGGACATTTAGCAAGGGAGCGACGGCAAGAGGGCTTGTTTGCAAGCTGTTCGACTACAAAGGGGGCTGATAAGTAAATTTCGTATGTTGCGAGCTACAGTGGTGATAGCTCAATAACATAGGTTTATCTATACGTTCCATACCTAATTAGCTCAATTGCAGCCGGTAGCGTTTCGGCGTAAAACTGCTGTATTTTTTAAATGCTTTGGAAAAAGAAAACACGTCCGGATAGCCGACGGCATAAGCGATTTCAGCGAGTGAGTCGCTAGTGTCGAGCAGCATGCGGCGCGCTTTTTCCATTTTTAAACTGCGAATATATTCGGCGGGTGGCACTTTATACAATTGGTGAAATTGTTTACTAAAATGAGTGCGATGAATGCCTACATGCTCGGCTACATGATTGACGGTAATACTTTTGTGATAATGGGCATGAATATAGTCGACCGCTTCTTCCATCCAGCCAATGTGGCGTTTTTGCTCGGCATGATCGGTACGGCTATCGCTACACTTGCATAGCAGAGCAAACATTTTGTATAACATTTCCATCCGGCGTAATTCAGAGCTGAATGTATCAGGCTCATGTTTTGTGTTTAATATGGTAGTGTAGCATTGCAGTAAACAATCGAACAATTCATCGCTTAGCTCGCTATAGCCTTCTTGCATGCCGCTTTGTTGAATTAATAAAGCAGCCTGTGCGCCATGAAAGCCGATAAAAAACGTCTCTAACGGTTCGTCTGTATTGTTAATATATTCCAATGTGGCGTGAGGGGGGACGCACCATACATTATTTTTGCCTAATACATAATTTTGACCGTTTTTAATGATCATGCCATCTTGACGGGTAGCAACCCAGAAGCTGGTGCTATTCGCGGAGAAAATGCGCCGATTGTCCGGGTTAAGCAAATAGCGACCTGCCTGCGTAACCGCCAAACCGCCAGCTTGGGCGAATGCGGACGGGTGAATGCGAAAGCGTTCACTGCGATCTTGTTCAGTAACGATCGTAATATCTGTCGCCATACAGCAGTTGTCATCCTTTCATCTATATGAATATATTTCATTATACAATACATTTTGACAAATAAAAAACAATACATATTGACATTGTTTGCTATTCTTAAAATTTGCTATGATTTTAATCACGGTATTCCTACTAAATTAATTGGAATAGACCTGCGAAAATGGTTGTTCGTTCGGTACGTTTAGATACCGACTTGTTGAACGAGGCTCCGCAGCTTTTGCAACCGACAAAATGGAGGATAGATTATGAAAAAAATCACAACAAAATGGGCGATGTTGCTCGCAGTCGTACTTCTTCTTTCTGGAGTGCTGGCAGCTTGTGGCGGTTCGAATCAGGCAGCAGACGGAAAAGTAACGATTAGCTTTTTGCATTGGCGTGGAGAAGATACGCAGGCGTTCCAACAGATTATTGCTGAATTTGAAAAGCAAAATCCAACGATTAAGGTCGATATGCAAACATTGACCTCTGACCAATATCAAACGACTGCACAAGCAAAGCTGACCGATGGTTCGGTTGGTGATGTATTTGCTTCATTCCCTGGTGCGCAATTTGCTGCGTTGTCCAAAGCAGGTCTGTTTACCGACCTAAGCAATGAATCGTTTTTGAAAAATTACAATCCAAGTTTGATCGAAGCGGGTAAACGCGATGGCAAGCAGCTGGCGATTCCATATCAGCTTGTGTACAATCAGCCGATTTACAACAAGGCGATTTTTGCTAAATACAATTTGACGCCGCCAAACGATTGGGATGGCTTTTTGAAAATGTGCCAGACGCTTAAAGATAACGGTATCATTCCGATCGCATTTGCAGGTGGCGATATCGGCCCTGGACAATTGATGAACACGATGGTCATGAACAATGAGCCAAGCGAAGATATTTTCACTAAAGTGGAAGCCGGACAGGCGAAACTGACCGATGAATTTTGGGTGAAAACGTTGACTCAATTCAAAGAGCTGAACGATAAAGGCTACTTCCAGCCAAACTCGCTCGGCACAAAGGATGCGGCGGCAGGTGCGCTATTTATTCAAGGCAAAGCGGCGATGCTCGCTAGCGGTTCGTATCAATTGACACAAAATGCGAAGCAAAACCCGCAGCTTCAGCAAGGTTTGCTAGCACCGATTACCGTGGCGGCAGATCAAGCGAAATATCAAGGTGTGCATACAAGCACATTTATGCTCGCGGTCAACAGCCGTTCCAAACATCCGGAACAAGCGAAAAAATTCCTTGCGTTTCTGAGCCAGCCACAGATCGCTTCACAATACGCGAATGCAACCGGGCAAAACGTCACTGTCAACGATGTAAATTACGATAGCCCGGAACTGAAAATCGTCCAGGAGTGGGCAGACAAAAAAACATTGTTCCAGCCGCGCTTTACGATTTTGAACGGGGAAAACCAGAAAGCGGTGACGAACTCGATTCAGGCGGTATTAGGCGGTGCGACACCAGAACAGGCGGCGCAAGATGCACAGGCGATTATCGATCAACAGATCGGCAAATAATCGATCATGATCCGCAACATAACAACGGATTGCGCCGGGCACGTATTAGCCTGCATATCCGGCGCGATCTATACTAAGATGAAGTAAAGGGATACGGTAACGCTTATGATCAATCGTAAACTATTGTGGCTGTTCATGCTGCCAGGCATTGTGTTATATACCGGCTTGTTCGTATACCCGGCTTTATCGGGACTGTTTTATTCGTTTACAAACTGGGACGGTGTATCGCCGTCTTATGATTTTGTCGGTATATCCAATTATAAGGACAGCTTTGATAGCATTATTTTTCGTAAAGCATTTTTGAACAATATTAAATTTATGATCGTCGTCGTTGTTATTCAGACGATCGTATCGCTCGTATTGGCGCTAATTTTGGCGAAAAACTCCAAAACGAGTGTGTTTTTCCGTGCATTGTACTTTTTCCCGGCGATATTGTCGTCCGTATCGGTCGGTCTGATCTGGTCGTTTATTTACGATCCGTCGATCGGTCTAATTAATAGCGGATTACAACATGCCGGTTTGGAACAGCTGGCGAAAAGCTGGACAGGCGATGCCAAAATTGCGCTGTATTCGATTGCATTTGTGCAAATTTGGGCGCATGCCGGGCAAATGATGATCATTTTTATCGCCGGTTTACAGGCGATTCCGGGTGAACTGGTGGAAGCGGCACGTATTGATGGCGCGACAAAGCTACAGGTGTTCCGCAAAATTACTTGGCCGCTGCTCGCACCATCGGCAGCAATCGTCATTTCGTACACAACGATTCAGTCATTTAAAGCATTTGATCTGATTTTTGTTATGACCGATGGCGGTCCGAACTATGCGACTGAAATTTTGACGACCTATATCTATCATCTGGCATTCTCGAATTATTCCTTCGGTCTGGCTTCTGCTGGTTCGATGATCTTCCTCGTGCTGCTTGGCATTTTGACCTTTTTCCAGTTCCGTGCTTTGCGCCGGGATGGAGCGACAGGCTAAGCGAGACAGGAGGAGAGCCGGATCGATGCAGGGATTACAAAGGTGGGGGGAAAAGGCTACATGAAGTCGGTCGGACGCATCATTATGATTTTATACGGGCTGCTGATTGCGGCACCGCTTTATTTTGTCATCGTTTCTTCATTTAAGACGAGCCAGGCGTTTTATGCGAGTCCGCTCGGCTGGCCGCAGCCGTGGAGCATGCAGAACTTTATGACGATTTTTGCGGCGCAGCCGATGTTGCAATATTTTTGGAACAGTGCGCGGGTGACGCTGTTTACAGTAGTGATTGTGCTGTTCCTCGGCAGTCTGATCTCGTATTCGATCGTTAGATTAGGCGGACGTCTCGGAAAGTTTACGTTTGCGTATTTTGTGGCAGGGCTTATTATTCCGTCGCAAGTGATTATGTTGCCGCTCTATTCGCTTGTACGCGAACTTGGCTGGTCGGATAATCTGACCGCATTAATCTTTGTGACGGCGGCAGGGCTATTGCCGCTGACGGTGTTTACATTGACTGGTTTTATGGAAATGCTAAGCAAAGAAATGATGGAAGCAGGCAGTATGGATGGGGCGGACGAGTGGAAAATATACTGGCGACTCGTCCTGCCGTTATCCGGCCCCTCGTTGTCGGCAACCGCCGCGTTTCTGTTTGTGATGGTGTGGAATGATCTGTTGATTCCGCTCATGTTGCTAAACAGTACAGAAAAGCTAACATTGCCACTCGCTTTGTTACAATTCCGTGGTGAGTATGTGACCGACTATACGATGTTGCTGACTGGCGTTGTCATTACGGCTTTGCCGATGCTCGTTTTGTTTATCTTTTTACAGCGCTTTTTTGTTACAGGCTTGACGGCAGGGTCGGTAAAAGGATGATTTGTTAGGCGTGAATGCGAACTTTTGTTGGGTGGACACGCATCATTCCGAGAAGGAATAACGGTATAGAACGAATAAAAACAAACAGCCGGGCGAGAAGATATAATGTTCTCTCGTCCGGCTGTTTTGTTGTTAGGTGCGGATGTAATAAATATGAAAAGTTATGATAGGTTAGGGTTGTTTACTTTGCAAGTTTACAGAAGCTTGACTAGTACCTTGACCAAGTTAAATGTTAATTTTGACCATGCACTGTAATCCTGATAAATAGTAGCTTGTTCCAGCTTCAACACTTAAATTAATCTCGGTCAAGGTACTAGTAGGCTGTCTCAAATGAAAATTGTGTTTAAACGTACCTTAACCTATTCATCATCAAGCAATGGTTAGATCGACAAACTGTAAATGTATTTGAGACAAGCTACTAGGATGTCTTTGAAATATTTTATAGACAGCTTAATGTAGTTTGTGTTGATGAAATTACCCTATCATGTATATACAGCTCAGTTCATTTAACGCGCGATCTTGTTGATAATGAAATATGATGAGTGTGCATAAGTGTGATCATTTGAAAATGCTAATTACTGCACAAATCCTTGCCGGATCGCGATGACGGCTGCTTGGGTGCGGTCTTTGACGCCTAGTTTTTGGATAATATTGTGTACATGTGTTTTCACTGTGCTTTCCGATACGTACAGCTCATCGGCAATCTCAAAGTTACGTTTGCCATAAGCGATCGCTTGCAGCACTTCAAGCTCGCGTTCAGTTAGCGGCTCTAACAATCCATCATAATGAACGCTAGCGGCATGGTTTTCGTCTTTATGTTCTGGATCATGATCGGATGGAGCGGTATAGACCGAGAGTGGGCGACCGACTAATTCTACTAGTGCGTTGCCGGCATTGGTCGTATTGTAAATGGCTCCGCCTGCGCAGATGGAGCGGATGCCTTGAATCATCTCGCCCATATCGATATCTTTGAGCAAATAACCGGAAGCACCGGCACGGATGCCTTCGATTACGTATTCCTGTACATCAAATGTCGTTAACAATACGATTCGTATGCCCGGTTGTGCAGACAAAATCGTCTGTGTCGCTTCAATGCCAGTCATACCGGGCATTTGAATATCCATTAGCATCAGATCAGGCTGATGTTGCGCTGCCAATCGAACGGCTTCATCGCCTCTCGCTGCTTCGGCGATCACTTCCATATCAGGCTGTAGATCGAGAATATAACGGATGCCCTGGCGGATTAGTGCTTGATCATCGGCGAGAATGATACGAATCGGTTGTGCTGGTGTGTTCATAAGTAAGCTCCTTCACGTTATTGTGGCATGATATCGTCGTTATGTTATGCCTATTTGCTTAGGATGATAGCCCGCTTCGCCCTAATCAAAATGAAGATCGAACATGATAATGCAAGAGTGATAATAAATGGATCAGTACAATCGCATCGATATGTGCTAATCGTTAATGGACTAAGCGATTATTCACCGGCTACGGACAACTGGTTAATGTGTAGCGGTAAACTTGCTCGCACGGTCAAGCCGCCGCCGGGAGTAGGCAGAAACTGACAATCGCCTTGTAGCTCTTTGCAGCGGCGAATCATATTTTTGACGCCAAAGCCTTGTGTGATCGGCTCGGCTTCACGGTATTTGCCATTGTCAGCAATTGTAAGCAGCGCACAATCTGCGGCTTCGCGAATGTCCACATTGACCTCGGTCGCACCTGAATGGCGGACGATATTCGTGAGCGATTCTTGCAAAATGCGATACAATATACTTTCTACCGCTTCGCCCCAATTGCCGTAATCGCCTTCGGTATGAAAAGTCAATTGCAAACCGGAGCGCTCGGCAACTTGGGAAGCGAGCAGTCTTAGTTCGTCCGATGTGTGTTCACTGGTAGACCAGTCTTTGACAACGCTACGCACTTCCGCTAAACCTTGCCGGGATACGTCAAGCAATTGCTCGACTGTCTGCTCGGCTTGTGTCGGGTTTTGGCGTACCATCCATTTAAGTGCCTGTAACTGCACGATAATGGACGTAAAATGATGACCCAATCCATCATGAATTTCACCGGCGATGCGTGTCCGCTCTGCTAATGCGGCATAACGAACCGCTTGCAGCGCGTTTTCCTGTAGCTCATCATGAGCGTTTTGCAGCTCGCTATGTACTTTTTCCAATTCTTTCAATTGATCCCGATTGATGCGATTGACCGAAATGTAACGAATTAAGCTGTGTATACCAAAATAAGTGCTCACGAGCGAGATCAACAGTGAAAACGGAAATGTACCTTCATAGCTAATCGCCAGCATCAGCGCTCCGGTGAGCAAATTCAGTGCGACCGCAAGCCGGTCACTGCGAGCTGACCGTACTGCCATTAGCGAAAACCATATCCACAAAAAAGGCAGTGTATATTTTGTCGAATCAGCATCAGCATATTCGTTAACTAATGCCATCGTGAATAAATAGAGCGTCACCATGACGACGATAATGGCATGTAGACGAATAATACGCCAGAGCAAAAAAACAAAAAACAGCATCGGAATCGCATAACTGATCGATGACCAGCCTGGTTGTTCATTATAAATAGACCAAAAGCTGTATAAAAGCACAGCTGTAATCGCGAGGCGAAACAATGTTTTGTTACTGCGCAGTGCTTGCAAAAAGCTCATAATTGAACGATCCTTTCCGGTTGCTATTGTAAAGCAGTATCATTGTACACTATAGCAATTTTAACATCGTATAGAAGTTTACGATATACATATAGAATTTATTGATTAAGGTATCGATTGACGATAGTTGAACGCAAATGCTAGACTTGATTCAAGCTTTAACCAACTTAACAGGTCGGAATTGTAAGACATAGTTAATTTGAAGATGAAAAGGAAAATATCGCTCCTATTACCAACGATGGAGCATACGAGCAGTAAGGCATAACAGACTGCTTAATGCGAAGTCATTTTATACGAAAAGAGGTATAGCTTATGGTTACGATTAAAGCTCCAAGCGCTTATTACAATGAACCGGGTCTGCTGCAACGAAGTGGCAATTATATTCGCCCGTTCGGTAGTCAGGCGTTAATTGTTGGCGGCCAGACCGCATTGTCGATCGTTGGTGAACAGCTATATGCCTCATTACATGCTGCAGGTATCCGGACTGAGATTAACGTATTTACCGGGCAATGCACCGCGGAGGAGATCGAAGCGTATACAGCGATCGCCAGGCAGGTAAACGCGGAGCTAATTATCGGTGTTGGTGGAGGCAAAGTGCTTGATTTGTCCAAAGCGGTTGCTGAAGATGCAGGTTTACCGATTGTCACGATTCCGACTGTTCCTGCTACATGTGCAGCTTGGTCAGCGCTGACGGTGTTATATGATCAGTATGGGCAAGCGGCAGGTTATCGTCCGTTGTTGCATTCCCCAGAGCTTGTACTTGCCGATCCGAGTCTGCTCGCAGGAGCGCCACGTCGTTATCTTGCAGCAGGTATTGGGGATACGCTCGTGAAATGGTATGAGTTTGCCGTCAATCTGAACGGTAATAGCGGCAGTGTTGCGCTAAGAACGAGCGTTGCTACTGCCAGATTGGCACTCGACATATTGGAGCGACATGCCACCGACGTATATGAGCAAGCCGGACAGCCGGGCTACACACCAGATGTCGCTTTTACGGAAGTGACGGATGCGATTATTTGGCTTGCTGGTCTGGTCGGCTCGATTCAAGACGGCTCGGTACATGCTGCGATCGCACATGGGCTGCATGACAGTCTAACTTTTATCGAAGATACGCATCAAGCGCTACATGGTGAAAAAGTCGCTTTTGGCTTGCTCACACAGTGGGTGCTGGAAGGCAAAGAAGGTGAACAACTAGAGCAGCTTGCCACATGGTTACAGACGCTTGAGCTACCAATCACATTGGCACAGCTTGGCATTACAGATGATGCGCAGCAGAGCGCTGCCCGGATTGCACAGCGTTTTGTACTGCGAGAAGGCGCGGCAGACCAGCTTGACTTTGCGGTTACGACTGCGGCAGTAGAGGCGGCAATTGTCAAAGCGGATGCGCTTGGACAGGCGTTGCACGAGCGTGCTCGTTCTGTAACAACTGCATAGGCGATCGGCAATATTTGAGTCTGATATTAAAATAAAGTATCAATTATGGATAAAGGGTGGTATTCATGAAACAACGTATATACAAGCTTTATATAGCTGTACTATTAAGCGCTTTGCTCGTTATGATGGCAGGATGCTCGCAGCAACATTCCGGTACAGCAACAGATACAGCCGCCGCGGCAGGCAATGATGGAGCGGTCACAATCAAGGTAGCACAGACCGGTTGGGGCAATTTGGAGCAAGGCTTAAAAGCGGCAGGGTTGGACAATACGCCATACCAAGTGCAGTATAGCGTATTTCAAGGTGGCAATTTGATTTTGGAAGCGATGGCGGCGAATCAAGTTGATTTGGGGACGACGAGCGAGATTCCGCCTATTTTTGCTTCACAGGCGGCAAATGGCGGCAATTTTAAAGTGGTAGCTGTACAGCAAGGCAATACGCTCAATCAGGAAATCGTCGTCCCCCAAAATTCACCGATTCACACAGTAGCGGATTTAAAAGGCAAAAAGATCGCCTTTGTCAAAAATACGACCGCCCAATATTTCCTGCTCAAAATATTACAGTCTGCCGGATTGACGTGGCAAGATATACAACCGGTTGAGCTATCTACCGCTGACGGGTTGAGTGCGCTCATTAGCGGCAAAGTCGATGCGCTGGCAAGCTATGGTAATGCGATCATTTCCGCTCATCAAAATGGCGCTACGACATTGGCAAGCGCGAAACATATTTTGTCAGGCAGCTTTTTAGTCGCTGCTGCCGATCCGGCGCTCGCTGATGCAGCGAAGCAAAAGGCGATTGCCGATTATTTGAACCGACTTAATCAATTTTACGATTGGACGCGCAGTCATCCGGAACAATGGGCGCAAATTATCGCAGCGGCAACACATCAGCCGGAACAACAGGCATTAACGACATTAACAGAAGGCGAAGCACAGCGTCCGAGCCGTGTCGTGGCGATTTCCGCTACCGCGATCGCTTCCGAGCAAGATGTTGCCGATACGTTCGCCAAGGCAGGTATATTGCCAGCCAAAATCGATGTGCACAAATTTTGGAGTGATGTGCTAAGCAAACAGCTTCCACCAGCAGAGGCGAACAGCAAGTAACAAGTAATAACAAGAAAAGCCATCATCTGATCGCCTAAAGTGAATACATTCCTACATCTCTACAGCCCTGACAATCGAAATTATCGCTATAGTTGTCGCCTAACTGACAACTATAGCAAAGATTGATTTTTCGTGCTCGATCCATTCATTTGAAATGATGTTCCAGTTTAGCTCATCGATTTCAGTTTGATATGAACATTACACTATTTGTAAGGAGGCGGCATACACATGTCTTCCAAGTCATTACCTGGTTCGCTCACTAGCAATATTGCCGAAGTGAAAACACTGCCTGCGGCGGCATCGACTGCTGTAGTAGCTGTAGGCAGCAGCGCAACTAGTCGCAAACGCTGGCAAAACTTTTTAGCGGGATTGCTGCCATTTGGCTTACCGGTGCTACTCATTGCTGCATGGCAACTTTTGTCCACAACCGGCTGGTTAGCTAGTCAAATTTTGCCTTCACCAGCGCAGGTGCTGCAAGCATTCTTTCGTTTGCTCGGTACAGGTGAGCTTGTAAGCAATATTGCGATCAGTGCACAGCGTGCGCTGAGCGGGTTTGCGATTGGCGGCGGACTAGGTTTTGTGCTCGGAGCGCTTAACGGCATTTCCCGTCTATCGGAAAAGATTTCAGATTCTTCGATTCAGATGATTCGCAATATTCCGCATTTGGCACTTATTCCGCTCGTCATTGTCTGGTTTGGTATCGGTGAAGAAGCGAAGCTATTTCTCGTTGCGCTTGGTGTGTTTTTCCCGATTTACCTTAATACGTTCCACGGTATTCGTGCGGTCGATCCAGGTTTGATCGAGATGGGACGCATATATGGATTGAGCCGACTGGCGCTATATGTACATGTGATTTTGCCGGGAGCGTTGCCTTCGATTTTGATCGGAATTCGGTATGCGCTCGGTATTATGTGGTTGACATTAATCGTTGCCGAGACGGTCGCTGCCGATTCGGGGATCGGTTATATGGCGATGAATGCGCGCGAATTTATGCAAATGGACGTGATCGTGCTGAGCATTATTTTGTATGCATTGCTTGGCAAGCTGTCCGATAGCATCGCCAAACTGTTGGAAAAGCGCTGGTTGCGCTGGAATCCATCGTTATCGCGCAAATAATTCAGCCTATAGTTGAGCGATAGCAGCACATAGCATGACAGCGAAAACGGATTATCGAGATGATTAGCAAATAACTGTACTAGGAGGGCTATACCATGACGGTAACGGAGCAGCAACCATTTTTACGGATTCACAATGTGCAAAAGCAGTTTGGCACGCGTACTATTTTGGAGCAGATCAATATCGATGTGCAACGTGGACAATTTATTGCGATCGTCGGGCGTAGCGGTTGCGGCAAAAGCACATTGCTACGCATGATTGCCGGTTTGGAACAGGCATCTAACGGGCAGATTGAGCTGTCACAGCGTGCGACGACAGCACAGCCGTCTTCGCAAAATGTGCCATCCGGTAAGATTGGTAGTAAGCGTCGGAAACCGATACGTGAGCAGCAAACGGCAAGACCGAATACACGTTTTCTGTTTCAGGAGGCGCGATTGTTGCCGTGGAAAACGGTGCTCGATAACGTCCGGCTCGGCATTCCCGACAAAAGTAAGCAACATGCCAGCGAGGCTTTACAGTTGGTCGGTCTCGCTGAGCGTGAGCAAGAATGGCCGTCGATTCTGTCAGGCGGTCAGCGGCAACGGGTTGCGCTGGCACGTGCATTAGCAAGTCATCCTGATCTGTTATTGCTGGACGAACCGCTCGGTGCGCTCGATGCCCTTACCCGCATCGAAATGCAGAAACTGATCGAACGACTTTGGATTGAGCAAGGATTGACGGTCGTGCTCGTTACCCATGATGTGAGCGAGGCAGTCGCGCTTGCGGATCGGGTAGTATTGATCGAACAAGGTCGGATTGCGCTCGATATTCGGATTACACTCGATCGTCCGCGTGAGCGGGATAGTGGGTTTGCGCATTTTGAAAATTTGATTTTGCAGCGTTTGCTACAGCCGGGTACACAGCCACATCCGTTGGAGCAACAGCGCCAGCCGAATTTTTCAATCTGAACGGCAATGTAGCCGTAATATGAACGATTACAAGGGAGGAACGATCAATGTCGCAATCAGTTCATGTTAGCGATGCATTCAATCCGGATGTTGCACTACGCATTATCGTCTGGAGCAAGACCGGCTGTCATTTTTGCCAGGAGATCAAAACCTATTTGGAAACGAACGGGTATGTGTATACGAATTTGGAAGTAGCCGGTCATGACGAACTGCGCGACATACTGGAAGCCAAATACGGCATTCGCCACGTTCCGGTCGTTGAAGTTGGTCACGGAGCGACGTATACCGCATTGCTAGAACCGGATTTGGAAAAGTTACAGCATCTGTTAACAGGCGAGCATAATCGGCAATCGGTTTAATGATTTAGAAACGAGAGGATGAATGAAATGAGCAAACGTCAATTGAAATTTGGTGCGATTATTCATGGGATCGGTGGCAGCATGTCCACGTGGAGACATCCTGAAGTACAGGCGGACGCCAGCGTTAGCTTTGACTTTTACAAACGGCAAGCGCAGAAGGCGGAAGAAGGCAAGTTCGATCTTGTCTTTATCGCTGACGGGTTGTTTATTAATGAAAAGTCGCTGCCACACTTTTTGAATCGGTTTGAGCCGGTGACGATTTTGTCTGCATTGGCGGCGGTTACGTCACGTATCGGTCTAGTCGGTACAATCTCGACTAGCTATAGTGAGCCATTTACCGTCTCCCGTCAGCTCGCTTCGCTTGATCATATTAGCGGCGGACGTGCAGGCTGGAATGTAGTTACTTCTCCACTGGAAGGCTCTGCGCTCAATTATAGCCGTGAGCAGCATCCATCTCATCCTGAGCGGTATCGCATCGCTGCCGAATATCTCGATGTAGCAAAAGGACTCTGGGATTCGTGGGAAGAAGATGCCTTTCCGCGTGATAAGGAAAGCGGCGTCTTTTTCGAGCCTGAGAAGTTACATACGCTCCATCATAAAGGGGAGTATTTTTCGGTACAGGGCCCGCTAAATATTGGACGCACACCGCAGGGACAGCCGGTCATTTTCCAGGCAGGTTCATCTGAAGATGGCAAAAATCTTGCCGCTCGCTCGGCAGATGCTATTTTTACCGGGCAGGAGACGCTGGCGGATGCGCAAACTTTTTACCAAGATGTGAAAAAGCGGGTAGTCGCTTACGGACGCAGCGAGGACGAGGTGAAAATACTACCAGGCATCAGTCCGATTATCGGAGCGACAACAGAAGAAGCAGAGCGCAAATACGAGCAAATCGCCAGTCTGGTCACGATCGACAAAGCGCTGCAATATCTCGGCCGTTTCTTCGACCATCACGACTTTTCCCAGTATGCCCTTGACGAGCCATTCCCTGAGCTAAATGAGATCGGCAGCAATAGTTTCCGTAGCGGCACCGACAAGATCAAACGGGATGCGCGAGAACGCGGACTGACGCTGCGCCAGGTGGCATTGCAGGCAGCAACACCGCGCAGCAGCTTTATCGGTACCGCAGAGCAAATTGCGAATCAGGTGCAGGAATGGTTCGAAGCGCGCGGAGCGGATGGTTTTATTATTCATTCGGAGTTGCCGTCCGGATTGCATGATTTTGTAGAGCAGGTGGTGCCGATTTTGCAAGCACGTGGCATTTATCGTGACGATTATGAATACGACACATTACGTGAAAATCTCGGTGTGCCGATTCCGCAAAACCGTTATAAAGCTACTCCGGTCAACGGATAAATTCGGTCAATAAAGCCTGTATTTATGATCTATGCAATGATAAGTATGCTACGACCATCGTCTGGATAATAGCATAGCAGGACGCCGCTCCCGCACGTCTGTTCATTTTCCCATTCTGGTAACAAGCGGTGAGAACCCGCGTCCTGACTCGGTTGGTTGTAATACAGTATCATAGAGCGTTCGCAGAGAGGGCAGTTATTGCGTTGACACATCAGCACTCTAGTTCTATGATACATAAAACCAAGTTAAATGATTGGGAAAATAAGTTTTAATCATACAGAAAGGGGAATGCACCGTGAACATTGAGAATATGGAAGCTTTTGTGTACATCCATCATTATGGCAGCTTCAACAAAGCGGCAGAGATTTTGTTTTTGTCCCAGCCGTCTGTCACCGCGCGAATTCAATCGCTGGAGAGGGAGCTTGGCTGCAAGCTGTTCGAGCGGCTCGGTCGGCAAATTGTGCTGACTGAAGAAGGACGCCGTTTTCTGCCATATGCCCAGCAGATGTTGCAAGTGCTGCAAAAAGGCAAGCAGCGCATTCAAACCGTTCGCACTACACCAGAGGAGCTGACGATCGGATGTACACTTTCCGTATCCAATTACGTCATTCCCGAATTGCTGCCCCGATTGAAGCAGCAGTATCCGCAAACGAACTTTAAACTCGTTACCGCGACGACCGATCAACTGGTCAGCCGTCTGCTCGGTAAGGAGCTAGATATCGCTTTTGTGCGTAAAATGCTTCATCCATCGATTCGGACGGTATCCGCTTATGAAGACCCGATTTCGTTGTATGTGTATCGGGATCATCCGTTTGCGACACAGCAGCCGACTTCGATCGCAGCATTAGAGCAGCAAAAATTGGTGTTTTTTGAATGTGGCTCGCTTGACTGGTTACGTATCCACCGCGTGTTCGAAACGATGGAATCGCCACCGGAAATCGCTTTTCAAGTCGATCAAGCGGAAACTGCCAAAAAGCTCGTGTTGCAAAAAGCAGGGATCGCCTTTTTGCCTGGTTTGAGCGTGCATGAGGAAGTGAAGCAAGGGCTATTGATTCCGATCCATTTGCCGGAGATCGATAGCATCTCATTGCAGACGAGTCTGGTCACATTAAAAGAGCAGCCTGCGCATATGACAGCAGCGATGGCAGAGCTGTTACGGGAGCTGGACTATTTTCAAAAGCAACGTCAGCCGGAGCAGCAAAGACAGACAGCCGCTGCGATTACAGGCTAGAGCATGTCTCAAGTACATTTACAGTTTATCGATCCAACAATCGCTTGGTGCTGAATCGATTTAGGTACATTCAAACACAATTTCCACTTGAGACAGCCTACTAGAGCATGTCTGCCAACTTTTTTACAGATCGTTCGCTACGGTTGATTTTCTTCTAACTTATGCTAGGTATACGATTGCATTCATTTGCACCGTGACTATTTTGACCGATAACATGACAAGGGTGATAGTTTGCGGACGTTGCATCAGACAAAAAACAGCATTTGCTTGAACATGCTAATCAGCAGCGTAATACATGAAGCTGCAAAAGCGCATTACGCAAAGCGTCATCATACAGTATGGAGCCATGCAGCTTTAATTCCGATTAAATAGATGTGAATATGGGGGTACACGTATGTCCAAGCAAGCGAAGTCTAGCTATTCCGTTCATCCAACCGTGCCGGTGCTAGATGAACAACGCGCTATTCGTCTCAAACACAATCGTTTCCGCCAGCCATTATGTAAAGCCTCACTGCTGCTGTTGTTCACTTTTGCATTGTTGCTGTCCGGCTGCGCCTCAATTAGTGAATCAAGTGGCGGCTCGGCAGGTGGTAGTGTAGCAGCAAGCAGTAGTGATGGGACAAGCAGCACCGGCAAAGTGCGCAAAATTATCGTCGGTACTGGCACCGCGTTTCCGAATGTATGCTTTATTGATGAAAATGGCAAACTGACCGGCTATGATGTGGAGCTTGTGCGTGAGATCGATAAACGTTTGCCGGACGTGGAATTTGAATTTAAAACGATGGAATTTTCCAATTTGTTGCTTAGTCTGGAAACGAACAAAATCGATTTTGTCGCTCACCAGATGGAGACGAACCCGGAGCGTGAGCAGAAATATTTGTTCAATAAAGTGCCGTACAGCATTTTCCTCAATCGGGTAGCGGTCGCCAAAGACAACAATACGATTAAAGGGCTGGATGATCTGGCTGGCAAAAAAGTGTTGACCAGTGCGACAAGCAATGCGGCTTATTTGCTAAATCAGTACAACAAAAAGCATAACAATGCGATTGATATCGTCTATACAAGCGGTGCCGCCAATGATACGGTACAGCAAATCGTTAGCGGACGGGTAGATGCGACGATTACGACCGATTTTGCGAATCGTTTTAATACCGATGCCGATGGCAAAGTGGCGCTGAAAACAGTAGGCGCGCCGCTGAATGAATCGAATGTATATTTTGTGTTCCGCAAAGACGAGCAGCCGTTGGCAGATGAAATCGACAAAGCGATTACCGAAATTAAGCAAGATGGCACATTAAAAAAGCTAAGTGAAAAATGGCTGGGCGATGATTTCACCAAAACGCTAGCTGAAGCGAAAGTGACGCAGTAAACATCAACTTGCATCAATAGCAAGCGGAACAGATGATTTCATTCCGCTGGCTGGTCTGTCCTTTCAGCATCACTTTGTAATACATGCGGTGATTATGATCTGATCGTGTCTTGAAGATGCATGCGTGCAAGCGAGTTCAATCTGATGTGTACGGTTGGCTTTTTTTAACAAGTGTATGGATGATGCAGAAGGAGGCTCAGGATGAGTAGACGTTTTGACATTCATTATGTACTGGACTTCATTCCGAAACTGCTAGCCTATTTGAATATTACGCTGCTCATCGTGGGCAGCTCGATCGCGCTCGGCATAGTGATCGGTTTGCTAGTTGCTTTGCCGAGATTGTATCAAGTGCCCGGTTTGCAGCGGCTGTCGCGCATTTATGTATCGTTTTTCCGCGGCACACCGATTTTGATCCAATTGTTTCTCGTTTATTACGGCTTGCCGGAAATATTGGGCTGGTTACATATCGATGTGTCACGCATTGCGGTGTTGTACTTTGTTATTTTGACGTATGCGCTGAACAGTGGTGCATTTATTTCCGAGATGATCCGGGCGGCTGTGGAAGCGGTCGACAAAGGGCAGATTGAAGCGGCGCAGTCGATCGGCATGAGCGGTTACCAGACGTTTCGGCGCATCATTTTGCCACAGGCGCTTGGCATTTCGGTGCCATTGTTTGGCAATCTTGTCATCGGCAATTTAAAAGACACATCGCTTGCGTTCACACTTGGTGTGATGGAGATGACGGGGCGCTCGCAGACGCTTGGGACGGCGACACAGCATTTTATCGAAACGTATATTGCCTTGTCACTCATCTATCTGGCGATTAGTGTGTTGCTGGAACGTTTGTTTATAGGGTTGGAACGGTATTTGAATCGGTATGCGGGCAAGGAGCAGACTGCGCGCCAGCAACGTTTGCAACGACGCTGGCAGGCACGATTGATTCCATTGAGCGATAAAGGAGGCAAACAGGGATGAGTTTTGATCCATCATTTATGTGGACTGCGTTTCTGAGTCTGTTTAAGGCGTTGCCAACGACGTTGTTCATTACGGTAATCTCGGTCGCAGCGGGCTTTATGATCGGAACGATTGTGGCGTTGGTGCGGTTATATCGCATTCCAGTGCTAGCACAGCTCGCTTCAGGTTATGTGACATTTGTGCGTGGAACACCGATGTTGATGCATTTACTGCTTATTTATTTTGGATTACCGCTTGTGATCGATCGTATCGCCGGTCTGCTGGGCAGTTCGTTCACGTCGGCATCGATTCCGCTGTTGGTGTTTGCTTGTATCGCTTTTTCGATTACGGCAGGGGCGTATATGTCTGAAGTGGTGCGTGCTGGCATTTTGGCAGTGGACAAAGGGCAGATTGAAGCAGCGCACGCGATTGGTATGACGACACCACAGGCATTGCGGCGCATTGTATTTCCGCAGGCATTGGCAGTCAGTTTGCCTAATTTGTCCAACTCGGTGATCGGGATGCTGCATGGTTCCACGCTTGCGTATACGATTTCGGTCATAGAGATTAACGCACAGGCGCAAATTGTGGCGGCGGACAATTGGAAATATTTTGAGGCGTATGTGGCGGCAGCATTATTGTTCTGGGGCTTAACGGTCTTAATTGAACGGGCGAGCGGCTGGCTGGAATATCGACTGAACAGCTTTCAAAGAGGAGGTGCGGCATGATCCAATTGGAAAGTATTCATAAGTCATTTGGCAAACAACAAGTGCTCGGTGGCATTGATCTGACGGTTGACAGGGGTGAAGTGGTCGTGATTGTTGGACCGAGCGGTTCCGGCAAAACGACATTGCTGCGCTGCCTCAATTATTTGGAGCGACCGGATCAAGGTATCATTCGGATCGGCAACCAAAAGCTGGCAAGCAAGCATCCGAGCAAACAAGACATTCATCGTTTGCGCCAACGAACGGCGATGGTGTTTCAGCAATACAATCTGTTCAAACATAAGACAGCACTGGAAAATGTGATGGAAGGGCTAACGATTGTACGTGGTGTACCACGAGATACGGCAGCCGAGATCGGAATTCGGATGCTCCAAAAAGTCGGTCTCGGTGAACGAATTCATTATTATCCGAGTCAACTATCCGGCGGTCAACAGCAGCGTGTCGGGATTGCACGTGCGCTCGCCCTTAATCCTGAAGTCATTTTATTCGATGAGCCGACGTCTGCGCTTGATCCCGAACTTGTGGGCGAAGTGCTTGAAGTCATTCGCCGGATCGCTGAAGAAGGAATCACGATGATCATCGTAACCCATGAAATGGGTTTTGCTCGTGATGTAGCAAGCCGGGTTGTATTTATGGACGGCGGTACGATTGTAGAGCAAGGTACGCCGGATGATATTTTCCAGCGTCCGCGCGAGGAGCGTACTCGTCAGTTTTTACGCCGGATTACGCCGGAAGCGAATTATTCGATTTGATCTGTGAATAGATCATCCGATGTTCGTACGGTGTGTGATGAATGGGCTGGATAAGCGTCTGTTATAAACAGATACCGATTACTAAATGGATGAAACGGAGGTATAAGTATGACTATACGTGTGGGCATACTCGATCAAACCCCAATTTATGAAGGCGAAACGGCAGAGCAGTCGTTTCAACACACATTGCAGTTAGCACAGCTGGCAGAACGGCTCGGCTATCAGCGCTTTTGGGTGGCAGAGCATCATGATTCAGCCCATGTGTCAGGCTCATCGCCGGAAGTGTTAATCTCCCATCTGCTCGCACATACGAACAAGCTTGTCATCGGTTCAGGCGGTGTGATGTTACAGCATTACAGCCCGTATAAAGTGGCGGAAAATTTCAATGTGCTTGCCGCATTAGCACCAGGCAGGGTAGAGCTTGGGATCGGGCGTGCGCCGGGTGGTTTGCCGCGTTCGACACGTGCATTGCAAGGCGAGCAAGGGGATGCACGCTCACTGACGGACAAGCTGGAAGAAACGCGCCGCTTTTTGCGTAATGACGTGCCGGATGATCATCCGCTAGCAGGCATTCATGTCAGTCCGCAGCCTGCACAGCCTGCGCCGCTGTTTTTGCTCGGCGCAAGCCGTGATAGTGCTGAACTGGCGGCAAGGCAAGGTTTGCCGTATGTGTTTTCGCTATTTATTAACGGGGATGAGCAGCTCGCCCTAGAGGCGATTGAAGCGTACCGTAACGGATTTGTTCCTTCACCAGAACTGGCAACGCCGCATGCAATTTTGGCGTTATCGGTCATCGTGGCGGACACGGACGAGCAGGCAGATGAGCTTGCCGGTGAAAATTTGTCGGTCAAAATTCATCTGCATAGCGGGCGTGTGCTAACCGTGGCGACGGTAGAGCAGGCAGAGGAATTTGGCCGTCAATCGAATGAGCCGTTTCGGATTGAAGTAAAAGAGGCGAAAGTTGTAAAAGGCGCTCCAGCTTCTGTGTATGCACAATTGTCCGAGCTGCGGCAGCGTTTTGGGATAGATGAGCTGGTCGTGCATACGGTCATTCGCCAGTTTGAGCAGCGTGTGCGTTCATTTGAGTTGTTGCAGCAGGTGTTTACCGAGCATGGTGAAAATGAACAAGCTATACTACAGCCTGCGGCGGTGTCGCCGCTAGCATAAGGTTATGCTAGGTAAATGTGCACAGTGATGTCACATATTCACTTATTCAGACTGGGCGCTAGCATATAGTCGTTGTAACGATCCGTTGTTGCACAGCATTCATGATGTACCGGATAATGAAATACAAAAAGATTGAAAAAGAGCTTTGACAAAGCGTATGACATCAAACCCATTTTATCGCCGCCTGTTTGCTTCATAAGGTAGTACCTTGACCGAGATTAATTTAAGTGTTGAAGCTGGAACAAGCTATTATTTATCAGGATTCCAGTGCATGGTCAAAATTAATATTTAACTTGGTCAAGGTAGTAGTCTGTTCATAAGATGAGTTTTAACGAACATAAGCTGGATGAAATGAGTTTATAGGCGACAAGTTGATATGAACAAAGGAGGTTCTACATGCCGACAAGCGAAGCGTTGCAAGCGCGTCTCGTTGAGGTTAGACGTCATCTCCATCGGCATCCCGAGTTATCGGGCGCTGAGGTGGAGACGACCGCCTATTTGCGCCATCAGCTGTTGGCGGCGGACATTCGTCTGCTGGAATTGCCGGGTGTGCACACCGGTGTAGTTGCCGAGATCGGTCACGGTGAAGGGCATATGATCGCGCTGCGTGGGGATATCGATGCATTGCCCGTACAGGAAGCGACCGGACTACCGTTTGCATCGAGTGTGCAAGGGCGCATGCACGCGTGCGGGCATGATTTTCATGCTGCCGCTTTGCTTGGCGCTGCCTATTTGCTGAAACAGAGGGAAGCTGAGCTACCCGGGCGAGTACGACTTATTTTCCAGCCGTCCGAGGAAAAAGCGACCGGTGCGCAGCAATTGATCGCTGCCGGTGTGTTGGACGGTGTGGATGCGGTGTTTGGGCTGCATAATAAGCCGGATTTGTCGGTGGGTGAGATCGGTGTACGTGAAGGGCCACTGATGGCGGCGGCAGACGGTTTTCGTGTGGAAGTGCGCGGACGCGGCAGCCATGCAGCGGTGCCGGATGCCGGAATCGATCCGATTGTGGCAGCAGCGCATATCATTACCGCTTTGCAGTCGATTGTCAGTCGTAATATAAGCGCGCAGGATAGTGCCGTAATTAGTGTGACCCGTTTACATAGCGGGCAGACATGGAATGTCATTCCTGAGCTAGCGCATTTTCAAGGTACGATTCGTACATTTGATACTACGATCCGGCGGAAAGTGCGGCAGCAGTTTGAACAGGTAGTACAAGGCGTTGCATCGGCTTTTGGCACGGATGTCACGATTCAATGGATCGATGGGCCTCCGCCGGTACAGAATGCTGCCGATTGGACGCCGATTGTGCGCACAGCGGTCGCTGCTGCCGGTTTGCAGGCGATCGTTCCTGCTGTATCGCCAGCAAGTGAAGATTTTGCCTTTTATCAGCAGCAGCGACCAGGGGTGTTCATTTTTGTCGGTACGTCTGGGCCGCAGGAATGGCATCATCCGTCATTTGATGTTGATGAACGTGCATTAGCGCCCACCGCATCGGTGCTCACGCACATTGCCAGCCATGCGTTGGATCATCTTACCGCAACCAAAGCGACGGCTAGTAGTTTGAGCAACTCACATTCAATATCTGATTGATTACCTCTTATGAACAACACACTCTATTCAACAAGGAGGGATGTAGCGATGAATGAATCTGCCCATCTGCCTGATCTGAAGCTGTTATCCCGTCTCATTCCGAATACGCCATCAATCGGCAGCACAACGGTAACGACTGCGGATCATATACATTTATCATTTGGCTTTGCTGCGCCGAATTTGTTTCCACTGGCTGAGCTGGAAAAGGCAGCAACAGATGCCATTACAGTGCATGGCAGAGAAGCGCTGCAATATTCGGGAGCGCCTGGACCGGCTTATATTGCACGCTGGATCGAGCAGCGTGCTCGTCAAAATGGCATCGAGGCGACGCCCAATCATGTGCTTGTTACGTATGGAGCGACACAGGGACTAGCATTGGCAGCACAATTGCTAATAGAACCTGGCGATGAAGTATGGACAGAGGCACCGACTTTTTTTAGTGCATTGCAGGCATTCCGTTTGTCCGGTGCAATTATTCGCTCTTTTCCACTGGAGGCGGACGGGCTGAATGTAGAGCTACTGGCACAAGCGTTACGGCAACAGCGTGCAGCAGGCCGCCCACTGCCTAAGTTGCTGTATACGATGCCAACGTATCATAATCCGGGTGGAGTAACGTTGTCGCTCGCCAAGCGTCAGCGGTTGGTGGAACTGGCGCGTGAATATCATTTTTATGTACTGGAAGATGATGCGTATGGTGAGCTGAATTTTACAGGGCAGCTATTGCCCACATTGTACTCGCTTGCACCGGAACGTACGATTTATTTAAATACATTTTCCAAAATTATCGCTCCCGGTTTGCGACTCGGCTGGATGATTGCGCATCCGCAGCTGATCGATCGACTGCGGATTCTAATGTTGGGCGGCAGCACAGGGGTATTCACACAAGAGATCGTCGCCGCACTGTTGCAACATATCGATTTCGAGCAACATGTGGAACGGTTACGGACGTATTATCGACAGCAACGCGACGTAATGGCAACCGCAATCGATCGTTATTTTGGTGATACGGTTCGTTATGTGCTGCCGGATGGCGGTTTTTTTCTCTGGCTTTCTTTTCGCCCAGAGATCGATACGACCGAGTTACAACAGCGAGCACTGCACTATGGGGTTAGCATTGTGGATGGACGGAGCTTTTATCCTGAACGTGATGTGCATCATCAGTTGCGTCTTTGCTTTAGTTATTGCAGCGCCGAGCAGATTGAACAAGGGATCGCACGTCTTGCTACCGCCTATACGGAGCAGGAAGAACAGCTTGGGCAGCTAAATAAGGTTGTTTCTGCTTATGCCGCCGAAGGGGTGAACACGGGAAATCGCCATGCATAATCCATGCGAAACGAATGTATAAACCGCTGGTAGACTTGTTCCAATATGCATATTAGCAGGCAAAATTGCATAAATAGTACGCTTATTTTAGAGTGGATGTAAAAGGACAATGATCGGTGTGAATACTACGCGCCGATTATTGTCCTTTTATTATGAAACGTATCATATCGTTATTAGCGGAAAAAAATATCGTAATTTTTTATCAAGCAGAACTTGTAAGCGGTGGAGTGTGTATACTATATTATTACTTAATTAAGCTTTTCGGATTAAAGATAAAATTTGATTTATGCATCGCTAAAATTCTGAATATATACAACATTAATCGGAATTTTTTCGCCTATGCTTTTGAACGAACAGTTGGTAAATTAACTGTGAAGCAGGATGAAACCGCTTTCTGCTTATACTTATGTAGGTACCATCCCGTTTAACCATTCTATGTTTAAAGGAGAGTACACATGGGAAAAAGAAAAACATGGGGAATTAGTTTACTTACGGTCGGTTTGGTCGCAGCTATGCTTGGGCCTGTCACACCGGCGAAAGCAGCAGCGGAACAGCTTACGGTCGATGTTTCGCAAAGCACCGGTGCGATTAAACACGGTGCTTCCGGTTTTCTGTACGGATTAGGTAGCCCTGGCGTGCCAAATCCGAATATGCTGGCACCGTTAAGCCCACAAGCGATCGCGCAAAAAGCACCGGATGGCTTGCAGCATCCAAACGGCGATGCACTGAAAGTGGCACCGGAATTTCTGGCAGCTGGCGGTAAAGAAATCCAAATTTACATGCAGGACATTTACAAAAATTGGCCGTATGAAAATTTGGGGCTGGATGATTACTTGAATAAAATCGATGTGATGGTGCCTAAAGTCGTGAATGACCCGAATCATTCCAAATTTGTGTACATTCCGTTTAATGAACCGGATGGCATCTGGTATCAAGGGTTAACCCAAACTGGTAGTGACGCACAAAAGAAATTTTTCGCGGATTGGAAAACGGTATATCAACGCATTAAACAGCTTGATCCGGATGCCAAAATCGGCGGCCCTAATACAGCCGCCTATCATGCGCAATTTATGCATGACTTTTTCAACTTTGCGAAAGCCAATAACGTATTGCCTGACGTTGTAACATGGCATGAACTGAACAATGATTTCTTCACCGACTGGTACAATCATTACAATGATTTAAGAAGCATTGAGCAGCAATTGGGCATTAGTACGACGCCGATTGCGATTAACGAATATGCACGTCCATCTGATCTGGCGATTCCGGGCGAACTTGTACAATGGGTAACCCGTCTTGAAAATAGCAAAGTGGATGGCATGCTTGCTTATTGGACAACAGCAGGCACATTGAATGATTTGGTCACACAAAATGATACGCCAACCGGTGGCTGGTGGCTGTACAAATGGTATGGTGAAATGACTGGCAATACAGTTGCCACAACGCCAACGACCACGAACGGTTCATTCCAGGGGCTGGCTACCGTCGATAATTCCAAAAAACAAGTACGCGTTGTGTTCGGCGGTTCTTACCCTGACAATACGTATTCCACCACTATTAATGTCAAAGGTTTGTCTGCAGGCACATTCGGTCAGAGCGTTCACGCCACAGTATGGGGCGTAGACAGCACAGGCACATCTCCTTCAAGCGGCCCGTATGTCGTACAAGAAGGCGATTACACCGTATCCAATGGTCAAATTAATGTACCGTTAAGCAATCTGCAAGCGAAGTCGGCATATCAGTTGATCGTTACACCGGCGACAAGCTTGTCTACCGTAAATAACGCAGGACGTTATGAAGCGGAATATGCTAAAGTGGATGGAGCAGCAACGGTTGATTATGGTGGTCGTACCGGCTATTCCGGCACAGGTTATGTGACATTGCCTGGCGGACAGCAGGCTTCGACGGATTATGTCGTTCAAGTTCCTGCTGACGGTTATTACAATCTTGATCTTCGTTACTCGACTACTGCGAACAACAAAGCGAATATCGTCGTTAACGGCGAACCGCTGACAAGTGTATCGTTGTTGCCAACCGATACATGGAATACGGAAAGCCTGACTGTATTTTTGTCCAAAGGCATTAACCTGATCAATTATGATAATGCCAGTGGCAATTCCGGTTCCACGGCGATCGACTATTTGAATGTATCACAAGGCAATGGTGATGTTGGTGTGTATCAGGCAGAAGCGAACAATAACACATTGTCAGGTACAGCTAGAGTTGAAGATTCTTCGGCTGCATCGGGTGGCAAATATGTAGGCTGGATCGGCGCTGGCGCTGATAACACATTGCAATTCAACGATATTAATGTGGATCAGGCAGGCACGTATCGTCTAGTCGTTGCATTTGCCAATGCGGAAGTGGAAGGCAATCACGAATACAATACAAACATCGTAGATCGAATTTCCAACATTACTGTCAATGGTGATCAAACGCAAACCCGTTATTTCTTTAACACACGTAGCTGGAGCAATTTCCAGACGGTTACATTTGACGTACAGCTCAAAGCTGGAGCGAATACGATTAAGTTCAGCAATGCGGATGGTTACGTGCCAAATATCGATCTTATTAAGATCGCAGCGCCATTTGTACAAGGGTTGCCGGTTGTGAGCAGTGTAGTCGGAGACACGTACCAATCGCAAAATTAAGGTATAGGCGTATAGCGATCAGCATTGTATGATAGCTGTACTGCGCCGGTACAAACAAATGATACAGGAGTGGATGCACTGCTTTTAAGCGTGCATCCATTTCCCGTATTACACAGCAGATCGTCGCTTTACAATTTAAGTGAGCGGGTGAACGGGAATGAAGACGAGAAGAATTCGTACCAAAATTGCGATAGCTATGCTGGTAACTACAATCTGTCCATTATTACTCACATCTGTAGTTATCTTATGGCAAGTGTCCCAAAATATTGAGCAAAATCGTCTGTTCGCACAAACCCGCATCTCGGAAGATTTAGAGCTGCAACTGCAGCAATATATGGACGAGATGAAGGAAACGTCTTATCAATTGTATTCCAACTATACGATGGTACATCAGCTGTATAAAAGCGTACGGGAACATCCAGGCGAGCGGCTGGACTACAATTTATTGCTTCAGTTCAAGGAATATTATCTTAATACGTACTCACGTCTGGAAGATAAAGGTGTTAAAGGCATGTATATTCTTGACTTTTCCGGTAATGTGTACGCTGATTTTTTCCCGTATTATTATTTGCGGCTGCAGCAGCAATACAATAAAAAGACGATCGCTCCGTTATTGCCACCGTATGAAGAACCGACATTTACGATTAATCAGGATAGCATTTATGGGGAGCCGATTATTCGTTATTTGTATCCGATCAAAATGTTAGGTCATCCGTTTGCCGTGCTTGTGATCGATATGGATGAACAGCCGTTTGCGGCGATGCTGGAGCGATACAATATTTTTGCAAATGGACAAATGACGATTTGGGATCATAATAACGAGCTAATCTATCGTACCCCGTTAGTCAAACCGACGCCAGCTTATGCGGAAACGGTGCAAGTAAAGTTGCCGTTTGGAGACAAAATATTGCGGTATGAGTTTGATATTTCACCACAGCTATTGTTTTTTCGTCATTTTGCGATCGGTATTATTGTGTTTTCGCTTCTATTTAGTGTCGTACTCGGATTATGGCTAAGTCATAATATTACGAAACCGATCATCGAATTATGCGCCAAAATGAATGAGATTCGGCGCGGCAAGTACAATGTTAGTGTGCAACTGTCAACGACGGACGAAATCGCTTTTCTCGGACGCCAGTTTAACGAAATGGCAAGCCGGATCGAAGAACATGTCGATCATGAACTCAAGCTACAACTTAAAAATCAGGAATCGCAAATTAAAGCACTGCAATCGCAAATTTCGCCGCATTTTCTGTTTAATACATTACAGTTGATTTCCAACATTGCGATTGTCAATCAGGTGCCGGAAATGCGATTTATTTGTCAATCATTAAGCAATATGTATCGCTACAATATTGATATTAATCGTGAATGGGTACAGGTCAAAGACGAAATTGCCCATGTGCGCAATTATATGTTAATTATTAATAAACGACTGCCAGACGGCATCAAAATTATGATTCATCTAGAGCCGTCCATTCGTAATTTATGGATTCCGAAGTTGATTTTGCAGCCTGTGGTGGAAAATGCGGTCGAGCATGGTTTGCTGCCATTAATTCAAGGCAAAAAGCTGATGCGCATTAGCGCCGCTGTCGATTGGCAACAGCGTACACTTGTGTTTCGTGTGCTGGACAATGGCGTCGGCATTGACGGATCGGCGCTGGAACAGCTGCGATATTCACTCAATCATGATGAAATTTTTGCCCAAGCTTCCGGTGCTTCGATTGGACTGCTTAATATTCAGACGAGAATTAAGCTAATCTGTGGTGCCACGTACGGGATTGAAATTAGCAGCAAGCCTAATACAGGCACATTGTTAACATTTCGACTACCGCTGAAGGAGGTTGATCAAGGATGAAAGTATTAATTGTCGATGATGAAGTAACGGTGCATAGACAGCTAGAACAGTGCCTAGACTGGGAACAATACGGCTGGAAAATCGTTGGACATGCCTATAATGGCGAAGAAGCGTGTCAAATCGCTGAGCAGGAGCAGCCGAACGTAATTTTGACCGATATACGGATGCCGCATATGGATGGGCTGCAATTTTTGGCATGGCTTGAACAGTCTAGCATTACGGCAAAAGTTATCGTCTTAAGCGGTTATGGAGACTACGAATATTCACGCGCCGCATTTTTGTTACATGTAAAAGATTATTTGCTCAAACCTGTCAATGAAGCGGAATTACTGCATTTGCTTAGCCGAGTTGAAGCCGATTTGATGCAGGAATCGCAATCGAGATATCAATATCGTGAACAGCAAGTTGCGCTATATCAAGGGTTGCAATTAATGCAGGATGAATGGATTAGCCATCTGCTCAGTACGCACACACGGAATGAAAATGAAATTATCGTCGAAGCAGAGCAGCTTAAAATTAGAGTGCCGGAAGAAGCATATCATATTGTAATGATCAAGTTGCTGGATGTGAAATCAAGCATTGTCAGTCGATTTGAAAGTGACAAAGGCTCTTTCTATTTTGCTGTGCGCAATATTATAAGGGAAAGTATGGCTGTCTATGATGAAGATACGGATATTTTTCGTAATTTGAACGGTTACCATGAGTTTTTGTTTTTCCATTCTACCGCCAAAGATCGTACTATCTTAGAACGGATGCTCAAAAAAATGCAAACTGCGCTGTCATCCTATTTGCGAGTGAGTGTGAAGCTTGGCATTAGCGCACGCAAAAAGCGCATTATCGCGATGGAAAATGCGTATCAAGAGGCAAGGCATGCGATTAAGCAATTACGTCTGTCCGACCGCGATACGATCGCCTTTTATGCTGAGATGAATACGATGTCTGCACCCAGTCAGCAGACGCTATGGGAAGAAGTGCATGAATGGCTCGGCGTCATGCTCGATACGGGAGCACTGCACAATCAGATGCCTTTTATCGATAAACTTGATACATTACTGCAAGGTAGCCAGCTAGAGCAGACGAGCATCAATGAGCTGCAAACGAATATTACACGACTGCTCCAACGGCTGGAAGTCGAGCAAAAAGACGAGCACACCTTAATGCTACTGGCACAAATACGTTCCAGTATGCAAGAACTGGACATCGAACAGATGAAAAACCGTTTGTTTGAGCTGATTATGTACCATATGCATCAATCATCAGAACAAAACAAATCCCGCACTGCACGTCAATTGATCACACTCATTAAACGTTATGTAAGCGAACATTATTGCACCGTAACACTAGAAGAAATATCACGCCGCTTTTTCATTAACAAAAATTACTTTTGTACATTGTTCAAAGAGGAAAATAACGAAAGTTTTCTCGAATTCCTAACCCGTATCCGTATCGAGCAAGCCAAAAAACTGTTGCTTAACACCGATCTAAAAACATACGAAATTGCCGCCCGAGTCGGCTATACCGACGCACGCTATTTTAGCCAAGTGTTCAAAAAAGCAACCGGCACTCAACCAAGCCAATTTAAGCAGGAGCGTATTAACAGCTAACAATTAGACCAACTTAAATTTCAACTTTGATTGCGTACCCATAGTGGTGCATTTAAAAAATTAGACCGCTTCCTATCTTAAAATTAATCTCTGTCAAAATAATAGGCTGTCGCAAGTAAAAATCAAGTTTGAACGTATCTGGGTCTATTCATGATCAAGCTGCAAAGCAAAATACCCTACAGATTTGAGACTAGGAATCTACATGTATTCCTCATCCGTAGATTCCTAGTCGAGATGGGAGTCCGTCCCCTTATTCCTCCCCACAGTGGTGTCTGCTTCAGCAACCAAAGTTTCCTCCCACTCCCCCCACCAAAAGAGTTGAATAATTTAAACCATAATCTGAATTTCGTCATCTGGGCAGCAAGTGCCGGTCTGCTTACAATAAAGCTAGGCCAACAAGCCCGATACTAAGACAGCAATTACGGAAAGGACGAAAACAATGAAACTAAAAAAAGCATGGAAGTTAACGATGGTTGCTAGTGTCATCATGACGCTGCTTGCAGGTTGTAGCAGTGGTGCCAATTCCACAACCGGATCAAGCAGTTCCAACAATGCCAACTCCGTAGTGACGCTAAACTTTTGGGCGGCGCTTGATCCGAGCACAGATCAGGGGAAAGAAATCCAGCAACAAATTCAGCAATTTAATAGCGAACATAAAGATGTGCAAGTAAATATGCAAGTTATCTCCTATGATGTTATGCACCAGAAATTAATCGCTGCGGTAACAGCAGGCGATGCACCGGATTTGACATGGGGACTGGGCGAATGGTTTGGTGAATTGAACCAGATGGACGCACTGGCAGATTTGACTCCTTATGTAGATAAATGGGCAGATAAAGATAAACTATACCCTAACGTATTGCAAGGGCTTACTTTTGACGGAAAAGTGAAAGCGCTTCCGAACTATATCGGTATTCGTGCATTGCTGTACCATGACAGCATGCTGCAAAAAGCCGGCTTTAACGCTCCGCCAAAAACATGGGATGAGCTGCTGAAAATGGGTCCTGTCATCAAGCAAAAAACAGGTAAATACGCATTTGGTATCGCGGCTAGCGGCGTGCGTTCTTCCCAGGAATTGTTTACGTATTTAGCGCAAAATGACGTACAGCTCGTCAAAGACGAAGGTGGCGGCAAATACAGAAACACATGGCAAGAAGACCCGGATCAAATGAAAAAAGCAACACAAGTGTTCCAATTTTACAAAGATTTGCTGAGCAGTAATACGATTGATCCTAACGCCAAAACTTGGGGCTGGGAAGAAGAAGACCAAAACTTTGTACTTGCTCAAAATGCAATGTCGGTTAACGGTAGTTGGATCGAAGGCCGTACGGATGAAAATCCATCCGGCATGAAAGATGTTAAAATCGCGCCACCACCATATGGTGCTAAACCAGCTACATTCCTGGAAATTGCGCCATTGTACTTGTACAAATCAGATCATCTGGACAAAGCATGGGAATTTGCTTCCTTCCTGATGAGCAAAGAATACCAGTCCAAAGTTAACCCATCGTCTGCACCGCGCAGTGATGCAATCGTCGGCGCTTGGGGCAAACAATTTATGGAACTCACATCGCAAGGCGTAAACTTCCCGCCGATTTCACTTGGTGGTGTAACACAAGCGATGCAAGATTCGCTGGCACGTCTGTATTTACAAAATGATTCACCAGCAGCAACCGCTGCTTGGCTCAGTCAAGCAATTAACGATAGTTTGAAAGCAAGTGGGCAGCTAAGCGGAAGCTAAATGATCATTAAACGCATCCTCATTTAGAAGATAGGAAGTAGATCGATCAAGGAAGTAGATTCGTTAAAACAGAACGGTACAAGCGGTAACTAATAGAAATAGAGCTGATGGAGCAAACGGAGCTTGACGATGATGATTCCTACCTATAGTCGGTTCCGTTTGCTTCAATTACTCGGAAAAAGTGGTGAGTGGTTTGACATTACGTGAGAAACGTATTCGAATAGTCGCATATTATTTTGTAATCCCAGCGTTATTATTTTTCCTATTGCTCAATGCCTATCCACTCATTACGGTGGTGTGGGACAGCTTTCAATTAATCAATTTGCTGAATCGCGCTTTATCCGGTTTTGCTGGTTTATCCAATTATGTAGCTGTATTGCAAAGTGAAAATTTTAAAGGTGCATTAGTCAATACGTTAATCTGGACGATTCTGTCCGTCGCTGGTGAATACGTATTTGGACTGATCACAGCGTTAGCGTTAAATCAAAACATTCGTTTTCGCGCCTTGTTTCGCGGTATGATCATTATTCCGTGGGTCGTACCGATCGTTATTGCCGGGATGACATGGACATGGATGCTTGATCCTAGCTACGGCATTATTAATTACTGGTTAGTGAACCTAGGGATTATTTCCCAACCTTACAATTGGTTAGGTCAAATGAATACAGCGTTGTACGTTGTAATCTTTGTCAACATATGGAGAAGCTTTCCGTTTTATACGATCAGTTTGCTCGCAGGCTTGCAATCGGTTTCCAAAGACATACTGGAAGCCGCAGCGATCGATGGTGCAGGCGTACGAGTAAGATTTTTTAAAGTTGTATTACCGCAATTAAAAAGCGTATCGCTGACGATCATTTTCATTCACTTGATTTGGACAGCGATCAACTTTGACTTTATTTGGGTGATGACGGAAGGCGGACCATTGTACGCGACTGAAACGTTACCGATTGAAATTTATCGTTATGCGATGCAAACGTACAATTTTGGTTATGCGTCCGCATTGGCGTCGATGATGCTCGGCTTTATGATGACTGCGTTTTTGCTCTATTATTTCATGTCTGTTCGCAAAGCGAACCGTTAACAAATAGAGGGAGGAGAGAACGGTATGCTGATGAGCAAACAGAAACAGCTTTTTTTCCAAGTGTTAACTTACGTCATTTTGCTCGGATTTTCATTTTATTGTTTGTTTCCATTTTTGTGGATGGTCGTTACTGCTTTAAAGCCGACCGATCAGATTCGTACGATCACGCCTAGCTTTATTGTGGATCATCCGACGATGGAACATTTTATTAATGTCATTACGCAATCGAAGTTTTTGACTTATTTTCGCAACAGTGTGTTTGTATCGGTTGTCGTTACATTTTTATCGCTAATGATTTCCATTTTTGCAGGCTATGCGCTTAGTCGTTTTATCCGCTTTCGCGGCATCAAAATATTCAGTGTAGCGATGCTGTTATCGCAGATGATACCAGGTGTACTGCTGCTGATCCCGCTTTATTTAACGATGAAAGATTTAGGTTTGATCAATACGTACAGCTCGCTTATTTTGGCATATACGACATTTACGGTGCCGCTGTGTACGTTTATGTTAAAAGGATTTTTCGACTCGATTCCGATCGATATGGAAGAAGCGGCAGAGATTGATGGTTGTTCGCGTATAGGATTGATTTTCCGCATTTTGCTGCCGGTATCGTTGCCAAGTATGATTGCAGCAGGCATGTTCGCCTTTTTGAACTCATGGAATGAATTTATGTTTGGATTCGTATTTATTAACGATGATCAGCATCGTACGTTAACACCAGGCATTTATTTGTTCAAAGGTTTGTTCCAAACGGACTGGGGTAGCCTGATGGCGTCATCGGTACTGAGCGTACTGCCAGTAGTGTTAATGTTTGTGTTCATGCAGCGCTTCCTCGTGGAAGGAATGACTGCTGGCTCGGTGAAAGGCTGATTCATTTAGCGCTAGTTAGGGAGAGTAGCTGGTAGTCGTAGTCGTTACAATCAATATTGTTAAAGTAACTTAAGTATCGTTAAAGTGAATGATGAAATAGCATATAAACAGTTCAGTTGAACCAAACAAGCATAAGCCACCATCGCGGCTTATGCTTGTTTGCTTGTGGAGGGATATAGCGCAAAACGGATGTAGGGAGGTAGGGGGAAAGATATACCTAATCCCAGATGAATACACCGCCAACCTTATCTTTATCATACGAAAAAAGAATAAGGTTGGCGGTGTAGACGGTATATTTCAATAGGCTCTGTAGTTAGGCTATCGTACAGCTATTTGTTATCGATGCAAGCTTTTATATGGGCGTTGTTTCGTGGCTAGCACATTGACCAAGATTAATTTGAGTGTTGAATCTGTTTTAAGATCGCATGGATCAGGATTTCAGTACACAATCAAAATTAATATTTAATTTGGTCAAGCTACTAGGTTTGGTAGTTTGTCTTACTTTAAATGTGCAGTAAGTGCAGCGCATCCCCGTCTTATTTATGAACAGGTTTAGAGGAACCTAGCTCTCATTTTACTTTAGACAGCTTATTCGGTATTTGTAGCTACTATATGCTCTTGTATATTCGGTCGCTGTTATGCTTTGGCTCGTTGTTTATGCTATTTGTGATCGTATCTCACTTCCAGTATTGCTATCGTTTTGTTTGTATACGGTTATACTGGATTGCTTACTTTGCGGACTTCGTACAGTCGCGCGATTTTATTTTGCTTAAAATGGAAGTGGATCGTATCCTCGTGCACACTGTGCGTAGCATGCTCGTCTTGCATAGGATTAGGATAAAGCTGTGTCACCGTTTCGATCGCTTGTGCTGGATAGTGTACGGTAAAATGATCGTTTAAACTTTCTGTACGCCAGACGGCAAGGTACAGACTTTCCGGCGTTTCGATACCAAAGCTAAACCATTCGTCGTCAATTAGCGGGATGCCGGTGAGCCAGACAGGGCATCCAGCGGCGATATGGTGCCGAATAGTTTTGTATACGTCAATCGCCTCTTTGACGAGCAGCAAACGATCATCGGTCAGCTCGCCCAAATGTCCGCTCTGGTGAATGCGCAGCAGCATCGTATTGACCATATTAAAAATAACTTCTTCCCGATCACCTTCACGTAGCGGATACGACCAAATGGCTGCCTGCTCCGGTGTTACATTGGCTGCACAAGCGGCAGCAATCGCGCCGTTACGTACATATTCCGTTTGATCGGTAATCGATTGAATGCTATGGCGTGCCAACATCTGGTAATCATGCCGCATGCCGCCACTACCACAATTTTCAATGACAAGCTCAGGATACATAGCAAAAATATGATCAAGCCACTGTAAATACGCACGATTATGTTCCAACAAACCGTCACCAAAGCTGTCGCTGTTCACGTCCGAACCGATGCCAGTCGTAATATTGTAGTCCATTTTGATATAGCCGATACCATAATCATTCACCAGCCGCTGAATGACAGAGGTTGCATAATCGCGCACCTGCGAATTGCGAAAATCGAGATGATAGCGGCTATGATCGATAATCCGTTTGCCATGCCGCATAAAAAACCAGTCATCCGGCAAACTCGCCGCCAGTTTACTGTTAATGCCCATAACTTCGATTTCCAGCCATAACCCGGCAATCATGCCTTTAGACTTAATATAATCGATCACTTCGATCAACCCGCCAGGGAAGCGCGCCTGCGATGGCTGCCATTCGCCCACATTGTCCCACCAATAACCGTCTGAATACCAGCCGCAATCGATAACAAAATATTCACAGCCCGCCATAGCAGCTGCATCGATAAGCGGCAGCTCTTTGGCGGTCGTTGGATCGCCGGACAGACAATTCATATAATCATTAAAAATAACTGGCAGTTGTCTATTATCCGCATTAGGTCGGCGAATGGTACGTCGATACTGAGTCAGCTCCCCAATCGCCGCCTGCCAGCCGCCAGGAACGGCGCCAAAAGCGACCGGAACCGTCGTAAACGATGCGCCAGGCAACAGATTTTTCCACCAGTGATTGTGCAGCTCGGTGGGACCGCTTAATCGCAGTGCCAATTGTTTACCAAGTGCCGCATCGGTCAATTCCCAATGCCAAGCGCCATTATGTTCGATTTGCCAAAATGTCGCCATACCGGTATAGTCATTTTCCACTACACCAATCGGCGCAAATTGTGAGCATGACCAGGATGAATTGTTGGATACAGCGATCACTTTGGTGGAATCTTGTAATTTCTCGCCATCAAGTGCATACAATAGACCAAGCTCTGGTAGACTGTATTTGCGCCATTGATTCTCGCCTGTCCACGAATTGTGCGGCAAATACACATGATTAGCGGTGTAAGGCAAAGCGGAATGATCGCTGTTAATGCCGACGACATTGAGTGAGGAGATGTATTCGATGCCTAACGGTTCAGCGCCTGTATTCGTAATCTCGCTCCATACTTTAACCGTTCGCAGACCAGGGAAAAATTGCATATGTGTATCGACGATTAAGGAGCAGCCAGGTTCATAAATTTGAGTGATTAACAATCGATCTGCCTGTTGTGAAATATGTTTGAAAATCAATTCGGTGCCAGGCAATGTGTTGGACAGACGCGTGCCTTTATGTCCGGGGCTGTTAAAACCGGTAAGCTGCAACTCGACTAACACGCTGGCACGTTTACGCTGCTCTGCCAACTGTTCCACATCCGGAATCGGCGCACTGGATAGATGCAGCAAGCGAATCAACTGCTGATCATTAACTTCAAATAATACATGGACGCCATAAATTTGATATTCATACAATTGAGTCATACGGTCCAACCCTTCCTGTTCAAATATAAAATAGCAAGCAGTGCACGATTAAAGTGAACTGGGGTCTATCGCACCTGAGTAGGCGCTTACATTAATTGTATCGCTTTCTGCGTCTATGCCTATAACCGTATCAAACGATAACTATACAATTTCCCATATTGTAATTTTTGTACAGACAGCACCAAAAGCAGGCACTTTTACGAAATAGCAAAAGTGGCTGCGGGAAGGGAAGTGGAGAGGAATTGGAGTTGAATCGAGTATACTGGCAAACTGTAGGCGATATTTATGTGTGCTGCGTGTAGTTGAAGTGAGCGGTACACTGAACAGACGTTTACTACGGCTTGCAGCAAATGGAGCGAATTCAATTTCATTGAACAATCACAAACACAATGGGCGATAGTATTAGTTGTTTTTATGATCCGAGCTAAGGCGTGTACGCTGACCGTACTAAATGTGAAGCGCGATAGATACGGATATGGTGCGAGTTCCATTTCTTGATCCATTTCAATTCATGCTCTCGCACGGAGTTTAATGCCGCCTAAGCCTAAAGAAGTTTATCGTATGCACATATTAGCTATGCTGCTTACTACTTTTGCCATATGAGCCAGGCGGTACACCAAATAAACGTTTGAATGCGCGCGCAAATGATAGTGGATTGGCATAGCCGACCGCATGTGCCACCTTTTCCACCGTATAATCGGTATTTTCCAACAGGAATTTACCGCGCAGCATACGGTAATGCGTTAAATACTGCAATGATGTTTGCTGTAATTCGCTTTGAATCATATGCGTAAGATAGGTCGGATGAATACCAATCTGTGCTGCAATACTGCTGACCGTCAGCTCTGGATTCCAGTAGGAGGTGCGCACATGAACAATAAACAGATCGACATAATGGCGGCGGCTACCTGGCGTATAATCGATATGACGTGTAGGCGGATCAATCCGAAAATAAGACAGCATATGCAAAAAATCGCCTTGTACACGCAACATCGAATGATGACGTAGCCAATGATCCGTAATGAGTGCATGAATGTACGATTCCGCTTCCTCACGATTATGCAGCATGCCGACCTGTACATGAGTATGAAAACCAAGCTCTTGCAGCACCTGTCCGGCACGACTACCGTGAAAGCCAATCCATACATATTCCCACGGCTCCTGTTCATCTGCTTCATAAACAGCATACAAATCGTTCGGCTCAATCAAAAAGAAATTGCCCGGTTTCAAATGATACACCGTTTCACGTGAACGAAATTGCCCTTTACCACGCAAAATATAATGCAATACATAATATTCACGAATTTGCGGCCCAAAACTATGACCAGGCAAACATTTCTCGTACCCGATATTCATCACATACAATTCGCTAAGCAGCGGATCAGTAAAAAACACTTCTTTTCGTTCATCACTTTCCATAAACATGATCGTTAACCTCGCTTTATTCGATAGGTTGAATAGGTCGGTAAAACGGCTATTTGGATCAATATAGTTAGTAAAGCTGAATATGTTTATCGATATTCATACCGGAATCAATAACACTAAATCAATAAGAACTGGTTAAAGATAGGTTGGATAGGGATAGGGCAGGGCTTGCATGTTCCGCATAGATTAGACCGCATAATAAGTACCTGTTATACAAACAGATGTTATGTATTGTATATTTTAAGTTTAATGTAACAGATTATGTGGTCAGATTGAAGTTTGGAGACAGAAAAAGGCGAACCTTGATCTATACAGGTTCGCCTTTTTATAAACTTTAACTTCATGCAAACTAACGTGCAGTTAGTAGCTTGTCTCGCTTTAATTTATAAGTATGTATAAAATTAGTGTGTAATATAGTCAATATATCCGAATATAGCTATACATGATTCGCTTTCGAGCCAATATGATATATTTTTGCTGCGGTGTGTACGCAAACTCGTAGGCTGCGAACAGCACTTCACTGCGGGCAGGAATAAGGGGTAAGGACGACTTCAGTGTTTACGGTTTCCAAACACGGTGTGCAATAAAAAAAGGTTTTTGCGTAGCAAAATACCCTACCTCTTTTGAACGCGGGAATCTACATTCTCTCCTCATCGGTAGATTCCGGTGCGAGACGGTAGTCTGTTCCCTTATTCCGTACCGCAGTGGTGGTTGCCACACATGTAAAGTTTACATACAAGCTCTATCCTCATTCATCTAAGTTTACATGTACGGCTTACAACTCATAACCCACCACTAGTGCCTAACTGCCATCTAATTACCCAACAAGCGCTTCTTCCCGACAAGCATCTGAACAATAATGCTCATGCTCATCCTCGCAGTGATCACAAACGATATGCTGTAAATTACACACTGGACAGTTGACATAATGATCGGTCGTTTCTTCACAATGGAAGCATTTGCCCACGATCACATCTTCATCCGTATGATTGATTTTAACCGAAATCCGCTCGTCAAACACATAACATTTGCCATCAAACAGTCTGCCTTGTACTTCAGGGTCTTTACTGTAAGTGACGATGCCGCCATCAAGCTGAGCGACATCATTAAAACCTTCATTCAGCAGGAAGCCAGACAGCTTTTCACAGCGTACGCCACCGGTGCAATACGTAAGAATTTTTTTGTCTTTGTGCTGACTTAAGTTTTCACGAATCCATTGTGGAAATTCGCGTGATGATTCCACTTGCGGACGAATCGCACCACGGAAATGACCGATATCGTATTCATAGTCATTACGACCGTCCAGTACGATCACATCATCGCGTTGCAATTGCTCGTAAAACTGTTTTGGTGACAGATGGGTGCCTGTCGTTACGTTAGGATCGACATCTTGTTCAAGACGAAATGTCACTAGCTCTTGTTTGTGACGAACGAATATTTTTTTGAACGCATGACCTTCGGACTCGTCGATTTTGAATACAATGTCAGCAAAACGGGCATCGGTAAGCAGATCGTTCATATATTGCTCGGTCTGCTCCCATGTGCCAGACAATGTGCCATTAATGCCTTCCGGCGAGATCAGAATACGGCCTTTTACGCCCAGGTCTTTGCAATATTGCAGATGCTCGGCAGTTAACGTTTCCGAATCGGTCAGTGGTACAAATTTATAAAACAACAAAATCCGGTATGGATGTGTGGACATAAATATCACCTTTAATCATAAAATGTAGGAAAACTTCTAAATCAGTTGAAAAGGATGATCCTGCAAACGATGAACGCAATTTAAAATTGTACGCCTGTTCACCAGCTTAGTCAACGGATATGTTGAAAAAGTGATGAAAATAAGAAAAATGTTATATTTTTATGCTTGGGTTTTCAAGTGGCAATATCATATAATAGAAAGGATGCAGGTATACAATAGAGTGATCTTGATCATAACGAAGCGATATGACGTGGCTATGCCTGCATGGATACGTTATTACCGGGATCAGGATACACCGCCACAGGCAATGGATCGTGCCGACTGCACTGTACCGTACGTTAACGACGGGAACGATAATGGCGATAATGGATACAGAGGGATCGAATATAAGGTAGAACAGAGGGGTTACGATGAATTTGAATACGCTGCAATTTGATGAATTATGCCAGTTGAACGCAAGCCTGGCACCTTATTCTACGTATGAGATTGGCGGTACGGCACGGCATCTTGGTTTGCCGGCGACAACGGCTGAGCTTGCCATCTTGCTGGAAGGAAGCAAACATAAAGGGCTGGATGTGAAATGGTTTGGGATGGGTTCGAACATTTTGTTTCCAGATCAACCGCATGATGATACGTTATTTCTATCGCTTAAACGACATGTAGAGCTTACATTTAAAGAAGATCGGCTGTTTGTATCCGCAGGCGTGCCGATGACATGGCTTGCACTGATCGGCGTGATGACCGGTTTGAAAGGCATGGAATTTACGTATTTGCTGCCTGGGACGATGGGGGCAGGCATTTATATGAATGCCAAATATTTTAATAACGATATTAGCGGACTGCTTGATCGTGTCTATTATATCGATGTTACGCGTCCAGAGCACGGTGTGCAACAGATCGGTGTTGCTGACTGTCAGTATGCGTATAAACAGTCGATTTTCCAGCAAAATCCGTGGGTGATCGTCGGTGCGGATTTGTATGTAGGTGACTATGTACTGCCGGAAACCGAGCGCTGGACGGCGTTAATGCAAGAGATGACGGTAGCGAGCGCAACTGCTTCAGTGCTGCCGGATTATTTCCGTTATTATCAAAATTGGCTCGGTCGGTTGGCGGCAGACGGTTATACGGTGCCACAGGCATTTCACGATGTGATCGCGGATCGTGGCGGTAAGCATCATTTTGACCATGCTTGCTGTGGGTCGGTGTTTAAAAACAATTATGATTTTGGACAGCCTACCGGCAAGTTGGTCGATGAGCTTGGATTGCGTGGAGTACAGTGCGGCAATGCACGTATTTCGCCACATCACGGCAATTTTATTCAAAATGTCGGCGGTGCAACGGCGGCGGATGTGTTGTATTTGATCCAGTTGGTGCAGGAAGGGGTACAGGCACGATTTGGTTTTGTGCCTGAGCCAGAAGTGGTTATTTTGTAAGCGATGATTGTATGGTAATGAACAAGCGATGCAGGCTGATTAACGTAATTGAAGACGATCACATCAACAGGTCCGACATAGCGGGCCTGTTTGGTTATGTGCATCGTTGTTATACGATGATTCAATCGGCATGTTCAACGTTTATTTTGCCTGATCTACGATCCGATATAGCATCGCAATCGCAAAGCCAATACAAACTACGCCCATCCATGCTGGTGCTCCATGACCGAGCGATCCATACAGTTGTCCACCAATTAACGGCCCGAGCACTCTTGCCAGCGATTGGATCGACTGGCTGCCACCTTGAATGCGTCCTTGTCCACTAGCATCGACAGATACAGACAACAACCCGTTAAAAGAAGGCGCAAAAATCGAATCGCCAAATCCGAACACAACCATGCCCGCTACAAATAGCCCATACGAAGCAAATGATGCTGACGCAGCAATCAACCCATAACCGCTCAACTCTGCCGCCATGCCAAGCAGCGCAATCGCCAAGCTGCTCCATCTTGTTAACAGACGCGGCATAATTAGACTTTGCGACAAAATATCTTGCATGCCGATAATTGAGAAAATAAGCCCGATCCAGACCGGTTGCCAATGGAACAGATCAAACGTAAACTGTGCCAAAATCGCTTGTATGGAGCCGCTTGGCAACCAAAGCAGAAAGGCGGCAATGAGCAGTCGCTGTAATGGTTTGACCGATAATATGCTGACAAGTTGCAGCAATGGATTTAGGCGGCTGGGGCTAATGCGCTGCAAACGAAGCGCTGGCGCGAGACTTTCCGGCATATAACGCCAGCCATACAGCACATTAAGCAACGTAACACTAGCGCCAAAAAACAATGGAGCCGTATAACTAATACTAGCAAGCATACCGCCCAGTGCAGGCCCAATAATCGTACCCGCGCCAGCGGCAGCACCGATCCAGCCAAAATAACGTGTACGCTGCTCGGCAGGCGTAATATCGGCAAAATAAGCAAACAATGTTGCAATCGTACCGCCTGTAATGCCTTCAATAATACGTCCGGCAAATAAAACCGATAATGCACCGCCGATCCCAAACAGCACATAACCGACAATCGACCCGAGCAGACAAAACAACAGTACCGGACGCCGCCCATAACGGTCACTTAGTGCACCGAGTCCGGGTGAAGCGATAAACACACAGATCGCATAAACAGACGTAAGCGCAGCGATAATCATTGCCTGGTTAGCAGGATTGTGCACGTAAGGCTGTACGAGAAAAGGCATAACCGGGATAACGATACCGAAGCCCATCGCACATAGAAATACAGACACAAGCCCAAACAATAAAGCTTTGCGGTTTACGGCTTGTGGCGAGGCAGAAGCTGTGGGGGATAATGTCATAGTTAACAATCATGCTCCTTTCGGATGTTACTCATTTGTGTAATGAAGCAGTCAATGTTTTCAAAACTGCTGTACTCGTTATTTCATTTAAGCGAAATGGTCGCCGTTTAAATGAAATGAGCGAAGTTGCCGAAACAGCGTAGTCTCATAAAAAGCGACTGCATCAAGCTACTTCATCAACAGTTTGAAGACATGCTTTAGAATGGAATGGAAAAAGGGACAACTATAGTTTTTGTTTCCTAGTTGACAATAATATATTCGTATTTTGTTTCCTTGTCAACAAAAAATAAAAACGCCTGCTCTAAACCAGAATATTTCCGGTAGAGCAGGCGTTTTACAATGTGCAGCATAACGTTTGGGATCGTTGTGCACATTCGCATAAACATTATGATGCAAATCGTTAGCGAGAACTAAGGCGTGTACGCAAACTCGTAGGCTGCGAGATGCAGGCAACGGAGGACAGGAAATAAGGGGAAAGGGCGGGCTTCAGCATTTGCGTACACGCCCTACCTAACCGTATGCTTATTAGCTATCGTTTCAAATGAATGATCAAGCTTCTTCATCCCGACCGATTGTGTTAATCTGTTTATCCAGATGGTTGCTGTAGCGCTGAATAAATTCCAGCATAGTGGCATATTGCTCATCGGTTACATCGGCAAATACAGCGGCATCGCGCTGTTGAAACTGTTGATGCAACTGTTCATGAATGCGTTCGATTTCTTTACCTTGTGCGGTAAGGCGGAAGTAAATTTCCTTTTTGTTGTCCGGCTTTTGGTAGCTTGCGATCAAGCCTTTTTCCAGCAGCTTTTTGGTCATTTTACTAATTGCGCTCCGGGTCATATAAAAGAACTCTGCCAGACGTGTAACATTACAATCGGGATGTTTGCCGATATATTCGATGCAGTGCACTTCAGACGGTTTATGTTCATGAAGCTGGGCTTCCATTTTGAGGCGATTTAGCCATGCCATTTTCGTAAACAATTGTCGAAATTCCAGCATAATTTGCTCTTGTTTGTTCATAATAAACCTCCTTTGCTGGGCGTGTCGATTGTATTTAGTATAGCGTATTTTGTGTCCTTTTCAACAATCGCTTAGTGTGAAAAATATAGCTCGGATATACAAATACTCCACCTGCCTTGCGACTATATAACCGTCTGCAAGGCAGGTGGAGCATAAAGTGAGGGGATAAACGCTAGTGAATACATTGTCTCAAATGAATTTATACAGACTAGCAGCAACACAGCGGAGTAAAGCTACATGCTGCGGCTACTGATCATATACAACCAATTATGAATGGACGGTTCGGATCAACACTAGCAGTTACATACGATGCTTGTTTTTGCTCATCTGTTTGCTCATCGTTTTCCATTTTTGCTTCTCTTGTCGTTGTAGCTGTGCGTTCTGTTTGCGTTCATTAAAGGCGATTTCGCGTTTGAGTTTTTGCCAGTTGTTGTAATGCTGATGCGCTAATGTACCGTCTTGTAGCGCTGCTTGCACGGCACAGCCTGGTTCGTCCTCATGGGTACAATCGCTAAACCGGCAATATTCGCCAAGCTCGTCGATATCGCTGAACGTTTCGTCCAGTCCTTCGGAGGCGGTGCCTACGCCGAGCCCGCGCATACCCGGCGTATCGATAACAATGACGCCATTGGGCAGCAGATGCAGCTCGCGATGGGTAGTCGTATGCCGTCCGCGTGCATCGTCTTCACGTATACCACCGGTACGCATCTGATCTTCGCCAGCGAGTGCATTTACAAGCGATGATTTGCCGACACCGGATGAGCCGAGCAATACGATCGTTTGCTCGGGCTTTAGCAGACTGCGCAGTTCGTCCAGTCCATTACCGCTAATGCTATCGACCGCATAAAATGGTACACCGAATCCGGCTGCTTCCAGCTCGCTGCGATAATGATCCAACTGAGCGGTCAAATCTGCTTTGGTCAGTACGATGACCGGCATCGCACCGCTATTCCAGGCGACGGTCAAATAACGTTCCAACCGGTTCATATTAAAATCGTCATTCGCTGAACTAACGAGAAAGCAATAGTCAAAGTTGGCAGCAACGACCTGTTGACCAGCATCCGGATCAGGGTCATCGCGTACAAATAAGCTATTGCGCTCCAGCACGGCATAAATAAGCGATGTATCACCAGGATGGCTTTCAATCGCTACAAAATCGCCAATCGCCGGTCGTCCGATCCGATCGACCTCGCGAAAAGAGGACGTTTTCGGTCGTGCTAGTCCTTCGCCGTCTGCGGAGACGACACGCATCACATGTTTAAATACCGCGGTTACACGTGCAGGAATAAGGTGTGGCGGCAGCTCCAATTCAGCGAAGCGCGCTGCAAAATGATCATGATATCCGTATCGTTTAAGTTCCAATGAAATTAGCTCCTTTTGTTGTACGGGAGCTGGTGAATGTTTATCCGTTCATTGCTCCCGATTTAGAAATGGTCACGAGTGTCGGACGGCTGCGAAAAAACATAATGGCTCTCATATTCATCATCCTTTCTTGTCGGGATTTCATGTCCAGCATACCAGAAGCAGGAAAAAAAGTCATGAATAAATTGGAGCATATTCACTGAAAATGGCTGTGCTAACGTTCACTATAAGCGCCATTTCTACCATTACACGTTATAACCTCGTATGTAAACGCCACGTTAGCCAAATGTGATTAAAAAGTACCAAATTTTCCGATTATGCAAATTTAACCCTTCTCACATAACGAAAATAAGCTACAATTGATTTAATTATGTATGCGTTTTGTAAACTAAACGACTGCTTAATGCCCTTATATGTACGGAATAAATATTGAAATGTTATGAATTGTTGCAAGCATGGATAAAGATTTGCAGAAACAGCTAATCAGCTTCCAGCAATAGAGTACATTCGTTGAGGTACGATCGTTGAAATTACGTTGTTACGTGTTCCATATTTCATAAGCATTGACATTAACCGTGCATCAGCCGGGTTTGCCTGTCACACCGTATAGTGATAGGGCAATGGAGTACAGTAAAATGCGCTAGCTAAGCAAGTTTGGAGCGATCCTGTTTATAATTGTGCTCGCTTAACGATCTGCTGCCGGGCTTGCCTGTCATCGTCATGTGTGAGGAGGAAACGGATGGGATTCAAACGTGGAGGCTCAAAATTACAGCGAAGTTATATGGTGTCGTATTTGTTAATTTTCCTCGTGCCATTGATTGTGATTACGGTTTTTATTTATCAAAGTGCGGTCAACAGCTTGCGTACCGAGATAGAGCAATCGAATGTGAACCAGTTGAATCAAGTACGGATGACGATTGATGGACGGATGACCGAATTGCGCGATATTGCGATTCGAATGAGCTATGACAACAGTTTGACCCGTTATATGGTCAAGCATCCTTATTATAGCAGCGAAGCGATTCGCAGATTAGATCAATATCGTGCCAACAGTGCGATTATCGATGATCTGCTGCTCTATTTTCACCATGATTCGGTTATTTATTCGTCGGAAGGATTAAGTGGATTACATGTCGTATTTGGCAAAACGTATACATTTAGCAACTGGGATCAACAGCAAATTAAGCGTGATCTAAACGAAATTAAGTATCCGCTTACACGACCTGCCGATAGGGTAACGGTCAATTCGCGTCAATCGTCAATGCTTGTGCATATGGTGCCGATTAAGCCGACCGCTGCGTATCCGTATGCGACGGTCGTATATTTGATTAATGAGTCCCGTTTAACCGGGATGATGAATTCGGTGCTCAGTGATTTTAAAGGCAACAGTTATATTTTTGACAATAATGGTCATGTGTTAACTGCGAACAATCATGATACATTACCGACACCGCTTGAGCTAGGCACATTGTCCAAGCTTACATCCGGCATTCACAGTATGGAGCTGAACGGCAAGCAGCAGTCGGTCGTGGCGGTGGAATCGCCGGAAAATGGTTGGACATATGTGACGACGATGCCAAGCGATCAGTTTTTTAGCCGTATTTTTCATGTGCAAACATTGATTGTGTTCATCTTTGCATTGGTGGCGCTGGCGGGCATTCCGGTTGCCTTAATGCTGGCAAGGCGGCAATATGGCCCATTGCGTGATCTGGTGGAATTTGCGCAAAACCGCAGCGCTGGAACGGGAACGCAGACTGATCGCGGTCATGCTAACGGTCAAGCGCTACACAATGAATGGACATGGATTCGCGACACATTGCTGCATTATCGCGATCAGGTTGGATTGCAGCAGCCATATGTGCGGCACCAATGTTTGTTAATGTTGATGAAGCATGGTCAACCGGATGATGCGGAGACGGTGCGTTTGATTGATGGACTTGGATTGCGTGAGCAGGGGCTGCATTATTTCGTCATGATCGTATCGAGTGATGCACTATTGCTGCGATCGCCTGCTGCTTCCACTGCCAGCAATGTGGAGCTGCTGGACGAAACGGTAGGTTCGTATCCAAGTTTGCCTGATCTGTTAAGCGAAGTGAACTTACCGCAGCATGGTGCACGCTTGTACGGGGTTGAATATTCGTCCAGCAATCGTTTGGCATTGGCGGTATGCTGGCATCCGCAACGAGCAGGTGAGAGTGAAGCGGATCAAGGGTTAAACGGTATCGTGGCAGCAGTACGGCAGCTCGTGTATACGCATTATAGTACCTATCCAACCGTAGGGGTAGGCAATAGTTATACAGAGCTAGAGGCGATTAATCAGTCGTTTATCGAGGCGGCGACGGCGATGGAATATCGTGTGATCGGGGAAACGTCGAGTGTAACGTATTTTAATCAATTGCATCAGGATGATCACCGCGCAGGCAGCAGCCAATTTTGGATTAGCAATGAATCACTACTCAAGCTGTCACAAAGTTTAAAGCAAGGTAATATTCAGGTAGCAAGCCATATGATTCATTACATTACCGCTGGCGTGCACGCTCAATCGTTACCGTTGCCGTTAATGCGCTGCATTTTGTTCGATCTGCTGAATACGGTGCTGCGTACCGCGTCTGATGCCGGTTTGCTTGGCAGTTTGCGTGATATGCCGCAGTTATCGGCATTTGAGACAGCGGAGGAACTGGAAGGGCAATTGCAAATGCTGGCGATCCGTATTTGCGCATGTGCCGAGCACAAACAGGAAACCGAGCAAGTATCACTGCTCGATCAAATTGTCGCTTATGTGGAGGCGCAATATGCCGATTATGCGCTTAGTCTGGAAGGGATAGCGCAACAATTTTCCATTTCCAGTTCGTATTTAAGCCGTACGTTTAAGGACAAAACCGGGCTGACCTTTTCGCAATACATCTGGCAATTGCGGCGTGATGAAGTGATTCGGCAAATTACCGAAACCGATGATCCGCTTAAAGATATTATCGTACGGGTCGGTTATTTGGATACGGCTAATTTCATTCGTAAATTTAAAAAGGAAATGGGCTGTACACCGGGGCAATACCGCAAACTGCATCGTGGGGAAGAACAGCAGTCGGCGCTGGAAATTCGCGACTCGATCTCATAGCATTGTGACAGAGGCAGAGGCAGAGGCAGAGGCAGAGGCAGAGGCAGAGGCAGAGATAGAGAAAGGGAGAGAGACGGAGATAGAGACAATTACAGTGGGGGCAATCGATCAAGGAGGAGTCAAAGTTACAGGTTTTATGTTCCCATAGCCTAATAGGTTATATCCATATCAAACACAACATACAAAACAAAAATAAAAAACCACCTTCAAGAGATTAATACCAGCAGCGAATATGCCGGATGCTCTCGAAGGTGGTTTTTGTTAACTTTCGTTTCGCTTATACAATGTTACTTTATTTCAGTCGTTTTATTTCAGCGAGTAGGAGTTGGAAGCTTCCATAATATCTGCATACGCCCAGTGGCTGGATGGTACGTCTTTCCACGGTGTTGGACGAGCAGACAGTACTGCTGTTTTTTCCAAAATCTTATTAAGGATTGTGACTGCCTGTGCACGAGTTAACGGTGCATTTGGCTGGAAGCTGGATGGGCTAATACCTTGCATCAGACCTGCGGTGAGTACGAGCTTGATATCGCGTTCTGCCCAGTGTCCATTAATATCAGTTGCAAATGTGGTACCACCTTGACCGCTTAAACTTTGCCAGCGGCTTAAAATGATCGCCATTTCCGCACGTGTGATTGGTTTGGACGGTGCAAATGTACCGTTTGGCAAACCGCTCATCAGTCCAGCAGATTGCATCGATTGAATCGCTTGATTCGCCCAGAAGCTAGACGATACATCTTTAAAGCTTTTCACTGCGCCTGCATTGCTGCTTGTTGCTTGCAGACGATAGAGCAGGGAAGCGAGTTCTGCACGAGTCAGACTATTGTTTGGACGGAATGTACCATCTGGATAACCTTCAATATAAGCAGGTTTGACGATACCGCCTGTATTGGCAGGATTTGTGCCTGTTACAGGTGTAGTTCCCGTAGTGGTAGGAGTAGATGTGCTACTCACTTGCATAACGGTAAACGTACTGAATTTGCTAGTGTTGACTTTCAAAACGGTATTGCCGGAATCATCGGTAATCTGAATCGGCTTAATAAATTCTTCACTACCGTCGCTATGGTTTACATAGACATACAGACTTTTCACGACGGAAAGGCTCGGTATTTTAACGGTATCGAGTGGGATTAACACATCGACAGGTTTGTTCTGGAAGTTCGTAATGATGTCGATCGGCTGGCTAACGACAGACAGATCACCATTGCCAACAATTTGTTTGACAAGCGACATGTTCGAAGCGCGTATTTTCTCGTTGATCATGTCTTTGTATTGATCGAGTACATTGATTTTGAACGTGACATCTTGATTGACCTTTAACATTGAACTGGAAGGGATGGATAGCTGAATCTTATTCGTATTAATGTCCAGGTTCATGTCATTGCTGCTAATGGAATTGGATACACTCAGCGGCAGGTTAATATCAGTGTTCAAACTCAAATTGTCGATTGTAGGGATATTCAAGCGAATTGTAGATTCTTTCATGTTTTTAAGCAAATTGATCGCAGCTGGCATTTTGTCTGGATCAAATGTGATCGTACGTACTGTACTGCCATCGAATTGGGTGGAGCGAGATTCGGTAGCTGTAGAAGGCACGAACGTTTTACCTACGCCACCATCTACACCTAGTGTCAGTTTGCTATCGGTTTTCTTTTTGTCATCTTTCACGATAACCGGTTTAGCATTAACGGTAATTGTCGCTATAGCAGATGCCTCTGGCTGACTCGCTGCATAAACAGAGATCGACGCCGTACCGGTACCAACTGGCGTCACAATACCATTTTGAACGGTAGCTACTTGTTCATTGCTGCTTTTCCAAACAAGCTGTATATCTGTAGCGTTATCTGGCAAAATGCTTGCAGTGAGCAGAGCAGGAGCATCGCCTTCCGTGAACGTCAGCGTCGATGGATTCAGTTGGATGCTCGTTACTGGAATGGTTGGAACGGAATCGAGGAAGCCAAGCTTTCTCAATGTGCCTGTAGGTTCTACCGAGCTTGTGTAACCTGTACGATCCGGCAGGAATACAACACCATAGGCTGAGTTGAAATTGTCCATCAATTTGAATTGAGTGGCAGCTATCGGAACATTATTCAGCAGGGAAGCATCAGCTTTATACAGACCATTCAATCCTACGTTCACATACAGATTGCCGAGCGGACTAATCGTCAGACCGTATGCTCGTGTTGGATACGTAGCTACTAGTTCAGGATTGGTTGCAGAATTGGCAGAGAAACGCAAGATTTGAGAGAACGCTCGCAGCTCATTGTCCATTTGCAACGTAAAGTACAGACTGTCGTTCCCATCAAAAGCTAAGCCGTTAATGGATACATCGTACCCATTATCGGTTGTGTCTCTTGGTGCTTCATAATAAACCGTACTGGATTTCATCAGATTGCTTTCCGAATACGGTAAAAATTCGGAATCATTCAGATACGAATGATCGAGCTTGTAAATTTTGCGTTGACCGCTAAACGAATAGAATAGATCGCCGTTTTTGTTGACCGCAACCGCGACCATATCGTAATCATCGCTTTTAGAAATACGAGTGACTTTAAATGTTTTGGTCGAAATTTTGTAAATACCGCGAGAGTAATCGGCATAATACACATCGCCATTATAATAAGCGAGTCCGAAAGGACGTTTAACAGAAACATCGCTCAATTGCGATGGTCCGGATTTAACGATCACGTCACGCGTCACTTCTTTAGCCACATACTGTGGTGAAATCGAAGCGTTATAATGAATTGTATACGTACCAGGCACACTTGTGTCCACACCTGGAACCGGGGAACCGTTCAATGTATACGTAGTGACAGTTTGAAGATTCGTGTATTGACTTGGCGTAACCGTTACACCTGGATCATAGAAGTTATCATTTTGATTAACTATAGTTGGTGAAGACCCATTCAGCGTAATGACCGGAATCAGCGTAGATTCTGGATTCTTTTCAAAAGAGGAACCCATATACGATGTACCATCTGGGGTAAAGAACATGCCATAACCGCCACTGAATTGACCGTTGCTAATATTTACGAGACTATTCGCACTCAGAGGGAGGGATTGAAGTGAACTAGAATCAATTCGGTACACATTCCCATCTCTGCCGCTCGTATATAAATTTCCTAGCGGATCAAAGGTGAAGCTGGTAAATTTAACAGAAAAGCCGTTTATTACTACCTGTGGCGTGAGTGAATTCGTAGGCAGCTTTATAATCGATTTAGAGCTGTAATCCGTGAAGTAGATGTTGTCTTTGCTGTCAACCGCTAAACCATAAAAGAAGGTGTATTGGTTAGAAGAAAAGTAGGCACTCTTTTTGGTCGTAAAATCACTCTGGCTTAGAGGCAGATTATTCAAATCATTATGATCCAATTTGTAGATGGTCGAGTCGCTATCAATGGTATAAAAAAGATTACCCGACGAATCGAGCGCTACCGCCATAAACGACTGGTTGGAGCTGACAATCTGTTCGATCTTGCCACTGTACAGGTTGACACGTGCTAACCCTTTATCACGTTGGGCAACATATACATAATCTCCGTAATACGCCATACCGTAAGCATTAGGTACGTTAATGCTGGACAGGTTGGTGTAATCGCCAACATTGACAATCGTTACCGTACGTGTAGCTTCATTGGCAACACGATTGTCTGAAGTGGTCACATTGTAATGAATAACATAGTTGCCTGTTACATTGGTATTGATCGAATCAACCGGCTGGCTATTGAGTGTATACGTTACCTTTGCGGTGAGGTCATTGTATACATCATCCTGTACCGTTGTGCCTGAATCAGCAAACGTTGTACCGACCTTCATACGCACATTGCTGTCGCCGATCAGGTTGATGACGGGTTTGTTCGTTGTAGCAATCGTAATGACTGTACCGCCGCCTCCAGAAGTAGACGTAGTCGTGTTATCGGTGGACGTTGAAGAATTGTTTGTAGAGTACGTATCCGATGAAACGGTACTGTTGTTGCTAGTTGTATTACTGTTTGTCGTATTCGCCGTATTACCATCGGCATAGACAGGTGTAGCCGCTGCGCTCGGCAAGGCGATCATGATCGCTAAACACCAGATCATCCATTTTTTCATATGCTGTCCCCTTTGCTGCATATTTAATCTTTTTCCCGCAAATCTATTATCGGTTGTTAAGTTAGTTTCAGTTAATGAATTAAACTATTTTTTTTGTACTGTTCCATAGAGGTATGTTGGGATGGCACATAGGATCGATTTTGTTAGGTAAATAGAGTTATTGGATCATAGTCTGTCCATTGGTTAAAGCTTCTTCAAAATAAGGCGTTAAAACAAGGCGATAAGCACAGAGAAAGGCAGTCCGATTAGGGGCTGCCTTTAGATGAATATGCCGATGCGTCGTTGTACGTATCGTTGCTTTATGAGCACGATACGGAATCCATTGGAGGATTCATGTGGCTTTTTTGCATGTTTATGCAAATCGATAACTAGTAATCGGTAAGGCTAGTGAAGCTGTAACACAACAATTAGCTATTTTTCCAGCGATCATAGGCGGTCTGGTAAATCTCAATCATGCGGTCACTGCCCATTTGCTTAACGGTGGCGAGATAATTATCCCAGCCGGTCAAAGGTTCCTGACCGGTGACGAATTTGGCTTCCATTTGTTGAATGTACGTATCCATATCGGCACGCAGGCTAGAGATTTCCGCCTGTTCTTCCTGTGTTAAATACAGGATTGGGAATGGCGGCTGCGGATCGTATGCGAGAATCTTTTCTTCATTTTGCTTGTCGACCCAGAGGTCGAAGTCTTCTTTTAAGCCTTTTTGCAAATCTGGACTGAGCAGTGTAGGAGCCGGTGTACCATAGTTTGGCGTCAACGTACCCCGATAATCTTCACGGCTATTATATTGGCTCGGTAACGGTTTCCATTTTTTCGTATGGTCTTCTTTGTTCACGGTTTCGTACATTAGCCCTTCCGGGCCTTTATCGAACAGCATCGCGCCATCGTAACTGTACATATAGTCAATCCAGCGCATCGATGCTTCAGGGGCTGGATTGCTTTCGGTAATCGCAAATGCGCCAGTAGACAATCCGGGGTGAATCGCTACGGCTGGCTGGTCGACTTTGTCGCTTTTCACCGGGATAAACATCGGGTCTTTAGTCGTTGGTTTGCCGCCATGTGTAAAGTAAGCATGCCAGTCTTGAAACAGACCGAGTTGATTGTTTGCACCTTTTGCTTTTTTCTGATCCGGTGTTTGCGAGAACGTTTCATGATCAAGCAAGTTTTCTTTCCACAGTCGATTCATATACGTCAGAAACTCGCGATAACCATCTTCAGTACGGGCAAAATGCACTTTGCCGTTAGCATCATTGTATATATCTTCGCCATAAATGCCCCATGCGCCGAGCAGCCATGAACGAATATCGTCCAGTTTGACGGAAGCGAGCGGAATTTCGTCTTTTTTGCCATTGCCGTTCGGGTCTTCGTCACGGAAACGGACGAGCAGATCGTATAGCTCATCGGTCGTTTTGGGCAATTGCTGATCACTCACACCAAGCGCTTCCAAAAAGTCGCCATTGTACCACATCGGACTACGATACCAGATGCTCTGTTCATTGATCACTGGCAGCGAATAAATATGACCATCTGGTGTAGTGATCGATTTGCGAATTTCCGGACGTTCATCAAGCAGTTTTTTCAAATTAGGCGCATAATTGTCGATCAAGTTTTCGAGCGGCAGCAAAATGCCCTGACTGCCATAGTTCACTTCATCCGCCTGTGTCAATGAAGATGCATAGAAAATATCCGGGTATTCACCGCTGGCAAATACGAGATTTTTTTTCGTTTCAAAGCTGTCGAGCGGCGGATTTTCGAAAGTGAACGAAACGCCGCTTAATTTTTCCATCTCTTTAAAAGCAGGCATGTCTTTCCAGTTTTGCATCCCGACGTCCGGGCCCATCATCGTGAGTGTGATCGGCTCTTTGACGACAGGAAAGCCTTGTTTGTTCACATTGGCAGCCGATTCGGCACTGCCAACTTGCGGCTCACTAGTGGCACCGGAAGAACAGCCTGCCAGTATGGACGTGCCGAGCGCGACCGATAATACAAGCGCTGCTGCACGCGGTGCTTGAAAACGCCGGAAAAACGAAGTGGACGAGCTAGAGCGAGCACGGAATGAACCTTTCATAGTATGCCTCCTTCAAAATAGAAAATGTGGAGCTGATCAACCTTTCACCGAGCCAATCATCACACCTTGCACAAAATAACGCTGCAAAAATGGATAAATCGCAATAATCGGCAGCGTCGATACGATAATGACCGCATATTTTAACAATGCTGCCGAATCAGCGCGTGCATTCATCGCCATCGCCGCTTCACCACTAGTGGCAGAGCCGATTCCGCTGCCGGTCATTTCCTGCAAAACGAGAATTTGCCGCAGCACCATTTGCAGTGGATATTTCGATTCATCGTTTAAGTAGACGAGTGCGTTAAAATAGCTATTCCAATGCCCGACTCCATAAAAGAGCGCCATGACCGCGATAATCGGCGCTGACAGCGGAATGACGATTTTCCAAAACAGCCGCAAATTCGTACAGCCATCTATATGCGCCGCTTCCTGCAATTCTTTTGGAATCGTCGATTGGAAAAATGTACGTGCCACGATAATGTTCCACACCGAGGCAGCACCTGGTAAAATCAATGCCCACATCGTATTCACCAGCCCGAGATTTTTGACTAGCAAATAGGTCGGAATCAAACCACCGCTAAAAAACATCGTCACTAGAAACATCGCCATAAAAAATCCACGCCCGACAAAATCCGCTCGACTGAGCGCATACGCTGCCGGAATCGTCACGAGCAAATTGACTAGCGTACCGACAACGGTGTACAAAATCGTATTAGCATAGCCTTGCCAAATCGATTGGTTTTCAAATACACGTTGATAACCTTCAAATGTAATACCTTTGGGCAGCAACCACATTTCGCCAGAGCTAACGTAAGTAGGTGAGCTGATCGAAGCGCTGACGATATAAACGAGCGGATACAGTACACAGACTAGCGCAATCGCTAAATATACATAATTTAGCAGCAAAAACATACGATCCGAGCGGCTTTCTTTAATGACAGCAGCCATACCAAAATCCCCTCCTTGACGTTCAGAATAAAAGTGTTGAGGCAAACGTATATCGTCGATTAGCAGCAAACGAAGTAGCCTGAAAAATAATAGCTGTTCAAGGCGTCACCATAAACTGTGCTCGCTCGTCTTACGTGCGACTTGATTGACAGCAATAAGCAGCGCCGCATTGACAACCGAGTTAAACAGCCCGACCGCAGTCGAGAAGCTATACTGTACATTGAGCAAACCGGTGCGATACACAAACGTATCGATCACATCGGAAGAACTCATATTAAGCGGATTTTGCAATAACAGTATTTTTTCAAAGCCGACCCCCAAAATGCTGCCTACATTCAAAATGAGCAAAATCGTAATCGTCGGAATGATCGTCGGTATGTTAATGCTCAAAATGCGCCGCCAGCGGCTCGCGCCATCTACAATTGCCGCTTCATGAAGCTGTGGATCGACAGCCGACAATGCGGCAAGATAGATGATCGTGCCCCAGCCGGTACTTTGCCAGACGCCAGACAGCACATACATCGTTTTGAACCATGCCGGATCGGTCAAAAAAGCGGGCGAGCTAAAGCCCATCCATTCGATCATTTTAACGATAATGCCGGTGGAAGGCGACAGGAAGGTAACGATAATGCCTGCCATTACGACAACAGAGATAAAATGCGGTGCATATGTGACCGTCTGTACCGTACGTTTAAACCAGCCATTGCGTATTTCGTTAAAAGCGAGCGCCAGCAAAATCGGCAATGGAAAACCGACGATCAGTTGATAAAGCGAAATCGTTAATGTGTTGCGGATCAAATCCCAAAAATAATAGGAATTAAAAAAACGGATAAAGTGATCCAATCCGACCCACGGACTGTCCGTAATGCCACGAGCAGGCATAAAGTTTTTGAAGGCGATCTGGATACCATACATCGGTCCATAATGGAAAATGAGGAAGTACAAGAATGCGGGAGCGATCAACAGATACAATTCCCAGTTACGTGAGACTCGTTTCCAGCCAGAATGTCGTTTATCCCCAGCCGAGGATTTGGACAGCCGATCCACTTGCACCGTATCAGACATATTCTTTTGCATCCTATTCCTCCTTTAATGCTCATTACAGCATGTTAGTGCAGCCATTACTTGACAACAATGATGAGAGAAGCTGATCATTGCTATTCGTTCATCCTATCGCTATCATCGCCGCAACTGGCAGAAGTAAAAGCGGTGATAACAAAATCGCGATGTCTGTATTGTAAAAAGTAATGCCGATCCGCGTAAATATGTAGAATGTGCTTCCTCACCATACACACATATCACAATGATGATCGATGATACAAAAGGGTTTGTTGCCAATGTGAGCTTATATCAACAAATAACAGCCACATTAGCTTGCTTGGTATAGAAATATGTCAAATATGAGGTCATAATTGGCTTATGATGAACAACTTCTATACTGTAGTACAGTACAAATTAAAAATGATAGCGTTATCATAAATGGCATGTTGATGTTCGTGTCAGTTGTATGTGTTTACATATGTTAGCTATTTCCGTCACAAAATACATACTGCCGTTTAAGCAAGCAAGTATTACGTCTAAGTATAAGTGTGCTGACCATAAGCGGATCAGACTATGACACTGGATGAAGGTGAACCGATATGAGCGATCCATATAACAAAGTAATGGAAAAGATTATAGGCGTCTTTATAACCGAAGATCAGGCGTTGCAGGCAGTTCGCGATTTACGGCAAGCGGGTTTTAAAGAACGGGATATTTCCGTGCTCGCGCAAAATCCGGGTGATGCCGCTGCGATTGAACGGGAAACAGGCGTTGATATTGAAGCACAGCGACAGGCAGGCATGTCAGAAACGACCGTATTTGGTGGGCTTGCTGGTATGTTGGCGGGTTTTGCCACCTTTGCTATTCCAGGGGTGGGGCCATTGCTGGCGATTGGGCCGATCGCCAGTATGTTTACCGGCGCATTGTTCGGAGCAGGCGCTGGTGGTCTGCTGGGCGCTTTAATCGGTTATGGATTGTCAGAGGAAGAAGCAAATCGCTATCAGGATCAGCTAGGACAAGGCAATATTTTGATTCTTGTCGCGGAAGCGACCGGGCGTACAGAAGACATTTATGATATATTCCGCCGTAATGAAGCGGTTAATGTGAACAATCCGTGGAGTGAAGGCGCGGAATGAGCAACATGGTCACATACACGATATGAAAAAAGTAGTTGATAGAAAAGATAGTTGGTGACTTGGCAACAAACAGAGCAAAACAGTGAAGCAAAAAATCTTCGATCATTAGAAGTGTAGTTGTAGCGGTGTAAGACGACTTTTTTGAGTGTTTTCACGTGTTAAATACGATCGAATGATGTTTGGAATTTACAGTTAAGGTTAATACTGTAATGAGCTAGCGCGTATACAATATCATGCATCCCATTACTTGATTATGCGAAGGAGGCAACATCATGTTGAACAACGGGCACAATCGTAATGAACTTGACAATGACACACGCAAAATTGTAGGTGTATTCACAACCGAGGAACAAGCAAGTCAAGCGATACGTGATTTAAAAGATGCAGGTTTTGCTTCAGACGATATTTCGATCGTAGGCAACAATAAAGCAGACATGCGTCAATTAGGAGACGAAACGGGAACCAAAGCGCCTGAAGGCGTAGCGACCGGTGCCACAACTGGCGGTGTAATCGGTGGTGTAGCAGGTTTGCTGGCAGGGTTAGGTCTTGCCGCGATCCCGGTATTTGGACCGATTATGGCAGCTGGTCCAATCGCGGTTACACTAGCTGGAGCGGCAGCAGGTGCCGGAGCAGGTGGGCTTGTCGGCGGATTGATCGGTATGGGGATACCGGAAGAAGAAGCGCGTGAATATGAAGCGAATGTGAATGAAGGCAATATTCTCGTGATGGTCGATAGCGCAGCTGGCAATCGCAGTCGTATTTATGACGTGTTCCGGGCAAATAGCGCGACTAACAGTCGTTATTATGATGCGCCACTTAGCACTAGCGTTAACGGTGAAACAGCGCACCCGGCAACAGAACATGTTAGCGGTGTATATACAACCGAAGAATCACAGCAGCGTATCGTAGATCGCGAGCAGCGTCTTGCTGATGAGGATACAGGTACACTCGGTACAACAGCGACAAATGCACCGTTATCAGAGCGCGATGTGCGCGCAGAGCAAGGGCTTGGCGCTACTAATGATATGGATGTCACGCATGATGAGCAGCGTGTAGATCGTAGCGGACAGCCAACGATCGGGGATGCTTCCGCACAGCGTGCCGGCATGGGCACAAATGGCGCATTGGGGGCGAATATGGCGAATACAGGTTCGTTAGACCCGATGGATCATGAGCGTAGACGTACAGATGACACCCATGATGAATCACTAAAGGAAAAAGGCAAAGATTTGATCGATAAAGGCAAAGAACAAATTGATCGTATGCGTCGCTAATTCATCGCAGATTGATAATATAACAATATGTGCTGTTCATATAGCATACTGCGTACAGTCAAACAGGCAAAATTGGATCGATACAGCTTTAAATGACCAGATAATTCGCTGATGAATAAAATGAGCGTTGTGCTGTAGCTAGCCACATCAATTGGACAGCCGAACGCATCTGTATAGCACATTCACCAAAAGTATCGATCAACACATCTATAGCAGATTTCGGATGGATTACTTCATCCGAAATCTGTTTTTTGTCATAAATTAATTGGAAATCTACACCTATTCACCGCTAACTGGGTAATTTTACAAAAGGTTGGGTAATAGCAAATGAGCAGCGAACAATGAGTCAGGAGGCGAGAAATGATTACTTTTAATAGCGTATCAAAACAGTATGATGACGGTACAGTTGCTGTACAGCCGATGGATTTACATATTAAACAAGGCGAATTTTTCGTGCTCGTTGGGCCGAGTGGCTGTGGTAAAACGACCACGCTCAAAATGATCAATCGCCTGATTGAGCCGAGCAATGGCACGATCGAGGTAAATGAGCGGATCGTACAAAATATGCGACCCTATGAATTACGGCGCGGGATCGGCTATGTATTGCAGCAAATCGCGCTGTTTCCCCATATGACAGTGGAGCAAAATATTGCAATTACGCCTGAGCTAAGTGGCTGGGAGCGTACGCGAATCGATAAGCGTATCGACGAACTGCTACATATGGCAGGGCTTGATCCATCCGTATTCCGTACCCGCAAACCGTCTGAGCTGTCTGGAGGACAGCAGCAGCGGATCGGTGTGCTGCGCGCACTTGCTGCCGACCCACCTGTCGTATTGATGGATGAGCCATTCAGTGCGCTTGATCCAATTGCGCGCGAACGGTTACAAAATGATCTGCTTGCACTGCAAGCAACGATCCGTAAAACGATCGTGTTTGTAACCCATGACATTCAGGAAGCGATCAAGCTAGGTGATCGGATCGGCTTGATGCGGGATGGGCGCATGGTACAGGTGGACACACCGGAAATGTTAATGCAACGTCCAGCGGATGATTTTGTTCGTGAATTTTTCCAGGCAGCAACGCCAACAATGGATACATATATACAGGCGGCTTCCATTCCTCCAGCTATCGATGCTACGGCGAACGATATATCAGGCAATGCCGTTGCCGGGCAGCGCACGGATGATGAAGGGAGGCGGAACAAGTGAGCCTATGGAGCAATCTTGTTCATGTATGGATTCAACGTCAGGATCAATGGGTGCAGGCGTTAACTCAACATATTTTGATCTCCTTTGTCGCTTTATTGTGCGCGCTCATCATTGCGATCCCGCTCGGTATTTACATTTCACGCCATTTGAAAATATCCGAAGGCGTACTAGGCGTAGCGGCAGTATTGCAGACGATTCCGTCACTGGCGTTGCTCGGCTTGCTTATTCCGCTGCTTGGGATCGGCATCGTACCGGCGATTGTAGCGATCGTCATTTATGCGCTACTGCCGATTTTGCGCAATACGTATACCGGAATTCGCCGGGTCGATCCTTCACTGTTGGAAGCGGCGGACGCGATGGGCATGACGCGTGGGCAGCGTCTGTTTAAAGTTGAATTGCCGCTCGCCTTGCCTGTTATTATGGCAGGTATTCGCACGGCGATGGTGCTCATTATCGGGACTACAACATTGGCGGCATTGATCGGTGCGGGCGGGCTAGGCGATATTATTTTGCTCGGCATCGATCGTAATGATACGGCGTTGATTTTGCTCGGTGCGATTCCAGCGGCGCTGTTGGCGATCGTATTCGATTTGTTGCTGCGTGTGATCGAGCGCGCCAGCTTTCGACGTGCGGTATGGATGCTAGCGTTGGCAGCGGTTGTCGTCGTAGCGGCAACCGTGCTGCCGCTGGTCAATCAATCGCAAAAAGACCTCGTCATTGCAGGCAAGCTGGGCGCCGAGCCGGAAATTCTTATTAATATGTACAAAGAGCTAATCGAGCAAGATACGAATTTGCACGTATCGCTTAAACCGGGGCTTGGCAAAACATCGTTCCTGTTCAATGCGCTGCAAAATAAAAGTATCGATCTCTATCCGGAATTTACCGGTACAGCAATTTCTGAATTTTTGCGTGAAGATGCGGTTAGTACTGACAGTGCCAAAGTGTATGAACAAGCACGCAACGGCATGCGGCAAAAGTTTAATATGGAGCTGTTACCACCGATGAAATATAACAATACGTATGCACTCGCCGTGCCGGAAGCGTATGCCGAGCAAAATGGAATCCAAACGATTTCTGATCTGCAAAAAGTAGCGTCTACGATCAAAGTCGGCTTTACGCGTGAATTTGCCGATCGTAATGACGGCTATGTCGGCATGCAAAAGCTGTATGGATTGCAATTTCCGAATTTGACCACGATGGAGCCAAAGCTACGCTACAGTGCGATTGAAGCCGGTGACATTCAGTTGATCGATGCGTATTCGACCGATAGTGAGCTGGCTCAGTATAAACTGCGGGTGTTGGAAGATGATCGTGGTCTGTTCCCGCCCTATCAAGGTGCACCGTTAATGCGTGAACAAACGTACAAAAACGATCCTGAAGTCGTCACTGCACTCGACAAGCTAACCGGTCAAATTACCGATGATGAGATGCGGAAAATGAACTATCGTGTCAATGTTGGCGGCGAGTCGGCAGCCGCAGTAGCACGCAGTTTTCTACAGCAAAAAGGGTTGCTAAAGTAAACTGGCAACAACATGATTAACATCGCATAGCTAACGGAACCGAATGATGGGCGTATCGGCTCTGTTATGCATGAGGTCGTATAGTATAACCATCTATAATTTATTTTAAAATCTCTTTCCCTACCGCTGCTCTATCCGTTATAATATAATGATGCAATCGTACGCCAAGCAGGTCCAAAACAAAGCGTTGTGTACGATATTTTTTAGCGGGTGGGGGAATTACAAGCTTGAGCACTTATCCATTTACATTTGATCCATCGCGTCCATTTGTACAGCAGGCTGGCGAGTGGATTGCCGATGTGTTTTATGACATTTTACCGGAGGCTGGGCTGGAGCTGCGGGATGAGCAGATTTATATGGCATTTCAGCTTGAAAAAGCGTATGCCGAGAAGAAGACGATTTTTGCCGAAGCAGGTGTCGGTACAGGTAAAACACTTGTCTATTTATTGTATGCGATCGCTTATGCACGGTATACACGCAAACCGGCGATTATCGCTTGTGCGGACGAGTCGCTAATCGAGCAGTTGGTCAAGCCGGAAGGTGATATTAGTAAGCTGGCGCGTTATTTGGATTTGCAAGTGGATGCTAGACTTGGCAAGTCACCGGATCAATACATTTGCCTGAACAAGCTGGACGTCGTGCGTACCGAGCCGTCGGCAGGCGATCTGTATCGTAATATTTATGCGGATTTGCCGGAATTTGTCCATTATTCGGATACATTGCAGCGTTTTTATCCGTACGGTAATCGCAAAGAGTACCCGGAGCTAAGCGATGAACAATGGAACCAAATCGGCTGGGATGTGTTTCAAGATTGCCTCGTCTGCTCACAGCGCCATCGCTGTGGACAAACGCTGTCACGGGATCATTACCGCAAAGCGACCGATCTGATCATCTGTTCACATGATTTCTACATGGAGCATGTATGGACATATGAAGGACGCAAGCGTGAAGGTCAATTGCCGCTGTTGCCTGAGCATAGTTCAGTCGTATTTGATGAAGGTCATCTGCTGGAAACGGCGGCGCAAAATGCGTTAACGTACAAACTGAAACAAGCATTGTTTGAAAATATCGTAACCCGTCTGTTGGATGGAGAAGTGCGTGAAACGTTAGCGCTCGCAGTAGAAGATGTAATCGTGCAAAGTGATCAGTTGTTCGGGTTGCTAGATCGATATAGCCGTCCGGTGCCTGGCTCCAATCGCCGCGATATCGGCTGGAATGAGGAGTTGCTGCAAGGGATTGCTGCGGTGAAACGGCAGATCGATGTGATCGAGGAGGAGCTTGTATTTGAAAGCGGTCTGTTTACGCTCGACGATTACCAGCTCAAAATCGTAGAAGAACATTTGGAAATGATTCAGCTTGCGCTCGGTCTGTGCCGTCAGCAAGATCAACTGATTTCTTGGGTAGAAGGTGTAGGAGACGATTTGACACTCGTCATTATGCCGAAAAAAGTCAAAGAAGTGTTAGGCGAAATGGTATTTGATAAACAAATGCCGGTTATTTTCTCATCTGCAACATTGTCGGTAGACGGATCGTTTGCGTATATTGCCGATAGTCTTGGCATTGAGAAATACTTGTCTTTTTCGGTCGCTTCGCCTTACGATTATGAGCAGCAAATGCAAGCTGAGCTGTTCCCGTCGCCGCTAGTATCAACCGGTATAGCGACGCTAGCTGAAGTGGGCACACCGGAATATGTGCGTGTGCAGACCGAACATGTACTGTCACTTGTGCAGGCGAGTGGCGGTCGATCGCTAATCCTGTTTTCTTCCCTACAGGAGCTGGAAGCGTTCCGTCACACCGCACAGACGGTATTGGAAAGGACAGAGCCGTTGTCATACCGGATGCTGTATGAAGGCACCGCAGAGATTAGCCATCTGATCGCTGCTTTTCAGCAAGAGGAGACGAGCGTATTATGTGCGGTAACGCTATGGGAAGGTCTTGATATCCCTGGGCCGTCACTGTCGCGTGTGATCGTCTGGTCATTGCCGTTTCCGCCTAATGATCCGGTATTTGCCTCCCGTCGTGCAGAAGCAAGCGATGCATTCCGTGAAGTGGATATGCCGTATATGCTGCTTCGCTTGCGCCAAGGGATCGGTCGCCTAATCCGGTCGCGTGATGATGCGGGCGCTGTGTCCATTTTCGGGCATGAACTGGCGCGTGATGAAGTGCGCCAGGCGGTTGTGCAGCTATTGCCGTAATATGTTGATGATACCGTATTGTAGTTATCATTAAGATCAACCAAAAACAGCGTGGCAACCCTATCCGAGTAGCTAGGATGGAATGAAGCAAAGCGATGATGATAAACTTACTAAACATCCGGTTCTCTGCTTAAGAGAAACCGGATGTTTAGCATATTGACTACATCGCTTCAGTTTGCGTGCACGCCTTCATTGGCTATCTAATGCGTGTTGCCGACAAAAAATGAATAGCGATCTGCTTTGCCTAGCTGAGTCGTTGCCGTATGATCGATCATTTGTAATGCTTTTAACAAAGAACCGACTTGCTCATGCATCAGATCAATATCAAATTTATCCATTGCTCGATCCGGACGATCGACGAGCAAATAATCCGGCATCGGGATCAAGCCAATCATTGGAATCCGGGCATTAAAAAGCGGCTGACTTTCTCCGAATTGAAACTTATTATGTCCACGCAACATAACGGTGCGTGTATTGTGTCGATCTGCAAGCGCTCTTTTCCAAATGGCACTCATCATTTCATTACCGGTATAAGCGAATTCTGTGCTGATCTGCCCTGTCGATTCATACGTTCCGGTAGCGTTATCTTTCCATTCCAGACTGCCCAAATGCTCGGCAGTCATGCCTGCCACCGCTGTTACATGTCCATGTTTGCCATCCCATAGTTCAGGATGAGCTTGCATCCAAGTTGACGTAGCTTGCGATGTGCCTTTAAATTCAGGCAATCTAAAATGCCCTGTCACAAAAGCAAAAATGAGCGTGCGTTCCGGTTGCTCCTGCTGCTGTAAATAACGAATCATCGATAACATGCCGATCGCACCGTTTTCTTCGATCACATTGACACCATCGGTATGTGTGTTAATAATGATTGATTCTTGTTTGTTTTTGCCTTCAATTTTCACATAAAAAGATTCCGTCACTGCCTGGTGCTGTTGTTCCGCTTCCAAAATGACCGTGCCTGCTTGGTGCGCCTGTGCTGCGCGGATTACTTTCTGTCCTTCCGTCTCATTTACCCAAACTGCCGGGATGCCTGCGTAAGGTTCTGTAAACGGGAGATACTGCTTGTCTATCTTGTCGTTGGAGACACCATTCCAGACGAGGATAACGGCTTTAACGCCATATTGCTTAGCTGTTTGCAAATTGGCATGTTTTAAAGCGGTCGTTAGCACAAGATCACCTTCACCAGCAGGAATACCGGTTGGCGTTCGAAATGATTCACGCCTATTCATGACCAATCCTAGCGGGAAATGTTTGAAATTGTTTATGTTAACGACGGCGATTTTCCCTTGCGCTTGTGCATAATTGCTCGTCTTCGTGTAGACTAACTCTGCGGTCACGCCATATTTATCAGTTTGCCCAGAGTAAGGAAATGCTGAAGATGTGTGGATTGGCGCGTCATTAATAATGATCGCACTGTGCTTCTCTTGCCAGCGGTCAAACGTATACTGATCGCGGTGCACTGTAAGCCCCATTGCCGTCAACTGCTGCTTTAGCCAAGCAATGAACTGATTATGCCCTGGCGAACCTGTTACACGACTTCCGAACGAATTCATAATTTCGATATGTTGCAACATCGTTGCAGTAGAATCAAATCGTTGCTGATCGATGCCAATCATTCCTTTCGTCAAGTGAGGGAGAGTGACCGGTTTTGTTAGCGGCGGAGCATACAGATTTACGATCCAACAAACACTCGTCACGATAGCCAAAAGACGATATAAAACGCTGCGAACGACTGACCGGGCATGCGTATGTTGACGCCCTCCAGCAAAAAAGATATTCCATATTCCTGCCACGAACAGCAGTAAATTAGCTATTGCTAGCATCCAAAACGTTTCGGTTGCTAAAAATAAAATTTCAGCGATAAGTGCACCGCCATACGCCCAAACGCGGTTACCGTTAGGATGGAAAAAAGCACCGATTGTTAACTGGGCGACTAGCATGATGATTGTAGTTATACTTATTGCAGTGGACAACCCGCTCCATATACAAGTACTTAACACCAACAGCAGACATAATATCCCGCAGCGTGCTGCATATACTTTACTCGTCATCATCTGTTTCTTGCTGAACATGAAACGATTCAACGTACGCCTGTATGTCTTGATCCGAAGTAGTTAACAGATTGGCTAGAAAATTTTGAATCGTACGCAGATGATTAATCTTTTGTTCAATCTCGTCTATTTGGTCATGTACTATTGTTTTTAATGTAGCTGGTTCTATGTTTGTATTGATCATTTCTAACATTTTTTTGATTTGTTTGAGCGAGTAGCCTAATGATTTAGTATCTTTAATAAATTTAATTTTGACGAGGTAATCTGGCGTATACACTCGATAGCCGTTAGCATTGCGTTGAGGGGCAGGTAAAAAGTGATGCTGTTCATAATAGCGCAGCGTAGCGGCGCTTACGCCTGTTTTTTTGGCAATTTCGCCTCGGGTCATTAGTTTCATGTGTATTCTCCTATTTTCGTTGTAATTTGTCGTACGTTTATATCATAGTTCGGACAGTCATTACACTATAACGGTTGAACTATACTTCAAGGTCAAGCTGAATAATGATTTCCAATTAATGTAATTGTATGTATGCATTCATGGATAGCGATTACCGTAATGCCACAATCTGAACTTGGTCTAGTTCGCCGGATTGTAGTATAGTGTAAACATGACATAACCGCTCATTTTCAGTCATCGTTATTGTAATCCATGCCCAATCGAAAGGAACGAATCTACTTATGAATTTGACCAAAATGTTAACAAATGCTTGCCTGCTTGGTACTGTGGTGACGGTTGCATTGTATGCACATACCGGCTTGGCTGGAGCGCAAGCGAACACAGCGGCATTGCTGCCTGCGGGCAAATCGGCTTCACAGACTGTATCATCGCAAACGGCAGTGACGACGGATACGCCGGTAACGATTACAATACCGGATGATACGATTCCAATGGATTCGCCTACCGTTACGATTACACAAGAATGGGGCGGGGTAACGAAGCTAAACAGCACGACCGCGATTCCACTTATCGTCGAAGCGCAAAGGCGTTATACGTATGTGATGGAAGGCGGACAATTCAGCAGTGATAACCGTACATTTCAGTATAAAGGAATGTCCTATCGTTATCTGTCTGAAGATATCGGTACCCGTGCGAAGCTGAGCGACTATTTACAGCAGGCATTTACCCGTCAGGCGAGCGATGCGCTGATCGGTAAATTTTTTATTCAATACAACGGGCGGATGGCACAGCCGGACGCGGACGGTGGCAGCATGCTTGATTGGGAGCGCTCGACAGCCAAAATGATCAGCATGACGAATACTGCACGCGTATACCGTCTTACCGTACCGTATGCGAACAATGCGGCTCCGGTCGAGCGCATCGTGGTCAAATTCAGTCTAGTTGACGGACTATGGAAAGTGAATACCGCTCCGCAGTTGATCTTTTAACGATTGGCATGCCCGCAAGGCATCATCCTGCTCGATCAGGATTGGCATGAATGCGATGGGGGTAAATTGTTGTAGAGACTATTTCGAGGAGGGGTCACCATCATGGCAATATCACTCAAAAAACTTAAAGATCAGGTTATCGTAATAACCGGTGCATCAAGCGGCATCGGACTGGTGACAGCAAGAATGGCAGCAGCCAAAGGCGCAAAAGTCGTATTGGCTGCACGCAATGAAGAAGCGATTATTCAGCTAGCTGCCGAGCTGCGCGGCAAAGGTTATCCTGCCACATGGGTAACCGCCGATGTGGGCAAAGAGGAAGATGTCAAACGGATCGCTGAGACGGCAATTCGTACGTTTGGTCGTTTTGACACTTGGGTGAACAATGCGGGTGTATCGATTTTTGGCAAATCGACCGAAGTGAGTGTGGACGATATGAAACGTATGTTTGATACGGTGTACTGGGGCGTCGTGTACGGTTCGCGCGTAGCGGTACAGCATTTCACCGAACGCGGCGTACCAGGCGCACTCATTAATATCGGCAGCATTTTCGGTGATCGGGGCGTATTGCTTCAATCGACCTATTCATCGGCTAAATTTGCCGTACATGGCTGGACCGAAAATTTGCGGATGGAGCTGGAAAAGGATAAAGCACCTGTGTCCGTTACACTCGTTCATCCAGGCAGAATCGATACACCATACAATGAACATGCACATAGCTATCTCGATAAGCAGCCGGCTCATCGCGGTATGATTTATCCGCCAGAATCGGTTGCTCGTGCGATTCTATATGCGGCAGAACATCCAAAACGCGATATGTTTGTCGGCTCACAGGCACGACTTGGTGCGATGTTTGGCAATGCTGCGCCGCGTTTGACGGACATCGTATTTGAATCATTAATGTCCCGTGGTCAGCAATCCAAAGACCGTCCATCGATTCCGCAGCAAAAGAGCGCATTGTACAAACCAGGTTACGGTTTGCATGAACGCGGCAGTCAGGAAGGACATATTCGTAAAGGAAGCTTGTATGTTGAAGCGAGCCGTCATCCGATCATTACGACACTCGCACTGGCAGGGCTGGCAACGATCGCTTTTGCTGTTGCCAAAAACAAATGCGATCATCAGCCGACTACAACTGTACGGCTACCATTGGAAACGATCGATCATGATGCACCGCAATAAGACGGTATGGTGATCCGCTTCGTGCCATTGCACTATCTATACATCATGTTCTGTACGATACGTTCGCTATAAGGCAAAATGTGTATTCATTCCAGCAAGTGTATACTATACATCAAACATCATCAAAGACCTGTTAACGGCTTCACGGCAGTTAACAGGTCTTTGCATTATCTTTCGGAGCCGTACCTAATCCAACGTTATCATCCACAAAACAAACAATAAACGAATCTCACCTATAATAACCGCTGCAATTGGAATATCCCAATCCTAGTATGGCTATCACATCATCGTTTGATCACAATCGAGTTTGCGTACATCGAAAACTAACTTTCACTTGAGACAGCACAGCAGTCATCTATTTATGCTAGTAAACGCACCGTAAATGTACTGCCTACTCCGAGCGTACTTTCCACCTCGATCGTGCCTTGATGTGCTTCCACAATCCAGCGCGCAATCGACAAGCCGAGTCCATACCCTTCAATACGGCGTGTACGCGATTTGTCGACCCGGTAAAAACGATCAAAAATATGACGTTGATCATCGTCCGGAATGCCAATACCGTTATCGCTGACCCGAATAAGTATGCTATGTGGCTTCTCAACTAGCTGTTCTAACGTGAGCGATACATGCCCGCCTGCAGATGTATATTTAACCGCATTATCAAGCAAAATGATCAACAACTGCCGAATGCGTTCGGCATCACAGCGCAGAAGCAGGGCAGCAGGTGCATCATAGTGCAAGCTGATTTGTTTGGCTTCTGCTAGCGGACGGATCGATGCGAGCGTGCGTGCCGCTTCCGCTTGTAGATCATGTTGCTCCACATTCAGTTCACTATGTCCTGAATCCGAACGTGCTAGTGTGAGCAGACTGCCGGAGAGCTGGATCATACGCCGCACTTCTTCTTTCATATTTTGCACCACTTTGGCAGCAAACGGATCATGTTCGACCGCATCTTCCATCTGCAATGTATCGATGGACGACAACAATACACTAAGCGGTGTGCGTAGCTCATGCGAAGCATCTGCCGTAAATTTGCGCTGCCGTTCATACGAGGCAAGAATGGGCACCATCGCTTTGGCTGCCATTCGATAGCTAAAATAGACGGCAAGCGCGCAAAATAACAAAAACGCCGCTCCCAAACCGAGCATCAATTTGTAAAACTGATGATACGAGCCGGTCACATCTTTGCCAACATACAACATGCCGATCGGCTTGCTGCCATCGTATACCATTTCCCCGGTAATAAGCATTCGAATCGTCTGTGGAACCATTGCTGAACGATCCGGTTGATCATCTAAATCATCCTTATCCGGTCGCTGTTCAGGTAAGCGGATCGCCGTACCTTTGAGCAGCAAATGTTGATTGCGATTGGTTGGAAGACGTTTACCTTGTGCGCGAGCATGTTGAATCAATGTTTTTAAACTGGCAGAGTAGATGGAAGTGCCTGTTTTCATAGTGCCAGTAGGTTCGATCAATACATTGCCCATGCCGTACGTATCGTACAATGTATAATATTCGATATATTGACTGAGCGAATCATCGTCATCTTGCTGCCGATCGACCTTTAGTGCGTGTATTTTCTGTTCGATCGTTTCATGCACATCGACCGTAGGACTAAATATAAGCAAATAATAGAGCAATCCATACAAAATAAGCACAAACAGCAGCAAAAACGCGATCAACACCAAGCTATATTTCCACGTCAGACTACGTTGAGTTTTTTGGAAAATATTGTAATTAGCACGAGGGCGCTTTAGCCATTTATTTTTCCACTTTGTAACCGAGTCCTCGTGCACTCTGAATCAGCTCCTTGTTGTCCAACTCAGCAAGCTTGCGCCGCAACAGCTTAATCGTCGCATCGATCGTTTTGGGCCCTACATCTGTTTCCATTCCCCATACCCGATCCAAAATCACTTCGCGTGTCAGCACAACACCACGATTTTGCACAAGCAGATCGAATAACTGGAATTCACGCGGTGTCAGTTGTACCGAGCGTGCATCGAGTGCAACTGTCTGATCGGTACGATTAAGCACTAGCTCGCCAAACTTCAGCTCGTCCGCCTGAATCGGTGCATGACTGCGCCTCGATAAAGCACGTAGCCGTGCTAACAGCTCCCCAATCTCAAACGGTTTGACCAAATAATCGTCGGCACCGGCATCTAAACCATCGATTCGATCTTGCAGCGCATCGCGTGCAGTCAGCATCAAAATAGCACCGGTATATCCTTCTTTGCGCAGCCGTGTACACAAACTCAAACCGTCACCATCCGGCATCATCCAGTCAAGAATTAAAATCGGGTACGAACTGTATTCAATATGTGCATACGCATCATTGCCGGTCATTACCCAATCGACCGTATAACCTGCTTTTTTTTGCAACATGTGTACAATCAATTCCCCGAGTCGGGTATCGTCTTCCGCCAGCAAAACGTGCATCATCGCCCACTTCTTTCTCTATATAGTCAATAATAGCTCCAGCATATCATGTTACGGTGAAAATGGAGTGAAATTCAGACTTTCCCTACGCCAACGAGCAATGAACGATTTATTTTGATGCAGCGATCGCCCAAAAGCTAGTAACTTTCACAATTTCACCATAATTTCACCATTGCCGATTACACTCAGTACGATCAAGCAGGCATAGCATTACAGCAGTCAATTATTTCATTTACGATAAAAGGATGGGATATGATGAAAAATCAAACGTTGATCAAATGGATGACAGGTGTATCCAGCGCACTTTTATTCACTGGTTTTGTCGGTTTTATCGGGTATACAGGCAAAACATCCGCTTCTGCCACAACTACAAACGATACAACGACAACGGATAATACAGCAACAGAAGCGACTACCGCTCAGCATAAACAAGTATCCGCCGGGCTGAAAAAACAATGGCAGCAGGAAAGCAGCAGTGGCGATTCGAACAGCAATAATGCCGCAGCGGTAACGACCGTAACCCCAGCATTTAGCGCGGCTAACTATTCGAATCAGATCGCCGCGACGAGCACACCAACGAGCGCACATTCCACAACGAGTAAAAAGCTGGAAACTCATCACAAATCGACTTCCACAAAAACGCCGTCAACGTATTCTTCCGAAACATCGTCTGCCAAAAAAGTGCATACACGCACACATGCTTCTTAAGCTGCAGTTCATACTGTAATAGCAATACATGACAGGCTAACTGTTAGCTTGACCGTGTTAACTAGGCAGTTTGATATTGCAGAGCAGAGCTGTGCGGATGCTACGATTTCAGTATGTTTTTCATAAGATGTAGTCAATCACATATTGAATGTAAGCTGGTTAAGCCTGGTAAATCGACCAAGATTAATTTGATTTTTGAAGCTGGCTCAAGCTCTTATTGACGAAGATGTAGGTAGATAATCAAAATTTAAATTTAACTTGGTCTGTGTACTGGGGCTTGTCTTCAAACTGCTTTACAGATCGTTCGATCCGGGTAGTTTGCTTTGCGTCAGCCTACGCTGTACAGAGTCTTATCTGACCTTTGTGAACAATAAAATGATACCTAGGATCGTTTGCAGACACCACCTAGTAGGCTGTCTCAAATGGAAATTGTGTTTGAACGTACCTTAACCGATTCATCATCAAGCAATGGTTAGATCGACAAACCGTCAATATATTTGAGACAATTTACTAGTGACTTGTCTCAAGCAGATGTAAGGTTGCGTCCATTTGAAGCCTACTTGAACCGTGCAGCATTCAGATGAACGCAATCCCTGAATAAATTTGAGACAAGCTACTAGTGCATATATTCAAACTGCCGAGTACGTAAAACCGGTGTGTATAACGCTTAATGTTCGCGACAATAACGGCTGTAAAGGAGGAGATCAGATGCATCATTTTCGCGCTATGAATACAAACTTTTATACAGCCGGTCTGTCTACAGCTAGCGAGTTGCAGGCGGAATCATGGTTTGCGTTTGTGGAACAGCATTTAAGCCGCTTTCAGCCGGATAGCGAGCTGTCACGACTAAATGCACAAGCTGGATATCCGTTTTACGCTTCACCGCTGCTATATGAGGCGGTAAAAGAAGCGCTGCATTTTTATGAGTGTACAGACGGTATTTTTAATCCGTTAATGGGGGACATTTTATGCCAGCTCGGTTATGATCGCAGCTTTGACTGGGATCACATATCATTGTCCAATACACCATTACAGCAGCAGACGAATGCTGCTATGGCGTATCGCCATCCGCCTGCTTATCGGCGCTTTGGGCAAACTTATTATACGCTTGACCCCGTGTTGCATACGATTCATATGCATGGCGATATGCAGCTCGATTTGGGTGGAATTGCTAAAGGCTGGAGTGCGGCGCAATTTGCTAGCATCGTACAAGAGCAGGGCGAACAGAGTGGTCTGATCGATGCGGGCGGCGATCTAGTCATCTGGGGCAGCCAGCAACGAGCCTATTGCGTCGAGATTGCCGACCCGTGGGAGGATCGCAAAACGGCAGCTTCGATCGATCTCGTGCGGGATGCGGGTATCGCAACGAGCAGTACATTGCGCCGTAGCTGGCAAGGTAGCGACAATCGCCATTATCATCATTTGCTTGATCCGCGTAGCGGAACGTCAGCGCAATCGGAATGGGTGCAAATGACCGTAATTAGTCCGTCACTTACCTATGCGGAAGTGTATGCCAAATGCGTGCTCATTTTAGGAGTGGATGAAGGACCACGCTGGTTACGTCGGCAAACAGACAATGCGGTAATGATCGGTTTTTGCGCAGATGGCAGTTGTATTATCGATGGGCTTTTGTCTCAATACGGACAATGGAATAGACAAGGAGAGTGGACAACCTATGAGCAATATATGGCATGAAATAGGACAATATTTAAGCGTATGGTACACATCACGGGCAGCAGGCTTAACCGCCTATCTGCTGCTGTTTGCAGCGGTCAGCGCAGGCTTGTTACAGGGCAGCAGCTTTGCCAAAGGCAAGCGCAAAGCGATCGTTAGTTTGATTCACCAATGGTGCGGCTGGTTTGGTCTGTTGTTTGGTATGATGCATGGGCTAGTGCTTGTGTTTGACGATTATATCGGGTACTCGATCTGGAATATAGTAATTCCATTTACCGCTCCGTACAAACCGATTTTGACCGGGATCGGTACGATCACATTGTATATGTTTCTGATCATTATGCTCAGCTCAGATATGATGAAAAAGGTAGGCAAAAAAGTATGGCGAGCGATTCACTTTTTGGCGTTACCTACGTATGGTATGGCATTAATGCACGGTATGCTGCTCGGTACAGACACGGCGTCCACACCGATTTTCTGGATGTATATGATCACCGCTATCATTACATTTGTACTGTTGTTCGCTCGAATTTTCCTGTTCAAAAAGCCAGCCGTCCGCAAAGCATCCACTGCCAAGCCAACTGCTACGGCATAAGTTAAACCGTGTAATGCTGGTCAGCCTACTAGGCAATGTCTTCAAACCTTCCGCGTTGTCATTTTATTATTCAAGTTGATCGCGTTTTAGGTGAGTTGAGCTTCGTATACAAGCGTAATCTAATAAAAAAACGCATCGAATTGCCTACGAAGCAGTTTGAAGACACGCCCTAGTAGCTTGTCTCAAATATAGTTACAGTTTTTCGATCCAACAATGGCTTGGTGCTGAATCGATTTAGGGACGTTTAAACACAATTTTCATTTGAGACAACCTACTAGTACCTTGACCAAGTTAAATGTTAATTTTGGTTGTGTACTGAAATCCTAATCAATACGATCTTAAAACAGATTCAATACTCCAATTCATCTCGGTCAACATACTAGTAGCTTGTCTTAAGTACAGGTACAGTCTATCTATGTAACAATCTTTTGATAATGAGTACAGTAAAGTATGTTCAAACACGATTTTTACTTAAGACCGCCTACAAACTTGAAGAACGCACAGTGCAAGCTGCTCTATCTTTTCGGTAGTACCAAGCCTACCAAGTCGCTGCATAGAAACGTATAGATGAGTCAGTGACCGTACAGACGGTCATGCTCATGTATGCGTTTTTTGGTATGAATTTGGCATAATAAAGTATGATCATTTTGCGTTGCTTCAATTCATATTAGAACCTGGTCTTAAGACGTGCTATACTATAGACCACACATTTTTTATTTTGATAAATAAAGGAGCAATGAAATTGAATGTTCAAGACTGGATTGCACCCGAACGATATAATCTTACCTCTGAAATGGAAAAACATCCGCCTGCACGACTGGCGCTAAAATGGTTAAATGAAGCAGGCGATCACGAGGACATTACGTATGGCGCATTGTTGGAACAGGCGAATCGACTTGCGAACGGTTTGAAGCAGCTTGGACTGCAACAAGGGGATAAAGTGCTGGTCATGGTACCAAGACAGATTATTGCTTACGTGATCTATCTTGCTTGTCTTAAAAGCGGCATCGTCATTATTCCGTCTTCCGAAATGCTGCGCGCCAAAGACCTTGCTTATCGTCTGCGCAATTCCGGTGCGCGTGCAGTCATTGCCTGGTCGAGCGTGACCGCAGAAGTGGACAGTATCGATGAATCATTGCCGGAATGGACGTGGAAAATCGTTGTTTCCGCTGATGGCACAGCAGCTCAGGCAGGCTGGCATGGACTGCATCAGTTAATGGAGCAGCAATCGTCCAGCTTTACCGCAGCCGATACCCATCGGGATGAGATGGCGATTTTGGCGTATACTTCCGGCACGACAGGCAACCCGAAAGGCGTTGTGCATAGTCATGGTTGGGGCTATGCTCATCTGCGTATTACGCGTCCGTGGCTTGATATTCGCGAACATGATATCGTCTGGGCAACCGCAGCTCCTGGCTGGCAAAAGTGGATTTGGAGCCCGTTTCTGTCAGTGCTTGGCTGGGGCGTAACCGGGTTTGCTTACAACGGTAGCTTTAAGCCGCATCGGTATTTGCAACTGTTACAGGAGTATGGCGTCAATGTGCTGTGTTGCACACCGACCGAATACCGACTGATGGCGAAAACGGAAGGGCTAGATCAGTACGATTTGTCCCAGTTGCGCAGCGCCGTATCCGCCGGGGAGCCGCTGAATCAGCAAGTGATTCATACGTTTGAACGACATTTTAACATTACGATTCGCGATGGATATGGACAGACTGAAAGTACGTTGATTATCGGAAACTTGACCGATGCGCCGATTCGTTTGGGCGCGATGGGACAGTCGATTGCGCCCGGTCTGGTGGAAGTAATCGATGAAGCAGGCAAGCCGCTGCCAGCAGGCGAAGTGGGCGATATTGCAGTCCGGACGGATATGCCGGCATTGTTCCACGGCTATTATCTCGATCCTGAACGTAAGCAAACGAATATACGGGGCGATTATTTTGTGACCGGTGACCGGGCAAGCCGGGATGAAGAAGGCTATTTTTGGTTTGAAGGACGGGGTGATGATATTATTATTAGCTCCGGTTATACGATCGGGCCGTTTGAGGTGGAGGAAGCGTTAATGAAACATACGGCAGTCAAAGAATGTGCTGCCGTCGCCAGCCCGGACGAGATTCGCGGTAATGTAGTCAAAGCGTTTATCGTTTTGCGTGATGGAGTAGCAGGTAGTGCAGAACTGATCAATGAACTGCAAAACCATGTTAAAAACTGGACGGCTCCTTACAAATACCCACGCAAAATCGAATTTGTGAGCGATTTGCCCAAAACAAGCTCCGGCAAAATCCGCCGTATCGAATTGCGTGATCAAGAAAAACGATCTTTCCGCGCTGAACAAGGCTGAAGCTAGACAAAATGATAGGATTAACTAGCAGCTTTATTCATGTCTTGCCGTAAGCGTTATCGTTATAGCTGAACATAGTCGATAAGTTTCCAAGTAGGGGACGAATGAAAGGCTGACCGAGCGTTATCTTTTCCTTCTATACTTTATATACACCTGTTACGACAATCTACATGATAGTCGTTGTAGCAGGTGTTTTTGTGTGCTTAAACGGAGCAAACAAAAGAATTCGTATAAGTAAGCTCATTAGGTATACATTTTAATGTGATTTTGTTCGATAACTATGGTAAGCCATGTATGTTTTTGTTGGAGGATAAGCGTATGTATGTGTTTCTTAATGCATTTTTGTTATCTTTTATTCCTTTTGTATTGCTCGGTTTTTTGGCTATAGAAATATTATTGCGTCAACCTGATCATCCGTTGCATCAATTGACGATGTTATTGATTAGCATATTATCACTCATTTTTTTATCTGATTTTTTGACGCAAGTATTAGAATTTGATGTAGTGAGCTTATTTAATCCAGAGACTACTTATATTCTTAGTTTTGTGTCGATTAGTTTGCTAATTTACTTTTTTACGGTATTGAGTCGGATTAATCTTCCGCGTTGGTTGTTGCATCTGCTCGCTGCGCCTCCATTGATTGCTAGTATACTGATGCTGGGCAATCCGGTCTATTTTTATATTGTGCTTAAACAGGGCCAATATTGGCGAGCGGAAATTCACAGTCAAGCATTTGATACGCTGTTTTTGTTAATTGCCGGCTATGCGCTGACGTATTTGTTGGCAATGATGGTATTTGGTTATAGTAAGCTAAGACGGTATCGCATTTATCAGCGTGAACAGCGTATGATGCTGACGATTATACGGGGTAGCTTTTTTGCTTCCGTCTGGCTGGTCATTTCATTTCTAGCGAGCGGGATTGGAACGGAAAATTTGATCGTTCCATTGGATAGCTTACCGACGTATGCCGGGCTTATTTTGGCGTGTACGCTGCGGGTAGCGATGAATAAACATCAGTTTCTAGCTGTAGCAGAGCAGCGCTATAAGCTGCTGTTTACATTGTCGAATAGCGGGATTGCGCTCGTCAATGCTGAAGGAACAACAGTGGAAACGAATCCTGCTTTTAATGAAATTGTCGGCATATCAGAGCAGGAAGATATTAATCTGCTGGAATTGATTCCGTCTAAAGATCATGCACATTATATTGCGCTGATGCGTCAAGCGTTTATCGATGGTTTTATGCCGCAAAACTTGCAAGTAGATATCGTGAATCGGCAAGGGAAAGCGTATATCGTTGAAGTTAGCAGTGATTTTCTGGAAGTTGAAGGGGTTATGCATTGTTATCTCGTCGTGAGGGACATTACACAACAGCAGCAAAATGAAACACGATTGCTGGAAATGGCGTACACTGATGCGCTTACTGGACTTGCCAATCGGTTTCAATTTAATTTGCGACTGGAAGAAGCGCTGGAGCGTTCACGTATGTATCGTACTCGTGTCGTAGTGATGCAAATGGACTTGGATCATTTTAAATGGATTAATGATACGATGGGACATTCCGCTGGCGATTTATTGCTTGTCGGTGTGGCACAGTTGATTCGTGTACAAGCACCGCCTAATAGTGTAGTCGCACGGATGGGCGGAGATGAGTTTGCACTGCTGGCAGAGCTTGGTCCGGGTCAAGGACAAGCGGTTGCTGCCGATATTGCGAACCGAATTTTACAAGGGTTTGAACAACAGATCGTATTGCGGGATAAGTATTATCATGTATCTTGCAGTATTGGGCTGTGTACTGCTCCTGAAGATGGAGAAGACCCGGAAACATTGCTGCGCAATGCGGATACAGCGATGTATGCGGCGAAGCGTATGGGACGCAATCAGTATCAATTGTTTAATGAAACGTTAAAAAGCGCTGCCGAGCAATATTTGCTAATGCAGCAAGGGCTGGAAATGGCACTGGCACGCGATGAATTTTCACTTGTATATCAGCCTCAGGTGGACAGTCGCACCGGTGCGGTCATTGGAGCTGAAGCGCTATTGCGCTGGAATTCGGCTGAACTTGGCTTTGTGTCGCCGCAGGACTTTATTCCGATTGCCGAGCAGAGTGGTATGATCCGGCAAATTGGAGAATGGGTAATGTTGCAGGCGGCAAGGCAAGGCGCCAAATGGATTAACCAAGGCGGTTACTGTCCGATGCAAATTTCAGTCAATGTAGCATCAAGTCAGCTGAGCGATCCGGCATTTGCTTATAAAGTTGCCAATGTGCTGCAAAGTACAGGGCTACCTCCACGCTTTCTTTGCCTAGAATTTACCGAAAGTGCCGCTATTCGTGAAGAAGAACAAATTATGGCGATGTGTAACGAACTGGTCAATATGGGCGTCGCCTTAGCGGTAGACGATTTTGGTACAGGATTTTCATCGATGCGCACAGTGACCACTTTTCCGTTTCAATTTATCAAAATCGATCGTTCACTTATTTATGATATCGATCGTAATCCGCGCAATGAAGCGGTCATTCGCTCTGTACTAGAGCTTGCTGAACAGCTCGATATGCATGTGCTTGCAGAAGGGGTGGAAACGCTGGAGCATGTAGAGCTATTGCAACAACTTGGCTGTTATTATATTCAGGGCTATTATTACGGGCGACCGATGAAAGTGACAGAGTTTGAGCAGTGGGTGCTTGAGCGAGACATTCATGTTAAATTTTCTTTCTAACCTATACTGTTAAACATTTGAACGCTCATTTAGCAAAGCATGTTTTAGGCTTTCAAGCTGATGGTTAGCTGCAACGAGCGCGCTATTGCTGAACAGATCGATGAACTAAGGCATGTCTTTAAACTGCTTTACAGCTCGTTCGATCCGGGTAGTTTGCGTCAGGCTAAGCTGTACAAGGTGTTGTTTTAGTTTAAAAGTGATCTTTGTGCACGATAAAATGATGTGTAGCATCGTTTGAAGACACCGCCAAGCGGCAACGTTTTGTAGTTACTGGAATTTGCATTGCTGCTGCTAATACAGACAGCGAACTCGCCGCAAATTAGCTTATGTATGGATGGTAAACAACAACCGATTTGCATCATGCAAATCGGTTGTTTTCGTATTGCATTTATCAGCTCGTCACGTAGGAGCATAAGGCATGTTGATATCATCAACCTAGCTTTTGTAAGTAAACGCTTGGATTGACATGTATTTCTGTGCTACGATAACTCCGTGTTATGATAGAATAGGTGTGCTCTGGACGTGAACAGGCAGACCGCCAAGTCAAAGGGGGAACGGCATTGACACTGCAACAGCTCCGCTATGCGATCGAAATCGCAAATTGTGGCTCGATGAACGAGGCCGCCAAGCGGCTTTTTATTTCCCAGCCCAGCCTGTCCAATGCAATCAAGGAATTGGAAAATGAATTGGGAATCTCGATTTTTGATCGGACGAATCGGGGCATTAGCATCTCGGTTGAAGGGATGGAATTTCTCGGCTATGCGCGCCAAATTATTGAACAGGCGGAATTGATCGAGAATCGTTACCACGGCAGTAAACGCAATTTGATCCATTTTTCCGTTTCGACACAGCATTATGCGTTTGTGGTCGATGCATTTGTGAAGCTGATGGAACAGAGCGATATTAACGAGTACAATTTGCAGTTGCGTGAGACACAGACATACAACATTATCGAAGATGTCAAAACATTGCGTAGCGATCTCGGCATTTTGTACATTAATGAACGTAATTTTAAAGTGATGAACAAGCTGTTTAGCGATGGCAATTTGATGTTTACGCCACTGTTTAATACAAGCCCGCATATTTTTGTACGTGCCGGACATCCGCTAGCAGAGCGCGAATATGTGACGACTCAACATGTGAGCACGTATCCGTACATTACGTTTGATCAAGGGGCGAACAATTCGCTGCATTTTTCAGAAGAAATGGTTAGCTTCTCCAATGTAGTGAAAAGTATTAAAGTGAATGATCGTGCGACACTGGCGAATCTGCTTGCCGGCACGAACGGTTATACGATCGGTACAGGCATACTCGTCTCGCAATTTAACTATGAGCAGTTGACGGCGATCCCGCTACAGACGAATGAAGATTTCACCGTCGGCTGGATTGCCCATAAAGACCGCAAGCCAAGCGATATTGCTTCCAAATATATCGATATTTTGAACGATCTCGTATCCAATAGTTATCTGAATATGAATCAATTCTTATTGTAGGAGGAGCATATGTCCATTCCAATGACAGGCACACGCAGAATTTATCCTCCATTTCGCTGTGATATTGTGGGCAGTTATTTGCGTCCGGAGTCACTGCGGGAGGCGAGATTTCAATTCGAAAGCGGCGAGCTGAGTGCCGAACAGCTCAAGCGGATTGAAGATGAAGAAATTACACTGCTCGTGAACAAGCAAAAAGAAATGGGACTGCAAACAGTAACCGATGGCGAATTTCGGCGTGGCTGGTGGCATCTGGATTTCTTTTTTGGTGTAAAAGGTACCGAGAAGATCGGGTTGCCTACCGCCGGCATCGACAATCGTAACCGGGCGGAAAGCTTTCGCGTAGTCGATAAAATCTCGTTTGGCGAGCATCCGATGTTGGAGCATTTTCGCTTTTTGAAAACGCTGGCAGGGGATCGGGTAGCAAAGATGACGATCCCGTCGCCAGCACTGTTCCATTTTGTGGAGAGCTATAACGGCAATGATGTATACGATGATCCAGAGGAGCTTAATCGCGATATTGTTACCGTATATCGTGATGCGATTCAGGCGTTTTACGATGCAGGCTGTCGTTATTTGCAGCTCGACGATACAACTTGGGGAACGCTGTGCAGCAGTCGTCATCGTATGCTTATTCGCAATCGTGGACAAGACCCGGATCAGCTTGCCCGTGATTATGTACGGCTCATTAATGAAAGTATTGCCGAGCGTCCGGCGGATATGACGATTGCATTGCACGTATGTCGAGGCAATTTCCGTTCTACTTGGTTTGCGGCTGGTGGTTATGAGCCGGTGGCGGAACAACTGTTTGCACATACCGAAGTGGACGCCTTTTTCCTCGAATACGATAATGAACGCGCGGGAGATTTCCATCCATTACGCTATATTGCCGATCAATTTGTAGTGCTCGGACTTGTGACGACAAAGCATGGCGGGTTGGAGAGCAAAGAGATGCTCAAACAACGTGTCGCTGAAGCAGCAGGTTTTGTCGAGCTGGAAAAGCTCTGTCTGAGCACACAATGTGGCTTTGCTTCGACTGAGGAAGGCAATATGCTGACCGAAGAAGAACAATGGAATAAAATTCGGCTTGTGCGTGAAACCGCCAACGAAATATGGAATAGTAATCCGCTATAATGCCGCAACCTATACAATAAATATGAGCAGGCGCTTTCTGTAAGTAGAAAGCGCTATTGCTTATTGTCGCCGCTAGTTATTAGCGATGAACAGTAAGCAATCATTAAGCAATCATTTTGCTTGACGCAAAAGAATGGTTGTACACTAAGCTTATACGTAGCGCTCCATGATCAATCAAACGGGTGAGTCGAAAAGCTTAAAATAGATGGAGGAGATTATCATGCAATCAAACGAACCCTCATTATTAACCCGACAATTGCTACAGCATCTAAACGATTGTGAGTGGATTACAGATGTCAAACTCGTCGGTAGTCATACGACAGGCATGTCGGATCGTTTCTCCGACATCGATCTATTGCTTTCCATTCGACATATGAACCCAGCTACCGCTTTATGGCAAACGTTCGAGTCGATTCAGACGTCATTTTCAACATTATGGCACGATTTTGCCAACAGTTTAATGCCCGATAAATTTCTCGTCTCCTTGTTTATTGACGGTGACAATCCATTTGCTTTTTACGATATCGGCATTATGAACGACCGAGCGTACTCGACCTATAATTGTGCGTTGTTTGTCAACGATCCGTGGGTACATTTGCTAAAGCTATGGGTGATGAATTTTAAATATGGGATGCGTCATGCACTACAATTTGAGCGGCGCTACACAGTGATGATGCAAAAGGCAAATTTGGCATATGATCCGGATTACTATGCCGGATTTGCCCGATTATTGAACCTATTAAAACAAAAGCCTACCGTTAACGAACAGTATGTACATAAACTTGAAATGGAATTAAAAACCAATTTAAATTTCTAAACGTAAACGCATGTTATCCTAATATATAAACTGCATTTAACAACAGATAATCGTATGTAAACCTTGTCATATTCTAGCTCGGATGCAGCATTAGCTCAAAAAAAGGTTAAAAGATAGAGAGAACAGCCGTATTTTTGGCTATACAATTTAAACAATGGAGCGTGAACATTATGGCACTTGATCCAGAAGTACAGACAATGGTAGACAATTTTAATCGTTTACGCATTCCGCCCATGCATACGATCCATCCAAAAATGATGCGTATTATAGAGGCACGCATGGCACGCAAACAAGTTCCTCATCCGACCGCTCTGTATAACGTAAACAAAGCGAAAATCAAACTTCCTCAGCGCAAACTAAAGCTACGCATCTATACGCCAACCGAGGTCGAGCAGGGCACATTGCAGCCTGCAATAGTATTTTATCATGGAGGCGGATGGGTGATCGGCAGTCTTGATTCACATGACGAATTGTGCCGCCGCTTGGCACTACAATCGGGTTGCTGTGTGATCGCCGTCGATTATCGCCTTGCACCAGAGCATCCTTTTCCGGCAGCAATGCAAGACGCCTACGATGCCTTTCATTATATCGTCCAACATGCCGAACAATGGCAATTGGACGCATCACGGATCGCAGTCGCAGGAGATAGCGCCGGTGGCAATCTGGCGACCGTAGTTTGTCTAGCAGCCAAAGACCATCATACCGTTATGCCAGCTGCACAGTTATTGTTTTACCCATCTACAGGTAAAGGCGAAGGCACACCGTCCTATACGGAAAATGGAGAAGGCTACATCCTAACCGCCGAAATGATGAGCTGGTTTGAACAAAGCTATTTTACCGAAGCAGAAAATACGAAACAACCATACGCCTCACCATTACTTGCTACCGACCTAAGCGGCATGCCACCAGCAATTATTATTACCGCCCAATACGACCCACTACGCGACCAAGGCGCCCAATACGCAGAGCGTCTAAAAGAAAGCGGCAATGAAGTACACTATGAATGCTACGATGGCATGATCCACGGTTTTGCCTCCCAGCTACAACTACACCGTTCAGCGGCAGCCGTGCGCAAAGCAAGCCAACAGATCGGAAGCTGGTTGAGAGCGAAGCAGTAATAGGTAATATAGTTAAAATTCAATCTTTCTCCAAATATACGAGTATACGAGAAAATTCGTTTAGTGCGAGCCAAAATGAACGGACAGCAGCAATAAGAGCAGTAGTAAGAAAGCAAACGAGCGAAATCCCTTTTAATTTGGAATGGATGAGAGTATGTCCTTTGTATAATGCAAGCAGCACAGAGCGGCGGCTATCCCGCCACAAAAGTTATGCATATGAAAATCCCCACATACTTGAATTAACAAGGCTGTGGGGTTTTAATCATTAATAACAATATTCAATTGTAAACGGTCCTCCTACAACAATTCACATGCGTGACATGGTTACTTTCGCCGTCCATGCTGCCGATTGTCATTGCTCTGCAGACGCTGACAACCGTTTAGCGATTGTTCTCATTGATGTCATAGCGCTGTTCGTATGCCGAATGCATAACGAATGGCTATGCTTGCTTCACAGCCATTTTCTACGGGCGTGTGAGCGATTTATGCTATCCAACCCATCGGGGTCGAAACGTATTTTCATCCGCACATTTCTCATTACATCATCCATGTCTTTGCATATGGAATGATTTCCAGCATACCACGTCTTCACGAAAAACGTTGTCACTTACGCTTTTCTAGCGTGAATTACGCTTCAGTATGCCTCGCTAACCTGTTTCATTGGAATCCTGCTCCCTTCCTAACAAGATACTACACACTTGCTCGAAAATAGCATTTTCCTCTGTTCACAGCCTTTCTGCATAATGGAGAAACATAATTAACATCCATTTCATTCAAACGAACAAAATATTCATTCAAAAAACGAACACAGGTCAATCCAAATCATTTCATTTGTGCCTTCATGTTCTTGCAGCCATAAACTCAATTAAGAGTTGTTCGGTCATCGCATCAGATGAGTTTCCCACATATCCACGAACTGCGAAAAATGTTTTCACGGACACTTTTCTGTGTGCAGCCGATTATAATATGCTTCGCTTTCGCTATTGCATTGGAATCCTGCTCCCTTCCTAGCAAGTCATAGTGCTTGCTTGAAAACAGTTCATTCCTTACCTACTTTCCATTCGTACATTTTCAGTAGCGCAACCTTCATCCTATGCGTTCCCACATACTCCCATTTCACGAAAAACGCTGTCACTACGCTTTTCTTACGTGAAATCGTGCCGGTATGCTTCGCTAACCTGTTTCAACGGAATCCTGCCCCTTTCATACAAGTGAAATTGAACTTGCTTGAAAAAGTTGTTCGTTGTCTCGTCCAATGGTCTAAGTTGTGCTAATTCTCTATTCCTCAATCTGCGCATCAGGGCGTTTTCACGGACGCCGATTGGTTCTGCAGTTGAACGAATAGGTGGCAATAACTTACGCCATAGGACGACTCTCTCCTTTCCTAAAATTAAATCATTAGGAAGTAATAGAGTACATCACCTGCAACAATGCTTGATGTCTTGCATTAAAGCGTTGCTGTTTGGTGATGTCTACATCATATACCGTGTTATTAGAAAATGAAAGCGGTGTAAAAAGCGTTAAACGAGTGTAAAATCCGATTTATGTAAAATAAGTCTCGCAAGCTTTAAAATCCATCTTTTTCCTTTTGTTTATGCGATTTTACGCCTACATTACATAATGAGTAGCTCGCAAAGAGTGGAACAGACACTGTCTCAAAATGCTGAAAATCACCGTTATATCAACGTTTAAAGGATACATTGTACAGACGAAATTTCATTTTCACACGTAAAAAATAATCCAACCTAGATAAATTGTAAATTACAAAACATCGTTTAGCCGGCTCAAAATGATCAAATAGGTAAAATAATTATGTTAACGGCAAACGAGGCATAATCCAGTCTAAATAACATTTCAATATCGTAAAAAAAGTCTGTAATTCCGTGTCATATCTTGACGATAATTGGGTAATAAATGATGTAATGCTACAGCGATACATCAATCGTCAAAGCAACACAGAATGGGTAATGCAGCACAGAACAACGTAGCAGCACAAGCAGCAAGAATAAACATACAGCATTATACTAAAGCCGAATGGAGGACAATCTGTGAGAAACCCGATCAAAGAACTGATGGGCATCAAGGACAGCATTAATGATGTAAAAGGCACAATGAACGAAATCAAAACGATGCTGGACGAGGTGAAAGGCGATGTGGATGAGGCGCAGCAGAAGCTGCAAGGCACGATGGAGCATGCCAAATCGACATCTGAAAAGGCAAAATCGTCTACCGATCAGTTTAAGCAAGCATTAAGCGAAGCAGGTACGAGTATCGGCGCATCAAAGCAGCATATGCGATCGAGCAAACAAGATATTCAGCAGACGGCTACGGTCATCAAAAGTTTGTTTGGCAAGGCTAATGATGACAGCCGTCCAAATTCGCTTGCCGAGCAGAGCAGTCAAGATGCTGCTTTGTCCAGCACAGATTCCAGTGTCAACGCTAGTAGTTGGCTGCATGATGTAGAAGGAGCCAAGTTGTTTAAAGAAGGGCCGGCATATTTTGTAAAGCTAGGCGAACGAATTATTGGAGAAATTACGTATGTGCCTGGACCGGAAAATGATACGTGGACGCTTAATCATACGTATGTCGATCCACAATTTCGCGGCGGTCGAATCGCCAAAGGCTTGCTGGATGAAGTCGCTCAAGCTGCACGAACGGCAGACAAAAAAATATTCCCGACTTGTTCGTATGCACTCGCACAGTTCAAACGGGATCAAAGCTATGCGGATGTGTGGCTACGTTCGTAATAGCCATCCGTAAAACGTATAAGTAACAAATCATACAAACATTATGATTTAGTACGTGAAACGAGTAACATTGTATGCGAACGATTCAATTATGCTTTATATACAGTAAAGTACAGAAAGGTGAGCACAATGAAAAAGACGATTGCAGATGCTGTAGTAGAAACGCTTGTTAATGCCGGTGTAAAACGAATCTTTGGCATTACTGGAGACTCGCTAAATGCGATTATCGATGCGGTGCGTCGCTCCGGCAAAATCGAATGGATTCACGTACGTCACGAAGAAGTGGCTGCTTTTGCGGCAGGAGCGGAGGCAGAGCTGAACGGAACGATCGCAGTATGTGCAGGCAGTAGCGGTCCCGGTAACTTGCACCTGATCAACGGATTGTACGATTGCTACCGCAACCGTGTACCGGTGCTGGCGATCGCTGCCCATATTCCGAGTGATGAGATTGGCAGCGGCTATTTTCAAGCGACGCATCCGGAGCAGATTTTTCAAGAGTGCAGTGATTTTTGCGAAACGATCACAACGGAGAAACAGATGCCACGCATCTTAACGATGGCGATTCAGACAGCGATCGGCAAATCGACCGTATCGGTTGTTGTACTGCCTGGTGATATTGCTAGCCTGGACGACTCCGGTCATGAGGTGCCGGCACATGTTGGTTATCCGTCGAAGCCGATTGTACATCCGTCTGCCGATGATTTGCAGACGCTGGCAAGCTATTTGAATGACGGCAAAAAAGTGACATTGCTCTGTGGTGCAGGTTGCAAAGGCGCGCATGCTGAACTGATGGAGTTGTGCGCGAAACTGCAAGCACCGATGGTTGTTGCTTTACGCGGTAAAGAACATCTCGCCTATGACAATCCTTATTTTGTCGGGTTGACCGGTCTGATCGGGTATTCATCCGGGTATCGGGCGATGATGGATTGTGATGTATTGCTCATGCTCGGTACGGATTTCCCTTATCGTCAATTTTATCCGGAAAAAGCAACGATTTTGCAAGTGGATATTAATGCCGCTAATCTCGGTCGTCGTACCCCACTGGCACATGGTGTATGTGGCGATGTGAAAGATACAGTCCGTGAGCTGCTGCCACTGTTGCAAGATGATCGCAAAAGTGATCATTTGCAAAAATCGGTCGAACGTTACAACAAAGTACGCGAAGAACTGGATGAGATGGCGGTCAAAGGCAATAGTGTCAAAAACGGCATGCATCCGCAATATTTGACCAAAGTGATTAGTGATGCGGCTGCGTCAAATGCTGTATTTACGTGTGATGTCGGAACGCCAACCGTTTGGGCAGCGCGCTATTTAGAAATGAATGAACAGCGGCGGTTGATCGGTTCATTCAATCACGGCACGATGGCAAATGCGTTACCGCAGGCGATTGGTTTGCAGGCTACTGAGCGCGATCGTCAAGTCATTTCATTTTCCGGCGATGGTGGATTAAGTATGCTGATGGGTGATCTGATCACATTAAAGCAGCACAATTTACCAGTTAAAGTAGTCGTGTTTAACAATAGTGCCCTCGGCTTTGTAGAGTTAGAAATGAAAGCAGGTGGTTATCTCGAATCCGGTACTGATTTGCATAGCACCGATTTTGCAGCGGTAGCCAACGCGCTCGGCATTCATGGCATTCGTGTTGAAGACCCGGAACAGTTGGAAGATGTTGTTGAGCGTGCACTTGCCTATGATGGTCCGGTAGTGCTTGATGTGCTAGTTAATCGTCAAGAGCTGTCGATGCCGCCAACGATTACCGTACAGCAGGCAAAAGGCTTCTCGCTCTGGATGGCAAAAGCAATTATGAACGGACGCGGAGATGAGTTAATCGATCTGGCAAAAAGCAATCTGTTCCGTTAATGGTGAAGGAAGGTAAGCTAGCGAAGCGATGCAATAAGCATGGATTTGGCGATCGCCGTAGTATAAATTGAAATGATCCACTACGTGTGTAACCGTAATTTTATATACGAAAAAGGTAGCTGTCCTCGTGATAGCTACCTTTTTCATATTATTTATACAATGTGGAGCAAACGTGGACACCTACTCTAGTAGGCTGTCTCAAGTAAAAATCGTGTTTGAACTTATCTTAATCTATTCGTAATCAAACGATGGTTAGATAGACAAACTGTAAATGCACTTAAAACAAGCTGTTAGTAGCTTAACTATCTTACATATGCTGTCTGACCGACTCTATCGTATGTCCATATCCATGTATCACATCATGCAAATGTGTAGGCTATATGACATTAAACTCCACATTTAATGCATAACGTAGTCAGCCTAATAGCACATACTAAACGTAGCAATTTTAAAAAGATCAAAAATAATTTAAAATTTCAGTTCATTTGTGAAAAATGTCACATTGTTAAATAGGAATATCGCTTATGATGAAGGTGTAGAAAATACGAGGAGATGATTAAGATGAGAACGAACGTAAACGAGAACTTTACCCAATACTATATGAATTTATGCTACAACTGTCAGGAAGCAGCAAAATGCCAAGATGAAGAAACATGTCTCGCTTGCTGGGCAGATCAAGGGCTATTCGATGGTGAGAAAGATGATACCCAGCAATTGCTTAACGCCTACTATGCGTAAGCTGCATACGCTGCGCATCAGCTTAAAGAGCGTCTGTATACGATGGCAGCAGTGTGGCACAACGCTAATTACAGTAACTATGTTTTTTTTAGGCAGGCGAGAATGGATCATTGGCTATTCATAAACCGCTACACTTCATCATATGGAGAAGTGTAGCGGTTTTTTGATGTGTACAGATGACGTTTTTTCGTAGCGGGATACGGTATATTATAAAAACAGAACTATACATACAGCAACGTTTCGCAGCTATAAAAGACGTTGAATAATGGTTATACAGGAAGCTGCATCTATTGATAAAATAGCATGATCAAGCCAATCATCTATACTATAACTCTCCGGCAAGTAGCGGAGAATGGAGGGGATAACATATGGACTACACGGCAAGCACAGTCATCGTCACCGGAGCAGCACAAGGAATTGGGCGCGCAGTAGCAGAAGCTTATGCCGCGGCTGGAGCGACTGTATTTCTGAGCGATGTTGCTGAATCTGAAGGAGCAGCGGCAGCAGCGGGGATTAGAGAGCAGGGGGGACAAGCTCACTTTTTGCCGTGTGATGTACAAAATGAACAACAGATTAAGCATCTCGTCAAGGAAGCAGTCGAGACAACAGGACAGATCGATGTAGTCATCAATAATGCCGGTATCGGGCATTGGGTGTCGCCATACGAATTAACTTTAGCGGATTGGGATCGTGTAATGAATACGAATGTACGCGGCTGTTTCCTGTTGTCGCGTGAAGCTGGCAAAGTGATGCGCGAAGGTCAAGGTGGAAGTATCGTAAACATTTCTTCAACGCGTGCACATATGTCTGAGCCTCATTCCGAAGCATACGCAGCGTCTAAAGGTGGCATTACCGCATTAACCCATGCGCTCGCTATATCGATGGGACAGGATGATATTCGCGTAAATTGTATCAGCCCAGGCTGGATCGAAAATGGCGATTATAAAGCATTAAAACCGGAAGATCATAAACAGCATCCAGCAGGTCGTGTCGGTAAACCAGAAGATATTGCACGTGCGTGTATGTTCATTACGTCTAAAGAAAATTCATTTATTACAGGCGCAGAGCTTGTGATCGATGGCGGTATGACTCGTAAAATGATCTATATGGAGTAGCCAGCAGCATAGCATATAGCAGATTAGAGTCTAAGTACAACAAGGCAATTTATAAACTATACAAACAACAGCCAATCCGATGAATACAGTAGGATTGGCTGTTGTTATACTTATTTTTATGCGATATCTGTTAGTATATGATGAACTCAAACTGTCGGATTGAAGTCTGTTGCTGCAAATGAAGACGACATATGTTCAGCAATATACCATCTATGTTGTTCAAATCTATGCGATTCATTCAAGCAGTGTAGCTATTTTTTGTGCATAGCTACGCCTTTTACGATGATGTAGTTACTATTTGCTGAAGCACAGATAGCTTTTTGCAGAACAATGTAGCGCTATGATGATGTAGTTGCTACTTGCTCCTGCTGAACCGCACGACGGCTCCATTTTTCCTTGAACAGAGGCAATGTACTTTCACCGAAGATAGCTGCTTCTTCCAGATGTGGATAGCTCGACAAAATAAATGAAGTTACACCAGCGTCTGCGTATTCTAACAAACGATCTGATACTTGATCCGGTGTACCGACAAACATCAATGCTCCACCTGAACGAACATTAGACAGACCTGCCCACAGATTTGGTCCAACAACAAAGTCATTGGCTGCGGCTGCATCACGAATTTGGTTTTGACGATTTTGTCCGGTTGCACCTGTTTTGCTAAATGCAGCTTTGGCACGCTCGATCGTTGCAGGATCAATGTCCTTGATCAAATTGCACGCGGCTTCCCATGCTTCTTCCTCTGTATCACGAACGAGCACCTGAGCACGCATACCAACGCGGAGCGGACGCAGTGTGCCAGTATGCTCTGCATGCTGACGCTGCGATTCCTGCAATTCCTCAATCTGCTGCTTGATCATATCGAGCGGCTCCGACCACATGAGGAATACATCCGCATATTCAGCACCGACACTTTTTGCCATAGGAGAGCTACCGCCGAAATAAATCGGCAAGCCAGGCTGTTGCACGGTAGCAGGACGGCTTTTCCCGCCGTTGATTTCGTAATATGCACCTTTATAATGCAGTTTATGATCGGTAATGGACGCTTCTGCACCAGCACCAAATTCGGTTGAAGCCAGTCCAGAAGCTTGTCCCCATACGCCTTTAATAATATCTAAGTATTCACGAGTGCGCGCATATTTCTCATCATGTGCCCGGGCAAGTGGGTCGCCAAGTTCTTCCAGATCATCAGGTGAGCTACCGGTCACGATGTTAATACGAGCGCGCCCACCTGATAGTTGATCAAGTGCGGCTGCCATACGTGCAGTTAAAACGGGAGCAATCAGACCTGGACGTACTGCTACAAGTGGCTTCAGCGTCGTAGTTGCACTAATGATCGCAGAGCCGACAACCCACGAATCGATACATGCGCCACCCGTTGGAATCAGTACAAATTCAAAGCCCGACTTCTCGGCTGTCTGAGCAACATCGGTTAAATATTCAAGGGTTGGCTTACGCTCGGAATCGCGCCCGAGACTTGTACCGTCACCCATCGTAGGCATAAACCAGCCAAATTCAACTTGATCACGGTAAATAGAATCAGAAGACATAATGATAGCTCCTTTATTATAGAGAGAAGTAATAGTGCACAATCGATGTTTATTCGTTATTGTATCTAATCTGGGAGCAGATGATTTTCATTGTTCAGGCAAGCACATTATACACGTGTATACATAATAAATAACATCCCAGTTGTAGTCGTTGCCAATTAGTTACAAACTAATCCGACAAGCATACTTGGTATAAAAATACTAGCATGTTCCATCTAGTGTGTCAACGCTCTAACGTGAGCTAGATTATGAGAAGTATCGCTGAGAAAATAGTATCTTTTCTTTTATAAAAAAGCACAAAATCACGAAAAAGAAAACAGATTATGTTAGGCTTATACGCAAACATGGTGTATTGGTGCAGCCTACGAGTTTGCGTACACGCTCTAGTAGACTGACCGTGGTAAATAGACAGTTTGATATTGCATAGCAGCGATATTATCCTGCTACAATGCCAGTGTATTTTTCATAAGATGTAGTCAATCAGGCATCGAATTTAAACTGGTCAGCCTACTAGGAGGTGTCTTCAAACTGCTTCGTAGGCAGTTCGATGTGTTTTTTTTATTAGATTACGCTTGTATACGCAGCTCAACTCACCTAAAACGCGATCAACTTGAATAATAAAATGACAACGTGGAAGGTTTGAAGACATTGCCTAGTAGATTGTCTCAAATATATTTACGGTTTGTCGATCTAACCATTGCTTGATGATGAATAGGTTAACGTACGTTCAAACACAATTTACATTTGAGACAGACTACTAGAACTATGAATGCAAACGTAAACGGATTCCTGTATTTTTTATAAAACACTCCGAATTCCTATTTGGCTACATGCTGTCTCTGTTGTAAACTGGTACATAAACTCAGCTTCCGGTAAGATCAAGCTGACCCTGTATAAGTGTCTGATGAATATACTCAACGATTTCATAAACCGCTATGAATCAATATGTGCAACTTAACTGGTACGGTGATGATATAAGCGTTATGTGATCATGTAAGCTAATCGTTTCATCTAAAGGAGAATAAGCGTATGAATAATCCATTATCTGCTGCCTCGCAACAAGAGGTACGCTCATCGACTACATCTAAAGCTAGATCATCTGCATCCAGTTCTACGCACAATCAGAACGAGCAACCAACGAGCACAACGAATACGAAGCTACCGCAACATTCAGCCCAGCTATCGATTGGAGAAGTGGCGGAACGACTTGGACTTAGCGTACATTCGCTACGTTTTTATGAGCGTGAAGGACTGATGCTTACTTTAAAAGTGTCGCGCGATGGAGGTGGAAGACGTCGCTACAATGAAGTTGATGTAGAGTGGCTGCGCATCTGTATTTGCTTGCGTGCGTCAGGAATGCCAATTGCGCAAATTCGACGCTTTGCGGAGTTGGTTCGATTAGGACCAGGCAATGAGCATGAACGTCTTGCGATTTTAAAAGAGCATCAGCAACGTGTCATCGATCAGATGCAGCATTTAAATGAATGTTTAGATGTGATTACAAATAAAGCCAATGTATATGAAAACTATATTTCAAGCTCGTTAGATCGTGCATAAATGGAAAATAAGGGCTTGACCTAGAGTTCACTCTAGGTTGTAAAGTAGACCTGTGATCAATTTCAAATGAGTAGGATGAGAGGAGAATACAAATTATGACAAAAGCTTATCAACAAACACCGCAAGAAAAGATTAACTCCGGATTCGGTTATCGCAGTACAGCAGATGATGTACTGGCAAGTATTGATCTGTCCGGTAAGCTGGCACTCGTTACGGGTGGTTACTCTGGTCTTGGATTGGAAACGACGCGTGCGCTAGTGAAAGCAGGTGCCCATGTGATAGTGCCTGCTCGTCGCCCGGATGCTGCACGTGAAGCACTGGCTGGAATCGAAAAAGTCGAAGTCGATGAGCTTGATCTGTCTGATTTGGACAGTGTACGTGCGTTTGCCCAACGTTTCCTGGATCGTGGACGCAGTATCGATGTGGCAATTTTAAATGCAGGCATTATGGCTTGTCCAGAGACACGTGTCGGTCCTGGTTGGGAATTACAATTTGCGACCAATCATCTCGGACATTATACATTGATCAATCTGCTCTGGCCTGCTTTAAAAGCTAATGGTGGTGCGCGTGTCGTTGCCACATCGTCAACAGGTCACCATCGCTCACCGATTCGTTGGGACAATTTGAACTTTGAAGGCAATTATCAAAAGTTTGAAGCGTATGGACAATCGAAAACGGCGAATGCATTATTTGCCGTAGAACTGGATCGACTTGGTGCAGCACATGGCGTGCGCGCGTTTGCCGTGCATCCAGGTGGAATATTGACTCCGTTACAACGCCATATGCCCAAAGAGGAAATGATTGCGCTCAACTGGATTAGTGAAGATGGAGAAACCGTTAATGAAGCGTTTAAAACACCGGAACAAGGTGCAGCAACACAAGTATGGGCTGCAACTTCGCCACAGCTTGCAGATAAAGGTGGCGTCTATTGTGAAGATTGCGATATCGCAGTACCTTATCAAGCAGACAAACCTTCCGCCGGTGTGAAAGAGTATGCGGTTGATCCAGAACAAGCAAAACGTCTATGGAAACTGTCAGCAGAGCTGACCGGTGCAGACTTGTCCAAAGCATAAATGACTGTATAGGACGATCAGCACAGGCGTCGACATCATAAGGCGAGCTGAAATCGTCCATTCGGACGAATTGTAAATGACAGTATTCTGTTATACTGTTCGTACGCCCATCCGCTCAGCAACGAATGGAACTGTGATTGCGCATTAAATTTACTATATTTTGGGAAATAATCGATTCGATGATTATGCAAAAGGGTATAGTAGAGGATGTGGTACACTTTCATTTACGGGAGGAATGCAATCATGTTAACCCAACCTTATCGTCCGGTTGCTTATCGTAATGAGCATAGGCATGGCCATACGGATCAGACATTGTCTGAACCACGTACAGGGCAGATGATGACACCGTCCGTAAAAGATGCAGTCATCCACTTTGGCACAACTCAGGATCAACACAATACGCGTGAAAAATTGCAGGAAAAAATGGGATTGGTCGGAATTTTTCATATGATCGCCGGTCGTGAAGCAAGAAACAATATGTTGCGCGGCAGACTGGAAGCGACGGGAGAAGATCATTTTGTTATTCGCCATGCGCATAACGGTCAGCGCGAAGTGATCTCGTTTGCGGAGCTGGATCATGCCGTATTTACCGAATCGACTTCAGCGTATACGAATATTTCCGGTCATGCGGCACCAACACGTCAGTTTTTGCCACAGCAATAGACGATCAATCAAATCTTTTATGCTAATAAAATACTAAACGCCGATTATACGGAAAAATTCCGTACAATCGGCGTTTTTTGCTGTAAGGACGATGGGTGCTATAAGCGGCGATTTGGCAAACAATCGATAGGACAACATCGCTAGTAAGATGTCTCAAATAAAAATTGTGTTTAAACGTACCTTAACCTATTCATCACCAAGCGATGATTAGATAGACAAACTGTAAATTCACTGAAGACAAGCTACTAGTAGGCTGTCTCAAATGGAAATTGTGTTTGAACGTACGTTAACCTATTCATCATCAAGCAATGGTTAGATCGACAAACTGTAAATTCACTGAAGACAAGCTACTAGTAGATTGGAGTTCTGCTTGATTTCTATATAATGATAATGGCTTTTGTAAGATCAAGTGTGCATTGGACACACTGTTGCTGCGGTTCATTACGCTTCATTACTGCGATACGGAATCATTATAATCTTGTAATTTTTGCGTAATTTGAGCGGCGGCATCGTCAAGCGCTTGTTGAGGTGTCTTTTTACCAGTCAACGCTTCTTCGATCGCAGTTTCGGTCAATTGACGTGCTTCAGGGAAAATACCCATTACCGCACCTTGTGTAGCTGGATCGATCTTTGTATGATGCAATTGATCGACAGCGGTTTGGAATTGCGGATATTTTTTCAAGTTTTCTTTCATTAGATCGATATCATATGCTTTTTTCGTAATCGGGAAGTAACCGCTATTTACAGACCAGTAGGCTTGATTTTCCGGTTCAGCCAAAAATTTAATAAATTTCCATGCTGCTTGTTGTTCGGCAGTAGGGTGGTTGTTCATAATCCACAAGCTTGCACCACCAATAACAACGCCGCCTTTATCTTTATAAGCCGCCGATGGTTTAGGCAATGGAGCTGTACCGAGTTCGAATTTACCTTGAGAGTTTTTCAGCAAGTTGCGCAGTGCGCCGGTACTGTTCATCGTAATCGCTGTTTGTTCGGCAAGGAACGCTTTGTCGGTATCATCCGGTTTACGACCGAGATTGAGCATCGCTTTTTCATCGACCATCTTTTTCCACCATGTTAGTGTATCAACTGCCGCTTTGGAATTGATCGTCGACTCTGTTGCTGGTGCGCTGCGGCCATTATCGTTATTTAATATTTGTACATCCTGGTTTGCCAACAACTGCTCAAGCAGCCAGCCGTAGATCGGGAACGCCGCTGGTGTGCCTTTTGCCGCCAGTTTTTTCGCCGCCGCTTCAAAATCGGCAAATGTTGTTGGCGGATTGGCAGGGTCAAGTCCAGCAGCTTTAAATAAGTCTTTATTGTAGTAGATCAATGGATTAGACGTATTGAATGGCATCGAATATTGCTTGCCATTGAATGTGTAATAGCTCAAAATGTTTTGTTCAAAGCTGGACAGATCGTATTTGTCTGCATCGATAAATTGCTGCATCGGCGTAATCGCTTTGGAATCGATCATATAACGGCTACCTACATCGTACACTTGCATTAATGTAGGCGCATCATTCGTACCAACTACGGTTTTGAATTTGCTTAGTGCTGTATCGTAGTCGCCCTGGAATACGGCTTCGACTTGCACATCTTTTTGGGAATCGTTAAATTTTTTCACCAGATCATTTACGACATTTTCCAGACTACCGCCCATCGAATGCCAGAACACAACTTTTACAGGCCCCGAACTTGTCGCTGTCGCTTCACTATCCGCAGCGGCTGCTGGCTGAGAACCTGAAGAAGCACCGCCTCCGCTACAAGCTGCCAAAAACAGAAACAGACTTAATGCAAGCAGACTCCATTGACGTGTGAACAACGATTTGAATTTCATGAGTGAATTTGCCCCTTTAACATAAGTTAATAGTCATATGAAACGGTATTGCAAGGCGAGCGATGTTACAGTAAAGCAAGGATGATGACCATTTGACTGTGCCGAATATTTCACAATTAATTCATTCATGTAGCGACTTTTTAGCAACGTTGTGAAAATGTACTGTTGTTATCCTTTTAACGACCCAGCAGTTAAGCCACCGACTAGACGACCAAGCCCAACCGCAAGCAAAATGAGCGAAGGCAGCAGCACAAGTACGATTCCTGCCATAACGACATTCCATGCAGTCGATTCGGCAAATTGCAACATGCTCACACCGATCTGTACGGTGCGCATACTGTCGGAATTCGTAATGAGCAGTGGCCACAAATACATATTCCAATGTGTCAGAAAAGAATACACACCAAGCGTCGCCAGCCCGGGAATCGATAATGGCACAACGAGTGAAGCGAAAATACGCAGATGACCACAACCGTCGATCCGTGCCGCTTCCATCAGTTCTTTGGGCAGTTGCATAAAAAATTGCCGCATCAAAAACGTTCCGAACGCGGTAGCGAGAAAAGGCACGGTTAAACCAGCATACGAATCGAGCCAATTCCAGCTGCGCACTGTCAAATAGTTCGGAATAATCGTCACTTCCCACGGAATCATCATCGTAGCGAGAAACAGCGAGAACAGCAGCTTACGTCCCGGAAATCTTAAAAAAGCAAATGCATAAGCAGCCATACAAGAAGTCGCCAGCTGACCGATCGTAATGATCAAGCTCGTCAGCAAGCTGTTTGTCATAAAACGCAAAATCGGAATCGTATTCAGTACATCGATAAAGTTTTGCACATTCCAGTGAGACGGAATCAGCTTCGGCGGATATGTAGCCGAATCCGCAGCAGTCATGAACGAGTTGGACAATGCCGTCCAGAACGGAAACAGAATCAGAATAGAAGCAAAGATCAGCACGGTATATGCCGAGCCAAGTCGAACCCAATTAGGTTTCACTGGTAATGCACCTTCTTTTCACCGAATTTGAACTGGATGATCGTCAAAATGAGAATTAACACAAACAATACAAGCGCCTGCGCACTGCCTGAGCCAAAGCGGAAATTTACAAAGGCATCCTGATACAGATTGAACACAAGCACATTCGTGCTGTTAACCGGCCCCCCTTTAGTTAGTATGTTAATTTGCCCGAATGATTGAAACGCACTAATGATCGATGTGACCGTAGCGAAAAACAATGTCGGTGAGATCAGCGGTAATGTTAAACGGAAAAAAGTAAGCAATGGCCCAGCGCCGTCCATCCGGGCGCTTTCGTAAATTTCCTCGGATACGCCTTCCATACCGCCCAGCAGCAAAATAAACAGAAAGCCTACATTCATCCATACGGTCATAATCGAAATGGAAATGAGCGCCCAGTTGGGGCTTGTTAACCATTGAATGCCTGGCAAACCGATAAGTTGTAACAAGTAGTTGGGCATACCGAGCGTTGGGTGAAACAGCATCATCCAGATGACCGAACCGGTACCGACCGAAATCGCCAGCGGCAATGAGAAAATAAACCGGAACACTTTGCTGCCGCGCAAATGAGTACGACAAATCGCGGCAAGAATTAGTGCGAGCACGATGGACGTGGGCACTGTAAACAGCATAAATTGCACGGTGACCCATAAGCTGTTCAAAAAGCCGCTCGCTTCAAACAGACGCTCAAAATTGCGCAGTCCGATATATTTGGCAACATCACCGCGCGGTGTCGTGGAATGAAGACTTAAGTACACCGACTGTACTAACGGATAAAATAGAAAAATGCTGAATAATGCTACCGATGGAGCGAGAAACAATGCAGCTAGTGAATATTCTTGTAACCGACCAGTGCGACGGGGGAGGCGTATCCGGGATCGCTCGCGATCCATAGTTCGTTTGAGCGTGCGCCTTGAAGGCACAACCGACGATTTGTCCAAAACAATCAACCTCACTTTGTTGTATAGTTTCAATGCCTTTCGCACACATGCATACGATGCTGTTCACCTGCTAAAGTATAAAGAGCGCATGTTAAGAGAACGTGATGAAATTGTAAAAATTTTGTTGTCTAGACGACTTCACAGGAGGTCGGGTAGATTTGACTGTTTTTGTTTTCGCGCTATAATATAATTAGGCAACGTCTATACTTACATATGAAATGAGGTGAAACCATTGGGAAATTGACGGTACACATGAAATGGCGCACAATTCAAAAATCTACTATTCGAAGGAGGTGAACCCGTTGCTGTATCGATATCCGCTTAGCGGACGACAGCGCGGGAGACACACTTGACTGACCCCTTACCCAGTTTATTGAGCATTTTGCTCGTATTTGTACTCGTATTGTTAAATGGTTTTTTTGTGGCGGCGGAATTTGCAATGGTTAAAATTCGCAGCAGTCGATTGGAAACACTAGTTGATGAAGGTAATACACGGGCGCGCTTTGCGCAGTCCATTGTGAACAATTTGGATGCCTATTTGTCGGCATGTCAGCTTGGTATTACGCTGGCATCTCTGGGACTTGGCTGGATTGGTGAGCCGGCGATTGCCGATCTAATCCGACCAGTATTCACAGCGATAGGCTGGAACAACGAAATCGCCATCCACAGCGTTTCGATTGCAATCGCCTTTATCATTATTACGATTTTGCATATCGTGCTGGGTGAGCTTGCTCCGAAGTCGCTTGCGATCCGTAAAGCGGAGACGGTGACACTTTGGACAGCTGCACCGATGTTGTTGTTCCACAAAATAATGTATCCTTTTATTTGGATGTTGAACGGCATGGCTAATGCATTGCTTAAACTGTTCGGTATTGCTCCGGCATCCGAACACGAATCCGCTCATACTGAAGAAGAGATACGCATACTGATGAAAGAAAGCAACAAGAGCGGGCTGATCGATAATACCGAACTGGCGCTGGTTGATAATATATTTGAGTTTGCCGATACAACCGCCCACGAAATTATGATTCCACGTACCGAGATGATCTGTCTCAGTCTGCATGCTTCGCGTGAAGAAAATTTGCAGATTGCCCTGAATGGTATGTGCACACGGTATCCGGTGTGCGATGGCGACAAAGACCATATTGTCGGCTTCTTGCACATTAAAGACCTGTTGCGTTACCAGATCATTGACTCGGTCAAGCTGATTCGTCCGATTATTGCTGTACCGGAATCGATCAAAATTAGCGAGCTGATGAAATTAATGCAGCGCGGCAAAACACAAATTGCCATTTTGATCGATGAATATGGCGGTACAGCAGGTTTGGTGACGCTGGAAGATATTATGGAGGAGATTGTTGGCGAAATACAGGATGAGTTTGATCATGAGCGTCCGATCATTGAGCCGATCAACGAAATGATGTATTCCATCGATGGAATGATGCTGATTGAGGAGTTTAATACACGCTTTTCGCTTGATCTGGACATGTCCGAATACGATACGATCGGCGGTTGGCTGTATTCCCGTGTTGAATCCCTGCCTCCTAAGGTAGGACAAAGCGTGGCGCATGACGGGCATTTACTCGTAGTTGAAGAAGTGGAAAATAAACGCATTTCGCGTATCAAGCTGGTCATTACACAATTCGCTGTGACGACTAATCAGGCAGGAGCTTGAATAAGCAGCTCGGATCATGCTATGTTCAGTCCGATCATGCCGATTAATATGCAGCAAAAGTAGCGTAAAAGGCAACGTAAAGTGAAGCGGACGGAATAAACAGTGTCGTTGTTTCAATCGAACGACATGCAGCAACAACGCATACAAAAAAGGAATGGATCGTTTAAACCGATCCATTCCTTTTTTGATTACTGCGCTTATGAGCTGTGTATCGGCTCATTCGCTAATCCAAATACAGTTAGTTTTGCATATGAAGGCGAATTTGGATGCTTTGCATGCTAAATGCTCGCACTAGATATGAGTGAACGGTGTATATGCACATCGGAACATTTTATGATCCAATCACCAGCGTCGATGGTGATCGTGCGTCAACTGTAACACAATTAACGGCGGCGATCCGCTTCTTCCACTTCAGCGTCAATCTGCTCGTCTGCTTCATCGACCTGAAGTTCAGTATCGCCTTCGCCATGACGTTCATACGTACGGGAAGCAGGCCCTTCTTCTACATGGCGATGGTTGCCTTCGATATCGTTAGCCGCAAAGCTTTCGACACTTTCGGTAAAGTTTTCCTCGTCTGCTGCGCCTTCAGCCAACTCATTATAGCTGTGTACTTCGCGCTGTGCACTCATCGCCGGGGAGTCGGCAACACCGTAATCTTCCACTGCCTGCCATGCACCGGCATCGTCAAAACGACCGGTGTTATGCTGGCGATTTTCGCCCGAACCTTTGGCAGGCGGGGTAATTAGGTCTTCTTCTACCGGACGATAGTCATTTACATTGTCCTGCTGTGGGCTTTCGTCCACCAAATACGTCGTAAATGGCAATGCTTGCAAACGTTCAAATGGAATCTGTTTACCACTCACTTCGCTAATGCCGTACGTACCGTCTTCGATCCGCTGTAAAGCCGCGTTCACCTGTTCCAATGTATCGCTCATCTGATCATCGATCGCCAGATCGCGTTCACGTTCAAACGTTTCCGTACCGAGATCAGCAGGATGATTGTCGACTGCGGACAGTTCACCTGTAGACATACGCTCCGATTCGATTTGTCCATCCATTGTATCTTTATCGACATCAAAATGCCGTTCCAATTCCTTTTTTTCTTCCAGTAAGCTATTTTTAAGTTCTTCGATTTGTGCGTTCGTTAAATGGTTCATGATGAGGACTCCCTTCGGTGTTAAACTGCATGCAGCTGCAATTACATGAAGCTACCGCTTGTTATGCATTTCATTACCCTGTGTGCAAGCGAATTAATCTTTGGGCAGTTAGAAGGGATGGAGCACTTAATCGTAATCGATACTGTTTTGCTCGATGACGTTAAAACAGCATCCAGGTTGGTTAATACAACAGAGACCATTGTGTATCATTTTGGCTTAATTTCTACAATATGGCTTTTTATTGTAGATCATATGTGTACTTGTATAACGGATGATGTATAAGTTTAAATGCGTACAATGTATTCAATTTCAGTGTTGGCGAATTTTAAACACGAGCTGCAACTGCACGAAGTAGAATGTATTTAGCGCAGGTAATTATTTGCCATATGCGTAGCGATCATTCGGATGTTATGAACTAACATGTATTTGGATCAAAGTGTGATATTACTGTTGTTTTAATAAGCACAGAAAATCGTTACAATGATTGAAAAGTCGGCAACAACGGCGGAATCTATTTCTTTTTTGAAATGAGCACGATGGGCGGATAGCGCCACATACTTTCTATTACGAGAAAGGGGAATTTATAATGAAAGCACTCACGTTTCAAGGTAAACAAAAAGTCAGCGTCAAAAATGTAGAGGATGCACGTATTCAAAAGGATGACGATATCGTAATTCGTGTCACTTCGACGGCAATCTGTGGTTCGGATTTACACATTTTTAATGGAGCGATGCCGGTTGTGCATGACGATTATATTATCGGACACGAGCCGATGGGGATCGTAGAAGAAGTTGGTCCTGGTGTTACACGTGTGAAAAAAGGCGATCGTGTTGTCGTTCCATTTAACGTATCATGTGGTGAATGTTTTTTCTGTAAACATCAGATGGAAAGCCAATGCGACAATTCCAACAAAATGGAGGAGAAAAATACAGGCGCTTATTTTGGCTTTGACATTTACGGTGGTTATCCAGGTGGTCAAGCTGAGCTGATGCGTGTGCCGTATGCGAATTTCTTACCATTTGTCGTGCCAGAAGCGGCTGAAGTGACCGATGAGCAAGTGTTATTTCTGTCCGATATTATTCCAACCGCATACTGGAGCGTGGAAAGCGGCGGCGTGAAAGCTGGTGATACGGTAATCATTCTCGGTTGCGGCCCGGTCGGTCTGCTCGCACAAAAATTCGCTTGGCAAAAAGGTGCCAAACGCGTAATCGCTGTCGATCATCTGCCGTACCGACTCGCTCATGCCAAGCGTACAAACAATGTCGAAGTGATTAACTTCAAAGAAGTCGATGAAGTCGATCAACATTTGCTAGAGATAACTAGTGGTGGTGCGGATGTTGTGATTGATTGTGTCGGGCTGGATGCGGAGAAAAATGTAGGCGAACGTTTACAAACCGCATTGAAGCTGCAAGGCGGTAGTCTGAGTGCTTTTAATATCGCCGCTAACGTCGTGCGCAAATTCGGCACGATTCAAGTTACCGGTGTATATGGGGAAACGTATAATGGCTTTCCGCTCGGTCATCTGTTTGAGCGTAATGTAAAGCTGGCGATGGGTCAAGCACCGGTCGTGCATTATATGCCAGAGCTGTTCAAACAAATCGTCGACGGCAAACTAGATGCCACCGATATTATTACACATCATATCCCACTACAGGACGCGGCGCATGCGTATGATATTTTCAATGATAAGCATGATGATTGCATTAAAGTCATTTTAAAACCGTAAGTGGCAGTGTAACAGATCGATAATGGATAGAAGCGATCGTTTAACTTAATTTTATGTCTTATTGAAACAACTAATAAAAAGCGGATAATATATTCATTTCTGTCGTTACAAACACGTCTAGTAGCTTGTCTCAAATTTATTCAGGAATTGCGTTCATCTGAATGCTACACGGTTCAAGCAGGATTCAGATGGACGCAACCTTACATCTTCTTGAGACAAGTCGCTAGTATGAATGCTTTTATCGTTGTTTTATCACTAAACAAGCCTGCACTAGATTCGTTTAACGTGCAGGCTTTGTGCTATGTCATTTATAATGTGCAAGCGTAAACAAATGCAGGGATGTGATCGGGAAGCAATTCCTGTTATTTTTCGTCTAACCAATCATGCATAACAATTGTGCTGACATAATGGCAGCGTGACGTAGTAGGAGCGAGCGCTCGTTTTATAGGTAAACAGTATGCCAACACAAACAGGCACCCTTATGGATGCCTGTCTGTGTTTATTGTAAATGTTGTTTTAGAACTTGTTGCTGTTACAGATTGTACTGATCTGCAATCCGTTAAAATGCCCAACCGCCATTTTTGAAAATAGGCTCTTTGGTGCCGTCGGCAGTGATGCCGTAAATGTCCATTTCGCCAGAACCGATCATAAAGTCAACATGGGCAAGGCTGTTGTTCAGACCACGTGCAGTCAGTTCTTCACGGGACATTTGTTTGCCGCCTTGCAGGTTGAATGCATATGCACTACCGATCGCCAGGTGATTTGAAGCATTTTCATCAAATAGTGTATTATAATACAAAATATTCGATTCCGAGATCGGCGAACGATGAGGAACGAGTGCTACTTCGCCCAAATAATGAGAGCCTTCGTCCATTTCGACCAGATGTTGCAATGTTTCTTGACCTTTCTCTGCTTCCACGCCAACGATTCGACCGTCTTTGAATGTCAGCTTAAAGTTGTCGATAATCGTGCCACCGTAGCTAAGCGGTTTTGTGCTGCTCACATAACCGTTCACATCCGTTTTGAGGGGAGCGGTAAACACTTCCTCGGTTGGCATATTAGCGATAAACGCATCACCACGTTCGCTGACGCTATCTGCTGCCGCCCATAGATGGCCTTCCGGCAAGCCGATCGTCAAATCTGTACCTGGTGCGATGTAATGCAATTGCTTGTACGCTTTTTCATTCAAATAAGCGGATTTCTCGTTCAGCAACGACACATGTTTTTGCCATTCTGCAATCGTATCGCCTTCGCCAACACGAACCGCTTTAAAAATATAATTCCACATGCTGTTCACTTGCTCATCTGCAGGCAGTTCTGGAAATACTTTGGCTGCCCAAGCCGCAGACGGTACAGCTACGATCGACCAACTCATTTTGTCGGACTGTACATATTCGCGATATTTGGACAGCACGGTGCTGGATGCTTTTTGAAAAGCGGCGATCCGTTTGGAATCGATGCCTTTCAGCAGATCAGGATCATCCGAAATGACGTGTAGGACAGCACCTTGATGCTCGGCAAGCTCCTCCATTTCGGCTGCATACCATTTCGGTCCAATCTCAAACGATTCATCCGGTGCAAGCTCATAACGCAGACGTGTAATCTGGTCATCGCTCCAGTTGATTCTAACAAGCAAAGCTCCGGCTTCATACGCTTTACGTGTCAAAAGACGAACAAATTCGGCTGCATGAATAGGAGCGTTAATGATCAATTTCTGCCCAGCCTGTACGTTAACGCCAACGCGTATAGCCAGCTCGGCATATTGCTCAAGATGAGTTTGAAAATCTGACATGAATAGTTCCTCCGTTTCGACTGTCTGTATGTGCATCGTTTATGCGCACCGAATAAAAGTAGGCATTACGAGATAACTGGGATTGTTGCTGCAGATAACCCGTCCCGTCTATTTTACAAGATGTGCCCGTTAATGAAAACCTTTACCGCAGATAAAATCGTTAAAATTAATGTATACAATTACATAAGGTGTGAACAAGGTTGGAAATATGGGTAAATTCTTATACAATACGTTGTACATCTCACTGTTATCCGCAGAACCGAGATCGCTTCCCAGACGAAGGTATGCAGATCAAAACGGTGCAGGAGAGAGGGGAACATTCATGATGGAAGACTGGAAACAAGCACAGGAAGCATTAAGCCAAATTACGGTGACTGGCAGTGAGGATAATGAACCGGTTGTGATTTCCGGTTATGCGGAAGGGGTACGCTGTGTCGGCATAGGCACAGATGCGGCTGTATTTACGTATGATCAGACGCCAGGCTATGCGTTTAAAGTGTTCACCGAACAGGCAAAAGACAAAATTCAGGTAGAGTTATCGGTATATGAGCGTTTAAAAGGTTCAGCTTTTTTTCCGATTTGTTACGGTCATAATGACAATTATCTTGTGCTCAGCTATGAAGCAGGCCCTACTTTACAAGACTGTTTGCTGCAAGGGATCGAGGTGCCCAAACAGGTCATTATAGATGTGGAGGCAGCTCGTAAATACGTACGAGGTGTTGGCTTGAATCCGCGCGATATTCATTTAAAAAATGTCATTATGCAGCATGGTCGCGCCAAAGTAATCGATGTATCCGAATATATCCATGAAGGCGATGATCGACGTTGGGATCATCTTGTATGGGCATATGAGCAATTGTATGATCGTATCGCCGGCAAAAGTATCCCGTCATGGGTGCTTGATACGATCAAAAACTGGTATGCGCGTATCGGAAGTGTAAATAATACGCTTAATGTAGAAGAACTAGCCAAAAAAGCGGGTGATCTGTTTTCACGATATATGAAATAAATAAACCGTCAACAGGCAGGGGCTCTATTTAAGCTTTGCAGATGCATATGTAATGTAAACATGATAACGTCAGTATTACTTTTAGCTAGCTTGTCCGTTTCCTAATGACTTTATATGCTTATTGCGCTATATGGACGCAAAGCATTTGCTTGACAAAAAGCCTCCTGCTTAGCACTGAATCGGTTATTGTACCGAAGTGCGCTTGTGTCAGGAGGCTTTGTCGTGATGTTTGTTATTTTCATATTTATATTTATTTATATTTGTGTTGCATCATGCGCATTACAGTTTGCAGCCAGCGATCAATTGTTGCAATTCTTCTGCCATTACAGACAAATGGCGGGCAGAGGAAGCGACGTCTTCCATCGTAGACAATTGCTGTTCGCTCGCAGCATTCACTTCTTCGATACCAGCATAACCTTCTTCTGACAATGCACTTAGATGTTCCATCGCTTCGGCAATTTGGCGGGATTGCAAGTTCGTATTGTCGATCAATTTGCCAGTTGTGCCAATCCGCTGAGCAGTGCTATCTACCGATTCACGAATCGCTTCAAAAGCAACCATGACGCGCTGGCTTCCATCTACTCCCGCTTGTACGCTGCCAACCGATTCTTGTGCTTGGGCGACCGCACTTTGGCTTTCCCGCTGTACATCCGATACAAGTCCGGTAATAAGTGTGGACGATTCCGCTGCACTTTCGGCAAGCTTGCGAATTTCTTCAGCGACAACGGCAAAGCCACGGCCTGCTTCACCAGCACGCGCTGCTTCAATGGAAGCGTTAAGTGCAAGCAAGTTGGTCTGTTTAGCAATTTGCTGAATAGCGGAGGAAGCATAGCCGATTTGCTCTGATTTTTCATTCAACGTTGTCAGCACGTGCAAAGTAGAGTTAATGTCATATGCCAACTGCTGGATACGACTCGTAATATCGCGTACTTCACCTAAACCTTGATCTGCATTATGTTTCATCGTTGTCGTCAGTTCATCGATCTCTCTGCTCGTATTAGACACTTGCTGCATTTGATTTGCCATCGTATTCACCGAATCAGTTACGTCAATGACCGTTTTCGTTTGCGATGACATGCCTGTAGCCAATTCTCCTGAAGATACCGCAATATGGGAAGAAGCCTGAGCGGTTTGATCTGCACTTGCTGTCAGCTCCTCAGAGGAAGCGGACAATGTCATTGCACTGTCATCGACACTTTTTATAATTTTACGCATACTTTCAATCAGTTTGTTAAAGCCGTCTGCGACTAGTCCGATTTCATCGCGAGCTTGATAATCGGCAGTGACGGTCAGATCACCATTAGCTGCTTGTTGCATCAAGTTTTTGACACGGGTGAGCGGATTGGAGATCAATCTAGTAATCCAGATTCCGACTAGCAATGATACGATAATACCGGCAGCAATTACAATAATGATAATCCATGTGGATGTGGAATACGTTTTGTCTGCATTTTCTTTGCTTTGGGTAGCTTCATTAATCATATTGGTGCGCAGTGCGTTTACATTTTCATTTAAAGTTGTACGATAATTTTCCAAATCGACGTACTTAGCTTGGGCTTCACTTACGTTATCGGCAAGCAGTGAATCAAGTAAAGACTGGCGCGTTTGCGCAAATTGATCGGCTGTTTTAACCAGATTGGCTAAAAGTGTCTGGTTAGCAGGGCTAAGTTGCATTTGTTGAAGCTGGGCATACTGTTTTTTCGTATCATCAGCAGTTTTTTGCACATCATCAACTAACGCTTTCTGTTGATTGTCATCGGTAGTATGCATTAAACGTAATAACTTTACGGCATTAGTGCTATAGTTAATCGGAATTTGATCCATTACCATTAACGGCCGCAGATTCGTTTCATACACATGAGTGGAAATGTTTGCCATCGTACGGGTTGAGCTTGTTCCTGTTAGCCCGACGATAGCGAGCAGCAGCATATTAATAGCGATCAAAATAATAATTTTAGTACGAACGCGAATATTTTTCATAGTTATCATTCCTTTTCTGTTCTAAGATAGTTAATTTGCTGTAAGCATTGTGTAAGTGATCTAAGCGATAATAAAGCTAAGCGTAAAACGCAATAAGAGAAGTGATACATACAAAATTGAAGGCGTTATCATAAAGACGGTAATCGGGAAGCGAAAATATTGTGCTTGCTTGTTTATCACTTTGTTGAAGATGAAGCAAGGCAGTTCGATTAGCACACAAGACCTAAGCGATGATGAAACACAACCGTCTGACACTGTACGTATCGATTAGTGATTGCCATGTATAAGCAGAAAATATAGCAGCCTCCGCTCCTAGGCTATCGATCTATTATGGGATATATATACTGCGTCTTTCGATTTAGAAATACATTGAGAAGTTGAATCGTTATAACTAATTGAATTAATCTTAACCGGATTTGATTGCAGAAAAAATAGGAAATATATCTTATTTTGTCGAAAATGATCGAATTAAGATAGGATTTGGTAAATGCAACTTATTGGACATTTCATGATGGCACGATTAAGCTGGATATAGTGCGGTTAAAACTACGATAGACGTGTGTTTGCAGTCATTTTGACATCCATATGATCGTTATCGTACGATCGACATCATTGCTCACAGTGATAAGGAAAGGAATGAGAATCATGACAGAGCAGTTAAATCCTATTGCCAAAAAGCATCTATATATAGGAGGAAAGTGGGAGCACGCCGTTTCCTATACGCCATTGTATGCTCCATATAATGGCGTATTAATCGCTGAAGTAGCAGAAGCGACCGTAAGAGAGGTAAGGCTGGCGATTGCAGCTGCAGCTGATGCGGCGGCGACGATGAGGACGATGCCGGCTCATCAACGGGCATCCATTTTGGAAAAGCTCGTTCAGTTGCTGGAACAACGCAAGGAAGAAGCGGCACGACTAATTGCGCTGGAAGGCTCCAAGCCGCTTAAAGCAGCGCGCGCAGAAGTAGCACGTACGATTGAAACGTATAAATTTTCCGCTGAAGAAGCCAAACGTATTCATGGTGAAACCGTGCCGCTTGATGCGGCAGTAACAGGTGAAGGCAAGTTTGGTTATACGATCAAAGAACCGGTCGGTGTTGTCGGTGCGATCACACCGTTTAATTTTCCGATGAATCTCGTCGCCCACAAAGTAGGCCCAGCGCTTGCGGCAGGCAATACGGTCGTCTTAAAACCGGCAGAGCAAACGCCGCTGTCTTCTTTCCTGTTAGCGGAATTGCTAGAGCAGGCGGGTTTGCCGGCGGGCGCACTGAATGTTGTTACCGGTGATGGCAAAACGGTTGGCGACGCGATCGTCACGGATGATCGGGTCAAAGCATTGTCGTTTACCGGTAGCCCTGCTGTTGGCCTATCGATCCGTGCCCGTTCCGGTCTGAAAAAAGTGACGCTAGAGCTTGGTTCCAACTCAGGACTTATTATCGATAAAGATACCGATATCGCCAATATGATCGATCGTGTAGTCGGCGGTGCATTTGGCAATCAAGGTCAAGTGTGCATATCGGTACAGCGCATTTATGTGCATGAGCAACTGTTCGATTCATTTGTGGAACAGTTTGTTGCGGCTACCGCTAACCTTAAGCTAGGTGATCCATTGTCCGAGGATACGGATGTGGCGGCAATGATTTCACACAAAGAGCAGCAGCGGGCGCTGGAATGGATTGCGGAAGCGATCGAACAAGGAGCCGAGGTGGTATGCGGTAATAAAGTGGACGGCGGCTGCCTAAAGCCGACGGTGCTATTACATGTGTCGCCACAAGCGCGTATCGCTTGTCGCGAAGTGTTCGCTCCGGTAGTGATGATCAACCGGGTCAGTAGTATGGACGAAGCAGTACAAGCGGTGAATGATTCCGATTATGGACTGCAAGCAGGCATTTATACGACGACAATTGATACGGCATTCCGGGCGATTCGGCAGCTTGAAGTTGGCGGTGTGATCATCAACGACATTCCATCCTTCCGTGTTGATCAAATGCCTTACGGTGGAGTAAAGCAAAGCGGAATCGGTCGTGAAGGTGTTAAATATGCGATGGAAGATATGTTGGAAACTAAATTTGTCGTATTTAATCAGCCGCGTTAACATCAGGCATCAAGTTGGAGCTGCAAGCAGATTGCTGAGCACTCCATTGAGAAGATAGTACGATGGCTTGGAATCGTCAGCTATGTCCAGTAAAATGTAATATAGTCTAGCTCATGTCTGTAAATCAGTGATACTGCATTTCCTTTTTACACAATTAAATGTGTTTCAAGCCTTATCACATCATTGTTATTAACTTCAATTGTTCGTGATTCCTATACAAAATGATGCAGTGGCTAAAATAATATGTAAAACAAGACTTATAATTACGTAAATACGTAACTATAGGTCTTGTTTGCGTTATAAATTCGCTTTTTATTTGACCGTTTGTTAATTAAAGGTACGCCGTATGTTAGTTATTGAACTATTTTGCATATTTTTTCATTTTTTTAGTTAAAAGGGTATTTATTTTTTTTAGGAATCGTGATACGCTTTCTCCCGACACCAAATGTGTTCCATTAATTGCCAATTGAGGCTAATGTGAGGTGAGGAAGCGTACATAGTGACATGAGCAAGGGCAGGCCGCTATACATAGCTGGCAGTGCATGTGGAACAGGCAATAGCTGAACTCCGTTTGATCTTTCTGGCAATGCACAACGCTTCACCATTTGCATTACAAAAAAACCAAGTGAACAGGGGAGAATACTTTGAAAAAAACAGTTGGTCTTTTACTTGCAGGTAGCTTGCTCGTCGGTGCTACAACGTCCGCTTTCGCAGCAGAAGCAAATGATTTGGCTCCACTCGGTGATTACACACCGAAATTAATCACACAAGCGACAGGCATTACTGGCGCCAATGGTGATGCTAAAGTATGGAAATTTTTGGAGAAACAAAAGCGTACGATCGTAACCGATAATACCGCTGCTGCGGATGTAAAAGAATTGTTCGAAATTACAAAACGTCAATCCGATTCCCAGACAGGCACAGAGCACTATCGTCTGAATCAGACATTCCAAGGCGTGCCGGTTTATGGTGCAGAGCAAACGCTGCATTTTGACAAAGCTGGTAATGTGTCGCTGTATATGGGTCAAGTCGTTGAAGATGTATCCGGTAAGCTGGAAGCTTCTGACGCTAACCGTGGCGTAACCGAGGATGTGTATGCTGTTAACAATAAAGAGCTGGTAACACCGAACATCAGCGCTTCCGAAGCGATCTCAATCGCTGAAAAAGATGCCGCTGCCAAAATCGGTACGCTCGGTGAAGAACAAAAAACACCAGAGGCAAAACTGTACATCTATGCACCTGAAGATCAGGCAGCACGTCTTGCTTATGTAACAGAAGTGAATGTATTGGAACCGGAACCACTGCGTACGCGTTATTTTGTCGATGCTAAAACCGGTTCGATTTTGTTTCAATACGATCTGATTGAGCATGCAACAGGTACAGGTAAAGGTGTACTTGGCGATACGAAAACATTTACGGTTGGCACATCCGGTTCTTCTTATGTGATGGTAGACAATACACGTGGTAAAGGTGTGCAAACGTACACCGCTTCTAACCGGACTTCACTGCCAGGCAGCACGGTAACGAGCAGCAGCAGCACATTTAATGATCCAGCATCGGTTGATGCGCATGCGTATGCACAAAAAGTATATGATTTCTACAAATCAAACTTTGGTCGCAACAGCATTGATGGCAATGGGCTGGCGATTCGTTCGACAACCCATTATTCGACTCGTTACAACAATGCGTTCTGGAACGGGACACAAATGGTATACGGAGACGGTGATGGTAGCCAATTTATCGCATTTTCCGGCGATTTGGACGTAGTTGGTCATGAGCTGACGCACGGTGTAACTGAGTATACCGCTAATTTGGAATACTACGGTCAATCCGGTGCGCTGAATGAAGCGATTTCCGATATGTTTGGCAATACAATCGAAGGCAAAAACTGGATGATTGGTGATGCGATTTACACACCAGGCATCTCTGGTGATGCATTGCGTTATATGGATAACCCGGAAAAAGGCGGACAGCCTGCCCGGATGGCTGATTACAAAAACACAAGCGCCGACAATGGCGGTGTGCACACAAACAGCGGTATTCCGAACAAAGCGTTCTACCTGCTAGCACAAGGCGGTACATTTGACGGTGTGAACGTAAACGGTATCGGTCGCTCGCAAGCGATTCAAATCGTCTATCGTGCATTGACATACTATCTGACGTCGACATCGAATTTCTCTAACTATCGTTCTGCCCTAGTGCAAGCATCGACTGATTTATATGGTGCAAGCTCGGCTCAAACGACAGCGGTGAAAAACTCGCTGAGTGCAGTTGGCATTAACTAATTTACAATTGCTTTTTCCTGCTTAATGGAATGGAGCAGTCGATATGCATCATACGCATACCGACTGCTCCTTCTATTATCCTTTTGTAAAAATTAGCGGCATTATAGCGATAATTAACCGGTTGTCAATAAAAAAAAGTGATTTTTGACCATTTGTTTAATAATATAACTCTAAATGTAATCTATATTTTAAATTTTATAAAAAATTCCTTTAATTTAGCTAAAAAAGTATTTATTTTCTTTAGGAATCATGATAATATTTTCCCAACACATACTAAGGTGTTACATTATTTACATAGTTATGGAATTAAAGGGAGGTGATGTTGTTCAAAGTATGCTTTTCGATCTGCCTCATACATAATCGTTCTTTTACACTCTAGCATTGGCTATATGCCAAACAGGGGCAAGCAGCAAGCACAATCATACGGCAGAATGTTTTGCGGATGGGATGGATGTACGCTTATTGAGCGTCGATTGCACCTGGAGCGACAACGTCGCTGCGATCGATCCGATGTATAGTTCAATAAGCAGTTACCTATGAACGAACGGCTGAACAAACGGCAATCTATATTGCCCATTTTACAGGAATAGGGGATAATTCTATGAAAAAAACGGCAAGCTTTTTACTCGCAGGTACATTGTTAATTAGCGCTAACACATCCATTTTTGCAGCGGGCACAAGCGAACTTGCACCACTGGGCGATTACACACCAAAAATGATCACGCAAACGAGCATTAGTGGCACTTCGAACGATGATAAAGTATGGAAGTTTCTGGAGAGGCAAAAACGCTCACTCGTTCCAAGTAGCGCATCGTCTGAAAATGTAAAAGAACTGTTCGAGATTACGAAACGCGAACCAGATGCCCAAACAGGCACAGACCACTATCGGATTGCGCAAACGTACAAAGGAGTGCCTGTCTATGGTGCAGAGCAGACGCTGCATTTTGACAAAGCTGGCAATGTATCGTTGTATATGGGTAAAGTTGTCGAAGATGTGTACAGTAAGCTGAGTACAGGCGAGAGCACAGCCGCAGCGAAAGTAACGGATGATGTGTACAACACTGAAAATAGTACAAAAGCTATTAATAATCTTGTAACACCGGATATTAGCGCTTCAGAGGCGATTGGAATTGCCGAAAAAGATGCTGCTTCCAAAATCGGGACACTCGGTGAGGCGCTTAGCCCTGAGCAGGCGAAGCTATACATTTACGCACCGGAAGATCAGGAAGCACGTCTCGTCTATGTGACCGAGGTAAATGTGCTTGATCCGCAACCGCTGCGCACACGGTATTTTGTCGATGCCAAAACCGGTTCGATTCTGTTCCACTATGATCTGCTAGAGCATGCAACCGGTAGCGGTAAAGGTGTACTTGGTGATGCGAAGTCGCTAACGGTCACGCAATCCGGTTCACGTTATCTGCTGCGTGATAAGACCCGTGGTGGCGGAATCGAAACGTATACGATCAACAACCGTACATCCGGTTCGTTGTCAACGGTGTCCAGCAACAGCTCGGTATTTAACGATCCGGCAGCGGTAGATGCGCATGCTTATGCCGCTAAAGTGTATGATTTTTACAAAAATACGTTTAACCGCAACAGCATTGACGGCGCTGGCATGAGAATCCAATCGGTTACACATTACAGCAGCAACTACAACAATGCGTTCTGGAACGGTACGTATATGGTATACGGTGATGGCGATGGAAAATTATTTGCCCCATTGTCCGGAGCGCTGGATGTCGTCGGTCATGAAATGACACACGGTGTAATTGAACATACGGCGAATCTTGAATATATGAATCAATCAGGTGCACTAAATGAAGCGCTTGCCGATATGTTCGGTAGCGTCATTCAAGGCAAAAACGACTGGTTGATCGGTGAAGATGTGTACACACCTGGCAAATCCGGCGATGCGCTTCGTTCGATGGCTGATCCGACGCTGTATGGCGATCCAGCCCATATGGACGATTACAAAAACTTGCCAAACACCGAAGCCGGCGATTATGGCGGTGTGCATACGAACAGCGGCATTCCGAACAAAGCGTTCTACCTGCTGTCCAATGGCGGAACATTTGAAGGTGTAAACGTAAAAGGCATCGGCAACAATCAAGCGATTGCGATCGTATATCGTGCGCTAACATTGTATTTGACATCGACTTCTGATTTTGCGGATTTCCGTGCAGCGATGACACAAGCAGCGACCGATCTGTACGGTGCAAGCGCCAGCCAGACCGCTTCTGTAAAAAGCGCCTTTGATGCTGTAGGTATTTTTTAGGCTAGACCGTCTATATGATGTATAATGACCTGTCTGTTAATGGCTGCTCATCTGCAATACGTGTGAAATAGTGGTATATGTCTCAGGTGGTGCAGATGAAGCGAAAGCAAGCTAATATAGGCAACCAACAATATATATGTTGAAAACAAACATAAAATGTTGGTTTAGGTCATTGTAATACCGACGACTGATCATTCCCCCGATCAGTCGTCTTTTTTGTGTAATTTGTTTCTGCAATCCGGTTTTCATTCCTAAATTGAGTCTTAGCGCCTACTCGCACAAATGAAATCGTTTTAAGTTTACATCTTATGAAAGAGATAATCCGTAAATGAAAGATAATGAATATAAACAGGGACTTTAATCCCAAAAATTAATGTTGTTTTATGTCGCAAAAAATGATCTGATTTACATATAATTTTACTTTATCAACATTATAAATTTGTTTTACAAGAAAATTTTCAAAAAAATCAACAAAAATGCAAAGAATGATGCTATGATAAGCGACATAACAAATCATTTCTCTTTGAAAACCCACAAAAAGGAGTGGAAGACATGGAACGCGAATTAGCTTTGGAAATTGTAAGAGTAACGGAAGTAGCAGCGTTGGCTTCGGCTCCCTGGATGGGTCGCGGCGATAAAAACAGCGCAGATGAAGCAGCAACACTTGCGATGAGAGCGATGTTCGACTCGGTATCGATTAACGGTACCGTCGTCATCGGCGAAGGGGAAATGGATGAAGCACCGATGCTCTATATTGGAGAAAAAGTAGGTCATACGGAGGCTCCCGAAGTGGACGTGGCTGTCGATCCGTTGGAAGGCACAGCGATCGTGGCAAAAGGGCTGAACAATGCGCTATCCGTAATTGCGGTTGCCGATAAAGGCAATCTTTTGCATGCGCCGGATATGTATATGGAAAAACTAGCGGTTGGGCCCGCACTGGTCGGTAAGCTGAGTATCGAAGACCCTGTTGATGTGACACTGCGCAAAGCAGCCAAAGCACTCGGCAAAAAGATGGCGGATTTGACGGTCATGATTCTGGATCGTGATCGACACGAAAGCATTATTAAAGTGCTGCGCAAAACAGGCGTGCGCATCAAGTTTCTAAGCGATGGCGATGTGGCAGGTGCGATGGCACCTGCGTTTCCAGAAGCAGGGATCGATCTGTATATCGGTTCCGGCGGTGCACCAGAAGGGGTACTTGCAGCAGCTGCATTGTCTTGCCTTGGCGGTGAAATTCAAGGCAGATTGATGCCCGCCAATGCGGACGAGTTCGCTCGCTGCAAAGCGATGGGCATTGAAGACCCTTATCGTGTGCTGACTATGCAGGATATGATCGGTACCGACGATGTGATCTTTGCTGCAACTGGCGTGACACCAGGCGAAATTCTCGGTGGTGTTCGTTATTTGGCAGATGATCGTGCCGAAACCCATTCGATCGTTATGCGTGCTAAAACTAAAACGATCCGTTACATTAAATCGCTACATTACTTGCCGAATAAAGAAGTCGTGCACAAAGTGCAACAAATTCAAGCATCCGGTTCACCAGAGCAACGTCGTTCTGCCGCGATTGATACGGTAAACGCCAAATCTAAACAAGTAGCGGTGACACAGGCATAAGTGCAGTGCAGTGCAGCGATGCGTTATATCCGACGAATAGCGTATCGCTTCCTTTAGCCGAATAGCCAAACCTACATTGAACACGCTCACTGGATATGGATTACGAATGCTGGAGAATGCTGGATTGGCAACATGTACGCTCTAGTGAATGAACAGTTGATCTGAAATGACGTTATCACAACTTGATGTGATTGATCGGTGTTCTCTCCATTCAACAGGTGTGTGGTCTCCCCCATACACCTGTTGCCGCCAGGAAGCATCGCCTTATGCTTAATGGAGAGCACTGTTAATCTATATTGTATTACCTCCGCATTTGGGCAGCCCAGTAAGGGTTGCCTCTTTTTTGTTTTGAACACTACGGTAGATTTAGAGCTGAACATAAGCGGTTATGTTATCGTGTTGCAGCTGGTAACATTTTGAATGAAAAACGATAGCTTATAGGGGCTACTGTGCGAGATAGTGTTTTCAAACCTTTATCATCGTCATTTTAGTAGTCAAAATGATCGTACTGCAAGCGAAATAAATTGCTTAGCCCATCGCCTAATGCAAATAAAACATATCGAGCTGTCTGTAAAGCAATGTGAAGACATGTTCTAATGAGCGAGTTAATGAAGAACGATATGGAAGCGATGTCCAGGCAAGTTTGTTACGGTTTGAACTGCATCGTAAAATCGGCTACGATAAAAGGACATCCCTAGTATACAGGGAACTTTAGCGGGCGATATGCCATCGTTGTAGAGAAGCGTTTTGTCCGTATGCTCTCGATCGGCACATGAGCCAAAGGAGGAAATTATGATTATTGGAGTCGTATCGGATACACATTTGCTCAGTCATCGGTTAATTGTTCCGACCACATTGCTGGAAGGATTGGCAGACGCTGAGCTGATTATTCATGCGGGTGATTTTTGTGATTGGGGCGTGTATGAGCGTCTGGAGCAGATTGCACCTGTTGAAGCGGTAGCAGGCAACAATGATGCGAACGACATCGTAAAGCGGCTCGGAGAACGGAAAATTATTGAGCGCGGAGGTAAACGTATCGGCATCGTACACGGTGATGGAGGTTTTCGCGGTAGTACGCCAGATCGTTCCTTTCATGCGTTTACACCAGCTGAAGTCGATGTGATCGTGTTCGGTCATTCTCATGTTCCGTATGCGGAACAACGTGAAGGTGTACTGTTATTCAATCCCGGTTCGCCTACCGATAAGCGTATGCAGCCGCGTTATTCGTACGGCAAGCTATTTATCGAAGCGGATGAGATTCGGTATGAGCATTATTTTTTTGATAAAGAACAGACGGGTAGGTAAGCTGGAAATAAAATAGAACACCGTAAACAACAGTTATTTTTCGCATCCATAGTGTAGTGGAAACGCTATCTTATGACGTGGGAGGACTTGTCGATTGCGTGTGTTCTATTTTTTATGAATTTTTAAGATTTTTATGAGCTATTCTTAATGTTGTTCATCCAAAATACATATACGTCTTATTTAATAGAGCAACGGGATGTGTCTGATGATCGGTCAGACGATCTGCGACCGCTAAACGGTTATGAGCGGATATGCTCTATGCTACATAACCGCGCATGTTAAGGATGTTTTATATCATCCAATCATTATTCAATTCGGGAGGAAGTTCAATGCAATCCAACACAACTACTGTATCTCGTTCAAGGGTGGATATTCCCCTTATTCTCATTTTGCTGCTTTCTGCCTTTTTGAATATATGGCACATATGGGATAACGGCAATGCCAATTCGTACTATACGGCTGCCGTCACAAGTATGCTTCAAAGTTTTCACAATTTCTTTTATGCTTCATTTGATCCTGCCGGCTTCGTCACGATCGATAAGCCGCCAGTCGCGTTCTGGCTGCAAACGTTATTTGCGGCTGTATTTGGCGTGCATGGCTGGAGCGTTACATTACCGGCAGCATTGGCGGGTGTCGGCTCGGTCGGTTTGCTTTATTTAATTATGAAGCCGACATTTGGCATCTATGCAGCACGAATTGCTGCCTTGTTTATGGCAGTTACACCAGTGGCTGTCGCTGTACAGCGTTCGAACAATGTAGACGGATTGCTCGTTTTCACATTGCTGCTCGCTACTTGGATGCTGATGAAAGGCATTCGTTTGCACAAGGTAGGCTGGATTTTGGGCGCATTTGCGCTGATCGGTGTGGCATTTAATGAAAAGATGTTGCAGGCGTATATGATTTTGCCGGCAGTATATGTATTTTATTGGCTTGCATTTAAAGTGAACTGGAAAAAGAAATTATCTGTTTTACTGATTAGCACCGTTATTTTGGCAGCGGTATCTCTGTCGTGGCCGATAATTGTAGATAGCGTGCCAGCTAGTCAGCGTCCTTATATTGGCAGCAGTGAGACGAATTCAGTGCTGGAGCTGGCGTTTGGATATAATGGGCTTAGCCGGTTGACCGGAGAAACACAAACATTCGGTAGTGGAGGCGATATGCCGGGTACAAATGGTGCTGCTGCTGGAGCCAATCCAGGAGAGACGGCGACTAGCAATGCGGAAACAGGCAGTATTGCAGGCAATCCGCTTAGCGCAGGTATGATTCAGGGCGGATTGATCCAGCCGCCGGGTGGTGGTGATTTGCAGCGCCGTACCGGAGGGATGTTTAATACCGGTGATGCAGGGCCATTGCGTCTGTTCCAAAAGGCATTGTCCGGGCAAGCGAGTCTGCTGCTGCCATTTGCCATTTTGTCATTAGTGGCGCTGTTTGCCCGTTTGCGCCGGTTTAATTGGCGTGAGCCAAAGCATACGGAAATGGTGTTCTGGTTGTTGTGGCTCATTCCAGTTGGTGGATTTTTTAGCATTGCGAACTTTTTTCATCAATATTATTTGATTATGCTGGCACCGCCTGTCGTAGCGATTGCTGGCGCTGGATTGATTGCGCAATGGCGTGATTATCGTGCAGGCAATGGCTGGTTGGCATGGTTGCTGCCGCTTAATGTCGCTGCTACAACCGCATTTCAATTGTATGTTATTTATCCATATCGACATGAAATTAATGCATACTGGTTCTATCTCATTGCAGCGCTAGGAGGGCTCATTACACTCGGATTGCTGATCGGTACTCGTATGCAAACGATGAGCCGTAGCAAAGCTTATCTTACCGTTGCCGCAATAGGCGCATTACTGCTGACACCGCTGTATTGGTCTTCTTTTCCGATGATGAATCCGTCCAGCAATATTGCGCTGCCATACGGTGGGCCGCTTACGGAAATGGATTTTGGCGGTGGTGGACGCTCAACTAATGACCGGGATGCACAATTAACTGCCACCCATTATGATCGTAGCCGTACAGACAGCATATCTAGCGGTTCAGCAGCATCCAGTCAGAGCGGAGCTTCCGGTAATAGGAATGGTGGAGCAACAGGTGGACAAACATCAACGAAACATGATCGCGATCGGTCGCGAGGTGGCGGTATCGCTGATTCGGTCAATGAAAAATTGCTGCAATATGTAACCGAAAATAATCATGGCGAGAAATTTCTATTTGCGGTAACTAATGCCAATTCAGCATCTGCTTATATTATCCGAACTGGAAAAGCGGTGATGGCGATGGGCGGATACAATGGTAATGATCCGATTTTGACAGTCGATAAATTAAAAACATTAATTCGCAATGGTGAAGTGAAATATTTCCTGTTAAATGGTATGGGGCGTGGCGGTTCAACCGAAGTCGCGGAATGGATTAAACAACATGGTACGATTGTGCCTTCAGCCGATTGGGAAGAAACATCCGGTTCGGTAATCCAAAACAGCATAAGCGATTCCAAAGACAAAACAGATACGAATGCAAGCGGCATGATGAATCCGGCGCGCGACAAAAATGACTTGGGCGGATTTGGTATGATGACGAGCACATTGTATGAGATTACACGGGAAGATTTGAACGACTAATATACGTTATAACCAGTATATTGACCAAGTTAAATGTTAGTTTTGATTGTGTACTTGAATCCTGATCGATGCGATCTTAAAACAGATTCAACACTTAAATTAATCTCGGTCAAGGTGCTAGCTGTGTTTTACTTGCGGGAATATAGTTTTGATGATCCTGTCATTCTTTTGGAATGGCAGGATTTTTAATTTTGGAGTTGGATAGCTCATTTAGGTTGATTTATCCCTATATTGTTAAGAGTCTAACAGACGATTGGATAAAGACAATGTATTAGCCGTGCCGGTCTGTCCTGTCTGCTGTTCGTAAACACCAGATACATATGAATAAGATGCGAATTACGTTTCAATCAGCAGCACTAGTTTACATATTAACGTATAAGCATTTTTATGTAAGTGCTGGATTTGTTCATTTATTGAATGCTTTATCCAAAAATGTGAGTAGATGATACTGTGCACATCCGAGCGGACGTATATACAACGATGTAGGTTGCGAACAGTATTTCATGTTGCTAATTAAGCTAAAGGGGGCTATATGATGATTGATAGTAATACGTATTACGATTGCATTATTGTAGGTGGGGGCATTGCCGGGCTTCAGGCAGCCGTCCAGCTTGGACGATATTCAGCACATCGTGTGCTAGTCATTGATGCGGGAGTTGGACGTTCCACATTATGCCAAAATTATGGCAATCTACTCGGTTTTCCCGATGGTGTATCCGGTGAGCAATTGCGTGAAATCGGCAGACAGCAAGCCGAACCGCTTGGCATTGAATTTCATCAAGATCGCATATTGGAAGCAAAGCGTCAAGATGATCATTTTTTGTTAAAAGGGGCAGAAGGGGAAAGTTACCGTGCACGGACATTGCTAATCGCGACCGGATTGATCGATCGTTTCCCTAGATTGCCAGGGCTTACGGAAACGCTCGGTTTTAGCATGTATGTCTGTCCTGATTGCGATGGGTACGAGATCGAAGGTCGCCGTACGGTTGTGATCGGAGCGGGGGAGGCGGGTGCGCAGATGGCGCTTATTTTGGCACCGCGTACCGATCAGCTTCTGTACATTAATCATGAAGGCACATCGTTTAAGCCGGAAACGATGAAACGTTTGCAAGAGCATGGGATCGATTATATCGAATCTGCTGTCGATCGTGTAGAGCATAGCGGGGATGGGATGTTGGAAGCAGTCAAGCTAAAAGATGGACAGACGATTGAGGCGGAACGCGGCTTTATTGCATTCGGTGGCAATCATGTCAATTCTGAACTTGCCGAGCAGCTCGGTGTGGAAACATTGCATAATCACCATATTGAAGTGGATGCACGCTCCAAAATGACGAATATTGAACATGTATGGGTCGCTGGCGATCTTGCCGCTCATTCGGAACAGGCGAATATCGCGATGGGGGAAGGTGCACAGGCAGCCATTTGGATACACAAAACGCTGTCACGTATGAAAAACAATACGTCCGTTCACACCGGGCGCTAAATTCACTGCACTACTGCCATCATTGATTTGGAGCTGATGGAATGCTATTGCTGGCAAGGTCGCGATAACAAAGCTATTCTACTTTATTTTGGCGGAGTTGTTATGGTATGATGTTGACGATATACTATTTTGTTGCCAGGTGGGATGCAATTGAGTTTCCATCCTAAAAAAGGGTTTAAACTTGTAACTATCGTTAGCTTTATTATTATTGTATCCATTATGCTTACGATGCTAATCTCCATTCATTCATCTTACAGCATCAGCAGGCAATCCCTGGTCAATAACTATTTGAGCGGAAATTACGATCGGGCGATGGACTTGTCCGCAGCTACCGGTGATTTGCTCGTTCGTATTCAGAATAGCGTCAATTCGATGGCGGAAATCTGGCAGCGCAATGAACGTATTGATCCTGCACTTTTGAATGATTTGTATGCAACCCATCGCGAGTATTTTGAATCGCTTACGATCGTGCGCAAAGATAAAGTGCTAATGGAAATCGCCTCATCCAACAAGAAGCAATTGCAGATCGGAACGAATGTGGATGGCCCGATTGTGCGTACTCTGATCAAGCTGAGAGAGCCGCAGATGACGGAGCCTTTTATCGGTAAAACGGGCAATTTGCTCATTCTCGTCACTAGCCCATTGTTTGACAAAAACAACGATTATTACGGCTATATTGCAGGCACGATTTATTTGCACGATTCTAATATTTTGCAGCTTATTTTGCAGCAAAAATACGAGTCTAACGGTTCATACGTGTTTGCGGTCGATTCTAAAGGGAATGTCATCTTTCATCCTGATCCGAATATGATTGGGAAAAATTTTGCGTCCAATGAAGTAGTATGGAAGCTAATGGCAGGGCTGAACGGATCAATGGAGTATACGGATAATGATGGTAAGTCATTTTATGCGGGTTATGCGTACAATATGAATTCGGGCTGGGGAATCGTATCGCAAACGCCAGCGGATGTTGTAAATGCGCCACTCAATGATTTGCTGGAAAGCAGCATTTTGCAATCATTACCGTTACTGCTCATTACGCTGGCTGCGGGTTGGCTGCTTACATATTTGGTTGTGCGCCCGCTTCATATGCTGGCAGAGTATTCTAACCGGATGTTGAAAGAATGGAGTGCAGATGACATGCCACCGATTCGCTCGGCAACGTATGAGATTAAGCTGCTCTATTCCACTCTGCGTGTGACAGCTAGACAAATGCAAAAGTATATTCGCAAGCTGCGTAATGAAACAGCATTGGACGGCTTGACCGGGCTTGCCAATCGCCGTAATTTTGATGCGACATTAGAGGCATGGTGTCTGGCAGAAGAACCATTTGCACTTATTATGCTCGATATTGATCATTTTAAGCGGGTTAATGATACGTATGGTCATTTGGTCGGTGATCAGGTAATTCAGCATTTGGCAGCAACGATGCGGAATGTATCGCGTGAGGGAGACCTTTGTTTCCGTTATGGTGGGGAAGAATTGGGTATTTTGGTGCGTGGAGCCAATAGTGGGCGTGCTTATCTTTTGGCAGAGCGGTTACGACAGACTGTCAATGCGATGCCAAGCCCGTCCGGTCAGTGTATTACGATTTCGCTCGGAATTGCAGTTTTTCCGGAACATGGAAGTTCGGCGGAAGAATTGATTGTCAAAGCGGATGCAGCATTATACACGTCCAAACATGAAGGACGCGACCGCACAACGATCTATGCACAGCAAGCTGTAACAACTGTGCCGGAATAATCACGAATCGTATACGCAAGCATAGTAGCGCCGAAGCATGTTGACGAAGATCGTAGTCATCAACACGCTTCGGCTATTAGTGCAACGATACATAGCGGCTTGAGCGCCAGTTAGGAAAATTGAGTTTGGATGTTGTTTAGTATGATTTATTTAACTCGGAAAATCACTTTGAACTAGGATAGAATGGCTTCGTTTGACGAATAACATACGTTGTACTTTGTTACAGAAGTTGGAAATTTTTAAAATGATTTTGGTAAAATCAGTTAGTACAGATGGAAGGCTGGGTAAATAATATGTGGGAACGTCGATATACAATTTGAAAGTTAAGCTAAGAGCGTAAGTGAGTCGGGCTACATAATTGTAGCGTTACCGCTTCACGATCTGCTGCCTGACCTCAAGCCGAAAAAGATAATTTATGCCAAATCAGCAATATTGTCCGCTGATTGACATTTACCATAACTACACACTGCTGATCGATCATGCTGATAAGATGGACAATGATCATTTGGTTCGTATCATGTTATGGCGTAATTACTGTGCTTATTAAATATACAGTATAGTTAATCTATTGCTAAAGCGCTACCAAAATGTATATCGATCTCTCATAACAACAAATACAAAACACTATTGGAGGGACTATTGATGAAAAAGAAATCGAATATTAAAAAACCGGTTTATGCACTTGCTTCAATGACACTTGCGGCATCATTGCTGCTTCCTGGCGCAGCTTTGGCGGAGGAAAACACAGATGCTTCCGGCAGCTTCAACCTCAATAGCAATACGTATTTGTCCAATACCGGATGGAGCGGTAATACAGGCAGTATGACTTCTACGAATCAAGCGATGACGAATGGACAATCCATTTTTTACGATAATGCCAACTCGTTTGGCTATACATGGGCTTACCCGGCGGATGCAACAGGTGTGCAATCTTCCCCTGCCGTGTCTTATGGCTGGCATTGGACAAATGGGTATGAAGGTGCAGGCAATATGCCAGTCGATGTATTCCGTGATAATGCCCGCAGCAGTTCTTCCAGCCGCAGCACACAAATGAAAAATATCGATACATCGGTAGCTTACTCGACTGCTGATGCGACCGGTGATTATGCAACAGGTTATACGATGTACATTCATAGCACACAACAGGCAGGGATGGAAACGACGCCAAAAGCTATAATTAAAGTAATCACATCCACGTCCACTAATCCGGCTGCTACGGATGAGACCGGGATGATGAATACATCTGAGGCGGCGAATCGCGCCGAGACGAGCACAGGCAACGATATGTTTGCCGGCAATACCGCAGCTGCATCCGGTAATATGATGCAAGCGGATTCCAATGCCGGAGCATGGGGGCAATGGCTGGATACGATTAGCCTTGGCGGTTCAACCTGGAACGTCTATCGCAGCACGAGCAATAGCGATAATACCGTAACCGTAGGCAATATGAATGATACTGTAACATTTACGTATGTGCGCACCGCCAATACGAATGCGATTTCGCTGAATTTGACTGATTTTGTGAAAAACTTGCTTGATCGTAATGAGCTGATGATAACAGGGGATTATATTAGCGGTGTAACATTCGGTACGGATGTGATGAGCGGTAGTGGTAAGCTAACCGTAACGGACTGGAATATTAATGTACAATAATCGGTTAGTCGAGTAGATCGCTTGACACCGGAATGATCGCTGCATAACAAAAAAGCTGCTTTGCCATTCGGCAGCAGCTTTTTTGCTATAAGTAGCATCGTTATAGTATGTCATATGTGTAGATCAAGCTTGCTCTGTTTCTGCCAGCAAAGCTTGAGTGCAAAACTAGGCTAGCGACAGATGATCTAAGTCCGGTAAATTGCCTACAGGCATCGGATAGCTGAACCAGTAGCCTTGAAATTCCTTATACCCCAGCTCTACAAGACGATCCCATTGCTGCTGATCTTCGATCCCTTCAGCAACCACTTGCAAATTCAGCGCTTCAGCCATCGTGATCAACGCTTTAAGCACAGGCGGGTTCATTTGGGTTACAAATGACCGGTCAATTTTGATTTTATCGATCGGAAGACGGGTGAGCATGCTAAGGGAAGAATAACCTGTACCAAAATCGTCCAATGAAATCGTATAGCCTTGCTCACGCAGTTTGGACAGTGAAGATTGCTCCTCGACCGCATTGCTTGTCGCTACACTCTCGGTAATCTCCAAATCAATACAGTTAGCATCAATACGTTCTTCTTCTAAAATGCGATTTAACCTGTAAATGAAATCCGGATCATCCAGCTGAATTCTGGAAATATTGACCGCAATTCGAATGCGATTGCCGTATTTCCGTTGCAGTATCGGCAAATCACGGCATACTTGACGAATGACCCAGTCTCCAATCGGGATAATTAGACCGGTTTCTTCGGCTACCGGGATAAATTCGGCGGGTGATACAAGCTGCTTATGATTTTTGTGCCAGCGCAGCAACGCTTCCACGATCACTACACGCTGCTGCTCGGTACTGTAAATAGGTTGATACAAAAGCTGCAATTCATCTCGTTCCAAGCAGTGATTTAAAGCAAGCTCATGATGAAAACGAATAATTTGCTCATAACGAAGCGATGTGTCAAATACGTGGTAACGGCTGCGTCCTTGGCTTTTGGCGTAATGTAGCGCGATGTCCGCATGACGTAGCGCCGTCTGTGTGTTGATGTCCTGCCGTAACGGAGCAATCCCGATGCTGGCGGTAATCTTCACTTCCCGATCCTTTAATATAAATGGGCCACTCAGCGCACGCAACATCATCTGTGCAGTGAGATGTGGAACCCGTTCCATATTCTGGCATACAACGAGGAATTCATCGCCGCCGAGTCGACAAATAATCTCTCCATCTGTAAATAGCTGCTTGATACGCGCAGCGACTTGGATCAATAATGCGTCACCATTCTCATGACCCATCATATCGTTAATGCCTTTAAAATTATCGATATTGAGCAGCAGCAACGTCCCGATTTCGATCTTGTATTCATACAAAAAGCGCCTGTTAAACAAATGAGTCAATTCATCGTAATAGGCGTAAAACTTTAGCTTTTCTTCATATCTGCTACGTTCGGTACAGTCCCGGGTCACACAGATGAGATGCGTGATACGTTGATCGTCGTCGCGCAGGGGAGAAATAATACTTTCGCCGCTCAGATTACCGTTAGGCAGCACGTTTCCGTCCTCAAAGCGTGTGCTCTTGCCGGCAGATAAAGCTTTCATATATTTGTTATGCAAATAATTTGCCATCTCCGGTTCATTTGCATAACAATCAAAAAAAGTTTTTCCTAAATCTTGCTTACTTACACTACTGAATTTTGCAGCCGAACGATTCACATAGCTGTAATAAAACTGCTCATTATGCACACGCATAACATACACAAAATCTTCGATTGCATCCAGAGCGAGAGCAAGAAGCGGAGGTATTTCATTCAAATCATTAGACATGCGTTCCACTCCCTCGACCATGCTTTTACAATGTCGTTTATCTCGTCTTCTCAAATGATTCATACTATTCAAATGATTCACACTATATAGTATAGTTCGGTCAAATGCACCTATATGCTTAGCAATAATTGTATAGTTTCCATAAATGTTAATCATAAAAGGTGAGCAAACTTATTTTATAGCGATATTCGACTTTATTTTACATATAATATGTGACAAAAGCGAAAACACGTTGCAGCTTGGTTGCAAACGTGCAGACGATACCGGATAATACCAGAGAAATAAGCATAGCACAGGAGGTCTATTTTTCATATGAAACCAATTATCGAAATCGCTAGGCAGATCGGAATAGAGATGGAATACATAGAGCCTTATGGAAAATACAAAGCAAAGCTTGAACCGGGACTACTGGAGCAATGGCAAGGCAAGCCTGACGGTAAAATCGTACTCGTAACCGCCATCAATCCGACCCCGGCGGGTGAAGGTAAAACATTGACATCGATCGGGCTGGCGCAATCGCTGTCTGCGCTTGGTGTGCGAGCGATTGCGGCATTACGTGAACCATCGCTTGGTCCGTGTTTTGGTATGAAAGGTGGAGCGACAGGAAGCGGACGTGCGCAGATCGTACCGGCTGACGATATTAATTTGCATTTTACAGGCGATATGCATGCGATTACGAGTGCGCACAATTTGTTGTCAGCGATGATTGACAATCATCTGTATCACGGCAATGAACTGGGCATCGATCCGAACCAAATAACATGGAAACGTACGGTCGATATGAATGACCGCAGCTTACGCAGCATTGTGCAATGGTATGGCAAATTTGCGCCGTCATGTACGTAATTTGCAGTCATTCGGCGTGCCAGTTATGGTGGTGATTAATCATTTTGCTGGTGATACGGTGCAAGAACTGGAACTGATTGAGCAGGAATGCAGCCGCTTGAATGTGCCGGTGGAAATATCACGCGTTTGGGCAGAAGGAAGTGTGGGAGGAGCAGCGATGGCACGTTGTTTGCTACATGTATTGGAGACGCAGTTGTCGACATTTACACCATTGTATGCAGACGAATGCTCGCTGACAGATAAGATCGAACGCATCGTCACATCGATTTATGGGGGGGATGGAGTCGTATATGCGCCTGCAGCGCGCCGGATGTTGGAGCAGTTGGAGCAACAAGGGTTTGGCGTATTGCCGGTATGTATGGCAAAGACACCGTATTCGTTTACTGATCAGCCGAGTCGGCTTGGGGCACCGAGTGGGTTTTCGATTCAAGTGTCTCGTGTGTCACTGTCAGCAGGGGCAGGCTTTGTCGTCGTGGAAACAGGCAATACGATGAAGATGCCTGGTTTGCCGCGTGTCCCTGCAGCAGAACGTATGGTGATGGATGAACACGGTATGATTGATGGGTTGTTTTGAATACTGTGCCTATAGCAATAATGAGTGATGGATCATAAGGGATAAAAGACCGCATAAATAATAAGCATAGGTCGATTTATCCCTTGTGTATTGTTAATGTATATGATATTAATTAAGCATAATGTAAATTATACAAAAATTGTTTTTGAAAGCGTTATCTTTGTTGGGGATAATGCTTATTGTTAGCAGCAATGGTAGAAAGATATAACTTCATATAGGCATTTATGATCATTATGAAATTTGGAAGGGAGATTGTTATCGATGACACCAACGAGCAAAGTCATGCATACATTTAGCCCCAAACAAGTGCGTATTCAGGATCGTTTCTGGTCGGATTATCAGCGATTAGTGAAGGAGGTCGTCATTCCGTATCAGTACGATGCATTGCATGATCGGATTGCGGATGCAGAGCCGAGTTATGCGATTCGTAATTTGGAGATTGCTGCTGGGCGATGTGAAGGTGAATTTCACGGTTTTGTGTTTCAGGATACAGATGTGGCGAAATGGATTGAAGCGGTTGCGTATTCGTTAATGACAGCGCCTGATGCGGAACTGGAACGAATGACGGATGAGGTGATCGCCTTAATTGCCGAGGCGCAAGGGCAAGATGGTTATTTGAATACATATTTTACGATCAAGGAGCCGGATAAACGCTGGACAAATCTGGTCGATTGTCATGAGCTGTATACTGCCGGGCATATGATTGAGGCTGGTGTAGCTTATTATGAAGCGACAGGCAAGCGTCAGCTGCTGGATGTAGTATGTCGGTTGGCAGATCATATCGACGGGCAATTCGGCGCAGAAGCAGGCAAAAGGCGTGGTTATGATGGACACCAGGAAATTGAGCTGGCGCTGGTGAAATTGTATCGATTGACAGGGGAAAAACGGTATGTGCAGCTAAGTCAATTTTTTATTGATGAGCGCGGGCAGGAGCCGAATTATTTGCGTCAGGAATGGGAGCGACGTGATCGATATAGTTTTTATGGCGGCGCTCAGCAAGAGCGAATTAATCTGGAATATTGTCAAGCACATTTGCCTGTACGTGAGCAAAAGGTCGCCATCGGGCATGCGGTACGTGCGGTATATATGTATACGGCAATGGCGGATTTGGCGCGTTTGAATGGGGATGAGCGCTTGCATGAAGCTTGTCGTACATTATGGCGTAACATCGTGGATCGTCAAATGTACATTATCGGTGGGATCGGTTCTACCCATCATGGCGAGGCGTTCACATTCGATTACGATCTACCAAATGATACGGTCTATGCGGAAACATGCGCAGCGGTCGGGCTGGTGTTTTTTGCGTTTCGGATGTTGCAACTGGAGCCGCATGGCGAATATGGGGACGTATTGGAACGCGCGTTGTACAATAATGTGATTGGCGGTATGTCACAAGACGGGCGGCATTATTTTTACGTGAATCCGCTGGAAGTATGGCCGGCAGCGAGTCATCATAATCCGGATAGACAGCATGTGAAACCGGTGCGGCAAAAATGGTTTGGCTGTTCTTGCTGTCCGCCCAATGTCGCCAGACTGCTCGCTTCACTCGGACAGTATGTGTATACAAGTGCAAACGAGACGATTTATACGCATCTGTTTATCGGAAGCGAGACGACAGTTGGCATCGGCGATCGTGCTGTCACGCTTCGGCAGACGACAGAGTATCCGTGGCAGGGGACGACACGTTTCAGTTTACAGGTAGAGCATCCGCTTTCGTTCACACTAGCGCTACGATTACCTGGTTGGTGTCAGCGAGCGAAGTTGCTTATTAATGGGGAGCCAATCGATTACACATCGATGCTACGACATAGTTATGTGCATATTCAGCGTCAATGGACAGCAGCCGATACAATCGAATGGAGTATGGATATGGATGTGCAAGTTATGTATGCACATCCTGAACTTCGCGCCAATGCTGGACGAATCGCTTTACAGCGCGGCCCGCTCGTCTATTGTATCGAAGCAGCGGACAATGAAGCAGCGCTTGCTTCGCTGGCGATTCAAACGGAACTGCCGCTGCAAGCGCAGCAAGACGACCGTATATTAAATGGATGTATCGTCATTACAGGTACAGCGGTGCGTGAGCGAATGGATGACGAACAGCGCTTGTATCGTTTACAAGCGCCGGAACGGGTGAAGCAGTCTTTTACCGCCATTCCTTATTTTCTGTGGGGCAATCGTGGGGAAGGCGAAATGTCGGTTTGGTTGCGCAAAGCGTAAGCGATAGGTAGATGTGAGCGGCGATGAAAGGGAAGTAGTACAGATTATGGCTAGGTACGCATTACTGGCTGATTAGGCTGTAATGATCGATAAGAGGGCGCTTGACTGTATGAAGGTCAAGCGTCGTTGTTATTGGAAGGCTGTTATAACGTTATTTATTTGACCGCTTTGACCGCTGACTTTGACTGCTTGTTGGCGTCGCTAAATAAAGAAGTAATTGAAATATCTCCCAAATTTGCATGAAGTGCGGTCAATGTATTAGTATGCTCGATTGGATCATATCATAATAAACAGTCATTTTGTTGCTCATCATTGAAAACGCTTGCATTTTACATAAATTGGAGTTATTTTAATAATAAGCACGTTGTTTTTAGCGCTCATTTTACTCGTAAATACCGGTCTTTAGCGCATAACGCTTTATGCATTGCAGAGTGATTGTAATTCCATTTCAAAGGAGGAATTCATGATGGCGATCTCGCATGTGCTTGTCCCCTATGATGGTTCATTGCATTCCCAGCGTGCGCTTGAACGCGCAGCAGCGTTGGCTGAAAGTTTGCAGGCGGAGCTTGAGATTCTGTATGTAGATTGTGCAGCAGTAGATGAGCTGCGCCAGCCGCTTATTATGACATCGAGTGAATTGGAAACGTATTTTGATCATAAAGAGGATGAGGTACGTCACAATCTGCGCCAGATGATCGCTCGAATTCCGAATGCGAAGACAGTCATCATCTGCGGCAATGCCGCCAAAGGGATCGTTGACTATTCTATGCAATCCAATCCGGACTTGATCATTATGGGTACGCGTGGGCTGAGCACGATTAATGAATTAATGAAAGGCAGTGTCAGCCGTTACGTAACGCAACGTGCTACGGCACCGGTAATGATCGTTAAATAAGCGCTGATGATCGACAATATCATTTTTATGCGTTGGCACGGATAATTGGCAAGCATCGACGATTGTGAGAAATTATAAATTAAGCATACTGCGCAGCTTGTTTGTTCATAACATAAATTGCTGCGCGAAAACGAACTAACAGCAGAACGAATACCAAAAAATGAATAGCTAAATGAATATGCATTTAGACCGTCCGCATGCCAGTTGTATGAGCGGACGGTTTTTTTGCGATTTGGATCGGTAGCGAGACGTTCATCTGTGACTTCATTCGGAACATTTGTTCTTATTTTTTTGCGCAAACTATTGTAACTCATCAGATGAACCGTTAAAATAAAAAGGAGAATATAGTAGGGAGGTCTTACATTGGCTAAAGCAAAAGTGGCCAAGCGTCCAACACGCGATGAATTTGTTCTGGAAGAACTCGGTAATCAATTGACGGAAGCCTATCGTGAAAAATCGGAAATTGTCCTCACCGTATGGGGTTGGGAAGAAACCGTACGTGGTCAGATCGTAACGATGGATTCCCGAACTGGCAAAGTGCATCTGCAACAGATGGAGGATTTATACAAAATTCCGTTTATGGATATTATGCAAGTGAATTACCCGCGCGATTAAATGATGTATTTAAGTACATGCTGACTTAGCCGATTGACGGCTAGGTCAGTATTTGTTATGGGCAGGTTTTAGTTTCGGAAAGGAGTGCAGCGCAGTAAATGAAGGTAAGCCTAGCTCGTTGCTATTATTTTGACTGCGCTAAATGTGAAGTTTGATGTCGTATAGCTGAAATATGTTTATTTTAGGATGCAAGTTCATTTTGTATGAAATACATTCGATCAGTTGAAGTGACAAATCTTTATTTTTATACCTTAAAGTTCTATATATTAATAGTCAATTCTGAATTATCGGAAAGGAGAACTAGCGCATAAGACGAATGTATAAAAGGCAGTATTGAATGCGCTTACATAAAAGGAGGAATTCGATGATAACACCGCAAATGTCAAACGCTGATGCTGGAACAACAGGACAGACAGAACATAACGCCAAGACGCTAGAGCACAATGTACGATTGAAAACTACGCACAAACAGGGAGGATTTGCCAAGCTATGGCGCCGTACTTGTGTAGCTGTATTTGCTGGCTTGATGCTAACAAGTATGTATACTGCACTGCCTAGCGAGCAGGCTGTTGCAGCGACAGGTTATAAGTTTGATTTTGGCAATGGCGTGGTGCAAGCTGGTTATACAGGGGTTCGTGCGGAGGACGGTTATAGTGCGGCACGTGGTTTTGGTTTTAATACACCAAACAATATGCGCAATGTGTCTGCTTCCGGTTCGGGAGTCGGCAGTGATTCCGTGCAATTTCTCGTTTATGGCATCAAAAGCAGCAATACATTCAATGTTGATCTGCCGAACGGCTTGTACAATGTTAAAGTAATGCTGGGCAATACGACTCGTTCCAGTGTCGCTGCTGAAGGGGTTTATCAGCTCATCAATATGACCGGTAACAACGCGGAAGATCAGTTCCAAATTCCAATTACTGATGGGCAATTGAATCTGCTCGTTACCGAGGGCAAGGCTGGAGCTAATTTCACTTTAAGTGCGCTGGAAATTACGCAATTGTCTACTAATCCGCAGACACGACCGACCATTTATATCGGCGGGGATTCTACGGTAGCCAATTATTATCCGCTCGATACTAGCGTACAAGGTGGTTGGGGACAAATGTTGCAGCAGTATGTAAATCCATCCAACTATTTGGTGCGCAATATAGCTTCCGGTGGGCAGATTGCACGCGGTTTCCTTAATGATGGACAAATGGAAGCGATTTTGAAATATATTAAACCAGGCGATCTGTTTATCGTCCAGCTTGGTATTAACGATACGAATCGGAAAAACAACACAACCGAAGCCGAATTTAAACAATATATGCGCGATATGATTCGTCAAGCGAAAGCAAAAGGCGCAACCGCGATTTTGTCCACTCCGCAAGGGCGTGCCACCGATTTTAACAGCGCTGGTGTACACGATGCGAAAGGCAGATGGTATCGGTCTGCAACTGTTGCATTGGCACAAGAAGAACAGGTGCCATTAGTTGATCTGAATGTGATTAGTTCTAATTATTTTACATCGATTGGTCAGGCGGCTACACTTGATCTGTATATGGACGGCGATTCATTGCATCCGAATCGTGCGGGAGCGATTCAATTGGCACGGCTTGTATCGGAGGAGCTGCAACGTCAAGGTTTGCTACCGTGATCCCGTTTGATTGCAGATCGTAGGAGTGGGCTAACGGATTGTGCATTATCGCTGTATAGATGAGTAAATGAAACGGAACGATAAACAATGAATACACCGGCAAACAGTTCGCTTGATCTGTTTGCCGGTGTATTGACGTCTGCAAAAACGGTATAGACGCGAAAATTTGTCTTTTTTTATACATACGAAAAATAATGTAGTATAATATGATAAGCATTTTTGCGAGGATATGGAGGAAGATAGAGATGACAATGCAGCTCATTGATCCGATATTGATCCAGCGTCGTTTAAACGAACTTCAAGATCAGGATTTGTATATTCACTTAGAAATGACGACTGGCGCGTATGCGTCCCATTTGGACAGCAGCAAGCACCCGTCAGCGACATTTATTAGCAATGCACGTCTGCGTTACAGTACAGGCTCGATTTCGGAGCAAGCGCCCTTTTTCCGTGTTGGTCTGAAAACGGAAACCGGTTGGGTCTATTCCGAAGGCTTAACCCATTATGAAGATACCGAGCAGGAGCGTCTAATTATGGCAGGTCATGACGCGCAAGGCAAGCTTGTCGTTGCATTGCAGCTCAGTAAGGAGCCTTTCTAATGAGTAAGGAGATGAACCCGATGAAACTGACGCTACCTGACAATTCCCGTATATTGGTTGTATTGCCTCATCCGGATGATGAGTGCTACAGTCTGTCCGGTACATTGTCCAAACATATTGCCGCTGGCGGGCAAGTGACGTATGCTTGCCTTACATTGGGCGAAATGGGACGTAATATGGGCACACCGCCATTTACGAACCGTGTCAATCTGCCTACGATTCGCCGCGAAGAATTGAAAAAGTCCGCTGATGCGATCGGTATTCAAGATTTGCGTATGATGGGCTTCCATGATAAAACGATTGAGTTTGAAGATCGCCAAGTGCTGGATGGTACGATCGTCAAGCTGTTGCAGGAGCTAAAGCCAGCGGCAGTGTTTACCTTTTATCCAGGCTATAGCGTACACCCTGATCATGATGCTACAGGCGCTGCCGTTGTGCGTGCATTCGCTCAATTGCCGGAAGCAGAACGTCCGCCGCTGTATACGATGGCATTCTCCCGTAATTGCACCGATGAAATCGGTTATCCTGACGTGGAAAATGATGTGAGCGACTTCGTTCAAAACAAGCTTGATTCCATCCATGCGCATCGTTCTCAATTTCCTTCACCAGGTGAACTGGGCAAAAGTAAAAAGATGGATCGTGAGCTGCGCGAACGGTTTAGCCGTGAACGTTTCTGGACGTATCATTCCTTTACGCAGTCTTAATTGTTACCAAAACAAAGAGCAAAGCCGTTTTGCCCGTCAGGCAAGGCGGCTTTGTTGCGTGTAGGCGTTGCTTGCATATTAGAAGTTTTGCCATATCATTTAACAATGTTGATATATAGGTGGCGATTCGATTTGATCTGTTTGTCTGCTCATCGCTATCTTACAAATCGTTTTGATTTTGGATAAGATAACGCTTACAATATAGCTGTTGTTGTATTTTATTTCAAAAGGAGTGTATGACGATGGAGCGAGTATCGTTTGTGTTAAACATACAGCCGGAAGATCGTGATGAATACATACGCCGACATCAGGCGGTTGATCCGGAGTTGTTAGCAGCATTCGGACAGGTTGGTATTCGCACGTACAGCATTTTTCTGCATGATGGGGCGCTATTTGCATATATGGAAGTTGATAATTATCGGCAGGCGATGGAAACGCTGGCTACTCATCTCGCCAATACGCGCTGGCAGGCATATATGTCTGATTTGCTGCTAATTAATGAGCAAGGAACGACGTCGCAAGACATACCAGAAGTGTTTCATTATGAAAACTATGCCTGAATAGATCATAAGTACGCAAGTCATTACAAGCACAAAGCACTGCTACATTGTTTCCATTAAATTCATCGTATGCCTATGTTATGATCGCTTTATCATGAAACATGTTGAAATGCGCTTGAACGTGATTTTGAATGGAGAAATCCTACTAATCGTAACGTTGTTGCTGATTTTTGCCCATGCTTTGTAAGCAAGACGTGCAGCAATAACACTAATTTGACGCCAATCGACAACCTAAAGTTGTATCAGCACCTCTAACATGTCATCATAAGTGTTGGAGGTGTATTTGTAATGAAATATGTACATTATGAATGGAATGGTCAACGCCAGCTTGGTATTCGTTTGAATGAAGGTATTTTGCCATTGGCTGTACTGGAGCAGCAGTCCGGTGGAACGCTGCAATTGCCGCAAACGGTCGAGCAATTATTGAACACCACGGAGCTACATACACAGATTGAGCAATGGCTTGAGCAAGCAGCAAACATATCGTCTGAACAGTTCATACAGGAGCAGGACGTTCGCTGGCTGCCCCCAGTATCGCAGCCTGGCAAAGTGATCTGCATCGGGCTAAATTATCGTAAACATGCTGCCGAAACTGGCATGGCAGAACCGCAAACACCGATCGTATTCAGCAAATTTTCCGATACGGTAGCCGCTCATTTGGACATTGTGCCTTTGCCGGCGTTCAGCCAGCAGGTCGATTATGAAGCAGAGCTGTGCATCGTCATCGGCAAAAAGGCGGAGCAAGTGAGCCAAGCAACAGCGCTTCAATATGTGTTTGGTTATTGTGCATCTAATGATGTGTCCGCACGGGATTTGCAAATGCAGACGAGTCAGTGGCTGTTGGGCAAAACATGTGCTAATTTTGCTCCAATTGGGCCGTATCTTGTGACCGCAGACGAAGTGGGCGATCCGAATTCGCTAGGCATTCGTGCATATGTCAATGATCGTATCGTCCAACAGTCCAATACATCGGATATGATCTTTCACTGCGATGAAATTGTGCATTATGTATCCCAATATATGACGCTGTTGCCGGGGGATATTATTTTGACCGGTACACCGGAAGGCGTTATTCTCGGACAGCCGCCAGGCGAGCAGCAATGGTTGAAAGATGGCGACCAAGTGACGATTGAGATCGACAAGCTCGGACGGCTCACGAATACGTTCAAGGCTGTTGCCGCTAAATAAGCGATTGGATTGAAGTGCATGTGGAGCTTGCCCGATAAGAGGCGATACCGGTTATGGGCGGCAGCAACGGTATGGACTAGTGATCATAAGTTTGCGGTAAGGGACGAACGGTTACTTTTGACAACCAGACGTACAGGATGTCGGTGACAGCACGCTGCAAACACGTTATTATGAAAGAAGTGGACACAAATAGAGAAGGGGTCTGTGAATGAAGTTTAGGGAATGGATAAACCATGAAGGGATGAGACGGATCATTGTGCTTGGGATATTGATCCTGCTGATCTATTCAATGTTGAGCATGATGAATATTGTACTGATGACACTGCTGTTAACGATTTTGATCGGCAGTCTGTATAAAGGAGTCATGAAGCTGTTTCAAAAGGTAATTCCCAATGTATCTCCGTTTTTTGTTATTCCGCTCGTTTATGTCGTATTGCTGGCGGTAATTAGCTGGGGGATTTATCGGATGGTGCCGACTGTCAGTATGCAGGTTGTGCAAATTTACGATATGATTCAGAATGTGTACGCCAATCCGCATGCAAACAAATGGAATCATTATGTAGTGGAATTGATGCGTACGCTGAATATCGAGCAGCTTTTGGAAAATGTAGGTAAATTTATCGGTCCCGGTTTTACGGTATTGTTGAAAATTAGTCAACTGGGATCGCAATTGTTTATCGCGATTTTGCTCAGTTTGTTCTTTTTGCTTGATCGCTCGCATATCGCACGTTTTACAGCGTCATTTCAAGATAGCAAGCTAAGCTGGTTTTTTACCGAAGTTGGTTATTTTGGCAAAATGTTTTTAAATACATTTGGCAAAGTGATCGAAGCGCAATTGCTTATTTCGTTTATTAATACGATTTTGACGATTACGATGTTATGGATTATGGGCTTTCCTAATCTGATTGGTCTAGCCGTGATTGTATTTGTACTTGGACTGGTGCCGGTAGCGGGTGTGTTTATTTCGCTCATTCCACTTGGATTAACTGCACTGAGTGTGGGCGGTATTAAATATGTTGTTTATTTGCTCATACTTATTTTGATTATTCATGCGATTGAAGCGTATCTGCTCAATCCAAAGTTGATGTCAAGCAAAACGAATTTGCCGGTATTTTATACGTTTGTCATTTTGATCTTTTCCGAGCATTTTATCGGGCCGTGGGGCTTGATTATCGGGATACCGTTATTCGTCTTTTTCCTCGATCTGATCGGTGTGAATCGCGTCAAAACGTCCAGCGGTTCTTATCCACCGCATGCTGCTAAAGAACAAGTATCTCCACCAGATCAACTTAGTTAATTAGCGCATGCTCATATGATACTAAAATGATGGATAGTTGATCGTAAAAAGAAGCCATATTCCTAATTCCTGCAAACGATGTTGTACGCTCGATTTCGTTTGTAAGAGCGGGAAAGTGGCTTTTTGTTTATGACAGTTGATGATTACGATGTACGTTTGGATGATCGTAGTTATCGTTTATGCCTAAGCATAGTATGAAATTATATTTTACAATCGCTCAATCAATGGAAGCTTAATTCACTTTGAAGTTACGATAAACGTAAAGTCGATCAGCAGCGGATTGTGATGTGTTTAATGATATAGTTTATTTTAATGCGTATGTGCAATTTTGGATGTTAATTTGATTAATATTTTACAAAAAAAATTACTTTTGCATATATTTCCATGTTAGAATGATAACGTTATTCTAATTTCATAATACATAGGAGGAAACATATGCTTACATGTACTGAATGGCGGTCAAAGTTGGCAAAAAGTTTGCTAGCGTTTTCATTGTTGATGCCGCTGCCTGCTGCACTGCTGACAGGAGGGATAGCGCATGCCGAAACTGCAAGTGACCCGGCTCCATTTATTGAAGCGAAAATCATTAACGGCAATGCTGGCAAAAAAGTATTGTTTGACAACTCGCATGCACAGACTGCGGGTGCAGCAGATTGGGTCATTGATGGCGGGTTTTCCGATTTTGCGAATGCGCTAGCTAATGATGGTTATGATGTTAAAGAGCTGCGCAAGTCAGTTCCGTTTACATATGCAGATTTGAGTACGTATGACGTATTTGTCATCGCTGAACCGAATGTGCCGTTCAAAACGAGTGAACAGGATGCGATGAAGCAATATGTGCAAAATGGCGGCAGTATTTTCTTTATCGGTGATCATTATAACGCAGATCGTAACAAAAACCGTTGGGACGGTTCCGAAGTTATTAACGGATATCGGCGTGGGGCATGGACAGACCCTGCCAAAGGCATGTCTGCCGAAGAACGCAATTCCGCAGCGATGCAAAATGTAGTTAGCTCGGATTGGCTGTCTGATAACTTTGGTGTTCGTTTCCGTTATAATGCGCTCGGTGATATTAATGCAAACAACATCGTTGCTCCCAATCAGGCATTTGGCATTACGGAAGGGGTGAACAGTGTAGCTATGCATGCTGGCTCCACACTGGCGATTACCGATCCGAGCAAAGCGAAAGGGATCGTGTACTTGCCGCAAACTAAAGACGCCTGGCCGAATGCTGTCGATCAAGGTGTGTATAATGGCGGCGGTGTAGCGGAAGGGCCGTATGTTGCCGTATCTAAGCTTGGTGCCGGTAAAGCGGCATTTATCGGTGATTCTTCCCCGGTCGAAGATGCGACACCTAAATATTTGCGCGAAGAAAACGGCGCCAAAAAGACGACATATGATGGCTTCAAAGAAGTGGATGACGGCAAGTTGCTCGTCAATGCGGTAAACTGGCTGTCCACCAAGGAAAGTTATACGAGTTTGGCGCAAGTAGATGGATTGCAGCTCGATCAGCCGACTGCACTGTTGCCGATCGAAACGCCGCAAACATCAACTGAGCCGCAGGCAGAACCGTGGGCAGCACCGGCTGCCGGTTATAAATGGTGGGATTCCTCAACGTTTAAGCCAGGCGCGTATGGCAGCTCGGTAAAGGTGACGAATCCAGCCTATAGCCTTGTCTATCAGTCCCAGTTGCCCAATGCCGAACCGTTCCAAATTCGCGTAGTTGCGGATGATTTGCTACCAAACAGCACTGTATCTGGCTTTAGTGCAGGCATTTATGTAACAGGCGGCACACAGGTGGCGCAAATTCAAAACGCAGATGGCACATGGCCAACCTCATACGGGTATAGCGCTACGTATAGTTTAACTGCGGACAGCAAAGGTCATGCGATCAAAGATTTGACCGTACGTATAAAGCCGGGTACAACAGGTGCTGCCAGCTTGCGTTTACGTCAAAATGGCGGTAATGTGCTCACTCAGTCCGTCACGATCGCTAACGTTCCGGCAGAGCCATTGCCAGTCGATCAAGGCGGCGTTATTATTCCCGAGCTAAGCACGATTGCGGCAGCACGTAGTCAAAGTGCAGGTGCGCTTGTGACGGTAGAAGGTGTAGTGACGACTGTACCAGGTGCGTTTGGCGGTCAGGCGTTTTATGTACAAGATGCGACAGGTGGCATTTATGTGTATCAAAATCAAAGCGGTTTTACGCCGGGTGATGTCGTGCGTATTACCGCCTCCACGACGGTGTACAATTCCGAACTGGAACTAACCGATCCGGTTGCGATCGCTAAAAAAGGAACAACCGCTGTGCCGACACCAGTTAGCGCGGTAACGGTGGATGCGTACAATCAAGGTGAGCTGATCCAGCTACAGCAAGTGCAGATTAGCAATATCGTTAGCGCTACACCAACCGGTTCATTTGAATTTGATGTGACCGGTGATGTGTATACCGATCAAGCGACAACGACCCATGTACGTGTAGATGCACGTACAGGCTTGACACAGGACAAATTCCCTTATCAAGCAGGTGATTGGGTTCATATCAGCGGCATCGCTGCTATTTTCAAAGGGAGCTATCAGCTTAAACCGCGTGGACTGGATGATCTGACAGCCGCCGCTGCACCGGTAACACCGGAGCCGCCGACAGAACAACCGCTGGCGACAGATGTGCCGGGAACACCGGTGCTGTCCGACGATAATGGGCATGATACCGGGTTGTTGGATGGCAGTTACGGAGTGACGATGAATATGTGGTGGGGCAATAACGGCTCGACATACAAGCTATATGAAAATGATACATTGATCGCCACTGGCAAGCTGGCTGACCGATCCCCGGCAGCACAGCAAGTAACGACACCGATCACAGGCAAAACGAATGGCAATTATACGTATGTGCTGGAACTGACCAATCATTTCGGTACAGTCAAAAGCGCACCATTAACGGTGAAAGTGACCGATGCCAATCCAGGTCAACCGGTACTGGCAAGCGATAACTGGGATGGCGATGGAAGCTATATCATCAGCATGAATATGTGGTGGGGCACAAATGCGACGCAATACCGTCTGTATGAGGATGGGAAGCTGATCGATCAACAGCAGTTGCAAGCGGGCACACCACAGGCACAACGAGCGGTAACTGCCATTTCCGGTAAAGCGCCAGGTAAATACGTATATACTGCTGAACTTGTAAACGAGTCCGGCGTAACGGTAAGTGAGCCGATTACCGTTCAAGTTACACCGTAACACGAAAATGTTATTGGATATGAACACCCCAAACAACCGACCTGGCTGGAATGCAGCCTCAGTCGGTTTATTTGGGGTGTTTTTATTCATTTACCGTTGCATGACAGCGATCGCCAGCAGTACCCAGCCTGCCAGAAACAGCAAGCCGCCGAGCGGTGTGATCGCGCCTAGCTTGCGAATGCCGCTCAGACTAAGCGCATACAAGCTGCCGGAAAAGAGCACAATTCCGCCCACCAGACACCAACCTGCGGCTGTTGCAAGCGTATGTCCGTGCGTTAACTGGCTGCTTGCAATTCCGGCAGCGATTATACCGATTCCGTGCACCAAATGATACTGGACACCTGTTTCATAAATTTTAAGCATGTCTGCATTCAGACGCGGTTTCAGCGCATGGGCGCCAAAGGCACCGATGGCGACCGCCAGAAACATCATAATACTTCCGAGAACAAGCATAGTTTGCATACATAAACTCCTTTTATTTTATAGGTATAATGACTTAACTATCAGGATGGAGTGTGAGGTGGAGCAGCCGCTTTATTTATGCCAAAGCACCGCTTGATCGTATCCGTTCAGCCGTCATTTACAATTTGCGCAAAAAGATATTTTGGATGCTATGATCGGCTTCTTTTTTCAAAATAAGCTGTGCCCGCTCACGGGTTGGCAAAATATTTTCATGCAAATTGCGCGCATTGATCGTTTTCCATGTATGTTTGGCTGCCGCATCCGCTTCTTCTTCGGACAAATTGGCAAAACGTCCGTGAAAATACGAGTGCGGATTTTGGAAAGCGCTCTGCCGCAGCAGCTGGAAGCGCTCGATATACCAGCGCGCAATATCCTGTTCTTCGGCATCGATAAAAATGGAAAAGTCAAAAAAGTCGCTCACAAACAGCGGCGTTTCTTTTTTGACTTGCAGCACATTAATGCCTTCCACAATCAAAATATCCGGCGTCTGAATGATGCTTTCCTGATCAGGCAGCACATCATAGGTCAGATGGGAATATTGCGGAGCATGCACTTCCGGCTTGCCTGATTTAATATCACCCATAAATTGAATTAGACGCTTAATATCGTAGCTTTCTGGAAACCCTTTGCGATTCATAATTTTGCGTTTTTCCAAAATCGCATTCGGGTAAAGGAAACCATCGGTCGTTACCAGATCGACTTTACGATGTGTATGCCAGCGCGATAATAGCGTTTGCAATAAGCGGGCTGTCGTGCTTTTGCCTACAGCGACGCTACCGGCGATGCCGATAATAAAGGGGGTTTTGGGAGCTTGAATGTGTAGGAAGCTGCCGGTCAGCTGATGAAGCTGCTGTGAAGCGCCCACATACAGATGAATTAAATGGGTAAGCGGCAAATAAATTTCCTGCACTTCCTGCAAAGATACATGCTCATTGAGCCCCTTTAATTGCTCCAATTCGTGCTCGGTTAGAGGTAGTGGGGTATGACTATCGCTCAGAGACGCCCAGTACTGGCGATTGAATTCGATGTATGGCGAATAACGTTTCATGTGCTCTCACTTTCTGCAAGTTTATTTATTTTACAGTGTATCAAATTTGGCGCATAAAAACCTTATATACGCTTAGAAAAGTTAGAATGGCAGCCCAAACTACCAAATTGAAAAAAATGTTTGCTGAATGTAAAGGAAAAGTGCAAAAAAGACTTATCATCCATAATTCATTAAGCTATAGTTAGTAATATATTTGTAAAGTGCGGCAATAGATGCAATTATATATCCATTTCCCGTGTATAATAGTAATTCAAGGATATTCACTATTCAATATATTACATAACGATTTTTTGTATAGAACATTATTCATATTCTTTTAATATTTTTGTTTATCTCTTGCATTTAAGAGATAAGCAGGCTGATTGCTGTAGCACCACATCATCGATCCGGTGCTGCTTATGTCAAGAAGGAGGAAGCCGCATGTCCAATTCAACCGATAAACATTCCATCCCGATCTATCAGGATGAGCAAGCGGATAAAGAAGAACCGGGCGTGCCCCGTAACAAACATCTGATTCATCATCCGACTGAAGCTTTCTCCAAAATGCTGGATACCCTTGAATTGTTACCCTACCGAAATGTGAATGCATCCGTATCGGCAGCTCAGCGTGCGCTGCAAGTAGCACAGCAAACTGGCGATGAAGCGTTGATCATTCGCACGCGTCTCATCCAAGCCGATATTATGGCGCGTCAGGGCAAAGTTGCCGAAGCAGGGCGGATTATTCGCCAGGCGAACGAATGGGCGGAGAACAATGACCATAAACATATTCTTGCACGAAGCCATCGGCTGTTAGCCGGCTTTTTTCGTCGTCTTGGCGACAATGAAAGTGCGCTTCAGCATGCCGTCATCTGTTTGCAGCAGCTACCTGAACAGGCGATTCCTTCGCTGCGTGCGGATCATCTGATGATGCTTGCACTTACGCTGGATGAGGTAGGGGCGTATGATGATTCCTCCAAACATTTTGATGAAGTACTCACGATTGCGAGAGCGACGGATGATACACTACTTAGCTTGTTTGCGCTCAACAATATGGCGTATACGCGCTGCGAGCTTGGTGAGGGCGAAGCCGCGTATCGGCTTGCCAACGAGCTGCGCGATATCGCAGCACGTGCCAATATGCAGCTTAGTGCATCTCATCTCGATACGATCGCTTCGATCGAAATTTTGCTCGGTCATCCTGAAAAAGCAGAAGCGACATTGGCACCGATGCTGCGTGATCCGCTAAGTCGCAAGCTTGGCGATTTGAATGTGTTGCCGGAATGTCTGCTTACTGCTGCCGAGGCGCAGCGGCTACAAGGCAAGCTAAAACAAGCGCAAAAGACGCTTAATGAAGCGCGCCATCTATGTCGTGAACAAGGGTTGTCCGGCTTGATGGTACGCGTACGGTTGCAGCAATCAGAAATGTATGCCGCTGCTGGCGATTATCGCAGAGCGTATGAAGAACACAAGCTGTATCATCAGGAAAGTGAAGCGAAGCGCTCAGCAGAACGCGAAGCGCGTGCACGTATTTTGCAAATGACGTTTGATGCGGAGGAAGCGCGTAGAGACAGTGAATATTTTAAAGAGATGGCGCTGCGTGATCCGTTAACCGGCTTGCACAATCGTCGTTTTATGGACCCCTATTTGGATGATTTGCTTGCCCAGTCGCTGCTTAGCGGTCAGCCTGTTACCGCTGTGCTGATCGATTTGGATCATTTTAAAGAAATCAATGATACGCTGTCTCATCAGGTTGGTGATACCGTGCTCGTCAATGTTGCCAAAATTATGTCGCTTACCGCACCTTCGTCCTCTGCGCTGGCGCGAATCGGCGGTGAGGAATTTCTGGCTGTATTCAAAGATACCGATGCCGAGCGCGGTATGTTGTATGCTCATCGTCTTTGTCAGGCGATCCATGCGGCAGATTGGAGCCCGATTACAGGCAATATGCCAGTTACCGCAAGTCTTGGCGTAAGTACGACAGCGGGTGGCAATCTGAATCGGATGGAGCTGCTGGCGATTGCTGACCGTCATTTATATGAAGCGAAACATGCCGGACGAAATCGTGTTGTCGGTTGCAGTACAGCAACGAATTCCTAAGATTGGCAAAATTTCAAATGAGTTAATAAAACGTTTGACCGATCACGCTGAACAGGCACAATAACGATATGGCTATCGCTGCAAATGATTATGCCGCTTGTCTGAGGCGTATATAATGTTGCCGCATACGGCTACCGATGATTGTGCCCTAACTACAGCGCTAGATTCGATAGTATAAAACAAATTGTTTATCGTTTCGGCTCATCTTATCGTTTGGCAAAGGCTGGATTTTCTGATTCAAGAGGCGGATAATAGGATAGGTAACCTTTACAGTTGCTTATTAAAGGAGGACTATCTGTGTCTGAACCAAATGCATCTTTCGTTCCGGGTCATCCCGGTTATATACCGTTATCTGTGCTCGATCTTGCCCCTGTAACCGCCGGTTCCACACCGGCGCAATCGTTTCGCAACAGTTTAGAGCTTGCCCGTCATGCCGAGCAGCTTGGCTACCAGCGTTATTGGCTTGCCGAGCATCATAATATGCCGGGTGTAGCCAGTTCAGCAACATCGGTCGTCATCGGCTATATCGCCGCCAAAACGAGTCGGATTCGTGTCGGCTCTGGCGGTATTATGTTGCCTAACCATGCACCACTAGTCATCGCTGAGCAATTTGGCACATTGGAATCGATGTATCCAGGTCGAATCGATCTTGGATTAGGTCGTGCGCCCGGCAGCGATCGCCGCACTACACTTGCACTGCGACGCGACATAAACAGCGGCGAGGATTTTCCGGAATTGCTGGATGAACTGCAAACGTTTTTAAATGCGTCTGCCACTTCGTATCATGCGCCGGTTCGTGCGGTGCCTGGCGAAGGATTGAACATTCCGATCTGGCTGCTTGGCTCCAGCGATTTCAGCGCTAAACTGGCTGCGCAAAAAGGACTGCCGTTTGCGTTTGCTGGTCATTTCTCGCCCGATTATACACAGCGTGCATTGCGTATGTACCGCGAATATTTTCAGCCTTCCGCATCGTTAAAAGAGCCTTATGCCATTCTCGGTGTAAATGCAATCGCCGCCGATACGGATGAAGAAGCCGAGTGGTTATCGACAACGATGCAACAGCAATTTCTGAATATTATTCGCGGACGCACAGGTCAAATTCAGCCCCCTGCTGCAATGGAAGGCAAATGGACAGATTACGAACAAGCCGCTGTAGCCAAACAACTTAGCTCTACCATCAAAGGTGGGCCAGAGCGTATTCGACAAGGACTACAACGTTATATACAAGATACTGGCGTAAATGAGTTAATTATGACGAGCATGATCTATGATCATACGGCAAGATTACGCTCCTATGAACTGATCGCCCAAGCTGCCGGTCTGCCGCAAGCGAAACAAGGGCAAACGACGACATAACGGTTACTTTTTTGAAAACAGTTGTGTTGTTTTAATCGATATATGCTGCATATTGCTGCTGATAAGACAATAATGCCAATGTGAATAAAGCGATCGCGAAACGAAAGAGACTGCATATGACTGCGGTCTCTTTTTTGTGTGACTATAGGAGGGGCAAATAACAGGTGACAAGGTAGTAGTTGAAGATATAAATGTTAATAATTCGTTGTTAAACGTATATAAGCGATAAAACTAAGACGAATAGGCTATTATGCACCTCTATTGAATAGGTAAAGCGTGTATAGATATAATGGGGTTCACGTTTAGTGATAAGAGGTATTGTAGTGCAGGCGGATGATACGTAATGAGAGGAGTGTGATTCGCATGACAAGGGATGCTTATTTTGACAATTTAAAATTTGTGCTCATTACACTCGTTGTCATCGGGCATTTGATTGAGCCGCTGTATGATGATCCGTGGTTGCAACCTTTATATGTAATGATTTATACATTTCATATTCCGCTGTTTGTGCTAGTCTCTGGTTACTTTGCCAAACAGATCGGCACAGGTGATTATTTTACTAAAGTGATTAGCAAGCTGGTCATCCCGTATTTGATCTTTGAGACGTTGTATTCGTTGTTTGATTACTGGCTGTACGATCGACTACAGCTCATTTTTTCTTATTTTACGCCATACTGGTTAATGTGGTTTTTGTTCAGCATGGTGTTATGGAAAACGGCAATGCCGTATATGATTCGGATCAAATATGCGGTGCCGCTTTCCATCGTATTGGCGATTGTAGCTGGTTATGCTAATGATGCGGAATATTATGCTAGCGTGTCGCGCACGATCGTATTTTTCCCGTTTTTCTTGGCAGGTTATTACATGGATCGTTCGTGGATTACGATGTTGCAGCGACCGATGATGAAAACAATAGCGGTGTTGTCGCTTATAACTGCTACTATTGTGATTGCTGTATATTCGCCGTTTGTCGTCAAAGAGTGGCTGTATGGAAGCTTCTCTTATGAATCGCTTGGACATTACGAATGGACAGCAGGATTGTACCGGATTGGTGTGTATGCCGTTGCAGTCATCATTGGCGGTGCGGTCATGAGCCTAATTCCGACGCGTCCGCTCGGTATAGTTTCGGAGCTGGGCAGCAATACGTTGTATACGTATGTACTGCATGGTTTTATTGTGATGGCGTTAACCGCTAGCGGTATGTATGACTGGCTCGGCATCGAAGTGGCAAGACTGCTTATTGTGCCGCTTGGTCTAATGGTGACCGTATTGTTATCGCTTAGCCGTGTGCGTGTCGCTTCAGCCTGGCTAGTAGAGCCGGGAGTAAAACGCATATTCAAACGTCAGAGCAGCCGTACTGATCTAGGCTAGTAGGCTGATCGCGCTAAAGAAAGGTGTAGTTTAATGTCGTATAGATAGCCTAGAGAAGTTTATAGTGTCATGCAGATGTATGTTCATACGATGGAGTCGATCAGATAGCACATGTAAAGCTGGACACGCCCTAGCTCGGGTCATACGCTTCAAGTATATATGTAATATATTCAGTTTAACGATCGGGAAAGGATGAGTTATACTATATAGGGAACGTTAGCGTATACGCGCCATCTTAACCTCAGCTATCTGACAAAGGAGGAATTATTTATGCTTCATCTGCAATCAACAACAAAGCTGTCTAACGGTGTACAGATGCCGTGGTTTGGTCTCGGTGTATATAAAGTGGAGGAAGGCGCACAAGTCGTCAATTCAGTAAAATGGGCGCTTGAAGCAGGTTATCGCAGCATCGATACGGCAGCACTTTATCAAAATGAAGAAGGTGTTGGACAAGCGATCCGCGAATCAGGCGTAGCGCGTGCAGATTTGTTTATTACGACAAAAGTATGGAATTCGGAGCAAGGCTATGATACAACATTGGCAGCGTTTGACCAAAGTTTGCACAAGCTCGGTCTAGATTATGTCGACCTGTATCTCGTTCATTGGCCGGTTAAAGGCAAATACAAAGATACATGGCGAGCGTTGGAAAAGCTACATCAAGATGGCAAAGTGCGTGCGATCGGGGTGTCGAATTTCCAAATTCATCATCTGGAAGATTTGCTTGCCGATGCCAAAGTGCGTCCGGTTGTAAATCAGGTCGAGCTGCATCCGCTGTTAAGCCAAGTGGAACTGCGTCATTACTGCAAACAGCAAGGCATCCAGATTGAAGCATGGGCACCACTTGCGCAAGGACGATTACTCGATAATCCGACATTGCAAACGATTGCGGACAAGCAGGGTAAATCGATTGCACAAGTACTGCTGCGCTGGGATGTGCAGAGCGAGATTGTCACGATTCCGAAATCAATTAATAAAGAGCGGATCGTGCAAAACGCGGATATTTACGATTTTGAACTATCGGCTGCAGAAATGAAGCAGATCGATGATTTAAATGAAAACCGTCGTTTTGGCGCTGATCCAGACAATTTTAATTTTTAAATGAGTAGAATGATGACAATGATCATATAAACAAAAAGAAGCGAACTGCCGCTCGCCGGCATCGCTTCTTTTGTTATTGATGATCTGTTGTTCATGCGCTGTCTCATTTAAATTTTAAATTGATCAACGACCTGCTGCAATGAAGTTGACATTTCTTTTAACTGTTCGGTCGTTGACACCATTTCGGCTAATGAAGCGGTCTGTTCTTCGGTCATGGCGGATACTTCTTCGGTAAAAGAAGCCATATCTTCGGTAATGCCATTAATTTCTTGGAGCGATGTACCGACGGATTGAGTGCCTTTGGACATTTCGCTAACCGAATCAGCGACCTCGGTAATCTGTACATTTAATTGCCCAATTTGTCCCATAATATGAGTAAATGTTTCCCCGGCTTCACCAAGCAATACAACACCTTCATCGACCTGGCTTGTAGTTGATGTTACTAGCTCTACCATACCTTGAATAGCGGTCGTCATCGCTTGAATGATCGCTGTAATTTCCTTTGTAGAATTTGACGATTGATCGGCAAGCTTGCGAATTTCATCAGCTACGACGCTAAAACCACGTCCGTGCTCACCGGCGCGCGCCGCTTCAATCGCTGCATTCAGCGCTAGCAGATTCGTTTGATTGGACGTTTCGGAAATATAGCTCGTAATCGATAAAATTTGTTGCGAGCGCTCGGATAGCTCGGTAACACCGTCTTCAATCGCACGGAATGCAGTTGCCATACTTTGCACACTTTGCACGCTGTTTTGAATTTTGGCGCCGCCAACAGTTGCCAGCTCCTGCGTCTGGCGTGCCATACCTGCTACCGAGTCACTCGTATCAGCTACCATTTCCAAGCCGGCGATCGATTGCTGCATAACGGAAGAAATATCTTCGGTACGTGAAACTTGGCGCTCCGAGCCTTCAGCGATTTTCTGAATCGATTGGGCGACTTCATCAGAAGCGCGTGCACTTTCGCGTGCGCCTTTTTCAAGTTGCAGACTGGCAGCAGCGAGCTGGACAGTGTTATGCTGAATATCTTGAATGATACGTTGCAAGCTAATTAACAATGTATTAGTTGCTTGCCCGAGGTCTTTGACTTCATCATTCGTTTGGACTTCAATCCGGCGTGTAAGATCGCCGCCAGAAGAAGCGATATCGTTAATCGTATAGGTAACGAGGCGCATATTGCGTGTGATCCGGTAGGCGGTAATAAAGCCGATAATGAGCGACAGTATGATGACAGCGGCAAGCAGCCCATACAGTATCATTTTCAAATGAACATTGCTGTCGTGCAGATTGTTAACACGCTGGTGGGTTAACTGATCTTCGGTATTTAGAAAATCGCTAATTTCTGTGCGAAAGTTATCCATATCTGTTTTGCCCGGGTCATCTACAAAAAAGCGCTGGATCGCTGCCGTATTGTTTTGTTGGCGCAGCGCAATGACCGGATCACCGGCTGTGCTGATCCACTTGGCAATGTTGGCTTTAATTTCGTTAAGCTTTTGCTGTTGCGATGGATTGTCTGCCAGCAACGTGTACAATGCGTCATAATTGGATTGCCACTGGGATTTACCGTTGTTATACGGAGTAAGATAGTTGTCATTACCGGTAATAACATAGCCGCGTTGCCCGGTTTCCATATCAATAATATTCAAACGAATATCGTTAGTCAGCTTATGCACATCCATATCGTGCTCTGAAATATAAGTAATATTGCTTTCCAGCTCATTAATTTTGATATGCACAATGACGATCGCTATCGCAAAGCAGCACATAATTAAAACATAGCCTGCTAAAATTTTACTTGTAATGCCAAATCGAATATTCATAGGTCACCTCATATTTGTAGTAATAAAATAGTAGTAACAAAGTAGTGGTAAAAAAGAATCATTAGATGCAATTCAACCAAATCGATTGCACTAAAAAGATCGAATATTGTCTAATACTTATTTGCTTTAATGTTAACCGTATTTGCATGATATTAATCTAGTAGCGACCAATTTCTTGATCTTCTTGTATCGATATGATTAACTTTTTCATAATGTATAACATGTAGCGTTTGCACCTACATAAGCCAAAGGAGTGGTACAATTGAACGAATTACACATTATACGCATTACAACTGCCGATCATGAGCGCTATGAGCAAACGCTGGAATTGCGCGACCGTGTGCTGCGGCGTCCGCTCGGTATGAGCATCCATCAGGAGCGACTTGAAGGGGAAGAAGGGGCGATTCATCTGTGTGCATTGTACGAAGATCGGGTCGTCGGTGTGTTGCTGCTCAAGCATACAGCTGAACATACACTGCAAATGAAGCAGGTTGCCGTCGATGAATCACTGCGTGGTCAGCAGATCGGGCGTCGTCTCGTACAAGCAGCCGAGCAGGTCGCTATGCAAGCAGGATATCGGCATATTATGTTGCATGCACGTCAGGTGGCAATTCCATTTTATGAAAAACTGGCGTATGAAACGTATGGAGAACCATTTACCGAAGTCGGCATTCCACATCAGGCGATGCGCAAAACAGTGATAGATACGGAAACAGATCAAAGGAGGGCTGAAGCATGAATGAACTGTATTTTGATTCCTCCTATTTGACGAGCTGGACGACAGCGCTGGAGGAGGCATTTACACAAGCTGGGCAACATTATGTCGTACTAAAAGAGACCGCTTTTTATCCACATGGCGGCGGGCAACCTTGTGATGGAGGTACGATCGATGGGATGCCTGTACTGGACGTATCTCGGGTCGACGGGCGCATTTTGCATCAGGTGCCTAGTCTGCCAGAGCAGTCGCCGGGTGCAGAGCTGTATTGCGAAATTGATTGGCAGCGTCGTTTCGATCATATGCAGCAGCATAGCGGTCAGCATTTGCTATCGGCTACATGCCTAGAAGTGCTGAATGCGCCTACGCTGAGTTTTCATCTTGGCGAGCACGAATGTACGATCGATATAGAGCTTGCCGAGTTGGAGCTTGCTAAACTGCAAGCGGTTGAGCGACAGGTCAATACATACATTTACCGCAATCTGCCGATTCGCAGCTATATGGTCGATGAAGCGCAGCTTGCCACATTGAAGTTGGTTAAGCCGCCGAGTGTGACCGAGCGTGTGCGTATCGTCGAAATCGAAAGCATTGAATATAATGCTTGTGGGGGTACGCATGTATCACGTACCGGCGAGATTGGCATCATTAAACTGTACAAAGCAGAGAAAAACAAAGGCAATATCCGTCTGTATTTTCGCTGCGGGTTGCGGGCACTAGACGATTATAATGAGAGTCTGGCGATTAACGATGCACTGGCGGCACGCTTTAATACCGGACGCAAACATATCGTCGGTCGCTTTGACAAATGGGACGAGGAACAAAAGCAGCAGCGCGAAGAAGTGGAGCGTTTGCGGCGCGAAAATGATCAATTTATGCTGGAACGGTTGTTAAGCCAAATACAGTCCGGCGCGACTCAAGCGATTGTGCAGCAGGAATGGACGGAGCGCTCATTGCAAGATTTGCAGCGGATCGCTAATCTGTTACTGGAGCAAGGCGAGTTGATTGTACTGCTGTCATCAACCGCTGAACGAAAAGTCGTACTTGCGCAAACTGGTCATGCCGAGCTGCAATGCGGCATCTTTTTCAAACAGCATCTGGCTCGCTTTGGTGGAAAAGGCGGCGGCAATGATCGGATCGCACAGGCGGGGTTTGAATCAACCGAGCAATTGCGTGAATTTGTCCATTTTGTGCGGGAGCAGTGGAGTGGAGACGGGGCGTTGTAATGGAGGCTTTTGCATGGGCGGAGGCAAATGATACGTTGGATCGGTTAGACTGCAAATGTACCAGTTTAAAACAGGTGTTATGATCCTATTAGCGATAGGGAGAAGATGAAGATGAATGATCCTATACTCGGTCTAAAACGAGGCGAGGTCAAGCTGGTTGATCATGATCCACGCTGGAAAGATGAATTTGGACGTGTGAAGCAAGCGATAATCGTCGCTATCCCTCAACTGGATGCACGGCAGATTGAACATATCGGCAGCACTGCAATTATCGACATGCAGGCGAAGCCGGTAATCGATATCGCTTTCGGTGTACATTGGCAACCAGCATATCCTGATTGTTATGATGCGCCATTAAAATCGCTCGGCTTTTATCGTTTAAACGTTCAGCGTGAACAGGAGATTGTGTTTGCCAAGTTTACAGATACAACGTATGCGGTGAAAACACATTTTATTCATATGATTCCATTCGAAGGCGAGCATTGGCAAAATATGCTGTTTTTTCGCGATTATTTAAATACACATCGATCTGTACGGATCGAGTATGAACGGTTAAAACAGTCTTTTAGCATCGAACACGGCGATATTAACGACTATACGGCGTATAAACAACAATGGATACAGTCCATTTTTGCCAAACGTACGGAACAGGATTAATGTGAAAATATGGTCATATCGTAACAGCGTATACGAAATAGACAGCGATTGGATGTGTAAAAGTGATAGTTTAGCAAAAGCGCTCATCCCAAGTGCAGCTTGCCTAATTGTGCCGGATCAACATACGAATCATGATAGATCAGATAACGAAAATTATAACAGCCTTTTTTGTCGGCAAGCTGGCGGATCAGCTGCTCGCTATGCAGCAAAAGAAGGCTTTTTGTCGTGTATATCGCTCCATATTACCGCTTGTTTGGGATCGGTTCATTGACCATTATTGTTAATGAAATATCGTTCATCAGGAGAACTGATAAAACCTATAAGGCATTCTAATTGACCGTTTACGCGCACTGTGATACCTTCAAATAAGCAGAATAAATCTGAGCACTATACTAGGAATTAGCGCATTGTTTGAAAGAACAGGTGCTAGATGATGGGGTGGATATCGTTGGAATTTCAAGCAACTAACAGTCCTTTTACACAGGAACAAGCCGAGCTGCTAAATCGCTTGCTACCTGGATTGACCGACACACAGCGCATTTGGCTAAGTGGGTATTTAACCGCTACACTGCAGACCGGTGCAGTGGCAGCTTCTCCAGCACTAACAACGTCAACCGAACCAGTATCCGCCATTCCAGCTGTTAGCGTACCGAAAGATGTTACCGTGCTGTTCGGTTCGCAAACTGGCAATGCACATGGATTAGCGAAAAAGCTGGCACAACAGCTGACAGCACAAGGTTTTGACGTCACATTGTCTGCAATGGGAGATTACAAACCGAACAATTTGAAAAAGGTAAATCATCTGTTCGTACTGGCGAGCACGCAAGGTGAAGGTGATCCGCCGGACAATGCGATTCCATTTTATGAATTTTTACACAGCAAACGTGCGCCACAGTTAACGGATACGAAGTTTGCCGTACTGGGGCTTGGTGATACATCGTATGAATTTTTCTGTCAGACAGGCAAAGATTTTGACAAACGTTTGGAAGAACTCGGTGCACAGCGCATCGTACCGCGTGCGGATTGTGATGTGGACTTTGAGGAACAAGCCGGCGAGTGGATCGGTCAAGTGCTTGCTGCGCTTGGCGAAGCGAGTGCCGCATCTGTAGCAGTAGCTGCACCGGAAGCGACTGCAAGTGAAGCGGAGGCAACATCGCCGTATTCGCGTACCCATCCGTTTCCGGCAGAAGTGTTGGAAAATCTGAATTTGAACGGACGCGGTTCCGATCAGGAGACACGCCATGTGGAATTGTCACTGGAAGGCTCCGGTTTGCAGTATGAACCAGGCGATAGTCTCGGTGTGTATCCGCAAAATCATCCACAGCTCGTGGACGACATTTTGCAGGCGACCGGTTGGAATGGCGATGAAACGATTACACTTAACAAAAATGGCGACACTGCCAGCGTACGCGATGCGCTGCTGCGTCATTATGAGATTACCGTGCTCACGAAGCCACTGTTGGAAAAGGTAGCAGGGCTGGCAGACAATGAGCAGCTTGATGCTTTGCTGGCAGAAGGGCGTGAGCAAGATTTACGCGCGTATTTGCAAGGGCGCGATTTGCTTGATTTGATTCAAGATTACGGACTGGGCAGCATCCCTGCCGATGAACTGCTGTCACTGCTGCGCAAAATTCCAGCACGACTGTATTCAATTTCCAGCAGTTTCAAAGCGTCACCGGATGAAGTGCATCTGACCGTGCGTAAAGTCGCGTATGAACAGCATGGTCGTCAGCGTTATGGCGTCTGCTCGGTACATCTTGCTGAGCGTTTGGAAGCGGGCGATACATTGCCTGTTTATATTCAGCATAACGACAATTTCAAGCTGCCACATGATCCGTCAACGCCGATCATTATGATCGGACCAGGTACAGGTGTAGCGCCATTTCGTTCGTTTATTGCCGAGCGTGAAGAAACAGGTGCAGAAGGAAAAAGCTGGCTATTTTTCGGTGATCGTCGTTTTGCGACCGATTTCCTGTATCAGACCGAATGGCAACGCTGGCTTAAAGATGGCGTGTTGACACGGATGGATGTTGCTTTCTCCCGTGATAGTGATAAAAAAGTATATGTACAACATCGCATGCTGGAACGTAGCCGCGAACTGTACGAATGGATTCAAAGTGGTGCCGTATTGTACGTTTGCGGCGATGAAAAACATATGGCGAACGATGTGCATCTGACATTAGAACAAATTTTGATTCAGGAAGGCAATCTAAGTCAGGAGGCAGCAGCCGACTATTTGAGCACGATGTTGCAGCAAAAACGTTATCAGCGCGACGTATATTGAGCAATCGCTCGATGGGGAATGTCCGTGATTACGAGAGGAGAACGAACCAATGGTCCAGTATGAAAAATATCCACCGCATGATCGTCCGCATAGCGATGTAGAAGACATCAAGCGGAACAGTAACTATTTGCGCGGTAGCTTGGAGCAGACGCTTCAAGACCCGATTACCGGTTCCATTCCTGAGGATGATAACCGACTGATGAAGCACCACGGCAGTTATATGCAAGATGATCGTGATTTGCGCAACGAACGGAAAAAACAAAAGCTCGAACCGGCGTACCAGTTTATGCTGCGTGTGCGCGCATCCGGCGGCATCGTTACCCCGGCGCAATGGCTAATGATGGACGATATTGCGCATAAATACGGCAATGGTACGATTCGTCTGACAACTCGCCAATCGTTTCAATTGCATGGCGTATTAAAATGGAATCTGAAAAATACGATTCGTGAAGTGAACGATGCGCTGCTTAGTACGCTGGCAGCGTGTGGTGACGTAAACCGTAACGTCATGTGCAATACGAATCCAGATCAATCAGCTGTGCATGCGCAAGTATATGATTGGGCATGTAAAGTGAGCACACATCTTGATCCACGTACCCGTGCCTACCACGAAATTTGGCTTGATGAGGAAAAGATCATCGATAGCCGTGAGCTGGAAATCGAGCAGGAGCCGATCTATGGCGAAGTATACTTGCCGCGTAAATTTAAAATTGGCATCGCCGTACCGCCATCTAACGATGTTGATGTATTTTCACAAGACTTGGGCTTTATCGCGATCGTTGAAAATAACAAACTGATCGGCTTTAATGTGGCAGTTGGCGGCGGAATGGGCATGACACATGGCGATACCGCCACCTATCCACAAGTATCCAAAGTGATCGGCTTTATTACACCAGAGCAGATGATCGAGGTGGCGGAGAAAGTCGTCACCATTCAGCGCGACTATGGCGATCGGGCGGTACGTAAACATGCCCGCTTCAAATATACGATCGATGATCGCGGATTGGACTGGCTCGTTGCCGAACTGCATGCACGTCTTGGCTGGCAATTGCAAGCAGCGCGTCCGTTCCATTTTGATCATAATGGCGACCGTTACGGCTGGGTAAAAGGCACGGACGGCAAATGGATGTTCACGCTATTTATCCAAAACGGTCGTATCGTCGATCTGGACGATTACAAGCTGATGACCGGCTTGCGCGAAATTGCCAATGTTCATACTGGCGATTTCCGCCTGACACCGAACCAAAACTTGGTCATCGGCAATGTGAGCAGCCAGAAGAAGAAAAAGATCGAAGCGCTCATCACGCAATACGGTCTGACCGATGGCGCTCATTATTCCGCACTGCGCCGCAACTCGATGGCATGTGTATCATTGCCAACATGCGGCATGGCGATGGCGGAAGCGGAACGTTATTTGCCGACGCTGATCGACAAGCTGGAACTTGAGCTCGATCAAGCTGGGCTGCGCAACGAAGATATCGTCGTACGTATGACCGGCTGCCCGAACGGGTGTGCACGTCCGATGCTGGCAGAGCTGTCGTTTATCGGCAAAGGGCCTGGTAAATACAATATGTATTTGGGCGGCGGATTCGACGGCAGCCGTCTGAACAAGCTGTACCGTGAAAATATCGGGGAGGAAGAAATTCTCTCCTCACTGAAGCCGATTTTCCAACGCTATGCAATCGAGCGCGAGCAAGGTGAACATTTTGGTGACTTTGTGATCCGGGCGGGATTTGTGGAAGCGGTGTATGATGGACAGCAGTTTCATGCTTAATGACAGATCGGCAAAGCGAAGAACGATAAACGTAAAATGATAGCAGTATTAGGGTGGATCATCATTTATGCTGACAAAGCTGTAAGCGAGGGAGCTGTAAAAGAAGGGAAATCCTTACTTTTACAGCTTTTTGTTTTTTGGTATACATAGCGATCCAGTACAACACCGCTAACTATAAGTTCATCGTCAAAACATATTTTAAAAAATCAATATATGAAAAATTCATAATAATAGATGCACATGATGCACATAAAATAACACTAACAAACCAAATCGATCCTACACAATCATTTCATCTCGCAACGCATAAGTAACTAGCGACACAAAACTGGAATTATTTTATAATCATACTTAATAACCGCTATACATAGATCGAACAGAATGGAGCGAGATGCTGATATGGAAATGGAATACCCATCACACAAGCCTTCATCACCGCAGGCAGATGTTAATGTAGAACGAATGCAAACTGTGCAAGACACAGCTTATACAGCATACAGAAGTGGAACTGGCAGCAATGCCAGCAGATCGACAGCAAATGGCAACCTGCCGTTAAAATCATCGAACTTGTTGCTCATGCAGCGACAGCTTGGCAATCAGGCAGTCAAACAGTTAATTATGCAAACACGTCCCCATGCCATACAATCATCTCCATCCGCTGATATACAGCCAGCATGGCAAGTAGATACAAGTGTACCTTTGTCAACGCTGGATCATTCATCTGCTAATCATGCACAGCCATCTGCCAACGACGCATTAAGTTCAGCTTCTGAATTAACATCAACATTGAATGGTGGTAGTAACCGCGTTTTACAAGCAAAATTCATTTATACGAATACAGCCCGCTTAAGTCGGTCAGATGGGCAGGCGAACGTGAATAAAGTCAACAATTACAAAATAAACGCAATTCAATTACCTGCTTCTTTTCGACCGCCTACGCAATTTGGTCAAGCTCAGATGGCTCACTCCATCTCATGGACATTACTCAAAAAAGGATACGAATCTGTCCATGAGATGGATGCAAACGATTTTATTATAAATTATTTAAAAAAAGATTGGAGTGCTTTACGTGAGCAATTAAACGTAATTAAGTCACGACAAGATGAAGCATCACTCGCTCCACAACTCGATTACACAGATTTTACGAAGTATGCAAACAAATATTCTGATGATTATTTTGATCATTTACTGCAAAAAGATGATACCTCTTTGCAATGGGTAGCTAATATTCAACAAGCAGTATCTGATTATTTTGTCGCATTACAGCTAGCTCCGTTAACAACCCATACAGGATTTACGCAAAAAAAGGGGAAAGCGGGCGTTAATGAATCCAAGCCTTCCGGGCATGGAGAACCAGCCGCTAATTTGGTATTAACGGAATTAGAAGCAATCATAGCCCAAGCGCCGTCTTATGTTCCTAACCCACAACATCAAATGCTCGTTGAAAAGGCAGCAGCAATGTATTGGGACCCTGGTGCAGATAATATAAACGGAATTAGTGATGAAAATGAATTAAAGCTGCTCAGACAAGAATATGGAACGGCATTTCAGCGTGTTTATCCAAAAATTTGGCAATTTTATCAAAAAAATGTGGAGTCCAAACTTGGTGCGAACTCAATACCAGCGAATGAATCCGAATCTGTTGCAGAGCTTATAAATGTAGCCAAGACGATTAATAAAGATGAACTAGAGGAAGAATTGCAAGAACAGCAAGCTGAATAAGAACAAGCGGAAGCCGAAGTAAACGAACTATCAACTCCATCGAATTTTCGAGCTTTGGTTGATTTACAAGATAAACAAGAAGCTGACAATAAAGTACCAGCCAGTGTATTTAACATAGATGAATTACTATTATCTAATGATCGACCACCAACTAAATATGGCCCAATCGGTCAAAAGTCGCACACGGTATCATGGTCGCTTACACTTAACGCATTAAGCCAAATCGGAGAACATCGACCATTAACTAACATGCTCATAGATATGAGTCTGAAATGGGATCATTTAGCAGCACAAAGTTGGAATGAAATGCTTTCTGATTCTTTGATTGCTAAAAGTGACTTTCAAGCAATAAACATGTCGGACCAAACCTATGAAAAGCACCTTAAAAATAATAAAGATCGATTGCAGGAAATTAACGAGTTAATTGTAATTAATCAAAATAAAGTGCAACACGCATTGAACGATCTTGAATTAAGTGAGTTAGGCTGGCAAAGCTTTATTCAAACGATGGTTTCCGATTATGTTATCGCTTATCAATCAGCACCGCTTACTTCTGCTAAAATGGGTAAACCAGACGGTAGGGGGGAAGCGGATGCCAATAAGTATTTAGATTTACTTGATCAAAACTATACTGAAAAAGCTGAAAAAGCTTCCGATTCATCTGCTATAATCAATGACCCGCATGCTGTTGCTCAACAATATGTTCATCACGATATTTTGCTTAAAAAGTTTAAAAGTGAGTTTACCAAGGAAAAAATTAATAAATATAACAAAGATACACAAAAATCAATTGTCGAACTAAAGGACAAAGCAAAAAAAGTTATAGACCAAAAGCAGCAAACAACAAACCCTACAACATTGAGTCAAGAAGATTGGGATAAAATGATGACGCTACTTGCTGTACACGAAGCGTTAAAGCATATGGAAGTCAATTGGAAGTTATTTCAAGGAAAAGACTATAATAGTCAATATAAAAGAACAGCTATGGCGAGCATTTTACACGAATGGGAGCAAAGTATCGGGAACTCTTATCCAAATATTAAACCATATATATTTAATAGCCTAAAAGAGTATTCTGATTCAATGTTAATTAGTGAAGGCATGCAGAAAGAAGAAAGAAACGACAATGCAGCAAACAAAGATTGGAAACTCGAACCGACATTAAAAAGAGACATGGAAAAACATCGCAAAAGCCATACTGACCAACGCAAACACTTACTAAACAAACATCAAGAAGATTCAAGTAATTTAAAAAAACGTTCTTTTTTGGAAGCGCAAAAAACTCGCAAACAAGAAGATGCTGCTTCTGACATGGAGCAGATCGCGAAGCATCAGAAATTGAATTCAGAATCGGAAGATCAGCAGAATCAGCAGGACATGTTATTACTGGGCAGTCAATCATCAACAGGCAGTACAATAGGGCAAAATAATCAACTGATTGGCTTACCACCAGCTAACCCACTGTCTGCATTTTCATTTACACCGCCGCCCAGCTTTAACTTCAATCTTAATTTAACGCAACTACCACATACATTCCCATCTATGAATTTTGGGAATGCACAAAGTCTATTTAACAATAACCTATTTAACAATAATCAAAATGGGTTTGGAAACGCTCAAAATATGATAAGCAACGGAATTCCAAATATAATGCTTAATTCCACCCCTTCGTCATTAATGAATGGAAGTTTCCAGCAACAAGCACAAAACGATATGATGCCAGCACTACAAACAAGTGCAATGGAAGATATAGAGGAAGCCGAGGAGGAACAGCAGCATAAAAATGATGAAGGCTCGATGAGTAACTTTTAAACAAACTTTAAAATTTCATCATCCTCTCTTGTGTGCTGTTAAAATGCTCCGCTTGCGCCGGAGACGGGCATCATACAAGAGAGGATTTTTTATTTGCAAATTATGTTACAACTTACATTTACAAATAATTTCAACAATTGAATGATTAAGCGACATTGCAATTTATAAATATAGCTCAAATGATCGCTAAAATAAAAAATTCAATATATGAAAAATTCACAATAATAAAAACCTAAAAAACCGTATAAAAAGCTATTAAACCACCCACCAAAACTAACTTGAAACACCTGCCCTTGCCCAAATGCTACAAAACATTTATGCTTTCAATAAAGCGAACCAAGTACGATCAAACTACACAACCAACAGTAAAACAACTAACAATCACGCCCTATGCTTAAATCCACCCCACCGGAGGAACCTATGATCAAACAAGCGCTCGTCATTATCGACATGCAAGAAATCTTCTTCAACAGTGCACAAAATGCACTGCATGCACGCGAATCTTTAATCGAGCAAGTCAACACCATAATCGAGCGGGCGAGAGCCAATCATATCCCTGTCGTATTCATTCAGCACTGTGATGAGCATGCAGGGGATGAATTGTATCCAAACACACCGGATTGGGAAATTTGCCATCAACTGAATCGGTTGCCAGGCGATCCGGTGTTTTGGAAAACCAAATGGGATTCGTTTTACCGTACCGGTTTGCTCGATTGGCTGCGTAGACATGGGATCGAGCAGATTATTTTTGCCGGTGCGCAGACGGAATTTTGCCTGGATACGACATTGCGCAATGCGTATAGCCTCGGATATCAGCAAAATATCGTCGTTGCCGATGGACATAGCACATTGGATAGTGATGTACTGTCAGCAGCGCAAATCATTCGCCATCATGAATATGTATGGCATAACCGATTTGCCAAAGTGCAACCGATCGAGCAAATTGTATTGCATTAAGGGTTGCAATAAAGTACAGAACAAAGTACACAACGCAACAATGACAGCGAATCTTGCGTAATCGCTATCATTGTTGCGTTTTAGTTTGGATGCATTTTAGTTATATTTTATACGATTTAAAATGTATAGCATGTCATACATACTGAACCGAGTCGTGAATAGCCCTATTTATTGTGCACAATTTAAACAGATCATAAGGCAAAACATACGCTTAAACATCTAAAAAAAACAGTATTTCTCCTTATTAATAAAAAATCCAACAAAAACACTTTTTTCAATAAATTGTATATAAATTCGTAAAAATAGCCGCTGAATATGCTATCATCAAACAGAGATACCAATCCATTTAACCGATCGCTGCATGCTTAGCGACTAAATAATCGATCGGTATATTGAGACTGTTGGCTATACCGATGCCTATATACTATGATTTCATTTTAAATAATCGGATAGTTTTGGATAATTACCGTGCGTTTTTCATATCATTATATTATATAAATAACTAAGACTCTTAAAAAATGTTCCATTTCTATCTTCTAGCTTTATGCCTCCCGATGCTATAATACAGTATCGTAACTGAAAAGAGAGGTAGTTCATTTGCACAAAAAAGTAAGCGTTTTATTGACGGTGGTCTGTCTGACACTTTTAGCTTTTACATTGTGTGCGGCAGTGCGGTTTGTCGATTCTGAACGTGAGCTGCCACAATCGAGTACACTGCGGCAGTCTCAATATCGACTCGTGCTGATCACTTCTAATATGGGCACACCGTTCTGGCAAAAGCTCGGTACGAGTGCAGAGCTGGAAGCACAACGTTTGGGCGCTACGCTGGAAATTTGGGGCAGTTATGGACAGGATCGCGAAAGCTTTCTCAAACAATTGGAGATTGCGATCGATTCGCGTGTTGATGGCATTATCGTGCAAGGCATCGATACGAATGAATTTAAAAATTTGACCAAAGTTAAGGCAGCCTTTTACGGCATCCCGATCATTACCGTTGCCAGCGATGTGCCGGTACAAGAAAGTTTGCGCAAAATGTATGTCGGTTCAAGCCCGGTCGCCGCTGGACAGATGCTGGCGCGGCAGCTCATTCATGATTTGGGCGAACGAGGTACGGTCGTATTAATGGGCGATAACCGGAATGAATATGATCAACGGCAACGACTTGCCGGCATTGAGCAAGTGTTAAAACAATATCCTCAAATTCAATTCCGTTACGTACAAACACCGGAAATCCGCGAAAGCATTATTGCCGCCACACAAAATGTGATGAATGAGCTACCAGGTGTAAGCGCTTTTATATCCATTGATTCAAATTTGACGGAAGCGATGGTACAGGAGATTAGCCAGCGTGCACGTGTACAAACGTACAAAATTTATTCATTTGACGACAATCCGGATGTGCTTCCACTGCTGCAAAGTGGCAAAATAGACGGCATTTTGGAGCAATCGCCTGAAATGATGGGAAAGGTGAGCGTACAAATGATGATGAAATGGCTAAAAGGAAGCCCGCTCCCGTTAGAGAGCGAAGGCTATTTGACAAATATTCATATGCAAATGGCGGCGCATGAACGATGATCGGTATTCAACGTAAAATATGGACGCTGACGGCGATTATTATGTTCATTATGCTAATGATTTGGATTACATTGATGTATTACAACCAAAAGACGGAAAATCAATACAATGAAATTTTACAGCGTTATTTGCGACTGAATGAAGTGACCACATCGAGCCAACAAGTCGTTACCTCACTCAATAGTTATTTGATCACACCGGCGGAAGGCAATTTGAGTAGTCTGCGCCGCAAAGAAGAACTGTTGCGTGATGCGCAGCTTGATATTAGCAATTTGCGCAATCGTGAGAATGACTTTGCATTGACCGGATATATTCATTTGATCGATAGTTTAATCGATACGTCTGAACGTGCGGTCATGTTTCATGCAGAAAAAGAAAGCGAAGATTCAGCGGATGCCTTTGCTGAAGCGACGCGCATTTCCAAATACATTTCCGATATGACGTTAACGCTGCTTGATAAAGAATTAAGCACGTATGAGCAATTTTATCGCGGCATTATTCAGCAGTCGGCAGAATTGAAAACGTTAGGCATTTGGATTTTGGTCACGATGACATTTTGGCTACTGCTGTTTACGTATTGGTTTTCGCTCAGCATTACGCGACCGATCCAGCAACTGACACGGGCAGCGCAAGAGCTGGCGAAAGGGCGGTTTGATTTGCAAGTACGGGTGAACTCATCTGATGAAATCTCTTTTCTCGCCAAAATGTTTGAACATATGCGCATTAGCATCAACGGATTAATTTCGGAAATTCAGCAAAAGGCACAGCTTGAAAATGAGCTGCAACGCAATAAGCTGCTATTACAGGAAAGCCAGCTGCGCAGTTTGCAAAGCCAGATTAATCCGCATTTTCTGTTTAACATTTTGGATACATTATCCAAAAAAGCATTTCTGGAAGGTGCCGAGGAGACAAGCGATCTGCTAGTCAGTGTGGCAGGGCTACTACGTTACAATTTGAAGCGTCTCGATCGCTCGGTCACATTGTATGAAGAAGTACGTGTAATGAAACAATATATGGAAATTCAGAAAGCGCGGTTTACCGATCGTCTGCATTTGTATACCGATATTGATGAGGAATGTTTATCCGTGCAAATGCCTGGGTTGACGCTGCAACCGATTATTGAAAATGCGATTAATTACGCAATCGAGCCGAAAGAGCACGGAGGTACGATCGAAATGATCGTACACGATGAAGGCGAGCATGTGGTAATTGAAATTGCTGATGACGGACCGGGGATGAGCAGCGGGAAGATTAGACAAATTTTGGATGAGCAGATGTTGCAGCAACCAGTGGAAAGTGAAGGGCATTCGACCGGAATCGGTTTTACGAATGTGGTACAGCGCTTGCGATTATTTTACGGCGTGCATGATGTGATTCATATCGATAGTACCGAAGGTGCTGGCGTACGTGTACGATTGACTATACCGAAAACGAGGAGATTGGACGCTTATGATGAAGCTGCTTATCGTTGATGACGAGCAGGTGGGACGTGAAGGACTGGAAGCGATTTTGCGCCGGGACTTTCCCGACCTGACGATTCAGCAGGCAAAAAACGGTAAGCTTGCGGTAGAACTTGCCGAGCAATTTCAACCTGATCTGATTTTGATGGATATTAAAATGCCCGGTATGGACGGTCTGGAAGCGACCGAAGTGATCGGGGCACGTTTTCCCGATATCAAGTTCATTATGATTACTGCCTACGATACATTTGAATATGCGCGCCGTGCGCTCAAGTTAGGGGTAAAAGATTATTTGCTCAAGCCAAGTAAAGCGAGCGAGATTACTGCCACCGTAAAACGAGTGCTAACACAGATTGACCAGGAGCGAGCGAATCGCGAACAAAATTTACAGCGAGAACATACATTACAGCGACTGTTGCCGGTAATCGAGACCGATATGGTCACACAATTGCTGTTTGACCATGTGCATGAGGTGCATTTGGATGAGATGGTTGGCTGGCTCCATGTAAACCCGGATTGTGAAAAGTTTGCGTTAGCAGTTATCATTCCCGAGCAGGGAGAGCATCTGTATCCGACGATCCGTGATAAAGTAAGTCGTACCGGTAGCGGCTTAGTCGGTGCGCTCAATGGACGGCAGATTCCAATTATCGCTTTTCGGCGTAGTGGACAATCACTACGTGCACAAGCATCCGAGCTGGCACAAGAGCTGCTTACCGCTGCCGGACCTAAGCTGCGCGCACAATGTTTTATCGGCATCGGCAACGCGTATGGTGTTCATGCTCAATTGCGACAATCGTATCAAGAAGCGTTAATCGCAACGAGCAATCCAAACTTGCCGGTTAAATATCGCTTTTATATGGATCATGCGTCCCATCATATCCCGGACAATAGCCATCGTGAAGCAAGGCTTGCCGAACAGCGGTTGTTTGATCAGGTACGCGTAGGCGATTGGGATCATATGCGTGAAGATACGATGCAGTTCATTCGCTTTTATGAAGAACAAGGACTGGATCGTTTGCATGCACAGCAGCTTGTTTTGCAGCGGCTATGGATCGCTTCGCGAATGCTAACCGAAATGGGCGTTGAACTGGAAGCACCGGTCTATTCGTCCAGCATACAGGACTATCGGCAACTGCGTTATGAAACCGCGATGATGTTAGAGCAAATGCGCAGTCAGTCGGATGAATACAGCCAGAAGATTAAACCAGATACGATTCGGCAAATTAAACAGTACATTATGGAGCATTCTAGCCAGGACATATCGCTCGAAGGGATCGGTGATCAATTTGGGTTGAGTCCATTTTATATTAGCAAACTGTTTAAAGAGCAATTAGGGGTAAACTATATCGATTTCTTGACCGAGTGCAGGATCACACGCGCAAAAAAGCTGATGTCTGACCCAAGTTTAAGTCTGAAAGAAATCACATATGAAGTCGGCTATCGCGATCCGAATTATTTTAGCAAAGTATTCAAAAAGCTTGCCGACGTCTCACCGACTGAATATCGCAAAACATTGCTCGGAGCACGCGAATGAACACAACTAAGCGCAAAAGACAAATGCCGGATCATTCCAGTCACTTGTGGCATAGCAACATGTCGGTAATATTTCCGTTCTTACTATTGTTGCTGGTTGCGATGCTGCTCGTCTCTTGTTCTAGCGATGAAGCGATATCCAGTGAACGATCAGGCAAGACAACGAGCAGTACGACTAATAGTGATACGCGCCAGCAATATAAACCGGATGAACAAACGAGCCAAACCAACTCACAGCAATATGCTGTCCGTTCAGGCAACAAACCGATTCGGATCGGTTTTGCGATGGATACGCTAGTAGAGGAACGTTGGAAAAAAGATCGCGACTTTTTTCTGCAAGCAGCCAAACGACTTGGTGCCGAAGTCATTGTCAAATCGGCAGACAGCAACGATGCTAGACAGATCGAGCAGGCAGAGCAGATGATTGCCGATGGCATCGACGTATTGGTATTAGTGCCACATAATGCCGATGCGACCGCAGCGATCGTTAACCGTGCACATAAAGCAGGTGTAAAAGTACTTTCTTATGATCGGCTAGTCAAAAATGCCGATGTTGATCTGTATGTATCTTTTGACAATGAACAAGTGGGACGCTTACAGGCGGATGCGATTACAAGCATTGTGCCAGAGGGCAAATACGTCTATATTGGCGGTGCGGATACTGACAATAATGCCCATATGTTCAAACAGGGTGTATTCGATGTATTACAACCGAAGATCGATGACGGCAAAATCCGCGTCGTCTACGATCAATGGTCAAAAGACTGGAAACCAGCTTCAGCACTACAACATATGCGCGAAGCATTGCAAGCGAGCCATAATCATATCGATGCCATCATCGTCGCCAATGATGCCACCGCGGGTGGTGTCGTGCAAGCGCTACGCGAACAAGGACTAGTAGGCAAAATTCCAGTTGCCGGTCAAGACGGTGATGTGGCGGCTGCCAGGCGCATCGTACAAGGCACACAAACGATGACCGTATACAAACCAATCGGTAAACTCGCTCAAGTCACAGCCGAGCTTGCTATCAAACTCGCCAAAAATGAAAAGATCGAAACGACCCGGCGCGTAAACAATGGCAAACTCGAAGTGCCTTCCGTACTGCTTGCCCCAGTAGCGGTCGATAAGTCCAATATCGATACGACGCTAATCGCAGATGGATTTCATACGAGAGCGGAAGTGTATGGGAAGCAGTAGTGGAGCAACAATGGAAAGTTAATGGAATAAGGATTGTAAGGCATCCTTTAAACCCCGCGAGTGATACAGCAATATGCTGCTATATCACTCGCGGGGTTTTATTTGATACTATGAAGTATTTTCAAATTGCTGTACAGACTATTTGCTGCCATTGTTTTGCGTTAGTTTCGGCTATGTATGCGGCTTCTTTCATTGCTAGAGTTTGCATACATACGTTCTTCTCAAACTACCAGCAACATTTTACTCTATCCACTCAAAGGATAAAAATTTCCAGAACGTAACAAAAGAATGCTATATTTAAGCGCTTACATCAGCTGCTGTCGATGCTATGATGAATTTGTAGCAAACAGACAAGCATTGAGAGGGGTTCATACCATTGAAAAAACATATTAAAGGTATTTCGCTGCTAATCGTTATTATGATGTTCTCGATCATCATGTCCGCATGTAATAACGGAAGCGGAGGCAATAGTGCAAACGGTGCAGTAAGCATAGGTGTCGTATTGCCTACAAAAGATGAAACAAGATGGGTACAAGATGAGCAACGCTTCAAAGAGGCACTTTCCGGAGCGAAGTATTCCACTGAAGTTTTGTTCAGCCAAGGTTCTTCTGCTAAAGAAAAAGAAAACGTGGAAACACTGATCAATAAAGGAATCAAAGTGCTGATCATCTGCCCACAAGACGGTGCAGCAGCAGCAGCGGCTGTAGAATCCGCGAAAAAAGAAGGCATTACTGTTATCTCGTATGACCGTCTGATTACCAACACCAATGCAGTCGACTACTATGTAACATTTGATAGCCTTGCGGTAGGTGCTGCACAAGCGAAATATCTCGTTGATCACGCTAAAGGCAAAGGTGAGCCATTGTACCTGTACGCTGGTGCTTCATCGGATAACAACGCATTCTTGTTCTTCCAAGGTGCATGGGAAGTGCTGCAACCAAAAATTGCTGACGGCACATTCAAAATTGCCAACTCTACACAAGCTGATGCACTGAAAGGTACAAAAGAACTGACTCGTGACCAACTGGGCGCCATTATCGGTCAAGTTACAACGAACTGGGACCCAAACGAAGCGAAAAACAAAGCACAAACTCACTTGACTGCCGCTCCAGCTGATATGAAAGGTGATGTTGCGATTTTGGCGCCAAATGATGGTACCGCTCGTTCGATCGCTGACGTATTCGGTTCAGATTCTGCAATCAAAAGCTATGTAATCACTGGTCAAGATGCAGAGCAAGCATCTATCCAATACATTATTGATGGCAAACAATCGATGACCGTATTCAAAGATGTGCGTACACTCGTTAAAGATGCAATGGGCATGGCTGTTGACGTACTCGACGGCAAAACACCTGAAACAACAGGTTCTTACAACAACGGCACCGTCGACGTAAAAGCAAAACAAACGAACGTCATCGTTGTCGACAAAGACAATGTGAAAAAAGAGCTGATCGATTCCGGTTACTACAAAGCTTCCGATTTCACCGGACTGTAAGCGCAGCAGCGTTATAGCTACACGGCAAAACAGGGACGGGAGGCTGTTCCTGTTTTGCAATTCATTTGGCTACGGGTATCCGGTATGTAGTTTGCATAAAGCAGCCCGGCAAGGGAGGAGCATTCCATGGACGGCAATATTCTGGAAATGCGCGGCATTTCCAAAAATTTTACAGGTGTAAAAGCATTATCGGACGTAAATTTTAAAGTGGCTAAAGGCGAAATTCATTGCCTGATCGGTGAAAATGGCGCTGGTAAATCAACATTGATGAAAGTACTGAGCGGGGTGTACCCGTATGGAACGTATGAAGGCGATATTATTTTTGAAGGCAATGTGCAAAGTTTTAACAAAATTAGCGATAGCGTCAAAACAGGCATCGCCATCATTTATCAGGAGCTGGCGTTATTCCCTGACTTGAGCGTATACGAAAATATTTTTGCCGGTAATGAAGTAAAAAAAGGCGGCATGATCGACTGGAACGAAACGATTATCGAAGCCCGCAAAATGCTGCAAAAGGTAAAACTCAATGTCAATCCCGAAACGCTTATTCGCGATCTTGGTGTCGGCAAGCAGCAACTTGTAGAAATCGCCAAAGCGCTCAGCAAAAACGTAAAATTGCTTATTTTGGACGAACCGACCGCTGCATTGAATGAAAATGACAGCGAAAATTTGCTCGAACTACTACGCGATCTGAAAGAGCAAGGCATCACCTGCATTATGATCTCGCATAAACTCAAAGAAGTCATCTCGATTGCAGACAAAGCAACCGTACTGCGCGATGGCAAAACGATCTGTACGCTCGATGCAGCTAAAGGTGAACTGTCTGAAGCGACGATCATCAAAAACATGGTCGGTCGCGACATCGAAGATATCTATCCAAAACGTCCAGATAAAAAGTTCGGTGGCCCGATTCTCGAAGTGAAAAACTGGAGCGCCTACGATCCGCAATTGGGTCGCCATGTCGCCAAAAATGTTAATTTGCAAGTGAGAAAAGGCGAGATCGTCGGCATCGCCGGACTGATGGGTTCGGGACGTACGGAGCTGGCATTGAGCATTTTTGGTAATCCGAAAAACTACAAGCTGGAAGGCGAACTGCTTGTCGATGGCAAACCGAAAACGTTCCGCCATACAAGCGATGCGATTCGTTCTGGTATCGCATATGTGACTGAGGATCGCAAAGGGGATGGATTGTTCCTCATTCAAGATATTAAAAACAACGTAACCGCAGCGAACTTGAAAGGCATATCCTCCGGTGGGCTGATCAATGAGAACGAGGAGGTTCAGGTCGCTACCGGCTATAAAAGCTCTATGTACATTAAAGCATCTTCCATTGAGCAGGTGGTCGGCAATCTGAGTGGCGGCAATCAGCAAAAAGTATCGCTTGGCAAATGGCTATTCGTTGGACCGAAGCTGCTCATTCTGGACGAGCCGACACGGGGGATCGATGTAGGCGCCAAGTTTGAAATTTATACGATTATGAACAAACTGATCAGCGAAGGCATGAGTATTATTATGATCTCCTCCGAGCTGGGTGAGGTGCTCGGCATGAGCGACCGCATCTATGTCATGGCAGAAGGCAAAATTAAAGGCGAACTGCCGATCGAAGAAGCCGATCAAGAAAAAATTATGAAATTTGCAACTCAATAGGGGGATTAGCCGTGAACTTCTTGACTGAAGCCAGATCATTGCTCAAAGTGAATATCCGCGATTACGGGATGTACATTGCGTTATTCGTTATTATGCTTACCTTTTCCATTCTGACGGACGGTTTGTTTATGTCGTCGCGTAACATTAGTAATCTGCTGGATGCGACCGGCTATATCGCTGTACTTGCGGTCGGCATGACACTCGTTATCGTCATTCGACATATCGACTTATCGGTCGGCTTTGCCGCTGGTTTTATGGGCGCGATTGCCGCCATTATGCTGTCCCAGCTTGGTGTACCCGTTTACTTGACCATTCCGATCATTCTTGTGCTCGGTATCGTCATCGGTATGTTCAACGGTGTATTGGTCGCTTCCGTCGGCATTCCTTCATTCGTTTCCTCGCTTGCGGCGATGCTCATTTTCCGTGGCGCTTTGCTGCAAGTGACCGAAAATACAGGTACAATTATCGTCAAAGACAAAACATTTAATGCGCTCGGTAACGATTATTTGCCAGCACTGGCTACAGTAGGCGGACTGAACCTGCTGTCGCTTATTATCGGCGCTTGTATCATCTTGTTCTTCATTTACTCCGAATTCAGCAAACGCAATCAGAAGCTGAAATACAAATTTGAAGTAGTATCGATGCCGATCTTTGCCGTTAAACTCGTATTTGTGTCAGTGATTATCGCTTATATCACATGGATTTTGGCTGGTTACAACGGTTTCTCCTGGACGGTTGTGATCACATTAATCGTTGTCGTTATTTACCACTTCCTGACAACACGCACGGTGCTAGGTCGCCATATTTATGCGGTCGGCAGTAACCCGGAAGCAGCACATTTGAGCGGGATTAACGTGAAAAAGATTACGTATATCGTGTTCGGCTCGATGGGTATGCTGTCTGCATTGTCCGGTATTTTGTACACGGCTCGTCTGCAATCGGCAACAACGACCGCAGGTACACTGTTCGAGCTGGATGCGATCGCTGCCGCTTATGTAGGTGGTGTATCCGCAGCCGGCGGTGTTGGTAAAATTACCGGTTCCATCATCGGTGCGGTCGTTATGGCATCGTTGTCCAGCGGTATGAACTTGCTCGGCGTGGGCATTTCATATCAATATATGATTCGCGGCGCAGTACTCGCCCTTGCGGTTATCTTCGACGTCATGACACGTAAGAAAAGAGGCTAATCGTTGGCTAGTTCGTTATCTCTATGCAAAACGAGGTGTTTGCACGTATCTACATGCGCTCATTATGAAGCTATTTGAAGCTATTCAGAGATCGGCATACCGCGAATTAAAATGAGATAACATGGTCTAATCGTATAACTGGCAAATGCTTTATCTGCATCCAAGTCTCCTGTATGATAACATACAGGAGACTTTTACTATTTCAACTATTATTTTAACCTAATATTCAAAGTTAAAGGAGTGACTAAATTCGATGAAACTCATCCCTTATGAAAGCGTAGATGATTACCAATTCGGCAGTAAACAAACCCAAATCGCCAAAGCTGTCGGCAAACCGGAAAATGTTGAAAACGACAAAATCATGCAAGAAATCAGGGAAATACGAGCTAATATTACCTGTACATATGTAGACAAAAAGCTGGCGGACATCATTATCGTTAAAGGCGGGCAGCTTCAGGTGGGCAATATCGATATTTTCGCCGATCCACATCCGGTGCAGCAATTGGAGCAAACGTATCAAGCTGTCTATAATAGCAAAGGTACTTATGTGCTGTTTGCGGAGCTTGGTCTTTGTCTTGGTGGATTTACCGGCAAAAAGGTGCCGGAAGGACAGATTGCGATCTGTTTTGCCAAAGAACGGCTAGACTTTTACGAAATTTATTTGGACATGTGAGCGATCGATTCGCGATTGGAACGGTAAAGATTATGAGCTAATCCGATTCCTTTTGATTATGTCATACGACCAATGTACATAGCTACCAGCGGAAAATTAGGAATAGCATTCATATTACTGTCAAAATACTGCCCAAGCGCACAACTTTCCATTGAGTTGTACCTCATATATCTCTATAATAGGACAAGATGAGCCAGGCACTATTGATCCGCAATCCGCACAGGCTCAAGTCTAACAGAAAAGGTGTAATGCATGAGTATATTAAACGTAGAAAAGTTAAGCCACGGTTTTGGTGACCGGGCTATTTTTAAAGATGTATCGTTCCGTTTGCTGAAAGGTGAGCATATCGGACTGATTGGTGCCAATGGTGAAGGTAAATCGACGTTTATGAACATCATTACCGGCAAGTTGCAGCCGGACGAAGGAAAAGTCGAATGGTCGAAACGGATGCGTGTCGGCTATCTCGATCAGCATGCCGTACTGGAAAAAGGCATGACCATTCGCGATGTGCTAAAAAGCGCATTCCAATACCTGCTCGATCTGGAACAAGAAATGAACGATATGTACGGCAAAATGGGCGATGTAACGCCTGAAGAATTGGAAGAACTGCTAGAGCAGGTCGGTACGATTCAAGATACGCTGACCAACCAGGACTTTTACCTAATCGATGCCAAAATCGACGAAACAGCGCGCGGTCTCGGCTTGACCGACATCGGTCTCGACAAAGACGTAAACGATCTGTCCGGCGGACAGCGTACGAAAGTATTGCTGACGAAATTGTTGCTGGAAAAACCGGATATTTTGCTGCTCGATGAGCCGACTAACTATTTGGATGAAGTGCATATTACATGGCTTACGCGGTATTTGCAGGAATACGAAAATGCATTTATCCTCATTTCACACGATATTCCGTTCCTGAACAGCGTCATCAACATCATTTACCATATGGAAAATCAGGAATTGAACCGTTATGTTGGTGACTATGATTATTTCCAAGAAGTGTATGAAATGAAAAAGCAGCAGCTAGAGTCTGCCTTTAAGCGCCAGCAGCAAGAAATTTCGCAACTCAAAGACTTTGTGGCACGCAACAAAGCAAGCGTAGCGACACGTAATATGGCGATGTCGCGTCAGAAAAAGCTCGACAAGATGGAAGTGATCGAGCTGGCACAGGAGCGTCCAAAGCCGCAGTTTAACTTTAAAGTCGGACGTACAGCTGGCAAATTGATTTTTGAAACGAAAGACCTGGTGATCGGGTACAATGAACCTTTGTCCCGTCCGCTTGATCTGCGGATGGAACGTGGACAGAAGATTGCGCTAGTCGGTGCGAACGGGATCGGTAAAACGACACTACTGCGCAGCATTTTGGGCGAAATTCCGGCAATCTCCGGTACGGTGGAGCGCGGTGAGCATCAGCTCATCGGTTACTTTGAACAAGAGAGCAAATCGGACAACTACAATTCCTGTATCGAAGAAATTTGGAATGAGTTCCCGTCTTATTCCCAGTTTGAAGTACGTGCAGCACTTGCCAAATGCGGTCTGACGACCAAACATATCGAAAGCAAAATCGCCGTGTTAAGCGGTGGTGAAAAAGCAAAAGTACGTCTGTGCAAACTGATCAACCGTGAAACTAATATACTCGTACTCGATGAGCCGACCAACCATTTGGACGTCGATGCCAAAGACGAGCTGAAACGTGCATTGCAAGCGTACAAAGGCACTATTCTAATGATCTCACATGAACCGGAATTTTACCGTGATATCGTGACAGAGACGTGGAACTGTGAATCGTGGACGACGAAGGTATTTTAAATGATTTGGTGTGGTGTTGCCTAGTACAAGCTTTGCGCTTATCGTAACAGTGGCGCACAACCAAACATAAAATTTAACTTGATTTAAGTAGTACACAGACCAAGTTAAATTCAAACTTTGATTGTGCGCTGATATCCTTATCTATAAGAGCTTAAGCCATCTTCAAAAATTAAATTAATCTGTTTTAAGATCGTTTTGATCAGGCTTTCAGTACACCATCAAAATTAACATTTAACTTGGTCTGCGTAGTAGTAAGTGTGGACGAAATCCTGTTTGAGCGATGACTTGAACAGGATTTTGTTTTGCGTTTTATCGTTCAAAATTCGCAAAATATTTTGCTTACGATTCAAATCGCGTTATAATAAATAGCGTATAAATTCACAAGTAGAAAGAGAGCGGATCGTATGGGCCGTAAGTGGAACAATATTAAGGAAAAAAAAGCGAATAAAGACGCTAACACAAGCCGAATTTATGCCAAATTTGGCGTGGAAATTTATGTAGCTGCGAAAAAGGGCGAACCTGATCCTGTTTCCAACAGTGCTCTGAAAGTCGTACTTGAGCGTGCGAAAACATATAATGTACCAAAAGCGATTATCGATCGTGCGCTGGATAAAGCGAAAGGTAGCGGAGATGAGCAGTATTTCGAACTTCGTTATGAAGGCTTCGGACCAAATGGTTCGATGATCATCGTTGACGCGCTCACTAACAATGTGAACCGTACCGCACCTGAAGTGCGCTCTGCATTTAACAAAAATGGCGGCAATATGGGCGTAGCCGGTTCGGTAGCGTACATGTTTGATTCAACAGCCGTGATCGGTGTGAGCGGTAAAAGCGAAGAAGAAGTGCTGGAAATTTTGATGGACGCGGATGTGGATGCACGCGATATCGTGCAAGAAGACGAATCGGTGATCGTGTATGCAGAGCCGGATCAATTCCATGCGTTACAGGAAGCGTTCAAGCAAGCAGGGATCGAAGAATTTACGGTTGCCGAGCTGACGATGTTGCCACAAACGTATATTACGCTGCCAGATGCCGATGCAGAAGCTCAATTTGAGAAACTGATCGATGCGCTGGAAGATTTGGAAGATGTACAACAGGTGTATCATAATGTGGAGTTTGCCGAGTGATTTAGTTTAATACAGCTCCTGTATCAAATTGCATAAAGCTGAAAGCACTGTGCCGTATTCATTAGAGTGAAAAGGCATAGTGCTTTTTGTGTTGCCAGCATTGCCAACGAAACGAGTTCTCGCATCCGCTATAGTCGTATACGATGAACTGTATTAAAATAGTACATGATGGTTGCAGTGATAATCTATCTTCAAAGGAGATATCATGGTTAAACGACTCGTTAGACTTGCAGAGCATGTATTTCGCCTGGCATTACCTTATGGAGACGGCACGGTGAACAGTTATCTGTTTGAAGGGCAACGCGGGTATACGGTTATGGACACCGGAGCGAATGATGAGCCGACTAAACGCGAATGGAGCCAGCTGTTGGAAGGCGGATTGAAGATTGAGAAAGTGGTCATTACGCATATTCATCCGGATCATATCGGGCTAGCACTCTGGTTTCAGCAGGAGCTTGGCATTCCAGTCATCTGTTCTCAACATAGTGTAGCATTAATGAATCGATATGAAGCGTATGCGGAGCAGGAGCTTACCGATGCGCATGCACCGTATGCATTTAATCGTAAATACGATGGGCCGGAGCTGTCAGAACGGCAATTTTATCGTTTCATGGGCAGTATTCGATTAGAGCCGGATGGCGTGTATCGCAACCATGAGCGCATTGTGCTCGGTGATGAACAATATAAGGCATTATGGACACCTGGTCATGCGCCGGATCATTATTGTTTCTGGCATGAGCCTTCACGTTTATTAATGGCGGCGGATATGATGTTTGCTGATACCGCACCGGTCGTTCCGTTTTGGATGGAAGAAGACGGCAATCCGCTAAGCGACTATTTCCGTTCACTTGATCTGATCAAATCGTATCCAGCCGAATTAGTGCTACCGGGTCATGGTCATGTTATTCATGATCTGAGCCAGCGTGCGCGTGATATTCGCAATGGTCATCATTTTCGAATGCAGCAAATTCTCGGTCAGCTTGTCGATAGACGGAGAACCGCAGGTCAACTGTGCGCGGACATTTATGGCAATGATCGTCCAGTAACGCAGGAGTTGCTGGAATTTTATACGGCATTGGCAAGACTGATTTATTTGCAAGATGAAGGTTTTGTAGAAACGATGGAACAGGAAGGGAAAGTGTATTTTCAGCGGACGTAAAGATATCGTATTCATTTAAAATGTGCTTATATATGTGTTAGATATTAGGTCGATATTGCACAGGAAGTATGAGATACTGACCTACAATTTCATACATGCAGCTTACTAATATGTTGCTTCTGATAACGAAAGCGCCAAACACTCCAATTCATCTCGGTCAAGGCAATAGGGCAATCCCCTGTTATCGATAATTCGAGCAAGGTAAGCTGCCTTATTCGTGTATGCATATGCATAATTGGACAGCAGCGGTTGGATCGGGTTAAGATGTTCAAGGATCATGCTAAGACGATAAAGCCTAATATACAGGAGGAATAAAACATGTCCAACACATTTATTTTTGATTGGCTGGCAAGAAATCGCCAAAATATGCTGAAACATCTCGATCGTATCCCGGCAGAACAGTTAACCGTAATTCCGGAAGATTTTAACAACAATATTTACTGGCAATTCGGACATATCGTGATGGTCGCAGATAGCATTGTTTACGGTTTGTCCGGACATACGCGCAAGCTGCCACAAACGTATGCTACATTTTTCGCGCCTAATACGCGTCCAGCCGATTGGCATGGCGAACCGCCGGCATGGGAAGACGTGCTGAGTGTGTTCAATTCACAAATCGATGAACTGCGTACCGCATTCGCAGGTAAACTGAACGATCCGGTTGCGGTCGCGGATAATTTTGCTGGTGCCAAAACGGTACATGATCTGTTCGAACTGAATCTGTCCCATGAAGCTTCCCATGCGGGCATGATTAATGCGATGACCCGTTTGCTGAAACGCGCAACCGTTTGAGAATGATGAACGTGATCGTATATTGATCGACTGACCGCAATGGACTTTATTGAAGTAGCCTATTTATAATTGTGTAGAATTATATCCCCTGCCGTGTACAGTGGATCAAGCTTATACATAAGCTGATCGACTATATGGGAGGGGATATTTTGATATGTTTCTTCGCTTGCTATCGTATGTTGTATGGCGGCACTGTTACACAATTGTCAAAATTGTACCGAGCATCGCTTTTGTATCCATTTCAAATTGCGATTATAATAAGGGGCATAGGGGGCTTTCCCTCATATCTGTCGCATCATGAAATGGAGAAATGATATGTACAATAGCCTGGAAGACTGCCTGCTCGATCTGGAACGAAATGGTCATCTAATCCGTGTCAAGGAAGAAGTTGATCCTCAGCTGGAAATGGCTGCGATACATTTGCGTGTATATGAAGCCGGGGGCCCGGCATTATTGTTTGAAAATGTAAAAGGAACGCGGTTTCGCGCGGCTTCCAATATTTTTGGTACGATGGATCGGAGTCGCTTTATTTTCCGTCACACGTGGGAGTCGACCCGTAACATTATCGCGCTGCGCAATGATCCGATGCAGGCGCTAAAGCGTCCATTTGATCATGTCAAAAATGGGCTGGCTGCATACAAAGCACTACCGAGTAAACGTGCTAACAGTTTGCCCGTAGCAGCAGAACAGATTCAAATTTCCGAGCTGCCGCTGATCAAGCATTGGCCGATGGATGGCGGTGCATTTGTTACGCTGCCGCTCGTATATAGTGAAGACCCAGATAAGCCAGGCATTATGAATGCGAATCTGGGCATGTATCGAATTCAGCTAACGGGTAATGATTATGAGCTGAACCGTGAAATCGGTCTGCATTATCAGATTCACCGTGGCATCGGTGTGCATCAATCGAAAGCGAATCGTGACGGCAAACCGTTAAAAGTGAGTATTTTTGTTGGCGGGCCACCTGCGCATACGTTGGCAGCAGTTATGCCGCTACCGGAAGGATTAAGTGAAATGACCTTTGCTGGATTGCTAGCAGGTAAACGGTTTAGTTATAGCTATTTAGACGGTCATGCGATAAGTAATGATGCGGATTTTGTCATTACAGGCGAGATTTTTGCCGACGAGACGAAGCCGGAAGGGCCATTTGGCGATCATCTGGGCTACTATAGTCTGGCGCATCCGTTTCCAGTGCTTAAAGTACATGGTGTGTATGCACGTCCACGGGCGATTTGGCCGTTTACGGTTGTCGGACGTCCGCCACAGGAAGATACCGTGTTTGGTGAATTGATTCACGAGCTAACCGGCGATGCGGTCAAACAGGAAATTCCGGGTGTCAAAGAAGTGCATGCCGTCGATGCGGCAGGCGTACATCCGCTGCTATTTGCGATCGGCAGCGAACGATATACGCCATATCAGAAAGTAAAACAACCTGCTGAAATTTTAACGATTGCGAATCGGATTTTGGGTACAGGGCAAGTCAGTCTAGCTAAATATTTGTTCATTACCGCCGAGGACGGTGAGCCGCTTAATACGCATAAGGAAGCTGAGTTTATCGGGCATATTTTGGAGCGGATGGACTTACGCCGGGATATTCATTTTCAGACGAATACGACGATCGATACGCTCGACTACTCTGGTACAGGGCTAAATACAGGTAGTAAAGTGATTTTGGCAGCGTATGGCGATAAGCGACGTGAGCTATGCCGTGACGTACCGGAAGCGCTTAAAGGGTTGCGTACTTTGCATGAACCGTATCTAGTCATGCCGGGTGTAGTGGCTGTGCAAAGTCGTCCTTTTACCGATTATGCTGCCGCACGACAGGAGCTGGCTGATGTATGTGCAAGTCTTGAAGCACGTGAAGGGTTGGGGCTGGATAGTGTGCCACTTCTTATACTGTGTGATGATAGCGCGATGGTCAGTCAAACGCTAAGCAATTTTCTATGGGTGACGTTTACGCGCAGCAATCCATCTCATGATATGTATGGCACAAACAGCAGTTATGAGTTTAAACATTGGGGCTGTGACAATATGATTATCGATGCACGGATTAAACCGCATCAAGCGCCACCACTCGTACCCGATGCTGATGTGGAACGCCGTGTAGATCGGTTATTTGCAAAAGGGGGCAGCTTGAGTAGTATTAAGCAGAGCTGATTAGCAGTAATCGGGTATGAAAATAAGCCGCTATTAACATCAGCACTCGCATGATGTTTCCAATCGATGAGCATGGCTGAATGAATACGATCAAATTGCAAGTATTAGCAAGTATTATCTTGTCTACAAATCATCCATCATACTAAAATAGCTGCCCTCAAATCGGCAGCTATTTATTTTTGCTACGGCTATCGATAATAATTGCAGCATTCCGATACAAAACCATTTATAATATGGGATATATTCCTACATAAAGAAAAAAACGAATGTACATATGATAATTTGTGAAAAGTAAACGTTAATAACAAAAGAAGTTGAACAGGATGAGATCGTCCACTTATTCCATGTTCGCTATGAAAGGTGAATCAAAAGCAAATGAATCAAATGATCAGCATAAACGATGTAAAGCAATTCGTAGCGCAAATTACGACGCAATTGATACCGCAGTTGCAGTTGGACAGCACCGATCCGCTTGAGCCGATTCAAGTGCTTGCTTATCCCCAACCGTGGTTGCTGCTTGGTGCAGGCAATTATGCTGCCGTGTTTACGCATCCGGAGTATCCTCGTTATGCCGTTAAAGTGTATGCGCCAGGCAAGCCGGGTTTGGAAGCAGAATGTGAGGTGTATCGTCTGCTGGGGGATCATCCCTCTTATTCTACCTGTCATTATGCAGAAGACTCATTTCTCGTATTAAAGCAATTGATGGGCACGACGATTTATGACTGTTTTCAGCGTGGCATTTTTATTCCCGAGCAGGCGGTGCGAGATATCGAACAAGCGATGCATTATGCGCGCTCGGTCGGTCTGCGTCCGCATGATGTGCACGCCAAAAACATTATGCTTTATCAAGGACGTGGTCTTGTCGTCGACGTATCGGATTTTCTGAAGCAGGAGCCTTGCCGAATGTGGGAAGATTTCAAAAAAGCGTATGACCGTGTTTATTATCCGATCGCTTCACGTCTACTGTTTCCATTACCGCCATTTTTGCTGGAAGGTGTGCGTAAAGGCTACCAGATTTACCGCAGACGACGGCGCAAAACGAAACAACTTCCGCCCCAAGTGCCACAGGCTTAAGCTATTTGATTTCAGCTAAACGAACGGAATATTGTGGAAGAAGCTGGCATGGATATGTCGGCTTTTTGGGCTGTTTTAATATCGTTTACGATTAGATTCCGTGTCTTGACGCAATTGTAATATAAAGCCAAAATTGAGAGCACTAAGAGCACTAAGAGCACTAAGAGCACTAAGAGCACTAAGAGCACTAAGAGCACTAAGAGCACTAAGAGCACTAAGAGCACTAAGAGCATGGTTGCTCACCCGCTATTAGCATATATGTAACAGCAGCTTATCTGTTGCCTGTTCGCTTATATTTCCGCAACGAATAATCGCATCCAAGACATATGTCCTGGTGATGTGTTTATGCTGTATGTGTATAATGGACAAGATTGAAATGGAGGGGACAGAATGAGTGGTGTAGTGTTTGCGATATTGGCGGGATTTTTTGTCGCTTTGCAAGGCATTGTGAATGCTCATACAGGCACCGTTGTCGGCACCTGGCATGCGGTGATGATTAATCAGCTGGGCGGCTTTGTGCTCGCGGGCACGATTTGGTTGTGCAGGGGCGGTGGTGGTTGGCGTCAAATGGTCGAAGTGAAGAGACTATATTGGTTTGGTGGAGCGTTTGCAGCGATTATCGTATTTAGCAATATTACTGCTATGCACTATGTTGGTGCGACATTGACGGTAGCAGCGCTACTCATTGCCCAGCTATGCATGACGTTTCTGATCGATGCACGTGGCTGGTTTGATACGATCAAACAGCAAGTTGGGCGTGCGCAATGGCTTGGGATTGCGCTAATGGTTACAGGCGTTGTGTTGTTACGATTTTATTGATGCGGTTAAGCTTCCGTGTAAAATACAGCCGCACAACGAGCGCAAAGTGTTGCTCATTGTGCAGCAGTATTTTATGAACGAGTACTTACTTTTTCCTTACTGTAAGCTGCCTTTTTGTTTGCGAAACGAGCGTTCGTGGAAATCGGTAATTTGCTCGAATAGGTGCTCGCCGTCATCGTCAATACGGAAATCCGGCTGTAACGGCAAGACGAGCGCACGATACGTTTCCGGAATCCAAATATAATGATGCACATATGATGTTAGTAAAAAGCCGCATTTTTCCCAAAAGACGATCCGCTCGCGATTGTCGCGTGTATCTTCAGCTTCGGCTTCAATAATGATCGCATCAATGCGATGATGCGTCACGCCCCAATCGCGCAGCAACTCAAAAAAGATTTTACCTTCACCGTGTCCACGACGATCTTGGCGAATCGCCATATAATCGATGATCATCGTTGGTTGTGAAGATGTGCCGCTAAAACCAGTCAGCGCCATCGCTATTAGTTCATCTCCGTCATAGCCTGCATGCAGATGAGCGATTTGCCGATCCAGCATTTGGCGAATAATCCGCTCTGGCTTGGCACCGTGAATAAACGCTTCTTCGTAAATGGGCTTGAGCTGCTGCCAAATTTGCTCATTCCAGCTATCCCATGTGTGCAGTATAAGTGTCATCGATTCGACCTCCTGTATGTCTATGTTAGTGTATAACCTATCTGCCGACAACTGATTATCGTATTTTTAAGGACATATGTCCTAGTCTTATCATGATGTTGTTTCGGTATAATAAGGCGAGTAGTGTGCCTAACAGATCGGATTAGATTAATAGTGGAGCCGTAATCAAGTGAACAGTGTAGTCATTTTTAAATATAGAGAGCGGTGTCATAATGCAGGAGATTCAGGATCGGAAGCGGCTGCAAGCTTATTTGCAGCATTATAACATTGAAGATGTATTTCACGAGCCATTGCTACCTCAACTCGGGCTGTACCGATTTGAGCCAGGTGAAGTATTGTGCGCGCAGGGTGAGCGCTCGGACATATTATATGTACTCGTCAAAGGGACGACCAAAACATCGCTCACTTCACCTGAAGGCAAAACGCTTGTGTTATCGTTTAAAACACCGCCCGAAATGATCGGAGATATCGAATACGTCGAGCAGGTTGAATTGATGAATACGGTTGAAGCGGTCACACCGGTAGAAGTGCTAGGTATTCGCTATCAGTGGCTATATCAATATGGGCAGGATCATGCCCCATTTTTGCGTTTTTTACTGCATATTATTACGTATAAATTTCGGGTCAAATCCGATTCGATGAGCTTTAATCTGATGTATCCGGTAGAAGTACGACTGGCAAGCTATCTACTGTCTGTGACTACGGCGCAGGACAATATAGTGATGACCGGTGATCCGGCAGATTACAGTTTGACCGATATCGCCAATCTGATCGGAACGAGTTATCGTCATCTTAATCGGGTCATCCGCCAGTTTAGTGAAGATGGATGGATGCAGCGGAGCCGAGGAAAGCTAGTTATTTTAGATCGAGCAGGTTTGGAGAAGCTGACAGGTGCTAGAGAGATTACGTTTTGAGCTGTTACAATTTTAGAAACTAGCTTAGAAACGGATCATGATGAAATGAACGAACAAACGAGATGGAACGAGCGAAGGGAGCTTTTTAGATGGCAACAATTATCGATAAAATAGCTTGGATTTATCTAAGTGAACGCAAGTTGTTATGCGTTCGTTCGCAAGGTAAACAACTGTATTATATTCCAGGTGGCAAAAGAGAACCAGGTGAGCAAGATCAACAGACATTGATTCGTGAAGTACAGGAAGAACTGGGCGTCACGTTACAGCAAGCAACGATTCGGCATGCAGGGACATTCGAAGCAAATGCAGATCGCAAGGCGGCAGGAACGATCGTTCGTTTAACGTGTTATACCGCCGATTATGAAGGCATACTACAGCCGGATAGCGAGATTGAGGAGATGGCATGGCTAAGTTATGCGGATCAGGATCGCGTATCGGCAGCAAGTCAGCTCGTATTGGCGCACTTAAAACAGCAGGAGTTGCTGGATTAATTGCGATGCTGTCAGAGCTGTACGGCGCCTTATCCTAATGACAATGCCAAGTGTCAATCGATTGTTGAGCGAACTATAGTTAGATCGTTGCAATCGATCGGTTGACATGATTTCATATCAGCTATATTATAGACCTATAAAGTCTGTAATACTCGTCGTAAAGGTGGCGTTAGTGAATGAAGTTTTCCAAAGCAACCGATTATGCGCTCCATACGATGTTACATTTGGCTGTAGCTGCGCCGGATCGTCTGATCGGTGTTCAGCAACTGGCTGAGTTTCAAAAGGTATCACCTACGTATCTGTCCAAAATTTTGACCAAGTTAGCGAAGGCGGGCATGGTGGAATCATCGCCTGGAGCGCATGGTGGGTATCGTTTGAAGCGTAACTGGGAGCAGTTGTCCTTTTTGGATGTGATTCATGCGATTGAAGGGACGGCATCGCTATTTGAATGTACGCTCGATCATGGGCCTGAATGTATCGTACAGCAAGTGATGATGCAAGCTGAACGTACGATGGAGCATTATTTACGCCAACAGAAGCTGGCTAATCTCGTTGCACGTATGCCAGTCACTGACGAGCAACATTAACTCGCAGTGACGGTATACTCCTGTTGTCAGTTGGAACCGATTATTCGGGTTTGAGTAAGATTCATGTTTAAGTAAGAACACCGTGTACATTTATTACGGATATTAAGAGTCTTTAATGGGTTTAATATAAAGTGCATAATATAGCTTACTTAGCGCTAGAGGAGGAACAGAAATGATCTATGATTGTGTTATAATTGGTGGCGGCCCGGCTGGGTTGAATGCAGCACTCGTATTAGGACGTGCACGGCGTAATGTAGTTATCGTCGATGATGGGCAACCACGAAATCGCGTAACACATGAATCACATGGCTACTTAACACGCGACCATATCAAACCGGACGAATTTCGCAAAATTGCCTATGAAGAAGTGCTTCGTTATCCTTCGGTTGAGCATCGGGTGGCGCTTGCTGAGCAGGCGCAGCGACTGGACGATGGACATTTTTGCATTCAGCTACAAGATGGACAACAACTCGTTACACGCAAACTACTCATAACAGCAGGAATCAAGGAAGTATTACCTCCTATTCAAGGGGTGACAGATTGTTATGGCAAAAGTTTGTTTAATTGTCCTTTCTGTGATGGCTGGGAGTTACGCGATCAGCCGCTGGCGGTCATTGGAACCGAAAGTCGAATGATGCACCTGAGTAAAATGGTACACACTTGGAGTCAGGACATTATCGTATTTACCAATGGCACTTCAGTGCTTGAACCGGCGCAACAGCTTGAGCTACACGAAAAAGGAATTCGAGTGATCATGACACCTATCGCTGAACTACAACATGAGCAAGGGAAATTGCAACGGATTGTGCTAACGGATGGTGTTGTGATCGAGCGGAGCGGTGGCTTTGTGATGCCGCAATTTCTGCCGAAAGCTACTTTTCACGATACACTTGGCTATAAGCTGAATGAACAAGGTTATATTAAAGTCGATGCGATGGGACAGACGAGTGTCGAAGGGCTTTATAGCGCTGGAGATTCGGCATTTAATGGCCCATCCCAGCTTATTAGAGCCGCTGCAGAAGGAAGTTTGAGCGGGGCAATGATTCACGGTACATTGATGGAGGAAGACTGGAACCGTCAATCAGCAGTGCAGTAATATCGTTCGGGTAAGGTATACACCAAATTTAAAGCAGTCGTATAGGCAGGAATGATCCTGTTAACGACTGCTTTAACCTATATTTATTGATCTGCATATCGTGTTTGTGCAAATCCGTAATCAATATTGACACACACGAACAGGGGTTCTATGATGGAATTGCACTGTGTTATCGTGCTGTCAGTACAATCAGGTGTAACTTAGTTCAGGTAGCCTGGCCGGAATGGAGATGTAGACGATGAACCCGACAATTAAGCTGTACAATTATCATGTGTGGGCAAATAAGCTCGTATTTGAACATTTGCGTACTCTCCCTGAAGAAGCGTGGAGCCGTGAAGTGAAAAGTGTATTTCCTTCGATTCGACAATTGTTGTCTCATCTGTATGCAATGGACACGATGTGGCTAAGTGTTATGTGTGAGCGTCCATTTGATGAATCCAGACAATTGATTATGAAATTGATGGATGAGACGAAGCTTGCTACAGTAGAAGAAATGGAGCAACGTTTTGCCGAAACTGAGCGTGCTTATCGTGGCTTTTTTGATGGACATGATTTGGATGGAAGCGTAAAGGTCACTCATCCTGTCTATGGAACAACCGACACCCCGCTAAGTGAATTGTTACAGCATGTGGTCAATCATGGTACGTATCATCGTGGGAATTTGACCGCTATGTTGCATCAATTAGGCTATCGCGGAATTCCGACCGATTATGCATTTTATATGTATACCCCTTCCTAACCTAAAACAAGTAGTCTAGTTTTTTAAAATGAATACGCTCCCAATGCCGTCTTATCCTATAAGGCGGTATATTTTTGCGAAAATAATGGAACAATCGTTCCGAAAAGAGTATACTGTGTTCACCGACTACAGAAGGAAGGCTACACAAATGGGCAGAACAAAGGAATTTGACTATGAACAAGTGCTTCATGCAGCTACACTCGTCTTCTGGCAAAAAGGCTATGAAGCGACAAGTATGGCTGAATTGCTGCAAGCGATGAATATTAGCCGTTCTAGCATGTATGAAACGTTTATCGATAAGGAAAATTTGTACATGCAGTCGATTGAGCATTATAAGCGGCTTGGTGAAGACAAGCGCAGTTGCCTACACCATGCTACATCAGCGAAACAAGGCATTCGCCATTATTTTAAAAAACATATCGATGGTGCGTTCAATCCATCCTCTCCGCGTGGATGTCTAATCACCAATGCAATTGCTGCACTCGATGCACCTGACGAGCAAATTCGCCAAATTGTACAGCAGCGCTTTGAAGATTTGGGAGCAGCTTTTTATCGTCTACTGCAACAAGGGCAGGCAAGCGGCGAAATTGCGGCGGAGCGCGACATTCGTACATTCGCTTATTTGCTACTTAATTTGAATCATGGCATTAATATCGCAGCCAAAGTGGATACAGATCGCACCCATGCCGAGCAAATGGTGGACTCGGTTATTCGTATGCTGTGACAGGCATATCGAATGGAGATTGTGTTTAAACGTCCCTAAATCGATTTAACACCAAGCGATTGTTGGATCGATAAACTGTAACTGTATTTAAGACAAGCTACTAGATTGCTTGACCATACTGTTGTTGACTTCTATTAGGATAGGGAGTGTTCATAATGAGTACAAAGGAACATACAAAAGTTGCATCCACCGATCAGCATACGATGTCGGGGTGGTTAATGATCTTTTTGGCGATTGCCTGCGGCATTATTGTCGCTAATCTGTATTATGCACAACCGCTAGTAGGGCTAATTCGTACCGATATCGGTCTGTCAGCAGAAGCAGCCGGTCTGATTGTCACATTGGCGCAGATCGGTTATGCGGCTGGTCTGTTATTTATCGTTCCGCTGGGCGATATAGTGGAAAATCGTCGGCTCGTGTTCGTCTTGCTACTGTTTACGGCGCTAGCACTCATTATGGCAGCTTGGGCAGGGCAAGCGACTGTCTTTCTTGCTGCCTCGATGTTGATCGGTCTCGGTTCAGTAGCGGCGCAAATTCTCGTGCCCTATGCATCCCATCTTGCACCAGAACCGTCACGCGGACGAGTCGTTGGCAATATTATGAGCGGGCTACTGCTTGGCATTATGTTGGCACGTCCGGTATCCAGTTTAATTGCCGCTCATTTGGGCTGGCGTGCGATATTTGTAATCTCGGCTGTGCTGGTTACACTGCTTGCGCTCGTGTTGATCCGTGCTTTGCCTAGCAATCGCCCGGCTGCTCGCCACCGGTATCCGTATTTGATTGCATCGATGGCACAGCTTGTGCGTCATACGCCTGTACTGCGGCGGCGTGCATTGTATCATGCGGCTATTTTTGGCACATTCAGTTTGTTTTGGACGACCGTGCCGTTGCTGCTGGCGGGGCCGGTATTTCATTTTTCACAGACTGGTATTGCGATCTTCGCGCTTGTAGGCGTGGCTGGTGCAGCAGCAGCACCGATTGCGGGCAGACTGGCAGATCGCGGCTGGATTCGTCCAGGCACTGCGATTGCGTTTGCGATTGTAATTGTATCGATGCTGCTGCCTTTGTTAGCGCGGGATGGTTCGATGATAAGTGTATTGCTGCTTGTACTGGCGGCGATTTTGCTCGATCTTGGCGTATCGGCAAATTTGGTGCTCGGTCAGCGCGCGATCTTTTCGCTTGGAGCAGAAGTGCGCAGTCGGTTAAACGGATTGTATATGGCAACCTTTTTTCTCGGCGGTGCGCTCGGTTCGTCTGTTGGTACATGGGCATTTGAAACAGGCGGCTGGACGGCGGCGGTGGGAATCGGTATTGCGTTACCGGTAGTGGCGTTTATGTATTTTATGACTGAATTTCGTCGTAGTTCGGTAAACGTATCCGCCAAATCTGCGGAATGAATGTTGTAACGGAAAGCGAGAGGATGGATGCCATCGACTTATAGGGAGAGTGTCGATGCTGCGCTGTTTTGTCATCTATGTAAGTTGTTAAATGAAATGAACAATAGTGATGGGAGAGCAGGCTGGAATAGCCTGCTTTTTAGTATGTTTTGTTTATAGATTAGGTAGACGACAGCGGAAACGATAACTTTTTGGCTCTACCGTTATTGCATCATGATGAAATGGGGTAATGGTAAAACAGAATGGCAAAATTTGTTGCCGATCCAAATAATAATGCACAATTAATCACGGTATGAACAGGAATAGAGGAGGAAATACAATGACAACATTTGATATTTTATTTATCGGTAGTGGGCAAGGTGCCTGGAATGCAGCCCTTCCGCTAAGTATGAGCGGTAAAAAGGTAGGGATGATTGAACGCGACAAAATACTCGGTGTATGCACCAACTATGGCTGTAATCCGAAGATTATTCTCGACGGGCCGATTAAGTTAATGGAGGATGCCGAGTTGCTGCAAGCGGCAGGGTTACACAGTGAATTTAAGCTCGATTGGGGCAAATTGATGGCACATAAAAACAAAATCCTCGACGAATTGCCCAAAACGATGGAGCAAAATTTAAAAAAAGCGGGCGTTGACATCATTCGCGGTGAAGCGCATTTTACGGATGCCCATACGGTGGAGGTCGACGGAACCGCTTATACAGCAGATACGATTGTAATTGCGGCTGGCCAGCGTCCCGCTGAGCTAAATATTCCAGGTGCAGAGCTGGTCAAGACGAGTAATGAGTTTTTGTATTTGCCGCAACTACCACAAGAGATCATATTGATCGGAGCCGGTTATGTGGCGATGGAAATTGCGTCTATCGCGGCTCGTGCCGGATCGCGTGTGCATATTGTGCAAGTTTCGGATCGTGTGCTGAATGGCTTTCACCAGCCGTATGCGCGCCAGTTAGTTGAGAAAATGCAACAAGATGGCATACAGTTCCATTTTAATGAAAAAGTGACCACAGTGCTGCAAATCGGCTCCGAGCTGCAACTGCAAACCGAAAGCGGTCTGTCACTACATGCCGATCTGATCGTAAACGCAACTGGACGTATCCCGAATGTGGAGCCACTCCAGCTTGAAGCGGCAGGTGTTAACTATACTACACGCGGGATTGAAGTTAACGAATATTTACAAACATCACAGCCCCATATTTATGCCACCGGCGATATTCTCGATAAAACAGCGCCCAGACTGACGCCGACCGCCGTGTTTGAAGCTAAATATGTAGCGGGTAAGCTGCTTGGTCAGATAGAGGAGCCGATTCAGTATCCACCGATCGCCACGATCGCTTTTACCGCGCCGCGTATCGCCCAAGTCGGTGTGACAGCCGAGCAGGCGGAGCAGCATAGCGATGAATACACTGTAAAACCAATCGAACTCGGCAAGCAATGGGATTTTGCTGGACGCGGTGAAATGAATGCTCATCTGACACTCATTCACGATCAACAGAATAAGCTCGTTGGTGCAACATGTTACAGCCAAGAGGCGCTGGAAATTGTTAACAGTCTGACTCCATTTATTACACTTGGATTGACAGCAGCAGATGCGGCTAAGCTTGTTTATGCCTTTCCATCGTTTGAGACGATGATTCCGCGTTATGTTCAGTCTTAATTGCTGGTGAAGCAGTATCGATAGGTGGAGATCAGAATTCGGTGCATGATCATGACGATCCTTTGAAGTGTGAAACTTGCGATTATAGACAGTAGCTTAAGCACAAACAGTAGTCAAGCCGCATCATTCTAAAGTCATGAGATACGATAAAATGCTCATGTCGCAGGAATATGCGGCTTTAGTGTAGGCTGTATGCTATATAATTTTAACAGTTATATTGTACAAATGCGGACTATGAATAACAGAGCATGAATAAGAGTGCTCGTCTCCTATAGGAGATGGATAGTGTGTAGCTGAATACGTTTCGGAATTAGCTACTTCTAAAAATATACATGTGAATTTCAATCTGTGATTACATCATTATCAGATTCTTTATGCTGCGCTTATGCTTTCCTATGCTAAAATAAAAAAGTGCTTAGCCGAGTCACTATACATACGAATTCCATAGCAAAGGAGCTATGACTGCATGTGTCTTATTTTATTTGCGTATCATATTCATCCGGACTATCCGCTCATCGTTGCCGCCAATCGAGATGAATTTTATGATCGTCCATCTGCGTCAGCGCATCGTTGGTCGGATGCTCCACAAGTAATCGCCGGACGTGATCTGCTTAAGCGGGGAACATGGCTAGGTATAGCGGATAATGGGCGTTTTGCCGGGTTAACTAATTACCGTGATCCGCTGGAACAAACTCAAGGTAAGCGGTCACGCGGTGAGCTGGTAGCGAACTTTTTGACCGGGGAGATAGCACCTGGCACTTATATGGAGCAGATTCACGCGCATGCGCATCATTATCCGGGCTACAATTTGCTGGCGGGCGATAGGAACGAACTATATTATTATTCCAACATCAGTCGGCAACGACAGCGGTTGGAACAAGGTATTTACGGAATTAGCAATCATTTGCTGGATACGGATTGGCCGAAAGTGGAGCGTGGCAAAGACGGATTACGTCAATTGCTTCAGCTGCCGCTTGCTGCAAATTCGGAACAGCTTGGTAATGCGCTGTTCACATTGTTACAGCTCGCTGATCGCCCAGCAGATGAATTGCTGCCAAATACGGGCGTGCCGCTGGAATGGGAACGTGTGTTATCGTCCATTTTTATTCACAGTGAAGCATCACGATATGGCACACGTTCCTCTACCATTGTGATGATGAACGAACAGCATATTCATTTGCGAGAACGAACGTATGCACCTGAATTGGCGGATGAGCAGCGTTTTACGATTGCGTTGCAGCGACAAAATGAAGTGTAGCTAATACGAAAATCAAACGAAACTGATCGATCATCCGCAGCAACGTAGATGCCCCACATCTGTACAAATTCATATACTGACTGCTTGTAATATATAGTTTGGTGTTGTACAGGTTGCTGCTATAAATAAGAGGGATCGCGGATTTAAAGCCAATATTGAAAATAGTCAAGGTATTAGTGTTGTCACGCATTATCCGTTCAGTTAACAAAGCGCCCTACACGATCCGTATCGTTATTCCATCCTTGACTTCAAGAGAGGAGCACCATCATGTCCATATCCCAAATGCTCTCCCGTAAAACAATATTCAGCGCACTCGGTATTATGCTACTCTGGCTAACAATCCCATTGACCGCCTTTGCTCATACGAGCTTGGAAAGCGCCACTCCAGGCAAAGATGAACAGGTACAACAAGCGGTTAGCGAGATTCAAATGAACTTTAACACTCCGATCGCCGCCCTCAGTTCTTTTACCGTCGACTCCACTGCTGGCGATAACGTTGTGATCAAGGACATTCAAGTCGATCGTTCTGCGATGTCTGGCAAGCTTGCCCAGCCGTTAACGTCAGGTACGTACACCGTTCATTGGAAAATTGTCGGTGAAGACAGTCATCCGATTGAAGGTAGCTATACGTTTACAGTAGCAGCTAGCGATGCGGCAACGAATAATGCAGCCGAATCATCCGTAGCAACGGATACAGAAGCGACTGGCGCCAACAATACAGACACTACATCCAATAGCACATCTGACAGCACGGCAGCTAACGATTCGAAAGCCGGGGAAACGGACACTTCGTCCGCAACCGATAAAGCTGTGCAAAATCCGGCACCTGCATCATCTGACACCAAAACGACTCCAGCCGATGATGCGACAACCGACCAGCAACCTACTAATGACAGTACATTACAAGTTCCTCCGGATGAAAAAGATAATGAACATGTATCCCCCGTAACGTGGATTATTACGATTGCCGTTGTATTGATCGCGATTATTGCGGCTGTGACAACGATAAGCAAACGGAGGAAGCGCTAGTGCTGTATGGTATGATGCTGGCTGATCTGCTGTTATACGTCTGCCTATCACTAGTTGTAGGCAGATTGCTACTGGGCATAATGCAGCCTGACCAGCAGCCTGGCATCGATATGCCCCGTAAATGGTTAATCGGCATGATCATCGGTATGATGATACTGGCAGCGATGCCGATGATTCAGGTGATTGTCTTTTTTGTGACCGAGTTTGATTATAAAATAGGCTTTGTGCTTGCTTATGTGCTGGGTAGTTACAATGCGGGGCATGGCTGGTTAATGACGGTCATTTGCGGCTTATTGCTGATCATTGTGCTCGGTCAGCGAGTAGGAACGAGTCGTCCACGCAGCTTGTCGGCAATCGGTATCGTACTTGCGATCGGGATGCTGGCAGGCATTGGTTACACAAGTCACTCTGCCAGTCTGTATGGATGGTCAGGTTTTATTACGCATTCAGTGCATTTGTTGGCGGTTACACTCTGGCTTGGTGTACTGTTTGTGGTGGCATGGTTTACGAAGCGACCTGGCAATTGGCAGACATGGCTCGGCTGGATGTCCCCGTTTGCTATGATCTGTTATGTGGCGGCGATTGCTTCTGGTTTGCTTATGATGCTGTCATTTACGGACAATTATGCCGGCAGTTTGGCGGTTCCGTTTGGACAGGCGCTATTGATCAAACACGCTTTGCTGCTGCCTTTGACTGCATTAGCGGCAACGAATGGATTTGTGCTGAAATGGCGTCTGGCGCAACAGCCACAATTTAATCCGCTGCGCTGGTTGCGGATCGAGACGGTATTTGCGCTACTCGTACTGCTTGGTACTGCGTATTTATCCAACCAGTCGCCGCCGCATGATTTGGTGCCAGCGCTGGAAAGTAAAGCGATTGCGTTATCACCGCTATGGACGCTATTTTATGAACCATTTGCGCAAGTAGTGGCATATGGATGGCTGCATCTGAATGGGTCGTTTATTGGAATATGCGCTGCTTTATTAGCAATCATACTCGTAGTTGCAGGCATCTTGTTGCTCGTTCGCTGTCGCAGCATCTGGACAACGATTGGCTTGCTCGTCTGCTCAGCGATCTCGCTGTATACGGCTGTCATGCTAAGTGTGCATTTGTAAAAGGATAGCTCGTAACATTAGCGATATCCCAATAGGGAAATAAGGAACTTCCCGCTATCATTAGCTCTTGTCCTCAAGCGATTCACATCATTCTCTGAAGCGATAATAATGCGATTGTATATTGCCTATCTATCCATAGAGCTAATCCACTTTACTAAAGGGATTAGCTCTATTCGTTGCCAGCGTATTAGCATGACGGCAATTCGCCACGTACTCAAATCGAAATCCATATTATTTAACGATCACCTTTAACGCAAAATTGAGTTTGCCTAAAATGCGCTATTTATAAGCATTTTGCAGCTACAATTCGGTCGGCAAATGCGATCGTTTTATTGATGTTGTGATATAAAATAGGGCATGTTATGCTTTTTTTAGATAAAAAGTATCCATTATTTCAATTAAATAGTATACAGTTTTGTCTGTATACCTGCGGCTTCGTTAGAACGCAGGCATGGTGGAAAGGTATTCTTCTTTTTATAAAGAATGCTTTTATACACGTTTTATGTAAGCGTTAACAAAATTGGAATGGAGGTTGTATAAGAATGAGGATTCGTAAATGTATGGTCATGCTATTATCTTTTATGCTACTGCTTGGCACTTTTTCACAGTTGCGTGCAGAGGCAGCCACCAACCCGCTTGCCAAATTGCCGGGTAATTCCAATCCACTGATGGATCACAAGTTAGGTGCTGATCCCTATGTGCTAGTGTACAATGGCAGGGTTTATGTGTACATGTCCAGTGATACATATGTGTACAACAGTAACGGAACGATCAAAGACAATGATTTTAGTGCACTTGATCGTGTACAGGTCATTTCTTCGGCAGACATGGTGAACTGGACCGATCATGGAACCGTTCCGGTCGCAGGTGCCAACAACAAAAATAACGGCAAAGGGATCGCCAAATGGGCAGGCAACTCCTGGGCACCTGCCGTTGCTTACAAAAAGATTAACGGCAAAGACAAATTTTTCTTATACTTTGCCAATGGGGGAGCAGGTATCGGTGTATTGACAGCAGACACGCCGATCGGCCCGTGGAGCGATCCGCTCGGTAAAGCGTTGCTCACGCAAAACTCGCCGGGTATGGCTGGTGTGAAATGGCTGTTCGACCCGGCTGTACTCGTGAACGATGATGGTACAGGTTATCTGTACAGCGGCGGCGGAATTCCAAACGAATCCGATCCAGCCTCCATCGCCAATCCGAAAACGGCGCGTGTCGTGAAACTGGGCGCGGATATGATCAGCATCAACGGCAGCGCTAGCATGATCGATGCGCCATACTTGTTTGAAGATTCGGGTATTCACAAATACAATGGCAAATACTATTACTCGTATTGCATCAACTTTGCCGGTAGCCATCCCTCCCAGTATCCGGCTGGTGAAATCGGCTATATGGTAAGTGACAACCCGATGGGCCCGTTCACTTACAAAGGTCATTTTCTGAAAAATCCGTATTCATTCTTCGGCGTAGGCGGTAACAATCACCATGCGGTGTTTAATTTTAATAATCAATGGTATGTCGTCTACCACGCGCAAACGGTCAGCAAAGCACAGATCGGAGACGGCAAAGGTTATCGTTCCCCACATATTAACAAACTGGTGCATAACGGAGATGGCAGCATCGCTGAAGTGCAGGCAAATATGGCAGGTGTGCCGCAGATCGCTAACCTGAATCCGTATACACGGGTAGAAGCCGAAACGATTGGCTGGCAAGCGGGCATCAACACCGAGCCAAGCCAGGCAAGTGGCCCGACTAACAATCTGAACGTAACGAATATTAACAATGGCGATTGGGTCGCTGTAGGTAGAGCGGACTTCGGTTCGGTTGGCGCCAAAGCATTCAAAGCGATCGTCGCTTCCACGTCCGGCGGCAAAATCGAAGTGCGTTTGGACAGTGTAAACGGTACGCTTGTCGGTACACTGCAAGTGCCAGCAACCGGCGGCATGCAAACGTGGAAAGAAGTGCAAACGAACATCAGCAATGCGACCGGTGTGCATAATCTGTATCTCGTCTTTACCGGTGGCAGCGGCAATCTGTTCAATCTGGATGCATGGCAGTTTGTGCCAAATTCCGGCATTGCGCCAAGCGGGATGGAGGAGCAGACGACAGCTACTGAGGAACAATCGACCCCAGCGGCAAATGGTGCGGAACAACTGAATTCAAATGCAAGCGAAAGTGAACAAGCTGGAGCGCAGCAACAGACTGCATCAGAAGGTACAGCTGTGACAGAGCAGACGCAAATGAGCTCAGCCGAGTCCACTTCAAGTGCAACTCCAGAGTGAGTGAATGCGTAGCTAGTAGCTTGTCTCAAATTTATTCAGGGATTGCGTTCGTCTAAATGCTGCACGGTTCAAGCAGGGTTCAGATGGACGCAACCCTACATCTTCTTCTTGAGACAAGTCACTAGCCACTGTTAAGCTTGATTTGCACAGACTGTAATCGTTGTGCTCTTATCCAATATCGGATTGGAGGCAGTCGTATCGTTCAAGTATGAAATGGATCGTGTAGCTGCTATGAAAGTATGGAAAGCAGCTATATCATGCCTTCATTCTAATATGGTGTGTATGCACATATTGCAAACGTTTACCTTTTATATTCCTATACTAAGATGGAGGTTTTATATGAAAAAGAAAACTTGGGTTACCTTATTAACTGCAGGAGTGTTGTCGCTTTGTTTCTCAGCAAATACGTTTGCTGCTACCGTGTTCTGGGAGCCACTGACTTATTTTAATCCGAGCACTTGGCAAAAAGCGGATGGCTATTCTAATGGTAATATGTTCAATTGCACATGGCGCGCCAACAATGTTAATTTTACGAGCGATGGCAAAATGAAACTCGGTCTGACCAGCTCCTCGCAAAATAAATTCGACTGCGGTGAATATCGCACAACGAACAAATACGGCTATGGCAAATACGAAGTTAGCATGAAGCCTGCCAAAAATACAGGAATCGTCTCGTCTTTCTTTACGTATACCGGCCCTGCCAACAACACACAATGGGATGAGATCGATATCGAGTTCCTGGGCAAAGATACGACCAAAGTACAGTTTAACTACTATACAAACGGTGTTGGTAACCACGAGAAAATCGTCAACCTCGGTTTTGACGCTTCTCAAGGTTTCCATACGTACGCATTTGACTGGCAGCCCGGTTCGATCAAATGGTATGTAGACGGGGTGCTGAAGCATACGGCAACTAGCAATATCCCAACAACACCAGGTCAAATTATGATGAACTTGTGGAACGGTACCGGTGTGGATGAGTGGTTAGGGCCTTACAATGGTGCGAATCCATTGTATGCAGAGTATGATTGGGTGAAGTATACGAGTAATTGATTACATCATAAAAAATAATGGGAAGGGCAGCCTTGATAAGGCTGTCCTTTTTGTATGGTCTGATAATGAGCGTTTAAATGATTAGATGATTTATCATTAATTATCGTAAAGGGATAAATGCATTGTCTCGATTACTATTAGGTTTTAACATACTTAAACGTGTTCATGGTCAAGTAACTAGGCGATAAGTAGAACAGCAGTTAAAGTGAGGCAACATACTAACGCCAGCTATATGATTATAGACATTAGAGCAGCATATAAAGCAAATGATATAACAACAGTTTAACGTCAAAAATGAAACGTTTCGCAATGAGTTCATAACTACGACGAAACTAAAATGCCTAAAAATGTTTATAGTAAACGCTTACAATTTAGTGTTTACCTCAACTGCTCACTCATGCTATCATAAAAGCGAAACGTTTCAAATTTATTTAGAAGGGAGCAACAGCATGAACAAAGTAAAACTACTCAGCATCCTGTTCACTTTCTGTCTACTGACAAACATCACTTTCACTCCAATCGTTTCAGCAGCACCACATACCAAAAACACCTTCCAGTTCAATAAAGAATTGAAAGCGATTGCAACCAAAACGTATTTATACTTTCAAAACTATACTGATCCGCAGACAGGCATGACCTATGACGAAGTACGCACAACCAACAAAGGCATCGAAGAAGCCAAGCGCACTTCACCGACGAATATCGCCATGTACATGATGAGCACCGTATCCGCCCAGCAAATGGGCATCATCAGCAAAAAAGAAGCGGTCTCTCGTCTGCAAACGACACTAAACACGCTGGAAAAGCTAGACAAATGGAACGGTCTCTTTTATAACTGGTACAATACCGATGATGGCACCGTCAAAACAGATTGGGGGCAATTTATATCTCAGGTCGATAATGGCTGGATGTCCGCCGGCTTGATCGTTGTCGGACAAGCGTACAAAGAGCTACACGGACAAACGAGCAAGCTCGTTAACCAAATGAACTACAAAACACTATACGACTCGCAAGTCGGACAATTCCGCGGCGGATACGATGTCGCTAAAGGCGCGCTAACCGATCACCATTACGGCATGTTCTATACCGAACCGCGTGTAGCAAGTTATATCGCAATCGGTAAAGGCGATGTGCCACAAGATCACTGGTGGAAAATGTACCGTACGATGCCAGCCGAATATGATTGGCAATCCCAAATTCCGACCGGCAAAACGGTAAATTATGATGGAGTCGATGTATTCGAAGGCAGCTATGTATACAAAGGCAAAAAGTTCGTACCAAGCTGGGGCGGCAGCATGTTCGAAGCGCTAATGCCGGGCATCGTAATCAAAGAAAAAGAACTGGGCAAAAAAGCGCTCGGTCTGAACAACGCCCGCCATGTACAATTGCAGATCGAATATGCAAAAGACAAAGGCTATCGCGCTTGGGGATTCTCGCCTGCTGCCACACCGACAGGCTATAGCGAATTTGCCGCTACACCGCTCGGCACATCAGGTTACAAAGATGGCGCAACCGTTACGGCTCATGCCACATTCCTGGCGCTTGAATACGCGCCTGAAGCCGCACGGCAAAACATTGAGGCGCTGAAAAGCTTCAATATGCTCGGCACATACGGCTTTTACGATTCCGTGAATGTGGAAACTAGCGAGCTGGCGAAAGCTTATTTGGCGCTGGATCAGGGTATGATTATGGTATCGATCGCCAACTATCTCAAAGATGGCGTAATCCGCGATTATTTCCACAACGATCCGATTGGCAAAAAGCCGGAAGCTTTGCTTCGCAAAGAAGTGTTTGCAATTCAGTAATTTGGACCCCATGATCCAGCAGTTGGCTCGTATGTAGACCGAGATTAATTGGCATGTTGAAGTCAGTTCAATTTCCGAATGATATAGTCGCTTGATCATGGACACGTCCGGGTATGTTCAAACTTGATTTTTACTTGAAACAGTCTACTAAACTTTTAACGAAGACATCCTAATAGCGACTTTCGAATCGATTGATAAAATAGCCAGACAGAATACAGCAGTATACGATGCTGACACATTCTGTCTGGCGTGTTTGATATCAGATCATCCATCTATTCTGTATATGGTATAGTGGCAGAAAAGGTCATTCTACCGCTAAGGAAAGATTATCATGAAGCAAAACGACATCCTACGTTCGCAAGCAGGTTAATGGGGCGATCAAGGGCACGATACGTATATTAATCCGGTGTTACCCGGAGCTTACAGCGATCCAGATGTGATTCAGGTAGGCACAGACTATTATTGTATTTCGTCTACAACCGTTTGAGAAAAGGAGGCACAACTATTGATTCACATTAATTTGGCAATCAACAATGAGGAAGTTCCCAATTTGCGAGCAGCCGTCGGTTGGACGAGGAGGGATTGCGACTATCCAGCATTATTTCAGCGATGCACTTTCTGGGCAGGAGCGAGAGACGAGCAAGGAATGTTAATCGCATTTGGCTATGTGGCAGGGATGGGGTTGGAACATGGTTATATGGAAGACATTATGATCCATCCCAACAAGCAGAGCCAAGGAATAGGTCAGCGACTGGTGACAACGTTACTCGCTGAGTCAAAGGTGCGCGGTTTGGACATTGTTACGTTAACTTATGTCAGTGAGCATCAGACTTTTTATGAGCAATGTGGATTTGCAGCTAGTCATGCAGGCATATGGAGAGCAAAGCATTTGTAATTTGGATGCAGACATAACATAGTAAGTGGAACGTTTATTTTAAATGTACGATGTTGATTATAAATACAGTAATTTCGATTTATGATACGATCGTTTATCGTAGTACGATCTTTTATAGCGATGAATAGCAGCAGACAGAGGAGGAGAGCAGCTTGAGAGAAGAAGAACGCATTATGAACGGCATCCTGTTTAGCCCGGCTGATCCGGAATTAAAGTCGATTAAACGCCAGGCACATCAGTTAAGCCAGCAATACAGTCAGACATTTGAAGATGAGACCGAAACAAGGGCACGTATTTTGCAGCAGCTGATTGGAAATATAGGCGAAGGCGGCTTTATTCAAGGGCCGGTATTTTTTCACTATGGTGTACATACACGTATTGGGAAAAAGTTTTTCGCTAATTATAATTTGACGATCCAAGACGATGCGCTCGTTACGATCGGGGATTATAACAGTTTTGGTCCAAATGTAACGATCGTTACGCCGATCCATCCGCTAATTGCCTCTGAGCGCAGAGAAATGATAGACCCGCATGGTCAAATCAAATCGCTCTGTTATGCCAAGCCGGTGACGATTGGAAACGATGTATGGATTGCTGCTAATGTGACGATTTGCGGCGGGGTTACGATTGGAGATGGCTGTGTAATCGGTGCGGGTAGTGTGGTGACACGCGATATTCCGCCATATTCGCTCGCAGCAGGTGTGCCGTGTAAAGTCATTCGCGCGATTACGGAAGCGGACAGTATGCGCCATAAACCGGATGTTTTGGCGGATTGCAGCGTTATAGATTCGATTGAGAGTGTAAAGGATACACCGTAAACGTGTTGGGTAGCTGAATGTGTACGAAAGCAATTTTATATGAAATCAAATTTAGTCTGTTCTTTTTTAAACATTTAAAGTATGATGTACTTAATTTAGATGCAGCACGGGGAAGCACCTCGCAAAAGACGATTGTCTTTTTGCGGGGTGCTTTTTTTGTTGTGCACATACAGGAGGGTGAATCGATAAGCAACAATGTCAGGAAACAAGAGACTAAGCAACAGCAAATGTGAAAACAAATGTCAAAATGTCAAAATCAAAAGGCGGTGAAATCGTTGAGAAGATGCTGTAATTTCATCTTAGTTGTGATCGTGTTGTTAAGTACGACATTAGGTATGAATGTGCGGCACGCGGATGCTGCGAAAACGATGGTGGCTGATGAGACTTTTAGCTATAACAAGACGAGCAGTACATACGGTATCAATACAGGTTTAGGCGCTAGTATACCGTCCGGCAGTAAAGATTACTCTTTTCGTCTCTATGCTGCTTTTCCTAATTCGGCAAGGCAAACTACGTTGACATTTTCATTGTATACGGAGCAAAGCGTAAATGATCACTATGTTGGCAAGACGTTATATAGTTATACTTTCCCGGCAGGTTGGAGTGGATGGATTGCTATCGATAATGTGCCGCAAAGCCCAAATGGACAGCCGTATATCACTTACAATATTAGTGCAAAATCAGCGACAACTTATGAATTACGCACATTGCGTTTACAGACGTATTTTGAAGATGTAACGCCGCCGACTGTGCCGCAGATTATGATTGATACTGGCTCGAACATTAACTATTGGAGCAATAAACCTATTGGAATTACGATCAGTGACAGCAATGATGATCATGGCATTGCACGCTATAGCTATCGTATCGATGGTGGAGGGGAGCAATCTTATACCGGCGCGTTTCAAATGCCAGTTGGTGCACATACAGTAGAAGCGATTGCTTACGATAATAATGGATTGAGCAGCGGCTGGAGCAGTGTAAGAAAAATCTATTATGCGCCTGATCCGCCAACGGCACCGGTAATTAATGGACTGCCGAGCGGTTGGACGAACCAGGATGTGCCATTTACCATCACGGCGGGAACGGACAATGTAGCAGGTATATTATCGACCGAATATATGTTATTTGATGGCAGAACGTTGTTTGATTGGACAAGTAGTACACAAGGCACAATCAGCCAGGAAGGTGAGAATACGATCACTGCCCGGTCGACAAATAGGGCTCGTACAACAAGTACGACCGAAGCGAGGGTATATGTGGATAAAACAGCGCCAGTCGGCACATTAACCGTGCCGCAAGGATGGACACGCTCACTCGCAATCCATGCGGTCGGCAAAGATGCTTTATCCGGCATGAAATCGATCATATTACCATCCGGCGATGTTGTCATGGGAAGTCAAGCGGATTATGCGGTGACGGCGAATGGAACCTACACCTTTGTTTTTACAGACATCGCAGGCAACACCGTTATCAAGTCGATTACGGTGAGCAATATCGATACGACGGCGCCTACCGCGCCAACAGTTACAACAAGCAGTGCAGGATGGAGTGCCAATCCGGTACAAGTAAGCATTGGCGGTAGCACCGACGCCAGCGGTATTGCACGATATATGTACAATATTGATGGAGGCACATGGCAGACCTATACAGCTCCATTTGATACGCCGACCGGGCAGCATACAGTTGTTGCAAAGGCGTATGATAATACAGGTCTGAGCAGTAATCAGAGTGATACCGTTACGACATACTATGATCCGCAGCTACCGACTTCTCCAACGATACGGGATTGGGATGCGTCGAAGTGGTATACCAGCTTCACATTACGGTTTATACCCGGCAATGTAGGCGTATCGGGTCTAAAAGGCACCTTCTATAGCCTATCTGGTGCTACAACGCAAACGCAGCAGGTTTCTCGAGGTCGTAACCCGCAGACCCTTACCACTGAAGGTATTACGACAGTCTCAGCCGTGACTATCTCTATGGCTGGAACCGAAAGTCAGCCTGTAACGGGTGATATCAAAATCGATGCAACACCACCTACCGGCACACTTACCATGCCGCAAGCATGGGCGAAATCGGTAACCATTCATGCTGTTGGTACAGATGCATTGTCGGGGATACAATCGATTACGCTACCTTCTGGCGATGTCGTTTCAGCGAGCCAGGCGGATGATATCGTATCTGCTAACGGCACCTATAACTTTACATTCACCGACATCGCGGGCAATTCCGTCACTAAATCGATTACGGTGAGTAATGTGGATACGACCCCTCCAACCAAGCCGGTGATTATAACAAGTAGCCCGGAGTGGAGCGCTTCACCTGTACAAGTTACGATTGAGGGCAGTACGGATGACAGTGGCATAGCCAAGTATATGTATCGCATCGATGATGGCACGGAGCAATTGTATACGGGATCGTTTACTGCGCCAAAAGGCAGCCATCACATTTACGCGATGGCTTACGACCACACGGGATTAAGTAGTGGTTGGAGCAGCCCGGTGACAACGTACTATGATCCTGATCCGCCGACAACGCCTGTAATAACCAATCTGGACTCCTCCAAATGGTACAACAGTTTCACACTGCAGCTTATGCCTGGAAAAGCATTGTCGGGAATTAAAGGAGTCTATTATACATTGGCAGGCACAACCGAACAGCCGCGCCGCCTATTCGAACAAAGCCAAACGATTACAGCGGATGGTTCGACGACAATCACAGCAACAACGATAAATAATGCTGGTGGAGAAAGCGAAGCGGTTACCGGTACGATCCAGATCGATAGTACGCCGCCTGTTGGTATTGTGACCGTTTCACAAGGATGGGCGATTTCGAAGTCAATCCATGCTATCGGAAGCGATACATTATCAGGTATGCAATCGATTACGCTGCCATCTGGTGATCAGGTCATTGGCACGCAGGCAGATTATAGTGTGACTCAAAACGGTACGTATGAGTTCACGTTTACCGATGCAGTAGGCAATACCCAGACCAAGTCTATTACTATTTCCAATATCGATGATCAACCACCGACCATTACAGTATCGCAAAATGGTTCAGTCTGGACTGATGAGTATATACCGGTGACATTTATGATAAAGGATGCACAATCGGGTTTGGATCATAACCAACTGTATTATCAATGGACAACATCTCCATACGTACCTAACACTTGGCAACAAGCAAATGATAGTGAGCAAACAACTGTACTACGTCAGGAAGGTATTTGGTATTTACATGTGAAAGCTACGGATCGGGTAAATCATGAAACGGTTTTTATGTCACAGCCTTACCGACTTCAGCGGCAACCTGTAACGCCGATCTTGTCTGTTACTGGCACAGCAACGGATAAGATGTTATTATCCTGGTCACTACCTACTGGTACTACCAATACGGATCGATTGCACTATATCATCCAAAATAGTACGACAGGCAAATCGTGGACGGTTAACTATCCGATCAACCAAGTACTCGATATTTCACTTGCTGGCGGCAATGCGTATGCGTATACGATCGTCGCTCAAAATCATGTCGGCAGCAGTACAGCAAGTGCAAATGTAATCGGTGTGACCTTGCCGCAAGCGCCAACGGGTGCATCTATTTACGCCAAAGATACGGATTATAGTCGTGCTTTGGTCAATATTGTGCCTGTAATATCAGCTACCGCTTATCGGATCACAGCAACCAATTGGACGACAAAGCAGATCGATACAGATGTGACGGTAACAGGTAATATTTATCAGGAAATAACTGGACTTAAGCCATATACGATGTATGATTTTTCGGTTTTGGCTATGAATGCAAGTGGAGAAGGGGCGGCGTATCATACGTCATTTTTATCGTTGTCCGATCAGCCTCATGGCTTTAAGTCAGCTCAAATTACAACTGATACGATTGACTTGACTTGGAATTCGGTTACACGTGCAGTTTATAACTGGAGCAGCGTGATGGATGATACATATTACCGCTTGCGCCGCGATAATCAGATTATTTTTACCGGATCGATTCCTGCGTATACCGATAGTGGCTTAGAGTCAGGCACAGCCTATGATTATGATGCTCAAGCAGGTAATGCCACAGGTTGGGGAAGTAAGGCGATCCTCAGTCAGATATGGACACTGCCAGCCGCACCACGCTCATTACGACAAACACAAGCGACAACAGATAGCTTTACCGTGCAGCTTGATCCGCCTAAAGGCAGCACAGGCTTTCAAGCAAAAGTAGACGGTCAGCTGGTCGCTAATCTGGGTTCGGTACTCAATAAATACACCTTTACAGGTTACAAGCCGGGCACTACGCATACGCTTGAACTGGCTGCATATAATCGTTCAGGAATCGGTATATTGAGTAGTGTTATCGTTACTACGTTGCCGGATCAACCGACAGAGCGTAGCATTCGATTGACCGATGTGACCGACCATAGTGTTACGCTCAATGTATATAAGTTGCCGGGTGCGACCAAATACAAAATTACGATCAATGGTAACGATTACGAAGTAGCTGCCGGGCAAACAACGTTGTCCGGCTTACAAAGCGGTACCCCGTACGAATATACAGTTGCTGCAGGTAACGCTGCTGGCTATGGAGCAGTTTACACCGGTCATCTGTTAACGCTGCCTGCTGCTCCATCAGGCTACAACGTGATCAAGCGTACACCAATAGATATAACATTTGCTTGGACAGCAGTGAAAGGAGCAGACAGCTATGAAGTTATCAGCCATACGGGTAAGCTCATCGCACAGGTTTATACGCCTGAATATAAGACATCAGAATTGAAGCCCGGCAGCATCACGACGCTGCATATACGCGCTGTCAATAATTCTGGGAACGGGGTAACTTCTTCGTTTGCCTTCCGGACATTACCGGGATTTAGCGATGACCAGATTGATTATAACAAGCTGGTGCATATGGATAACGTTGGCTTGCATGATGCGACACTGAGCTGGCTTGCAGTACCGGGGGCGGATCAGTATTGCGTTTATGATGCACGCCAGCAGCTTATCGCTCAAACGACGGAGCATCGCACGGTGATCGATAAGCTCTCCAGTGCGACATCCTATGCCGGGTATACGATCGTGCCAATTAATGATACAGGAGCAGGTAAGCCAATACCGGTGCCAGCTTGGGTAACGTTACCGGACAGCACCATCAAGATCAGCTATGATAGCACTCGCGACAGCATAACACTGCACCTGCAACATAGCTTGACAGCGGAGAAGCTGGTTGTTGCTGAAGATGGAAAAGAGTTGTATCGCGGTTCGGCAATAAGCACATTTGTCCAAGATGGACTTTCGCCGGGATCGGCATACACGTTTAAAGTTTGGACAGAAAATGCGGCAGGTCAATCATCTCAAGCTCAGCTGCTGGAGATTCATACACACAAAAATCGTATTATAAAGCCAGAAGTGCCCGCTCTACAACAGTTACAGCCGATCGTCGACGAGCCTATTCAGTCAGAGCAAACGGTTGTACCAAGTAGCCAAGAAGATAACAAGACAAGCTTTATCGATATCAATCACAGCTTTGCTAAAGCCTCAATCCTACGCTTAGCCAACATGGGCATCGTAAAAGGAATTTCTGCCGATCGATACGCTCCAACGAATGGAACAACTCGCGCTGAATTTATGGCACTGCTGACTCGATTAAACCTTACATCGGAGCAGATCAAACAAGCCGACACTACGATCGATTTTACAGATGTGGATGTTAATGCTTGGTATATGCCGGAGCTGTGTGCAGCGATGCAGTATAGTATCGTCAACGGCTTTAGTAGCGATCGATTCGCACCGGAGCAGATGATCGACCGTGAACAGGCAGTCAAAATGCTTGCTAATGCATTGCATGTTCGGGCTGAAGCGGATTATGATTTTTATGTCGATATTCAGGCGATATCACTGTGGGCGCAAAAAGAGGTACATGGATTAACTGTAACTCACATCATCGAAGGATATCCTGATCAAACATTTCGTCCGCATTCGATACTGACCCGCGCTGAAAGTGCGGCGATGATCGATCGTGCGATACAGAAGTATAGGCTTGCAAAGGCAGTGAATTAAAAAGTTGTATAGAAAACAATACCGGAAATATCCCGTATTGATAAAATGCAGATCAGCCTACAATTAGATAGGAGTACGGGTTGTAATTCGCTCTAAGTTGACCAGAAATATATCAGCTTAGGGCTTTTTATATTTCTTCTTATTTACATATTTTACAAATGATTTCCCGAGAGTAAAAATTAAAAAATGAAAATTAAAGTGGACGTATTGAGCACAATACACAGTTGATGAAAGAGGTTGATGAAAGAAGAAGGAGAACCCCTAAGTTTAAGCTGTTTTTAAGACTTTGGGCTAGCATAGCAGCGCAGTTTGTGGTTCACTGAAATAAACAGTAGTTTTTTCATTGTTTTGGATAGAATAGAAGGGTGGAGAGAGTTTTGATCGAAACAAAACGTCTTATGATTAGAGAAATGGTGTATTCCGATTATGAGGCATTATGTAAAATATTGTGTGATGAGGAGGTAATGCATATTGGTTATGGTAGCGCGTTTAATTTAGAAGAAGCGCAAAATTGGCTTCACAGGCATTTTAAACGATATAAAGAGTGTGGTTTTGGATTTTGGGCTGTCGTCTTAAAAGAAACGAGCGAAATGATTGGTCAGTGTGGCTTGACCATGCAAAACTGGAAAGGAAAAGAAATTTTAGAAATAGGATATTCATTTCAAAAAGCACATTGGCACAAAGGCTATGCAACAGAATCAGCAATTGCTTGTAAGGAATATGCTTTTTCCGTTCTTGATGCAAATCAGGTTTATTCTATCATCAGGGACACCAATATAGCTTCCCAAAAAGTGGCTATTGGAAATGGCATGAAGATTATTGATAAAGATACTAGAAATTTCAGGAATATAGATATGGAGTTGTTTCTGTATTGTGTAGAGCGAACCAAATAAACATATGAGTAGGTTGCATTGTTTAGAAGCATCATGGTGGATATACACTTATTAAATAGAGTATAGAGTATCGTTTTCGATAGTTATACATATGTACAAAATACGAGTTTTGTGAAAAAGTTATCTATATACTGTTTAATTTCAATTAGTTTATATCCATGAGTGTATACAAAAATCAAGCGCTGATCATGTCAGGATTCTCCCTTAATAATTAGCGCTTGATTTTTGAGTCATTTTGTATTTATACTACTACTTTTGTTACAAAATCTCTGATGTTTTAAGTATGACTTCTTCAGCCATAAATTGTATTAATGGATACATCCGTGTTTCAAATGAAGTTTTTCTTGCCAGCAGAAAGTTTCAAAGCGCTTTAGCGAAGTTAACCTTCTTTAACTGTTAAAAAAATAAATACAGCCAAGTGCCAAACTCGCTGCTCTTTCTTTTTCTGCATCGGCAAAGTCGTCATGCATCTTACTTAGAAATATCATGCCACTCTACAATAAACTCTCCTTCAAAGTCGCTGTCCTCATGCTTGCTCCGTTCTTCGAGCGCATTCCCACATTCGCAGGCCATTTGGTCGGCGCCATAATTGTCCGTTCCAAAACTAATACGCTCATTTCGAAAATTGGGACGTCTTCCCGGCACGAGCTTCTGTTCCTCGCCGCATTTCAAGCAGCGGATCATAAATCCGGCTTCCATACTGCCACCGCCTTCTGTAGTTGTTCATAATGTGAGCTTATTCCAAAAAATCTTTCAATCGCTGGCTGCGACTTGGGTGTCTCAGCTTGCGCAGCGCCTTCGCCTCAATCTGACGAATACGCTCGCGGGTAACGCCGAACACTTTACCCACTTCCTCTAGCGTTCTTGTACGGCCATCATCCAATCCAAAACGAAGACGCAGAACATTTTCTTCGCGTTCGGTGAGTGTGTCCAGCACATCCTTCAGTTGCTCCTTGAGCAGCTCATATGCAGCGGCATCCGCGGGGGCTAGTGCTTCCTGATCCTCGATAAAATCACCAAGATTCGAGTCGTTTTCTTCGCCGATTGGCGTCTCCAAGGACACGGGCTCCTGAGAGACCTTCATGATCTCTCTCACCTTTTCTACGGTAATTTCCATTTCCTTGGCGATTTCTTCCACAGTGGGCTCGCGCCCGATTTCCTGCAACAGTTGCCGGGATACCCGGATCAGCTTGTTAATCGTCTCCACCATATGAACCGGCACGCGGATAGTTCTGGCTTGATCGGCAATCGCTCGGGTGATCGCCTGCCTAATCCACCAGGTTGCATATGTACTGAATTTGTACCCCTTGGTATGGTCAAACTTCTCCACCGCTTTGATCAGCCCCATATTGCCTTCCTGAATTAAATCCAGGAACAGCAGGCCACGGCCGTTATAACGCCTCGCAATACTGACGACTAGCCGCAGATTCGCTTCAGCCAATTTGCGCCTCGCGACTTCATCCCCCTCCTCGATTTTTTGAGCCAATTCCACTTCTTCTTTTGCGGATAGCAGGGGAACACGCCCGATTTCCTTCAAATACATCCTAACTGGATCATCTATTTTAATGTCAGACGGAAGGAGTACGTGCTCCTCCATATTCAGATCATCCATCACAGGAGCATCTGAGTTATGCGGCTGCTCCTCTTGGGATTCGTCGCCTACATCAATCCCATTTTCAACCAGGTGCTCAAAAAATTCATCGAGCTGCTCCGGGTCTTGATCAAACGGAGCGAGCTTATCTATAATTTCCTTGTAGGTCAGCGATGCGTTTTTCTTTCCTTGTTCCAATAAAAACTCTTTCGTTTGTTCAAGCGTAAACTCAGTGTCTAATCCTGCCTGCTGTTCGTTCGTCATCCTTCAGCTCCCTCTGCTTTGAAAACAGAACTTACTTTTGTATTTTCAAGCTTGTATAAAACCATTCTGTTTCCCGGTCTTGACTATTTCTCTACAGCTGACATCTGAACGGCTGCGTTCGTCCAGTAGGTTGTAGAGTGTAACTATCAGCATCGCAATCATCGTTGGCAATGAAAATTGCACTAACAGCCTTCCGATCTTATCTTCGCCCAATCTTTAAAATTGATTCATGATTCGCCCAATCTCTCAGATTACATACCGTTTCAATTGCTTTCTTCATCGTCGTGTAAAATCGTCGTGTAAAATTTTTTCGGTACTTGACACGCTCTTTGATTTATGTTAAATTAATATAAATATTGTGAATATATTATATTGCAATATTGCGCCTTTTTCAAATTTATTTTTACTTTAAATGATTTTGTGCATTAAGTTGTCTGTTCAACCTTATTTCGATGCTTAATCGGGATAAGGTTTTTTTGTTTTAGCCAGCGTTATAATAGGCGCTTGCATCCTACAACAAAACAAGGGTGCATTCTCAGATTCTCTGGAAATACCCCCTTGTTATCTAAAAAATGTGCCATATAATGCCTATCAACAGTTCACTTTAATATACATTTTGATTTCTACTAGCTGTAGATCGCCAATCTAGTACTTTGACCGAGATTAATTTGATTGTTGAATCTGTTTTAAGGTCGCATGGATCAGCATTTCAATACACAATCAAAATTAACATTTAACTTGGTCGAGGTACTAGTAGCTTGTCTCGGATAAATTCACGGTATGCCTAGTTCATAATTGCTTGACAATGAACACGTTTAGGTATGTGTGAACCTGATTTTTATTTGAGACAGCCTACTAGAACCATTTTAAGCTTTACGAAGCACATGTCTTTCGCTCAACTTACAAAGCATATCTTTCGTCATCGCCTTCAAATCATAACGGGCATGAAATCCCCACTCCGTTTTTGCTGCCGTTGCATCTATAGAATGCGGCCAACTATCTGCAATTGCCTGTCTTTTAGGGTCTATATCATAATCAAGGATAAAACTAGGAATTTCCTCCCTAATTGCGGTGGCGATCGCTTCGGGATCAACGCTCATAGCGGTGACATTAAATGAATTTCGGTGCGTCAACTTTGATGAATCCGCTTCCATTAAATCGATGATCGCATTCAGCGCATCTGGCATATACATCATGTCCATATTGGAGTCTTTGGCAATATAAGAGGTATAGCGACCGGTCGTTACGGCTGCGTAATAAATTTCGACCGCGTAATCCGTCGTTCCTCCGCCAGGAGGTGTCATATACGATATCAAACCTGGGAAGCGCAGCCCTCTCGTATCCAAGCCGTATTTGTGAAAATAATAATCACACAGCAGTTCGCCGGACACCTTATTCACACCGTACATCGTATTCGGTCTCTGGATCGTATCTTGCGGCGTATTGTCTTTCGGCGTCGACGGGCCAAAAGCGCCAATCGAGCTTGGGGTGAAAAATTGGCAACCTAGCTCTCTAGCTACTTCCAGTGCATTCATCAATCCACCCATATTCAAGTTCCAGGCAAGCAGCGGCTTCTCCTCCGCAGTAGCGGATAACAATGCAGCCAAATGGATCACCGTATCAACTTTGTATCGCTTGGCGATTTCGAACATTGCCCTATCATTTGTCACGTCTAACAGCTCGAATGGCCCGGATCGTGTAATTTCGTGGGCAGATGACTTCAGGTCTGTAGCCACCACATGATCAGCACCATAGATTTCACGTAATCGTATCACTAACTCCGAACCGATTTGACCTAATGCCCCAGTCACCAAAATTTTGTCCATACGACATTCCTCCCGAAATAGACTCTCGCCAATTCATCTAAATCAGCTTCATTTCCTTGCCTACTTTTTTGTAAACAGCGATCACCTGATCGAGCATCTGCCCGGTATGAGCAGCTGTCGGCATATTGCGTATTCTTCCGGTTCCTTGCGGAACGGTTGGAAACACAATCGCTTTGGCGTACACGCCTTCTTCATAAAGTCGTTTGCTAAACTGTTGTGCTGTTACTTCATCGCCAATGATACAAGGTGTGATCGGCGTTTCACTTTTGCCTATATTATATCCAAGCTGTCTCAAGCCATTTTTCAAATTTATGCTGTTGTCCCATAGTTTCTGGATCAGCTCCTGATCATTCATCAAAATGTCGACCGAAGCGCTACAAGCAGCGATTGCAGCTGGAGGTAACGATGTGGAAAACAGAAACGGGCGACTTCTCAGCTTCAACCATTCGATCAATTGCTGTTTACCAGCTACATAACCGCCGACAACACCGATCGCCTTGGAAAGTGTGCCAATCTGAAAGTCGATGCGGTCAGACAGTCCAAAATGCTTTACCGTGCCTGCACCAGCTCCAAGAACGCCCGAACCGTGGGCATCATCTACATACGTGATCAGATCGAATTGTTCTGCGATTGCTACGATTTCAGGCAGCTTGGCTATATCCCCATCCATAGAGAAAACCCCGTCAGTGATGACCATGATTTTACGGTACTGACCGGATTGTTTCGCCTCTTTCGCCTGCTGTCTCAAATCATCCATATCTGAATGTTTAAAGCGAATGACTTTAGCTTTGGATAGGCGGCAACCATCAATAATCGAAGCATGGTTCAGCTCATCCGATAAAATAGCATCATGCCCATCCATGACTGCGGATATAGCAGCCATATTACAGTTAAATCCCGATTGATATACAATGACAGCTTCTGTTTTTTTGAACTTTGCCAGCTTTTGTTCAAGCTCAATATGAATATCCATTGTGCCATTAATCGTTCTTACAGCCCCTGCCCCTGCACCGTATGTTTGTGCCGCTTGGATAGAAGCATCGATTAAGCGCTGATCTGTTGCCAGCCCCAAATAGTTATTAGAAGATAAATTGATTAGTGATTTTCCATCGATACGAATAACAGCACCATTTGCGCCTTGTAGCGTATCAATAACGTTGTATAGACCTTTTGTCTTTAAATCTGCGATGTTTGAACTTAAAAATTGCGCTAATATGTGACTTGACATTTCATTCCCTCCTCAGTACACATATGTCCTCTCAAGGAAGACATACATTTTTAAAGAAAACGCTTTCAAATTAGGTATTAAGCTACTTTTAATGTATCATCTTTTTTATTCTTTGTACACACATGGAGGACAAAAACGAAGATTGTTAGTAAAAAGACAACACAATGGGCAGAGTTATTTGCGCTTTTGCTACAATATTTGTGAATGTTATAAATATCGCTCTTATCGTGTAATAACACTTTCTATAAAAACACTTTCTATAGAAATCCTTTTTTGGAAATCGTTCATTCGAGCATAGAACAATTAACAAATGGATAATGCCTTTACAACTAAAAACGCCGTAGCTATGATTTAAAATCACAGGCACGGCGTTGTTATCATCTCATTGTTATGATCATTTCGTCAATTAAACCCACCGTTTACACGAATCGTCTGTCCGGTAATCCAGCGTGCTTTATCACTTACTAACAACTGTACCGCATTAGCGATATCTTCAGGTTCTCCTAAACGACCAAATGCATTCATGCGTCGAAATGAATCAACCAGCTCATCAGATTTGCCTTTTAAAAACAAATCTGTTGCGACTTGTCCTGGTGCAATGCTGTTAATTGTAATCCCTTTTGGACCCAATTCTTTGGCTAGTTGACGTGTTAGCTGCTCTACTGCACCTTTGGTAGCGCCATACAAACTGTAGCCTGGCAGCATCGCTCCAGATACCGATGTGGAAAAATTAATAATCGTGCCGCCTGCCCGCATATGCTTCATCGCTTGCTGACAGGCAAAATAAGTTCCTTTTACATTCAATGCCATATGCTGATCGAATTGTTCCTCTGTTACTTGATCCAATGTTAACGTATTCATCATACCAGCATTATTGATCAAAATATCGATTGATCCATACTGTTCTAACGTTTCAGCAAATAGGCGCTCCACTTCGCTCACTTTACGTATATCCGCGTGAATCGCAATTGCCTTACCGCCAGCAGTTTGAATCAGGTCAACGACTTGCTTTGCTTTTTCGCTACTGGATGCGTAGTTGACTACAACTTGAATACCCGATTCAGCGAGTTGAATGGCGACTTGACGACCGATGCCACGAGAGGCTCCGGTCACAATTGCTGTTTTACTCATTTCCATTTTATAATCTCTCCTCTACACCGGGATATGGATATGTCCTTCGCCTCAATCTCCATCCGAATGTGACAGTCCTCGAACATACGTATCCAAATACGCATTGCTAAATTTCCCGTGTGGATCATACTTTTCAACGAGTTTACGGAACTGTGGGAGCTTGTCAAATTGCTGTTGTAGCGTAGCTGCGGGAACCGTGAATAGTTTGCCCCAATGCGGTCGTGCTTGGAACGGTGCGAACGCTTCTTCAAGCAGCGGTAACACACGCTCGACAGCTTGCCAGTCGTCTCTCCATGTAAAATGAAACGCAACGGACGGTTGCGCATAAAATGGGCTTAACCATAGCTCATCTGCGGCGATCGTACGCAGCTCGCTTACGAGCAAAATCGGTGCCAACTGTTCGCGCAGCCGATGAACTGCAAGACTCGCTTCATAGATGTGCTCACGCGCCATAATATACTCGCTTTGCAGCTCCTTACCTGCACTTGGTGTAAACTCCATCCGGAAATGTGCAAGCCGCTCATGCCACATGCCGGGCTTACCGAGCTGTTCGGTACAGTTTTGCGCGTGCATATTTGGCAATGGATGCAGAGCTTCAGTTGCAGGGGTTGCTCCGTAAAAATCCGCTCGTCCTGTATAACTTTCTCCGTCTTCCTCCCTGCTTTTCGTCCATACTTGATGAAAACGCAATTGCTGCCAGTCGGTAAACAGGCTAACACTGTATGCGCTTGCGAAAATGGCTTCGGCATGTTGCTCAAGCTGGGCTACCGGCAGATTTTCATACACAAATTGCCGGATAGGATATGCCGGTACCACTTGTAACGTCAGCTTGGTGACGATGCCAAGTGCGCCCAGATTAATAACGAGCCCGGCAAATTCGTCGTCCCCGGAACGGGCTGTATGCAGTTCACCATCCGCATCGATCCACTCGATCCCTTGCACCGCTGACGCCAAACTACCATTATTGCTGCCTGAGCCATGTGTCGATGTAGCTACCGCACCCGCAATTGTAATATGTGGCAATGAAGCAAGATTGTGCAGTGCGTAATCGCTTTCAGCAAGCTGCGCGCACAGCTCGCCATATGTAGCCCCAGCTGCTACCGTTACTGTACTGCGTGCTTGATCCAATGTTAGCAAACGGTTCCAATGTCGCAGCGATACAAAAACGCCGTCCGTATCGGTCACCGAATTGAATGTATGACCGCTGCCAAGCACTTTAATTTGGCGATGCTGCTTCACTAACTGCTGCAACTGCTCTATGCTGTCTGGACGAATCATATCTGTTGCACCATATGTATAATTGCCTGCCCAATTTTGATAGCTCACTAAATAGCCTCCCTTAATCTCAACTAGATGTTTTTATATTAATTCCTATAATATAGCAAACTTCCGCGCTATAAATCCAGCAGTCGGGTTAGGATCATCAATCCACTAAACGCCGAGCAAGGCACGATCAGTAGGCTGTCTCAAATAAAAATACGGTTGGCATGTACTTAAACGCGTCTGTGATCAAGTCAGAATGAGATCGATATTACTATGAATGTATCTGAGACAAACTAATAGTACATTGACTGCTTTCAATATTGGTTTTGAATCTATACTCTCTCTTTATTTATAACGGTCATCTGCCTGATTTTACATTTACAGTTAAAGCGGTCAGAGTATTAATAGGCAGACCGTGCTAAATGTGCAGTATACTCACTCTCTACGACGAGTATATAAGCTAAATATATCGCTAGCTTACGACTGTCCAATCAAGGGATGAGGGTCGTACAATACTCTGAATTGCTTTCACAAAGTAACAGCAACAGCGTACCTATGAGGCGCTGTTGCTGTTAGTGTGTAGCGAATTTTTATTACAGTTTCTCTCGGTATAGACCTTTTGTCTTTAAATCTGCGCTGCTGCTTAATCAATGCCAAGTTTGCTTGGCCAAGTGCCATACCAGGCGTAACCTGCTCTCCGTTCTTGCTCGATATCCTGTAGCTTATATTTCACCACCCCATCGCGTCCGACAAAGATAGGACGATTGGTGTTAATTTCGTAAAAGCGTGCCCAAAGCGGTGGTGCAGTCGGATCAGCGATCAGACGACCGTCCGATTTGTTGCGTTCAAATCGATAGCCTTTGATTTCAACTGATTTGAGCCATTTTTCCGCTGCCTGAATCGAAGTTTTGATACGTGCATCGTCCGGACGCGTTTTCAGAAATTGAATAATACCAACACTTTCACTCGCTGTAATTGCTGGCACTTCAAATGAACGCGCGCCTGCTGGTTTAAGCGTTTTCTCATTGTATTGCTGGCACCAAGCGGTTAATTTGCCATTGGACACAATTTGAGTCTTTAAAATGCATTCTACCCCTTTGTGTACCGCTTCTTGCGCTTGTTTTGCCAGTGCGTTGCTGATGAATGAAAAGTCTCCTTTTTGATTGGAAACATCCTCTAGCAAAAATAACACATTGGTCATCGCGTCATCATTGAATGTGATCTCGGTATGATAACCTTTACTTTTATACACTTGCGGAAAACCGCCATTGGCATACTGCATATTCAGCAAGAAATGAATCCCTTTGATGGCTGCATCAGCATACTGCTGATCTTTCGTTTTTGTATATGCATCCGCTAGTCGTCGAATTTCGGTATAGGTCGCTTTATTATCGATCGAAGATTTCGCCCATTCCCCTTCATCTTCCGTATAAAACTTTCTCCAACCGCCATCTGGACGCTGATTTTTTAAAATGTCAGACAAGCTTGCTGTCGTACCTGAAGCATCGCCTTTGAAGAATTTCTTGTCAGAGGAACTTTTCGCCATTACGAACGAGTGCGGAACGGTCATAGCAACACCGATTGAACTAAGCAACGCGACAGACAAAGCACATGCCAATGCACGGTTTTTCATTTGAATGTCTCCTTCAATGATCTTTTAGTGAATTTTAATGTTGTTAATACGTTGTTTTATGTCTTAATCGTGATGAGTGTGTGTAAAATTGGCGGTTGTGTTTGATGATTAATATAGACCACTTTACATCTTCTTGAGACAAGTCACTAATCCATTGAGTACAGGACAATCCGCTTCATTATGATCCAGGTAACGAAGTTAATTATGTCCTTATTACTATAATAATAGATCGTAGAATCAATATCAATTTTCGTAAAAGTCATATGATGTTTAGAATTATTTTACATTTTAAAAATATGGATGAAAAATAAATTTCGCTATACTTGAATTGCACGATCGCTAAGCTTACGTACCGATTATGTATCGCCTAATCGCTTGGCTGTGAGCAAATTTAAGCATAGGTAAACTCGACTTTTTATTAAGACAAACGACTAGTAGCTTGTCTCAAATTTATCCAGGGATTGCGTTCGTCTGAATCCTGCACGGTTCAAGCAGGGTTCAGATGGACGTAACCTTACATCTTCCTGAGACAAGTCACTAGACTTTCAACTGCAATAATATTTAGGTATACTATTTATATCAAGAGATAAGCAACTACTACTTTGACCAAGTTCAATGTTAATTTGGATTGTGTGCTGAAATCCTGATCCATGCGATCTTAAAACAGATTCAACACCCCAATTCATCTCGGTCAACGTACTACATATTTCTTGCCTATTCATATTTGCATATTTTGTACGATAGGAGCACATTATGGACAATGCGATCGAACAGCTTAAACATATTCGCCACAATGTTACGCGTTTTATGATGATGTATGAGTTTGCGCTTAAGGAATTGGAAACGAAAATTGAAATTTTAAATGATGAGTTTCTGGCTCTGCATGAGTACAATCCGATTGAGCATACAAAATCACGCGTCAAATCGCCGGAAAGTTTAATGAAAAAACTGCAACGTAAAGGTGGTGCGGAAAGTCTGGATGAGATTCGCGAGACGATTCGCGATATTGCCGGGCTGCGGATTACATGTTCATTTACCGAGGATATTTACTGGGTATGCGATATGCTCAAAAACCAGACTGATATTCAGGTAATCGAAATTAAAGATTATATTAAGCATCCAAAGTCGAACGGTTATCGGAGTTTGCATATGATTATTCAAGTACCTGTATTTATGTCGGATCGCCAGGAATCGGTCTATGTTGAAGTACAAATTCGTACGATTGCGATGGATTTCTGGGCAAGTCTGGAACATAAAATCTTTTATAAATACGAAGGCGCCGTGCCACCACAATTAACTAGCGAGCTGAAAGATGCTGCCGATTCGGCAACAGCGCTTGATCATAAAATGGAAAAACTGCGTCATGAGATCGAATCGATGAAGCTTGCTGAACATGCCGATGAGCATTATGAGCTGATGGATAGCTTAAATGGCGAAAAGATAGTGTTACCTGATGCGCTGTTAAAACTGGCTGGTGGACAGTTAAATACGCTGAAGTAATGGGCTGAAGAAACGCGGATTTGGGAAGTAGCGGCTGCATTGTATATTAAACATAAACATCATATCTATACGAAAAGCAACAGTATACCGTATCCGGTGCTGTTGCTTTTCGTATGCGCTGAGTAGCGAGGTTTATTTATCGTTACCCGTTCATATGCAGTTACTGATCGTTCAAGATCACACGATTCGTGTATCGTGCTGTCCGTGTACGATACTTTCCGGTATTCTCGACATTATTAGTAAGAAGTTTTATTCATTTCATTATGAATGATGTACTTGGATCATGCTGCGGTTGATTTGTACAGTTGCTTTGATTTCTGCTATGGCAATGGCATAAACCTGAAATCAAAGCTCATAATCGAAATAAGCCCATCCACTAATTAATGCCAATCTTACTTGGCCAATTGCCATACCAGGCGTAACCGGCACGGCGTTCCTGCTCGATCTCTTTCAAATTGTATTTCACTACGCCATCGCGTCCGACAAAGATCGGTCTGTTCGTATTCAGCTCGTAGAAACGTGCCCAGATTGGGCTTGCGCTGCTATCGGCAATGATGTAACTGTCAGAGCTGTTGCGTTCATAGCGGAAACCGGTAATTTTAACCGCTTTGAACCAGTCTTCCGCTGCTTTGATCGACGCATTAATTTGCGAGTTGGATGGTCGTGTTTTCAGGAACTTCACGATACCTACACTTTCTCCTGCACTGAGGGAAGGCACTTCAAATGCGCGTGCACCTGCCGGTTTGAGTGAGCTGGCATCATGTTGTTGTCCCCATGCGGTCAGTTTGCCACCGGACGTTACCTGTGTTTTCAAAATACAGTCTACTCCTTTGTCGACCGCCTGCTTCGCTCTGCTTGCTAGCCCGCTATCGATAAAAGAGAAATCGCCTTTTTTGTTTGCCACTTCGTCCAATAAGATCAGCACATTAATCATCGCATCGTCATTGTACGTAATATGGGTGTGGTAGCCGGAGCTTTTGTAAATTTGCGGGAAACCGCCGTTTGCATACTGCATATTCAACAAGAAATTGATTCCTTTTACCGCGGCTGCGGAATATTTGCTATCTTTAGTTTTCATATATTCGGCAGCAAGCCGGCGAATTTCGGAATAGGTCGCTTTGTTGTCGATCGTCGATTTAGCCCAATCGCCGCTCATTTCGGAATAGTCCTTTTTCCAACCGCCATCGGATTGCTGATTTTTCAAAATATCCGCCAAACTTGCGGTCGTACCGGAAGCATCGGCTGCCATGACGACAGTTGTTGGTGTCAGCATCGCCGCCCCCATTGAGCCAAGTAGTGCGATAGACAGTGCACATGCGATCGTACGTTTTTTCATAACAACGTCTCCTTTGAGGTTCATTTGATAAGCATAATTCCTATTCAATGAATGATGTGTGTTTTATGTAATCGCCACGATGAACACGAGACTCATTCTAGCGAAGGGGTGAATATATTGTCAATTATTTACTTTCAGTTCTAACGAAGTAACTTAATGAATGCAATTGCTTTTGTTTCTTTATTGTTATGTGCGTTCGCTTACGAATTAAAGGTCGATTTTTTCATATTTACATAAATGAAAACGTTAACATTTTATATTGGAATGGATAAATGAAAAAAAGTGCATTGCTGCTTCCACTTGTGAATTACACTGCACAGGTACAGATTCGCTGTTTGCAAATAAAAACAGGATTGCCTCTTTCATCAGGCAATCCTGAAAATGATAGCTCCAACTCCAACAAAACGGAAATGGACGCTATCATTCGCTCATTTCGCTTCATTGGCGATTGCGCATCGATATGCATAAAGGCGCTCCACAATTTTATGTCGATTTTAGCTAATTTTCGGCTGTCTAATCGCGCGAATGACTCGTTCCGAACAGAACAGCATGATCAAAATAAAGGCCATAATGACAAACGGGAACAAGCCGATATGCACATAAGCAGCAACCAAGCCAAACAATGGCGGCAGCAGCGTAATACCGGTATAAGCAACCGCCATCTGGTAACCCATCAGACGAGCTGAATTGTCAGTGCCAAAACGTGCTGGTGTCTCATGCAATAGTCCCGGAAAGATAGGTGCCAACCCGATTCCGATCAAAATAAGCCCAGTCATCAGCAATACATTGGGCATTGGCAACATCAACAGTAGCGTCCCTATCGCAGCACAAAGCTGTCCTAACAAAATAAGCATCCGATTCGTCACCCGCAATGTCAAAAACCCAGTAATTAGTCGACCGATCGTAATCCCGGCAAAATAAAGCGAAATCCACCCGGCAGCAAGCCCTGGCTCAATTTGCCGTGAACCGACGAGAAAGCTTGCGCCCCACAGACCGACCGTCGTCTCGACTCCACAATAAAAAAAGAACGTTAACAACGTAAAACGCACACCTGGCAAACGAAACAAGCTCGCACGGCTAGTCACTGTCTCTTGGTTCGCCTGGCTATCGGATCGTGGCGGCTGACTATTGGCTGACTGTTCTGCGACTGTTATAGATTCGCCTGCTGACCCGGACGCCGCATCTAACTGTACCGACTTGCTCCCTGTTTGCCCGGTAGCGGAAGCTGGTAATGGCTCTTGACTACCAAGCTCTGCCAAACGTTCCGCTTGCCGCAGCTTGACTACCTTTTTCCACAATGGCAGTGTAACGAACAGAATGAATACGAGCACAAACTGGATCATCGCTACTGCCGTATAGCCGTTACGCCAGGAACCTTCAGTTGTAATATAATGCGACATAATGATCGGCCCGGCGGTTGCCCCGACACCCCAAAAGCAATGCAGCCAGCTCATATGATGTGCCTTGTAATTGGCGGCAACAAAATGATTAAGCCCTGAATCGACCGCGCCTGCACCAAGACCGAGCGGAATGCAAAGCACGATCAACCATCCGAGTGTAGGCACAAAAGCAAAACCGAGCAATGCGCCCGCCGTCAGGCAGCAACTCACCAATGTGACCCAGCCTGTACCGATCCGCTGGATTAAACGTCCACTTGCCAGACTCGATACGATCGTGCCGCAGGAAGCGACGATCGATAGCATCCCGGCTGAACCGAATGGAGCGCCGATATCACCATGCATAACCGGCCAAGCTGCTCCCAACATCGAATCAGGAATGCCTAGACTAATAAAAGCAAGGTAGATGACGATTAGAAATAATGTAGCCATGATATAACCTCCAAATATGTAATTCACCCATCTACGTACAGATTATGGAAAATCACGACTATCATATCATCAATCACCAATTTTGCAAGCATGCTGGAACTTAAGTAGGCAGTACTAGAGGAGCGATGAGTAGTAAGGATAGTTTCGTCTCTTTGTTAAGCGAAATAAATCGGGTAGCAGATTTTTGCCTGCATCAAAAAGCTTCAACTTCATTACACGTAAAATAAGTTCATAATCATATCGACATAACATATCCAGATCGTCAATGGAAATGACACCATGTTGTTACGTATAAGAGCGGGTTGCAGGTGAATGATCGCTTAGACGCAGCCCGTCATTACTGCAAGCGGCATAACCAGCAATACTTTTACATACCTTTTTCAAACGTGCCGCTTCACCGACAATTTCATCAACCGAGCGATATGTCCGTTGTCGGTTGCTCACAATGGCAATCGACAGCGTGACGAGCGGGATCGGGCCATAATTGCCGAGCCGATCCTCAGCCATGACATAACCAAGCTGTAAGTCGTCGGTATGATACATTTCCTTTTTCAGCTGTTCAAACTCGGTTAAGATTAGGCGGCAGATTGGCTCTACGTCATAGTGATTCATCACGACGATAAAGTCATCCCCGCCAATATGTCCAAGAAACTGATCGGGTAGCGTAACGACCCGGCTAAGCACATTAGCGGTCTCTTGAATCATACGATCGCCCATTTTAAAGCCATAAATATCGTTATACGTTTTAAAATGATCCAGATCGATATATAACACACTATACTGCGCTCGCTTCAAAGCAAGCTCTAGCTGCTCATCGATAATGCGGTTCCCCGGCAAGCCGGTCAGTGCATTGAGGAAAGTTGCCGATTCGGTGCGAAGATCAGCGACGGCGAGCAGCAATTGCCGGATCGTGACCGCACCGTACAGTTCACCATCTTTGCTCACTAGCAACAGATCGTACAATTCTTCGTCTTTACGCTGCATTGCCTTCACACTGACATCGGTAATGGATTCACAATAATCGACAACGAGTGGCTGCCGGTTGGCAAGCAGGCGAATAGGTCGTCCCATGTATAAATTATAGCCGTAATGAGTCGCCAGATGCTGATAGAAACCGACACGCATCATTAAAGCCGGTTCCGTGCCACGTCTACGCACAGCAAGCCCTTCACATTGACGATGAAGTTTGAATAATGCATCCACTTCACTGCAGCAAGTATCCGCTTCTACGATCGGAACTTGCTCTGCAATCTCACCGATCTTTGTAAACATGGTGTTCACCCCTTATTGTTTCCGCTTCTCCCACTTGGCGTATACTCATGCTGTTATCCTAAAAGGATGATATTATCGTAGCAAAAAGCAAGCATGTTTGCGTCAACGTAAGGTAAAATGTGAGCAATCAGTAGCTTTTATAATGTGCTGGCACGCCTGTTCGAGCGATAGTTGCTCATTTTCGCCAGTTAATCGGTTCATCCATTCTACCTGTCCATTGCTAATACCTTTACCGATAATCAGGCGAAGCGGAATACCGATCAGATCAGCATCGTTAAATTTAACACCTGGGCGTTCATCTCGTTCATCAAGCAATACATCGATACCGCGCTGTTTTAATTGTTCGTACACGGTAATCGCCACTTCGCATTGCTGTGCATCCTTCATCGAAATGACGATCAGATGTACATGATAAGGCGCAATCTGTAGCGGCCAGACGATTCCTTGTTCATTGTGATGCTGCTCCACGATCGCTGCCATTAGGCGGGATACGCCGATACCATAACAACCCATAATCAAAGGCTGTCGATCTCCATTTGCCAGTTGTACATCTGCTTGTAATGCTTCACTATATTTGGTGCCAAGTTTGAACACATGTCCCAGCTCCAGACCACGCTTCATGTACAGCTTGCCTGTCTGACAGCGCGGACAGCATTCTCCCTCAATCGCGTTACGAAAATCGCCCTGTTCCACCTGTTCTAAATCACGCGCAGGTACGATATGACGGTAATGATCATACTCGGCATTTCCGCCCATCACCGCTTCCGGCATAGCATATACCGCATGATCGATAATGATCCGAATGCGCTTCTGATCCGCTTGCCCATCATTCAACCGATACGCACCGAGAAATCCAATCGTTGTGCCGGTCATATGCAGTACCGTATCGGCATCGGCAAGCACTAACTCTGTCGCTTGCACATAATTTTTCACTTTTACTTCATTAACGTCATGATCGCCGCGAACGACAACGAGCAGAGGCACACCATCTGCTAAAAATAATAGGCTTTTCGCAATCTCGCTTGTAGAAATGTTTGCTAATTGTGCAACGGTTCTAATATGTGGCGTATGAACCCGTTCCGGCTGTGCATAAACATGCAAGCGAGTTGAATTTTGCGGGATATGGCGATATTCCGCCTTTTCCAAATTAGCAGCATAATCGCAGTCACTGCATAACGCAATGATATCTTCCCCCGCATCTGTCAGCGCGACAAATTCATGTGTTGCACCAGCGTCAGCGATTGTCCCCCCATCGGCTTCTACCGCCCGAAACTGCAATTGACAATGTGAAAATATAGCTTCATATGCGTTGTACATCGACGTATACGTCTCATCCAGCTCCTGCTGATCAGTAGCAAACGAATACGCATCTTTCATCAAAAACTCACGTCCACGCAGCAAACCGGAACGCGGACGACTTTCATCCCGAAATTTGGTCTGAATCTGATATAACGTTACTGGCAACTGACGATACGAACTAAGCTCATTGCGCAGCACATCGGTAATCAGTTCTTCATGGGTTGGGCCTAATATGAATCGCCGCTCATGTCGATCTTGCAATTGCAGCAAATTGTCTCCATATCCTTCATATCGACCTGATTGTTGCCACAGCTCTACAGGCTGCATAGCCGGCATTAGTAATTCCTGCGCACCCACATAATCCATCGCTTGACGGATAAGCTGTTCCAAACGATGAAGTACCCGACATCCAAGTGGCAAATACGTATAAATGCCAGCTGCGGTCTGCCGAATATAACTGCCGCGAACTAACAATCGGTGGCTTGCTGCCTCTGCTTCGGCAGGTGCTGAACGTAATGTGTGAATAAAAGCTTGACTCTGTTTCAATCCATTCCCCTCCTTCATCCATTCTTGATCCATGTATAAGCATCGTATAAGCGCCAAAAAAGCAAAAAGACACACTCGTCAGGGACGAATGTGTCGTGGTACCACCCTAGGTTTGTTTATTTTAGCGTCTGTTTGCATAAGCAGACCCAAATAAACCTCAAAGCTGATAACGGAGCAACCGGCGCTCAGGATATACCTGGTACGCAACTCACAGGATAGGACTTGATCCAATCGCATGCAGGAAATCTTTCAGCCGATGAATTTCCTCTCTGTATTGCGGTCTGGCGGAACAAGGGTCCTGCTCATCGTCGTTAAAGCGTATCTGTTCTCATCATATGTAGAATCCAGAATAATGGATGATGCATCGTTCGTCAACCCACTTCTTGTAAAAGTTGGCTACATATTTGTAGCTTTTCGCTGCTGAGGCTGTATTTGACCTACAATCTGCTCGATAATCTGGTGTGTAAGAGCGATAGATGGACGTCCAAGCGCGTAACCCTGTCCATAACTAATCCGTTGCTGTTGCAGAAACATCAGCTCCTCCAGACGTTCGATACCTTCAGCAATAACAAAGGTGCCTGAACTTTTGGCAAATTCCTGCAGCATTTTCACGACATGCTGTTGATCGGGACGGCTATCGATATGTTGCACAAGTGAGCGATCCAGTTTGATAAATTCGGGATTTAGGCTCACAATAGATTTGAGACTGCTATAACCTGACCCGACATCATCGATCGCGATACGAAAACCTTGCTCCCGGTAACTGGACAATACATGCTTAAATGCTTCAAAATCTTCTACTGCCTGCTTTTCCGTTAATTCAAATACGATTTGCTCCGGCTTTAGTCCATAACGCTGTAAATGACGGATCGTCTCACCGCTACGATGGTTCGTATCGCGCAGCACATCAGGATGCACATTCAAAAAGACGTTACAACCTTCAAACATCGATGAATGTTGCAATGCTTCACAATAACGTTTGACCGACAATTCACGGCACAACAGTTCAAATGCAAATACTTGATTAGTCGTACCAATATACTCATAAAACGCATCCGTGTTAGGGAACCATTCGGAAAACGGCGGACGATTTAATATTTCGTAACCTAAACAACTTCCGGTCTGAATATCCATAATCGGCTGAAAATACGTCGTCAGCTGTTCTTTTCTCATAATGTTATGCAGTTCAGCGAACCGGCGATTGGAACGAAAGAAATGTTTGGTCAAATAACAGAAATATTCGATGTAGCTATACGTTCCATAATCAGTCTGTTTTTGGAGAAATGGGATTCTCATCAATGTATTCATCCTTTAAGTCAAAAGACAGGATTGTATGTCCTATCTCAAACATTTGATAGGTCTATAGTAACATTTTTTTGCGCAAAAATCGTTAAATTAAAATAAAAAATGAAAAAGAATGGACATCTGTCGCGAAACAGATATCCATTCTCTACCGTAAGCTCGCCTAGAGCTAATATTCAATGAAGGAGGACACTTCCAAATGTGTATCGATAAGTGATGTTGCGTAAGCTAGACGATATAGGGGCTAACTCGTTATCGTCGCTAAGATTACTGCTGCATGTCAGTCTGCCTGACTGATGTTGCTAAAGCACATGCCATGTTTTGCCGCCGTCGATCGTCTGCATAAGCAGTGAGCGACGTTCTTCATTTTGCGATACGAGTAACCAGCCGACTTCGCGCGAGAAAAATTGTAGCTTGACTAACTCCGGGTAATTGACAAGTGTTTTTTGCAATGTATCGCTTTTCGGTAATGCCTTCCAGCTTTTGCCTTGATTGTCCGTGTAATACATAATGCCATCGATAATCGACCAGCCGGTTTGTTCATTCAAAAAGGTGGGACCCATACTTTGATTGACTCCGCTTTGCGGCTGTAGCGCAAATGGGGCAATCGTCCAATTTTTGCCGCCATCGATCGTAAAATAACCAAAATAACGTGTTCCAGTACTACTTACACAGCCGATATTCATCCAGCCTTTTGTTTTGCTTGATCCGAAAAATTCCGGCTTCCCCGTTGTCAGTCGATCACATATATCGACATCTTTGGGCACCAGTTCTTTGCCTTCCGACCAGGATTGACCACCGTCTGCGGTTGTGTACAGCCTCGGCATCCCGTCATTTTGCAGCGTCACAAAACCATTCTGTGCACTGCGAAAAGACATATCAACGAGCAGACCATTTTGCGGGATCGCATTTGGCGTCGGATTTTTAGCGACAAAATCACCGGTGTTTTGCATCAGCTTCACCCAGTTTTTGCCGCCATCCTGTGTGCGATACAGCGCCTTCTCTTGCTTGTTGTCCGCCGAATCGGTTGATGTCATCACCCAGCCTGTATTTTCGTCTACAAAGTATATGCCGAGCACAGTTGCATCATTATTAAACGTATTCACGTTCCAATTTTGACCGCCATCGATCGTATGCAAAATGAGCGTCTGACCGACACCGCTCGCATTACGCGCCACCCAGCCATTTTTTTGATTTAAAAAAAATATGCTGCTACCGTACACTGGTGATTCGTAAAAAGCGACCGTTTTTGCTGGTGATACATTGTCCCATGTTTTGCCATTGTCCTGGGTCACATAAATGCGCAGCTCATTGCGCGTAATCCCCCACGAAACCCCTGCCTTTGCACTAAGTAATTGAAAGTCGGTCAGTCGGGTCTGGATTTTGTAGCCGGATTCGGTTGCTTGTCCGCCGCCACCTTTATTTATATTGTAATCGGTCGTCTTCTTAAGTGTTATCGTTTGTCCTTGATCTTCTTTTGACTGCTGGAGCTGTTCACGTACTGACTCACTGACAGGAGCAACATCCCCGCCTGTTGACGTACAAGCTGACAGAAGAAGGATCATCGAAATTCCGGTAAGAAGCGACTTGGTGATATTCCACTTCATAGGTAATTCTCCTTCCACACACTTGCCCTAAGCTAAAGCGTTTCATTTTCACAACTTCTACTAGAGTAAACTATAATTTTGATAGGTGGTTTACAGAAAAGTTACAAGCGATTACAGATGCGGGTATTTTCGAAAGGAAATGTACTGTTTTTCGATCGGTTTTCCGCAATGTTATTTTTACTTTGCCCCTTCTTTCGGCTACAATAGTAGCGATTCTGTAACACAAACTGTGAAGGAGATGATAATGTATGCCCCAATCCGTATCCAAACCCCATCGTGTCGTCGTCATTGGCACAGGCGCTGTAGGTGCGACAACCGCCTATACGCTGTTATTGCGCAACCGCATGTCTGAGCTTGTGTTTATTGATGCCAACCACGACCGAGCGCTAGGCGAAGCGCTTGATATGAATCATGGACTGCCTTTTGTAGGTGGAGTCAAACTGTGGGCTGGCGACTATTCTGATTGCGAGGACGCCGATATTATCATCATTGCAGCAGGTTCGAATCAGCGTCCAGGCGAAACCCGTATCGATTTGCTAAATCGTAATGCTGCCATCTTCGACGACATTATTAAAAATATTACCAAGTATAACAATCACGGCATTTTGCTGATTGCGACCAATCCGGTCGATATTCTCAGCTATGTATCTTGGAAAAAGAGCGGTTGGCCGGCGAATCGAGTCATCGGCTCCGGTACGCTGCTCGATAGCGCGCGCTTCCGCTATTTAATCGGCAAGCACAAAGGAATTGATCCACGCAGCATCCATGCCCATATTATCGGTGAACACGGCGATTCCGAGCTGCCGGTATGGAGCCTTGCCAACGTTGCTGGCGCAGAGCTCGATTTTGAGCAAGCCGAACGTGACGATATTTTCAATAGCACCAAAAATGCCGCTTATGAAATTATTAACGCCAAAGGCTCCACCTCATATGCGATCGCGCTGGCGTTAGATCGGATCGTCGCCGCCATCTTGCAAAATGAGCATGCGGTATTGAACGTATCTTCCTTGCTCGATGACTATCATGGCATCTCTGATGTGTACCTCGGCGTACCGTCCATCGTTGGGCGTGAAGGCATACGGGAGAAGTTGCAAATTCCGCTGAATGTTCACGAGGAGGAACTGTTACGTTCTTCAGCACAGAAACTGAAAGATCAGATTGCACAGTTGAACATTTAAACGTACCCATTCTCATTCCGATGACCTTTGCAACAGCAGCGCTCGTATGGCCTAAGCCCGAGTGCTCTGTAGTAAAGGTCTTTGTTGCGCAGAGAAAATGCGTCCTGTTTATGAACAAAATTTCAGGCAAAACTTACATATTGTCCAAAAGGCATGCTTATTTATTGTAAACGTTATGTTGTCTAGTTTCAACGACAGGGCATAATCTTCGCTTAAGCAGCGGCATAATATGCGTAACAAACAGGATCGACGGTATAGCAACCTGTGATCCTTTTTTAATGCTTATTAGTCTGAAATGTGTATTTATTAGTCTGGACATTTGTAAATGATGTGTATCGACACGTACCCCTTCGATTTGCGCTCTTGTTGCAGCGAAGTTGAATGATCGTAAGCTGATATGAATGGCTTACCCATCATATTGTACGGGTAAGCCATCGAGAGTGTATTATCCAATTAGTACGGCATCTCATCATCCTGCTCTGGCGGACGATTCGCACGTTCAATCAACTGTTGCGCCAAATTTTCAAAACGATCCGGTTGCAGTAACTCCACCGGCGAGAAGCCTTTTTCAAACGTAAACGCATCCCCTTCTACTACCATTGCATAATGATCGCCCAATTTGGCGATATGCAGACGGAAGCCAAAGTCAGCTAGCAGACCGCGTACGCTCGTATCGCCTAGTTTCACCCGTATCTCGATCTCTGGCTTAATCTCAACGATGCGTTCTGCCGCTTCGATCACTTGCTGCGGCTCCCATTTCTCCTGCAAATCGCGCTTATCGCTCGCTGCCCATAGCTCCAAATCCTGCTCCTCACGCTGGCGATCTTCATTGCTCGCATCGGGCCACTTTTCCTCCACATAGGTCTGCACATAGTCCATTACCCGCTCATTGACAATTTCCGGAATGGACTGCTCATACGTCACAAATTTCAAAAAGTCCTCAAAATAACGCGCATGGGACGACTGATGCACCTTTAGCTCCCATTCTTCAATCATGCCTTCTTCCGGCATATGCGGATATTGGATCGACTTCATATTGCGCGCGCTGATCGCCATTTCGACCTCACTAATCAGGCTGCGCTCATCGGAAATACGGGCGATTTGTTTCTCGAAATCGCATTTCATCACAAATATAAACGGATCGTCTAAATGTGTATCCAGCTTCACCTGCGAGATGATCAGCGCGCCGCCGCGTACAGAGCTTGTATCCAAATAGCTGCGCACCAGATCATCGCCGGCATTTTTGAAATCGTCTTTGTTGTCGACCGTACGCAGACGAGCAAACAGGTTAAAGTTCGGGTTACTCGTCAGTTCATGCCCTGGCTCCACCAGAAACGTACCGATCTTGGTCGGTGGCTGCTCGCTTGATGGATTTTTTTCCACCTTACGCTTGGCGGTACGGGTAAACTCAGCATGCAAAAATTGCTTAAGCTGGCTTAGTTCATATTCGTCCTCGTCCAGCGTCTGATAATGTTTGTAGTTTTTGGTAGTCTGGCCTTCTTTGCCTTCGACCTGTAACACGAAAAATGATAAATATTGAACGCTAAATCGCATGATGTGCTCCTTTATGTCATTTCGTTGTCCGTTATAATGAGTATGAGTTATGATCCGTATACATCGTATAATCTTTGGCTACGTAACAATGCTGTTCATTGCAACTCGTGTTAGATTATGCCCAAACACTGAAACCGTTCCATTGGTGACTAAGCTTAAAGATGAACGTGTTGCCAACTGGATTAATGGCTACCCTCTACACTATACTTGAAATGGAGACGAAACGTAAGTTTTCAATTGTATCTACTTGCGTATGGCGATGGTGCTCAAACCGTGGGCTAACGTAACCGAATAACCGGATCGGAGGCTATTTTATGTCGGACATTAAATGTAAACGTATTGACGTCTCTACCGAGCAAGCCTTGCAATTGCCAAATGAACCGTTTGATTCGCCCGGCAAATTGATCGTTACGCGAACGAACACAGGTTGGCAACATAAGGAACTATTATTCGCTTCGCCTGAACGTCAGCAGTTTCCAGATGAACATTATCAATTGGAAGCGGTGAATCAAGCCGGGTTTGCGCTCGGCGCTTTTGCCGGAGAAACTTGTGTCGGTATCGCCGTATTTGAAAAACAATGGACTCCTTATTTGTATTTGAGCGATTTAAAGATAGCTGCAACGCACCGACGGCAAAATATCGCTTCCAAACTGCTACATGCAGCAGTGCAGATTGCCCAAGCGCAGCAATTAAAAGGGCTATCGACCGTTGCGCAAGACAATAATTTAAACGCGAATCGGTTTTATTTAAACTATGGTTTTGAAATCGGAGGATTGAATACAAAAGACTATCATTTTACGAATCAACGCGGCAAGTATGATATATACTATTATTTGGATTTTTCAGTTTAATGTTTAAAATAGCCAAGCAGCTGCATATACGCAATGCCTATCCTATTTACTACAATCGGAGGTTACATACGATGAAAATGGACTTTGCTCACCAACAGCTAACTGCTTTGCCGCAATTGGATCATTCTCTGCAAGCAATAACAGACCTGAATTTGTTCGATAACGCGTTAACCGAAATTCCAGTTGAAGTATTTGCAATGACAGCGTTACAAATACTCAATGTATCGGTCAATGCACTCACGCATATCTCGCCGCAAATTAAGCATTTAACACAATTGACGATGATCGATTTGGGACATAATCGGATCACAGAGGTTCCTGCCGAGATTCAACATTTAAGCGCATTGTCTGACTATTTGTATGTACATAACAATCAGATTACCCGGCTGGGCGCAGAAATTTGCGCATTTCCGCTACTGCGCTATCTTAATGTAAGCGATAATCCGCTTCAGCAACTGCCGGCGGAAATTGGGAATTTAACCGCGCTCGTTGAACTGCGCGCGATGAACAACAAGCTGACTGCTGTGCCGGAAGCGATCGGTCGATTGGAGCATATCCGCGAGCTGCATCTGCGCAACAATGAGTTGTCTGCATTGCCGGAATCAATTGCACAGCTAACTACGTTACGTGTGCTCGATCTGGAAAGTAACCTATTGACTGCTCTGCCTGCCGGAATCGGGCAATGTCGGCAGCTACGTCGATTGAATGTGCGGCATAACCGATTGTCTATATTACCAGAATCAATCGGCAATTGTCAGTCTTTGCTGGAAATCGATCTGCGCAGCAATGAGCTGAAATACTTGCCCGAATCATTACGCCAGCTGACAGGGCTGGAACGGCTCGATTTGCGCTGGAATCATCATTTGCAGCTACCGGAGTGGCTAGGGGAACTTGAACAGCATGGCTGTATCATTTATCGGTAATGAGCGTTCAGTGATCGTATACACCTGTTTTCATTTGCCGGAAAGCTACAGCAGTTTGAAGGCGTCATCATATGATCGATCCCATTGTCGTTTACGTTGTCGTTATGCCATATGATCGCTCCGCTACATTACGAATAAACACCGTTTCTGTGTCGTCTATATAACGATAATAGAAAGCTTAAGTATGGATAGTACAAGCAGCAAGCGTCACTTCGTCTCGCCCTGTATCCTAATGATCGTGAACCTTTAATGCAACTACTGTATGTTCGTTTGGGCGCGCTTGCCTTTACTCCGTTTCCGGCTTGCGCCTGGTTGTCGCATCGATAGCCAGGCATTTACGACGACACCACTTACGACAAGCACCATTCCCGCCCACATGCCTAGCGAAGTCAGCATAATGCCAAGCAATATCCATTCACCAAGTAGTGTAAACACGACTTCCAACGCTTGTGTCGCTTCGACCGCAGCAAGACGTGCCGGATGGTTACGCGCCTGATCGGTAGCGCCGAAAAACAGCACCGTTGCAATCACCCCGGAAAACAGTGCCACTAACAAAGACTGCCCCACCTGTCCAGCGGAAGGCAAACCGCTATGTACCCATCCAAACAGCGATAACACGAGCCAAAATGGTAAGCTGGCAATGCTCATGCCTAATGTGCGTTGAAAAGCATTCAATCGTCCGTCACACACTTCCATCATTTTCCGATTACCGAGTGGGTAAGCGATCGCGGCAATTATAATTAAAATGATCCCTTGCCAGCTACCTGCTCCTGCTTGTGCCTGCTCTAACTGCATTAATCCGATGCCTGCCAGCATGATGAGTGCAATACCAAGCGCACTGCGCGGAATGCGCCCACGCTGACGTACGCCTCCATGCGCTCCGCTAGACGTAAACCAAAACAGCGGTGATAACAACATACCTGCCACAATCGTCAATTGAAATCCTGCTGCGGTTAACCAAGCAGGAGCGTACATTGCTGATGCGCATAATGGCGCATAAAATAGCCCAAACCCGACCGTGCTCCAAAGCAACCAGCGCAGCGGCTGACGACGCAGCTCCTGCCAAACCGATCTCAGTTCCTTACGCAGCAGCACAAGCATACCGAGTAAAGGCACCATAAAAAAATAACGCAATGCCCCACTCCACACCCAATAACCGCCATCCACTTCCATCAGCCGATTGAGCACAAAACTGGATGCAAAGAAAAACGATGCCGCCACACCGATCCATACCGCTTTCATCGTGACTGCTCGTTATTGGATGAATTGGTGATGTTTCGCACAGCTGTAACATTTGCGGGCTCGGACAGATGTGGCATATCACTATTGGTAGAAAGTAGATTGGTTGGTCGGTCAGCTGACGGCGCTGTTTCCAGCCATTCTGCTAGGCTTAGCCAGTTATTTTCCATTTCGCGGGCAGCAAGCACTTCATCTTGTTCACGGCAAGCAGCGATAATCCGCTTATGATCTTCCGGGGAATGTGTATGATCGATACTGCTGAATTTTGCCAGCTCCAATCGTCTAATATTGGACATGACCGATGCTAGCGCTTTGTTCAACTGCGGATTGGCGCATACATGTAGAAATACATGATGAAAATCATCATCTGCTGCAATCGCTGCTAGCGCATCTTGCTGTTGCAGCGCAGCAATCAATTGCTCATTAGCATGCATCAGCTTATAGATATGCTGTTCGTTTAGATGCGGCACTGCAAGTCGTGCAGCAAGCCCATGCAGAGACGCGGCAACTGGAAACGCATGCCGTGCTGCATCCGTATAAAGCGGTGCAATTCGTGTTACCGCACCCGGAAACGACTCGATTAGTCCCTCATCTTCCAAACGTTTAAGCGCTTCTCTGACCGGCGTACGGCTAACACCGAAACGTGCCGCCAATTCGGTATCGTTTAACTTTTGCTCCGGTGCGAGTTCCAGTGTAATAATGCTCTGGCGCAAGGCGGTGTACACTTGATCCCGTAGTGAAATACGGTTAATTTTTTGAATGTTAGGCTCATTGGTCGTAGTCATAGGAAGCCTCCTTGTTTATGGTGGAGCTGGTGTGCACGATGATGCTATGGTGTATTTTAGTTTAAGTTACGTACTGTGCAAATTGACCTATTTTAAAAGAGAATAAAACCAATATATTGCATATTAATAATTGACGCAACAGTTTTCGAATACGTTGTTAACATTGCTAACACTTAACACTGTTCTACTGTTCTGTGATCTTCTAAGCAAAAACAGCTACAATAACCGTATCGCTTTACTGAAAAGATTTGAGTCTGCGGCAAAATAGGTTGAATAGACCGTTCAACTTATGTATTCCATCCATGTTCCTACTGCGTATAAGTAAACATAACAAAAAGCGCGTCCTTCCCCCATACGAAGGAAAAACGCGCTTGGATCATATTATTATTTGTAAAAAACCAGTACCTTGACCGAGATTAATTTGAGTGTTGAATCTGTTTTGAAATCGCATTAATCAGCATTTTAGTACACAACCCAAATTAACATTTGGCTTGGTCAATGTGCCAGTAATCCGCGATCATCGTCCTCCAACTTATTGACCGCGACCGAGTAGACTGTGGCGGCGACCATAAGCGAAATAGACCACCAGCCCGATTGCCAGCCAGATAAAAAATGTAATCCAAGTCAATGCTTGCAGTTGAAGCATCAAGTATACGCAACCCAGTGCGCTCAAAATCGGCAGTACCGGTACGAATGGTACGCGGAAACCTCTTTTCAGATCAGGTTGCGTACGACGTAATACGATAACACCGATACTTACAACCGTAAAGGCAAACAGTGTACCGATATTGGTCAATTCCGCCAGACTACCGAGCGGAATAAAACCAGCGAAGAAAGCGATAATGATGCTGGCTACCCATGTACCTGTTGCAGGCGTTTTGCTTTTGCCGCTAATTTTGGAAAATACCGGTGACAGCAAACCGTCACGCGACATCGAGTACAGCAGACGGCTTTGACCGTACATCATAACGAGCAATACCGTTGTAATACCGGTAATCGCACCAAGCGAGATCAATGCCGCCAGACCATTCATTTGAATGTATTGCAGCGCATACGCTACCGGATCGCTAACATTGAGCAAGTGGTAAGGCACAATACCTGTCAAAATCAACGAAACGATAATGTACAACACCGTACAAATCGCAAGGGAAGCGATAATACCGATCGGCAGATCGCGCTGCGGACGTTTGACTTCCTCCGCAGCAGTCGATACGGCGTCAAAGCCGATATACGCAAAAAATACCGTTGCTGCACCAGCCGTTACGCCGCCCCAGCCAAATGGCAGGAATGGTGTCCAGTTCGACGGCTGTACATAAAATACGCCTACCGCAATAAAGATCAGTACGACGAGCAGCTTGATCGCTACCATCACGCCATTGGCGCGTGTCGCTTCTTTAATGCCGCGTGTTAACAGGAAGGCGATAATTAATGTGATAGCAGAAGCGATCACATCAAAATATGTGCCTTTTGCCGGATTGAAGGCACTTGTTAAGGCGGTTGGCAAATGAATGCCGAAGCCTGAAATCAAACTTTGGAAATAACCCGACCAGCCACTGGCAACCGCCGCACTGGCGAACCCGTATTCCAAAATCAAATCCCAGCCCAAAATCCAGGCGATAATCTCGCCAAATGTTGTATAGCTGTACGTATAAGCACTGCCAGATGCCGGTACGGAGGATGCAAACTCCGAGTAACAAAGTGCAGCAAACGCACACACTAAGCCTGCAAGCAGAAAGGATAATACTAAACCTGGGCCAGCATATTTAGCTGCTGCCACACCTGTCAGTACGAAAATCCCTGTACCGATAATAGCACCTACACCAAGTGTAGTCAGATCAATCGGTCCCAGCACACGTTTCAGATTTCCCTCAGCAGGGGCAATCGGCTTGCGCCGAAACAGTGAAGTATTCGGTTTAAGGTTGCTCATATAACAAATCCTTTCTTCCTGTAAGGTATATTTACATTATTCACTTATGTTAAACGCCACCTATAAAAAACTACATAATCCTACACTTTGCTGCGTTAAATTGTCGCATTATTTTTTTCGAGAGTGATACTAAAGCTTCCACCGTATTGGAATGCGATAAGATTATATACACAATTTTCGTCATATTATTGTGCTTTTGCGACAAAAAGTTTTTTAAAAGCCGATTATTGTGACTTTTTTGACGATTTTAATGCAAAAAGCTGTCGATATGGAGTGAGGAATCAGAAATGAATCCTTTGCCTGGATCGACAGCTTGTTTGTATATCATTCGATTCATGTTGTAGGCATACATTTCGATCAAGTAACCGCGAGTATCAAGACGCGAGTGCCAAGATCAAGTTAAATTTTAACTTTGATTATGCACTGACATCCTTACCAATAAGAGGTTGAGCCCGCTTCGATATTCAAGTTAATCGCGGTCAATATACCGGGTTGGCTATAGGCGTAGTTTAACACCATGCCTCAGACACGCAGATCATTTGCTGACAATGTGGACACTCGCTTTGCCAAATACGGTGTTCCGTTTACTCCATAGTGGACTGTGCAGCTCAACCATGTTTGTCCTCCTCAGTGGCAGGATGTAAAGCAGGCAGTTGAACATGCAGCTTGGAAATCGCTTCCTCCTTCTCCTGATCGCGCACATGCGTATAAATGATCGTCGTTTGAATAGAGGAGTGACCGAGCAGCTCCTGCACGGTACGCAGATCGGTACCCTGACGCAGCAGCATCGTTGCAAACGAGTGCCTTAACTTATGACTGGAATACGGCAGTCGGCGGGAAGGCTCTACATCGCTCTGGAATCGATCGAATGTATCGGCGGCGATCTGCTGAATGTTGCGAATCGACAATCTTGTCCCTTTTTGCGAAATGAACAGCGCATATTCTCCATCACGCCACGGGGTAAGGCGTTCAGCGATCGCTTGTGCCAGCATGGTGGCAACCGCTTCCGGTACAGGCAATGTACGCCATTTGCGACCTTTTCCGAACACTTGCAATGTGCGGCGTTCTTCGTTGTAATCTTGCACATTTAGCAAATGAACTTCACCTACCCGCAGCCCCATATATGCCATCAACAAAAAAATCGTCAAATTGCGCGTACGATATTTGCCAGCGATCGAGTTGAAAAAATCAGTTAATTTCGTCTCATCGAGGTATAACGGTTCTTTATTTTGCTCGGTTTTGGCTTTTTTGATGCCTGCTGCTGGGTTGCTGACCGCCAGTTCCATTTCGATCAACGCTTTGAAAAAACAACTGATTGCCGCATGTTTGCGATTACGCGTTGAATCGCTCACCCCGCGTGAACGCACACTGCTAAGGTAGGACAATACATGTCTTTTTTTTAGCTCATCCAGCGATTTGCCCTGCACGGAAGGGGCTTGTAGAAACTCATGAATATCATGTTCATAGGAGCGCCGGGTATAAGCGGTATAACCAGCATCTTTCATCCAATCTTGAAATGCCTCCAATTCCTCGTCATAGCTTGCCAGTATGTCGGCAGTTTTTTGATCCTCGGCAAAAGCAGCAGAATCCGTTGCACTATCGTCTATTTGGTTAGACAAATGTTCTGCATTACTGGAAACTTCACTAGCAACTTCCATATCGAGATCGGACGGTTTGCGCTGACGACTGTATGGCGAACGGGTTATTGGATGTTTATTCAGATGTTTATTCATATGACATTATGTTTCCTTTGCGGGATTGGTATTGTAAGCCAAAGTATAACAGATTCGTGCGTATGCGTGTATTAGGGCGTGTACGCAAACCTGGTAGGTTGAGGCAAACACCACTGCGGTCCTTCCCCTTATTTCCTTCCCTCCGTTCTCTACATCTCGGATCATACGAGTTTGTGTACACGTCCTAAAGCGGATGTTGCTTATTGAATTGGAGTGTGCTACTATTTAATTATTAAATTGTATACAATTTATTTTTATGCAAAATATAAAGACGGTGAAATGCAGCTATTTTCATTTCAAAATCAATACGATTGCCAAATTGGATGTTTTAGGAAATGCAAATACGTTTATTACTAATTTGCAAAGCTCGTTAGTATCATATCGATAAATGAAAGATTTCTTTTGATCATGATATTAGAGTTTTCGGCAACATATGACGATCACCTACCTATCTATTTTTTGAGGAGGCTTTACTATGAGTAAAGAAAAAAGAATCGTATTGGAACCTGCAGCACAGAAATTCGCTGATGATAACGCCAAACCACCATTTCTATATCAACTCGGCCCAGAAAAAGGTCGTGAAACCGTCAATGAAGTGCAATCCGGTGACATTGCCAAGCCGGATGTTGATATCGAAGATTTAACATTGCCGATCGGCCCTAAAGGTGAAGTGAATATTCGCATTTTGCGTCCGAAAAACGCGCCAGCACAGCTACCAGTACTGCTGTACATTCATGGTGCTGGCTGGGTATTCGGTAATTCCCATACGCATGACCGCCTTATTCGCGAGCTGGCTGTCGGCAGTGAAGTCGCTGTCGTTTTCCCGGAATATAGCTTGGCGCCTGAAAATCATTATCCGGTAGCGATCGAAGAAATTTATGCGGTACTGGAGTGGATTGCCGAGCAAGGCAGCGCACAGGGCTTTGATACGTCCCGTCTGTATGTTGGTGGCGACAGTGTTGGCGGTAATATGACGGCTGCGATGACGCTGATGTCCAAAGAGCGCAGCGGCCCTACGATCGCGAAGCAATTGCTGTTCTATCCGGTCACAGATGCGAATTTTGATACCGGTTCTTATGATCGTTTTGCTGAAGGCTATTTCCTGGCGCGTGAAGGGATGAAATGGTTCTGGGATCAATATACGACCGATGAATCCGAGCGTGCTCAGATTACCGCCTCCCCACTGCGTGCTACGACAGAGCAATTGCAAGGATTGCCTGAAGCGCTCGTCATTACCGGCGAAGCGGATGTACTGCGCGATGAGGGCGAAGAATATGCAGCCAAACTGCGTGAAGCAGGCGTAACGGTAACGGAAGCACGCTTTGGCGGTATTATTCACGACTTTATGATGCTGAATGTACTGGCTGATACACAGGCGAAAAAAGGCGCGCTTATTTTGGCGAATGCGTTTCTGCGTGACGGTATTTAACATAGCATTTCGTTGCTAGCGTGTCGATCGGTGGGCGTATCCGTGCTGATGATAGGCTAATGACTTGTCTCCATTTCATTCACGTTCATTCACGGCATGCCATTTTTATGATCGCTTCAATATGAACAGTTTTGGAAGTGCACAAACTAGACGTTTAAGTGAGACAGAGTACTCGTGTCGGAGCGAGCTACGAACAGCTCATTTGCCAGCCGCTGTCGTCTGCTATGCGAAACAGAACTATAGATAGATATGGAGAAAATAGGAAAAAACCGCGCTGTGCGCTTCGTTTGGAGTCGAAGCATACAGCGCGGTTTTGTTATGAACTGAAGGTATTGCTCTACTCTGTTTATTACCTATTGATCGCTTACACCGCAGACATCGCCTTCATCGCCCCAGCTGCTTTCGCTTTAATGCGCACAAATTCGGATGTAACATACGCCATTGGCAGTTCTTCCAGATCGATCAGTTCGACGGTAGCTGGATCGGCTCCGGCGTCGATTGCTTTCTGCTTTGCTTCATTTGCCGCTTCTTCCAACACCAGCTCGCGCTTGCGTCCAGCCATCGAGAACATTTTGTCGATATCACCGCTCACTTGCGCAATCGCTGCGCCGAGCGCATTGGCACAGCCGGAATGCGGCGGACGAATAACCTCAGACGCCCCTGCAATCCCGCCCGGAATAAGGATCGCACCGCCGCCAACGAGCACGACCGGTACATCTGCTGCACTCGTCTTGATTCTATCGATCGCGGTTTGCACTTTATCGTTAATGTAAGCAATCGCTTGCTGCCATACCGATTCCGGTACGACTGCAAGGCGCGCCGGATCGCAGTTCGGATGATGTACAGTCGCTTGACCAGACGCGAGCAAGCAATCGGTGGCGGTCAGCACATTGCCGCCAAATGCGATACTATCGCGCACGATATTATAGCCTACACTGTCCGGCCCTACAGTAATGCCAGTTTCGGTCTGGCGGACGATGCTGCCGCCACCGATGCCGATCGATACGATATCCGGCATCCGGAAGTTGGTACGCACACCGCCAAGCGTTACCGCCACACTCGATTCGCGCGGAAAACCATTAACAAGAATGCCGATATCGGTCGTCGTGCCGCCAATATCGCAAATAATACAATCTTTCAGCCCGCTTAGCTCGGCAGCACCGCGAATGCTGTTCGTTGGGCCGGAGCCAATCGTCAAAATCGGATATTTGCGCGCATAGTCCAGCGTCATTAGTGTACCGTCATTTTGGGCAAAATAAATGTGCGCCTCAATGCCATAACGTTGCAGCGCCATCTCCAAGCCGCCGGAAACCGCCGCTGCAACCTTTACTAGCGCTGCATTAAGCGCAGCGGAGTTTTCACGTTCAAGCAAACCAAGACTGCCAATTTCGGACGAGATCGTCACCGGAAAATCGTCACCGAGCACCTCGGCTGCCCAGTTTGCAAATTGCTGCTCATACGAAGATAATACCGGGGAAAAGATCGATGTTACCGCAATCGATTCGACATCAGATGCTTTAATTTGCTGCAACACATTCATACATTCTGCCTGGTTGAGACTTTTGGCTGCTAGCGGTCTGCCATTTGATTCACAGCCGCCATGCACATAGTAGTAATCACTGCCTGCCGCTGCCTTGAGTGAAGCATCCCACGTAAACATCGGTTCGACCGCTGTACCAGCAGGCAGACAAATGCGCACACAGGCGATCTTCGCTAGCCGACTACGCTCAATAATCGCATTAGTAGCATGGGTCGTACCGAGCATAACGGAAGAAATGCGCTGCGGATCAATCGCCGATTGCTTCAAAATGCGCTCCAGCGCATCATAAATGCCGGATTCCACATCCTGTGTCGTAGGTGCTTTCACATTGGCGATAATCTGCTGCTGTTCGTTCATCATCACTGCATCCGTATTCGTGCCACCTACATCGATGCCGATTTTATACATGGTGCTCACTCCTTCTCTGCTGAATCTGCTCGACCGGCTCATAATCGGTATCATAGCCAAAATAACGCGGCCCCCATACGTCCAGCGCTGCCGCTGTACGCATAATGTCCGGGGTTGGAATGGCTAGACAGATAACGCGAAAGCCGTATTTGATCGACTCGGTCGTAATCGGCATCCCTGTTTCCTGATCGAGAAAGGTGATCAGATCGGGCACCATCGCTTGCAGCTCGCCGTCGATCAGTGCACACAGATTTTCATTTTGGAAATCGACACGCAGCTCTTTGCCTTCATAGGCGCCTAGCCCGGATACAAGCGCTTTACCGCGCACAAAGCCATCGGTGGATTGGCGCTCAATATCCGTTATTTTACCGCGAAAAATGACTAATGCTTCGCCATAAATCGATTGGCGCGTCACTTCCTTGATCGCTTCAATCGGATCACGTTTGGTCGTCTGCGCTTCACGAATTGCGCGTCCTAGCTCCATACAGAGCGTCATCGTACCGTGAATAGACGTACGCTTCACATCCGCACCGTTCATCATATATTCCGCCACATGAGCCGCCCCGCCCATCCGTACGGCAATGCCGCGCGAAATGTATTCCAACATATGATTGTCCAGCGTTTCCAACATGACCCGATCACCGCGTTCATTGTGTAGCGCCATCGGTGTACCGGAGATGCCATAAATGTGGAACGTCTCCATTTGTAGCTCGGGAAATGCACGCCCCATCCCATCCGCATCGACGAGCGGAATACCGGCTTTGGAAGCGACGACAAACGGCACGGTAGAGTTTAAACCGCCACATTCAATCGGCATCGTAGCATAAGCGATCACACCTGCTTTTTGTTCTAATAAACGCATCGATTTGAGCGCTTCGTCACCGTTTGGTATTTTTTCCATCATAATCGTAGGGGCGCCCATCATCGCGGTCGGAATGACCCATGCTTCATCCGGCAGCTCGGACGGGTCGATCATCCCGATCGGCCCGTTTTCGCGAATACATTTTTGCACCATCAGCTTGCCCAAATACGGGTCGCCACCACCGCCAGTGCCGAGTAATGCCGCACCGACCGCCAAATTTTCGATATCTTCTTCGGTAATCCATCTCATGCATGTATGCCTCCTTAGGTGGACTGTTTTCGATGCGATATTGTTGAATCCGCTATTATGATGATGTTGCTAGTCCCGTGACTGCTTTCCATAGTGGCTGTGCATCCGCTGTATGACCTTATTTATAGCGTAATCTACACCACATCAAACGATATATCAAAAGCGGTCAGCGTACTGGATATATAGGCAACTACGGAACGTATGCTGCCTTATCCTTTGGTCAGATCAAGCACTTTTTTCGGCGCCAGCAACTTCATGCCCACATAATAGACGAGCGAGCTGACGATAATTGAAGTGAGTGCCTGTACGCCCCAAGTAATAAACAGACCAGCGGCAAAGCCAATAAGCCATGAGAAAATGGCAACCGGATTGAACTTTTCACAAAATTCTGGCAATTCACCAAGCGCACGCGATGTGTCTAGCTCCTGACGGAATCGTTTTAAAATATAATAATCAATCGCCATAATGCCAGCAATCGGCGGAATCGCTACGCCCAAAATGATCAAAAAGGCGGTGAATTTATCGAGAATACCGACGATCGACAATACCGTGCCAAGTCCACCGAGAATAAGTGTTAACAAGCCGCGATTCATGTTCATTTTGAAAATGGTGCTAAGGAAGTTGGTAATGCCGAGTGAGGAGGAATACAGATTCATATCATTGATTTTGAGTGTGGCAAAAGCGACGATTGCACCGCCGATCAAGCCGGTCAATTGCATCACGATCGACATAATATCCGCGCTACCGACCGCATGCGCCATCAGCACAGCGATCAAGTTAACGCCAAATTCACCGAGGAATGTGCCGACAAGTGTAATCCAGATCACATCGCGTCCGGATTTGGCAAAACGTGTCATATCCGGTGTCGTTACACAGCCGACGATAAAACCGCCCGCCACCATCGTCGTTGCGGCACCGATCGTCATGAGCGGTCCCGGTGGTGCCATCGTAGCGAGCTGCATGAGCGAGTGATTTTTCAGCACTTCATACACGCCGATACCCATCACGATCAAAAATAGCGGCACCGTAATTTTCGCTGTCCAGCTAATCCATTTGAAGCCAAAATAGACGAGCAATGTCGTACCGATCCCAGTAATAATGGATGCGACTACAAAGCCAAGCTTGCCGCCGGTTACCCCATCGATCCCTTCCGCGAACACCGAGTTTTGTACACCGAACCAGCCTGTGAGCGAAATGGCGAAGATCAATCCGATAATGCTGGAACCATACTGTCCAAAACCCGACCAGCGGGCGAGCAAACTGGTTGACATGCCTTCTTTTGCTCCAGCGATACCAAGCAATGCCGATACGACCTGCAAAATAACACTGCCAAACATCGTTGCCCAAAATGCGTCCCATAGCGTCATACCGTATCCGAGCGCGGCACCGATCAGAAACTGCGAAATGCATGTTAACGCGCCGATGCGAACGAGCATAATACTAAACATCGACTCCCGGCGATCCATCGGCACCCGTGACAATGAAAAATCATCCGCATTACCATTTTGACTCATTCTGAATCCCTCCCCATTACCGGTTCGCACCGGATATGCTCCTATAGTAGAGTATAATTGCTGTCATGATAATGGGGTTTGCGACTGAAAAATTAACATTTTCTTTGTTCAAATGACCAAAATGACGATATTATGTTAGTTAAACTAACTTTAAATGAGCATAATTAAGGTATATATTTCAAGATGGCGAATAAATATTAACATAATCTTATACATAAACATCTTTATTTATGGTCAGCAATAACCGCTACGGTTTCGGTTAGCGCTATTTCGTATATTTTCCATTGATCGGACTGGATTGTTGGACGATATGATGCACAAGTAAAGCTAATTCAAACTGCATCCGATACGGATTTTCAAACGGATTAATGCCCAAAATTTCGGTAATGCGCTGCTTGCGATAATTCAGTGTATTGCGATGAATATGCAGCACATCCGGCAATTCCTGCTGTTCAGGATAAAACAGAAAATATTCCAGCGTCACCATAAAGTCAGCATTCATACGTTGATCATAGTCGATGAGCGGTTGTACCAACGCGCGCAACGGACTTAGCCATGTCGCTGTACGACTCATCCGCAGCAAATGAAAGATCGGTAATCTGGCGGCATCCATCACGTCTGGCAATGCAGGGATACGCTGCCGAAAATAAAGCACATCCTGCAAACTGCGATATAGTGCAGCCCCCTCTTGCGCGAGTTCATGTGCAATGCGATTATACATAATCGTATGATCGATCGCGATCTGCCGCCGCATCGATGTCAAAAAAGCTTCATATTCCGACGCTGCCTTTTGAGCAGGCTGTTCCAGCAGCAAAACGAGCTGATATCCGTGATGAATGATCATACAACGTAGCTTGTGCTCATTTGCTTTACACCAGTCAGCCGTTTGACGGGCAAGCTCGTGATGTTGTTCACGATCATCTGCGGTAACGATCGCCATTCCGGCAAATGCGTGCAGATCGTACCCTGTTTCCCTCATACTGCGCTCCAATTGGTCGGGCGTAATTTCCTGTCCATTCAGCCAGTGCAACAGCACCGTCTGCTGATAATCACGCGTAGCACTTTGAATCGCATCTTCCTGTGAGAAATAAAGCGCCAGACTGACGGCGACCGAATGATACAGCATCTCTTTAAACGGAGGCATCCGTTCCTCACTCCATGCACATAAATAGCCATATACCCGTTCTGCCGACTGAATCACTTCCACGATATAATGTTGTCGATCCAGTTCAGCGTCGACGACACCACTGGCGATCGATTGGATAGGCGGCGGGATACAATCATACGTCGGCTCACCGGTAGGATTAGAATGTGGATCATTTGACGGTTCCGTTGTATCGTCCATATCATTTGCCGCCAGGAAAGGCGTTTCGTAGGAAGCTTCCACAGGAGCGGTATCCGGTACGATGTGCTTTCGTTTTGGCTCGCAATCGTCGGCTGTCTCATCTGAACAGTTGCCATCATCTGACGTTGCCGCTTGTGCTGGTTGCGCCAATATATTGTGTTTGCCAGTATATGACTCGTCCAGATGTGTATGCTGTGAAGACAACTCGATCTGGTAGCTTGCCAGCTGATTGTACTGCGCATCGACGAGCAGCAACGGATCACCGAGAATGACACCGATATTCGGAATGATCACAGTAGGATCAAGCTTTTGGGCGAGCCATACGGTAAGCTGATTTTGAATTTCGAGCATTTGTTTAATTTCGAGGGAACGATGTTTCTGAATTTCCTGCACAACCGGAGAAATAATATCGATATACGGCACATCACGCGGGATTTCGATAATCGGAATTTGCAATTGTTCCGCCCGCCGCAGCACTTGCTCGGATAGCGTATGATAATGTAAGCCTGGATAACAAAGCGCAAGCGCGGCGGCATGCATAAGTTTCATTTTATCTAGCAATGCCAGCTGACGCTGTACATCGTCTCGAATATGATAAAAAGCGGTAATGATCAGTTCATGCCCTTTAAACCATTCTTCCGAATCCGGTATTTCCAGTACAGTCACATGCTCGATCGGATTTTTTAGCCCACTAAATCCGGCGAGCATGCGCGCACGTTTTAACGCGCCAACTGTCATCGCTTCTTCGACCGTAATACTGCTCATTACGTATTCCCCCTTGCCTGTGCATGCACCGTTATTTGCTGTAACGGGCGCTATTGTGCGCCTAACTGCGGTTTTGTCACTTATTATATAAGTTTGCCGAAGATTGATGCAAAGTAAAATTACAAGCAGCGGTAAGGCAATGGATAGTGCAAGGCAAGGAACAGTATCGGTATAGTCAATTGTCCAGCGGTAAGACGGTACAAGCGCAAACACTAGTACGTTGACCGAGGTTGATGTGATTTTTAAATCCAGGTCAAGCTCTTATTCATAAGGATTTCGGTGCATAATCAAAGTTGAAATTTAATTTGGGCTTCGCGATAATCTGCTAATAAACAAAGCGCATTGCTCAAGCAGGGAAAAGAGCGATCTACGCTCATCGCGGTCTTGTTTGTCTTCTCTATCCTCGCTAGTGCAACTATGCTTAAGTTTAGAGCAGGACGAGCAAAATCATGAGCCGGCTTCGCTATCACAACATCATACCGACTTCAGGGCTACCGATCAGTCCGTTTAGCAGTGCAGTATAGGCGAAAATGAGAAATTATTAAACATAATTATTATTATGTAAAATAATCACTGTTTTTTATTACGAGCAGCAGGTATACCTAACAAAAGCGCCGTTCGGTAAGTCGAGCGGCGCTTAGTCATAAATAGATCGATGCTTGCTGTTATAGTGCTATTGCAGTTGAATAACGGCAACGGCTTCGTTTGTCTTGCTTATTCATTGCCCGCCTTTACGGGAAGCGTAAAATTCAGCTGCTTTTTGCAGCATTTGCTGTAATGAGCCGAATTGTGTATTTTGACTGACATGGGTGTCGAGCTGTTGTTGGGGCACTTCTTTTACTTTGTCTGCGGAATCGGTATTGTTGCCAAGCCCTGCCTTTTGTAGCAATTCCCCAATCGATTGAAATGGAGTGTACTTTTGCATAAATTCAGGTGTTAGCAGCTTGTCGAGCGGCAGCTTTTGAATAATCTGATCAAGTGGCAATTTGCTAACCATATCCATAATCCCACCGGATGAGCCACTGCCTTCCTTGTTACCGTCTTTGCTGCCTGTTAGCATATTTTTGAGATTGTTCAGATCAAAGTTCATGTGTATAGCCTCCTTGTGTGCAGTATAGTAGAATGCTTGCTCATTAAACGGCATTCCATCACTGCAATATACTCCACTGCGTTATTGCTTGCTAGCTATGGAGCTATAGTACACATTAACCGCTTTACGCTCATCTGAATGCATGTTAAGCGAAATGAATGCTTCATTTTTTAACGATAGCGGCTTCCGTTACAACCATTCCAACACACGATCCCAACAGTTGAGATATTCCAGTTCTTCTTCAATATGGCGTTGCTGTTCTTCCGCGTCCATCAGCATAATTGGCTCGTCCAGTTCATACGTATATTCCATATCATGTACCTCCGGTGTCCCAGTATAGGAAAAGCAAGTGATGGGTTGATTAGTAAACGCAGGCTCCGACGATAGCTCTGTTTATGTTGTAGCTGTATGTGGTTGTGGTTGAATGCATATGTTCATTACGATGGTGTCGCCTGCTTAACGATAAGACTGCTTGGCTTCATTTTAATCTAGCTTGGCGTGGAATAAATCAGCTTTGGGGATGAGTTATTGGCGAATGATCTCAGTCTCTAGATGGAGAAAAGTTGCTTTTTGTGTACCCCTAGTAAAAATATATAAAGCGCGTCCATCGTTCGTACACTTATAACGAAAAAGTCATGCTACCGGTATGAATGCACATATTTCGACGAAGGAAATAATATAAATAAACGAATCGCCTGTCTCCACGCAGTATAGAGAGACAGGCGATGGGGAGCATATGGAGTTGTGTGCTAGCGCTTATTCGTTTGTGGTGCTAGTAATCCCTTCCATCAAACGACTCATCACGACTGCACTCTCGGCACGTGTTAGCAATTGTGCAGGCTGGAAACGTCCTGCCGCATTGCCTTCGATCAATCCGGCGCTATGCAGACGGTTTACCGCAGGCTGTGCCCAGGTAGCAATGGTTGACAGATCGCTCAGACGTTGAGCCGCTGCGGATGTGCGCTCATTTGCCACGGTATCGCTACGATTGGCGTTAAGATCGCTAAATGCACGTTCTAGCATGACCGCCATTTCCTGCCGGGTGACTTTTGCAGAGGGACGGAAATTTCCGCGCTCATCGCCTTTGATCCAGCCTGCGTAAGCTGCTGTCTGTACAGCGTTCGCATACCATGCCGAATTATTAACATCGGGAAAGCTTGTCGCTAGGCTCGTGCTTGTTTGCCCGGACAAGCCGAGCGTACGGGTTAACAGCGCGGCAAATTCCGCCCTTGTAATCGCAGTCGCCGGGGCAAATCGCGCCTCTGTCTGACCGTGTACAATGCCGCGATCGCGCAGTTGGTGCACAACGGGTTGCGCCCAATGTCCTTGCATATCGGCAAAATTCGGCTTTGCTGCCGCGGACACGATATAACTGCTGTTCGTATTGCTAAGCAGGATCACGTTATCGTTTTGGATGGAAAATGGAACTGGCACATAGTTAACGTTGCCAGCTGCATCCTGTTCCATACGCATAACGGCGAGTCGCTGCCCTGGACGGATGGAAGCGGATTGAATCGTCCGTGCCACATATTGACCGAGCTTGTGCACGGTTGTTTTGACGCCATCCGGAGCGATAGTGTTCACATTGTAGGCGACTACAGCATACGGTGCATAACCGTCTGCCTGCGCCTGTGCGAGCGCTGCCGTATCGGATGAGATATTAAGTTCTAGCGTTTGCCCGCTTGTTGCCGCTTGCCGTAACAATGCGACCGGCAAATGATACTGCCCAAGCGGTGTAGTGATCGTAATGCGCTGCAGCTGATTTTGCCCGGTCAGCAGCGTACCTGCCGCTTGTCCGATCTGGACGTTAAAGCCGTCTGCATGATTTGCTGCTGGCAGATTAAACTGCAATGTCGTCGCTGTATTCGGCAGCATCCGCTGTGCAGCGGCAATGTCGATGATTGCAGTTGCAATCGTGCGCGTTCCTTGCTGCGCCAACTGCGGTGTCAACGTCCAGCGCACAATTCGCCCGTCTGCCGATGCTCCCTGTGCAATCGGCTCCAACCCGCCTGTTACAGGCGTACCCGGAGTGGTGACGCCACCGCCTCCACCTTGCCCTGTGCCTGTCGTAGTGTCTGTGACAGGCGTAACGCTGGAGTTGCGATTTTTATCCTTATCTTTCGAGTTTGACTTCGGTGTGAAATCAATTCGCGCCAACAGTGGATCATGGTCGCTTACACGCCCCTCTTGCTCCATAAAGTCCGCATTAATATGCACGATATCAAGCTGTGCGCGTTCAGCAAGTTGTGGTGTCATCAGTACATGATCCAGCGTTTGCGAATTGCCTTCATACACATAGGAATAACGCTCATTGACCGGCAACGTATCTACCAGATTCGTCAATTGATTGCCTTTTAAAATGTTAAAGGTGTTGGAAAATTGGAAATCGTTAAAATCACCGACAAGCACAATATTGGCATTGCTGTTACGAGCGAGCGTGTCTTTCACAAATCCGTTCAACACAGCAGCCTGACGCGCACGCTGAATTTCACTGCTGCGCACCGGTGGCTGTGCGGCTCCGTACAATGCCTGATCGCCGCCTTTGGAGTTAAAATGATTGGCGATCACAATGACCGATTGACCCTGGAACACAAACTCGGCAGCAAGTGATTTGCGCGAGTGTTGAAAAGCGATATTGCCCGGGTCAATTCTGCCCGGATTGTACGTCAAGCCGGACTGTCCATACGTAACCGCTGTTACTGAATCACCGGCACCACCAGGTGCGTTCGGTAAGGTGACACGCTGCGGATTGTACAAAAAGCCAACCCGTATATTGCCGCCAGGTGCTCCGCCATCCTGATTGTTTACCGGTGCGATGCTAGCATAGCGATACTGTGCACCACCCGCATCCCGAATCGCCCCAATCAGCGCCGCAAAATTCTGGCTTGCATCGGTCGTGCCATCATCGGTAGCACCATTGTTATCTTGCACTTCCATCAGCGCCAAAATATCAGGCGTATGCAAATGATCGACCACATCACGGGCGATCTGTTGCGTTTTACTTGTAGCTGCTGGGTCATTCCAGAAATTTTCTACGTTAAAAGAAGCAATCGTTAGCTGCTGCGTGCCGTTTTGCAAGCTGGACACTTCGCGTTTCCAGCCACCATCCTGAATGGCAGGCAACGGTTGCTCCGGCAGTATTTTGAAATTGCTGTAGCTGTAGCTCATAATGCCGTTGATCGCTCCGGCAAAGCGATCGCCTGTTTTGATCGGCTGCGCTGGTTTGCCCGCAATGAGCAGTCGGTCAGAGTTAAAGTCGCCGTCGGTAATGATCAGCCCACCGGCTGGTGTACGGCGCGCATGACGTTCGGCAGCGACGGTAACGGGAATTTCGTACGTGTATGGCCCGATAATGTCAGGATGGTTTAACTGCACACGCATGCCTTCCAAACTTTCATAAAAGTCGATGCTATACTTAGTCGGATCAAAAGCGGCTTTGCCATCCGGCGCAGCGATCTGACTTGGAATCGTACGTCCGCCTGCGCCGATAATGATCGGTGCCGGAAGCGGTTGATTCGATGCCAATACGTTGATGGACGAAGCGACGATCTCGGTCGTCGTCAAGTCTGCGGCGTCGGCATACCCTGCTTCCTTGTACTCTTTTACACTTCCATCTACGGTAATCCGATCACCAATCTTCACGCCGTGGGCAGCGCGATAGACGAGAATACCTTCCGATGTGCGCTCGTCTTGATCGGCAAGTGTGTCCGGCATTTGCATATAAAAGCTGGAGCGGCTTTTCACCATCGTCACGATGCCTTCCACACTTTGCACTTGCTGCTCGGCATAGGTGGATGTCTGGGCAGTGCCTTGAATTTGGTTAATCGTCAATCGCAACGGTTGTGGCGAGGAAGGTGAGGCTTCCTTGCCACCTTCGATATCGCCTGCCGAACGCGGAATAAGCTGATATGTATCCTGATAACGGGTAATGACACCGGTGATGGAGGTGTATGTAGTACCGGCTTGGAGCCATGCGTGGGTCGTATATACGACAAATGTACCGTTTGCATCTGAGAGCGTATACCGATTACCGGATACGTGATCAACCTGCACTTGTGATAGCTTGACGAGCAGCGCTTCATTTGGATTGCCAGCCGCAAAGCCGGAGGAATCAATCGTTTGCGGCTGCGGAATGGTGCCGCTCGTGATCGTCTGCACATTGCTGGATGTGGCATTAATTTGCAGCAATTTCTGGTAAGCGCCCAGTTTGCCGGATACTTGAATCGTATCGCCCGGCTGTGCAGTGAGCGATTGCCCACGAATGACGATCCCGGCTTGACCGTCCTGAATGTACAAATTGCTGTAATTGTTGCCGGTATCTTCACGATACGTCACGACTCCTTGCACGGTAACAGCACTACCAATCGGCGCTGTGCGTGCTGTAGTGATCGCATACGTATCATTTTGCACAGATGCACTGGATAATGCAGATAACAATGTAGAAGATAAGGCAGCTGTAGATGATGGCGCAACAGCAGCATAGGTCGTAGTTGTCGCGATGGATACGTTATCCGTTTCAGCAGCAAACGTACGGGCTGGTGCAGGCAATAGTGAAGCGGTTAGCAAAGTGATGGCGAGACCGGTACTAGCTTTCTGTTTCCAACTCCTCATAATAATATTCCTCCAATTTTTGATGAAATATAGTGATGATTTTAAAATATCACAAATTTATCAAGTTGAAATGAGGCAGACGTAAAATAAGCATTAGTGCTTTTAGCCTGGATGCATGGCATACCAAATCAATGATGCTATCGTCTTCTTTTTTTCTATATTTGATTATAATTGTATTTATTTGGAATTTGTAATAGACTGTTAGATGAAGTTTATTGCTTCACACTTATTGGAGGAGGGATACTGATGATTCAAATGAAACCCAAATCGCGTTGGAGTATGCTTGGTGTCGCTATGATGCTAAGTGTCGTGCTGTTTGCCATTCCGGCTTCGGCAGCATGGAATGATACATATTCAGGTTATGCTACGTATACCAGTTCCGGCTATTCCGGTGGTGCCGTGCTGCTTGATCCGATTCCAGCCAATATGGAGATTACAGCGCTTAATCCGACGCAGATGAATTATGGCGGCGTGAAGGCGGCACTGGCAGGTGCTTATCTTGAAGTGACAGGACCCAAAGGCAAAACCGTCGTATACGTAACCGATCTGTACCCGGAAGGCGCAAGTGGTGCGCTTGATCTATCGCCTAACGCGTTTGCCAAAATCGGTAATATCGGTGATGGCAAAATCAATATTTCGTGGAAAGTTGTCAAAGCGCCGATTACCGGCAATTTTAGCTATCGAATCAAAGAAGGCAGCTCGCAATGGTGGGCAGCGATTCAAGTGCGCAATCATAAATACCCCGTGTTAAAGCTGGAAGTTCAGCAAAACGGCAACTGGGTCAGCCTGCCCAAAATGGACTACAACCATTTCCTCGGTGAGCATCTAGGCGCACAGCCACTCAAAGTACGTATTACAGACATTCGCGGGATCGCGGTGACCGATACTATCCCTGCTTTACCAGCAAGTGGTGGTGCAGGTGCTTATATTGTGCCTGGTAAAGTGCAGTTCCCGGATTGATCGGAACGAGCTAACATTGCAGGTTCATAGTTATTATCTTTTGCGTTGACGTCAAAATCGGTGACGGCACGAACACCGGCAGCGCCTGGTTCATATTTTCGCACCTTTTACCTTGACCGCGCTAAAGGTGAAATGTAACGTCGACTTTAACACGGGTATGACTTGAAAATGCAGCTTTACAGCTTAATGTAACTGCGAATATGTCTACACCAACGAGAAGGAGCGCGACAGATGATGATATGTGTCGCGCTCCTTTTAGCTCACTCTAACAGTGGACAGCTTCCCGATGCCTTGCAAGCTCTAAACGTACCTCTGCTTCACTGCGGGGCATTCTCGCCATAAAAAGGATTATGACCATATCCTTTCCCCGACGGCATCGCACCAGGTACGCCGTCCGCTTCCAGCAGCGGACGCACGATCAGCTTGGTCCGCCACTGCGATGCTTCGAAAATGCAGCGATACAGTAGTTCACGATCAGCTTCTGGCAATTGCACGGCTGCCAGTGCTTTTTGCCAAGCGGTTGCAGTAATTTGCCATAGTTTCTGTTCATGAATGCCATAGACATTTGCCAACGATTCCATAATCGCTGCCAAATTCACCTGTGTGCCAAGCGATTGCACGTAGAAAATAAGTTTTTCCAGCGTTTCGTTATACAGACTGTTGGAATAGCCCGGACGAATATGATAGCGCGGGTCTTCGATTCCGTGACGCTCGGTATAAGGCGGATGCAGACGTACCGAATCATGGTCGCGGAATAGCAATCCACTTGGACGATGCTGATCCAAGACGAGACAGCAGTTTTGCCCGTGAATTTCCGGTACGACGCCAACTTTGAACAGCCGCATCGTCACATCGTAGAAAAGCTCTGCCACATCGGTATAAAATTGCAACACTTCGCTTTCGCTAGGAGCTTTGCCTAATAAACGGGTGAGCAGATGCGTACCATCCAGCTCGACACCAAGCGCTGCCATCGGCACAATCCGTTTCGATTCGTCCAGCAGCTCCTCTGGATAAATGCGCAGCTGCGCAGCAAGATGGCGCGGATGATCATCAAACAGCCCCAAATGGGACGGCATATAGCCCCACCAATGATTTTCTTGACAGAGATAAACGCGTTGGGCGAGCTGCTCATCACAAGCTACCGCCTGCCGCAACATACGTTCACCAGACAATCCATTCAACAGCTTTACGACCGGCAAATAACGCGCCGCACCGAGTGACAATACGCTAACCGGCAACTTCAGCATCGCCGTGCTTGGCTGTACAGATGCCATCGAACGCAGCGAAGAAGTAGCAAGCACATCTCCTGCTTCCGTTTGCAGTACGATCACACTGCCTTGTGCCAATTCCTCGCTATAGTTGGGCAAAATGACATGTTCCAGTTGCCACGGATGAAGCGGCAACAATGTGTAATGATCCGTATCCAAGCCAAGCTGGTGGCATTCCATTTCCAGTAGATGGCGTTCTGCTGGCAATAACAACTCCAGACAGGAATGAAGCGGCTCGTCCGTGCCTGCCTGTACGGTCTCATTGTGCAGCGCCAGCCAGCGCAGTTTGATCGATTGTCCAAATTCAGCGGCATAGTGCAAGCAGTCCTGCTCGCTAAAGCCTGTTTTCGCTTTGGATGATGGATGAAATGGACGATCCCGCAGTGCAGCGATCTGTTCACCGACAATGTACCATTCATACGCTGATGTCGGTTGCAGCTCTTTTAAACGCTGCATCGGCTCATCTTCCAACGCCAGTGCAAGCTGATGTACCGCCGTATTGATGCCGGTTATAAATTCCGCTACACCAGGCTGTGCGTGCGCTTCGGCTGACAGTACATGATGGAGCACGATTTGTGCTAACTTAGCAGGATCAGTGATCTGCTCGACCGCACCGGTTGCCGTATAGTGATAGATCGCAGAGCCAGTTAACCATGCGCGTCCGATACGAATGTTCGGCTGTATGCGTAACAACAGCTTACCTGTGCGATATAGCCATCCTTCGCGGTTGCCAAGCTCATTTTCCGTTACATCGCCCTCGTACAGTCGCCGTTCATCCTCCGTCACATCTTGCCAGCGTACGATTTCCGTCTGCGGCTCTGTCAGCAATTCCTCCGTCAACAAAGCATCGATCAAATCCTGCATAATGCGTCGTTTAGCGATCTGCTTGCCCGATCGGCTCGTTGTTATCGTCTGTGATGACATGCTCACCTTCACGTCCTTCCGTAATGTAATAAAATTGGGGATGCGGATGTCCTAAGAAATCATGATGCGAGATCGTCCAGCAATACGCACCCGATTGCAAAAATACGGCAATATCGCCAACACGGATGCGTCCTACTTGACCATCGGTATGCAGACGATCTTTCGGTGTGCACAGCTCGCCTACAAGCGATATTTGGCAACCTGTCCATTCCGGTCGTTGCCACGGATAATGCCAGCGCTCCGTCGGATACAACTCAAACGGATGATTATGTCCCCATGATGCAGGCAACCGGTTATGATGCGTGCCGCCGCGTAGCACGGCAAACTGTTGTCCATGCGATTGCTTCAGATCGATAATTTCGGCGGCATAATAACCGTGATCCGCCACTAGCAAACGCCCTGGTTCAAAAATAATTCGCGTTTCCGGCAATGCCGCATGCGCAGCGCTTCCCGCAATCCGTGCAGTGAATGTTTCCCAATCGAAGTCCGGCGTCGCTTCGTCATACGAAACGCCAAGCCCACCGCCAGCATTGATCAGCTCCAACCGCTCTAACCGATACCGTCGCTTCCACTCCGCCGCACGGGTCAAATACAGTTCCACCATATCCGCATGCAGTGCGGCATCATGATTGTTAGACAATGAGTGGAAATGAAAACCACTCAGTTGTACCGCGCCGCTGCCTTCCTGCTCAATAATGTCCATCGCTTCATCCAGCAGCTGCTCATCCAGTCCAAACGGCGTCGCTTTGCCGCCCATCGTAATTGCCGTCTTCGGCAAGGAAGCAGTATGCAGATTAATGCGCAGCATAATCCGTACCGGCGCCTGTATAGTAGCGCTTTTCTGCTGCGCGGAGGTTTCGATCTGTATGCGTCGATTGACAGCACTTGTGCTTTCGTTTGGCATCGTCGCCAGCGTTTCAGCGGACAAATCTTGCTTGCCAGCCTGACCGTTTCGTCTGCGCACAATATGAATAATCCGGCGTAGTTCCAGCAAACTTTCCACATGCAGCGCATAGACGCCCTGCTCGATCGCCTGTTCCAGCTCATGCTCTTTTTTGCCCGGCCCGCCGAACAGAATCGGCACCTCACGACTGACGCTGCGCACTTTCATAAGCTCACCGATTGAAGCGACTTCAAATCCACCGACAAGCGGCAATAACGCTTCGATCACGCGCACATCCGGGTTTGCCTTAATCGCATAAAATAAAGACGTGCGCTGCGGCAATGCTGTCAGCATGTGCCGTACCTGCTGCTGAATGCCAGCAAGATCATAAATATAAGCACAGACCGGCTCGGTCGCCGTCTGTACGATCTCATTTAACAAATCGCTTACCGTTTGTTTCATGTCCACCCTCCTGCTGTACGATACAGACTACGCTTGTTCATATAAGCGCGAAAAGCCGCATTGCGATCATCCCCAAGTACGAAAATGCGTACTCCTTTATCCGTCCAACGCGCCATATCCGCTTCGCTGCGCGCTACGGTTGCGTACGGTACATCGCACTGTGCTGCCGTGCGCTGCAATTCATCCAGCGCAGCCTGCACGTCCGGATGCTCGGTCTGCCACGGTACGCCAAGCGATTGCGACAAATCCGCCGCTCCTTCCAGTACAAACGACACTTGCGGATGGGCTAAAATTTCACGACTTGCCTGCACACCGCGCACACTTTCGATCATCGGCACGATCATGATCGATTCATTGGCTTGCCGAATATAATCCTGCAAATTGTATTTGGCAAACGTTCCGGCACGTCCGCTATTCAGACTGCGCCGTCCGATTGGGTAATAATACGCATGCTCCACCGCCGCTTCAATTTGCTCCACCTGTTCCACATGTGGAATCACAATGCCTTTTACGCCGCAATCGAGCAGCCGTAACAGCTCTGTCCGCTCCAATGTAGCGATGCGCACAAGCGCTGTCATGCCAGTCAACTCGGCGGCACGTACCATTTCTTCTACCGCGTCCAAACTCGTTGTCGTATGCTCACAATCGATAATAACAAAGTCATACTCCGCCGCTCCGATCATTTCCACGATGATCGGATGCGAAATCGAGACGAACAAACCGAATACAGGCTGTCCGCAGCGGATTTTGTCCATTAATGTTGCCATAGCGGTTGGTTGCTTCATTGGAAGTGCCCATCTCTGGCGAGTTGAAGCGGATTGCTCACACTGCGGAAATACAGCTCGCTATCCCCATACAATCTGCGTTTGGTCATTTCCTCAATTAAGGCATCCGGGGCAAACAGATCATAATCGTCGTATCGTGCCGCATATTGCGGATGCTGCCGCTGATAGTCGGTAATCGTATCTGCACACAATTTCCAAAATGCCGCTTCCGGCAATCCAAACCGCTCCAACGTAAATGCCAAATCAGTCATACAAATAAAGAAAAAGGCATCATACGTATAATCTCTCACCTCAGCGACCGTTTCCGCATGGATGAACGAATAGCGATTGAATTTGCGATGCGTTTCGGGAATCGGATGCAGCTTTGGCGCTTGTTCAGGATATAACAATTGCTCGGGTACATAACGCACACCATCATGCAAGTCTTTGACGATAATACGTTTTGGCAGTTCATTTTCAAGCACAAGGATAATGTTTTGAGCATGGGATTCCAGAGCGATGCCATGCGCATATAACAGATGCACGATCGGCAACACAACCGCTCGGATGAGCGCTTTACTCCACGCTTCAACCCCATGCCGGGCAATCGCTTCTGCCGCAAAGGGTTGTCCATTCGGCTGAATGAGCGATACCGCATTTAGCGGCCATGCCTGTTCCTGCGCGCTTAGCTTGCCAGTAATATTTTCGCGCCAGATCGTCCCGAGTGAACCGTACGCTTCGCCATATTGTAGCGTAGGCAGCTCCGCATAACGGAACGATACACCGATCATCTCACGTAAAATAGCAAAACCTTGCTCCTGCAGTAGCGTATCCTGCTGGATCAACCCGTGCAGCCAGTCGCTAATGAGCGGGGCATTTTGCGTCGTATGATGTGCCAAAATACGGCTGGTGGACGTATTGGTCATATGTAGCGCCAGCTTAACATAAGGTGCATCCGCCGTAACACGGCTCGACAACGAGCGAATCGATTGCTGCGGGCGGTAGGTTGCTTCCGCCGCACCAAGCGGGATGAGTGTGCCGTCAAACCGCTGCCGGGTAAATGCCGGCTCGATCCGATGCTCCCACTGCCACGGATGAACAGGCAACAACGTATACTGCTGCGGATCACCGTGCACGGCAATTTGCGCTGTAAAACGCTGCCTATCACTTGCGGTTAAATGCTGTGCATACAGCGCCTGCGCGTCAAATTGAGCCGAAACCGCTGTATCCGCCCAGTCTTGATGGACAGCGACCCAGTATAGGCGCACCTCCGGGTTAAATTCCGGCGCATAGGCGGCATTGTCACGCAGCGAGAAGCCCAGTCTTGATTTATAGCTCGGATGATACGGATGACCGTCGGTCATATAGCTTTCGAGCGCATCGTAGTGTTTGTCCTGCGCTGGAATCTGATCATGCAGTGCCGCCTGACATTGACTATCTTTGGCGAGCGTTTCCAGCAATTCCTGAATAAAAGGCTGAATACGCTCCCCTTCCAGTCGCTCGCTCACCAGCTCATGCAAAAACAGGTGCACATCCACACAGCGCTGTCCTTCACGCTGAATCGTACCCGGTTCAATCCGTATCCGTCCAAAAGACAGCTTTGCCGCTGCCCGGCAGGAGTACATGACAGCCTGCCCAGACGCATTTCGCCCCTCTGTCTGCCAAATGTCCCCCTCACCGCGCTCATACGGCAAAATCCCTTCAAACCAGAGCGCCTCCAGCGTCTGACGCATAATGCGTTCCTGCACCCGTTCATATGCCGAGCTGTTCAACTGTGATACCGCTTCGATCGTTGTGCTTGTTCCCATTGTTGCTCACTCTCCCTTTACGTTTAACATATTGCGTACTTGTACATAATCCGGTGTATCGCCATGCCCGTGCAGACAACTGCGCAAATTTTGCTTGGCGTTGAAGCCGTCCGCTGCCAGCAGTTCACGAATGAGCTGACTATTTGTACGCTCCAGCTCTTGCTGTAACAGCGATTTGGCAATTTGCCAGTAGTGTTGTTCTGCGCATTCCGTATCACGCGCCAGCACATGCAGCAGCGAGCCAAGATGATTCACGATAAAATAATAAGCTGTCCGCGCTCGCGCCGCTTGCTCGGCATAAAACAAAATATCATCGCCTACTTCCGGTAGTTGCATCCGCCGCTCCACACTAACCCCTTCCAGATCGCGGATGATAAAATGTTCCGGCATTCCATCTTTTAGCGTCACTAATGTATTTTGCAAATGAGCTTCAAAATGAATGCCCAGACGCTCACCCGCTCGCATAATCGGTAACAATGACCGCTCCAAATACCGGTGCAACCATTGCTCGGCAATGACGCGTATAGGGACGCCAGCCTCAATGCCTGTTTCAGCAATCTGCTCCAATAACTCATATAACTGTGAATGTCCACCTGGCTGCACCGATTCGACTAATGCGGACAGCACATACGTACAGGACGGATCAAATTCAATCGGTCGATACGCCACCGTGAACAGGCTTGTCCATTCGTCGGAGTCAAAGCGGCATGTTGCTGTGCCTACCTCACAGGCGATATGCGTATACGGCTCATCGGCAAAGCATTGCTGCTCCAATACGTAACGCGTCGCCGCCAGTGTGCGCTGCATCTGCTCCGCACTGTTAATGCGCAGCAAATTCGTAATTTGAATATGTAGCGGCAGCTTAATATTGCAATTCAGCTCCGGCAAAAATACCGTCCGTACCGATGATGTCGGATACGCCAGTGGCCCACATTGTCCTAGCAAAATCAGCTTGCGTTGCTCGATATACTGCCGAATGACCGGCAATGTCTGAATATAACCATACTGCCACGGATGCATTGGCAGCAGCTCGTACTGTTCTTCATGCAGCCATTTGGTGAGCAGACGATCTTGTGCCCCCTTTTCCGTGCTTAACAGTTGCTGTCGCAGCTGCGTCATAATCTGCTGGCGATGATGATCGACCGCCCAATCTTGACTGTACACATCTGTGCTAACCGCCACATAACAAAGCGCAAATGCACTGCCCAACTCCGGGCTGTATTTCAACACATCCTCCGCACTAAAACCGAGCGTGCTTTTCGGAAACGGATGAAACGGATGTCCGACCAATAACGCTTGTTCAGAGCTTCGATAATCGGTCAACGGTTTGCCGCTTCGTCGTGCATATTCCATATACAGCGCCGTATTGTGCACACTGTTATCGACCCGTTGCCGAAATTGCTGCGCCCGCTCCGTCGTTAACTGCGTCCCGTCATGCAGCTCGGCAATGATCGCTTCCAGCAGCAATAGATGATCAGCACATTTCTGCTCATATGTTCCCTGCTGCGCGGCGTGCTGTCCCTGCTTGTCTGGGCTACCCGATGCTGTCACTGGGGATGCAGTTCCCCAGCTAAACGAACGATACTCGTGCTCCCCTGTTGCTGAATAATAAGCGAGCTGTGCTTGCATCTGCTTGCCGCTCGCTGGAAAATCGATTTTGATGCTACCGTGCTGCCGATCTAGCCTGATCTGTGCCGGTCGCTCTGCTCCAAGCTCGCGAATATAACAGTTCAGCAGCAGCTTACAAGCATGCCGTTCAGCGTGCAACATACAGTCAGGCTGTTGGCTGTTCCCCGTCTTCAAGCCTATTGTGTTCAGCAATGATGCCAACCTTCTTTCTTGTTATCGATAAAATGACTGGCAATGTCAGTAGCAGCACCGTCCCCAATAGGACAAATACTTCCCGCAACGCCATCCATTGCGCTGCCTGACTCGTATAGCCGGACTGTGCCAACATATGCCAGCGTCCATCATAAAATAATGTCAATATAATGAGAGCAAACGACGAGATTAAACGCTGTAACGTCGTCGCCAGCGCCGAACCTTCGTGCATATCTTCTTCTGGCAATGCCTGCAAACCAAGCGCCGACACACTCATACCGGATAAGCCCATCCCCGCGCCACGGCATGCCATTAGCACGATCAAGACGATCATCCCGATGCTCTGCGGCAATAGCACAAAGCTAAACAGCGCCAGCACGACAATGAGCGTCCCCCAGGCGATAAACCGTTTACTATGTCTGCGATCAAACCAGTTTCCACCAATCCACATAAACAGACTCGTCGCAATCGCACCCGGCAGAAACATCAACCCCGATACCGATGGCGACAATCCGAACACATTTTGAAATAGCAGTGGCAATGCAAATATCGCGCCAAACATGACGCAATCCTGAATCGTTGAAATAAGCACACTCCAGGCAAAAATAGGGCTACTTTTTAACAAACTGTAGCGAATCATCGGCTCTTGTCGCCCATTTTCCAGACGTACAAAGCCGATCAACAGCAGCAAACCGAGTCCAAATAACAACCATGAGCACAGCGTCGGCACAATCGTCGACGAATACAGCTGAATGCCCAAGCTAAGGCTGGCAATTCCGCCCAGCATCAAGCTAATACTGCTAAATTGAATATGTTTGCGCCCTGTTGGCACATAAGGACGAATATAACGACCACACCAGAACAATGCGCCAATCGCAAACGGTACATTAAGCCAAAACAGGATATCAAGACGCCCAAATTGAATAATCAAGCCACCAAGCGTTGGGCCGATCGCAGGCGCAATCATTAACAGCATGCCCCATGCTCCTGTAATCCGCCCCCTAATCTCTGTACCGTAATTGTCAAATAACAATACGAGCGAGAGCGGAATCATTAGCCCTGCCGCAGCACCATGAATAAACCGTACAACGAGCAGCACTGACACATGCTCATACAGCAGCGCGCCAAGCACTGATGATACGCCATATAACACGATGCCAAGCATATACGTCCGCTTACGCCCTAGACGATCAACCACTAACGACGCAAGCGGCATCGTCAGTGTCATCGCCAGCATATACAAAGCGATAATCCAGCCGCCAGTCAACGTCGAAATTCCATAATAGGTCACAAAATAAGGCAGTAGCACATTAAATGCACTATTCGTTAGCACAAGCGAAAAGGCACCGATCAAAATGGAGCCGAGCACCGCGTATTGGCGCAGCCCTTTTGCCTGACTCATTGCTCTGTTAACTCCGCCAGCGCTTCATGTACTGAACGTTCGAACAGGTGCAATATCGTTTCCGTCTCCTGCTCGGTTATGACGAGCGGTGGCAAAAAGCGCAGCACCGAACTATTGCGTCCGCCCACTTCAATAATCATTCCATTGGCAAAACAGCGCCGTTGTACCGCTTCCGCGATCCGTCCACTCGCTGGCAAATGCCCTAACCGATCGCGTGTGCCGGATGGATCAACCATTTCAACGCCAATCATTAGCCCGCGTCCACGCACATCACCAATTGCCGGTACGACCGCTTGCAGCGTCCGCAGCCGCTTCATCATCTGTTGGCTACGCTGCTGCACATTGTCCAACACACGCTGCTCACGCAAATAACGAAGCGTGGCAAGTCCAGTCGCCATCGCCATCTGATTGCCACGGAATGTACCGGTATGTGCCCCCGGCTGCCAGCGATCCAGTTCTTCTTTGTACAAAATAACCGACATCGGCAAGCTGCCACCGACCGCTTTGGAGCAAATGATCACATCCGGCACGATGCCAGCATGTTCAAATGAAAACATTTTGCCTGTGCGTCCAAAACCAGTCTGCACCTCATCGATAATGAGCGGAATGCCTCGTTCTTCCGTCATCCGACGCAGTTCACGCAGCCATTCGATCTGCGCCGGAATCGCTCCCCCTTCGCCTTGTACCGTCTCGACAATTACACCGCACGGTGCAGCGATCCCGCTCTCACAATCATCCAGCACATGCTCGATATACTGTGCGCTTAGCCGTCCGGTCATCTCGCCGCCAACGCCAAACGGACAACGATATTCATACGGGAACGGCAGAAAATGAACATCTGGCAGCAAACTTTGCAAATGCTGCTTTTTGCTCAAATTACCGCTCATCGCCATCGTCGCCTGTGTCGAGCCGTGATAACTACCATGAAACGCCAAAATTGAACGTCCGCCTGTCGCCGTTTTAACCAGTTTAATCGCCGCTTCGACCGCATCCGCTCCACTCGGCCCACAAAACTGAATTTTCGACCGCTCACGCATCTGCTCCGGCAACAACGAGAACAGTTCCTCCATAAATGCAAGCTTGAGCGGTGTGGCGAGATCAAGCGTATGTAACGGAATTTGCTGATCGAGCATCTCCCGAATCGCCTCCACTACCACATCCGGATTATGTCCAAGTGCCAGCGTTCCTGCTCCTGCCAGACAATCGTAATATTGTCGTCCTTCCGTATCCGTCACGATCATGCCTTTCGCCTTGCTGATCACGAGCGGGAAATGCCGTGGATACGACCTCGCGTTAGACTCCTTTTGCTCTTGCAATTTTAAATACTCACTTTGGATTTCCAATGACATGTTAATCAACGCTCCTTTGTATAGATGTTCCCGCAATTACAGGTTCCTTTTGCTCACTAAATAAATAATCAAGATAACGTCCAGCAACATCACGCGCTTGCCCTGCGTACGGGTAAGCATGATTGATCATATCCGGTAAAGCATTCACTTCCAGTATGCCGCCTTGCTCCAATGTGAGCGGACGCGCAATATCATGACAGCGGATGTCGATCCCAGCCACATCAATGCCCAGTGCAGCGGCAGCGGCAACAGACAAATCGATATTTTGCCGACAAATAATATCCGTACAATCGGAATATAATTCGCAAATCGCCCCGGCTTCCATATTTTCCGAATTATATACATTTACCGTTTGACCGGGCGCTGGAATAGTATGCATAGTATAACCTTGACGCTTCAATTCCTTATTAACTGAAGTACATTCGTTATTTATCGCAACAAATCGTTCAATGATACCGATAGCGGTCTGTTGTGTACATTGTTCATTCACCTGTGCGATCAGCTCGGCAATCGTACATATCCCGTCTCCAACGAGTTGTACCGGTCGATAACAGGTAACCGCTTCTACTTTGCCAGCAATGACCAGCACCCGATAATCGACTCCGGTCACAAACTGCTGTAGCATTATCGAACTGCCATAAGCGGCTGCACGTTCGAGCGCTTGTTCAAGTTGCTCGATTGTGCGTACATCGAGTGTTACACCATCGCTTCGACTGGCATCAAGCGGCTTCACTACAACTGCGCGCCGTTCCGGCGACAATTGCTCCATAAAAGCGATCGCTGCATCGATGTCCGTCACCACCGTATACGGCGGAACAGGCAGCCCTCGTTGCTGTAGCAGCAAATTTGATGCTTGTTTGTCCTTAGCGAGCAGACCGGACAATAGCGGCAGACGATGAGAGCGTGTTTTGTTAATGATGATCGTTTGTCCATTTTGGCTTAAACGAAGAAAGTCCTCACAGCCTGGAACGAGCAGTTCACAAGCGATGCCCATTTCCTGCGCTCTGGCGGCAATGAGCCGATTTTGCAGGTTTTGCATCTTATTTAGGAACACCAAATATCCTCCTCCAATTTCAGAAAAATGATAATGATTATCAATATCATTTGTTCGATACCTATCTTAAAGGACAATGCTTATCGTTGTCAACAACCAACTTTTTAGCCAAAAATAGAGAAAACGATATGGCATACAGGGAAACGTGGATAGAAGCGAGGATGAATAGGGATTGGCATAGCCTCGCCGCAATTCGTATGATGCTTATAGTGTGCGGGATCGCGCAGCGGGTAGACGGTAATTTGATCGTTTATGATTGGCACAATTTGAGACAAAATACGAGGTTAGTCCTATGCGTACAATCAAGTAATGATGCCAGATGATAGAGTCGATCCGGTGGTCAAGGAACCAAAACGTATATTCAAACTTTATTGCACATTATATACTGTTTATTGTCGCTAGTTAGCGTTGTGCATTGAATTGTTATTTATTTTACAAATAACGATGTGCAATAATAATTTGGACGATTTAAAGACACATCGTAGTCGGTACCCTTCTTTTAGTTTACATAATATTAATTATGTCGTTTAAATATGTATGAGACATCGATATCTGTTTCTGTCTGTAATACAGATTAGCCACAGTTTTATCCCAGACAGAAACAGCCGTGCTTTTAATGGTTACGCTTGCTTTTGTACAGTGCAGTGGCAGCCTGCTTCGCTTTTAGCGTAACCATTTATGTTACATAGCCAGCAGTACAGCATCATAAGGCAGCCGCATGCCCAAATAAAGCTGCCTTTCGCTCGACTTCACTATCCCATTTTATAGCCCTATACCCTTTCAACCATGCTTAAGCTTAGGACAAGTCGGACAATAATCATCCGGCTCATCTGCTGCCAAATAATAAAAGCAACAAGTTTTGCGCACACGAATCGGTGTATCGGATACAGCTGTAATGCGTTTGGGAGAATCAAACTTTTGCAGCGGATTGCTGCGCTGGGCAAACAGATGGGCAGGCGCATCTTGCACCAGGTAGCGATAATCCGCTTCCACCTGTAGCCGCTGTTGCTGGTCGGCACCGTCAGCAAACTGATTTTCATACAGCCAGTATACATAGATCGCCGTATTTTCCCATAATACCGCTTGGCTAATTCCGGTCATTTGTGACAATGCCGCCCATACACGCGCCAGATTACCGGCAAACATCCGCTTTAGCACCTCATCGCGCCATTCAGCCCGTTTGCCGTCGTCCGGACAGCTGACATTCGTATTAACGAGCAATGCTTTAGGTAGCCATGCCTCGCCTTGCAAATACGATTCAAGCGAACCGTTTTCGAGCGTCAAATCCAGCCCTTTGTTATAACGAGACATCGCATACAAGCCTGCCGCAATCGTCAAATATGCATACCGTTTTGCGAATAAAGACACCGTTGCAGTCATCGAATCAGTTTCCCAAAAAGCACCTACCCGCTGTAAAAATGGCAGTGCCCGTTCCGGCTGCAACAACTCGGCAAAAGCAAGCGACAGCTCCCGATGTTCCGAGACGTCAACTGCCAGCCGGTAGTGTTGCTGCAACTGCTCCAGCTCGTTTTTATCTAGCGATGCCATTGATGTTTTGCTGTTGCCCATGTATTTTTCGCCCCTTTCCATGCGGGATACATAATGGTGTGCCAAATAACGGATCGACCGAAATTTCGCAGTCCATCTGGAATACGCGCCGTACAAGCTCCTGCGTGATAATTTCCTCCGGCTTGCCTTGTGCAAAAATCGCCCGATCTTGTACCGCTACAATATGATGGGCATACCGACACGCCAAATTCAGATCATGCAGCACCATTACAATCGTGCGTCCTTCCTGCTCGTTCAAATCAAACAACAAGTCCAAAATGTCGATCTGATGCGTCATATCCAAATACGTTGTCGGCTCATCGAGCAGCAATGTCTCGGTGCCTTGAGCGAGCGTCATCGCAATCCAGGCACGCTGACGTTGCCCACCGGATAATGCATCGACCGGACGATCTGCTAGCTCGTTCAGATTGGTCGCTGCGAGCGCACGCTGCACCATCTGTTCGTCTTCATGCGACCATTGCTTTAACCAGCCTTGATGCGGATAACGCCCCTGACGCACGAGTTGATTGACGGTCAATCCTTCCGGTGCAGAGGGCCCTTGCGGTAAAATCGACATCCGGCGTGACACTTCCTTAGTCGGGAGCTGGGCAATATCTTGACCATCTAGCAATACCGAGCCAGCGCGCGATTTGAGTAGCCGTGCCATCGTCCGCAGCAGCGTCGATTTGCCGCAACCGTTGCTGCCGATTAGCACCGTAATTTGCCCTGTTGGGATCGTCAAATTCAAATTTTCGATGACAGGTGCCTGACCGTAGGTGACCGTAAGCTCTTTTGCTTCTAATATGCTCATTGTTCATCCTCCTTTATGTTGTCCAAACGGTATCATCATTTCTCATCCAAACTCAATACTGGTTCCGACTGCGGAACAGCAAGTACAGAAAAAATGGCGCTCCTACACCTGCCGTAAATACACCTGCCGGTACATCGAGTGGCACAAACAATGTACGTCCAATTAGATCGGCAGCAAATACGAGTAAACCGCCAATCAGCCCCGATACGATCAACAAACTGCCAAACATCCGCCCGACTAGCCTACGGGCGATATGCGGTGCCATCAGCCCGGCAAACCCGATCGTCCCTGCCACTGCTACCGCAATCCCGGCGAGCAACACACTGCATGCCAGCAGCACAAAGCGATGTTTTTGCACCGTCACACCAAGCCCTGTCGCCAGATCATCTCCAAATTCCTGTGCATTCAAACTGCGCGCCAGTATGATCGCTACCGGTACAATAATGAATAGCACTGGCCATATCGTATTCACATCCGCCCATGTCGCTCCATACACACTGCCTGTCAGCCAAATATACGCTTGCCCTGCTGTATAAAATGGGCTAATAATGAGCATAAAAGTCGTACCTGCCCCGGTAATTGCCGACACGCCAATCCCGATCAGCACGAGCCGAATCGGTGTTACGCCCGCTTTCCACGATAACATGTAAATGATGAGCGCCGTTATGAGCGCTCCTACTACGGCAAACAATGGCAGTAATTTGATGCTAAGCGCACCGCCGAGCAATGTTACAAACCCGACCGCTGCCACCGCAGCACCGCCGGTAATGCCGATCACATCCGGCGATGCGAGCGGATTGCGAATAATACCTTGCAAAATCGCCCCTGACATGCCTAGCGCAATCCCTACAAGCATCGCTAGCACAATGCGCGGCAACCGTAGCGTCAATACAACAAAGTCAAAATCGCCATTGTCCCAGCCTATAATCGTCCGCAGCACATCGAGCGGCGCAATATAATCACTGCCAAAGCCTGTGCCAATAATGATTGCCAACACACTAATCAGTGTGAGTATGCTAATGACAAGCAATGAACGCCGTTCAATCCGAAACGATATACGACCGTTGCGACTGCGAAATGTAATGATTGATTTCATAGACGAGTCACCCCCTTACGGGCGATATAAATGAAGAACGGGCCGCCAATGAGCGCCGTTACTACACCAAGCGGCAATTCAGACGGCATAATGACAAGCCGTGCCGTCACATCGGCAATGAGCAGCAAAATAGCGCCGCCAGCAAGACAATACGGCACAAGCCAGCGGTAATCATTGCCAACTAGCGCGCGCATGAGATGCGGTACGACTAGCCCAATCAGCCCGACCGAACCGGCAACAGACACCGCCCCACCAGCTAACAATACCGTCACTAGCCCCATCATCAACTTCACGAGCAATACATTTTGCCCCATCCCACGAGCGATATCATCGCCGGTCAGCAGTAAATTAATCGCTCTGCCCATACTGAGCGCAATAATGACCGCAATCCCCATATACGGAAGTACAGGATAGAGCATTTGCAGCGAGCGTCCGCTGATCGAACCCGTCATCCAGAACAATACATCTTGTAACCCTGTCGCATTCAACACGAGCACCGCCTGTGTAAATGAGGCAAATAACGCCGTCATCGCCGTACCTGCCAGCACAATTTTAATCGGTGTTAAGCCATCGCGACCGATGGAACCAAGCACATATACGATAATCGCTGCAACCGCCGCACCGGCAAAACCACACCACATTAACGTCGTCAACGATTCAACAGACACTAACACAACAGCGATGACGATAAAAAAGATAGCGCCGGCGTTGATGCCGAATACGCTCGGTGAAGCAAGCGGATTCCGCGTCAGCGCCTGCATCATAGCGCCCGCCACAGCCAGCGCAGCACCAACGACCGCCGCGATCACCGTACGTGGCAACCGCTCTGTGTGCAACACCGCCTGCGCGACCGATTGACTGTCATAATGCGTAAACGCTTCAATGGCAACTGCAAACGTAATCGGTGTCCGTCCATAGATCATACTGGCAACCGCAGCTAGTAATAACAACAACATGAGTAGTAGCAAACCGATCAGTCTGCTTTTTCCTTGTCTGAACAGGGGAAACATAGGCTCACTCTTTCATTCCATAGTATCCAGCAAATAACATATTAAGCTTGCAAAATGGTACGATGGCATCGATTATGATGCCATTCACTTTATTGCAGCATATGCTGCAAAATCAGCCGCTTTTTTAATTTTTCATTGTATCATCTATAACAATTGGATCATTCAGGTGCCGACTGGCATTTCTGCAATCCGCTTCAGTGCTACATTCACTGGCATGCCTATAATGGATTCTCCATCTGTTGAACGTTTATTGAATGTTGAAGTCATATAGCCGCTTTATGATGCCGTGCATCCACCTATACGTCAACAAATGGATAAACAAGGCCCATCCAATCGGCATATAGCAGCATTGATGCGCTTCCGACCAGACAGACCTTGCTACTTAACGGTGTACCCTTTTTCGCCCGCCGACTGAGACTGCTAACTCAGCTGCTAGCGATCAGCGAGATATTTCTGTCAAACGTTCAAACTTCACTTCATGAAGCCGAGTACGCTTTGATCAAGCACGGCTACGAACGGTCATCTACGAATGATCATCGAACAGTCTCATATGAGGCATATAGCGCACATAAGGAGGTATGAATGCTACCCGTAATTTTCCTCATAGCATTACACGTCCCACACGCCAGGCAAAATGCCTCAACTGCCATTAAACGAAAGCGTTATCGGTTACAAACTTCCAAGTTATTTCAACCCAAACTGTTTGTACAGACCATCAAGCATCAGGTTAGCAGAGATGTACCCTCCACCCATATTCCATGTCACTTCATCCACCTGATACACTTGGTGCTTCTTCACCGCATCCAGATTCGCCCACAGCGGACTGCTTGTCCAATCTTGATACAGTTTATTAATCGCTGCCTGATCATCACCAGAATCAAAGTTAAAGATCATATCCGCATTCATATCCGGAATGTTTTCCTTCGACGTCAGCTCGATTCCCCATGTGTCGCCATCTTGTCCAGGCGGACGAGTGAAGCCGAGGTCTTTGAGAATCAGACCCGCATAACCCATATAGTAAATACGAACTTGATCGGCACGGAAATTAGTAATGGTTGCTTCAATCGGTAGACGATTGCCCATTTTCGATTTAAAATCAGCGACACGAGCGTCCCAATCGGACAATAGCTTATTCGCTTTATCTTTTTCATTCAGCGCTTCACCAGCAATTTTCACCGTTTCTTTCCAATCATATAACTTGTCCGTCATAACGGTTGGTGCGATCTGGGACAATTGATTGTAGATATCTTCATGGCGCGTTTTGTTGGCGATGATCAGATCGGGTTTCAGTTTATATATTTCCTCCAGATTCGGTTGGGACTCTTGACCCACTTGTTGCACATCGCCAAGGTCTTTTTTCAAATAGTCATACACCGGCTGTTGTACCCATGATTCAACGATACCAACTGGCTTTACACCAAGCGCAACGACAACATCGTTAGCTCCCTGGAAAAGGGTTACGACCCGCTTGGGCGTGCCTGTAATTTTCGTTTCACCCATTGCATGCTTCACGATACGTGTGTTTGCGGAAGCGTCTGTATTCGTAGCCGACTGCTCGGAAGCATTGGCAGACTGATTGGAATTACCTGATGTGCACCCTGCCAGCATCATGATCATTAGCAGCAATGCCGATGCTCCAAGCAGTGTTTTTTTAAATCTCAACATATGTTTCTTCCCCCTGTACTATGTAATTGATATTGAATCTCATTATCGTTTGTAATTGTAGTAGAATTAGGGACTTTTTTCAAGCGCTTTATTCGACAGATTATGAAAACAAGCTATAATGATAAATCAGACACCACTTCAATTTACATGTATAATTTACGTAACTATAATTATGTAAACTAAAATAAAACTAATTAATGTTGTCACTGCAAGCTATCCCCCTTTTCGTAAGTAGGGTTTCGTCAAAAGTGTCAGATTATAAAGAGAGAAGTAATTGTAATACATGCAAAAATGACGATTTTACAACTTTCGTTAGCGAAATACAGTTTGATTGTGACAAATTGTTGACTAAGATGCCAAAAAGGAGCATATTACACCATGTTAACTCGAGCACAAATGGAGCGACACCAGATCGGACTTTATATACTCACATTAATTGCAGCCGCTATATGCGGCTTATTCGCCACACGAGCGGTACATGCGCTTGATCATCCGGCACTATTTTCGGTTATGATCGCGCTTTTAATGTATGGTATGTTTACCCAAATTCCATTTATTACGATCAAACAAGCACTCATTAATCGGCGTTTTGTTGCCGCGATTCTTATCGCCAATTATGTCGCCGTCCCGCTTATCGTCTGGCTATTATGCCATCTTTTGCCACAGGAAACCCCGTTATTGCTCGGTGTGTATTTAGTGTTACTCACGCCGTGTATTGATTATGTAATCGTATTTACCTATTTAGGACGCGGAAATGAGAAGCTGATGCTACTTAGCACACCCGTATTATTTATTACCCAAATGCTGTTATTACCGCTCTATTTGTGGCTGTTTCTCGGAATCGAAGTGATGCAAATTGTAGAGCCAGCTCCTTTTATTCAAGCCTTTCTGATAGTCATAGTGCTACCTTTAATGCTAGCGATTACTTTGCAATGGATAACGCGCCGAAATCAAACTTATCAAGTTTGGCTCGATCGGTCTGCCTGGTTACCTGTTCCGATGATGGCGCTCACACTATTTGTCATCGTATCATCTCAGATTGGCAAGTTAACTGCACATTGGGCTTTGATTGTCGCTGTGATCCCCGTCTATATCGCATTTATGCTCATTATGCCGTGGATTGCCAGAACGATCGCCTATTGCTTCAAGCTCGACATTGCCGCTAGTCGCACCGTGATCTTTAGCTCTAGCACGCGTAACTCGCTCGTTGTCCTCCCACTTGCCCTTTCATTACCTAATCAATGGAGCGTTATCGTTGCCGCTATCATCGTAACGCAAACGATCGTGGAGCTTGCAGGCGAGCTGGTATATGTACGGCTCGTACCGGGTTTTATTTTGCGAGATATGAAATAACTGCTAGATTACTCAAGCTAACGCTATTGTACAACATCAACATTCACATTCACGTGGTCAAGCTGCGAATGCGCTATGTGTAATTATTGTTTGTTTTGTAGGGCTGTTTCTACATGCTTCCGCTGACAATAATATGAACGCTAAGCAATAGATGATGCAGCTATTTTGCTTATAATTAACATAATAATTATTATGTTAACTAAAGATTTATTACCTGAAACTACCTCTACCACAAAAGCGAACAGCGCTTTATCCTTAGATCAGGAAAGAGTGCTGTTCATCTTTGTTTCAAAATAATCTTTCGCTTCCGATGTAGTTCATCCCTGGCATCGGCGACAAATATAAATATAAATATAAATATAAATATAAATATAAATATCAAACCAATCCGCCGACTCACCTTTTCAGTATTAAAATCGAAGTATCTTAAATACTATCTACCACCACATAAGTTTAACTAATTGATTCATAAGTAAAGATTTCGGTATGGTTGTGTATGTACGTAACACCAAATAGCGGTAGGTAAATCAGAGATACGTCAAGGGTCATTTTCCGTATTTAGAATTAGAGAAATAAAAATAGCATAAAATGTTAAAAATGAATAAATAAAGCTTGAAATTAGGATAGGAGAAGGGATATGACAGCTTAAATAAACGTGTGAGAACGAAAACAGCGTATAATTTATATTATACGCTGTTTTTTCGAATGGTTATTTAACTATTAAAACGAGCCTCCTCCCCAGTAGCTTGAGCAGCTCAACTATGCTGTCTGATTAACTCTATCGTTTGCCCACATACTTGCATCACACGATGAACTTCTCTACTCTAGGCTATCCGACATTAATCTACGCACTTAGCGCAGTCAGCCTACTAGGCGATGTCTTCAAACGATCCTACGCATCATTTTATTCGCTACATTGCGTTGGATTGCTTCATCTTTTCTCATCCCATCATCTCAACCCACATATGCTATATGTTTTAGGCATCACTTCTTCAAAGCAGCGATAAGCAGCGATACATAATATCGACTGCCTTCTGGTTTCAGATGCGTCCCATCCTTATAAAAGTATTGTTCTTTGCCCTGACTTGCACTGTACCAATCAACCATTCGCACATTAGTAAATTCGTGCCCCACCCGAATTAAAGTATGATTAACCGTGTCCTGCCACTGCTCTGGCATGCGAGCTGTTACGAGTAGTACGCGATTAACGTTGGATAATGATTTCAGTATACTTCGCAACTGCTTTGAACTAAAAGCCCCATTTGTACCGAGTTCGATAATAACATAATCCCCCAGCTTCCCTTGAGCAGATAAGCGATTAATTTCATCGTCAGCCTGTGACATTTGACGTCCAACTTTGCCATCGATAATCATATTAGGCAACCGCTCTTGTAAATAAGGCTTAATTCCAAGCGTGAGCGAATCACCAATCATCGTGACCCCCGCGCCATCTACAACCCGATCCATACGTTCGGAATCAAGATTGTCATGTTCAACTTCCGGTGATGATGCTGCAGAATGTTTATCTTTAAAAGAAGGTTGCTCGGATGACTTATTCGATTGTGGCAATTTCGTGTTTGTGAGGTTAGCATCCGTATGATGGATAGTTGAAGCATGGTTGGCTGCTTGTTGCTGTTTTTCCGATGTGGATAGGGTTAACAATCCGATCACGGTTCCAGCTACAGTACATATCGCCATACCCCATAAAATGATTGTTATCCATATATTGTTTCGGCTCATCTGCATTGCATTCCTTTCTATATACCTTCATTTCCGATATTTTCATTATCGAGATAGTTGCTCCTATACACTTCAGCATAGCATTACAGCGTGCAGATTCATGAAGTGTATGTGCCGCTCATTAAAACGATACATTGAAACTTTTATAAACAAAAACTACAAATGGGCAAGCCAGAAACGATAGCATCATTCGTAATGATCCATCTTGTAACTGTATCATTCCCAAATGCTCGTTTATCCATCTTGTTGCACTGTTCATTATGTTAATGATTCTTATACCAATATGCAAATAGATACAACAATTTTCATTTAGGGTACTCATCGGGTTCATGCATGTTCCAACTGTATTGTCCTTCATATCCCGGAAATACATATACGACGATGAGTTCTGTTTAGCTATTGTTGATGAATATTCGAAACTCCATCTAAAGATGGATATATCGAATGATTTCAACAATAAATTCGATCTCGACATGGAGGTGGAAACTGTGTCGACATTTTATAATAAAACCAACATCACCAATAACAACGACGATCGATATGCCCCCGGAAATCGAATCACAATCCTACTACAAAAGGAAGATGCCATTATGTTCAACCATCACATGAATTTGTTCATCATCGCCCTCATTATGATCTGGGTCATCAGCCGTCAGCTGCGCCCGCGTAAAGTTAAAATGATTACGTTATTCCTGCTGCCTCTACTCGCTCTGTATCAAACGGTACAAAATTTGCCGCATAGCAGTCTGCCTGTGTATCAGATTGTCGAGTTTGTATTCATCACCGTTGCCGCCATGCTTGGCGGTATCGTACAAGCGAAATATACACGCGTCTTTTGGTCGGGCGATCAGCTTTATATGCAAGGCAACAAAATAACGCTATTTGCCTGGATTGCGCTGATTGTAATTCGTTATGGGCTTAATTTCACCTTTCATGCGTTCTTTGCTCCAGCAGGCTCGCCACTTAGTGTGTTATGGATATTATGGGTTGGTATCGCGATTATGTTTAGTACACGCAATCTATTAATGTATCGCAAATGGCCAGAAATACGTAATATGGTGAAAAGACGTAGCGAGGCATGAATGGTCATTTGATGTAGATCGATATGTACGCGTACGCCACTTGCCTTGTCTACAGATGCATCGTACGTCGAAGTGGCAATGAGGAAATGGACAATACAACCAAAAGCGCGGCAAGCAGATGATTCCATTCTGCTTACCGCGCTTCGGTGATGTTGGTGTATACTCAAGGTTTTATACAAGCTGCTTGATTCCATCTTTCGGCATGCATGCTATTACCTTGACCGAGATGAATTTGAGTGCTGAATCTGACTCAATGTCTTATTAATAAGCATTTCAGTACAAGATCAAAATTGAAATTCAACTTGGTCTGCATACTATTGAGCTTTCGCTCGATTTATACCTATTCAATTACGCAGATCGTTTCCACCTGTACAGCTATAAAACATCCTTCCGCTTCATGCGCGTACTGGTGTTCTCCGACACTCATTCAAACGACTACCGCCGCTCCACCCATTCCCGCAATCGCGGAAACACCTTCAGCGCATTGCCATAAAACACATCCTCCCAGTGCGCTTCCGGAATCAAATGCTGAATAAACATGATCCATGCATCCAGCGGCACGAGCGGCCAATCGGTGCCGAATAACAAGCGATCATACTTTTCCGAAAAGACAAGCGCTCGTTTAAAATGATCGACATACGTCTGTTCGCCCATCAGTCGCTGCACTTTAGCATTGTCGCCGACGATCCAACCGGACAGGTCGGCATACAGATTCGGATTTTTTTCCAACATGGCGGACGCGTCCAGCACCCACGGATCGCCCAGATGGCAGAGCATAAAGGTGATATCGCGGTGCTTTACGAACGTTTTCTCCATCGCCAGCGGATGCGAATATTGCAGCAATCCTTGATCTGCATACGTTAAACCGCCATGAATGACAACAGGCAAACGATAACGACGCGCCAGCTCATATACCGGATCATAGATCGGGTCGCCCACATCGTAATGGTAATAGCCGGCATATAACTTGAAGCCGACGACATGCGGATTGGAAAGCGACTGTTCCACCGCTTCCAGTTGGCGCGGATTGTGCAGTGTCTCCGGATTAATACCAATGCAGGTGAACACATTGTCCGGCAGACGATCGTTCAGATCAAGCAGCATTGGGTTGGCTGCTTCTTTGTCAGGAAAAGCACCAGGAATCGTCTCGGTCACACCCATGCCGACAGCAGCGATCACATTGGAAGCAGCAAATTCAGCCAGCAGCCCATCCGTCGTATAGTCAATCGAAGCGAGTGTGCGCGCTGTATCGTGAAAAGCTTCAATTTCGGAAAAGTGAATATGTGCATCGATAATTTTCATAGACCGCTCCTTTGGACAGTATCGTTCGTTTGCATAGTGATAAGGATGGAATTTTGTATATATCACTCAGCTGGACATACAAGCTGATTTTAAGTTGATCGTAAATTCCAATTCATTAGATGAGAGAGTATTCGCTGCCCCAACACTGCATGTAATCGTCACTTTTCATCCGATGTTTCTCCGCCTGCATTCCGTTTGCCAAACCGAATCCGTTTCAGCTCCGCAAAAGTATCAACAGGCAGCTCTGTCTCAGAAAATACCCAAAATTGCGGCGCTGTAAATTCTTCTTCCCCATGACGAGTGTACAAATTGCTGGACATTTCGGACAAAATGACAGAGGCATCGACCAGCACGTCGCTCGTCTGGTTCATTGTATCTGCTACGATATGCAGCCGATATGTTCGCTCTTGCGCGCTCAGACTAATGATGCCATCCGGCACTTCGGTTTCGTATCCCGCTTTGCCTGCTTTACAGACGAGTGACTCGCCTGCCAAATTACGCAGCGATACACGACTATCTGTCATCCCTTCACTCGCTTTGCAATAATTCCATTGACGGATCACGAGCGGGGCAAAGCTGCTGCCGGTTTGCTGCCGAACGTGTACAAATGAAGCCATGACCGGGGCACCGGGCAATGTTACATAATACTGGCGCAGCAATAAGCCTTTGTAAATGGCATGGTCGGTAATTTCCATCTCGATCGCGACACCGTACCAATGGTTGCCGAGCGAATCGGTTATATCGGTAAACGATACCGAACGCGGTTGTTTTAATATGCTAGCAGATGACATGCCTTTGAGCTGTACAGTCAGTCCACCTGTCCACGGATTCCACCATGATTTGGGACCTGGCTCAGGAAAAGAAGAATCGATCCATTCTACACCATCGTGCTGTAAGGAGAATACGACTGGTGCAAAACGATTGCTCACTTTAAATTCGAGCACGCCGTTTTGCACACAATGCACATCACCTTGCTCGGTTTGGCGTACGCTCGTGATCATCGGTTCGTCCGAGACGGGAATGAGCAGGCGTTGCTGTTTTAGTTCATAACTGTCCATATCGAGCAAAAGCTGAAGCGTATCCAGCTTGCCCGGCGTGGCAGGAGAGAGGGAAAGTGAGCCATTCCATGTTTGTAACTGCTGCTCTGCTGTAATGTCAAATTGCTGCCGTTCTACACGCTTAGGTGAAACAGCGATAATCGTACCGTTTAAAACCGTATTTTTACGTTCAATTACGGTTAGCTTCGCCTGCTCGGTCGTTATAAAAGGATTGCCGTCATTAAGTACGATCTCCAGCGGTGGCTCCGTTTGCAGCGGCTTGGTTTGACTCGTTTCCAGCGCAAACGCACGGAAATCTTGCCAGTCGCTCCATGTGCCGCCAGCGATACGCAGCGGCGGCGTGCTCACCGTTTCACCAGCTTGCAACATGCCCAGCGGATGCTCTAGCGCATAATGCCAATGATCGCGCAGCAATATGCGTTCCTGTGGCCAAGTGATGCCCCAACTATTGTGCTTTTTGCGATGGAATACCCAGTTTTCGGTCATATTTTCGATCAGCCAGTAATCGCTTGATGATGCATCCGGGCCATACGCGGTATCCACATACCCGTTTTGATACGGCAAAATGCTGTTATGAAGCGACAACTCGAATTTTCCTTTTAAAAATAACGGTTCTGCTCGTTCCTGTCCGGCTATATTGTGCACCTCATAATGCTGGGTAATAATTCCGTTCTGGTGGAGCTGAATTATGTTTTTCAGGCGCAATTGCAGCGATTGTGGCTCATATTCCGCTTCCATCCTAATCAACGCTTCTTGTTGATGGAACGAAACGCGGATAGCGCGATCTTGTTTGAAGGCATTGTCGTAAGGCAAGCCAAATTTAGGATAAAACATCATCCCACCGTATTCGGTGCCTTTGTACATATGGATCGCATTCGTCAGCTTGTTCAGATGCACATGATAGGCGCCATTGGATGCTACCCAGCCATCTGCTGTCTGACCGCCAAATACGGACTGTGCGCCAGACAGCACAAGACTGATGGGCTGTTCCAGCACTTTCACATAATGGGTAGATGGCGAAGCATCGGTTGATGGAAGTTCGCTATCTGTTAATTGAGCTACCGTTTCATTGTTCATAACCGCTCGTTCAATCGTTAACGACTCATACCAGATACCATAATCAAGTACAGTTGCTTTTACGGTCAGCGCCTGGCGACCGTGTGCGGGCACCTGCATCGTCAGCGTTCGTTCACGGAAAGACAGCAATCGATGTTCCTGCCAACAGATACGATACGTTTGCTCGGTGTCGTATTCATTTTCCAGCGAAAGTTCAATTTCCAACTCTTTGCCGACAAATGGCGTTTGTTCTGGCTGGTGCAGTTTAAGCCGCACCGGGAAACGAGGTTCAATCCCAAGCTTGAACACGGCTGCCTGTCCATTGATGAGCAGTTCCGCTTCAACAACCGGATGCGTTTGGTAGGGGTCTTGCTCCTCCTCGATCGGATTAAGCTCGAATGTAGCATGAACCGTTTCTCGCTCCTGTACGTGTATCGATTGATGCAGTGACCATGCTACTTGCTCATTGCTGCGGGCTTGAATGTCTACTTGCAGCGGCTTGCCGGTTTTGTTGATCAGCTCGTATTCAATCGGATAACTTGTGCCAAATGGCAACCGATGTCGCTTCGGAATCGTCGCCTGGATCATATAATCATCGGTTTCGATCAAACGTAATCCGCGTCCAGTGCGCTCATATTCCATCCGTAAATAAACATTATGTTTGCGCCATTCGTAAGTAAAATAATCAAATCCATTTTCACCATGACCGTCCGGCTCGGTTACGATCTCACGAATGCTATCATTATACCAATCAAGCTGTTCAAAATACGGCTGTACAGCTGGCGTTTGCAACACCGATGGAATCAGATTGATCAAATGGGTCACATCTTCACGCCGCTCCCAGAAAAAACCGGCTTTTTTGTAAGCAGGTACAGCTTTACTATTGCCGGGCCAAGTGTACAGATCGACACGCGGCCAACCGAGTTTAATCGTTTCTTCTACAGCGCGTAAGACGAGTCGTTTGCCGATTTTGTGCCCATGATAGTCAGGACGCACATTGAGCAAAGCAATATAGAGCGCGCCTGCATCTTCTTTGTAATGGGAAAAGCTGCAATAGCCGATCACCTGCTCACCATTTACAGCAAGAAAAATGTTCAGATGCGGGCTATTATGGTGTTCCTGCAAAATCATCTGTTCTGTTTGTAATGCATTGTCGCCGCCCCAGCTCTCCTGGCTGGCATTCCACATCTCGGCAATCGATGCAGCATAGCGCGGTTCGTATTCGACAATCTGAATTTGATCGTTATACGTCGTCATAACAGCACATTCCTCCGTCATCGTATGTAGTATGAATCGGGTCTAACTTTTAAACGGTAACACGTTAAATCTACGGTCAAGCTATACTGTAAAAATTAGCAAGCATGGTCTGAACAGCTGAGTTGAGACATGATGCTCTATTGTGTAGACGCAGGAAGTGTTTATTTAGTTGCGGAGCGGTCGGTTTTGCTTGTTCACGATGTATAATGGAGTTTGTTAAGCGTTAGTGATGCTACATAATTAGTTACCGGCACAATTCCGGCAACTGGCTGCTTAACCGTGAAAAACACCAAATCTTCCATGCAGCGCACATAGAGAAATTGGTGGCTGTACCCTCCTGATTAGCAATCGACAAAATCACAATATTGCTCGGTCCCGGTGTAAAAGTAACGATCACGCAGTACAAAATAAAAGACAGTATACTCATATCCAAACTCCTCTCGGTCGGTGTTTGTGTATTAATATAACTGTCTCTGGATCAACGCTATAGTATATTATTGCAGCAGTAGAAATAACAAAACCCCCGTATGTATTAATCCATTCGAGGGTTGATCATGAACGATACCGTTATTTTACCGATAAATCCTACTCATTCCGACAGCTTATCAAGCGTTTCAACGTCCTCATCGCTCAATTGCAGCTGAGCGGCTTCGATATTTTCGTCCAAATGTGCGACGGTGGACGTACCCGGAATAGGCAAAATGACAGGTGAGCGGCGCAGCAGCCATGCCAGTGCAACTTGAGCAGGCTTGGCGTTTAGACGTTTGGAGATTTCGTCAAGTGGGCCACCTTCACGGGCAAGCTTACCGGTTGCGAGTGGGAACCACGGGATAAATGCAATATCATGTTTTTCAGCTTCTTCCAGCAGTGCTTCGGCTTTACGTGTGGATAGATTGTACAGATTTTGTACCGAAGCGATTTGGGTAATTTTATTCGCTTTGTGCAGCTGTTCCACACTCACTTCGCTTAGACCAATATGACGAATTTTTCCTTCCTGACGCAGTTTTTCCAGCTCGCCAAGTTGATCTTCCAACGGCACTTGTGGATCGATCCGGTGCAATTGGAACAGATCGATTCGTTCCAGACCGAGATGACGCAGACTGAGCTCTGCTTGCTGACGCAAATATTCCGGTCGACCGACTGGACGCCAATCATCCGGGCCAGAGCGAGTCAGCCCTGCTTTTGTTGCGATGACGAGATCGTCTTTATAGGGATGCAATGCTTTCCGAATCAGCTGCTCCGCCACAAAAGGGCCATACGAATCCGCTGTATCGATAAAATTCACACCCAGTTCTACCGCACGCTGCAATACGCGTACCGCTTCATCCGGGTCTTTCGGCTCGCCCCATACCCCTTTACCCGTCAACTGCATACTGCCGTAACCTAGGCGATTCACCTGTAGATCGCCGCCAATCGTAAACGTACCAGATGACGCTGCATTTAGCTTTTCCGTTGTCATATGAAATGCTCCCTTCGCTGGTAGACTTCAGTTCACACTTGATCATCATAGTATACCGACTTTACGGGTTTACGGGCTAACTGCTGTTCAACAAAAGTCAGTTACACCACGCTTATCGCACTGCAATAGAGCTTAATCAAAAGCGAGAGTCAACGGCGACTCATCGAGGCTTATTATATGCCTTTTTATGCATTTACCCATAATTGAATTTTTCTATACATGATAGCGATATAATATGGAGTAATTTGGATCGATTACGCAGAAACGGATTGCTGATCACCTCTTTCTATCGGGATAGCACAAAGCGCGAGCATGGAGATCATACGCATGAATCTCTATGCTCGCGCTTTTTCATTTATTTTACGCATCGTATTCCCAATTTATACCGTTTACAAATATTCCGCCAAAATCACATCTGTCTGATACGGCGTAATGCCCTCGTTCATCGCAAATACGATATCCGCTGCTTCGATCTGCTCCACCACTTTGCCGCGTGCTTCTGCATGCAGTCTGAACAGCTCTGCCAGCATCGGACGGCGCAAATTGGTAAAAGCATGTCCAAGCATTTGCAAACTGGTCATATTGTCGGCAGCGGTCACACGAAAGCTGCGGTTGCGTGGTACTGCATCGAGCCAGATCATTTGCCGTTCCTGCAAATCGAGCACAAACGGCACCGCTTGCTGCGCTTCTACTGTCAGATCGAATCTCGTTTGCACGGTCGCAGGCTCATAAATTTCGCCGGCAAAGCGATCGTCACGAACCATAAAACCGGCAAAACATTCCGGTAGCTCCGACATCGCCTGTCCGGTAAAACAAGACAATTGCACGAGAATATAACGAGCACGCGTCTGCTGCTGTATTTGCGCAAGATATAGATCGATAAACTCGGATGCACCTTCAGGTGCGTCGACGATATCGCCGCTATGCACGCCATACTGTGCTTGCAAATTGTAAAACGCCAACGTTTCTAGCGGCTGCCAGTTCCGATCTAACAGCACCGCAGACAAATCAATGTCCACACGGCTGTTCGCACCGTCCGCCATATTTCTCCACCAGCAAAACAGACGCACCGTATGACCAGCCGGCAGCGGTACCCGGCTACCACGTGGCAATGCACGCAGTGCACGACTAGCGGATCGCTGTGCTAATGGCACCGGAATATGCTGCAATTGCGGATCGATATAGACAGACCCAAGCGCTGGACGCTGCGCAAAGCGACGTTTCAGCTCATCGCGAATCGTCTGTACGATCGCTGTCGTCACCTTGCTGTCCAAAGCAGGCAGACGGTCTGGAATCGCCACCACTTTACCCATATTGCCTTTCGGGAAAAATACCCGATACCGACTCCGCTGCTGACGATGGTTGAAATGTGCTAACATTTGCAGCAATAACGGCACTGCCATACTTTCGCGATGCTGCTTAAATTGCTCCATAATAAGGGCACTGCGTTCAGGTTGCGAACGAAGCAATGCATCCAACCGCCTCGCCAGCTCTCCAGGGCGTGTTCCGAGCCGGGCAATGACCGCCGGATCGCGTTCCTTCATCCCCTGCTCGATTTCCGTACGTATCGTCACAATCGAACGTTCACGGCGCAGCGCCGTAAAAGCGGCAAAAGCACGCGGATAACGAGTCCGCATTTCACCCGGATGCAGCAATTCCCCAAGCCGTTTCCATTGTTCGCGATACAGCACCATATCTTCTAGCGGATCGTTTGTACGCTCCAATAAGCTTAATAGTAAGCGACGTTCGGCACGCCGGAACTTGCGGAAATGGTACGCCGTCCGCGCTGATTGCGGATGACCTTCACCGGTTGGCACATTTAGCGCTTGTGTCAGATGATAGGGGTTAGCAAACGGTTGGCGAAGTTGTGACAGCTTTTTCGCCCATGCCATATCCGTATCCAGTCCAGACAATCCGGCAGCTAGCCGCAGCACATCGGTAGCAGTGCGAAAATACACACTTAACCGCTGACCGTTGGCACGCCCTGTTTCTAATAATACAGCAGCGATAAAAGCGGCATTTTCTTTGTACGGAATACGCTCCGGCAGCAGCCATTCGACCTGCTCTACCTCTCGCAATCCGATCGCAAGATCGTCTTTATCCTGGGTGGATAATGAGCCATTTGCCGCAGCCAGATTGCGCAGCATATGAATACAGGTGTCCGCTGTCGCCAGATCGATTGGCTTTAATTCGGTTACTTGCTCGGCAGGCGGGCGTCTCATCACATCGTACGTCGGGCGAATGCCAAAGCGATAATGCAGCAGCGCATTTATATACAGCTCGGCTGCTGTCGCTGCCATCACTTGAGCGGGAAAATTAGGATACATCGGCTCATAACGCACATGATCACCGACCAACTGGCGCAAAACAGGCACGATTTGCCGATGCAATTCAACTAGATGTTCCGGCGTTTGGATGTGGCACTGCTCGATTAATGCGGGCGCAAACGTATAGCCTAGCTGCGCGATGTCTTGCAGCAATGAGGCAAGGATCGCAATGGATGACATCTGTTGTGCGTTGCATAACGGATGCGAATACGCAGTTTCAGCATCTGTAGTTTCGATAGCTGATTTTTCAGGATGTGTATTTGTATATCGTGACGATGGCTCGTTATTATGACGTACCGCATCCGATACATCGCATACGTTTGCTGCAAATTGTTGCACAGACTTCAACTCTGCTTGCTCACTCATATTAGCAGGCATCATAAGCTGTCCCGCACGACGTAGTAGAATCGGATTTATCCACTGTGAGGTGTGATATGTATCCACTTGCGCAGTTATTGGACTGGCTGCGTGATCCGCTGCAATCGCTGGATCGGCAGATGTGGGCTGTGCTTTCATCGTTGTTGCTTCCGTATGTTTGAACTGCTCTGCAATCATTTCAATTTCGTTTCGTGTGTGCTCATGATGTGGATGTGTAGCATGATTAGAATCATCGCACATCTGCTTGTGATCGCTCATCCCCTTGCTATGATTGTGCTCATTATGCTCTGTATGTGTATGCCCATTGTGATCTGTATTCATCGTATAACCTCCTAAATAACAGAAAAGCCGCAGGAGAGCAGGAACACTGGAAATCGCCATAGGAAGAAGAAGGAAGTGTTCACAATAGCCTGCGGCTATTCAGCTGTATTGGATGTTGCTAAACGATGCGGAGTATATCCACATCAGCAGCGTGCCCGGAAATTTCCGTTACGATAGCTGTACCGGAGTGATATCGTAAATGCTCGCTGCTTAGTATGATTTAACATTACACGATCCGTAGTCCGACCAACAGGGTACAAGTATGGCGAATAAAGGAATTGGTGTTTTTTATAGATTAGTTAAGCGATCTAAATTGTTCACGTGTATACACTTCGATTTTAACTTTAATATTTTTCTTGAAAGCAGCTAAACCGATAATGACGATATCATAGCGATTATCAAAGTATTGATAATCCATGTATAATTAAAGCCATTTTTACCTCCAAGTCGGTAATTATGTTAAATGATTTTTATATAAATTAAGTTTGGTTTCGTTTGTTTCAAAAGGTGAGATGTTATATTTACGATAAACGTATCATAATTTATTTTATTTGACTAATGTAATTTAGTAGTTATAAACCTCGATCTTCTACCTATAGCTTATTCTAGTTATCCTAGCAAATTAGTGTTTAGGAAGAAATCATCAGACAGAGTTTAAACGAAACGAATTGGGATTAAGCTGTATTAGCCAAAATTGCATCTGCTGCTAATTTGCATATAATAAATGAGTAAGTGTTCATTCATAACTTTATGTTACTTTTTCAGTTCATTACAGATGGAACACTAATTCACGCAAACGAGGAGTGGATCAAATGGTACAAACACGAGTGCTCAGTGCTTCACATGCCAAAGCGCCTTTTGAGAAAACAACGATTGAACGTCGAGAACTGCGTCCGCATGATATTTTGATCGATATCAAATTTAGCGGCATTTGCCATTCTGATATTCATAGTGCATACGATGAGTGGGGCGGCGGCATTTTCCCGATGGTGCCCGGTCATGAGATTGCCGGTGTCGTTGAAGCGGTCGGCAGCGAAGTGACCAAATTTGCGATCGGTGATCGTGTTGGTGTAGGCTGCTTTGTCGATTCGTGTGGCGAGTGTGAATACTGTCTGCGCGGCGATGAGCAGTATTGCACCAAAGGGGTAGTGCAGACGTACAACTCTAGAGATTATGATGCCAATCCTACGTATGGTGGCTATAGCCAGAAGATTGTCGTAATCGATCGTTTTGTCGTACGCATTCCGGATCAACTGGCGCTGGACGTGGCAAGCCCACTGCTATGCGCAGGTATTACTACTTACTCCCCGCTAAAACATTGGAACATTGGGCCAGGTAAAAAGGTCGCTGTGATCGGGGTTGGCGGTCTCGGTCATGTGGCGCTACAATTTGCGCGCGCACTCGGTGCCGATGTTACAGCACTTAGCCGTTCAGCGAACAAAAAGGATGAAGCACTAGAACTTGGTGCACATCAATATTATTCCACCGAGGAGCCGGAGACGTTTAAAGCGCTGGCAGGTCAATTCGATCTGATTTTGAACACCGTTTCGGCAAATCTTAATGTGGATGCATATTTGTCCTTGCTGCGTGTCGACGGCACACTCGTGAATGTGGGTGCTCCCGCTGAACCGGATCAATATCATGTATTTTCGCTCATTATGGGCCGCCGCAGCATTGCCGGTTCGCTCGTAGGCGGAATCGCAGAAACACAGGAAATGCTCGACTTTGCTGCTGAGCATGGCATAGCGCCTAAAATCGAAATTATTCATGCGCATCAGGTCGATGAAGCGTATGAGCGCGTGCTGAAAAGCGATGTGCGTTACCGCTTTGTGATCGATATCGCTACACTGGATTAAGCGTTCGGATACGGATGTAGCCGTGTTTGATCGTGTCATTACGGTATAACTTTATTATGGAATTCGTAAAAAAGCGCCGTTGCTTGCCTGAAATCAGGTGCGGGAACGGCGCTTTCGGTTGTTTATTATAGGCATGACTTTATGATGAAATTTCTTGACTGCGCCATCCTCTAAGCTATTATCGTATACACTCCGTCCTATATGCTCCAACCGCCATCCAGATCATAACGCGCCAATCGCTCCTTTTCCTGTTGCATCTGTGTATCGATGCGATTGCGCATTTCCTGTAACACCAGCATCAGTACTTCGCGTCGTTCGCCCAGATCGATCAGCAATTGTCGCACGCTGTCTCGTTCGCTTCCCTGTGTAGATGTATCTTGATGATAACGAGTCAATACATCGGAAACACGCATGATTTCTTCTTGCAGCTCTCGTAAATAAGCGGTCACCAACTCAAGCGACTCCACATACACTTCGCTTGCATAACCGTGCAACGGCGAACGTAAAAAGCGCTCCACATGCTCCCCTTGCACGAATAACGGTGTAAATACCGGGTTGCCCATTAAAAGCTGTACACTTTCCATTTGCAGCTCAACCGCCATACGATCAATGCTGATCGCTTCATTGTTGCCCACCATCTGTCGCAATCGATATTGTAGCTCGGCAGGGTCTGATGGAAGTTGCCCTACTTCGCTTTTGCGTACAAAATAGATCATCGTTATTTATCCTCCGATCTTCGCATTGAGCAGCCACAATAATGTTCGACTACAATTCAGGTTGGATGGGGTAGATTCGGCTCTCATCGCAGCTGTCTAATTCAAATAATGGAAATTAATTATTTTAGCCATACATACAATACGCTGTTTCGTTTTCCAAATCCTGCATGTATTAAGCATAAATTATAATTAAAGTCCATGCTGATCATGTATTATCATGCTATTGATGTAAGCCGTGTGTAATTAGCTGTTGTTCATATATCTACCCAGTTCTTCGCATCATTCACCTTTTTACGACATATTTTCCGTAATACTACATTTTTTACTTAAATTTAAGTTTGGTGTCGTATCGTTGTCAGCGATAGTTTATCTCGAATCCACATCGTAGACAGATTCGGAAAACCAAACGAATCAAGATGTAATCCGCTCAAACTACGGTTAAAATACGCTCGTTGGTTAATATGATTACCGAGCAACAGCCAATGTTCTTGCTGTAACTTTCGCTCCATCTGTTCCAAAATCCGCTCCCGTTCTGAGCGTTCATGTCGCATCACATCATATAACATCGTATGTAGCACACGAAGCTGCTCGGTATCTAGCAAACGGTGCAGATGATTGACTTCATTCGAGAAGAAATTAATCAAATCCCATTCCCAATCATCTTCCAACACCTCCACCGCAAGTGCGATATGTCCACCTAACAACTCCCGATCTTCCTGCGGAGCAAGTTCCAGCTTTAACCCGATTGCCGCTGCACGCCGCTGTATCCATTCCGCTTCCAGTCGATCTTCCTTTTTGTCGGTAAAGCTTAGCATGAGCATCTCGCCATGATAGCTGCTGAGAGCCAATTGGCGTTTTGCTTCGTCCAGGCTGATGCGTGGGAACGTTTGCTGGGCGCTTTTCCACGGCAAAAAACTCCCTGCTGGTGACGTGCGATCCCCTTGCAGCTCCTCTTGCATCGTCTGCCGATCATATAACAGCCGCATCGCATAGCGAAAATTCACATCATGCTGAACGCCGGACACGCGCATATTAAACAGCAAATATCTGCCTCCAAGTGCAGGCTGGGTCAATTGACGGCTATTCGCCTGTTCCTGTTCTTCGCTATCCGCTTCATGGGTCAAACGATAATACCGATTACTTCCGCCTTCCTCCGCCAAAAACCATACATCCACCCGATCCAAAAGCGGGCGATAACCATAATAACCGTCAAACGCGCTCAACGACATTTTGCTCGTATTTAGCTGGGACACGCGAAACGGGCCGGTGCCGTTAATCGTCATATCGTCCTGCTCATGCTCCGGTACAATCGCCATATTAATATTGGAGATCAGATGCAAAAACATCGTATTTTGCTGTTTTAATGTAAACGTTAGCGCATAATCGTCATGCAGCCGAATACTTTCCATATCACGATAGAGCCAGCCGATATTGTCGCCCCGCCGTTTAATTCGTTCCAACGTTGCCGCCACATCGCGCGCTGTAAACAACTTGCCATCATGAAATCGTACCCCTTTGCGCAAATAAAACGTCCAGGCAGTCCCCTCCTCACTGCATTCCCATAAATGAGCCAACTTTGGCACAAAGCGCTCTGTCTCGGAATCATAAGCGACAAGCGTATCAAAAATATGCCGCATCAAAAAAATTTCAAATGCGCTGAACGCACGCACCGTATCCAGCTTGCCAAGTGGTCGATAACGAATCATACGTAGCACATCATGTCTGCTGCTCGCTTCCTGTTCCTGATGTAGTCCCAAATAAATATGGATGCGCTGGGACAGACGCTCACGCATGGACTCCTCACCTTCAAAGTTGCTGACCAAATCAAGCGCTTCTTTTACTTTGTCACGCTCCAGCAAATATTGAATCCGTTGTTCCAGCAGCGCTCCATTAGAGCATACAAATTGCAAATGTGAATGATTGCCTCTGCCTCGTCCGGGCTGCCAGGCAATCCAACCATGTGCTTCCAGTCTACGCAAAATCAACTTTACATTGCGCGGTGTGCAGCATAATAGCTCTGCCAGCTGAGCGATCGTCACCGCACACGTCCCATTCGCTTCATTACTTGGATTCAGCCGCTCGTATAGCTGTAAATATTGAATCATATTATGCTCCATCATGAGTTTCCTTTCCGTAAGCTGACAAGCTTAGTGCAATTTTCTTTTCAATTGATATATATCGTATCCGTGCCTGCTGTCATTCGCCTGCGATCCCTCTATTCAAGTTTGAAAGGGAATGATCCATTAAGTTTCCATACCTATGTGTTCATACCTAGCTACCGTTTTCACAACATTCGCTAAAAGGTGAAACTGACATGCAAAATTTTTCTCTTTTTCTTCTCCTTTTTACTTTTTACAATGATAACAACTTGATTAACGTTTTGTAAATATAAGGAGTGTTCCACATGATTGCAAAAAATCTAGCTATGATTCATCCACTCGCCTGGACGATCATCGTCGGCACGATGTTCGGTAGGCTTGTCACTTCGATGAGTGTGCCTTTTCTGGCGATCTATTTAACTTCCACACTTCATGTGCCGGCAACCCAGACCGGACTCATTATCGCAGGCAGTTCGCTTGCCGGGGTGCTGGTGAGCTTTTATGGCGGTTATATTTCTGACCGGATCGGACGTAAAAAAGTGATGCTTGTCTCTGTATGTTGCTGGTCGTTTGTATTTTTCGGTTTTGCGGCGGCAGAATATGTATGGATGTTTTTTGTCGTTAATGTACTGAATGGGATTTGCCGCTCTACTTTTGAGCCAGCGGCGCGGGCGCTATTGTCGGATACGACACCGCCAGAGCACCGTTTGCTCGTATTCAATCTGCGTTATGCTGCCATTAATATCGGGGTCGTATTTGGGCCATTGATCGGACTGCAACTTGGTTCGGGCGCGTCGACATTTCCGTTTTTTATTACAGGTGGTGTGTATGTGTTGTACAGTATGGTGCTGATGCTGCAATTTATCATTCATCCGCTCACCAAGCTGCAAACGTATAAGGCAGACATTTCGGTTAAACCGAATATGCGTGAGGCGTTACGGGTGACATCTTCGGATCGCATTTTTTTGCCGGTGTTGATCGGAATGATCTTTTGCGTACTCGGTTATGCGCATTTTGATTCCACGTTGGCACAGTTTTTGGCGATTACACCGGATATTACAGATGGCAGCAAAATCTTTTCGTATATGATCGCGATGAATGCGGTCGTTGTGCTCATCGTGCAGTATCCGCTCGTTCGAACAGCAAGGCGATTTCGTCCGATCGTACCGCTTGTGCTAGGCAATATATTGGTGTCGCTGTCACTCGTTATGTTTGGGCTGGCGCATAGTTTACCGGTATTTATGATCGGTGTGTTTATTTTTACAGTCGGTGAAGTGCTAATGTTTACGATGATGGATATGCTGATCGATCATATCGCACCAGCGGGCTGGAAAGGCACGTATTTTGGTACGATGGGTTTTAACAATATCGGCGCAATGGTCGCTCCGGTTGTTGGCGGGATGCTCGTGCAGCATTTTGCCGTGTATGGAGGCATCATCGTGTTTGTGCCGCTTGCTCTGCTTACGCTAGTCGGCATGCCATTTCTGCTTACCGCTCATCGTCGTTTAACAAAGCGTGATCAGGAAGCCGAGCGGCAAGCGACCGCACGAGCGGTTGATCAGGTGGCAAATTTATAATCACTCTACATTAGGACTCGAAGTAGTTAGAACAGCGCAATGAATCATCGGTAAATACGATAGGATCGACGGTTTAAATCGATATGTAAGCGACACAGACATCATTGTCTGCCTCATCAGCAATGACCGTGCGCACATATCGATTATTTTTTTGCATAGATGACTGGCTTTTATGTTCGTTTAGGTATATATTATTTTGGTGTGCAATCGTTGTTTAGGCATACTTTCACCAATATTCCTATCCCTTTGTGAAAATCGTTATAAAGTTTTCACAAATTGATGGCGTAATTTTAAAAAACGTCATTTATAGCGCGTGTTTTTACCTTATAAATGGTATGATGGACACATATCAAATACTGAAACGGGTGACATATATAGAGATGAAAAATCAAACTGGTCAAGCTGTACCTATGCAGACAACTTCGTCGTTTACTGCCATCTTTTTTGCGACCATCAAAACGGGAATCATCAAATCTAATCTGATTGCGATGTTTGCCGGATTGAGCATGGCTATTTATGTGATGAATCTGTCTTTTTTCGATCATATCGGAGCGATTATATTGGCGTTTATCGGTTCGTCGCTCGTCATCGGTTCTGCGGGTGCATTTAACAATTTGTATGACCGTGATATCGATGCGATTATGGAACGTACCAAAACGCGTCCAACTGTAACCGGTAAAATGGATGCGCCTAACGGGCTCGCGATCGGTACAACGATGGCGCTGATCGGTGTAGCGCTGCTCTATCTCAGTTCTCCACTGGCTGCGCTGTTCGGTTTCCTCGGCTTATTCCTGTACGTCGTGCCGTATACGATGTGGACAAAACGCACAACGATCTACAATACTGAAGTCGGCAGTTTGTCCGGTGCCGTGCCACCACTAATCGGTTGGGCAGCTGTATCGAGCGATATTGGACATTGGGAAATTTGGGCACTTGTCGTAACGATGCTGCTATGGCAAATGCCTCACTTTTACGCGATTGCGATTCGTCGTTTTGATGAATACAAAGCGGCAAGCGTACCAATGTTGCCAGTGGTCAAAGGTCTAAAACGTACTTATGCACAAACGAATTTCTATCTCGTACTGCTCGTATTGTCAAGCCTGATGTTCTGGCCGCTTAGCCCGTATATCGCCGGCGTCGCGTTCCTGCTTAGCCTGTCTTGGCTCGTGTTCAGTTTCCGCAGCTATGACAAAGCCGGAACGATCGAAGACGTTAACGGCTGGGCGAAAAAAATGTTCATTTTCTCGCTCAATCATATTACGTTGTTGTTTTTGATTATTATCGCTTTTTCGTTAATTGCGCAGTGGTTGAGATAAATTAAATCATCAAAAAGGCTTCACTGATAATCCTATCGGTGAAGCCTTTTATTTTTAATTTGCTTTTACTGCCAAAACGACTTCTGTAACAATCGTCGCAAACGTGCCTTCGCATCATAACATACCCCGCCATGATAACAGATTAGTGTATCAAAATCATAGGCTAACAACTGTTCTAACGACTGCATCGCAGCTGGCAGATTTTCAGTTAATGCGACCGGTGGTAGCACAAGTTCAGCGTCGATATAAAACACAATATCACCAGCGATTACCGCACGCTCACGTGATAACAACAAACATACATGCCCGGATGTATGCCCAGGTGTATGAATGACTTCGATCCCGCCAGCGATAGGAAAGTGCTGTCCATGCGTTAAATAACGATCAACCCGTCCGCTCGGTAGCACAGTTAATTGCGATTGCCACGGCACTACATTGTCTTTTAACAGTGGACGTTCTCCGCGTATGTATGGAGCGTCCCATTCATGTGCGTAAAATGTCGCAGTAGGATTGGCGGCATCGAGTTCTGGCAAACAGCCAATATGATCCAAATCCTGATGTGTAAACAATACATCATCCAGTAGCTGTGGGCATGTGCCTGCTGCGTGCAGCTCACAGGTAAGTTGTTCATACTGACCTGGCAGACCCGCATCGATCAACAATGTATGATATTGATCCGCAATGAAAAGCGGATGAATGATGCTCTCTCTGCCCATAAAATCCATTTCCAGCTCCAACAAGGCGATCTGCTCGTTAAATCTTTGCATCGATGCTGTCACCTCCCTTCGTCCATGCTGTCTGCAATGTTATCCTGCCAAACCGCTCGTGTTTGAAAATTACAAACACTGACGTCATCCGTACCCTTTATTTCCTTCTCGCAGTAAAGTACGGCTCGCAGCATACGAGTGTGCGTATATGCCCTAATAGGAGTAGATACAATTATGTTGTGTTACTAGTAACACTTCTCTACTACAGTGTCGATTCCGCCGATTCGACGATACATGCGGCAAAGCGTTGTTGAAACCACGCTTCATCCAAATTTTTACCGATAATGACGATGCGGGTCATCCGTGCTTCGCCAACATGCCAGTTGCGATCGGTATTAATGCCCAGCATCATATGCACGCCTTGAAATACGACGCGCCGTTCCACCTGGTCGACATAGATAATGCCTTTGTACCGATACGTATCTTCAGCATGGTTGATCAGCCACTCATCGATAAAACGATTGATCTTTTGCAAATGAACTGGACGTGTATCCTGTAACACGATCGAACGTACCTCATCTTCATGATGATGGTAATGGGCATGCAGCAAGTTTGGACGAATTTCCAACTTGCGATCCAGTTCAAATGCATGGACATCCAATATAGAGTGAATATCGATTGCAGATTGGCAAGTAGGATAGATCGGTGCCGACACATTTATGTGGCGCAGACGCGCTTCTAATAACGCCAGCTCCTCCGCTGTAACTAGATCAGCCTTATTCAGCAGCAATACATCGGCAAAAGCAATCTGTGCTTGCGCTTCCAGCCCTTGATCGAAATGCAGATGAGCATGACGTGCATCGACTAATGTGACGACTGCATCCAGTCTGAAAAATTGTTCAAGCAGTTCTTCCGCCAAAAATGTCTGGATTACCGGACCAGGATCAGCTAACCCGGTCGTTTCGATTACCAACCGATCAAAATCATAACGCTGCTCTTGTATGCCGAATTTGCGATCAAGTAGTTGGATCGCGATTTTCACCAGATCACCGCGTACCGTACAACAAATACAGCCATTATTCAGCTCAATAATCTCGTCTTCCGCCCCTACGATCAATTCATGATCAATACCGACCTCGCCAAATTCATTCACGATTACGGCGATCTTATGCCCGTGCTCCGAAGTAAGCAGATGATTGAGCAGCGTCGTTTTGCCCGCGCCAAGAAACCCGGTCACAATCGTTACTGGAATACGCGGGTCAAACGGCTCGCTTGTCGGCACAGTCTCTCCAGCAACGATTGCATTCTGTGCCAGTGCGAGTTCGTTATCACTTAATTCAGCGGTTGGATCATGATGATTCACAGATATGTCATTCATATTCATACCTCCTCGTTCATAAAGTATGTGCACCAACTTTTGCACGCAGTTGCCTAGTACTATATTGGGGATCGAATGGTCAACACTGCGTAATTATAATGTCCTTATCTTGTCATACGTAATCTTCCTGCTCATCATGCGCCTGCCAATCCGGCCAAAATAGTTCCAATGGGTCTTCCTCCACATATTGCAGTTGCAGCTCGAAATCACGCTGTCCGCCTGCTTCCGGCACAGCACTCCAAAGCGGTAAATCATGCGCTGCTTGCTTGTTTGTCCGTGCATACACATGCCAGCAGCCATCCGATTGACAGCGCAGACACGCAAACGCGGTTCGCTGCCAGCCGCGTGTAGCTGGTGAAGGGCGCAGCTCAGACAAAATCAGCCCATCCGACTGCCATTCATAAGCAATCTGCACCGAAGTGCGCATAGAAGCTGGCACTTTGGCATCGATGTATCCATCCATAATTTGCCGAATGCGGCGTACGGTAAAAAAATCCAAGTTCATTATGATTCCTCCTGCCTGATGTACAATGACGGTTACGGCTAACGATCCGCTTACATCTGCTATATGAATCTGTCGCGCTACAATTGTCGGTGCACACAGCATCATTTATAAAATGAAGTGAAACCCATTATAAAGTTTAAAGCGATTTAATCGTAAATATTACGATTAATAATTTATAATATAGTATTCGTGTTCCTTTTTGTCAACATTTCATCGTATGTATAGGCAGGATGGCGCTTCTACTGGCAGTCGTTCACGACGAAAACGATTTTGCATATGTAGACGCTCCTATTACGTACATACGTATCCTTATTCCTATATAGTCATCATTAGCTTTACCTAGATCGTCCCCTACTCGGTTTTGCATCCAGCTACAATTATGTCCCTACACCCCATCCAATGCTAAAAAGAGCCTTCTCACCGCTGATGCGGCAAGAAAACTCTCTGTCTAAAAATGATTAAAGATCAATGTAGAGAATGATTGGCAACTCACTTCACTGCTCTATGCCGCCATCCTTTAATTTGCAAAAATGGTGCACGCAATACGAAGTGAACAGATAGCTAGGATGGAAATTCACTTCCAAGCTGCTTATACGCTGGATGGTAACGATAACCGGTAAAACTTTTTATCCACATGGACGATCGGAAAATTTGGCGGTAGCTGCTGCTGCTCGATCTCGATGAACCCATTTTTCTCATAAAATCGATGTGCCGCCTTGAATTGCAATGTTGTGCCGAGATAAATTTCCCTTTGCTTATGATCGTTTGCCCAGTTTATCGCTTGTTGCATGAGCGCATGTGAAACGCCCCATGTTTTGCCGCGATAATCTTGATGCACAAACATTTTGCGTAGCGTTAATTGCCGCTCACCGATATCGAGCAGCGCAATCGTACCAACGACTTGTTCATCGATATGAGCGATCCAGAAATTTCCGGTTCCATGTAAATAATAGCCAACGATATCTTGTAAATCGGTTTGCTGTTCACGGGTAATCGGAATTTGATATTCCTCCTGCTGGATATGCACGACCATATCTGCTACACGATTTTGCCACAAGGTTGCTGCTGCTCGCGGAAATGGCATAATATTCACGCTATTTATCAATGTACAACACACTCCTTTTCATCTGTTCTGACTTGCTAGACACCGTACGAATCGCTACGCAATATACGCTGTAAGCAGACAGACGATACATAATATGTACAAACCAACTGCAATGCCAATCCTGCAACATTATAAGCTTGGTACGAAAACGGGAATGTAGTAAGCATACTAAACCGTATTGTCTACCTCATTCCATATTCCATCCTCAGCTTCCATCGATCATCGCGAAAGCTCTAGCTTACAATGTGCTCAACAAAAAAGGCTGCTGCCCGCCATTGTTTGAAAACAATTCGTTGCAGCAGCCTTGCTATTATATTGACAGCTCCCCACAAACTTAGCAAGCAAAATAATGAGCTATTCGACTCGCTAGCAATGAAATTTGGAGCTGCTATTTAACCTGTTATACTTACAATTTATATTATTCAAATTCAAGCTATCAGGCATCATTCATTGTTCATGTCGCTCTTTTTACGCTCTTGTATCCTACATGATGCCGATAGGTTAGCGTAATTTCTGCTCATTTCAGATGTAAACCTATATTGATTCATAAGATGCCAACTGCTTTATGTTCATCGCTTTGCCTAGTTCACAGACCAAGTTAAATTTCAACTTTGATTGTGTACCGATATCCTCATCCATTGCCACGCTTTATACTAGCAACGAAATCAAAATCGGCAACGAGATAAGCGATAAGATGGAGCTAAGCACAAATGACGAAGCGGTTTCCACTTCTAACGTTTCAAAGCGGGTCGCAATCATCGCCGCAACAGCGGAGCTTGGGAACGAGACGAGCAGTACTGCCATCGTTGCATCATCAGTAGACAGTCCCATCATTGCAGCAAATGCAAATGTCAGCAGCGGCAACCCGACAACTTTCAGCACCGAAATACCGATTGCATTGCCACTTAATTTAATGTGGTTCAGACCGATCGTAACCCCGATCGCAAACAAAGCTGCACCGGATGTAACATTACCGATTTGATTGAACGAATCTTGCAACAATTGTGGCGCATGAAAGCCTAAAAGTGTAAGGATGACACCGATTAATGGCACACAGGCAAGCGGTTCACGCAAACCGTGCAAAATGGAATGAATCGTTAATTTGAGCAAGTTTTCATTCTGTCCATCTTGGGCTTTGTGCGCTTGTGTCTTTTTACCAACCGAGCTTACAATAGTTGCAATTGGATCAAGTACCGCATTGACAACTATACCGGTAATGGCAATCGGAATAGCGACCTCTGCCGCACCAAACAGACTGCCCAGCACCGGAATACCCATAAATGCAAAGGAAGGCTGGGTTGAATTTAAGGAAAAAATAGACGATGTATTGAGGTCCATACGGAATACGAGCCGCATAATGAGCATCATAATAACATAAAACCCAATAATACCCAGAAACATAGTCATAAAAAAAGGCCATTTCTCGATCAGCGTCTGTTTGCTGGTCGTCGTAATGCCAATAAAAAGATGCGCTGGGAGCGCGAATTTAGTTACGAGTGTATTCAAACCTTTAGATGAAGCAGGATTAAATATTTTAAAATGTCCACCGAGAAATCCGACAATAATAACAAAGAAAATCGGAATTAAAATGATAAAAATATGACCTACTGACATGATATAAGACCTCCATGTGATTGTTAAGCAAAATTGCGTATATGCTCCATTCTCCCTGAAAAGGGCGGCTGCCCATCCATAGCGGACAGGCAGCCTGTTCATTTAACTCCAATACTTCTACGATTACTTGTTACAGTCAAACGTATTGCTTCTATATAATGAAAGACAGCTCTAGCGTATAACTTGGTCGATCGAAATTACATAATCCCTCTGTACTGAATAAACAACGATTCAGGTCAAACTGCTCTGTCCGCGCAGTTCGATTTCAATCCCCTGATTCCATCCTAGCGAAAGAACAGACTTATATGCAGTTATTTATAATTTGAAAGGAGGGGATTAGCGAACCGATGTAAGCTCCCCCGCTTTAACCTCACGGTATACCGGATGCCACATCGCATTACGTACCGCATCTTCCACATCTTCAGGCGCATAACGCGCTACATCATCCGCGATCGCTGCACGGGCAACCGCTACTGCTACAGCAAACGATACGGCTTGCAGATCACGTACATGTGGCAGCAATGAAGCACCAGGTGCAGATGAATCGACCGCATGGGCAACCGCATCAGCTGCAGCGGTAAACATACCTTTGGTAAATGTTTTTGCTTTGGTAACAATCGCGCCCAGTCCCAAGCCAGGGAATACAAACGCATTGTTCGATTGACCGATTTCATACGTTACCCCTTTATATTCAACCGGTTCAAACGGGCTACCTGTAGCGATTAGCGCTTTACCATCTGTCCATGTCAGCAAATCGGCAGGTGTTGCTTCAGCAAGTGTAGTCGGGTTCGACATTGGCATAATGATGGGACGCTCGACATGTTTTGCCATTTCTTTAACGATTTCTTCGCTAAATGCCCCCGTTACACCGGATGTACCGAGCAGAATCGTTGGTTGTACTTGTTTAATCACTTCAAGCAGACTGATTTTGCCGTCCGCATCGGTTGCCCAATCACGAACTTCCGCCGCAGGACGTACATACGGTTGCTGGAAGCCAAGCACACCTTCGGTTTCATCGGTCAACAAGCCGCGATAGTCATACGCCCAGAAGCGACGTTCCGCCTGTTCTTGGGTCAGACCATCCGTTACCATCGCATCGCGAATCTGATCGGCATTACCAATTCCGGCAGCACCTGGTCCGAACACAAGTACACGATGATCACGCAGCGGTACACCGCTTACTTGTACACCAGACATAATCGCTGCCAATGTTACCGCACCTGTACCTTGAATATCGTCATTAAAGGTCAGCATATGCTCACCATATTTATTAATGATGTTGCGTGCATTTACATTACCGAAGTCTTCCCAGTGCAGCAGTGCATTTGGGAACAGCTTCAATGCGGTTTGCACGTAACGGTCGATAAATTGCTCATAACGTTCACCACGAATCCGTTCATGACGATTACCGACGTACATCGGATCGTTAAGCAGTTGCTCATTGTTTGTACCGGCATCAAGCACGACTGGTAATACACGTCCAGGATTGATGCCTGCCGCAGCCGTATACACGGCAAGCTTACCGATCGCGATGTTAATGCCACCTACGCCCCAGTCTCCGATCCCGAGAATACTTTCCGAATCGGTAGCAACGATCAGATCGATATCGCCAGGGTTCACACCGCTGTTACGGAATGCTTCTTCAATGCCATCCATGTTGTCAATCGAGAGATAGACGCCGCCTGGCTTATGATAATGCAGGCTGTATTCTTGAATCGACTGACCGACCGTTGGTGTATACACAATCGGCAGCATTTCGCTTAAGTGCTCGCTTAGCAAACGATAGTACAATACTACATTGCGATTCGACAAATCACTTAGCATAATATTTTTGCGCAAATTACTCGATTCATTTTGGAATTGCTCGTATGCCCGTTTCGCTTGTTCTTCAATGGTCAAAATGGTCGGTGGCAAAATTCCGTTCAAATGAAGCTCTTTACGCTCTGCCTCCGAAAAAGCGACTCCTTTGTTCAAAATCGGATGAGCCAATACATCTTTACCACGCAATACGGTTCGAAGCGATCCTTCATTGTCAAGATAAAAAGCGTTCATAGTTAACAGCCTTCTTTCTTACTTTTTTTAACACTTGATTATTATTCGTAAATAAACATCGATCACATTGTTTATAATAGTCTCATTATGACATATTGTAAAGGAAAAATTTGAGTATTTTCTATCATTTATCGATTTATCATTGATAAAAACTATTATTAATCTGAAAATACAGCATTTTTATTTCATATTTGCGCAAAAAAATTTTATGTGTCTACGCTTACATTTGTCTAAAACGTGACAAAGACAGCGTTTATGCCTTTCGTTAATAGATTGGAAAAACGAATCAAAAATAATATAATTATAGTCAAAAGCAATGATAAACAAACTGGAAGGAGAAACAGATGGAACTAAGACAGTTGGAATATTTTGTCGCTGTATGTGAAGAACTTCACTTCACTCGCGCTGCTGAACGGTTAGGCATTACGCAACCTACACTGAGCATTCAAATTCGTACGATGGAGGAAGAACTAGGGATGCAGCTATTTGACCGTATCGGTAAACGTATTACGCCTACCGAAGCCGGTTATATTTTGCTCAAACAGGCGCGCAGCATTTTGCTCAAGTTGCAGGATGCGTATGATGAAATTAACGGATTGCGGCAGTATGATGGCGGCAATCTAGTTGTCGGGTTAATGGCGGCGGAGCTGGATTATCGGCTGACCCCGATTTTGATCGATTTTCACCATCGTTTTCCAAAGGTGCATCTTAAAATTCATTCAGCAGTGGAAGTCGCTGATATGGTCATTAACAATCAGGTCGATGTAGGCATTGCATTAATGGAGACGAACGATCCGCGCTTAACTACGATTCCAATGTATGCGGAGGAATTTGTACTTGTCGTGTCCGAGCGGCATGAGCTGGCAGGACGTAAGTCGGTCAAACTAGAGACGATCGGCAATCGCCCTTTGATCGCTTATCCCAAAGGATTTAAAGCACGCGAACTTATCGAAACCCATTGCCGGGATCACGGGTTAAATTTGAACATTATTGTGGAAACGTCTACCGCTTCATCGCTATATGGATTTGTGCGCTCCAATGTAGGTGCATGCTTGCAGCCGTATTATTTATCACGCTCACTCAATGATCCGAAATTGCGCTTAATCAAAATCGAAGATTTCCCACCACTGCGTCAAATTGCAATTATGCACCGCAACGATAAATTTCTTGGCTATGCCGCGCAGCAGTTTATTCAGCTCGTGCAGGAGCAGTTGAAGATGGATTGAAATGATACGTTCAGCCGATGATCATGCAACCGGAATCGCTACCATGACCGATTCCGGTTGTATGCACGACCGGAATGCCGCGTGCCGCTGTAATTTGTAGCACATATTCAAGTAATGCGGCTCGTTCGCCGTACTGCTCCAATTCGGTAAACGTACCGATCAGCAAGCCGGAGCATTCATTGAGCGCGCCTGTCTGGGCAAGCTGATCGAGCATCGAGATGATGCGTTTCAGTCTGCCGCTTAACCCTTCCAACATAATGACACGACCGCGTGCATGCGGAAAGTGGGGCGTGCCTGCCAATTTGAGCAAACAACGTAAGTTACCACCGATCAGCTCACCGTTCAAATCTTCCCCGCGCAAAAACTCAAATTCCAGATCATACAGATCATTACTACCACCAAAAAAGGTTGCATAAAACCGTTGTCGCTGCTGTTCACCGTACTGACGGACAAGATTCAGCACTTGGTAATGATAGCTTGCCACACCGGTACGTGCGTAGATCGCATTTAGCACTACCGACAAATCGCTCATGCCAAACAATGGCTTAGGTGAACGAGCGATACCGTCAAAATCTACATAGGGCAATATGCCGTTTGCCGAATCACCACCGGAAATGTCGAAGATCGCTTTTATAGTCGGATCGGCAAATAAACGGTTCAATTCGGCTGCCCGTTCCTGCGGACTGCCGCTCCAGCCGTAGTCTGCTTGCATGAGCGTCTTCGCTTCTTCCACACGCAATCCCCACTGATTGAAATGCTGGATCAATTCATCTACACTGCTGCGCTTGCCCCAGGAAATTCCGTCTGAGCAAGCGATCAGAGCGACCGTATCGCCGCTGTTGAGTTGTAATGTTGACATCGAAATGCTCCTTTGCGAGCCAGTTTGATGTAGCTTGTTAATGCTTCATTGCTTGAGTTTGCGTTCATCTTATCATTATTGCAGATAGGGGGCAAATGGACTGCACATGTATAACGATATGATCAAGATGCCATCTCGTCTTCTCCCATTAGGAAATTCCCTTTTCCGCTACCGCAATGCCTTGTATCGATTGGAATACGCATTAATTTAGGATAATTTTTTAATATTAAACACCATTATTAGTATTTAAATGATATATTTAGGTTATTACTAATTTTACATCTGCCACTCGTTCGTCAGGTAGCTCATTGCAGTGTAGTTGCTCGTCCCTCCTGTGTTCATTCGGATTTAACTAGTTTGATCATTCCAATGGTAAAGGAGCATGAATGATGATGACACACTTCAAGTTCAAATGGGTATTGGTAGTCGGTATGTTGTTTGTATCGTTATGCGTTCCATTCTCATCTCCGGCTGCTGCTGCGCCACATATGAAGCCGATGTTGTTTGGAGAATTTGAGGAGGATTTTACGCTTACTGATGGATCGGTATACACGAGCCCTCCGCTCGCTTCGACGGGGCAGGTTGGGTTGTGGATTACTATTTCTTTGGCTGCCGGGGAACAGCTTCTGTTCAGCTATCAATGGTACAATGAAGCGACAAACACATGGCAAGAAGTAAGCAGTACGACTCGCTCCGGTCCGACGGATTATATCGTGCAAGGGTTACAAGATTTAGGGTATGAATCGCTTGGAGTGTATCGTGTGCAAATTCATTTGAATAGTGATGCGAATAAAGAAGCGCATATTTATGGAGAATATATGGCGTGGTAAACGTGGTCATTTTGCAGAAGTTGAGCGGATAAAGTAAAAAAGCGCACCAAAGGGATACAACCGCGATAGGCTGTATCCCTTTTTATTTGAATATTTTATACTATGATTGTGCCTGGATGCTTTATGCAAAGTATATGCTTATTCGATAACATCAAGTTGATTACGTTGCACCTTTCATCCGCACCAATCGTCAATCATCTTGTATTAAGTGATCGCTTCGTCATTCGTTTACAGCTTTGACGGTTAACTTTCCCGCTATATTAAGACAGTGACCAGCTACTATGCTGCTCATCCAGATGAACGCATAACTGTGCTTTATCATTATAAAGCACAATGTTCACACGGCGATCCGCACCAAGCTCAAACTTGTCCAGCACCCATACATTCGCTGGATCGGACGTGTGATCATCGGGAATAACGACCGTCGCGATGCCAATTGAGCCGTTAGCATGCAGACCGGCATCGATTACAGACGTCGGCTGCTTTTGCCCATAGATCGGTGATACCCAGCCTTCTTGGCATGTAATTTGTAACGGTTGAGCCGATTGTCCGGTTGCTTCGCCATCATTCGTTGTTACCGTAGTCCAGTACATACGTGCCGACAACTCGGTTTGCGGATAATGAAGCTGTACCGCTGGTGCAAGTGCATCGTCCATCTGTTCGGTTACCGCTTCTTCATTATCCACCCATTGCGGAGCGGACAGTACGCTCACCACCGCATCCGGATGAAGCTGAAAGCGTTGATGCACATCATGAACAGCATGCGCTTCCACCCATTCGACAATAATGAGCAGCGGCACCTGTTTGCCGAGCATAAGCCACCGTCGATGTTGAACCGGATCATCCAGCCGCATATATCCATCATGGGTTGCGTCAACTAGCTCATAGTCGGCATCACTTTTGCGCCGTAGCGTCTGACAAGCTGCCGCTGGTTCCGCCCATGCTTGTGTAGAAATGTATGGCGTCTGATCTTGCCCATCGATCACGATCGTATTATGTGCCGCCGTACTTTTAAAATAATGCCGCCAGTAACCTTCTTCATACGTATACCGCCCCGGATCGACAAAAATAAGCTGGCGCTGCCAATACCATTCGATATTCAGCGCATCCGCATGTCCATGTGCCCCGCCCATCGGTGCCGCATCAAAAAACAGATGCTGCCCCGGTGATTTCAGCATATAATACCCGGTCTGTGGAAAATCGATCCCTTCGGCGTCAACCAGCTCCGGCTGCTGTAATGCCGCATACTTCTCAAATTGCTCCGCCCCAAACATCCATAGAAAATCCGGGCTAACTTCGCCGCGCACGAGCAGATGTTCATCATCCAAAATCCCACCCAGCATCGCCACCCTTGCTCTGCCATTGCTCACCCATTCCGAATCCCCAATCGCTGTCGAACGGTTATCCGGGCGAATCATCGCCAACGTAAATGTCGTCATCCGATGCAACTGCTGTCCATATGCCGCTGGAAAAGGAAAACCGGACAATCTGCCAAGCAAATACGGCGTACCAAACATTTCAATACTTGCATCATGATAATGGGTCGTCAGCTCACTTTGAATGCCTTCCGGCCCGATCTGATCATACTGACACAATTGCAGCCGCTCGGTGGCAAGCTGCCGCCAGTACGGTGCACGCGGATGTTCACTATAAAAGACACCGATCATAAACAACCCTTGCATATGCATCATCGCATGATTGATCTCGGTTTGCCCTAAATACGAAGTCAAATATACGGCATGCTGCTCCAACGCTTCCAACAGCTCCGCTGTAAAGGCTGCATCGATCAATTCACTGCGCTGCATATACGCATACGTAGATATCCATGACTGCACACGTAGCCCTGTTTCCAGCAACCGCCACGGCCCTGGCAATTGGAAAAATGTCGCTTGCTCATACGACAGCGGCGGCTGTGGCACAGGATTTTGACTGCACCAGCTACGGAAATGTCGCATATATGTCGCTACATGTTTGTCTTCACCTGTTAGCAAATACGCTTTCCCAAGCTCAAGCATATGCCAGTGACGATTGATGCCCCACGTAAACTCAGGATCAAGCGACGGATTGTACAACCAATCGACCGGGTCACCCATCGCAATCCAGCGTGTCAGATCATTAGTATAAGGTACCATAAACAGATTGTCGCAAGCTTGATCGGCAATTTGCATCGAATCGGCGGCATGTTGCGGATAATGTTGACGATAGGCAATCGCTGCTCGTGCCAACTCATCTGTAGTTAAATAGTATGTTCTTCCATTCATCATGTGTATTTCGCTCCTTTCTGTTGATCGAGTCCCTATTTATCCACGTATCCGTACAGATTGAATACGAGCGTCTACAGGATTGCGATCTTCAAACCTGTTATATCGTGAAAAGTAATTTTCAGATCGTAAACGATTTCATTGCGTTAATGTTTGCGATCTTCAACCGCATGGTTTAATAAATTGTCAATTGGAAGCATAAGGATAGGAACAGCGAAAGGACTGGTCGCAAAGCTTACCGCTTTTCAGACGACCAGTCCACCTCTCCATTGCGTTTGCGGTTCATCATCGATCTGCTATAGTATGAACCGTAAGTTAATAAACAATACCGTTCCAACAGAGTTCGTTCAAGCTACTAAGCTAGCCTAGATGTTCATTTCTGCAATTACTGCTGTTCCTTCATTGTTGCTGTTTAGCGCTCGCTTGGTGGCGTTTAGCTTTACTGTTTAGTCCTCTTTGGACAATTTGCCTTCAAGCTTCGCTGAATCAAAACTTGGATCAGCTTGAATCGTAGTCAGTCCGGTATCACGCGCTTGCTTCAGCGCTGCATTGTAGCGGGTATTCAGATCGTTAATCACACTATTCAAATCGCCGCCGATCAGTACATATTTAACAAAATCATCCGTCCATTTGGCGCCTTCCACTTGGCTTTCGGTAGCGGACAGTGGATTAGCCGGATACAGTGCATCGTATTTACGCGGCAGGAAGCCTGCAATGCCCGGAATCGTCGGCTTGGTAGCATGTTCCAGTACGGTTGGAATAAGCGATATGCCATAACCATCTTCATAATACTGTGTTTGCAGTTTCGTGCTATACACATAGCTCATAAATTTCCAGGCTGCATCTTTATGTTCTGAATCGGCGCTAATGCCGATATATGAGCCGCCGATCACCTGGATCGCACCGACAATTTTGCCGTCTGGCGTTGGAGGCAGTGCTGCCGCCCAGTTGATCTTAGTCGGGAATTGATCTTTGTATACGCCCGCTTCGCCGGAGTGGTTAAAGTACATCCCGATTTTGCCCTGTGCGAATTGTGCACGCAGTGGGTCGATATCCAAACTTTCCACACCCGGTAACATGCTGCCATCGGTCATCATTTGACGCATCGCCTGGGCGATATCTTTATACATGCTAAAGTCGAATTGACCGGTCACATAGTCGTATCCATCGACACCGGTTGTTGTGCTTGCCGGAGCGACCGTATTGGCTGGACGCGAGAATCCGCTTACACCTTTTAATGGACTGGCGAAGCCGTAAATGCCTTCCGCTTTGCCGATATCGGTAATTTTCTTAGCATCTTGTATCATTTCGCTTAACGTTGTCGGCGGGGACGCGATGCCGGCGCGTTTGAATAGGTCTTCATTGTAGATCAGGCGCCACGTTTGTCCTGTATTCGGCAATGTGTAAATTTTGCCGTCGATTTCATTTTTATGGTCAATGATGACGTTTTTGAACGTTTGTTTCATCTCGTCACTCATGTAGTCATTAATCGGTGTAATATATCCTTTTTTCACATACGTTTCAAAATCATCGATTTGCAGCACATCCGGTGCTTGTTTGCTAGCAAAAGCGATATCGACCGCTTGCGGGTAATTATCGCCCATCACGTTCATTTGCACTTCGATATTGTCTGTATTCGTCTTATTGAACTCATCGACTTTGCTTTGCATAAATTCAGCATCATGACGATCCGGTGTCCAGTATACGATCTTTGTTTTGCCGCCTGACGCTTCAGATGATGAAGCACTATTACTGCTGTCTGTCGCGCCCGAATTGGATGAACAGGCAGTTAATGCCAACACGAGCAGTGAACTTCCTACAACTTGCAACCATTTCTTCTGCATTTGCAGTCCCCCCGGATTATGTTTTGATCGGAGACGATTCGTTCATCTCTTGTTATTAAGCATAGCGGGAGAAATCTCACATGAGAGTACGGTATATCGACTACGATAAGGTGGGAAATTCATCTTTTCTTCAAATTTTGCTGTTCAAAATAGTGCTGACGAAACATCGAAGGCGTCATGCCGCAGTGCTTTTTGAACATTTCGCTAAAATACGGCCGATCCTCATACCCAAGCCGAGCGGAAATAAGCTGCACTTGCATCCCTTCTAACAGCCATTGCTTCGCCTTTTCGATCCGCAAATTAGTGACATAGTTGGCAAGCGTCATCGCTGTTTCGCGTTTGAACAAATTTGCCAAATAGCTTGGACTTAAATGTACAGCACGTGCGCAGCTACTCACCGTTAGATCGCTATCCAAATGTTCTTCGATATACCGCTTCACCTGTTGAATCACCTGTGAATATTCTTTGTTTTGTTGACTGCGAATATATTCACAGCAAAAGCAGCAAAATTCGTTCGTTAACGTCATCCATGCCGTAAACGTTAACAACGGTAAACTTTGAATACGCGCTAAGCGCTCAGCAAGCCCACTGCATGGCAAGTCTTCCAACACGTCTAGCATCGTACGATACACGGTCATACAGAGCGTTTTGAATTGCTGCACCATCAGTTCGGGACGACAATAATCGGATTGGGATATCCATTCGAGGAATAGTTCATCCAGCATAGTAGTCGTTTGCTCGGCATTGCCGGAACGGAGCGCATACAGCAGCGCTTTTTCTTTGTCCGGCGCATAACGCGGAATATCGCTCGTGCGCTCGGTACGCTCATAACTGTAACACCCGCCGGTAGAGCTGTAAAAGCGATACTCTAGCGCACGATCCGCTTCGCGATACGCATAAGCAAGCTGCGCTGGCGCTGCATGCACCGTACTGTAACCTACCGACACCTGGTATGCTCCATCCTGTTCGATACAAACTGTAGCTTCCTGCCATAATGACTCCATATCGATAGCATCGGTCGCCGGCAATAATGCAACGATGCGCTGGCTACCATCATGCAGTACGATGCCTTCCTCCCGTTCCTCCAACAGTTCGCGTAACACTGCGATCACCTGCTCGCTCATTTTGACGAGTGATTTGCCCGGATCGGCGCGCTCGGTATCTAAAATTAGCGTACGGTAGCAAGGCAGCATTTTGTGCAATTGCCAGCTTTTCCATTGCCGCTCCGCATCAAGTGAAGGGGCATGATGCAGCAGTTTACGCAAAAAGTCATCGCGCTGATGGCGGCGATTTTGCAATAGCTCCATTTCGAGCAGCCGCATTTTGGCAGCCTTTTCCGACTCCTCCACAATCGCTTCGCGCACTTTAAGCACACTTTCCACGACTTGTGCCGGTGTGAATGGCTTCGATAAATAATCAAAAGCGCCGAGGCGTACCGCTTCCTGCGCATAGGTAAAATCATTAAATCCGCTCATAAAAATAACTTTACTCGGCAAATGCTCCTCAATCATCTGGCGAATCATATCACAGCCGCCTAGATGCGGCATGCAAATATCGGTCAGTACAATATCCGGACGAAGCGCGCGAATCATTTCCAATCCACGCTGTCCGTCTTCCGCTGTGCCTACAATCCGAATGCCATGCTGCTCCCACGGAATTTGGTAGGCAATTCCGTTTACAACCATTTTAATATCGTCCATCACACACATCGTCAGCATGCGGACACCCCTTCCTCCCCATGAAATGGAATGATGATCGTAACGCTTGTCCGCTCATTCGGAATACTGGCAAAATTCATCGATGCGTCGGCACCATAATTTAATTTTAGGCGGCTATAAATATTGTATAGTGCATAACTAGCATGTTTTTGCAGCGGCTGCTGTACATTGTCATTCATCGCTTGCGCATCCAGCCCATGTCCGTTATCGGTCACGCTAAGCTTGAGCTGATTGCCTTGTATAACTGCACTAATCTCGATTGCACACGGACGCTCCAAATTTTTAAAACCATGCAAAATCGAGTTTTCTACTAACGGTTGCAACATAATTTTCGGCACAAGTGCATTCCGTGCGGCATCATCAATCCGAATCGTGTACGTGAACATATCTTCATAACATTGCTGTTGCAGCAACATATACTGTTCCACATGATTCAGCTCCTGCTGCACGGTCGTCATTTCCTGCCCGTTATTCAGTCCGAGCTTAAACAATAACGATAGTGACACGATCATTTCGCCAACTTGTTCGCTTTGTCCGAATTGACTTTTCCACAAAATCGTATTGAGTGTATTGTACAGAAAATGTGGATTGATCTGCGCTTGAAGCGCTTTAATCTCATACCGCAAGCGCTCCTGCTCGCTAATCGTATTCGCCTCGATCAAATGTTCAATTTGACCCATCATCCGATTGAAGCGGTAACCGATTACGCTAACCTCATCTTCATATTTGCTCGTAAACCGCGCTTCTAGCTCGTTATTTTCAACCCGCTGGATAATGCGATACAGCTTGTTGAGTGGGCTAAGCAACAACCGAGTCAGCACACTGGAAAACAGGAGCGCAATCAACATACAGACGATCATAATCGCCAGTACGAGCCAGCGAATGTCCCGCATCGCGCCAAGCAGATTGCTTTTCGATTGTACCGCCACCAGCGACCAATTCTCATCTAGTTTTAAGCGCGAATAATTGACCAGTTGCTCGTCATCATCATTTTGATACGAAAAGGCACCCTGCTGCTGGTGCCCAAATTGCTCCAGAAAAGCAGTGGTGCTAAATTCCGCAGGTGCAGTGTTCACCCCTGGCAATATACTGTGCCCATGATGATCGAGCAAAAACAGACGGATTTGCTCATCCAGCACATTTTGCCGAATCATATCGTTAACATAATCCTCGCTAAAATTCACGATCACATACACATCAGGCAAATTATAACTATTGTTAAACGAATTGCGCAGCGGACGCACTAGCAAGGTGATGACGCGCTTTTTGCCTTGAAACAGCTCATCTTCATGTCCGGATATCCAGTGTACATTCCACGATGGATCATCCATTGCCCCTTTATACAGACGATCCACATCGACATCGCCGATCAGCGAATCCTGTGTCGAATGGAAATTACCGATCGGCGTAGCGAGCAGTACCGATACAACGGCTGGCTCCACTTGTTTCAGTTGGGCAAATGGCGTTTGCAGCAGCGACAGATCGGTATAAAAGCGCGAACTGTCTCTGATCCGCACATCGTTCATGACCCGGTTGTATGTTTCGCTCATCATAAGTGAATAGCTAGCTACGATCATATGCCGCATACTTTCATCGAGCGTTTGCACCGTTTTGTTCAGCATCGTCTGTTTGAGCTGGAGCGCGTTTTGCTCCATTACTTTAGCGGCAAAGTTGTACGCAAACCCACCGGTCACACTAATGCACAGAAATGTAAGCAAAATATACAAAATGTGAATGCGACTTTTGAGCGATAGTTTGTAAAACCCTTTGTTCATTGCTCATCATCCTTTTACCGCTCCAAGAGTGACCTGCATAAACGATTTGTTAGCAAATACGTACACGACTAGCAGCGGCAAAATGGAAATGCAAGCACCTGTTAGCATCAGCTGGGATTCCGATGCCGCACCAAAGCCATACCGCAGATTAGACAGACCGACCGGTAGCGTTTGCAAATTGGGATTACTGAGCGTAAACACAAGCGGCAAAATGTACTCATTCCATGAATTTTGAAACACGCTCAATCCCGCCACTGCCAGCGCTGGCTGCAATAGCGGCAAAATAATGCGCCAAAATACCGCTGCCGGATGACATCCATCCATCCAAGCGGCTTCATCCAATTCACGAGGAATATTTTTTAGGAAGCCGATTATAATAAAATAGGTCGCCGCATGGGCGCTAATAAGAATAAGAATGACACCCCATAACGATTTTTGCAACCCTAGTAACACCATCAGATCAAACTGCGGACGCAGCACAACCGCGCCGATCGAAATAAACAATGTGCTTGCCATCAGCCCGGTATAAATCCCTTTGCCCGGAAACCTCGCCCGATCAACCGCATACGCTGCCATCGAAGCGACAAGCAGCGATCCGATCGTCGTCATGATGCTGACGAACAGACTGTTCCATGTAAACCGTGAAAAGTTCGCTTTTGTCCAAGCGGTCACATAATTGCTAAACTGCCATACGTCTGGAAAAATATGCGCACCGCTCGTCAGCTCCAAATTGGTCATAAACGAACCGGATACAACAATGACAATCGGAAACAACGTAACAGCAGCGGTAACTAGCAGAAACACCCACAGAAGGGTTTTGCCCGTATATTTAATGACCATATAAATTGCCCTCCTGATCAATTAGTACATCTTGTTTAACTTGCGCGACAGATAAAAGTATAAAATCGTAACGACACCGACGATCAATGCGGTCACAAAACCAACTGCGCTACCGTAACCAAGCTGCTGTTGCACCGGCGAATCCGGTGAGATCGGAAACAGCAATTTGAACAAATATAAATACATCACTTCGGTTTTGCCGTAAGGCCCACCTTCGGTCAACACCATAATGCTCTCATAACCTTTGAGCGAGATCGTAATCGCCAGCATAATAATCATCTGCATGACCGGGCCGAGTAGCGGAATCGTAATACTCCACAGCTTGCGCACTTCGCTCGCTCCGTCCAGTGATGCCGCTTCGTACAAATCTTCCGGAATACCTTGCAATCCGGCAAGAAATAACAGCATATAGTTGCCGACTGCTCCCCAGATGGCGATCATAATCGTCGTTAGCATCGCATAATCCGGTCCAAGCCAGCTAATCGGTGCACTGATAATATGATATTTCAGCAAAAATTGATTTAGTACACCGTTGTATGAATTGAAAATAATAAAAAACACAATCGACATGACCGAGGCGCTAAATACGGTCGGCAAATAATAAATCGCCCGCAACACCGTACGCCCGCGTAATTTGCGATTCAAAATAAACGCCAAAATAAGCGAGAGCGGAATCGTTACAATCAACTTACCTGCCGCATAAATACCGGTATTTACAACCGATTGCCAAAACTCACCGTCACGCAGCAGGCGGGCAAAGTTACCGAAGCCGATAAAGACCGGCTCGCCGTACCCCTGATAGTTATAGAACATATACCGAAGCGCCCATAACAGCGGGTACACTCCTAGCACAAGCGTCAGTAACACACTGGGCAAAATAAACAAATATGCCGTTCTCTTGTTCACCGTAACCTTCCCCCTTTAGGTCTGTTGAAAGAAGTATACGAGAGCAAGCGACGGCATAGAGATAGGAAAATCAACTTTATCGGGTAGGATAATCTTACTTTGATGGGGATGAATGAACGTTCATGAGTAGCTTGACAATCGCTAATTGATCCGGTTCAAGCGATTCAATATGATGCTCAAGCAATTGCTCCGCCAACGCTCTATCGATGAAAGGAATAACAAACAGCAGCAACTCATACGTCACTTTCTGCTGAAGCAACAGCTCTTGCATGATCGGCTGCGGCAATAACGCCAACATTGTAGCCAGATGTTGTTCGTTTGTATACTGCTCCCAATGCGCCTGCACAAATTCCCCTAACAACTCCGGCTCCACAAAAGGGGCGAGTTTAGCCATTTGCTGCACCGTGATCTGCTCGTTATGCCGTGCCAAATAATCATGCAAACGCTGCGTATAATAAGGGGCGATATGCATAACATCAATCATATGCTCGATCGTCATCGCGTCTGCTCCGCAAACGATTGCATACAAAACATCCTCCGTCAAAAACGGGGCAAGCTCTGCTAATACCGTTGGCTGCTGACGGATCATCGCAGCACGAGTATGCACAATATCGATCAATGTTTCTTGCTCAAGCAGCGGCGCCAACTGTACGATGTCTTGTACAGTCAGTGCCTCCAGATCATAATCTTGCAAAATATCATTCCAATCGTCCGGCTTAATCAATGCGGCATATTGCACAACATGTTCCAACTCCAGCAATGCCGTATCGATCGCTTGCTGTGGTGCCAGTTGATGCAACATCTCGTTCGTGAGTTCCTTATTTTCTCCAAGCAGTTCGCTGAGTTCGATATGTAACACTTTTGATAATCGGATTAATGTAAAAATATCCGGCAACGATTTCCCTGTTTCCCATTTCGAAATCGCTTGGGGTGAAACATGCATGTGCTCGGCAAGCTCCAATTGTGTCATATTATGTTGTTTGCGATAGTCAGCGATAAGTGCGCCAATCAAGCGTGAATCCAGCATACGGATGTGCTCCTTTCGGTTATGAGGAAGATTTTGTTTCCTTGCTTCTATGCTAGCGATGGTATGGCTAGATGTACAGCAACGCTCCGTTGAGTTGCAGATGAAACGTAAAAACAACTGCTGGTTGAGTTTGCTACTGTGCAGTATACAGCCCATTTTAACAACATATTGACACCTATACTCCGTTCCATAATTTCATATATTTTCCTTCTTTTATTTTTGTAAGCGCTATCTTATAATCAATGGCGTAAACGTTTGCACACACCTACATCATTGAGGAGGAACAAAAATGCAAGAACGATTTAAAGAACAGATGCAGCGCTCGGTAGCCGCTTGGTTGGCGCTATTGATGGTACTGGCTGTACTGTTTGGCGGCTTTAGTCCGACTACATATGCTGCGGACAATTCGGTGACCGTCTATTACAAAAAAGGCTTCGCTTCGCCGTACATACATTACCGGCAAGCAGATGGCAATTGGACAACAGCGCCCGGTGCCAAAATGGCAGATGCCGAAGTGAGCGGCTATGCCAAAGCAACGATCAATATCGGCTCGATGAATCAACTTGAAGCGGTGTTTAACAATGGCAGCGGCACATGGGACAATAACAATGCTCAAAACTATCTGTTCAACACCGGCACAGCGACCTTTACACCAGGTTCAAACGGGACAACAGGTACGATCACAGCGGGTGCTCCATCCGGTTCCACCACACCGACCGATCCGTCTACGCCTCCTGCCGACAACTTCGGGCAAGTTGATTGGAGCAAACGCAGCATTTATTTTATTATGACCGATCGTTTTAGCAATGGCGATCCGAGCAATGATAACTACGGTGGCTTTAATTCCAACAAAAGCAATCCAATGCAATGGCATGGCGGCGACTTCCAGGGCATTATTAACAAACTGGACTATATTAAAAATATGGGCTTTACCGCTATCTGGATTACACCAGTAACGATGCAAAAAAGCGTAAACGCTTATCACGGCTATCATACGTATGACTTTTACTCGGTCGACGGTCATCTCGGCAATATGACAAAATTCCAACAACTCGTCCGCACCGCTCACAGCAAAAATATCGCCGTCATGCTCGATGTCGTCGTGAACCATACCGGCGACTTCCGCCCGAACAACGGCACAGCCAAAGCACCATTCGATCAAGCTGACTGGTACCATAATGCAGGCGATATTACACAAAACGACTACAATACAAATAACCAGTCCCGCATCGAAAATGGTGATGTCGCAAGTTTGGACGATCTGAAGCAGGAAAACCCAGCTGTCGCCACCGAGCTGAAAAACTGGGGCAAATGGATTATCCAGCAATCCGGCGTCGATGGACTACGTGTTGATACCGCCAAACATGTACCAAAATGGTTCCTAAAAGATTTCGATAGCGCTGTCAACACATTTACGATCGGTGAAATATTCAATGGCGATCCAGCCTATGTCGCTGATTACACGAATTACCTAGATGCAGCGCTCGATTTTCCAATGTATTATACGATCCGCGATGTGTTCGCCAAAGACGGCTCGATGAATCTGATCAAAGATCGGTATACACAAGATTATCGTTACAAAAATGCAAACCTGAATGGCACATTTATCGACAATCATGATGTGAAACGTTTCCTGAACGAAGCATCTGGCAAACCAGGCGCTACGTATGACAAATGGCCACAGCTCAAAGCAGCACTCGGCTTCCTGCTCACTTCACGCGGTATTCCAATCGTATACCAAGGCACTGAACAAGGCTTTAGCGGTGGCGATGACCCAGCCAATCGTGAAGACATGACCTTTGATACGAACAATGAACTGTACAAATATATCGCCAAACTAAACGCTATCCGCAATGTCCATCCAGCATTGCAAAACGGCACCCAAAAAGAAAAATGGTCAGACAACACCGTCTACGGTTTTCAACGCTCCAACGGATCAGATGAAGCGGTCGTGCTCATTAACAATTCGTGGAACAGCGAAACACGCACAATCCCGAACCTGGATAACTTCGGTAACGGCACGACACTGAAAAACCAACTCGGTACCGATTCCGTAACCGTTAACGGCAGCTCGATTACCGTAACGCTTGCCCCCAAAGAAGTTAAGATTTTGACCAGATCATGAGGGTAGGGTAAAATGGTTCGTACTATGCCATTTTGCAGGCATATCTAATCGCCATCGTTGCTATTTCCACCTGTCCAACCAAGCGCCGTATGCTCCGATATGATCGATCGGTAGCATACGGCGCTTGGTCTATAGTATGCTTATTTTTTGTTTGCCATCCGATTGCTTGTGTTATGTATACTTTAACTACACTATTCAGTATCACAATTGGCTGAGCTATTATCAACGACAGAAAATGAACAACAGCAATCTAGACACAGGAGGAACTATCATGAATAAGACTCATCATCCCCCCTATAACAAACAGATCATCGAACAAACACTGTATTTTCTAAATGAGTACACACAGCTCGCGCAACAACTGTGCGAAGCGCTTGCTCGGTTATATCAAGTAGAGTTACCGCCAACTGTAGCAGGTCAAGCATCGGTTGAACCTTTATTTGATCATATTTATGAGCAGGACGATGATATAGAACAGCAATTTACGTACGCAGCAGAACAATGGCAAATTCATTTGCACGGTGAGCATTGTTTGTTCATTAGCGACCGCAATGTTCGAGTCGAGGTGAACACCTATGATCGCACCTGGATTGATGCTGGATTTTTCCTGCAATTTATTACGCATCATCCAGAAGCCGCACCACTAGTGCATGCTATTCAACCTGCCGATTTTCAGCAAATGATCAATCTGCTTGAATACATAACATCACAACGACGACTATTGCAAGTAGACCTGGTGAATTTTAAGTTGGCTTGAGTGTTCGCTTGAGTAGGGTATGCTTGCGCATTGAACATATGCATATGTACCGATGTATTTGATATTGTATAGCAGAGAGGTTCTGATACTACGATTCCAGTATGTTTTTCATAGAATTTAAACTGGTCAAGCTACGATGAGCTTGACCAAGTTCAATGTTAATTTTTATTGTGTACTAAATAAGAGTTTGCCCCATCTTCAAAACTTATATTTATCTCGGTCAATGTACGATGAATCAAATCGTAATAACGCCCGCTATACTCTATTACACAGTTACCTTGTCCAACGCCAACAAATGATACGGACGATACTCCTGTAACGACATTTCAATCAATAAACGACTCAGCGGCAGATCGTCGATGATCGCTTTACGTTTAGCTTTCAAAATAATCTGTTCGATATCCGCGTAACTACATCCGTCCATCCACCCGGCTGCCCATGCGTCCAACTGTAGTTCGCGCGGAAACTCACCGCATAGCCGAGTAATATATTCCAGTCTTAATTGCTCCGCCGGATTATGATACACCATCTTCGTATCAAACCGCCGCCAGATCGCATTGTCCAGCTCGGTTTCCAAATTGGTCGCTGCGATAAAAATGCAATGCTCCGGAAACTCATCCAAACATTGTAGCAATGTATTGACGACACGCGCCATTTCTTTCACTTCATCATTGTTGTCACGCGTACGCGCCACCGCATCAAACTCGTCCATAAATAGCACACATGGTTCCAGCCGTGCATACTCGAATATTTTGCGCACATTGCTGCCTGTTTCGCCAAGATGGGCATGAATGAGCGCATCCAGGCGCACCGTCACAAGCGGCAATTCCAACTCATGTGCCAAATGAAAAGCTGTTAGCGTTTTGCCGGTACCCGGAGGCCCGAACATCATTATTTTGTTAGGCACTGGCACATCATGCAGTGCGAATTTTTCTTTCATATTTACAATTTTCAGAAACTCCTCGGTAATGATACGGTTTTCTGGCGACAGCACGATATGACGGGAACGCTGCCCACATTCTTTTACACTGTATACGGATGCCATTTCAATGCCTTTAGTTAACGGCATTTTGCCATAGTTACGACGGTTTTTGGTCATAGATATTTTTCTCCTTTAGGGTTAACGTATTATTTAGCGAATCATCACTTACTTAAATTGTGTATATTAAATCAGCACATTAAATAAACGGCTGTCATTATTCATGGATACGATCGTTTAATCACATCATTATGGTGACCGATTCGATTTTTTTAACTAAAAATGAAGCTTAGATTTGCGTACAGTAGACTACCATAAATTTTACAAGCGGCGAAGTTACTATTGTAATTTGGTAAAACTGTATTACGAATAAAGAAGCCGAAACGAATACGCTTGCCCGCTTCGGCTCCCTTCCGTAGTTCAATTTCAGATCATTTTGTTATCGATTGCGTTTATAGACTTGCACCCATCCGTTCAACCTAATCAACCGAAAAAGGGTAACGGATCATTCAATTCACGCCAATTGCCATGCAATTCTTCGCGTGTCAGCAGCGCTTCATCTAGACTGCTTTCGATTTGCTGGCGATCCATATCGACCCCGATAAATACAAGCTTGGTTACCCGGTCGCCCCATGTATCGTCCCAATCCGGTGTGCGTGGCACTTCACCATCAAAATGATAATCCAATTCTTCCTGACTAAGCGCTGCTACCCAAAGCCCTGCCGGAGAAAGCTGTTTCGATGTGCCTGCATGGCTGAACGAGATTGCCATATTGTTACGTGTGGCAATCCACATTAGCCCTTTGGAACGTACGATTGAACTTGGATATTTTTTGACCCAATTCAACAGTCGTTCCGGATGAAAAGGAACTTTGCGTCGGTACACAAATGAACTGATGCCATATTCTTCCGTTTCCGGCGTATGTTCTTCCTTCAACAATTCCTGAATCCAACCTGCGGATTGGCTCGCTTTTTCAAAATCGAACAAACCGGTATTCAAAATATCGGTCGCTTTAATGTTACCGTGCGTCGCATGAATCAGCTTCGCTTCCGGCTGCATCGCACGCAGCGCCTTTTCCAATCGTTCCAATTCAGCAGGTGTAACTAGATCGACTTTATTAATGATCAGCACATCGCAAAATTCCACCTGATCAGTTAGCAAATGCACAATGCCTCGTGTATCATCTTCACCGGCTGCTTGCCCACGATCAAGCAAGCTTTCACGCGAATAATAATCTTGCCAAAATTGTGCCGCATCGACAACCGTTACCATCGTATCGAGCCGTGTCAAACGCGTCAGATCGATCCCGTTGTCCTCATCTACATACGTAAACGTCTGCGCAACTGGTACCGGCTCGCCAATTCCCGTCGATTCGATCAAAATATAATCAAATTTGTCTTCGTGTGCCAGCTTCTCCACTTCCACGAGCAAATCTTCACGCAATGTGCAGCAAATGCAACCATTGGACATCTCAACTAGCTTCTCGTCTGTGCGCGACAGACCACCACCATCACGAATCAGATCGGCATCGATGTTTACTTCTCCCAAATCGTTAACGATTACCGCAACTCGTAAGCCTTCCCGATTGTTAAGTACATGGTTCATAATCGTCGTTTTACCAGCACCGAGATAACCGCTTATCACCGTAACCGGAATACGGCGATCTTGCTTCACTGTTGTCATATCCACCCACCGTCCTTCGTGCTTTTTCGATATTCACTTTCTAATACGTAATTATTACGATTTACAAATGAACAAATGGTTGTGCTTCGCTTGTGCAACTAAGGCGTGTACGCAAACATAGCGTGCTGGAGCAGCCGCTACTACGATACGGAATAAGGGGACAAACTCCTGTGCTCAAAAGAAGTAAGGTATTTTGCTACGCAAAAACCACTTTTTATTGCACTTCGTGTTTGCAGAACGTAAACACTGAAGTCGTTCTTCCCCCTTATTCCTTCCCGCAGTGAAGTGCAACTCGCAGCCTACGAGTTTGCGTACACATATGTTCGTTTAGCACAATCTAGCAATAGATAATAAACGCACACTTTTGGTTACAGAGCACCTACGATCTATCAATTCACCGTAAATGAACATTGTCGTTAAACGGTGAATATCATTATCATGACGAGTGTACTGGCCACGGCAATGGATTGTGGAACTGTGTCCAATCTTGCTCCATCTCCTGATCATTCAGCAAACACTCATCCAATTCTGCTTCCAGCAGCTCGCGCTCCATCCCAATTCCGATCATCACCAGCTCGGTCAAACGATCGCCCCAGCGTGCATCCCAGCGCTGATACACATCTGGTTCTTCCGCCAAAATCGTCTGCTGTTCCTCTGTCGGCAGCGCAGCAACCCACAATCCAGCAGGGCCAAATTGAATCGATGGTCCCGCCTGGCTCAAACTTGCCGCCAGATCGCCTTCGGCTGCGAGCCATACTAATCCTTTCGCACGGACGACTTCTTCCGGCCATTCACTCATATATTCGGCTAGACGTTCCGGATGAAAAGGACGACGACGACGATATACAAATGAACCGATGCCGTATTCTTCTGTTTCCGGTGTATGCTCATCCAGCTCAAGCTCTCTAATCCAGCCTGCGGACTGACTCGTCCGCTCAAAATCAAACAGACCAGTATTCAAAATTTCCGCCGGATTCACCTGTCCATGTGTCGTACGAATAATGTTTGCTGTAGGCTGAAGCTGACGAATGACACGTTCCAGTCGCTCCAGTTCCTGTGGCTCGATCAAATCGCATTTATTTAACAGCAATACATCACAAGTTTCAATCTGATCAATTAACAGATCGACGACATCGCGCGTATCGTCCGTACCTGTCGCTTGCCCACGTTCCAGCAATGTTTCTCCTGATTCATAATCTTGCCAGAACCGATTCGCATCGACTACTGTCACCATACAATCCAGATGAGCCAGCCCGGTCAGATCGATGCCGGATTCCTCATCCGCATACGTAAATGTTTGTGCGACAGGCACCGGTTCGCTAATACCGGTCGATTCGATCAACACATAATCGAATCTGCCTTCCTGCGCCAGCTTTTGCACTTCTTGTAACAGATCGTCGCGTAATGTACAGCAAATACAGCCGTTCGACATTTCGACCAGCTTTTCCTCTGTACGCGATAATGCTCCTTGCTGTTTGACCATTGCCGCATCGATATTAATTTCGCTCATATCATTAACAATGACAGCTACTTTCAGTCCTTGCCGATTGTTCAGCACATGATTCAGTACGGTTGTTTTGCCGGCCCCCAAATACCCGCTCAACACCGTTACCGGTAATCTTTTCCCAGTCATGTCTATTCTCCTTAATAGTAAATATTACGATTAATATGTAACAATATATGCCTGTTTGAATGTTTTGTCAACCATATCGGTCGTTTCAGACAGGCATATGCAGTAGATTGTAAGTTTGTTTATCCATTGTGCTTCCATTTAGAACGAAAGGTTAAAATCGAAGTTTAGTGCTTGCTAAGCTACTGTATTGCCCGTTTGTACAGTTATTGTTCTTCATGCAAACATAACTGGATAAACGCATTCAAACTTTCCGCTTCAACCGACCGATTATTCCAATCATGCCAAAAATACAATATTTGTCCGTACGTCCCTTCCTCCGCGGGATCGGTATCTACGCATACATAATCACCAGAACCATTGGTCGCAATCGGAATCCATGCCGGATTCCATAACACAGGCTTGATCGCAGACTCATTTTCCGCTTCTGCTCCATCCGAATCATATTCTTCTTGCAAAAATGTCCATGTTTCGATTATTTTATCGATCGCTGAAAAAGTCAGATTGCGCAACAATGGCATCGTTTCTAGCCGATCATCCTGCCCATCATGCACCCGATACCACTCCCGCAACTGATCCGGCACTTGTACATTCAGGCGTTTTTCTAATTCAGCAAAATCATCCTGTTTCGCTCCGTGTCGCAAACAGAGCTGCTCCAACTTGCATTTGTTCATCGTTATTGCATGTTGCTGCACCGCCTTCCATAAATGTTCCGCAAATTGATGATTAATCATAACTTGCCTCCTTGTTTAATGTTGTTTGTACTATTACCGCGTTCTGTATGGAGTATATGTGCCTCTCAAGCATATCAGCAAAAAAACATTTTGACAGCTATGTTGAATCGGTTTAGAATTTCTTTTTTTCGGGTTTTAGGTTTTATTATTATGAATTTTTCATATAGTGTATTTTTCACTTTAATTGTACCTATGTTGGAACAGGTTGGTCTTTTGGTAATTTACATATAAAGGATATTTTCATCGGTTTTTATCGTTTTATCATGCGTTCGTATGGCTGCAACGAAGCAGTCAATGAACTACAATTTAGTAGTATTGCCCACCATCCAGCGATGGTACTGCTTGCTGATTTAATGATACGCCATAAGGATGAATCGGTATCATCTTGCAATAGCCTCGACTACTGATTACGCTGTTTTTGCTGTACTCCGTCTGCTTAATATCATGGAATACGAGGCAAAGCGTTAATTTTGCATCATATTGCTGTTCTTTTTCATCCGTGATCAAGTACGTTTATTCACAAATTTTCACATTACTTGCTCTCTGCTCTCTGCTCTCTGCTCTCTGCTCTCTGCTCTCTGCTCTCTGCTCTCTGCTCTCTGCTCTCTGCTCTCTGCTCTCTGCTCTCTGCTCTCTGCTCTCTGCTCTCTGCTCTCTGCTCTCTGCTCAAATTGTATATTTATTTTTTAGATGTCAATATTTTTATCTTCTATTATGAATTTTTCATATAATGTTTTTTTAAAATAATTCTACTCCGCTTGCCCATTCCTTACCGCCTATATTGTCATGTTCACCCGGTTACCCGCTTTATAGTTTAAGCTTGCCTTCGCTTTTATAAACCTCCTTATTAAGACAAGCTTCCTTCGCCTCAACAGCAACATCTTCTAGCTCTATCCACTCTATTGTTACACATTTAGCCTTTATACCTTACTTCCAGCACCGCCCCGTAGCTTTCCTTCAATCCTTCGCAACGCCAAAAGGCTTCGTCATATCCTAAGGACATAGCCGAAGCCTTACTTTTTCACATCATCATTTTGCACCTTTATTATTGATCCTGTCGTTATTCACTTCATTTATACCAGTTCATCCGTTGTGGTATAGACAAAACGATATCCATCTACGCATCCATAATGCTAACTCGTTCATATATACCATTTGCTCATCCATCCTGCTTTGCCCATATTCCAAGCTGCCGTTCACGTCCAGGCTGTCGTAATCTCGTCCTTCAGTGCTTCCAATATTTTCTCCTTATCATCCCGGTAAAACATATTGTACGTATCAAATGGAATGATGCGACCGTCTGGATGGGCGATGTGTACGCAAGACTTTTTGACAGAGCGTACGTCAAAGTTATACGCATCGAGAAACTGCATAATGATGACGCGGAATACGTTATCATATACGATTCGCTCCGGTACAGCAGCAAGCGGCAAACAGCACAGCAAACTTTTGAGCGACAATGCTGATGAAACTGGCGAATGACCGGTAGATAGCAGTTCGAACAGTTTGCCTCGGATCGCTGGATCATTTTCAAATACGATCGTATTGCTGTCGCCTTCCAGCAAAATTTGCGGATCGATCATCCGGGTAAGCGGCAGTACCTCGCCATCCAGCTTTAACGCATAGCCCATCGCCAGTGAATCCGGGTGACATGGTACCGGCAAAATATCATCCGCATTAAACACTCCAGATTGATCGATAATCATCTGGCGTACTTCGCTTACGGTCAGACGATCGGTGGACGGGTCATAGCCTTCCAAACGTCCTGCCGCCTGGATCGGCTGAATCGTTACACCGCGCACCGCACGCTGCTCCAAACCGTAGCGAATAATCGTCCCAACTTCATGGTCATTCAACCCTTTTTTCAAAGTGACGACGAGTGTAGTCGACAGATTAAATTCATTTAAATGCGCCAACGCCTGTTCCCGAATCGATCGCAAATCAGCACCGCGCAGCTCCTTCAGTACAGCCGCTTCCATACTGTCAAACTGCAAATAAATTTCAAAACCCGGCGTATAGGCAGCCATCCGACGCACAAATTCACGATCTTTGGCGATACGAATGCCGTTCGTATTCACCATAATATGCTTGATCGGACGCGCTTTACACATATCCAAAATTTCAAAAAAATCAGGATGTGTCGTCGGCTCTCCACCGCTAATCTGCACGATATCCGGCTCGCCTTCATTTTCCACAATTCGATCTAGCATAAAAGCGATCTGCTCCAATGAACGATACGATGTGCGATGCGGCGATGATTCGGCAAAACAGATCGGACATTGCAAATTACAATGATCGGTAATTTCCAGTAACGTCAAGCAACTATGCTGCTCATGATCCGGGCATAGACCACAATCATACGGACAGCCGTATTTAATCGGTGTATTCCACACTTGTGGCATTTCGGATGGCTTAATAAATTCACGCGTCCGGTGATAATAGTCCACATCGGTCGAAATAAGCACCTTTTCCGGGCCATGCACAAGACAACGCTTGAGCATATACATACGACCATTTTCCTCGATAATTTTCGCTTCCGCTTTGCGATAACAAGTAGAACAAATGCTGTTCGTCAATTCATGGTATAAATACGGACGGTTTTTAGCCATTTTTTATTCCTCCTTTATACTGGTCGATCCGTTGGCAATCACTTATAAATAGTTATGAAACGGTTTTAATTTCTGTCGTTCGGCGCCGAAATATACCCCCACGCCCTCTCGTAAGCAGCCAGCCGTAATAAAGCAGACCGGCGATGCAAGCAAGTTGAATATTGTTCATCCCCCAATACGGATGTAGCGTCGGCTTAATATAATCGATCAAAAACCGGAATGATAAATAACCGAACATAAACCACTGAAACAAGCGCCCTGATACATAGCTGCTCGCTGAAGCGACAACCGCTACGTTCACTTGTGACGACTTATTCCAGCTTGCCCGACTTTGACGATAAAGCGGATACAGCGCAATGCCAAGCAATAACAAAAAGCCAATCTCATATAACTGTGTCGGATGCCGCAACACCCCATCGCCAAAGTCGACACCGGTAAACCAGGTCGTTGCGATCCCATATGTATGATCTTCCAATCCGGTCAAAAAACAACCAATCCGTCCAATCGCGATCCCGATCAACAGCGGATAAGCGAAATCATCTCCAGTTGAACGATTCCAACCCGCCCATTTTTTGGAAAGCTCTACGCCGATTAGTCCACCGAGCAGACCGCCAACAATCGTTTTGCCGCCCCATAACCAATGCCCCTGGCTAAGCGCTGTCCACGTCGCCGCCGGGTCTTCTAGCCAAAATAGCAGCTTGGAACCAAGCGCTGCACCCAAAATCGTCCCTGCGAGAATTTGCAAGCTAACCAGCTTAGACATACCGCTCGGTCTACGTGTCCACAAATAGATGCGAAAACCGATAAAATAAGATAATGTCTCAAACAGTACATGCGGATGAATGCGCAATGAACCGAGATGAATATACACCGGAAACTCCATAGCGTTCCTCCTTTAATAAGAAAAGATCATCGCTCCGCAAATCGCCAGAAACAATAAAGTAGCGCCGCCGATTACCGCCAAAATCGAGACGATAATTTTCCAAGCGATCTCGCCCGGTCGATCTCTCGGCGGAGGAGGTGGTGGTTGTAATGGCTGCAAAGCACGATTTGCCTGCGGTGTGATCGCATGATTGCCGTCACGACAGCCTCCGACTGCCGGATCATAACATTCCGCACATAGCGTTTTGCCGCATTGTATGCATTGATGCAGTGCCGCTCGATCCGGATGATTGACACAACGAAACATCTCCATCATTTGACCTCCTTGACTGTTTCCGATTGATAAATAAGCAGAAATGGTCTTCATTTACATATTCGCTTTATGTAAGGGTTTACCTTCTAGTTATTGCCAAATAAGATTAACTTTATAACATAAAAGAACTCCACAAAACTACAAAAAAAGCAGCCTATATCGGCTGCTTCTCCTTCCATATATTCGACGACACTTCACGCCGGATAATCGGCGCTACTTCGATCGCAAAACGTTCCAACTGCTCTTGCTGCTCGCTCGCAGTCAATCCGTCCACACTAATGCCTAACACTTCGTGTCCAAACCACTTTTGATAACGCAAAATTTTCTCAGCTACCTGCTCGGCACTGCTTACCAATGCAGGGCCATTTGCAATATAATCTTCTAAGCTATCAAATGGGCTAGCATTATGTTTTGCCGTATCTGTACTTTGAAAAGAATCATAATACGGACGATAGCGGCGAACCGCTTCTTCCGCTGTATCGGCAATGTATAGCGCTCCCGCTCCTGCGCCCACAATAGCGCTCCCAGGATCATAACCGTAATATTCCAGCCGCTCACGATAATGATCGATCAACTGTTTGTACTTTTCCGGTCGATGAAACGTGTTGGAGGAGAAAATCGGTTCGCCATACCGTGCAGCAAGCTCGGTTGAACGAGCGCTTGAAGCGCTGCCGTGCCAGATCGGAATCGGCGCTTGTAGCGGACGCGGCTGACTTGTAAATTGCCGCAAAGCTGGACGATATTGTCCTGACCAATCGATCGCTTCCTCCCTCCACAATCTGCGCAACAACTCATAACGCTCTTGCAGTGAATCCCATTGTTCCTCCTCACGCAAGCCGAATAGCGGATAATGACGTGGATCATTACCTTTGCCAATAATTAATTCCAAACGTCCACCTGAAAGCTGATCAAGTGTCGCATAATCTTCTGCGACCCGTACTGGATCAAGCACGCTAAGTACAGTTACTGTCGTCAGCAGCCGTATATGCGATGTGTGTGCAGCAATCGCGGTTAGCATCACTGCCGGCGATGACGACAAAAACGGCTCACCATGCCGCTCTCCAATCCCATACGCGTCATAACCAAGCTGTTCTACCCATTGTGCCTGCTGTAAGACGCTGGCAATTTTTTGCCCATCCGTCCAGCGCTCGCCGGTAATAGCATGCGGCAGATTAGCCATTAAGCTAAAGACGACAAATTTCATAGACTTCTCCTTCGGATCGGATGATTGCTACTCGTAAGCTGCTCGGTACACAAACGTACGAATAGCTTGACCGCATTTACTATTTATTTGGAATCTACTGCACGCTCACAACGAACAGTTATTCAGAACCGTCGAAACGATAACAATTGCCGTTGTACAGACCGACTACCACCAGATGCCGCTTGCGCCAATTCGGCAGGCACATCAGCATTCGATGATGCAGCTTGTTTTAGCTCCTCATACAGCGCAAACCGCTCTGGATTGACGATTTTGCGCAATAAGTGCATAACGCCATCTCCTTTGCCGGCATCAAAAGCAAGCAGTCGTTCATAGCCCCAGCGCTCATACATCGGTAGCAACCACGGATGCTTCTCAGCTGTAGCAAGCGTCACCGCAGGCGCGCCCAGCTCCTTGTTGATAATCTCTTGCTCTACCCAGTGTAGCAACTTGCGTCCCCAGCCGCTTCCTTGCCGCTCCGGGTCAACCGCAAACCACATCACAAACGGCAAATCCATCTGCTCTGCCAGCAGCTTTAGCCGCTGCGGGTCAGCTAACGTTACGGTCGCTACGATCTGTCCATTGTGCTCAAGCACATAGCATTTGTTGGCTATAATATTAGCGCGAATTTGCTCCACATCGGCATGCGCAGCAGGCCACTGCAATTGCAGTTCACGAATCGTTACATAAGCGGCATGTGTAATGCGCTGCACGTCAGGTGCATCGTCCGGTACAGCTAGACGGTATATTTCGGTCATATTGTACACTCCTTATTCCGACTATTTCAATCTATTTTATATGATTATAATTTAACACTAGACATGGATCGTGACTAATCAAAGTTTTCTATAACATTGTATAGAAAACTTCGATTGGTATATTTCGCTTCGTATAGACACTCCATCACATCCGTTGCTGTCTATTTTTAAATGATCGCCGATTGCATGGACCGCTTTCACTATTATCTTTACATCCACAATCTCTCCTTATTCGATCTCTCCTTATTTATAGTTGAAACCTATGCAACGTCAAATTGTATAGTTCAAGCGGTCGGCGTACTATGCGTTCATCATCCGACTGTACAACGAATAAAAACACCGCCACTGCTATGCAAACGGTACTTGCAAATGTATACCCGTTCACCAATAAGATGACGACTATACATCCAAAACGTACCGTTCACAGCAATCGCGGTGTTTGCCTGTAAGCTCTATTCGATTCCATTCAATCTATTCGATCAAAAAGCCATTCTCTTTATCGAGTTTCAGCTTTTCAGGAGTAACATCATTGCCTTCAGCGTCCACAACGGTCAGACGGGAAAAGGTATGGAGCACCTGTCCGCGAATTTCGCGCAAATATTCTTGACGAAGCACATGTTGTTCTTCTTTTTCAATATCGGTCAGGCCCTGCTCACGTTGTTTTTTGGCGAGTTCGTTAATTCGGGTTAAACTTTTGATCATCATTATAATTATTCCTCCTTCGCAGCGAGCCTGTGGCAACTGCTTGGTAAATATCTCAAATTAAACAATTATCTATTTAAGATATTTTCAGTATAGCAGATTGACTGGAAAATGCAACCAGTGAGTGTTAGCTGGGTTAATACAAACCAGTTGACGATTGAATCCTAATATCGTAATATTACGATATTAGGATGTAGAGAGGAATGATTGCAGTTGGAAGCAGAACGATTTGATCTCAAAGATATGAAGCAATACGATGAGCCTGCCAATTTGCTCAAAGCGTTATCACATCCGGTTCGCTTGTGCATCGTCCGTGGGCTAATGCGCAAACCAAAATGCAATGTGTCATTTATGCAAGATTGTCTCGGTATGCCGCAATCGACCGTATCTCAACATTTGCAAAAGCTACGCAGTGCAGGCATTGTAACTACTGAACGCAACGGTCTGGAAGTTAACTATATTTTGGCGAACGAGCGGATCGCCCATATCGTGACTATTTTACTGGGAGAGGAAGATGGTGAGCATGAGTAAAAAGGTTATTATTGTCGGTGGTGTGGCAGGCGGCGCGTCTGCCGCTGCTCGTCTGCGTCGTCTCGATGAACACGCAGAAATTATTATGTTTGAAAAAGGGCAGCATATCTCGTTTGCCAATTGCGGATTGCCGTATTATATCGGTGGAGCGATTACAGAGCGTGAACGGCTGCTCGTACAAACGCCACAAGCAATGAAGGATCGCTTCCGGATCGATGTGCGTACCGAAAGCGAAGTTATAGCGATCGATCCGACAGCACGCACTATCACCGCCAATCATCGTGAACACGGACAATATACCGAATCGTATGATGAGCTGCTGTTGTCACCTGGCGCGCGTCCGATCGTTCCAGCAGTTCCTGGTTGTGATCATCCGCTGCTGTATACGGTGCGGAATGTGACCGATATTGATCGTGTCAAACAACAGGTACAACGGATTGCTGGCGGCACTGCAATCGTAGTAGGCGATGGATTTATCGGTGTGGAGATGGCGGAAAATTTACGTGCAGCCGGTCTTGCTGTGACACTCATTGAAGGCAATTCACAGCTACTCGCTCCATTCGATCCGGAACTGGCTGCGGCATTGGCGGAAGAAATGCAGCATAATGGCGTCAACATTGTCTTTTCAGAGCGTGTGCAAGGCTTTACATCGCCGCCGCATGGCATCGGCGTACAGCTTACAGATGATAAAGTGCTGGAAGCGGATATCGTTATCGTTGCGATTGGCGTGACACCGGATACCGCCTTTTTACAGCATACTGGTATTGCGCTTGGCGCACGTGGTCATATTATCGTTAATGAAGCGATGCAGACGAATGTACCGCATATTTATGCAGTGGGCGATGCGGTGCTGACCCGTGATTTAGTGCTTGATATGCCTGCTGCGATCCCGCTTGCTGGGCCTGCTAACAAGCAAGGTCGTATCGCTGCTGATCAAATCGCCGGTATCCATTCCACCTATAAGGGTTCACAAGGAACAGCGATCATTAAAGTGTTTGGTCTTACAGGCGCTTCCACTGGCAGCAATGAGAAAACGCTACAACGTCATCACATCGACTATCAATCGGTTATCGTGCATCCAAGTTCTCATGCCAGTTATTATCCGGGGGCAAGCTCAATGATGCTGAAGCTGCTATTTGCAATAGACGGTCGCATTTTGGGCGCACAGGCGGTCGGTTATGAAGGCGTAGACAAGCGGATCGATGATATTGCCGTGGCGATCCGGCTAGGCGGTACAATAACCGATTTGAGCGAGCTAGAACTAAGCTATGCTCCACCGTATTCATCCGCCAAAGACCCGGTCAACATCGCCGGCTATGCCGCTGAAAATATCCTTAGCGGACGCAGCGACGTATTCACTTATGATCAACTTGCCGATTATGATGCCGAGCGACAACAATTGCTCGACGTACGCAGCAGCTTAGAGCATAGCAACGGGCATATTCCCGGCTCACAATCGATTCCAGTTGATGAGCTGCGTCAGCGCCTACATGAGCTGGATCAAAGCAAAGAACTGCTCGTTTATTGCCAGGTCGGTCTACGCGGTTATACAGCTGCCCGTCTGTTAAGCCAGCACGGTTATCGGGTGAAAAATTTAAGTGGTGGATATAAAACATACAAACAGGCACAGTTTAAACCGGACGATATTTTCGCGGTAGCTACTGACATTACGCCGTCAAAAGATTTCATGACCACGATGAATACGACACAACCAGTAACGGCTACGTCACCGCTTGCTACAAGCATCAGCCACGAGCTCAACGTATGCGGCTTAAGCTGCCCTGGCCCACTCATTCAAGTGAAGCAGAAAATCGACAGCATTGCCGATGGACAAACGCTGCGTGTGCTCGCCTCTGATCCCGGCTTTTATGAAGATGTAAAAGCATGGTCACAGATGTCCGGTCATTCACTGCTGCAATTAGAACGCGGCAAAAGTGGCACGATCGCAGCGACACTCGCCAAAAACGCCAAGTCGCCAACCGCTACTAGCGCAGCTCATCGATCACCAGCAGAACCTGCCAGTACGATGGTCGTGTTTAGCGGTGATCTGGACAAAGCGATCGCTTCGTTTATTATCGCAAACGGTGCTGCCGCCAGCGGACGCAAAGTGACGATGTTTTTCACTTTCTGGGGTTTGAATATTTTGCGTAAACATGAACCGTTACCAATACCCAAAAATATCATTAGCCGCATGTTTGGCATGATGATGCCGCGTGGTAGCCAGCGACTTGGTTTATCGAAAATGAATATGCTCGGCATCGGACCAAAGCTCATTCGCGGCATTATGGGCAGTCAAAATATCGCTTCATTGGAAGATTTAATGCGTAGTGCAGCCGAACAAGGCGTCGAAATGGTCGCCTGCCAAATGTCGATGGATGTGATGGGCATCAAGCATGAGGAACTAATCGACGGCATCAAAATCGCCGGTGTTGGCTACTATCTCGGACAGGCGGATCGTGCGGGTCATAATTTATTTATTTAAGCAACGTACTGGAACAACAAAGCAAACGAAATAAAGCGTGCAGTCGCTCTCTAGTAGAGGTGTGCACGCTTTTATGATGTTAAATCGATAGTATTCAACAGGATCGATACTGCTCCTTCAGCCGCTCATTCCGGCTTTATTATTCATATCCACTCATTTAAGCTTATTGCATTGCAAAATAGCTTACACGTATACGATCAAGCACAGATGCATGTCGCCGCTATACTGTTTCATTTTACTACCCGTCTTGCGGTCACATAACGTTTGGCAAAATAGGAGTCGGACAGGCTGCTGATCGTTACGCCTGTACTACTGCCAGCATGAATAAAATGGTTATTACCGATATAAATACCAACATGCGAAATACCATAACCCAACGTATTAAAAAAGACCAAATCGCCAATCGACAAATTTCCTTTATATACAGGCATGCCAACATGCGCTTGCTGACGCGCTGTACGCGGCAATGTTTTATGCATTTTTTTGTATACGTATCGGGTAAAACCAGAGCAGTCAAAGCCTCTCGTACTTGTACCGCCCATTACGTACGGTGTGCCGATGACTCTGGCAGCTTGAGACTTAATTTCACTTTTAAATGAGGCGGTGCTGGCCGATGCGCCGGTTGGTTGTGCTGTACAAATGACAGCCGCAGCCAGCAGAGACAATATCGTTTTCTTCAAAAAAATACTTCTCCCTTCGGTGCTTGCGGAGTTGATTCCAGAGAGTCCAGGTACTGACATGGCTATGTATTGCCCAATCCCGTATGTGACCACCCGCTGCAAAATAATGTCATGTCTAGAACGTCGTTATTAACAAAATAAGATTCATTTTATATGGTCGGTATATAACTTGAGCAAAAATGAAACACTTATTAATATTTTGTAACCTTTATCACCTTAAAACATTTCGAGTACATTTGTCAAATTCCGTCGTAAATCGTTCGATTCCGGTTATAGGTACTATTTACGTATTTATGTGCTTAAGACCTATTTAAGACTAACAGTCCTGTATCGTTTTCGCAACTTTACGCATTTACGCCATTATTTTAAGGCAAAAAAAATCCTGTCGCACGGTAACATACGACAGGATTAAGGCATCATTATAATTAAAATTATTGGTATAGCGCAGCATACTAATGTGCCGATTATTATAACATTTAAACATCAGCAAATTATCGACGGAAGCGAACTTGCTCCTGAAGGGCGTAGCGAATGATATGATTGCGATGCTGTTCTTTGATATCACTGTATTTTAACGCGATCTTGTAACGATCGTCATCTACCTGATTCATATACACTAGATCGGCTTTGAACGGCAGCAGCAGTTCGTTATTACCTTTGTACAAGTAGAGTGTGCCCACATATTTATTATTTTGGATAGGCTGACGACTGTAAAAAGACAATCCGCCACCGCTAATATCATGCGTATAAATTTGCAGTTGTAATTGTTCTTCTGTCTCTACTGCATTGAGATCACAGCGAAGCGAGCTGCTAATCCGCAAATAATCACGGTTTTGGATTTTGATAATATCGTCTACTTCCGGACTTTGCAAATGAATCTGAAACTGCTCTGTGTCCGCACGCGTAACGACCGTTCTAAACTGATACTTCATCTTGTCATTGCCGACAAAAACAGCATATGCTTCTTTGTTCAACATTTTGCTCAGCGGTATTCTTTCCTCCGCGGATGTCATCCTATCAAGCCGCGTAATATTCGCCAGCGTAATAACTTGTTCATCAAATGTATCGACACGACCGACAAACATATTGCCTTCATCATCTTGCACATCCAAATACTGATTGGCAAAAATATAGTTTTGCAGCTTCATCGACCTACTCCCCCTATTGATAACATGCTTATCAATATCAACGTACGGAACCGAACGCTATATTTCTAACACGTTTACATTGCACTGCCGTTTATATTTATTGCCGACGCAATTTGTCTGTTATTACTTATATAAGCCAGTAAATATGTTATACCAATAATAACACAAAAGACCTAATAAGCGAATAGAAAAAATGTATATTTATGGTTAAAAAGAACTATTTAACATATCGTATTCATTTTAAAATAAACTGCATATGTATTGAAAATGTAAAAATAAAGCCCTCATTCATAGCTCTTATGGGCTACTTATTTACTGTATTTGTTAAAACCAAGTTTACGATCCCGTCGCAAGTACTATCACAGTATACAATAAAATAGTTCTGCATGTAATCAAGTAGCAGTTTATAATTTCAATTTCTTTACAATTCTGTTGTTAGACGAACACGATATGCCAAAAAAGCTTTTGCAACTATCAAGCATGCAAAAGCTTTTTAAAGCGAAAATGACGGATCGTACACGCTAAAATTTCAGTTAGGCTATCGATGTGCTGTTATGGTCTAATCCGGATGATCGTTTGCGCAGCCGCGAACTGTCCAAACGCAACACACGCATCGCATTCAGTACAGCGAGCAATGTAACGCCAACGTCGGAGAACACCGCTTCCCACATCGTCGCAATGCCAAAGGCACCGAGCAGTAAAAATACCGCTTTAATGCCGAGTGCAAACATAATATTTTGCCATACGATCCGACGGGTACGACGAGCAATCTCGATCGCAATCGGCAGACGGGACAATTCATCATTCATAATGACTACATCGGCTGCTTCGATTGCCGCATCCGAGCCAAGTCCACCCATCGCTACACCGATATCCGCCTGCGCCAGCACAGGTGTATCGTTAATACCGTCACCGACAAAAATAATTTTCTCTCCGCGCGCTCGCAGCTCAGCCAGACATTCCAACTGCATCACTTTGTCCTGTGGTAACAACTCCGCATGAATCTCGTCCACACCAAGCTGCCCTGCTACCTGCTCTGCCGTCTGCCGTGTATCTCCTGTCAGCATCACGATGCGATGTACGCCTTGCTGTTTTAACTGACGAATCGCTGCGGCAGCATCGTGTTTAATTTCATCAGCAATGACGATCGTTCCGGCAAACTGTCCGTCAACTGCCAAATATACAACCGTTCCGCCTAACGATTCCAGTGCCGCTTCAATCCCTGCCCGCTCTAGCAAACGATAATTGCCTGCCAATATATGCTGTCCATCCAATGTCGCCTCAATCCCATACCCTGCCGCTTCGCTATACTGCTGCACACGCGCTTCGTTCAGCTCGCCCGCATAAGCGTTACGAATGGACTCTGCAATCGGATGACTGGAATGCAGCTCGGTATGAGCAGCCATTTCCAGCAGCTTTTGTTCCGTATAGCCAGCAGTCGGATGAATAGCGGTGACGGCAAACGTGCCTTTAGTTAGCGTACCGGTTTTGTCAAACACAACGTATTTGACATGATTCAATGCTTCCAAATAGTTGCTGCCTTTGATGAGAATACCGTTTTTCGACGCAGCGCCGATGCCGCCAAAAAAGCCGAGCGGAATCGATACGACTAGCGCACACGGACAGGAAATGACCAAAAATACAAGGGCACGGTATACCCAATCACTAAATGTCGCTCCACTAACTAGCAACGGCGGTACGATAGCTAACAAAGCGGCGATGATGACAACTGCTGGTGTGTAATAGCGAGCGAACCGGGTAATAAACTTTTCCGTCTGCGCCTTTTTGCTGCTCGCATTTTGTACGAGTTCCAAAATTTTGGCTACCGACGATTCGCTAAACAAACGCTCCACTTGCAACGTCAGTACACCGTTTTTATTTACAAATCCAGCTAGTACTTCGCTGCCTTGTTTCGCTTCGCGTGGCACCGATTCACCGGTCAATGCCGACGTGTCTAGCATCGAGCTTCCTGCAATTACAATACCATCCAATGGCACCTTCTCGCCCGGGCGAATTACGATTTGATCGCCAATCCGAACGTGTTCAGGGGAGACTTGACGAATGCCTTGCGATGTTTGCAAATTGGCATAATCGGGGCGAATATTCATCAGTTCGGCAATCGAGCGACGTGAACGCTCCACCGCTGCGCCTTGAAACATTTCGCCTAGCTGATAAAATAACATAACCGCTACCCCTTCCGGGTATTGCCCGATCGCAAACGCACCAATCGTCGCCACCGACATGAGGAAGTATTCGTCAAACACTTGTCCGCGTGCAATATTACGTAGCGCCTGCCAGACGATATCGCCACCAGCGATCACATAAGCGGCGAGAAATACGGTCAATTCCAGCGCCGGAGACAGCGGTAATAACAAACCTGCTGCCATCAGTGCACTACCGCTAAGCAAACGGATTAGCAGCTTGCGCTGCTGTCCTCCATCATGATGATGCGTATGTCCGGCATGCTCATGCCCTTCGGCATCATCATGCTGATGTCCATGTTCACGATGTTCATCGTTGTTAGTTTCGCCATATTCGTATGTGCCTCCATCGTCCGCCTGCGTCTGTCCTACATGTGTATTTAACTTTGCTTGTGCCGATGAATAGGCGCTATTTGCAGTAGATGACGTCATTGAAGCTGCATTCCTAGCTATATGTGTAGTGGAGCGCTCGCTTGCGGGCAGTTCAGTAGCGGTATGACTTGCTATTGGCGTTGTTCCCGCTACTGGCTTTATCCGAACACGGATATGCGGCTCGATCCGCTTTACCGTTCGCAGCGCTTCGCCAGCAATATGTTCCGCCTCTGTTGACTCGGCTTCTAATGTTAACGTTTTGCTGACAAAGTTGACCGAACATGCAGAGACGCCTTTAATTTTGCCGACTCCTTTTTCAATTTTCATCGCACAATTTGCACAATGTAGTCCATCGAGTGTTAATTCGCGTTTACTTAATGCGGCTGCGTGTCCCATATGTAGCCCTCCCTTTGCTCGTCAGTAGTCGAAGTGATCGATTGTAAGCGTGAGTGATAAGCATCTGCATGTATAGTTGCGATAACATAGTGAAGCAGGATGCTGATTGATCGTAATCATAATCATTTAAACAAACACATGAGTAATTGTTCATATATTATACCCAGTATAGTCCGATTTATAACCGTTGTCAAAATAGGATCGATTACAAGTTCACTTGATTACTTACGTGCGCTGGGCTGCCAATCATCGTTATTAGTCAGCAACCAAAAACTCCGGCTTACTCTGTAGGAGCATAAGCCGGAGTTATAGTGCTACATGAATTCAAGAAGTGTACAAACATAAACAATGCGGGTCAACTGCTAGTTCACTACAAGTCAATCGCTATATGACTTAAACATGCTTGACTAGACCAAATCGCGATTAGTGCGTTCGATCCTATGTTATTATCCCGACAATCATCATTTTAGCAGCGCTTCGTACATTAGCCGCCTTATGTTTATCCATATTTAACGCCCTACGACTTACCCGACGATAAGCAGCCATACATACAGCCCCAACAGCGTAAAAAACAGCGTCGGAATCGTCAAAATCAAGCCGATGCGGAAATACGTGCCCCATGAAATGCGAATGCCTTTATTGCCGAGCACATGCAGCCATAACAATGTGGCGAGCGAGCCGATCGGCGTAATTTTCGGCCCGAGATCAGAACCGATCACATTAGCATAAATCAGACCTTCCTGAATTATACCTTGTGCACCAGAGGAATGAATCGAAAGCGCCCCGATAAGCACTGTTGGCAAATTGTTCATCACCGATGATAAAATGGCGGTCAAGAAGCCCATACCCATCGTTGTCGCTAACAATCCGTGTGCCGAAAACGCTTGAATCCAATTGGCGAGAATAGCCGTTAGTCCTGCATTACGCAAGCCGTACACAACGACATACATGCCGATTGAGAAAAAGACAATCGCCCACGGCGCATTACGGATCACTTCACGCGCCTGTACGACCGTACTGCGATTCGCCATAATAAGGAAGAAAATCGCAATCGCGCCTGCGACGACCGATACCGGAATTTTCAAAAATTCACTCACAAAATAGCCGAATAGCAACAAGCCAAGCACCCACCACGACAGGCGGAACAGCTTCGGATCGCGAATTGCCGCAACAGGCGGTTTCAATTGACTCTCGTCGAAGGTGCGTGGAATGCTTTTGCGAAAATATACATACAGCACGCCAATACTCGCCGCAAGCGCAAACAAATTCGGTACAAACATGCGACTCGCATACTGCATAAACGTAACTCCAAAATAATCCGCCGAGACGATATTAACCAGATTGCTCACCGTCAGCGGCAATGAAGTCGTATCCGCGATAAATCCGCCCGCAATAATAAACGGGAACACATACTTTTCCTCCAAATTAAGCGCTCGTACCATCGCCAGCACGATCGGCGTCAAAATAAGCGCAGCGCCATCATTAGCAAACAGCGCCGATACGACCGCACCGAGCACAGAAATGTAAATAAACATCCGCACTCCATTCCCATGTGACAGACGTGCCATATGCAAAGCCGCCCATTCAAAAAAACCGATCCGATCTAGCACAAGCGAAATAATAATAATCGCCACAAAAGCAAGCGTAGCATTCCAGACGATGTGGGTTACATCGATCACATCTTGCCAGCCGACCACACCAGTCAATAGCGCTACGGCAGCACCGCCGCACGCCGACCAGCCGATCGACAAATGACGCGGTTGCCAGATTACTAGCGTCAGCGTCAACACAAAAATTACAATTGCAAGTACAGTCATTACCACGTCAACATCCTCCAGATCATCTGTTATCCATTTTGCCAGTGGTCATCTGTATACGATCCAATAGTGAACAGTAATGCAGCCAGCAAGCAAAAGAACGACCTATTGCTTTCAAACTCCTATTGCCAAGCATGCTGTAGACGATCGTCTGTCAAAAATAGATAGTGCATTGTCTTACTCTAATTGTAGGTATAAGCATCTCATTTGAAGTTTATGTTGTAGCTTCTAATGAATATGTTTAAGAGCGCCCAAACCCGCTATTACAGTGAGGCAATTTACCAGTAGCTTTGACCAACTCCAATTGAAAGTCTGATTTATTTTAACTTATAAAATATACCACTGTATCGCAGCATACGCTCGTCTTTGCTATGCCATATCAAACTTTATAGTTAGCTTGGTCAAAGTAAGCAGAGGTGATCGCATTCTATCTGTCTTTCTAGTACAGCCTGTCTACAGCATAAAGCATAGCTGCACAATATGCGTCTATTCGTTTACACAAGACGGCATATAGAGCACGCTATGCTATTATTTACATCCTAAATGCATACGCTTGAATCAGCAAGACGTAAATTATTATCGATTTTACATTATAGCAAGCAATCAGCTATTATTTGTACAAAATATCGATTAAAATAGGCGAAAACTAGGCGGTATATCAATCGATATACTAATCAGTATAATCGATCAGCTATCCGAAACGAGTGCTATCCATCAATCCGTCAGAAGCAATATCACTCTGCTGATCAAATTGATCGTGCAAACTAATCCTACTATACATCAATGGATCATATTGTGCATAAATGGAGTAATCTACAGCTATGTTGTGTATAGTATCGGATGTAGAGATGACGGGTAAGCGTTTATTATAAAGCGTACAAGCGGTATGAACAGTCATACCGTACGTCATCAGCGTCACAGATGAAAATGAATATTATTGGACCGAAAGCGAAGGTTCGCCACAGTCGCAGCTAACGATTTTATCGTAATTGCGCAGCAGTTCCTCACGACCGGGTAAATGGCGCAATACCGCTTGAATATGCGGCTTATCGTCGATATTAAGCGAATAATATACCCATTGTCCGCGCCGTTCTTCCTTCACAATCCGGTGTGATTTGAGCTTGCGCATATGCTGACTAATCCCTGGCTGCGAAATATCAAAAATTTCCACAAATTCGCATACACACCATTCTCGTTCCTGTAATAACGCTAGCATCATAAGCCGATTTTTGTCTCCAAGCAACTTCATTTGCTCTGCCACTTCTTCTATATGATGCAACGCCGAAACGCCCACTTCCGTTTTCATCATGTTTCCTCCTATTTGCTCTCCTAAAACCGGAGCAGGATCAATCATCAGCTTTGCTGCTGCTCCAGGGCGATGTCCTACTAATAATAAGGAACACCGTGCAGTAGCGATCAGCTGATATGCTTTGATTGTACATGGTCAGCAGCGTATCGTCACAGTTTAATATAAGAATATACTTATGTATCAATAAATGATACAGTCGGTCAAAAATTTTGTTGTGCTGCTGGATCGCTTAACTGTGCTAACACAAATGGAGTAACACGATAACATCGCTATAGCAGCTAGAGCAGTACGCTGACAAAGTTAAATTTCAATTTTGATTGTGTACTGACATTGTTAGTTAATAAGACCTTAAACTAGCTTCAAAACTTAAATTAATCCCGGTCGATACAGTAGTATGCTATCTCAAGTGAAAGTCTACTAGTACCTTGACCAAATTAAATTTTAGGATAGAGGTGTTTGAGTTTCCCTCGGGCTTGCTTGTTCGTAAAGTGCCATTCCACTCCCTTGACCTGGTGGTTGCGCTCGCGAGCCCACGTCGTCACTTCCTGTTGTAACCGCTCCATCGAATCGATGCGACGATGTAAGCACTGAATGGTAAGTGCACTGAGTTCAATTTCAGCGATGTTGAGCCAACTCCCATGTTTTGGGGTGTAATGAATCTCTAAACGCTGGGCTAAAGCAAGGGCAATGTCGGGCGAGAACGCTTCATAGAGCGATGAAATCGTATGCGTATTGAGGTTGTCCATGACCAAACAAATCCGTGGGGCTTGGGGATAGTGAATCTCCAGTAAGTCTCGAATTTGATGCGCCCAATCGATTTTGGTTCGTCGCGCACTCGCGGTCACCAGACGCCATCCAGCTAACGGCTCCGTGAACATAAAGAGGCTGCAACTTCCTTTGCGTTCGTATTCGTAATCTTCTTTTTGGACGTTTCCTGATTTCATCGGTTGAGGGGGACGCGTGTGCGCGCAAAGTTGAACCGGTTGCTCATCCATACAAATCAGCGGACAATCCGGATCATACGGGCGGGCATACGTCTCCAAAATGTCTTCCATCCGCGCGACAAATTCAGCATTGGCTTTCGGCGGGATGCACCACTGCTTTTTCACGTGAGGTCGAAGTTGTGTTTTTTTAAACAGGTTCGAATGGTTTCACGTCCGATTTGGTCGACGATGCGAAGTTCAATCGTTCGGTGCGTGAGTAAGCGTACCGTCCAGCGCGCATAGCCTTCGGGCGGTTCCGAACAAGCTAAAGCGATGATTCGCGCTTCTTGTTCGCCCGTCAGGATCGCCGGATGACCCGGACGTTCGCGCTTTCGGTACGTTAACGTGGCTTCTAAGCCGGACGTGCTATATTGTTTCACGGTAGAATAAACCGTCACTTCGCTGACTCCGATTCGCTGAGCGACTTCCGCTTGTTTGGGAACGATTCCTTGGCTTTCGTCCATCCACAACAAAATGAGCCCGCGATTTCGGATACCTTGAGCCGTTCCCTTGCGATGAAGCAGCTGCTGAATGTGTTGACGTTCCTGTTCTTGGAGTTCAACTCTATATTTTTTGTTCATGAATAACCCCTCCTATTGGATCGTATAGAAAGAGTGTAAAACTAAGATTAATCTCGGTCAAGGTACTAGGGCGTGTCTTCAAACGACTTTACAGATCGTTCGATACGGGTAAATTGCGTCAGACTAAGCTGTACAGGGTCTTATTTCTACCCTTTGTGAACAATAAATGATACGTAGAACAGTTGGAAGACACCACCTAGTATTACGTTAACAAACATAAATTTAAATGTTGCACTATAGCAATGTCAGCACATCATCAACATGAATATGTACCACGGTTAATGTAGTAGATTGTCTTCAGAATAAAGCGATCGTAAAATAGGCATACTATAAACTAACTGGACACTAGATAGTCGTAACATAATCTCTAGCGTTCCCATCGTGTTAAGGTGTTTCAACGTGCTATTACATCGCTGTTTTCGCCAGTTATAGCACTGAATAAATCCGCTATTCGTAATCACAACGATTTTTGGTATAATCAAATTATGACGTTACACGAGGAAGGTGATTTTCGTGAAGCAAGAAGCTTTAATTGAACAATGTGGACATTGCCTGAATGCCAATGAAGCTTCACAGCAGGCACTTGCTCGTATGAAGCAGGAGCTAGTTAGCAATGATACGGCTTTATCGATGGCTGAAATGTTTAAGGCACTCGGTGATCCGACACGTGTGCGACTGATTTACGCCCTGCTCCAGCAAGAGCTATGTGTGCATGATATATGCGAAGTGCTAGATATGACCCAATCTGCTGTCTCACACCAACTGCGGTATTTGCGCAATATGCGGATCGTAAAACCACGTAAAGTAGGCAAAACGGTCTTTTACTCGCTCGATGATTATCATGTAGAAGAAATTTTCAAGCAGACGTATCAGCATTTGAATCATAGTTAAGAAGTCTCGTCTGTTGCATACATGGATAGGTTTTAACAACAACAAAGCTCCAAAGCGTGGTTATCCATGCTTTGGAGCTTTTATCAGATTAGGTAGAGTATAGTTGCCTAAACGGGCAAATTGCTGTTATACAGCCAGCTTAGTTGTACATATTGCGGTTGCACATGTCTTCTATCTACACTCTATGCATTAGATTGAACAAGTTAACTATTGATTTTAATTGAGCACTTACATCTTTATAACTAAAAGCTTGAGCCAACTTCAACATTCAAATTAATATTGGTCAAATTACTATATTGCTCTACAATCCGGTTAATGTTGATTGGTCGTGCAGGCGATATCCGCTGTTTCCAGTTGAATCGTGACATGACCGATACGATACTGTGCTTGCAATAATGTACGTGCTGCCTGCAACACCGCTGTTCCTTGTGCCATATTGTCGATGCGCAGATGACAGCTAAGCAGTGGTAACTCGGATGTGAGTGACCATACATGCAAATCATGCACGCCAAGTACATGCTTGATCTTTTTCAAATCAGACGTCATTTGCGTCGTATCGATATTTACCGGTGTACCTTCCATCAAAATATGAATCGAATCCCGTGTCACTCGATAAGCGCTAAAGAGCACAAGCACTGCTACGATCACACTAGCAATCGGATCAGCCAAATTCCAACCAAACGCCATAATGAGCAAAGCCGCCGCAATCGCGCCGACCGAACCAAGCATATCGCCCATCACATGCAGCAAAGCGCTGCGCATATTCAGATTGTCAGAAGACCCTTCCCCTCGCATTAGCACATACGCAGCAGCAATATTAACGAGCAGCCCGATGACCGCAATAATTAGCATACCTGTACTAGCAACACCCGGCGGATTGCCAAACCGCTGAAAGGCTTCCCAGAAAATATAAAGCGAGATTACCGCCAACGCAATTCCGTTAATAAACGCAGCTAGCACTTCAAAGCGTTTATACCCATACGTTTTGCTAGTGCTCGCCTGCCGTTGTCCCCAAATCATCGCTAGCAAACTAAGCCCCAGCGCCGCCGTATCACTAAGCATATGCCCAGCATCGGACAATAAAGCAAGACTGTTCGTTACAAATCCACCGATAACTTCCACGACCATAAAGCTGGCGATAAGGAAAAAGGCGATAGTGAGTGATTTTTTGTTACTAGTATGGGCGTGAGAATGATTGTGCCCGCCATGACCGTGACTATGTTTGTGGGCGCTTTTGCCAGTGTGCTGGTGAGGATGGTCATGGGAGTGGTCGTGATCATGGAAATGCTCATGATCATGCGTCGATGTGGAGGATGGAGTTGGACTGGTGTTGGAGGATGGCTCATTAGAGTAGGTTGTATTTTGGGTATTAGATGGCATAGGATCAGCTCCTTTGTATAGGTTTTTTTATTTTCATTTTAATATATGAGCAATTGTTCATGTGTTTATTATAGGAGTTGTTGATAAGGATGGCAAGTGTGATTGGGTGAATAGGCAGCTATTTCGTTGAGAGAAATTATAATAAATGTATGAATAAGCCCAATGTAAATTAACTTAACTATAGCTAGCTTATGGAGAGTAACTATGTATTGTTTTGAATTACTTATATCCGATCAAAATGTATTAAACTCCTAATGGTTAGGATGAGTACGCTACTAATTACATAATTTTATACTTATCTTGAACTATAGTGGCTACCAAGTGACCAGAAAGATTTCAATCCACACTCCCGCACAGGGAGTGACTGTATCCCCTCTCAACCGTTGCGCATTAACAAAAAATGAATCTGAAGCACAAATTTCCCTTCTAGCCTATTCAAAATACACTCAAAAACAACAAAAACCCCCGCCCCCTTACTAGGCGCAGGGCACGAACCTCCCAAGGATTGGATATAAGCTTGGGCGGTTCGCGCTATAATCCAGAAAAGAAATACTCTTTTGTAGCTCCACCTTATCTCCGCGAAGCAACATAAATCACATCATCTGCAAGCCGATCCGGCTGCTTTACGCCGATCATCTGTACATGATCAAATACAGTTTCTAATCGCGCCTGAAACTCCATTGAAGGGGCAGCACTCCAAAACGAGACGATTCCACCCTCATACAAACGGTCATGTAACAGTTCCAGCCCATTACACTCATACAGTCTATCATTTGAAGTAAATACCGTCCAGTCTGGGCCATTATCGATATCCAGACAGATCACATCAAACATTGCCGTCGTCTGCGGTAGCCATTCCAGCAGATCGGCATGAATGATGTTCGTTTTGGGATCGGCAAGCGCATTGCCGGAAAATGGAGCGAGCTCCCGACGATTCCAGGCGATGATGCGCTCCTCAATCTCAATCACGGTAACTGCCGCAACGAGCGGATGGCGCACAGCGGCACCAAGCGAATAACCGACTCCGAGCCCACCGATCAATACGCTGCAATGTTGTTTGCCGCACGCGTCGACAGGCGTATCGACGAGCAAGCGCTCGGATTCGCCATTGTATGTAGCCATCAGAAAAGTACCATTACTAATAATTTCATAATCGTTATGACGGCGCTGCAACTTCAATTCTCCACGCACAGTTGTACAACGTTCAATCGTTTCCGCTTGATTCAGATGCAACATATTCCCACCTCATCTATTCATTGGAATCGTTATTGGATGTATTGTAGCCGAACTGAAGCGTGGATTCAATATGTAGGCGGAGCGTTATTTGCACAGTTGGCTTCAGCAGCAGAGTAAATTGAATCGACGTGCCACTGACAACAGAAATAAAATGGATCGAACTTACAAATGAATCATCTGATAAAGCTTAACACCTATAGTCTATTTAAATTTTCGTCTCAGCAATACACAATGTTTTCAGATGACAATATGCAGTGTAATGGGTATGGAGGTTTTATTTTACATATTTATTTGCTAATGTTTAAAATGCAAACGTTATGTAGCAAGCAACCGCATGCGAAGATGCGTGCGATTATAAAAGAAACTAAGCTGCAAACTAAACGCACGCAACAGAAGATACAGTATGCCCCCATCTATCGGATGACAACTTCTACTAACTTCATCCCAAATGAGAGCCCTATCACCAAGCTCAGACTTATCCGTTCTTTAACAATCGCTTTTAGTTCAATGACAGGAGTGTGAACGTACATATGGTCGAATTCCTTACCGGTATGCCACCGATGTGGCAAGCTTTTCTAGCTACTTTGTTCACATGGGGCATGACAGCGCTCGGTGCTGCACTCGTCTTCACCTCGAAAAAGCTTAATCAAAAAGTGTTTGACAGTATGCTTGGCTTTGCCGGTGGTGTGATGATTGCTGCCAGTTTCTGGTCGCTGATCGCGCCGGCGCTGGAAATGGCGGAGCAAAACAGTACGTTACCTGGCTGGATTCCAGCGGCAATCGGTTTTATGCTCGGTGGGTTATTTTTGTGGGGCGCGGATAAAGTCATTCCTCACCTCCATCCTACACTGCATCCAACTACCGATGGTCATGCACCGGAAGGGATGGGCACACGCAACAGACGACGCAGCACATTGCTCGTATTTGCGATTACATTACATAATATACCGGAAGGGCTGGCAGTTGGCGTCGCTTTTGGTGCCGTCGCCAACGGTACATCAGGTCAATCATTAGCTGCTGCCATTGCGCTAGCAATTGGCATCGGGATTCAGAACTTTCCAGAAGGGCTTGCCGTATCGATGCCACTGCGCGGGGAAGGGATGAGCCGGCGTAAAGCGTTTTTCTATGGTCAATTATCCGGTATGGTAGAGCCGATTGCAGCGGTCATCGGTGTACTTACCGTAACGCTCGTTACGCCGCTGTTGCCATATGCGCTTTGTTTTGCCGCTGGTGCGATGATTTTTGTCGTGGCAGAGGAAGTTATTCCCGGTTCGCAGGAAAATGGGAATAAAGATTTAGCTTCGATGAGTCTGATGATCGGGTTTACGGTGATGATGGTGCTGGATGTGGCGCTCGGTTGATCCGTGTAGATGAAGCTAGTACTTTGACCGAGATGAATTGGAGTGTTGAAGCTATTTTAAGGTCGTATTGATCACGATTTCAGTACACAGTCCAAATTAACATTGAACTTGGTCAGAGTACTGCTACAAATAAGGACATAAAATGGATTCAAAGCAAATATTGAAAGCAGTCAAGGTACTAATAGCTTGTCTCCAATAAATTAACGGTATGCCTAGTTCATAATTGCTTGACAATGAACACGTTTAGGTAGGTGCGAACCTGATTTTATTTGAGACAGCGTACTAATGGTCTGTCTCAAATGGAAATTGTGTTTAAACGTACCTTAACCGATTCATCATCAAGCAATGGTTAGATCGACAAACCGTAAATGTATTTGATGCAAGCTACTAATAGGCTGACCGAGCTAAATATGGAGTTTAATGTCATCCAAAAAGCTTACTTCCCCATACCTAATAGCCTTTGGCATCGTCTCCCACATGGGACGGCGCCGAAGGCTATTACTTTGACTACTTTAAATATTTATTTTGAATTCGCCTGTATGTCGTTATAAATGGTGAAGACACGCTTAGCTTATTTCAAATAAATGATAATGTGTTGATCGAATTATCGCTTGATCTTAAATACGCTCATTTACGTTCAAACTTGGTTTCCACTTAGGACAGCCTATTATTCGGTCTCACTTTAATTGATCGTATGCGTATCTCATTTCATAGTTAAGCTGAACACAGCTTAGCACCTTCAATCGATAATTAATGAAACACCAGCCACACAACTAGCGGCGCAATGACCGATGCTACAATCGCACTAATCGTCATCGCGATCGAGCTAAGCGATGACGCGCGTTCACCGATTTCTAGCGCTTTTGCCGTTCCGAGTGCATGGCTGGCGCTGCCCAGTGCGATGCCGCTGCCGATTACATGGTGAATGCGGAACCATTTGAGTACTGATAAGCCTACAACAGCACCGGTAAAGCCTGCAATCATTACAAATACCGAAGTCAGCGAGGAGTCGCCGCCGAGATGATTGACGATCTGAATCGCTACCGGTGTGGTGACCGATTTGGGTACGACTGACAAAATAAACGGACGGCTAAACCCAAGCATAAGCGCCAGCAACATCCCGCTTAGCATACCGGCAAACACACCAGCGAGCGAACCGCCCACGATCGGTAGCCAGTTGGCGAGTAACTGCTGACGCTGTTTGTACAGCGGATAAGCGAGCGCAACGACCGCCGGGCCGAGCAATTGATTGATCCATTGTCCGCCGATCATATACGTCGAATACGGAATATGCAGTGCGAGCAATACAATTACAATTGCCGCTGTCGCTGTTAATGCAGGCATTAGAACAGGTAGCCGATAACGCTTATACAAAATCGCCATCAGCGCATACATGAATACCGTACCTACCACGATCACGATTGCTAATAGGATCGTCATAGCTATGTTCCCTTCTTTCCGTATAATGTGGATGTGCTGTTGTGATGGGTGTGCGAGGTGGACGATGTTTGTGAAGGCATTGCGGTTGGCGCATTCGTCACGCTCACTTTACCTTTCGTCTCGCTCACTTTGCTATCGTCTGAATCGGTCTGTTCGATCGGATTAGCACTGCTGTGCGTATTACCCGCCCCAGTTGTCTGTTGCTGCGTTTCTGCTTCTGTCCACGCGTGCTGTCCACGGCGATGACCGCTCTGCTGACCGCGCTCGCTCCATTTTGCCAGCGACTGACTGATATGACCAGCTACGATAATCGTAATGATCGTACTCGCAATAATGACCGCTACGAGCAGCAACCCTTTGCCTGCAAACAGATCAAGATGATTCATAACACCAACCGTCGCCGGCACGAAAAATAACGGCAAATAAAACAAAATCGTCTTACTGCCCGTTTCAATCCATGTAACCGGCACGATCCGACAGACTAGCAGCACAAACAGCAACAGTAGCCCGATAATGCTGCCGGGAATCGACAAATGCAGCCATTGCTGAATCGCTCCGCCTAGCCACGCAAATGCATATAATAGCGCGATTTGGATCATTATTTTCATAAACTTCATTGCCTCATGTCCCTTCCATCCTGTCTCATCATTGCTCTCTATTGGCTGTCCTTATGCATATGTATATATAGCTTAACAGATTTTGCGCATCAGCCATATACGAGCGATACATTGATAACGCTTACGTGTTACAAAATATTGTCGGTCGATGTGTGTATGTTATGATACGCGTCGGCTGTATAGCTAACGTTAGTTGTGGCACTCCAATACAGATTGATCCAGCAAAACATAGCAAAAGCCGCCCTGCTCCATATGGAATCAAGGCGGCTTAAAAAGGATAAAACATTTTATAGCTTGCAACTGTCATCCTACACTTACACGTTCACCATTTACGCCTTATCTGAACGGAGTGGCTTGACAGATGCAGTCGGATTCGACTTACGCTTTTTGGATGACTTAGACGGTTGTTTTGGCGTATTTTGGGCAGCATCCGCTTCCACCGTCGCCAACACTTCCGCCTCAATCGCCTTGGCTTCCTCCACTACAGGAGCGGAATCTACCGGATACATGCGCTGGAACAGCAGCGTTTGCAAAATAAGGAATATGCCGCTGACCATCCAGTACAGCGGCATCGCTGCCGGTGCGCTAAACGAGAAAAACGCCATCATCAACGGCGAAATATACGCCATCAGCGCCATTTGCTTTTGCTGCTCTGGTGTCATCGTTTTTTGCGATAACTTTGCCTGTACAAGGTACAATAAAGCAACGATAATCGCCATGATCCAGTCCGGATGGCCGAGCTTGAACCAGAGAAACGAGTGCGTAGACAGCTCTGGCGTCAACCGAATTGCCGTATACATGCCCGACAAAATCGGCAACTGAATTACAATCGGCAGGCAGCCGATATTGAGCGGGTTAAACTTATGCTTTTTGTACAGCTCCATCATTTCCTGCTGCATGTTCTGCTGATCTGCGCGTTCTTTTTTGTTTTCGTATCGTTTTTTCAGCTCATCGAGTTCAGGCTGCATGCGGCTCATAATTCGTTTCATCGCCTGCTGTGATTTGGACTGTCGCATCATTAACGGCAATAGCGCAACCCGCACGATCAGCGTTAGCACAATGATCGCCATCCCGTAACTGCCACCGAACCAACCGGCAATATGCTGCATGCTGTAAGACAGCGGATAAACGACATAATGATTAAAAAAGCCTGGTGTGCCTGCATCAATTTCGGTCACATTGTTACCACAGCCTGCAAGCAACATCATCAATAGCATGACGAGCATTAGCCCGTAAATGCGACCTCTTTTTGCTGTAATTGCAGTGAATCCCTTAAATACGTCCATATTGTTCCTCCTCGTTGATGTATAGAACTCGTTGCCATCAACGGAGAGCAGCAGTCCGAGCCATCATCATCGGGCGCTTCTTTGCGGCGTATCATTCGGGATAGACGAAGCGGTGCCGGATGACTCGTAATCGAAACGATAAGCGGAAATACGATATGCGCTTGGATGCGATTGCCAATCAGCCAAAAACGTGCCACATCACAATACAACCGCAACATGAGCGAGCATGTGAGCACGACGATGAGCATAATCGACAGCACATAAGGCAGCCAATCTTGAATATCCTCCACGGGATTCACCTCCTGTTCCGTAGCTTATTTATGAATATATCGAGTATATCATTTTCTACACATGAAGTAGAAGACAATTTTCGACAACAGTAGCGGCAATCTTGTGAACGAGCGACATATTATGCGCAAAACTTGAAAACGCTTTTAGCATCGTATACAATATAATGAGCAACAACAACATATCAGAGGATTGTTACTGGTGATGCAGGCAAAACCTAAATTGGCAACAAAACCGGCATATCGATGCTGCTTTTGTTCCGGTTTAGGTTTTTTTTCGTTTCATCGGTCATTCCTTTATCCATCTTACACAGAAAGAGGTTATGCAGATGGCACCAACAGGATTTCCGACAAACTTTCTCTGGGGCGGCGCTACGGCAGCGAACCAGCTGGAAGGCGGTTACAACGAAGGCGGCAAAGGCTTGTCCAGCGCGGACATGATCGCTTACATCCCCAAAGCTGAACGTAGCCAAGAGCTTTCGCATGCGATGGAAATTACATCTGAACGGATCGAAAGCATTTTGAGCGGCGAGTTCGAGGCACGTTTTCCGAAGCGTGATGGGATTGATTTTTATCATCGTTATAAAGAAGATATCGCTCTGTTCGCTGAGCTTGGCTTTAAAGTGTTCCGGTTGTCGATCCACTGGTCACGCATTTTCCCGAACGGTTATGATGAGCAGCCGAACGAAGCAGGCTTGCAATTTTATGACAATGTGTTTGATGAGCTGCTCAAGCATGGTATTCAGCCGCTCGTAACGCTGTCTCACTACGAAACACCGCTCGGTTTGACACAAAAGTACAATGGCTGGGTCGACCGTGAAGTCGTTGGACATTTTGCCCGTTATGCGGAAACGGTATTCAAACGTTATAAACATAAAGTCAAATACTGGCTCACTTTTAACGAAATTAACGTCATTACGATTAGCGCCTTCACTGGTGGCGGCGTTGTGGTTGACCGTCTGGACAATAAGCTGCAAGGCATGTACCAGGCGCTGCACCATCAGTTTGTTGCTAGCTCTATTGCTACGAAGCTCTGTCATGAAATTATTCCAGATGCGCAAATAGGCTGTATGTTGGCACGGATGGAAACGTATCCGAATAGCTGTAATCCGGAAGATATTCGCAAAGCACAGCTGTCCAACCAGATGAATCTGTTTTTTACCGATGTGCATGCACGCGGCGAATATCCGAAATTTATGGAGCGTTATTTTGCAGAAAACAACATCGTGCTGCATAAAGAAGCAGGTGACGATGAGCTGCTGAAACAGTATACTGTTGATTACATTTCGTTTAGCTACTATATGACGATTACCGTTGCTGAAACTCCGACAGGTGAAGCAGGGGTCGGCAATCTTGTCGCTGGCAGTGTCGTGAACCCGTATTTGGAATCGTCCGATTGGGGCTGGCAAATCGATCCGATCGGTTTGCGTGTCACATTAAATACGCTGTATGATCGTTACCAGAAACCGCTGTTTATCGTGGAAAATGGTCTGGGCGCATATGATAAAGTGGAAGCGGATGGCTCGATTCATGATCCGTATCGCATCGAATATTTGCGCAAACATATCGAGCAGATGAAAGAAGCGGTTCGTGACGGAGTTGATCTGATGGGCTACACTGCATGGGGTCCAATCGATCTGGTGAGTATGTCCACATCTGAAATGTCAAAGCGATATGGCTTTATTTATGTCGACCAAGACGATGATGGCAACGGTACACTCGCTCGTTCGAAAAAGGATTCGTTTCACTGGTACAAAAAGGTGATCGCTTCGAACGGCGAACAGCTGTAATCGTACATCGTTCGCTGTCTGTATTCATTTATTTCATCAACCATCCGAAACAGGCGACAGCTCCGGTATATCCGGTACTGTCGCCTGTTATCGTTAGGTGAGCGGGTGATTTGATATCATTCGCTGCGTATCTAATATCATTTCGTGCGTGTTGGCATCATCTGATTCGTATTCGTATCGTTTGCCTTATACGCCATCCATTGTATCATTTGTGCAAGCTATGCCGTTCATTAGTAGTAAATGGCACATTGGTATCACTGGAATGAGTAACATCGCGATTATGATGATCGTCATCGTCTCTATGTTCTCGATTGCGCTCGTCTGCGCCTGTAATCGGAACGATACGCTGCATAACCGATTTATGAATCCATAGCATAAGTTCGATCACTAGCAATATCGCAATGACCCATGCTCCTATATTTAAAACAAGACGGTGCAATAACTGGGTAAACGGCATCGCCGCCGCAGCCTGAGCTGTATGCAATGTAAGAAAATAAAACATCCCTAGCGTAAACAATCGTGTCCACTGCGCTGTATGATAACGCCCTACACCGCTGCGCCAACCGTGCTGGCGCATACGTTTTGCTCCGTAAATTGCTTCGATACTTTCGATACCGATTAATAGCATCAATGCAGCCCACCATAACGCATACGCAACACTTTCACTCCATGCCCCAGTTAAGCTAATCGCCGCCCCGCTGATCGCCAGCGCTCCGTATACGATGCAATTCGTCGCTTTCCATGTCTCCATTCCCCATGCGGAGGAACGACCTCTGCGCTGAATCATAATGATGATCCCGACGACATAACATAATAACCCTAACATAATAAAGCTGCGCGTAAACCATACATTAACCGATAGCGCAAACACCTCATGACAGAGCAATACGATCGATTGCGTAGCGACCGCTGGCAGCAAAATCGTACCGTCAATGCGTGGCGCTTGTGCATCGGTTGCTAATCCATACCAGCCGATGACAGCCAGACACATATAAAATAACCATAGTCCAATATTAAGGGTCGCCATAATATGAACGGTTTCATTTAGCCAGTCCGAATTAAAGCTGGCATACAAATTAATAAGCACGGTCGATGTGCCTGCTACCCACGTTCCGACCGCAAAGCGCTGCACCGGATTAGCAATATGATCCCGGTAAAAAGTGGAGCGACGAATGGAAGGTAAATAACTGGCAAGCAAATACAACCATGCGAGCACGATGCCAATCATCAGCACGCGCGAGGCGACGCTATATGGAGGCTGACCGGATAAATAAACCCAGCTTCCTTGCATAAAAATGCCCAGCGCCATGACCATGCTGCCTGCTGCGGTAGGGGCGGCAGGCAGTTTTTTGCCAAGTGCAATCAACACGATAATGATGCAGCTAAGCAATAAAATCATAAACATAATTTTCTATCTCCTTTATTATTCAACAGACACTTCTCCTTACAAACGGTAGCCGTTGCGGTTAAAACGGGTATTGCACGACGACAACCACATTTTCGAGCGCCTTGCGTACCTGTTAGCGATTCGGTAACGACACCATCGAGTTTGTTCCTATCTTCCAGTACAAGGTCACGTTACACAAGTGATGTTACAATTTTATCATCGTTGACGGCAATATAACAGCTATATCCGGCAGAACAACTATTACAGATGCTGTACACCCAGCGATCTGCCTTGTCCTGGCTGTAACAGTCATATCCGTTCCGTTCTTGTTGCCAGCTTATACGTTCACCTCTGGATCGGTATAGACAGATAGGATTACAAACTTTAACGCCGTTTGTCCGAACGATTGTACAAGCTATGCGCCGGCGGCTGACTTGTAAGCGCTAGTGGACAGCGTTAAAACGGTGTTGGATATCATCATTCGCTTCCGTGTCAAAGGGCGTTATCCAGTGTGCTGCCTGCACCTATGCACGCACGGTTAGTTCGCTTATTTACTAGTAGGCTGACCGCATTAAATAAGTAGTTTGATATTGCAGAGCAGCGATGTTCTGAGGCTACAATTCCAGTGTTTCTTTCATAAGACGTAGTCAATCAGACACCGAATTTAAGCTGGTCAGCCTACTAGTAGATTGTCTCAAATACATTTACAGTTTGTCGATCTAACCATTGCTTGATGATGAATCGGTTAAGGTACGTTCAAACACAATTTTCATTTGAGACATCCTACTAGGCAGTGTCTTCAAACCTTCCGCGTGGTCATTTTATTATTCAAGTGGGTCGCGTTTTAAGTGAGTTAAGCTGCGTATACAAGCGTAATCTAATAAAAAAAACGCAGCGAACTGCCTGCGAAGCCGTTTGCAGACACGCCCTAGTTTGGATACAGGTTCGATCGTATCCAGCCAAAGCGAGTGCTCTGTCATTTCGGCGCAGTCTGACACGATTAACATTGCGTTTATAAGCTATTACCCTGTTTGTAGGTTATGTATGCCTAAACATAAAACACATCCATCTGCTTAGGCGGTAATATAATCTTCACTACCTCGACAACGATCAACTGCACTTGAAAATAACGTTCACTTCACGCTCCGCCTGCAATTGCACACTTATATACTTTCTCATCCCGCTGTTTTGTACAGGCACATCTACGCCATCAATCGAAGCGGTTAGCCACGGTATGCCTGCGCTCAGTTTAAGTGTATTTTCAGCAAGGAGCGCATATAAACGCACCTGAATGAAACCGGAGTCGATATTCCATACTAATTCATTCACTCTTATTTGCGAACGTGCCATCAGTCCGTTAATGCTGCCTGATGTCCAATCGGGAATAAGAGCTGGCAGTACTTCAATCTCGCCTGTATTGGAATAGAGCAATGCTTCATGAATTGCCGCCACCACACCAAAAGCGGTGTCTGTACAATAACAATGATTGCGGCGATTCGTATCGTGATCGGTCATTAGTGAAGTGTAATAACCGTCGCCAGTCATCATCGGCAGTAAAGCTTGCTGGACGCCTGCGCCATTTTTTAGCCGTGCATGTACAAGTGCTTTATGCATCCAGCCATGCCCTGCTGTAGCGTCTGCGGTGTTAAAGCGGTCACGGTTTTGCAGTGCGATCGTGGCAGCTGTGGCAAGTTCGGGATCGGTCTGTGTGTCATAAGCAGGCCATGCGGCATATAGATGGCTAAGATGACGATGATTGTTATTTTCGAGATAATTGGGCATCGCCCATTCGCATAATGCACCGTCTGTATCATACGTATAGACTGGTAGCTGGACGAGCAATTGTTGCCATTTTGCTATAGCCTGTTCATAACCTGGACGTTTCAGTGCTGTTTCCGCCTGTATGATCATCTGTAAGCCGTCGCGTGCTGCTGCAATATCCATCGTGACATTGGCGGTAATCGTACTGTTGTATCCGATCGGGTAATTTTCAGGCGAATACGCAGGCAAAATAACATAATGTTCACCAGGCTGTAAGCTTGTTTTGCCCGGTTCATAACATACTTGCCCATTTTTATTCGTAAAGTATTCCGGTGTACAAATCTGTTGCCAGAAATTAGCTTGCTTAGTGAGCAGTGGCACCAAAATATGCTGGAGCAGTTTTAATGAACCATGCTCCTTTAACATATGAAATTCCTCATCAGACAGACCATTATTGTCTGGCGATAACAGCGATTGCAGACGATCGATATTCATCTCGTCCACGATCGGCAGCTCCATATCGCCAAAACATTGCCAGTATTCAAACATAGGCAACAAACACCAGCTTGCCCCCGCATTCCAATATTGGAACGGATAGTCATTATCATATTCCACATGCATCGCCCGATCGCCGTCGGAGTTAACACTCACTTGAATCGCATCGTGCATACCGTATGCCATCTCAGCGTTCCGCTGAAAATCCGGTGCATTACGTAGAAAAAAGCAAATATACCCGCGCTGTGCTGCGGTTAGCTGTCCGGTATTCATCGCTGCTACTTGTAAATTCACATTCGCATCAAGTGTGTATATGCCTCGCCAGCCCGGATTCCATTCCCCTGTCCACATGCCATACAAACGGGGAGCACTCGCTCCGCTGCAACAGATCATCGCATAACGCCCTTGATTGTAAACCTGCTCCAAAAAAGCAGGCTCGATGCGGCTCAGCGCAGCTTTCTGCAATTCAATCAATGTTAGATTATCCATCTGTTTGTCAGGCTTATCTTCAGCTAGTGACAACTGTACGGCATTAAATTCAGCTCGCTGCCATGCGCTATGAGTGGCGAGCGCTGCTTCATAATCGAACGAACCGTCTGCCGTTTTATATTGCTGCACGACTTGATCTGTCTGCTTGAATAAATGATCGATCAGTTCATAATGCGAACATGCGGCAAAATGTGCAATCGTGCCCAGCGTATGCGTACGTGCCGATGCCGTAATAAGATATATAGCATCTACATTGTTAATTTCAATAGCAGGGTTTGCTGGCTGTCCTACATTCATCGTCTCACCGGAATCTGGCAGTATGATCGCTCGCTTGGTGCCGTTTACGACTACGACCTGTGTCACGCCTGCATAACCTCCATCACGCAGTTCACTGCCTGGATAGGACGGATAATGTGCAATTTGCGCGATATATCGAGTTTCAGCATCGACTATTTTTTTGTATTGCAGCGCATGCACGTCGGACATTCCACCCTGCGCTCCACTCATATGCGCGATATCATCGATATACAATGTCATATTTAATGGGCTGCCTTGATCGGAATGTTGCAAACGGGTAATCGAAACATTATCCCGCCGGGATGTAAAAGAAGTTCGCATCCATACTCCTTGTTCATTACGATAACGGACACCGGTCTCGGCTGTCTCATAATTCGTCCAGCGTACATAATCCGAAACAGCTCCGCTGTTGACAATGCTTAGACGAAGCTGGTGACCCGGATGATAGCTGTAATAAAATGTTCTGTTGCGGCGTTCACCATTGGCGTGTTTGATCGTCCATCCATCATTGTGCTGCCATACATTTTGTCTTGCTTCTTGCAATTGCGCGGTCAGTTCTGTCGGAATATGCCGCGGGTCTGCGGACGGGAAATTAAACCACATATGCTGAAAAATAAAGCTGTCATAGTAAGGCGAGCCGGATGTAATGTACCCGTTCGTTCCATTTCCACTCACCATGCCATCTCGCCAGGCAGCAGCCGGTTCATGGATGCCGATCTCGGTATAATGAAACGCATGATTTCCTTGGTGATATAGCGGTATTGTCCAATTATTCATCGCATTGTCCTCTTTTCCTAATCGATGCGGATTGCTTATAATTATAAAGGTGAGCAGCCATAGACGATATGACAGAAGCTGACTCGAATGAGATCATTATGTCGCATCATGACAGAGGAGAATGGATGCTAAACTTGCCCCCGCTGCAGCTTGACGATATCGATATGAAGCTAAAGTTAGATGAACTTGTGTTGAATGTATTGTATGTAAAATTCGGTTATTTTTATCAATCAATGCCTAAGCATAGCCATAGCCAGGGCAGTTACGAGCTGCATTATATTCCAAGCGGCAAAGGCATTTTGATTGCTAATGGCATACAGTATACGCTAACACCGGGTACGCTGTTTATGACCGGGCCGGAAGTAGAGCATGAGCAAATTCCTGATCCTGCCGATCCGATGGCGGAATATTGTATCTTTTTTGAAATCATATCCGGTCAAGCTTCGCTTTATGAACGTGATGGCAGCAAAGGCGAACGGTTGTCTCAATGGCTAGTTAACTATCCATTTTGGATCGGTGTGGAGCGGGAAAATATGCTGCTTTTATTCGAACTGCTTGCTCGTGAGGCTGGGCTACGGCAAATTGGCTTTCATGCGATGATAACGAATCTATTGGAGTTGATCATTACGCGTACGATTCGGCAATATCATGAAGATCGTCTGACATCCGCCCCGATCCCGGTCAAAACATTGGACGACAGCAGACTCGTCACGATCGAAAACAGCTTTTTGTATGAATATCATTCCATTACACTCAAACAGCTTGCCGACCGGATCGGCTTAAGCACAAGGCAAACCGAACGAACGGTGTACAAACAGTACGGCATATCCTTCACCGCCAAAAAGCTACAGGCTCGCATGGAAGCTGCCGCACAGTTGCTGGCGACGACAGAGCAAACGATTCGTGATATTGCGAGTGCAATCGGGTTCACTACGCCAGAGCGGTTTAGTCATTCATTTAAACGATATTTTCAACGCTCCCCTTCCCAATATCGCCGTGAACAGGGGCATGACAGTTAAAGCTTCCGATCGATCAGTTGATTGGCGGCATACAGTTGACAATATAATTGGCTTGCTCATCCGGATCGTTTATGTGCACCTTATTCGATTCATGCAGAGTTATTACAGTTGATATATTCATGCAAAAAGCGCCCGAATCATCGGGCGCAATAAGCATACGATAGCAACGAATAGGTGAGAACTATCCAACTATACGAGCAATTGAAATATGAAAAGCGACAATACCGTTTGACCGGAATAGCTTGTGCTGCTTATTTGACATTTTCTTTTGTTATTAAATTAAGCGGTGCCGGAATGAACGATGCAACCTTTTTGCCTTGTAGTACATCACGTGCAGCCTCCACTGCCATTTGACCGATTAGCTTCGGCTGTTGGGCAACGGTAGCGGTCAACTGACCCTGTTTGATCGAATTAATCGCATCTTTGCTTCCGTCAAAGCCAATGACTGGAATATTTTTACCTGCACTTGCAATCGCTTCAATTGCACCAAGTGCCATTTCATCATTTTGCGCAAATACACCCTGCACATTCGGATAAGCTTGCAACAAATTTTCCATCACATTTAATCCTTCGGTACGGTCAAAATCAGCTGACTGGCTAGCGATCACATCCAGCTCACTATCTGCCACTTCGTGGAAGCCTTTGCCACGTTCACGGGTCGCTGATGCGCCTGGTACGCCTTGCAGCTCGATCACTTTGGCGCCTTTGCCGAGTATTTTCACCAGATATTCGGCTGCCATCTGTCCACCTTTGACATTGTTAGATGCTACGAGCGTTTTCACTTCGCCTTTATCGGCAGAGCGATCGAGCGTAATGACTGGAATGTCCAAATTGTTCGCCGCTTGCACAGCCGACGAGATCGCTGCGGAATCAGCCGGATTGATCAGCAGCGCATCGACGCCTTGTTGCAACAGATCGTCCACATCATTGTTCTGTTTGGCAGAGTCATTTTGCGCATCAACGACGATCACTTTCATCCCCAGCTTTTGCGCTTCGGCAGTTACGCCATCTTTTAACGATACGAAAAATGGATTGTTCAGCGTCGAAATCGATAACCCGATCGTCATCTCTCCGGTAGTTGCTTTTTTCGGTTTTGCCCATTCCGGCGGCTTCATCGAGCAGCCTGCCAGCAATAACACAGTCAATATGACCGCTAGTAGCCCATTGATTTTTTTCATACAATTCCCTTCTTTCTGTAAAATCATCTTCATCTTATTACAAAAATAACGAACTGATGACGACTAAGCCGAACGCTTACGGTCGATCAAAACAGCGATAACGATCACGACACCTTTAACGACCATCTGGTAAAAGGACGATACGCCAAGCAAATTCAAGCCATTGTTCAGTGTGGCGATGATCAGCGCACCGATCAGTGTGCCAACGATGCGTCCACGTCCACCGGACAGGCTTGTCCCGCCGAGCACTACCGCAGCGATTGCATCCAGCTCATACGATGTGCCCGCTGTTGGCTGTGCCGAGTTCAAACGCGATGTCAAAATTGCACCTGCGAGCGCGGCAAACATGCCTGCGAGCGAATAAATCCATATTTTAATGCGTGTCACTTTAATACCAGATACGATCGATGCTTTTTCATTGCCGCCGATTGCATACGTTTTGCGTCCAAATGCCGTTTTATGCAAAATGACCCACAAAACCGCAAATGCGATCATCATCGTAATCGCTGGCACTGGAATACCGAAGCAATAGCCGCGTCCAAACAATTGAAATGCCATACTATCGCCCAGTCCAGTGATCGGATTACCACCGGTATAGACAAACGTTAAACCGCGAAATATAGTCATCGTTGCTAGTGTAGCGATAAACGGTGCCATTTTGCCTTTAGTGATCATTAGACCGTTGACCATGCCCATCACCCCACCGGCAAGACAGCCGATCACAATTGCCAGCACTGGGTCCATACCTGACAACATCAAATTCGCCATAAATGCGCTCGATAATGCCAAAATCGAACCGACCGACAGATCGATCCCCCCGGTTAAAATAACAAATGTCATCCCAAAGGCGATCAACGCATTAACCGCCACCTGACGCAGCAAATTCAAAATATTAAGCGGTTCCAAAAATGCCGGATTCAAAATCGATACGATCATAACGAGCATAATAAATCCGAGCAGCGGACCAAGCTTTTGTGTGAATTCGGACAAGGTACGGCTGGCAGATTTCGTTGGTGATGCAGTTTGCATATTATTGGCCTCCTGTAGCTAAAGTCATAATCTGTTCCTGTGTCGCCTGTTGCCGTGGTAGTTCTCCGCTAAGCTTACCTTCATGCACAACGATAATCCGGTCGCTCATGCCCAAAATTTCCGGCAGCTCGGACGATACCATAATGATCGCTACACCGCGCTCGGTCAGCTCATTCATCAACTGGTAAATTTCTCGTTTTGCACCCACATCGACGCCACGTGTCGGTTCGTCCAGAATGAGCAGGCGGGGACCGATGCCGATCCATTTGGCAATTACGACTTTTTGCTGATTACCGCCGGACAAACTGCGCGCAGGCATTTCCACTGATTGCGTTTTGACTTGCAAACGCTTGATCAACGTATCGACAAATTGCTGCTCTTTTTTGTCGGAAATAAATCCGTGTGACGTGAAGCTAAACAGATTCGGCAATGCCATATTATCGCGAATCGAAAAGTCGAGAATCAAACCTTCATTTTTACGATCTTCGGTAATAAAACCGATCCCATGCCGTACCGCATCATCCGGGCGGCGAATGCGCACTCGCTTGCCGTGAATGCAAATCTCACCGCGATCTAGCGCTTCCAGTCCGAATAGCGCACGCATAATCTCGGTGCGTCCCGCCCCCATCAAGCCGGAAAAGCCGACGATCTCGCCCGCTCGCACCGTAAAGCTTACATCGCTAAATTGCCCCTGTTTGCTTGCACCTTTTACTTCCAGTACGACTTCGCCTAGTTGGGCTGTGCGCGCCGGATAACGCTCGGTCAAGTCGCGTCCGACCATTTTGCGTACAACCTCATCAAAGTTGGTCGCCGCAATGTCGGCCGTATCGACCGTACGTCCATCACGCATGACCGTAATGCGATCACATAACGCAAAAATTTCCTCCATCCGGTGCGAAATGTAGACGATCGACACGCCTTCTTTTTTCAGTGCACGAATAACGGCAAACAGCTTCTGAATTTCACGCTCGGTTAGCGCTGCCGTCGGTTCGTCCATAATGATCACTTTGGCGTTAGTCATTAACGCTTTGGCGATTTCGATCATCTGCTGCTGACCGACCGAGCATTGCCCAGCTTCTTGCTGTAACGGTAAATTGACGGACAGACGTGCAAACTGCTCTTTTGCTAACGCTTTCATTTTGCGGCTATTCAGCCAACCAGCCGCTGAAGTGAGCTCCTTACCGATAAACAGATTTTCCAGCACCGTCATATCGGGCCATATGTTCAGCTCCTGATGAATAAAAGCGATACCTGCCTGCTCCGCCTGTTTGGGATTAGTAAAATACGTTTCAGTGCCGTCGATGACAATCGTGCCTTGATCACGCTCATGCAGACCGACAACAATATTCATCATCGTCGATTTGCCAGCGCCATTTTCGCCCATTAGCGCATGAATTTCACCGTCTCGCAGCTCAAAATCAACGCCGCTGAGCACCTGATTCGTGCCAAATGCTTTGTGGATGTTATGCATTTGAATGTGCATCCTTGCTCCTCCTTGTTCGTTTTGTCATGTTACTATACACAAACCGGATCGTTTTGATGTAAGTCCATTGATGTGCAGACAACGACGTATAGGCTATATGCGATGGATCAGCATATCATGTATGAGTATATGTTGGAAAGATCATCTATCTGTTGTTACAAGATGATAATTAACCAAAATACACACCGGATTGTAAAATACAGTTCGCATACGGCTTCGCTTCCCCTGTACGAATGATCACTTTAGCGCTGCGTGTGAGCTGCTTAAACTGCTCATGACTGCATTGCTGTTGCTCTGCTTGCGCAAAGCGGCTGTTCATATAGTGAAATGCTGGCGCATTATGCGTTGCCATCTCGGTAGCGATGATCACCTTTTCCACTTCCATATCAGCAGCGATCGCTTCAACGACCTGTTGGAAGCTCGGTACGCCCAATGTTAGCGCCAAATCGATTTTGGGTACGCCTTCCGGCACAGGCAAACCGATATCGCCAATGACGATATAGTCGGTATGCCCGAGGTCTGCCAGTACTTTGCTAATATGGCTGTTTAATATACCATGCTTTCTCATAATAGCGCTGCCTCCACTTCTGCTCGTGTTGGCATGCCACCTTGTGCACCAAATTTAGTTACCGACAGCGAAGCGGCACGATTGGCAAAACGCAAACTTTCCTGAAGCGATTGTCCTTCGGCAAGGGCGACAGCAAGTGCCGCATTAAATGTATCCCCTGCTCCGGTCGTGTCCACTGCATCCACTTTAAATGTCGGCACGACACATTCTTGTTCACCATCATAATAACGAACCCCATTGCTGCCTTCGGTAACCAAAAGTCGCTTCGGATAGCTGCATAGCGCTTCCTGTAAGCTCATACCGTCAAAAATTACCGCTGCTTCATGTTCATTAGGCGTAATATAGGCAGCATATTGTAACACCTCAGCATCCACCGTGCGTGCTGGTGCCGGATTCAGTAACAGCGGAACGCCTGCATCCGCGCAGATGCGGCTCACTACAGCGACCGTTTCCGCAGGAATTTCCTGTTGAATCAACACGATATCCGCATTGCGAATCGCGGCAGCAGCATCTTCCACATAAGCCGGGGTCACTTCATTGTTCGCTGCCGGCACGACGATAATGCTATTATCGCCTTCGGCAAGTATAATATGAGCGGTTCCACTTTCCATATCTGTAACCGGTTTCACATACTCGGTACGAACTTGATTTTCTTTGAAATTGTGTAAAATCGCTTCGCCCAGATGATCATCGCCTACCCGTCCAATCATCGTCACATAAGCACCAAGTCGTGACGCCGCCACCGCCTGATTCGCACCTTTACCACCGGGAACCGTTTTAAAGCTTTCGCCCATTACCGTTTCCCCGGCACCCGGACGTCGGGACGATGTAACGACAAGGTCCATCGAACAGCTGCCGACGACGCAAACTTTCGCTTGCTTGGATTGTGAATTTGTCATATATACAGCTCCTTATGATGTCATTTTATCGATCTGTTATGTGTCGATGCTACTGCGCCAAACTTGGCGCTGACAGCGAATTTGTTTATTCAACCATTAGTTTAGCCATTGGGCTGAAGGATCATTACCCGCTCGTGCGATCGATTGTATTTACGTATAAATGTCCTGAACACGATTCATTTGTTAACTTAAACGAAAGTTCCCTAATGCGGCACAGCTACACGTAACCGACTCTATTATGCCACAGAGTCGGTACAAGTGCTGACTGCATCCTGACATTGTACATTTCAATTCATAATTGCTTCTATTCCAACATTCGCTAATGCGGTCATATTCATGTACTCTATGTACCGTACCGATCAGCTGTATGGGTAACTACGCAACTATCGTTATTTTACGGAACTTTGTGTGTCGTCTCCCGCTCTACAAAAGCAACCGGCATTTGGATCGTATGCTTGATCACCGGAGCGCCTTCCACCAGATCGATCAGTAGCTGGGCTGCCGCACGTCCCATATCATAAGCGGGTTGCCGAATCGTCGATAGCGCTGGTGACAGCAAACTGCTAAGCGGAATATCGTCAAAGCCGACTACTTGCACGTCATCTGGTACTTTTTTGCCGAGGCGAAGCGCTTCATGCAGCACAGCGGTCGCCACAATATCGTTACTGGCGATCACCCCATCGGTGTCGGGATGACGATCAAATAGCTGATGCGCCCATTTTTCCGCCTCGACAAATGCAAACGATTCGGTGCGCACGATATCATAATGAATCCCCATCCCCTGCAACCATTCCGCCGCTCCACGAAAGCGATCCTGTGCAGTTCGAATATGTTCCGGCCCTTGCAAAATCGTAATCCGCTTACTGCCACGCTGTACAAGCGCTTCGGCAGCAAGCCGTCCGCCTTCACGCCCATCCGCATACACCGACGGACGATCACTCGCAATCCGATCCAAAAACACAACCGGCAAATTCAGCTCGGCATACACCTGACTATCAGGGTCATTCGTTGAGCTAATCAAGCCGACGACATTGTTTTGAATAAAGGTTTGGATATAATCTTGCTCTTTCTCCTTACTCTCGTCGCTATTGCCGAAAATAAGGCGAAACCCGCTTTCCTGCATCCGATCTTCTACCCCACGTGCCAACTGTGGAAAATACGGGTTCGTAATGTCCGGCAACAGCAGTCCAATCAAACGCGACTTGCGTTTATACAATGAACGTGCCACTTCATTAGGCGTATAATTCAGCTCACGCACCGCCTGTTCCACTTTGCGGCGTGTATCTTCGTGCACATATCCTGTTGCGTTAATGACACGCGATACGGTCGCAACCGATACCCCGGCATACTTTGCTACATCTTTGATCGTTGTCACTAATTGTTCACCTCAATGTGTAACCGGTTACAGTGATAAATTAACATATGAATTATGTTTTGGCAATCTTTTTTTGCGCGTAAATGCGTTTGTAAGGTTAGTAACATACACAAGCCGCAGACGATAATCAAATGATCGTCTGCGGCTTGTGTGCACAATAAGTAATAGATCAACCTACAAACAGCTTATATCTGTCCGACCCAACCCGCTTCAGCGATCTGGAACCAGCGCTGACGGATGCGGTCAAACTCCTCTTTGGACAGCTCGCCTTCCTCAAGCAAAGCGGCATTTTCCGCCCAGCGCGTTGGACGTGTCGTACCGACAATCATCGTATCTACACCCGGAATGCTCAATGTAAAACGTAACGCCTGCTTAATGCTCGTCTGTACATCCTGTTCTTCTAGAAACGGATAATTCAGATCGCGTAAACGGTTCCAATAAACGAACTCGTAATCGTCCGCTTTGACGTCATCTTTGGTCCATGCTGCATTCGCAAGTGGACGTTTTGCCACAATGCCCATACCGCGTTCACGTGCTTTAGGTAGCGTCAGCGAAATCGCTTCTTGATCGGCAATATTGACCGACGTTTCCAGGCTATCGAATGCACCTGTCTCAATCGCATACAGCGCATCTGTACTGTCACCGCTATAACCGATATAACGCGTTTTGCCCTGCTGTTTAGCACGTTGCAACACTTCGATCACATCGCCGCGCCGCAGCACTTCTTCCGAGCAGCTATGCAGATGGATGACATCTACATGATCGGTTTGCAAACGGCGCAGACTGCGATCGATACTTCGCTCTAGCATCGTTTTATCCCAATCTGAAGCGTCAAATCCGGCTGCATGTCCGCATTTCGTAAACAAATAATAATCGTCACGTCGGTCGGCAAGCGCATTGCCGATCAGTTCCTCGCTATCACCATAACATTCCGCCGTATCGATCACATTCAAGCCCGCATCCAGTGCACTATGCAGCAGCTCGTTCACATCTGCTTGCGCTACACCTCTGCCAATTTCAGAACCGCCAAAGCCGAGTATGCTTACTTTCATATCTGTATTGCCGTATTTACGCTGTTCCATAATTTGCCTCCGTGGATAGATGGATTTGAGTCTGCTTGCAGGCTCAGAGCTATCGCGCTGTATATGTATTACCCGCTTTGAAGCCATTTGCGGCAGATGGATCGATACATTATTCCGTTTGTTCCATTTTGCCTATAAATAGCCAATGCATAAACACCTCCAAAACCCGTGTCAACATCGTATCCGCTAGCAAAATATATTCCCCGATCGCAAAGCTCACTTCAATCTGTATCGTTCTCATTCATCGTATAGGTATCGTCTGACCGTCTAACGATAAAATGGTTTAGCTACACATCACTTCACACAGCAAAAAGACGAATTCCAAACGGAACCCGTCTTTTAAAATTTGTTATTCTAACCTAGCTCGACATCCAACATCATCGACGCTGCTCGGCAGTCTCTGACGGATGGCGTGCCATACTAATTACATACCCGCCAAGCGCACCGATCACCGCTGGCAACACCCAGCCCATCCCGATCGTATACATCGGAATATAACCGCTCATAAATGTATCTAGCCAGTTCAGATGGATTGGTGTTTCGCGCAATCCATCCGGAATGCTAACGAGAAATACGAGCAGCATACTGCCTTGATAAACCAACCGATTGCCTTTGAACAAATGATGACAAAATGTAAGAATCATCAGCACAATTGCAAGCGGGTAAATAATTTTCAAGACGGGCACCGAAATCTGAATCAGCTCATTCAAACCGATGTTGGCGATAATCGCACTGAATATACACATGCCAACAACGAGCTTTTTGTACGATAAGCGCGGCAGCAGCTTGTGGAAATAACTGGCACATGACGTAATCAAACCGATGCTTGTCGTCAAACAAGCGATCGTAATCATCAGCCCGAGAAATACGCCGCCTAATGTGCCAAAATAATAGCTCGACATACGCGCTAATATTTGCCCGCCATTTTCAAGATAACCAAATGCGGTTACACTGGATGCGCTAATGTATGACAGTGATACGTACAGCACTGACAATATAAGCGCCGCGATGCCTGCCGCTTTCATCGACACCGTAATGACCTGCTTGCGACTCGTTGCTCCACGCGCACGAATCGCCTGAATGACGATAATGCCGAATACAAATGATGCCAGCGCATCCATCGTCAAATAACCTTCCTGAAAACCTTTGAATAGCGCATTGCTCGCATACTTCGCTGTAGGCGGCTGCAATGCACCGATCGGATACAACAATCCCGCAATAATCAAAATACTAATAAAAGTCAGCTTGATCGGCGTCAACACTTTACCGACCAGATCAACGATACGCGCCGGATTAAGCGAGAAAAAGCAAGTGATCCCAAAAAACACGACCGAAAACATAATCGATACTAGCAAATGCGAGCCGTCAGCGAGAAATGGCTTCACCCCAATTTCAAACGATACATTGCCCGTGCGCGGAATTGCAAACAGCGGTCCAATCGCCAAATAAAGCACCGTCGTAAACACGACACCAAATACCGGATGCACCCGGCTTGACAGCGACTGCAAATCCTGTTTGCCAGATACACCAAGCGCAATCACGCCAAGCGTTGGCAAACCGACACCGGTAATAAGAAAGCCAATATTTGCCGCCCAAAAGTTCGTACCTGACGATTGCCCAAGCAATGTCGGAAAAATCAGATTACCCGCTCCAAAAAAGAGCGCAAATAGCATTAATCCGATCACGACGATAAATGAAAAAGGTACTTTTTGCTCCAACATATAAACCCCCGATCCATTGTGCCTTTACATAATTAATAATAAAATAATTCTTTGCCACGAAGACGCAGCAACGCGAAAAGCTATAAACAAACATAGCTGATATACCAATCCGTTCCCTTCCACATGAAAACAAATGAAAATATCTCACGCACAGTGATATATTTTAGCGTAATTTTCACAATGTCACAACGATAATGAGCAACAATCTTTTGAACGATACATTATAATCGTGTCAACTATGTGACAGCAGAACGATATTGGACAATTAGGCAGCATTACAAACTCTAATCTATAACCATTTTCGCCTTTTAGCCAAATTATATTTAATTTAAGCATGTGATAGCTGTACAAAAGAGTAGGCTTGCACATATCCGCCGCTTTCAAACGAGTGCACACCTATCTACATACAAACAGGCATACCTGCTTTATCGCCAAGTACGCCTTAAAAGTTCTCTATCCCAGCCTGCAATACTCATAATTACTGCCAATGCTGTCAATCGCTCCGTCCAAAATGCAAAAAGTACAGCTTCCCATTCGTAAAAAACAGAAAGTCATCCCATTCCAACTCGTAAAACGAATCCGGTTGGCTATCCACACGAAAAGCGGTCGTTGTGCTGCCTTCCCTGCTTAACCATTCTTTTAATATATGTATAAACTGGCGGCTCGCCTGCTCTTGATCATCGTACAACATACTGCTGTCGACCGCGCGAGCTTGTTCATCATAGCGTCGGTAAAAAAACCAATGTGGCAGCAGCTCCAACAACGTCTGCTCCCATGCACTCAAGCGATCAAGACTCACCTGTGTCGGTGCAAGTTGCATATATGCACAAACGCTTTCCACCAACGTACCTGTAGCCGGAATCTCATCCAGATCATAATCAAGCGAGCAATGTGCACCCATATTCAGCTGGGCAATGCCTTGCAAATACCCTTTAATATAGTCTTGTGTCCATCCCATATCCCTTTTCCTCCTGCCACCGCTTCTGCACCCCAGCTTCACCGCTGGCGAATATTGCTGCTGATTGGATCACCATGTTTATGTTTCTAACTGATCCACTCCTACAGCATATCGGTATCGGTGTGTCTGTTGTCTAACGCATATTGTAGCATGCGTCTAATTATGATGTCTGTTTTATTTATCGTAGTATGATATGTCTACAAAGCGCAAACGCTACAAGTTGTCTGTCCATTGTGCATAGTTCCTTTTCAAAGTCATATTCAGTTCGTCTATTTTAGTTTGCCTATTTCAACAGCATATTCATCCTTTGTATATAAAATGATGAACGATATTCAAATTAATATTGTATACAAATTAATTTAGCGCTATAATCATTATATAGACAATATACATGGACGTAAGCGGGATAAAATAATTCATGTTGGACAAGCAAATGATCGACTCTCGTTTCTTGCGCCCGTATAAATTGGTTAATACAAAGTATACCTATTATCGATAAAGGACAGGTGAGTGCAATGAGAATCCAAGTATCCGAATTGGCAGACCGCAAACTAAGAGCACAGTTGCAAGATCAAACAGGCATGTACAAACTGCTGTATGATACCGGTGAAGGCTGTGGTTGTGACGGTATTCCGGTGCTGCTTATCGTCGACCGTCAAGATGCTAACGATGAAGTGATCGATACAAACTCCGTTCCGATTCTGATTGATCGGCAGCATGAGATTTATTTTGAAGCTTCGATGTCACTTGATGCTGAACTGAACTTTACCTCATTTAAATTGCGCAGCGATTCCATGACGTACAGCAACAATGTGAAAATCCGCGATTTACGCGGTCTCGATGTGCCGAACACTCAAGCGTCTAACTCTTGTGCATTGCGTTGATTACTTATACATTGCGTTAATCAATCGTTAGTACGGATAAAATCAATGTCCAGTAAATGCTCCACACTTCAGTTCCATTTATAAAATGAGCAAAGCGGGAACCGTGTTACACGGTTCCCGCTTTGTTGTCGTTCGTTTTGGTTGATTTGGAATCCGCTGATTACGCCTCGTCCGGCATCAGCTGATCTAGCACTTGCAGCAGATCAGTAGCGGTTCCCGGCTTATAACCTTGCACCGCAAAACGTACACGTGCCTGCCTATCGAGCACGAGCACAACCGGACGCTGCTCGCCTAGCACAGCAAGCTGCTGTGCCAGCGTACCGGATAACGCATGTAACGCCTGTAGACGCTCATCCAAGCGAATGACAGACTGCTCGGGTAATAGATTATGCTCCAATAGCCCCTGTTCAGCGGCGCTTTGCAGCAGCAATACGATCGGCTCATAACGCCCGCTAAACAGTTGCTGCAATTCGGCAAGCTCGCGCAGCACATGCTTGGTCGGTTCGCGTTCCGGTTCCAGCCATGCGATAACTGTAGGATAAGCTAGTGGCTTAAGTTCTGTACCCGCCGCAGCGATATCATACTGCGCTTCGTCTCCCCACACTTTCGCCAGCACAGCCGTCGGCAACGTTTGCGCCAAAATCGGCACCGCTTCCTCCGCCCGCCGCAGTTGAAGCTTGATCTCAATCGTCTGTCCAGGCTGCACTTGGAAAAATGTAAATCGTCCGAGCACGCTTCCATCGCGCAATCTCGTGCCTGTCGTCAAACGATAACTGCCTGCTAACACTTCATGCGTCTGATCGGTCATCATCTGATCCCCATACGGAAATTGCAATGTTTCATACAGCCCATTGTTCAGCAGTGCCAGCGTAAAATCCTGATAATAAGCAACAGGTGCCGTCTGCATGCCGGTAGCAGGTTGTTCCAACTGCACACAAATATATCCTCTGTTACTCGCACCAGCTTCATTCATTCCCCCCGCAACAGCGGGCGTTGCATGTGCTATGCCGAGCAAATTCTCCTGTTCAGTAGCCGTCTCGGTAAGTAATGGCAGCTCATTCGCGGCATCTTCGGCAACGCCACGGTTTGAATGACGGGATCGTTCATCGGTAAAATGGGCATCTTGCCAGCGACCTTCCTGCCAATATTGCGGCAATAGATAAAGCGGTTCAAGCCGTGCGGCAATGCCGAGCGTACGTGCAGCAGCGACAAACAAAATCGCACGGCTTAACGAATCAGCGACACCTAGACGATGGCTACCGACTGGTGTTGCCATCCCACTATACCGATCGATATCGTTTAGCAGTGTGACTTCTTGTTGCAATTGTGCGGCAAGTCGCTGTGGCTCAGCGCGAAATTGCTGCTGCGCTGCCATTTCCCAGCGCGAGGACAAATATTCCCGATACGGCGCAATCATCTCCACATGTACACGCGGACAGAGTATATAACGTTGAAATGATAGCGCCGTTTGCGCTGTATGTTCATGCTGTACATACGGCACAGCTCCACGCAGATGATCATTCAATGTGCGACAATTCGTATCTTGCCAATCTTTCGGGCGTAACGACTCTAACAATTGTAAAGCAAGAAGCCGCTGCTCCGGCTTCGTTTGCTCCAGAAAAGCAGATAGCTCGGCTCCATTGCCACGCGCTGTCTGCAATACAGTCAGCAGTCGCTCGGCAGGCAATTGCCAGCGTGTAGCGAGTTGTACAATCGCCTCAGCCGTTAGAAACGTTTGCTCATATGCAGTACGCATTGCCGTTCCTTCCTGTACACGTTGTTCCTGTACATGACGTGCTGCTTCGCTCACAGCAGGACCAGGTTCCGGTGTAGGGGCAGGGGGCGGTTGCACGATCCAATCCATCGTGTACGGTTGTGTTGGCGAATCCGATAATGGTGTTGTTGTGTCTAGCTTTTCCAGTTGTTCCGGTGCGACTATAGCGGCTGTAGCCAATCGCTTAAGTGTGAGCGTCATCGAAGTTTGTCGTGACGATACAAAGCTCGCGCCGCCATAGGCTCCGTCTGGCGTACGAGCATGCAGCAGCAAATCGCCATAGCCGGTAGTGAGCGCTGTTTTGCCGCTCTGATCCGTTTGCAGCGTTGCTAGCGGATGAAACTCGGCTGCATTGTATTGTTGGAATTGTACTTCTGCCACGATCGGTTGCCCGTTTTCATCATTCGTTTGCACGTGTAGACGTTTAGTGTCAGCATAACTCGTCAACAGATTAATTTCCGTATACCACGGATGAGAGGAGCAGACTTCTTCCGCGCCGTCATAGTCGGCAGGCACACGGGTATGAATTAGCATCGCGCGTTTGGCAGGTAAACGGAACCAGCCTTCATTCAGTACCGCTTCCGGCTCGCACGCGCCGAGATAATGCCATTTGCCATCTGCCCATGCTTCCACCCAGGCATGATTGGAATCACAATGTGCCCAGCGCGGCGTGTAACATTGGCGTGCCGGAATGCCGATGCTGCGCAATGCCGTCACCGTCAATGTCGATTGCTCGCCACAGCGACCTAGTGCTGTGCGCAGCAGTGTAAGCGCAGATACCGTCCGGATATCGGTGCCTGTATAAGTCGCATGCTCATGACACCAGTAATTGGTTTCAATAATCGCATCTGTCATCGATAACGAACGGACACGGTCTACCAGCAAATGATAAATCACCTGGCGGCTATCATCGATATTTTCATTGTTGACACGATAGGGCAATACATATTGAACGAACAGCTCATCCGGTATCGTTTGTCCCCAGTGCATGTGCTGGCGCGTTTGCAACACATGGCGCACATGTTTGGCATAAACGTCACCATCATAATCCGCCAAATCATGCAGCGGCATATATGCATACAAATAGGCGAGCAGTTCGCGTTCCTCCGGTTCTGTCATCTGATCCAATACAGCGAACAGCTCTTGCTCACGCTGTGATGCCTGCTTGCGCTTCCATTCCAGTCGCTGCTGGATGTGGATGCGTTGTGTATCGAGATATGCGGTGATGTTACTCATGTATAGATGTGCCCCCTGCTTCATTATGGTCAATGCTAGCCTAGCATAAGCTCTATTGTACCCACTGAGGCAAGCAGCGTAAATATGGCATATTCATACCGCCTAATATGTAAAATATGCCATCAACTCATTCCGATCCACCGCGATAAACAACATAAAAGCATAATTAGCAGCACACCATCCGTAACAACACGATCAGCACCAACAGCCGCAGCCTGATCGACTGCGACTTGTACTATAAAAACCTGCGCTAGTCTGCCCTACACTACAGCGCCGTAATTTTCAAAACGATCGCTGGCTGCTCTGCAAGCTGCGGCGGCAAAGGTACTTCAAGTCCAGCTTCCGTACGTTGCCATACCGGTTGCTCATCCACGCCCAAAATATGCACACTGGCGATCTGCCCTTCATACCAACCTGTTATCGACAAACTGGTGATTACAGCATTTCCATCTTGCGGCCAACCGAGCAACAGCACATACAGATAACCATTACGCGTCGTAAACCGAATATCCGCACCAGTATAGGCAGTACGCCGTGTATCATTAAATGTGCCGTCGACGACTTCAGTCGGTCCTTCACCATGTATTTTCCACGGTTTGGTGCCATAGATCGCCTCGCCGTTTACATGCAGCCATTTACCGATATCAAGCAAAATATGTTGCTCCTCCTGCGCAATCGTGCCATCGGCACGCGGCCCGACATTGAGCAGCATAACGCCATTTTTGCTCACAATATCAATCAGATCGCCGATTAGAAATGCCGCTGTTTTGTAATCCGGGTTGCTAATATGACACCATGCGGTTTTGCCGATCGATGTGCACGTTTGCCATACATGCGGCTGGATACTAGCAAGCCCGCCTCGCTCTATATCATACACCGCCGTCCCTTTTTCAAACGCGTCAAATTTATAATTAATAACGACCTGACGATTAGACTCGGCAGCCTTATTGTAATAATAAGCAGCAAGTCGCTGTAAATAAGGCTTAAATTCCGGTTGCTCAATCCACCAGTCAAAATAAAGCAACTGCGGCCCATACCGGTCAATTAGATGACATGTACGCAGCAACCAATCTTCCAAAAACTCATCGTTTGGCGGTAGCATCGCCACCGGATTGTTGCGCTCATCAAAGCATGGCTGCGCCGCACCATACAAATCGGTATATCGATAATCTTGCACATCGCTCGGAAATTCACGTCCGCCATTGTAATACCACCAGTTTTCTGCCCGATGCGTCGACACGCCAAACGTCATATACCGTTTGCGCACCGCATCAGCAAGCTCACCGATCACATCACGCTTCGGGCCCATCTGAGCCGCATTCCAATCGGAAAAAGGCGTATCATACATCGCAAACCCATCATGATGTTCTGCCACCGGCACGACAAATCCAGCTCCGGCACGTTTAAACAAATCCGCCCACTCGTCCGCATCAAAACGATCCGCCGTAAAACGCGGAATAAAGTCTTTATAACCAAACTGATCTTGCGATCCATAGGTGCGCCGATGATGCTCATATTCCGCTGACCCTTGTATATACATATTACGCGCATACCATTCCGTTTGAAAAGCAGGCACAGCGTATACGCCCCAATGCACAAAAATACCAAATCGCGCCTGCTCATACCAGATCGGCGCACTATAAGATCGCAATGAATCCCAGTTCGCTTGAAACGGTCCCTGCCCAATCGTCTGTCTGACTTCGCTTCGCCACTCTTTACGTAATGTATCCCGTGCTGACATGCTATTCTCCCCTTTACCTGATCAGCTAAGCTCCGGCATAAGATCGCTTTGCATCGAAGGCGAATGGTTATGATGAAATACTCGCCGCAACTTGTCCCCTTTCGGGTTGGAACCTATTTTAGCGTAACCTGATTACATCGCAATCCATAATGTGACAGTATAGTATGTTTTTAGGTAGATTATACGTTATATTTCCCGATTTTTATTTAAAAGTGAACAGACTTCGGTTTTCTTTTATTATGATTGCATGCTGTCCAGCTGGCGTAAAACTGCTGTTTACCAATTACCTTCCAATGTTAAACGATAGCCGTGCCGAATTAGCATCCGATCCGCTTCTTCCCACATCCGCAGTTGGCTAAGACACGATTCAACCGTATGGTCTAGCGTTTCGATCACAGTGTCCCAATCTAATATTTCTAGCGGCTGTTGCTCGGCTTGCTGTTGTGCCGTTTGAATATCGGCTTTAAGATCGTCAACCAACTGCGGCAAACATGTTAAATCCGCCTCCGCCATTGGCAACACTTTATGCTCCAAATCGGTATAAAGCAGCTGATAATGTCGCATTAAGCGTCCACCTAGACTGTTCAGATCACGTTGATAACATTCTTTAACATCCGTACGCAGTAAATGAGAGGCATGCTGAATAGTAGGGATATATATTCGTTTGATCCACAGATCATCTGCCAATAAATGAAAATAATAGCCGATATGAAATAACGATCGCTGCTCACGCAAATAGCGCGCCACAAATCGCTCCAAATCAAAAAATCCTTCTCCTACCGAATCCAGTCGTACAAAGTGCGACAAGCGCTTATTCTGGTCACGTACGCCATATTCCGCAACATCAGGTGCGAGATTTCCAAGCATAAATTCCGGGCTATGCCAGCCCAGTCGACTCTCGATCAGTGCAGCAATACAGTAATGCATCAGGCGCGAACCCATCCGCATCCCTCCTTCGTTATGTATACGCTCACTTACGCTCTATTCATCTTTGACGGTTGGTAACTGTAAAATATCATACCACGTTATTTTAATTTGCACATATCCTATCGTCAAAAAGAAGCGCTTATTCCCGCAGGAACAAGCGCTTCTTTTTGACGATTACAATATAAAAAGGCGAATCCGCAACGACCCGCCGGAACCAAAGTTAATGGTCGTACAAGCCTGTTTTCATATTCCAATGATCGTGTAACCCGTTTAGCAGGCATGCAGCAAAGCATAAACAATCTTCGCAATCCGACCAGACATAGCCAACTAACAACAATGCATCTATATGAAAGGCAGAAGTGCTTTGCCAGAGCGCTACCGCCTGAACAATCGTTTACTTGAAAATAGTGATGCTGGATCGAACATGCACCGACCTCGCTGCGCCAGCCTCCTACACACTCGCAGAAAGCTTTCAGCCTATATACGCTCCATATGGATCATATTGATCAAACTGTACACGTAAGACTGTACATTTCCAAATCCATTTATTCACAATTTTATCCCCTGCCCTTAAAATGGCAACGATAAATTTGCATACAAGCTGTATAGGGGCAAACAAAGTCGCAGGAGTTATTCCTGCAACTTTGTTTTGCGGTTACTTGTCGGACAGTCTCCACATCGTAATGAAACGAAAATGTAACATGCTGACTATTCATATTAACCGTATCGTGTATCGATTATTAACTTTTAATTTTACTAATAATTTGGCGGATTTGACGATTTAATTGTTCCACTTCTTCCGCACTAAGCCCGGTCGATTGCAATAACGACTGCGGAATGCAACCGGATTGCTCACGCAATGAAAGCCCCTGCTCGGTAATACGAATTTTGACGACACGTTCATCTTCAAGCGAGCGTTGACGCGTAATTAAGCCGGATTCTTCCATCCGCTTAAGCATCGATGTCATCGTACCCGAATCCAAATAAATTTCTTTACCGAGCTCTTTAATCGTACATTCCTTTTTGTCCCACAACACAACGAGCGCCAAATATTGAGGATACGTAATGCCCATTTCCTCTAGCATTGGCCAATACATGCGTGTTATCGCTCGTGAACCTGCATACAACGAAAAACAAAGATGTTCATCTAATGATAATGCTTTTTTATCTTCCACTGTTCTCACCCTTTAGTTGGTACAGTTCTTAGTTTGCATACGTACTATTTGCTTTCATTTATCATATCATATTCATATATATTGTCAACAATTAATTAGTAAGAAATTATTATAGCCTCTATATAATGGTGGCGTAATTATAACGATGTAGGCGATGGAGTTAACCGTTTCCTACACGAAAAAGCACAGCCTTCATCACGAAAGCTGCACTTTCCTTTATGAGCATACATTGAACTACACGCTGACCACCATTACCATTTTCAAAAGCCAAAGATCGACATCCCACCATCTACCATCAGCGTCTGACCGGTCATATACGCTGCCGCATCGGAAGCGAGAAATACGACCGGGCCGACTAGCTCCTCCATCGCACCAATCCGCTTTAACGGTGTACGATTCAAAATATCTTGCATATACTGCTCATCTGCCAGCACCGATTCAGTCAACGGGGTACGGAAATACCAAGGGCCGACACCGTTAACTTGAATTCCATAATCCGCCCATTCCAGCGCCAAAATTTTGGTCATCTGGATCAGCGCTGCTTTAGTAGCACCGTAAGCAACACCGGTGCGCATCGCCATATGTCCGGCGACAGATGCGATATTAATAATTCGACCACCGCCATTATTTTTCATGCCTTCGGCGGCAAGCTGGGATGCGATCAATGCGGAATGCAAATTTGTTTTGACGATCATATCCCATTCCATATCAGTTACATCAAGCGCACGGCTGCGAATGTTCATGCCTGCATTGTTTACCAGAATGTCGGGCGTACCAAATGACAGCTCAAATCGTGTAAACGCTTCCTTCATCTGCTGCCGATCAGTCACATCGGCAACTAAACAAATCGCTTGGCGACTACTATGCTTTTGAATCAATTGCTTGGTCGCTTCTAGATCAGAGCCGGTACGCGAAATCAAGCCCACATCCGCTCCCGCCTGCGCAAGCCCGATTGCAAGCGCTTGTCCAATGCCTTTGCCTGCGCCTGTAATAATCGCTTTTTTATTGGATAACGAAAATGTCGGTAAGTACATAATGTGTACGTCTCCTTTGCAGATTATGTCCTGTTTGCGGTTTCAAGCTTGATGTTATTTACACAACAAGTCATACATGTTAAGCAGCTAGACGCTTTTAATGTCAACATCGGTCATCCCAGCTCACGAGCGGACGTAAAATACTGGCTTGGCCCGCCATGATCCGGCTCCAGCTTTTCCACATACCGCTCTCCGGTATACTCACCGATAATACACCGCCAAAATGCCTGCGCAGCCAAATTATTGCTCACCTGCGTCACTTTCCAGCGCCCCGGATAACGTCGAAACAACTCATATGCCGCCCATTTGCCAACACCAGCACGTCGATATTTATGCAAAATAAAAAACTCGGTCATATAATAATCGACTTCCCCATTATCCAGTCGATCGACCAGCGCAAAACCGGCAATATGAAAGCCCGAATAAATCAAAAACGGAAATTTGCGTCCCGGTCGACTCCAAAACTCGTCCAAATCAGGATACTCGGGAAATCGTCCTTTCTCCGTCAATTCAATATTTAAATAATATGTAAAATCATATAAATAAAATTGCATCATTTCACGGATCACCCGCTTTTTGCTTCGCGGTACTAATTCCAGTGCCAGCGCCATACCTGTCCCTCCGTCGTCGAAAAATACACTGCCTCTAAATGGAGCAGGCGGCAACATCCAGAATGGATGTTCTGCCTTCCTATCACTATATACCCTATTCACAGGGGGAAGCAAATCATACATCCATTTTATGATACAATCGGAACATGAGGTGAATGAACGATATGACGATACAAAAAATACAAGATCGACGTAAGCTTGATGAAAAGCTGCCGACCATGCCTTGGTATGTGGAACAATTTATCAATTACAAATTGCCTGATCTCTCGCCTTCCACATTGCTCGAATACATACGGGATTATGAGTCATTTTTGGGCTGGATGATCGCTGAAGGGTTATCGAACGCAACGCAGGTTGGCGATATTGCGCTATTGGAGTTAGAAACGCTACGTATGGAAGATGTGACCGCCTATCGGCTTTATTTGACAACACGTGCTGAAGGTGCGAATACGCGTGTCACCGTATCACGCAAACTGTCCTCACTGCGTTCATTATTTCACTATTTAAGCCAAATTGCCGAAGATGACGACTTTTACCCACTGCTCAAACGCAATATTATGGCAAAGATTGAAGTAAAGCGGCTGCATAAACCGAAAGATACCGCTGCCAAGCTAAAAGGTAAAATTTTGGAGGATGAGGAGCTGCTCGAGTTTGTCGGGTATATTTTGGAAGGTCATCGCGAGACGATTGCTGGCAACAAGCAGGCACTATACTCGTATGAACTAAACCGCGAACGGGATGCGTGTATTGCCAGCTTAATTTTAAATTCAGGGCTGCGTGTGTCCGAAGTGGTCAATCTGAATTTGCACGATCTGGACGTCAATCAGAAAATGCTCTACGTCTCCCGCAAAGGCAACAATGACGAGACATTCAAAACACCCGTCTATTTCCGTGAACAAGCGCGTGATGAACTGGTCAACTATTTGCAACTGCGTGATACACGTTATCGTACGCCACGCAGCGAACCGGCGCTATTTGTCGCCAAACCAAACGGGCAATCATCCGGCAAACGGATGACCAAACGCGCCATACAAACGATGATTATCAAATACGCCAAATCATTCGGCAAACCTTATTTAACCGTACACAAGCTTAGACATTCATTTGCAACCGACTATTATTTGCAAAATGATATTTATAAAACAAAGGAACAGCTCGGACACGCTTCCACCGAGACGACCGAAATTTACGCCCATCTCACCGACAAAACGATGTCCGAAGCGATCGAGCGGCGTAAAGATTAATGCATTGAGCATATGCTCACACCTAAACACTAGCGCATCCGACTACAGTACGCACTAAAGGTGCATACTACGTCTTGTACATTACAAACATATAGACTGCGATTAATTTTAAGTCTGCTGTAATCTCTAAAATAGGGCAATATCGGCACATAACAAAATGTCAAATCGTCAATGTAACGGTATCTAATAAGTTGGAGTAACCGCTATGGCTAGAATAAGTTACAAGTTCAAACATAATAAAACCGCCTTTTTCACAATAGAAAAGGCGGTTTTATTATGTTTACGCTTGACGGTATCGTATAATAAATCTACTTTTACCGATCAAAAAGCAACCTACTAGCTTGACTGAATACCGACATTCATCATTAAGCTGCAAACCTAAACGTATGCATTCTTTCCGCTCAAGCAACGCGTCTCATCACCGTTCAGACCTTTACGCTTAAAATACTTGGTTCAGCTTTTCAGCCAGTTCGGCAAATGCAGCTACCGCTGTGCGAATGCGCAGCTCTGCACCTTCATCTACAGGTGCGCCCTCTGCATCAAACTCGCGCTGCGCGCCACCGATCGAAATCCATTCCGGGCAGTTAATGCCGTGCAAATTGCGTACGATCGTTTGCAAATGCAGCAATGATGCTGTACCTACTAAGCCACCGGCAGAGTTGGCAGACAGTACCGCTTTGTTGTTAAAAAAGTCGCTGTTCAGAAAATCGAGTGCATTTTTCAGCACACCAGACAATGAGCCATGATATTCCGGAGTGGCGAGTACGAGTGCATCTGCGCTTTTGGCGGCGGCAGACAGCTTTTGTACTTGTTCATGACCGTAAGCTTCGCCCGGGCCATACAGTGGTAACACATGTTCCTGCAAGTTGAACACTTCGGTTTCATGCCCTTTTTCATGCAGCAAGCTGGCGATATAATGGCATAGCTTTGTCGTTGATGCGTCAGGACGTGTACTTCCGGCAATCAATGTTACTTTCATTGTTGTTCTCTCCCTCTCTATTATGGACTGGACATTGCTGCTTTTGGAGCCAACGAGCAGGCTACATTCATCATCGACTGGATTGTATGTAAGCATATAATGCAATGAACAAATCCATAATACCATCTTTTCCGGCTGAAATAATAGGTATCTGTCTTAAATTTAAATCATCTGTATGTTTGCAAAATGCGGCGACTTCCAGCGGTTCAAGACGAGTATACGTCCAGCGAATGTCCGTCAGCTTCTGCAATAGCTCCATGTCCTGCTCATGCGCGACGAGCACAACTTTCGGATAAGCTTCATATTTGAAGCCTTCAATCAAGATCAGATCATAAACGGCGCTGCTGCCACCTAACAACTCATCGATCAACTGCTCTAGTGATGCCGGTTGCTCACGAATAATCGCTGTTCGCAGCGGCGAAGTAATCGCAATCGCAGCGGCACCAGCTTCGGTATGTGCATACGTATCCGTACCGGGATGATCCATCTGAAATTGGTGGGCATCATGTTTGATCACTGCCACCCGCAAGCCTTTTTGCACGAACAGACGCAGCAAGCTGGTGAGCAGTGTCGTTTTGCCAGAATTTTTGTAACCGACGATTTGCACGATCGGCGTGCTTGGACGAGTGACAGTGTTGGCAGCGACCGATCTGTTGCTCATCGATCCGATAACCTCAATACATCAACTATCGTTCCGGCAGCTAGCGGCTCACTTGTTGGCGGAATCATAATCAGACAATCGCTATCTTTAATCGTGACCATCACATTCGACTCATCGAGCAGCGCAGGATAGGCGATCAGCCGACCTTGCTTCATGTCCAGACGACCGCGCACATAACGGGTAAAACTGTTCATTTTTGTATATTCACGACCAAGCTGCGCCTGCCATTGTGGCAAATAATCATGGCGCGAACGCATCATCTGCCGAATCGTCGGACGCACAAGCAGCTCACAGCCGACAAAACAAGCGCCCGGATTGCCAGATAATGCAAACAGCAGCTTGCCATCTTTCACCGCCCCGGTCGTAACACTGCCAGGTCGCATCGAAATTTTGTTAAACAACATATCAACTTCACCGCTGCGGACGAGATCGCCCATAATATCATAATCGCCTACCGATACACCGCCACTCGAGACGACCAGATCATATTGCTCCAGCGCATTCATCATCATCGATCGTGCCAGCTCCAACTTGTCCTCGATCGCTCCCAGCAACACCGGTTCACCACCTGCTGCCGTAATTTGCTGAGCTAACATCAGCGAGTTGCTGTTACGGATTTTGCCTGGTGCAATCGGCTCCTCTACACTAAGCAGCTCGGTTCCGGTGGAAAACACCGCTACCCGTGGCTTGCGATACACCTGTACCGTATGCACACCAAATGTAGCCAATACACTAATCTCGCCCGCCCCAATCTGTGTTCCCTGCTCCAATAACAGATCACCCTGCTGTACTTCCAGTCCGATTGGCGTAATATTGCGTCCACGTTCCACTTGACGTTTTATGCCTACCCATGTACGCTCGTCTTCGGTACGCAGCTCCGTCATTTCCAGCATGACGACCACATCCGCACCATCTGGCACCATCGCCCCTGTCATAATGCGTGCCGCATAACCTGACGTAATCGTACGAGCTGGCGTAGCTCCGCACGGAATATTATCGATTACTTCCAGCCAAATTACCTGCTCACTCGAAGCGTGCGTCAGATCAGCGGCTTGTAGTGCATAACCGTCCATACCGGAACGGCGAAAATGCGGATACGGATGCGGTGCCGTAATCGTCTGCGCAAGAAACCGTCCTCCCGCCTCATGTAGCTTTACTTCCTCTATCGTAGCAGGCTGTACATAAGCAGCAATTTTTTGCTGTGCCGCCGCTGGTGTAATCGGCTTACGATTAAATTTTCCATTATTCGATTGTGTCGATGCAGTTGATGCGTCCGACCCGGATTGTGATGTCATTTACCTGTGCTCCTTTCCAGTATGAATCCATCGTTCTTTTGTCATTGTACATGATCAGCGCCAGCTTTGCAGGTTAGGGGTTCATTTTCTAGTTGCTGTAAAATGATAAGTCGTTTGGAATGCACGTATAAAAGGTAATATATTGACCGAAATTAATCTCAGTTTCGAAGCTGGAGCAAGCTCTTATTTATAACAAGTTTAATACACATTTAAAGTTGAATTTAACTTAGTCAATATAGTAGTACGTTGACCAAATTAAAGTGTATTTTAGGCTGTAAGCTAGTCGTGTCTTCAAACGATCCTACGTATCATTTTATCGTGCACAAACGTCAGAAATAAGACACTGTACAGCTTTGACGCAAACTACCCATATCGAACGATCTGTACTGTAAAGCCGTTTGAAGACACGCACTAGGTAGTGTCTTCAAACCTTCAGCGTTGTTATTTTATTGTTTAAGTGGATCGTGTTTTAAGTGAGTTGAGCTTACTATACAAGCGTAATCTAATGAATAAACGCATCGAACTGCCTAGGAAGCCGTTTGAAGACACGCCCTAGTATTGCTATCGCTAAAAGCTTAAACCAGCTTTGAAACTCAAATTAATCTCGGTCAAGGTATTCATAGCTTGTCTTAAGTACATTTACAATATGTCGATCTAACAATCGCTTGATTATCAATAGGTTAAGATGAGTTCAAACAAGATTTTTACTTGAAACAGTCTACTATGAGGTTTTGCGTTGTGACGGTTTGTAGTATGAAGACTAGTGATCTTTAGCAACTTCATTTAAAGATTGATGAGGACACGTAAATTCGTTAATTCTTTTTCTTTTGTGAATTTTTCATATGATGTATTTTTAATGTTTAAAAACCATACTCTTACTGCAATTTTTCATCCCCCTTTCTCTCATCAAAACATCTCACCCAAATCCTTTTAGCCTCTAATGTAAAACTATCTATCATCCATATAAAAATACGCACAAACAGCACGATAACCACCGATTGGTGCTTACAGTGACTGATTATGCGTACTTATCATTCATTACAATAGCTGAAATCAAACCTGCTCTACAAAACATATAGCGTAAACTCATCAACGATGCTAATTTGCAAATCATTAATTAACAGTACAAACGAATCGACTCCACATTCCACCTATCGACCCACACAACATATTACTTCACCCATACGACACTTTCCATATTTCAATCCTATAACTTTTCCTCCATGTACCTACACCTACCTAAGCGTCTGCCCCAACCTCCCCATTCAACGCACTAATCCGCAGCGTATCCCAGCGAACTACCTCACCACCAGCATGATGTATTCCAATCGTCCGCCGCTCACCTGGCAACAGATCAAAATAATTATCGTCCATTCGTAACCGCCCTTGCGCCAGATCGATCCGTATCATCCGCGCCAGCACCGCTCCGTTCGTAATCGTCACCGTTCCTTGCTGTTCGTCGACCATGCTTTCCCAGTTCGCTGTCGGTAAATGAAGCTGCAACGGTGCACGCAAATAATATAGATTACGCCGAATATCCGGATGCGTACACGATAACACAATCACTACCCCGTTTGGCATAGCCTTTCCTTGCAACAGCTCCGCTTCGCTCCACGTACCGATACAATTCGCTTCATTCGCCCCGATCTGCGCATCCGCCGTATGACGGCTAATGACCGTCCCCTGCCAGTCGATTACGTCCACCATCACCTGTGTTTGCAATTGCTGCAATCGATCATTTACGATCCACACATGAAATGGCTGCCCTGGATCATGATCTGCACACAACAATAATGGATGATAAAAGCCGCGTGCATAAAAATAAGCCGCTTTTGGCAACAACTCATAATCGACAATCGACCAGCTTGTACCAGGCCAACTATCGTTAAGCTGCCAGATTAGACTGCCACCATTGCGCTGCTTATGGCGACGATAATGCTCGATGCCGTATTTCAAGCCTTCCGCCTGCGTAAGCATCGAATAGTTAATATACTGCTCGATATTGTGCGGAATGCCAGTATAACCTTCCATTAGCAAAATGCCTTTGCGATGATTCGTATCTTTATTCCGATATGCCATTTCCGCGCTCCCCCAATAAAACGATTCGGCTGGAACATAACGGGACAATGTATATGGATTCGCTGCCGCATGCATGCCAAATTCACTGCTAAACAGCGCCAGATCAGACTTGTAATGATGGAAACCAACCCCTTCAATGCTATAATCAAGCAGCGGCACATCACCATAGCTGCGCGGATAAACCGATCCATGCCATACTTGCCAATTATGCCGATCGCCAGCATTAGGATCATTCGCATCATTACCATCGTACGGAGACGAAGGCCAATACGGACGGTTCGGATCAAGATAAGCTAGCGTATCCGGAATCAGTTCATGATAGATCGCTTCCCCGTAAAATGGACTGCGAATATCGCCTGATGCGGTTTTCATATCATATAGCCAATCGATCTCATTATTGCCACACCATAATGCCAGTGATGCATGATTGCGCAATCTGCGCACCTGATCTTCCACTTCTGCACGCACATTGCGCCTATAGTCATCATTAAAATCAGGAAATAACGCATTCGCAAACGCAAAATCTTGCCAAACTAAAATTCCCAGCTCATCGCATAGCTGATAAAATACTTTCTTTTCATAAATGCCACCTGCCCATACTCTCAGCATATTCATATGAGCGGCAGCAGACAGCTCAATCAGTTCCCGATAGCGATCATCTGCAATCGCACCGATCCGGTTATCAGCTGGAATCCAGTTCGCCCCACGCGCATACAAACGAACCCCATTCAGCACAAAAGCAAAGCTCGGCTCGCCCTGTTCATTGCGCTGCTGCAACTCCACTGTACGTAGCCCGATCGACTGCTGCGACCGATCCACAATTTCCGTTCCAGCATAAAGCGTAATGACGAGCGTATACAAATAAGGTTCACCCAGATCATGCGTCCACCATAGCTGCGGCTCTGTAATATGTAACTGCAACTGTACATGTTCTGCGGACGAGCCACCCATTCCGTGCGGCTGATTGGCGGAAATCGGCACTGTTCGCTGGCTCGCCACTTCCCGCCCGTCACGATCATAAATAACAGCCTCCAGCGCTAACGGCAGTGGCTGACGTTGTTGATCATGTCCTGCAACGCTATCTTCACGCTCATTATGGCTGCTGGCAGACAGAGCTGACAGCGCGCTAGACATAACACTAGGCACATTAGCTACTGCCCCCGAATTTGTCTGATCACGTGCTGCTACCGAGCGATAGACATTAAAACCGGTATATCGAAGCGGCGCTATACGCTGACATGCTGCATTCACATGCAATACAGCCTGCTTGCCATCCGCCTGCACAGTATACGCATACACATCTGTCAATTTCGCCTGACGATGGCGACGAATTTCTACACGATCCCAGATGCCGACCGTAATTAATCGTGGCCCCCAATCCCAGCCAAAGTTCATTGCCGCCTTACGCAGCCAAGGACGTTCTTTTGTATAAGATGACCAATCAAACTGCTCTTTATGATCATAATGCAAATGGAGTGGATCAAACCGAATCGCAATACTGTTCCAACCGTTACGCAGCACACGTGTCACATCAAGTACATACTGGCGATGCATATTAGCAGTGCAGGCAATTTCATGCCCATTTATATAAACGGTCGCAAATGTATCCAATCCATGCAGCACCAGCTCATGACGTTCATACCGATCATCGGTCAGCTCATAATCAAATGTCGTACGGTACCACCATTCGTTCTGCTCTACCCAGCGACAAAGCTGATCTTGATGCCCATAATACGGATCAGCAATTAGACGATGCCGAATGAGCGTTTCATGCACATCACCTGGCACGTGAGCAGTGATCCAATAGCGATCATCCAGCCCTGCTGCCGCCACTTCCAACGGATTCATTTCCCCTGGACGATAATGCTGCAATCGCCATATCCCATCCAAATAAAGCACATTCGTTTCATCAAAACGTGCTAGCCCTGCTGACATGTATACTCCCCCTCTGCTATTCATAATTGAAAACGCATACATTTATACATTAGCATAAACATTCCCCGCCTCCAACCCGGTTTTGCCTTGTAACACTGAAGTCCGTCCTCTACCATTATTCCCTTCCCTCCGTTCCCTGCTTCTAGCAACATACGCGTTTATGTACACTCCCTAGTACTTATACAAAATAAACCTCCCCTCTACCCGCAAACGACTATCGTTTACAGCTAAAAGGGAGGCTATTATCCATGTAGACAATCGGTTAATACAACCATTCAATGCTCATTTTATACAGCGATCATTATAAAAGCTCCATTCTCCTCTCTCCTCGCTACCATCCGCCCACCGCTATCTTCGCCCACGTTTGCGAATTTTACCGGAGCCAAAACTGGACTTTGGCGCACTATGACTAGGCGAGAAAAAGCCACCGAATTGGTTCGACGAGCCGCTACCACGGTTAATCGTACCGCTGGAAGGGGAGCCACGATTGGTCACATTATCACCATAGCCGGAACGCTTCGATGAAGACGAACTTCCACGTTTAAAAATGGAACCGGATTTGTCCACCGTTAATGGCGGTGCCTGCTTCATCTCCTGTGCGGAAGGCTTGTTATATTGCGTTTTGGGTGGATACACATTTTGCGATGTATAGCCACGGTAAGTACCGCCACCGTAGCTGCCATATCCACCATAACCGCCTGATCCAAACAAACTATGCAAAATCGAAGCGGTCAAATACCCTTGCAAAAAGCTGGAACTGTAATTTTGCTGTACATATTGCTGTGAATCGACTTCAATTAGCGTATCAGCCGGCTTCGCTGGATCACGCTGCACCTGGATCAGTTCGTCGTTGTAAACGAGAAACATTCGCTCTTGGCTTTGCGCGGAAATCTGTTGCGGTTTGCGCTGATCTGCCAATTGTTCAGCTACAGCGGGAACGGTTTGATTTGCCGCACGATATACATAAGAGGTAGAATTTCCGTTACGACTGACCGATTCCAGCGGATACGTAATTTTGTTATTGCTGCCAAAGCCGCAGCCAGACAGCAAGGACACGACCAGACTGAGTGCCAGTATAATCTTTGTCCATCTGGACATCCGCTCTTTCATCCGTCTTCGCTCCTAACTGGCACGAATCACGCGCACATCTGCGTTCAATATCCATTCGCCTTCGTATAATGTAAACCGTCCACCTTGCCATTCGATACGTAGCAATTTGCGATCATCCGACTGATGCTGCCATACGTATTGTTCACCATTGGCAGCTCCCGGCAATACCGGCGTACGCCCGGTGCACATAACTGTACCGCTATATTGCTCATCCAAATAATAATCCGTACCATCCATCTCGATATGCGTCGGCACTTCATTCGGATTGTCCAGCCCACCATCGATCGGCTGATAGAGCGCATACCGGAGCTGCTCTTGCAGTTCCACATGCAAATAGCTAATGCTTGCTCCATCCTGCAATGTGAGCATGACCGTATTGCGTGCACGATTGCGCGCTGTACCTACGACTTCATACGTTACTAACGATACTTCACAAATATCGCCCACCTGCAAATCAAGCGGGCTTTTTTCCGGCTTTGGCGGCTCCGGTTTGGATATCAAATTTGTAATTCGTTTCCATAATCCCATTACAAGTCTTCCTTTCGCATCATCTCGGTCTTATTTATGTTCATGTATCTACGCATTGTCGTTTGCGTTTCTAGCTCCCTACCTAACTTCCAGCATCTATTACAACGACGCCGAAATAATAAACGCACCGACAAGCTGCAAACTACCACCCATCATGCCATGACCGAGCAATCCTTGACGTGTACCTTCATCCAGATCAAGCCCAGCAATCGATTTGAGCAGCAAACGCGCCGCCTGTTCCAAAATAAGCAGGATTACAAATGCAACGATCGATACAAGCACAGCTTCCCATAAGCTCCATGACGTATTAATCGATACCGACAAAATATAACCTTGTGCAAACAGCTTCATCACTAGCCGAATTGCAACCGCCGTATTGCCGGCTTTAATTTCAGCAATATCTTTATACTTCGTAAATAACGAATCCAAATACATCAGTACAGCTAGCAGCACTGCACCTACACCGGTCCATACTAAAATTTGCAGCAAAATATCCCAGCTCATCCGCCTCAGCCTCCACATCATTCATCAGTTGTATCCATGTCCATATTTGCAGTTGTCCAACATCGTGTTTAATGAAAAAATTTTGCGCAGCAACAAAGTATAACATTATGTTCGATGGCTATGTTCGATAACAAAAGCCGCAAAAAAACGAAGGAAGAATCGAAGGCATGTTACTAATTATGCTCGTGACATGCTCATTCTGCTTCCTTCGTCCATTATGTTACACCGCTATTCAGCTTATATCGAGATACAGCTTCGCTATGTGTAATATGCTGTTATGACAGCGCAATATGCAAGTTGCGGATCGTCAAGATTTTTTCTCGTACTGCTTCATCAGCGCAGACAGCTCATCTTCAACTTCCTTATTCGTGCCAAGCGCCTGAATTTCATCATCCAGCGATTTGCCTTTTGTGTTCATTTCGTTGCTTGCTTCAGCATGAGCTTCCATTTGCAGCATTTTATCTTCCATCCGCTTCATACCAGCTGTAGCCGAATCGGCGCTGAAACCGTTCATCGCTTTGTTAATCTCAGTTTGCGCTTTGGCTGCATTGTAGCGGGCAACGAGTGTTTCGCGTTTGTTTTTCAGCTCGTTTAGCTGCTTGCGCATCTCGTCCAGTTTGGAACGAAGATTGTCGGCTGCCGCCTTGTTTTGATCAAAGTTTGCTTTATACTCATCACGCTTCGCTTCCGCACTTTTCTTTTCTTCCAGTGCGCGACGAGCGAGATCAACGTTTTGTGCCTGTGCAGCGATATGCGCTTGTTCCTCGCGCTTTTTCACCAGTGCATCTTGTTCTTCGTAAAGCTGTTTAAAACGTTTCTCAATCGCAATTTGCGATGCAACCGCTTTTTCCGCATCCTCCAGATCAGCCGCCATATCGCGGATATACTGATCCGTCATTTTGATTGGGTCCTCTGCCTTTTCGATTAGAGCGTATACATTGGACAGAGTAAGATCACGCAAACGTTTGAAAATAGACATAGATTGTTCCCTCCACATTAAATAATTAAGATGCAAAACATAATGCAGCCTACCGAATACATGCAAAAGCAGTATGACTTGCTATAGGAGTTATACGGACAAATATACATAAGGTTCCATGTAAGCTAGTATACCATTTACATGTGCACCAATCTACATTCAGTCCATTTGTTATCCAATTAGGAAACACAGCTCAGAACGATAACATTTTCTGTTTGAATATATTATGCTGCAATCGTATTCAAAAGTACTATACATTTACCCAATATAGTATGCGTTTGATTCGGGTTGGATTCATTTTAAATTATAATAGGACTTTAGTCTATATTAAACTATGAAAATTAACATTTTTGCGTACATATGCATATTGAAATCGATCCTTCACGATGATTCGTTCATGATGATTTGTTCCTAATTGTAAGGGCAGTTTGTCTATACACAAAAAAAGGGAAACGGCTGGGGGACCGTTTCCCTAAATGTTTGGCTTCATGGGAAAGCCATATATTCGGATAGTTGGATGGTCGTTACGCTCTGCCCCTCTGGACATGGAGAAGGCAAAGGTCATGCATCGTACAATCTGCAATCGATCTTAGGCATGGAATTGCAGAATCACACTAGACAGCCAGAATTCGATGAATTGGTGAAAATTTACGTTTAGCCTGTAATTCGCTGTGACTCCATCATGCTACACTTACATCGATTTGGTCAGTGTAATGGAACCGTCAGCCGTATTCCATTTTACATTCCAACCGAGCAGCTCGGTGATCGAACGCAGCGGCACTACCGTTCTACCGTCTTTGTTAATCATTGCTTTGGCAGACAGTTTCATGTTTTTGCCATTCACGACAACGGTATCTTTGCCGATCCAGAATTTCATAGTGTCAGAACCTGCCATAACTGTAACTTCATTAGCGGCTTTGTTCCATGTTACTTTAGCGCCGATGCCTTCACCCAGATAACGCAATGGGATATACGTTGTTTTACCAACTTCCATTGGTACGGTATCCATCATTGTTGTTTTGTCACCGATTTTCAGTGTTTTGCTGTTCAGCTTCATCCAGACCATCATCTTGTTATTCATCGATGTGGATGGTGTAGTTGTAGACGGCGTTGGCGTCATGGAAGCCGTTTTGAATTTATCAGGGAACTGTTTCACAATCGCGCCACCAAGCGCTTCACCGATACCAAACATCGTTTTGTAGCCTTCACGGTCAGCTTTGTACTCTGCTGCATAGTCTTTGGCTGCATAATCGTTAATAACTGCTTGTACTTGACCTTCATGCAGCATCAGTGCTTGTTCAGCTGCGGAAGCTGGCAAATTGTTAGCTGTTGCTGTACCGAGGAAAGTAGCGAATTCTTTTGTAAATTGATCGATCCGGTTTTTCACGGAATTCAGTGCGGATTGGTCATCTTTTTTCAGTGCATCGACATAATCGCTTTGTGCTTTAATATGATTCGTTACCCAAATTTGTTCAAATTGGTCGGCACCTGCTTGACCATAGATCGAAGCGATCGCTGCTTTGAAATCAGCCGTATTGCCTGCTTCCGCATTGATCCATGCGTCCGATGCTTGTGTTTTGCCGTCATATTGCTGCTGCATTTGCATGACAGACAGTGCAAAGTGTTCAGCTGCCAGATGGTTCAGTGCAGAGCGCAGATCAGCTGCTGGTGTATCGACACTGGTGTTATCAAATTTCGCTGGATTTTGAGCAACGATCGCGCCGGACAGTGCTTTACTTACGACGAACATCGTGTTCAAACCTTCACGGTATTCTTTGGCAGCACCTGTATAATCACCGGCTACATATTTTTCAAATACATCTTGTACTTCGTCTTCATGCAGACGCAATGCTTTTTCGGCTGCTGCTTCTGGCAATTTATTACCGGTTGCTTTAGCCAGGAAAGCGGCGAATTCATCGACAAAACCTTGTACTTTTGCTTCCGCTTGTTTTACGGCTGCTTGATCGTTCATTTTGGTCGCTTTGACCAGTTCATCTGTGTATTGGTTGTGAGCACGGAAAATACGTTCGAACTCGGTAGCTGCTTGTTTGCCGTAGATAGATTCGATGGCAGGTCCCATATCGATTGCATTTTGATCCAGTGCTTTATATGCTTCTGCTGCATCCGGTGCACCTGCATAAGCTTTAGTCATCGCTTCAACTGCCAGCTTAAAGTGCTCGGATAAAAGATAGTCCAGTCCAGCACGCAAATCCGCTGCTTTTGTGCTTACTGTTGGTGCCGTAGTCATCGTTTGATTCATGTCTGCCGCATACGCTCCGGCTGCGGGTACCATCAAAGATAAGCTCAATACAGGTGCGATCATTTTTTTCATTTTCATGTTGTAGGCTCCTTTGTTAAAAATGATTGGTGTTGACTGTTCCTATCTCTATCAACGCGGACGGTTTATGTTTGGATCACTTCTTCTACAAAAAAGATTTCAAATTTTTAACCGATCGCTGCAAATACTACCCCAAAATCGCACAACTGTGCCGGATTAGCGGGGTTTAATTTTTTTAAAAAAAGTTATTTTCAAGCGATCAATCGATATAGCAAAAAAGCCATTATTCCGAAATTACATAGAATAATGGCTTTTGTTAAATTCGTTTTTTAGATTAAATATGCTCGATTCAAATAAATAGCAGTAGTAAGGTTCCTGAGTTCTTACGACAATTACACTTTTCTAAAACAAAAATACAAATATAATAAAATAAAGTGTATGCCCTTCCAGCTAACTAAGAAGTTCGTTTCTATAAACAATACAAGCCTCGAATGATCTGTATACGATATGACAGCTCATTTGTTTGGAGCATTTCAACTATTTGAGTATAAATTATAGCTCGTCTGATCTAAGTCATAGCTCGCTCTGCCCTAGTTTAATGCTAGTAGAGCCTATCCAATTGGCATCATGTAAATGACTACCCTTCTTATTAACCAAACTCCATTACGTTCTACCAGTTTCCCTATCAAAAAAAGCAGTTACACGATAGAAAACAAAAAGCAGTTACACAATGGAAAAGAGCAGCTACACCCAATTGTAGTGTAGCTGCTCGAATTGATCGACTGATCGTTCACTTGCTTGGATGATCCATTGCTTTGTGTAGCGGATCACAACGATTCATTTAATGATAACCGCGCAGATAAGGCACCGGCACATCGGCTTCTGCGCCGAGTGCTTTAGCAGCATGGACAGCCCAGTACGGATCACGCAACATCGCGCGCCCGACCGCTACTAGATCAGCTTGCTCCTGTTCCAGTACACGTTCTGCATCGGTATATTCATCTAGCAAACCGACAGCGATGACCGGCATATGAAGTTGTTGTCGCAGCGTCGCCGCCATCTCTACCTGGTAAGCCGGGCGTACTTGCATCGCTCCTTTACGTGCAGGGCCTTCGCCGCCAGACGATACATGCAGCAGATCGACACCAGCATCACGATAACGGCGGCATGTTTCGATCATGTCCACTACCTCATAACCGCCTTCAACGTATTCGCGCGCTGATACACGCATAATGACAGCCATATTTTCCGGTACAGCGGCACGAACCGCTTGTACGACACGCTCGCCAAATAACGGCAAATCTTGACCGTATTCATCGTCGCGCTGGTTGACAAGTGGAGAATGAAATTGATGAATCAAATAGCCATGTGCACCATGAATTTCAACGGTATCAAAACCAACTGCCACCGCACGACGTGCTGCTTCACCATATGCAGTAATCAGTTGTTCGACCTCGGCGCCAGTCAGCTCATGCGGCTCCTTATAACCATCACCATCATAACGCACCGCCGATGGAGCGACCGGAGGATTGGCATCCTCTGCTTTACGACCTGCATGTCCAAGCTGAATACCGATCGCGGTGCCATAGCTATGAACGCCATCGACAATATGACGCCATGCTGGAATAAAATGGTCAGCCCAAATACCGGTATCCTGATTCGTAATTCGTCCGTCTGGGTGGATAGCCGTCATTTCAGCAATGATCAGCCCGGTGCCGCCAACCGCACGGCTAATATAATGAACGTTATGCCATTCGCCCGGCATTCCGTCGTTTGTCTCTACAGCATACTGACACATGGGTGGCATGACGATCCGATTTTTCAAGTTCAAATTTTTCAATTGATACGGTGTAAATAACTTCGCCACAATACGTCCCTCCAATGGAATACATAAATATCGTTCTGCAATGGTAATTATTATATACTATATTACGAAAAATAACAATAAACAGACACTTCCACTTCCACTTCCACTTCCACTTCCACTTCCACTTCCACTTCCACTTCCACTTCCACTTCCACTTCCACTTCCACTTCCACTTCCACTTCCACTTCCACTTCCACTTCCACTTCCAGCATAATGGTGACGTGAACAATAGATGGAATACAAGTACATAACATGATGTGCACTACAGATACATAAATCAAAAAAGCACATGATCCCGCAAGCTATAATAGCAGCAGAATCATATGCTTTTTAGTTAAATTTGCACATACGGTAGACAGGTCAATGGTAAGCCTGTTGCGTATTATAAAACATTTTGAGTCGTAAATAACTATTGCCCATCTCATTTATAATAGTACAGGCAAATCATAAACCGTACACTTTTTTACAACACTTTACTTAAGAAATCCTGTGTGCGCGAATGGGATGGAGCACCAAATACTTGCTCTGGCGTACCTTGCTCCACAATCTGCCCGCCATCCATAAAAATAATCCGATCGCCTACTTCACGCGCAAAGCCCATTTCATGAGTCACGATGACCATCGTCATGCCCTGCTGCGCAAGCTTTTTCATCACTTCCAGCACTTCGCCAACCATTTCCGGGTCAAGTGCAGACGTTGGCTCGTCGAATAACATCACATGCGGTTGCATCGCGAGTGCGCGTGCGATCGCAATCCGCTGTTTTTGTCCACCGGACAACTGGTTCGGATACGCATCCTTTTTGTCGGCAAGACCGACCGTTTGCAGCAAATCGAGCGCAATCTTTTCCGCTGCCGCTTTATCGGTCTTTTTCACTTTAATCGGAGCGATCGTTAAATTTTGCAGCACCGTTTTGTGTGGGAACAGATTAAAATGCTGGAACACCATACCCATTTTACGACGAGCACTGTCAATATCATATTTACGCGCCGTAATCAGCTCATCTTCAAAATAAATCTCACCATCAGTCGGTTGTTCCAGCAGATTGAGGCAGCGCAAAAATGTACTTTTACCCGAACCACTTGGTCCGATCACAACTACAACTTCGCCCTGAGCGATTTCGATATCGATGCCATTCAGTACTTCATTTTTGCCAAACGACTTTTTCAGACCTTTAACGTTTATCACTTACACTCCATCTCCTTTCTACCATACCGAGCAGTTTCGATAATACAAATGTCATTACAAAATAGATCGCTGCCGCAATTAGCAATGGGTACAGTGCGGAATACGTAATACTGCGCACCGCTTGCGCCTGAAACATCAGATCAGCGACACCGATAAACGACACGATCGACGATTCTTTAATAATGACGACAAATTCGTTACCGATTGCTGGCAACACGCTTTTGATCGCCTGTGGAACAATAATATGGCGCAGTGTCATCCCATAAGACATACCGAGTGAACGTGCCGCCTCCGTTTGACCGCGATCAACGCCTTGAATACCGGCACGGAAAATTTCAGCCAAATACGCCGAGCTATTGATCGACAGCGTAATAATACCGGATTGCAAGACGCTAAATTCAATATGGAACGTTTGCGCGATCCCATAGTGAATAATGAGCAATTGCACAAGCATCGGCGTACCGCGAATGACTTCGATATACGCCATCGCGATCCAACGCAATGCGCCCACATTGGACAGACGTAGCAATGCAACGATCAGACCAATCAAAAAGCCGAACAATACGCCCAATGCAGATAGTAACAACGTGTACTGAATGCCTGTTGCATAATAATGACGATAATCCCAGAAAATACTGAACATATTGTCCGGTTCTGCTTTTTCGTCCGAATTTAGGGCAGTCGCTGCCTGTACAAACTTTGCTACCGCATCGGTCTTTTTCAATTCTGCCAACGTGCCGTTAATTTGATTCAACAGTGCGGTATTGCCTTTTTTGACCGCGATCGCCATTTCGGTATCGCTATTCGGAATTTGTGCTGCCGTGATCGCAAGATCGCTATGGTTAGCGACCTGACCGTCCGCTACCGGGCCTTCCATTACAGCAGCGTCAACCCGTCCGGATTGCAGCTGTAACACGACATCGGAAATTTTATCGACCGATGTAAGCTTGGCACCTTGTATGTCTTTGGCGATGCCTTCTTGAATCGAGCCTTTTTGCACACCGATCGTAATACCTTTTAGACTATCAAATGTCGCATATTTATCTTTATCTGCCGCACGGGTCATAATGACCTGACGTGATACATAGTATGAATCCGAGAAGTCGACATTTTTGCGACGATCTGCTGTCGGCGTCATACCGGAGATGATCATATCGATTCTGCCGCTGCTTAGCGCAGGTAGCAAACTGTCGAACGGAATATCCTGAATTTGCAATTGCGCACCCATATCAGCGGCAATGCGTTTCGCCAGCTCCACATCGGAGCCTACAATCTGATCTTGTCCATTGATGTTTTTGTGGAATTCATAAGGCGCAAAATCCGCGCTCAACCCGACCACAATCGTCTTGCCGGAACCATCTGCGGCAGACGCCATTGTCGGTACAATCATAAAAAATAGCATCAGTATGCTCATCACGCATCCTAGCCACGGTTTAAGTACTTTCAACCTTCTATCTCCTTTACATCCATATAATTTTGATACGCTTCATTAGCGCTTTTTCCCGGTAACTCATAGGCAACCGGGTTATTATAAATGAATTTGTATGATTATTCAATGGTTTTATCATTAAAAATGTGAATGAAATGTCACAGCAACACTATGTACATTTTAATCACTTGATACACGACTTGCCTAAGCTTGCATGCTATACTGATAGCAGAAAACACGCTCTGATTTTCTACATAACAGTTTTAAAGGAGAATTTCATCATGAATACGACGCTACTCAAATCACAGCTTCAACAAGCGATTCGGCAACACGAACTAGAATTCAAATCGGTATCTATGTATATCGGACAAAACCCCGAACTGGGCAATGAAGAATACAAAGCATCCGCACGACTAAAAGAACTGCTTGCTGCACACGGCTTTACCATCGAATCATCTGTGCTCGGAATTGAAACAGCATTTATCGCCACCTATACCGCCACCAAGCCCGGCGCAACGGTTGCACTAATGTGTGAATATGATGCGCTGCCTGAGATTGGGCATGCATGCGGTCATCATCTGATCTGTATGATGAGTGCTGGCGCGGCGATTGGCTTGAAATCTGTACTCGATGAAATTGGCGGTACGATTCGGGTGTACGGTACACCTGCCGAAGAAACACGCGGTGCTAAAGTGCCGATGGCAGCAGCCGGTCTGTTTGATGATTGTGATTTTGCGATGATGGCTCATCCATATTATGCGTATGAGGAATCCGGCATTTCGCTAGCGATGGATGCGCTACAATTTGAATATTTCGGCAAATCCGCTCATGCAGCCGCTAGCCCGCAGCATGGCATTAACGCGCTTGATGCTGTGTTGCAATTGTTTAATGGCATTAATGCGATGCGTCAGCAAACCCGCAGTGATACACGTATCCACGGTATTATTAATCAAGGCGGTGTAGCGGCGAATATTATTCCAGATTACGCTTGCGCGCAGTTTTACATTCGTTCTGCCAGTCGCACGTATACGAATGAGCTAGTCGAACGCGTCAAACAGATCGCTCATGGTGCCGCACTCCAAACAGGCTGCCGCATGGACATTTCCAATTACGAATATTCATATGATGAAATGGTAACGAATCAAACGCTGTCCGCCGCATTCAGTCAAAATTTGCTTGCTCACGGTATACGGCGCGAAGACATCCAATCCGGCAAAGATGCAGGCTCACTCGATCTTGGCAATGTATCGGTTCGCTGTCCAGCTATCCATCCGTATATTAAAGTGACCGATGAACAACACGAGCTGCATAGCATCGGCTTTCGCGATCGTGCACAAGAGCCGCAAGCATTGGAAGCGATGCTGTTCGCCGCGATCGTATTAGCGGAAACGGCATTTGATGTGATGACCGAGCCGGCGCTATTACAGCAAATCCGTAACGAATTTCAGCAGCGGACGGAACAGGTATAACCGCTAGCCGATGTCAAACAGCAAGCATACGATTTAATCTTATTAGCTTAATCGTACCAACAATGCGGCTCATCCATTATGAACACAGGAGGCTATCGATGATGAAAACGATTTTGATCATTATTGCGCTCATGTTAATCGGTTATATAGTGATTCGCAGATGGAACACACCAGAACGCCAGGCGGAAAAGCGCATACGGGAAAATGAGCGCTTTTTTAATGCAATCGATCCACCCGATGCGCTCGTTCCTGCCGGACATCCGTGTGAAGCGCTTGCCAACAAGCTGGAAGCATCGATCCCTGCGCATTATACAGCGCAACTATGGCAAAGAATCCAGAGCAAGCATCCGCATATGTCGGATCGTGAATTTGAATGGCGCTGGCATGAGATGAAACGTTATTTGCTTATTTGTGCCTTGTTTCGTGAAGTTCCGATGTTCAGCTCGCGCATCGATGATATATGGCATGAAATGCTGATGTTTACGCGGAAATACGAGCAGTTTTGTCAGCGCTTTTACGGCTATATGCTGCATCACTCTCCACATGGCGGCAGTGTTTCACAGCCGGATCAGCGCGCTCTGTTTGACTGGGCATATGGTGAACTGTTTCCACTCGAACGAGCCAATACGAAGCTGTGGGGCAGCTTTTTCCGTCATCCGCTCCCTTCATCGATAATGAATGAGCTGCTGGCATTTAGCGAACATGATCCACAACAGTCGCTATTTAACAGCAATATGTTCCAGCGCAGCCCGGAAGCACGTGCAGGCATATTGTATTTGCACCGCCGCTTTGTTGCACAAAGCCAGGCAGCATTGCGCGGAGACAGACCGGACAGCTCATCGCCTATGTACAATAGTAATAGCTCTAGCGATATGTACAACAATTCAGTGTACGGATTAAGCGCTGCCGGAGCGGCATGTGTGTATTATTCGTATTTGCCACCAGCAGATTTTTCCACTTGTGTCGATCCGTTTCTGCCTAATGAAGCGCGCGAGCAGCAACCAAATGGTGGCACAAGCAGTTCATGCGGCACCGGTTTTACTAGCGATCATTCCAGCAATAATAACCATCATGGAGGTGGGCATGACAGTGGTGGACATAGTCATTCTTCATGCAGCAGTTCATCTTGTAGTAGCTCGTCTTGCAGCAGTAGCAGTTCCTGTGGAGGCGGCGGAGGCGATTAAGCGGAAATACGTAAGTGGGCAGCTGATTTGGATTTTATAGTAGTACTACCCCGTTACGCAACAAACAACCTCCTACATAAATTAGGAGGTTGAAACATACGCTCGCTTCATTAAAATTGCATATTATCCATTTTACTTCGTAATCCTTAATGTAAAGACTTCCACATTTTGCGGAACATTAATGCTGTATGTCAGTCCATTCGCAGTCACTTTGCCGGAAATCGTTTTTTTCTTTTTGCCTGGGTTTACTTTAGGTACTTGATTAATTAAAGCGATCACTTGCTTTTGCACTTGTTCGACTTGAGCTTGCGGGTTCAAAATGTGAACGAGCGTAATGACTATTAACAAACGCTCAATGCCGATATCACCCACTCCATCTTCCAATTCAGGGTTATACTTGTCAGCATAGTACATATCCGATTGGAACGTCAGGTTTTTCAAACTATGGTCTGGATTCACTTCTCCGAACAATTTATATCCGCCTGTTGTGTCATCAAATGTCGCACTAAATTGCTTCACCCCATTGACCGTCTTCACATCATATTTTTTGATATGGTAAAAAGAACTGGCAGATTGCTCATTATTGAACTTTTTCACAAAATTGGGCACCGAGCTATAAATAGACGCTGGCTTGTTTGTAGCAGCATGAATTGTACCCATCGGACTAAACGCAACGGACAACAAAATACTCAAGGCGATCCATACATAAAACAGTTTTTTATTCATTGTGTCCCCTTTTCCAAGCTGAAATTTGCATACACGCTACTACAGTCAATTGATTGCGATCCCGTACTGCATTTCGCAAACTTTAAACATCCTTTTCTTAAAACATATACTTGATGCACGCAGACCGATTGTAGCTGGAGGGCAGCAAATTGGCATACACTTAGCTTAGAGCGTATACGCAAACTTAGCACATTAGGTCAGCGACCACCGCGGTACGCAGCCTATGTTTACGTACACAATTTAGTAACTTGCCCCGCTTACATGCAATGTCTGATGGACTACATCGTATGAAAAAACACTGGAATCGTAGCCTTAGAACAGCTCTGCTCTGCCATATCAAACTACTTATTTAACGCGGTCAAGCTACTAGTACTCTGACCGAGATTAATCAGAGTGTTGAATCTGTTTTAAGATCGGATTGATCAAGACTTCAGTACACGATCAAAATTAACATTTAACGCGGTCAAGCTACTAAGGCGTGTCTTCAAACGGCTTCGTAGGCAGTTCGCTGCGTTTTTTTATTAGATTACGCTTGTATACGCAGCTCCACTCACTTAAAACGCGACCCACTTGAATAATAACATGACAACGCGGAAGGGTTGAAGACACTGCTTAGTAAACGATTATTTTTGCTATACACAAAGCGCATCTTCACCAATTTGTGCATACGCCCTCTACTCGCTGCTCACCTAACGATCTGTATACATCACTTCAAATGCTCAGTCACTTAATTATAAAGAACATCAACATAATATAAAACAAAATAGTTTACGATCATGGCATCAATTTGAATATTATTGATAAATATGTAGTGTTTATGCTTAATTTTGCTTGCTTATAATCCATTTATTGGCATCATTGATGTGGACAACGAGCCTAGTACTACATTTATACGGCTACTACAATTCAATTATGTATGCAGCAAAGAAACAATAAACACTGTTACTACAAGCATCCATCCCAGCTTCACGAATAATTGTTGTAACCGACTATGCGGCAAATTAACGATAACGATTAGCAATACTACAGCTGCGCCGATCATAGCGGCAATCGCCCTTAATAAAGGGTAGATCGTATCAAACCATTGCCCCCAGTCTTGTCCATACATTCAGTAGTCCCTCCTCATTAACTGTTATCGACATGAACAATCCGATTTGCCAATCAATCGAACCAATGATACTGCCATATATCTCATCTTATGTGCACTAACTTACAATTGAATTATACAAAGCGTTAACGTTTAGCTAGGTGACAACATATAGTGCTGGCGCATGATCCGATCTGATTTTGCACAACCAAAAAGGCAACTACTTTTTACAGTCGCTGCTTAAGATCAAAGTGCAGATCAGCCATTATAAGCAATAATGTGTTGCATTAACTTCGTCTGTTTTCATCCGCTGGATAGCATGGCATCACATTAGCGCATTGCACATTGAGCCTTAGCACCAATCCCTTAACTTCAGCTTGGGCAAGCTTAAACTTTTTATAATTTATAATCTATAATCTTCATTTCTATGCTGGATCGATCAGCTTGTCTCTTGACATGCATCATGCAGCACATCGTTTGCCTGTTCGCTGATTGAAGCTGCAATTTGTGCACGGCTCCTTAAACTTCCAATCGTGCCGTCTGCTTCAATATCGCGCCGGATATTTTGTACAATTTTGGCACATTAGCTAAATTCCATTTATTAATCTACACAGTACATTATGATGATAAAGCATAGTAAATAAACGCACATAATACTGTCCTATTTTATACTTGCGGTACACTCAAAAAATAGTGATAAAACTCCGTATCTTTTACAAAGCCAAACTTTTCATATAACGCTTGCCCGTTTACATTATCCGTAGCAGTTGATAAGGCTACGCCTTTAGCTTTAGTTTGTAGTGCCCATTGCTTCCCCTGCTGCAACAACTGCTCGGCAATCCCTTGTTGGCGATGTTCTTCTCGTACATACAAATCATTTAACACCCATAATCTTTGCATCGAAATAGAGGAAAACGTCGGATAAAGCTGCGTAAACCCGACAGCTTGTCGATCCGCAAGCGCCCGTGCGATAAATATAACGGACTGTCCATAATTAAAACGTTGCCACAAAAACTGTTTGGCTCCCTCCACATCGGAAGGCTGTTTATAAAACATACGATACCGATCAAATAATGCTGCCAAATCATCCAAGTCATGGATCGTAGCTTGAGCTACCGTATACGCTAGGTTCATCGGTAAAATCCATCCTTTCTACGAATCAGTTACATTTCTCTGTTACCAAATCATTATAGTTCTGACTGCTCACCTACAAATAAAGTATAAACGAGTAGCCTAATTTGATAAATGATTGCTATTGCATATGTAAATGGCGAACAAGCTATACTATTAACTGCAAATTGAATAAATGCCTGATCCAATCAAAAAGACCAATCTTAAATTGGTCTTTTTGCACTTATTTATAATATGAACTTGGATAAATAATCGTATCACTACGCTCGGCTGCAGCAATCGCTTGCGCAGAGATTTCTAATTTATTAATTCCAGCAAGATTGATTTCCACTTCTGTGACACCGTTAGCTTTGGAAAATATTACTTTTTGCAATGATTTATGCGTGTCTCCATTTACAAAGCTAATGATCGAGTCGGCATTCATCGCTCGAATATCCAGTACCAACTTCTGGTATTTACCGGCTGGCGTAAGATCGATCCGATTTGCGCTGCGAGTCAAACGAATGACCTGTTTGTTAGCGTTACCATCTGAATTAACAAACACTGCGTCTTTCGTCAGACCCGATCCAAAAGCATACTCAATCGGTTCGCTTAACAATGGAACTTGATCCAATTTCTCGCCAAAATTAATAACGCCTGTTTTGGTGTCTGCTGTAATCGCGGTGTCTAACGCTTCACTAGCCACATCAATCGGAATATACACCATATTATTAATAACGATCGGCTGCGATTTCGCAGTCGTTTTCATCGCGTATCCGTTTACATTATATTTAAAACTTTTAAAAATGCCTTGCACGGTACTGCTTGAAGCAGCATATGTACTCGTACCTCCCAACAGCAAAGCTGCTGACAATAACGCAATCGTTTTTAATTTACTCATTTACTTAGCTCCTCTCTTTTATATATCGATTATAGTTTCAGCGAACTATATAATCAATCTATTTATACTGTTTTTTTAACCAGTTCAGCAATTAATTGTTAGTTATAATTTTTAACAATAAAATACGTATGATCCCGATTTTATCCATATACAGGATTGAAATGGACTTCCACTACCGTTTATGATGTAGTGGACAATACACATATTGTAAATTCGCCATCACTTTATTAAGCAATCATTCCACAAAAACGGAACGAGGTGAGCTATTTGTATGCTAACGAACCTTTAAAAAAAGACAGTCCGCCCAAAACTCCTGCTCCCGTATCAGACCCTTCTCCTGCAATCCATTCAGGTTTTAAATCGTATCCTCTACGCCAACTTCAGCAATATATAGGGAATCAGGCAACACGACATTACATACAACGAATGTACGCCGGTGAAGAAAAACAAGCAGAACAGGAAAAACAGGAACAAGCCTGGACACAACCTTATCATGTCATCTTTGAAAAATTAAAAGCAATCGAAGCAGCGCTATCAGCTGAAGATAAACAAGTAGCTTCCAAATTACAAATGCTTAAACAAACATATGATCAGGCTGCAAATACAATAGAAAAATTAAAAGTAGCAGACCAATTATCCGCTGACTCCAATGCATTTTCTGATGACGCAGCTAACAAACCATTGCAAGAAATAAAACGAGTGCTCACCAAATTTCCACATGTTATTTTAGAAAAAGATGATGCAGTCAGCTTAGGCGATTTAATAACTTATATCGATGCAATCGATGTTACTAAAACGAGAGAAATCGGCTTGTTAAACATAACAGACAACGAAAAGAAATCCCAAAGAATGGGACTTTTTATCGGTCCTAACAAACCCGGGCTTGCAGGTGCAGGCGCAAGTGTAGGTGCACCTGGTTCAAGCTCACTAGGATTCGAAAACTACAGTTCCAACTTTATTGCGCATACTCATCCTCGTACACTTGCCACGCAAAAGGCACATACGCAAGAATTAGCAACAGATATACAAGGTGCTCAAAGTATGGAAATTGTTCGTGCAGCAAGTGGTGAAACGCTGTTTTATGATCAAGAAGGCGCCAAAAATCAGCCCGCAACAGACCGTCCTGGATTTACTTCTGAGTTAAGAGAGCCTACCCAGACGAAAGATAGGATTACTTCATTCACTAACTTGCCATCATCTAAAAAATACAAGCCCGACATCCCTGAGCCTAAAGATGAAGATAAGGACGCTTATATAGCAAAAGCAAACCAAGAAGCTAAGGTCATTTGGCAAAACGTAATGAAGGCACAGAAGGCTATAACAGAAGATCGTTTAACAGTCATTCAATTCAACGCTAGCTTGTTGGAAATGAGCACAAATTACAAAAAACTGGAAGATGCTAATCTTGAAACTTTTAAAGAGTGGCGTGAAAAATTCCCAACCGAAGATAAACCGGTTGACGTAGATGAATTTGATCCACTTGATCCATCAAATTTTGCGGGTGTGAACTGGGATTGAAATTTATATCATACACGCACTCCCTATGCACAATAACCCTAAAGGGCTATTGTGCATTTTTTCACTAAATCGCCTTAAATCTTTGATTTTTATTTGAAAATTGTAGCAAATGTCACATCTAACGCTGCAAAATTGCTACGCTATGCTCATATTGAATCGCCATTATGCCACTACGAAAGGATTTCAGATGATGATGATTGATACGGTATTATGGAGTCGGTTGGTGACCGGATTAACGCTATCGTTCCATGTGATTTTTGCAACAATCGGTGTTGCCCTCCCATTGATGATCGCCATCGCTGAGCTGGTAGGGATACGCAAACAAGATTACCATTACACATTGATGGCTAAGCGCTGGACAAGAGGCTTTATTATTTCAGTCGCGGTCGGCGTTGTGACCGGTACAGCGATTTCGCTTCAACTAGCGCTCGTCTGGCCGAACTTTATGCAGCTTGCTGGTAATGTGATCGCATTGCCGCTGTTTTTGGAAGTATTTGCGTTCTTTTTTGAAGCGATCTTTTTAGGCATTTATTTGTATACGTGGGAACGGTTCCGCAACCCTTATCTACACTGGTTGTTAACGATCCCGATCGTGCTGGGCGCTTCGATGTCCGCCTTTTTTATCACTACCGTGAACGGCTTTATGAATCAGCCGGACGGATTTGTATTACAACACGGGCAATTTACCGCTGTTTATCCGCTGCAAGCGATGTTTAATGCAGCTACACCGTCCAAAGTTTTTCATGTACTCACATCCGCTTATATGACCGGTGCTGCACTGCTGGCAGGCATTGCCGCTTTTTCGATCTTGCGCAAAGGGACTTCAGAATATACGAAAAAAGCGCTCAAGCTGATGATGAGCGTATTGCTTGTATTTAGCTTTTTGACGGCAGTTGCAGGCGATACGGCGGCAAAGTTTCTCGCGCAGTATCAGCCGGAGAAATTAGCTGCTGGCGAATGGCATTTTCAAACCGAAAAAGGGGCTGACCTGATTTTCCTCGGCTGGCTGAATGCCAAGCATGAAATTATCGGGGCATTGCATATTCCGAAGGCGCTCAGCTTTTTGGCATTTGGTCATTTTAATGCTGAAGTGAAAGGTTTGAACGAGTTTCCTGCTAATGAACAGCCGCCATTATGGATTCATTATATGTTTGATTTTATGGTCAGTATCGGCTTTATATTGCTGGCGATTTCAGCGATCTTTTTCTTGTTTTTGATTTGGAAAAAGCGCAATGAATACAATCGTTGGCTGTTGCGCTCCATCGTGCTAGGCGCACCGCTCGCCTTTCTCGGTATCGAATTTGGCTGGTTTTATGCCGAAGTAGGACGGCAACCGTGGATCATTCGTGGTTATATGCGGGTTGAGCAAGCCGCTACTACATCACCAAGCATTATGCCGCTCTTTTTCCTGTTTTTGTTGCTGTATATTATACTCGGCACATTATGCATCATTGTACTGCGCCGCTTGTTCCGCAACAATCCAGCCGAAGTAGAATTGGAAAAAATAGCAGCAACACGCGCACAGATGCTGAAAGAAGAAGGTGAACCCCGGTCATGAATTATGAAATTATCGGTATTTCGGTGTTGTGGATTTTTTTGTACGGCTATTTGATTGTCGCTTCGATTGATTTTGGAGCAGGTTTTTTCGCTTTTTATGCGCGTGCAACAGGCAATGACCATCTCATTAATCGGCTGATTGCTCGTTATTTGTCACCGGTATGGGAAATTACGAATGTGTTTTTTGTGTTCTTTTTTATTGGACTGATCGGATTTTTCCCGGATGCAGCGCATTATTACGGCTCGTCATTGCTCGTACCAGGCAGTATTGCGATCGTGCTGATCGCTATTCGTGGCTCGTTTTATGCGTTTGAAAATTATGGTTCCAACAAGAATATCGTGTTTCTATTTTTGTACGGCGCTACTGGCTTGCTTATTCCTGCCTCGCTGTCGGTGGCGCTTGTGCTGTCTGAAGGCGGATTTATTGTAGAGCAAAACGGCATCGTGACACTTTCATACATGAAGCTGCTCACAAGCCCACTGGCGTGGAGTATTGTCGCGCTGGCGATTACGTCGGTGCTGTTTATTAGCGCTGCCTTTCTTACTTTTTATGCCGAGCGAGCAGATGACCAGCCTGCGCTAAAATTGTTACGTAGTTATGCGCTTTTTTGGAGTACACCGACAATTATTGCGGCGTTTACCGCCTTTTTATATTTAAGTCAGTACAATGCACGTCATTTTCAAAATATGATGAATTTATGGTGGTTGCTCGGATTGTCGGTCGTATTTTTCCTAATCGTATTGTGGCTGCTGTATAAGGAACGTCATTATGGTTGGGCATTTATTAGCGTTATGCTGCAATTTGGCTGTGCCTTTTTCGCTTATGGGATCGGGCATTATCCGTATATTTTGGACCCGTACATTACAGTTCAAGGCAGCGCTACTGGGGAGGCGATGGGCATTGCTTTAATCGTCGCATTTATCGGTGGGTTATTGTTGCTCATTCCGTCGCTCGTGCTCGTATGCCGATTGTTCTTATTTGATGCTGATTATGTGAAAGGCAAACGTTAAGGAGGGATAAACGATGAAACCGAAAGCCGGACTGTTATACGAATTGATGCAGACACAGACAAAACGTACCGGCTGGATACGGCTATTGTCGGTCGCACTCGGTCTGATGACGATTTTGCAAGCTGTGCTGCTGGCGCAAGCGGTGCAGTACATTTTTGTAGACGCTGCCCCTGTACGGTTATGGCTGCCTGTCATCGCAGCATTGCTTATCGTAATGCTGCTGCGTACAGCGATTGCTTATCGTAACGGTGCTATTGGGCTACGGATTGCAGCTGATGCCAAACGTACATTGCGCTCCACATGTTTGCGCTCGTTGACGTCACAGCCGCTGCTGTTCGCACGGCAAGGTCAGACGGGCAGCAAAATCAGCATTGCGATGGATGCGGTCGATGAAGCCGATTCGTATTTTAGCCAATATACACCGAAAATGATCGAAGCTTCGATCGTACCGTTGATGATTTTGGGATGTGTCTTTCTGTTGCATGTTCCGTCCGGACTCATTTTACTGTTTACAGCTCCATTTATTCCGTTGTTTATGGCGCTGATCGGTATACAAACTCGGCAAAAGTCTGTCGAAAAGTTTCAGCAATTGGCACAATTTTCCGGTACGTTTCTTGATTCGGTACAAGGTCTGCTCACCCTAAAACTGTTTGGACGCACACAGACGCAGCAAGCGCAAATTGCACGATATAGCGGATCGTATCGTGATTCAACGATGGGCATTTTGAAAGTTGCGTTTATGAATACGTTCGCCCTTGAAACGATTGTGATGCTAGGCATTGGCATTGTCGCATTGGAGCTTGCTTTGCAGCTCGTCGTATTCAAAACGATGACGTTTCATATCGCCTTTCTCATTTTGCTGCTCGTACCTGAATTTTACAATTTGCTCAAAAATGTCGGTATCGCTTTCCATAGCGGACGCACCAGTCTGGGGGCGATTCGTACGATTGAAGCGCTGCTGGCAGAGGAGCCACAGATCGTTACCACAGCGCAACTTATACAGCCACCAACACAACAACCGAACAACCAGAACCAGATTTGCTCTGACACGACGATCCATCATTGTGCAATTGACGATACGATACATCGGTTACAGCCATCGTCTTTCAGTAACGATTGTAATGATGCAACCTATACTATAGGACAGCATCAACAGCAGGCAGCTTCTTCCATCATCGCATGGCAGCAGCTTCGCTTTTGTTATGGCAGAAATGAAGCAGCTTTTGTACTGAATGCAGGTTCCTTGCACATTCCATACGGGCATAAAGTAGCGATTGTCGGTCAAAGCGGAGCCGGTAAAACAACGCTGTTGCATCTGATTGCCGGTCTGCTTCAGCCTTCCTCTGGTGAAATTCGTTTTAACAATCAACCGTTAACACCGGATCGAGCAGCAGACGGGTTGGCACAAATGAGTTATATTACCCAGCATCCGTATATTTTTGCCGGGACGCTGGCGGACAATATTGCGATCGCTACAGATCGTGACGTATCGCGAGCTGAAATCGCTGCCGCTGCCCAGTCTGCCGGGCTGGAAACGCTCGTGGCAGCGCTTGAACACGGCTATGATACGGTCGTAGGCGAAGGCGGACGCGGATTGTCAGGCGGTGAGCGACAACGATTGGCTCTGGCACGAGCTTTTTTGAAACAACCATCATTGCTTCTGTTCGATGAACCGACGGCTGGGCTTGATTTGCATACAGAACAAATTTTACTGGAATCGATTAACAAGCTGGCTCAGCAGGCAACCGTCATTACGATTGCTCATCGCTTGCATACGATTCGCCATGCCGATCTGATTCTGTTTATGGAGCAAGGCAATTTGCTCGCTACCGGTACGCATGATGAGCTACTCGCCACATTGCCACAGTATGCGGCAATGATTCGTCTGCAACGACCGCATCTACAACGTCAGGAGGTGTTGTTATGAACGAATTATCGATCTTTGCACGCGCGATGGTACAAGAGCGTAGGGACGTTGTAATCACGATTATGACCGGCTTTATCGCTGGTATTGCCGGGGTTACATTATTTTCCTTAAGTGGATATTTGATTTCCAAAACGGTCTTTCTGCCTCCGTTATATACACTTATTTTGCTCGCTGCGCTCGTAAAATTACTCGGTTTGGTACGCGCTGCCAGTCGGTATGGAGAACGTCTGTATTCCCATCGCGCGACTTTCTCGCTGCTTAGCCGTTTGCGCACGACCTTTTTCGCCAAACTTATTCCGTTGTCGCCGCAATGGTTAGGTCGGCAGCGCAGCGGCGAGTTGCTGGCGAAAATCGTTGGCGATGTGGAAAGTTTGCAGTTTTATTTTTTGCGTGTTGCTTATCCGCCGCTAATTGTAATCTCCGTTTTTTTGACGACCGTAGCGGTGACGTCGTTCATTTCGGTATGGATTGCACTCGTCTTCGTCGTCGGTATGATCATAATCGCATTTGGCGTACCGGCTATCGTTCGGCGCAGTCAGCATAAGCAAACCGACGCGGTACATCAGCTATGTGCTGCACTGGCGACCGATTCAGCAGAGATGATGTATGGATTTATCGATCTGAAATTATATGGTCGGCTAGCTGCACAAGAGCAGCATATCGAACAGATTGCAGACGAACTAGCTGCTGCACAACAGCAAGCCGCTACTCGCCTATTACGTGGGCAGTCGCTGCATTCATTTATGACCTTTTTTATCTCATGGCTCGTCTTGCTCGTTGGTGCAATATTAATTATGCACGGCTCGATGAATGGACTTTTTCTCGCCATGCTCATTATGACCGCGATGACTGTATTTGATGAAGCGGCAGCGATGGCAACATTGCCTGCTTACCAAAAAGATAGCGAATATGCTGCCAAACGACTCCACACTGTACTATCTGACATGAAACTCACCAAACGAGCATCTGCATCCAAACAACTGCAACGTCACCAGCCTGTTCGTATCGATATAGAAGACGTTTCCTTTCGTTATGATGAAGACTGGCGCTGGACATTGCAACATATCTCACTGCATATTCCTGCCGGTTCCAAAACCGCCATCGTCGGCGCAAGCGGTTCGGGCAAAACAAGCCTGCTTGAATTGTTGCTCAAACTCCATCCGCTTGAGCAAGGACAAATTTGTATGAATACGATCCCGCTTGAGCAACTAAACGAGGAAAGCATTTGGTCGAATGCCCGCGTACTGTTACAGCGCAATCAGTTTTTCAATGGCACTGTGCGCGACAATCTGTTGCTGGAGCAAGACGGTATCCCTGATACTCATTTGCTAGCGTTGTTGGATCAAGTTCAGCTTAGTCACAAAAAACTGGATGATCCAATCTTGGAAAAAGGCGAAAACCTGTCTGACGGTGAAAAACAACGTCTGGCATTAGTGCGCATTCTACTGCGATCCGGTTCGTTATGGCTGCTTGATGAACCTACATCTGCGCTCGATTATGCAACCGAACAGCGTGTATTGGAATTGTTGTTTCAACAGGCTCAGGGAGATACAGTCATTATGGTCAGTCATCGATTGACCGGATTGGAGCAGATGGATCAGATTATTGTCATGGATCAAGGGCGAATTGCAGAAGCGGGCAGTTATGATGAGCTGATGCAGCGTGGTAGTTATTTGTATCAATTGAAACAATTGGAGCTGGAAATGATCGGATAAGTGCGTGGTGTTATGCTTAGACTGGCTAGTAGCTTGTATCAAATACATTTACGGTTTGTTGATCTAACCATTGCTTGATAATGAATAGGTTAAGGTACGTTTAAACACCATTTCCATTTGAGACAGCCTACTGGCTAGTTGGATGTTGGTATAAATGAACGAAAGCCGAATGAGTGCGAAGTCCAGCTCGTTCGGCTTTCGTTATGATTTGGAATAGTATGTGTATGCTTCGTACAATTACGTCACAATGTTATTTTGAACAGGTAGATAGATTGCGCAGGCTGCCTACGTCCACGCCCAGAAAAAACCATCTCGATCCCAGGCGATTCTGCCACCATGTTGCTTGCGGAAAGCTTTTTTGATCTCTTTGGATAACGATATATTTCCGCCTTCACTCGTAAATAAGTATGCTTCGCCATACTGTGCACGTACGTAAGCAATCGCATCTTCTTGTTTTAATGTCCCCTGATTTTTGGTCTGCTCGACCATCCATTCAGCGATATGTTGTTCTGTCGTTTTGGCATCTGTCATTGGTGTTGTCCCCTTTAGTTGGTTGTATGGATTGTGATCTGGATATTTGAGGAGAGTCGGATACTCCTCTTGAGAAAGTATACGTTAGTATTGGTATTTTGCAATATGGGGGCAGTGTTAGGGCGTTTGTTATTGTATGTTTTGTCTTGTGTTCTCAATCAATGCGATTTCTACGAACATGTTCTCAACCAGCGTCATCTCCTGTTTGAACGTTAGCTCTCCACATCTCATCTCCTTTTTTATATTACAATCTAAATGCTCGCCTATCAGTACTGCTATAACCAATAAGTGTGCCATTCTCTGTAATCTCTTTCGCATTTGGTCCAACCCAAGCCCTACCTACTTCCCATACATCTGCTCTAGTTGAACTTCTTAACGTAGATAAACCTTTTGGTGACTGTTAGTCAAGTCAACCCTTCAAAAAACCAGTCATTGTTTTATCTCTACTTTTACTGCTGGCATCTCATTTAATTTTCTAGGCATAGATTTAGGGTTGGTCATAAATAAGCCAGTCATACATTTCGTAAAAAATGAACAGCTTATAATAAAAATACGTAGAAAATGCCTGATTTTGCATTGTTCAGCAGATTGGAAAGTAGTCTTGTTCTATTTACGACCGCTGCCCAATTCATTCGGCACTGGGTGGGGCTAAAAGAAAGACCTTGAGGAATTGCAGCCCCAAGGTCATTAAACATTATATTAGTTAATAGATATGTTTGTCTTAAGTCCCAATTTGGGACTTATATTGATATAAACTGCTCCCTGTTCATCAATAAAGAAAGCCTTCCAATCATAATTAGCTTTTTGATCCAAATAAATCGAAATCTCAACACAACTACTTCTTATTTTTGTTATGCCATTGAATTGAATGTCGTCCCGTATTGAAATTAAATTTTCAAATAGGTATTGATACTTTTCTTCGCTATATCCTACAGTTTTTTTTAGTATCTCTTTTCTCATTGATTCTAATTCTAATTGTTCAAAATAGATTCCACTTGATAAAAACCAATGACAAAGAATATCGGAATGATTAACAGCAGTTATATATTCTTTATCATCTTCAAAGTCATAACCAAGTTCATCCCATAGTTTCATTAAGCTGGATTTGGAAAAGATTATTTGTTTTGCATCTCTAAACTGCTCGTTTACAGGTAATAACAGCAAATAATCTTCTATATTCTTCATACGGTACAAATACTCTACTCCTGATAAACCGAAATTTAGCTTAAATTGAAGAACACCATCTACGGAAGTTACTAAACTATAAGCGTAACCCTCATAGATCATCTGTGAATCTACCTTTAAGGTAACTATTCTGTCTGTACCTTCACCTTTTATTGTATAAGTTAAACTATTCATCCTACACCTCTCAATTTATGGAATATCCTTCAATGAAGGAAGGCTATTTGCTTTTGAAAATCTCGCCCAGTCACTACTAGGAATAAACACCCTGTGAATGATTGTATTATCCGATGGTCTAACAGTAATATGGTAAACTCCATCTTTACCATTCATACTACCAGTTAATAAATATTCTTCCCTTCCATCTGCACGTAATAATGTCGGCTTTTGTGAAAGTATTTGTTTGTCAAAAGATGTCGGGAAGTTATGAGCTGTAGGGTCTTTTTTCATCTTCTCTAAGACTGACGGGCTATAAGAAGGGAGACAATCACCTCCAATATTATGAACCCAAATACTCAAGTTGCTTACAAAGTAGGTATGGAAGTCAGCAACAGTAAAGTTGTAGACCTTGACCTTTTCTTCGTGCTTAACAATCTTGATGTTATGAATCGTCAAGGTATTTCCATTGCTCTGTTGTAATCTATCCCCCACCTGCAAGTCTAACGCTAGCACCCAACCCTTACCATCTACCCAAAATGGATGATTATCCGTAGTCTCAATAATTTGATTGCCCACCGACAACTTATAGGTAGTGTCTTTCTCATTGCGATGAAGGGCAATAACTTCCTTGTAATCCTGTTCACCTGTTACTTCATTCTTCGAGAGAACCTTATCTCCGACTTGAATGTCTTCGATATTCTTCTCCCCTTCGTCTGTTTGGACTTTGGTTCCTGCAGTGAAGCAATTGCATCCTTTCGCTGCCTTAGCAATCGCTGTAT
>NZ_JAXSQZ010000004.1:0-532713 GCF_034659835.1 Paenibacillus campi
GAACAAAGGCATGACGCGCGCGATGTTTGCGGCAGTCATGGGTCGTCTGTATGAGCGCAGTTATGGCACATTGTCAACGAGCGGTGCAAGCCAGTTTAAAGACGTATCCGCAAGCAGCTGGTACGGCACGTATGTAAACTGGGCAGCGCAAAACGGGATTATCAAAGGGATAAGCGACACATCATTCGAACCAAACCGCAACATCACGCGCGAAGAAATGGCAGCACTGCTGTATCGTTTTGCTTCGTTCATGAAAGTGAACAATACGATCAATACCGATCAAAAGTTAACGTTTAAAGATGCAAGCAGCATCGGAGCATGGGCGAAACCAGCTGTTCAATTCTTTGCACAAAAAGAAATCCTGAACGGACGCAGCAGTACGCAATTTGCGCCAAAACAGACGGCGACGCGTGCGGAAACAGCCGCTGTATTGGAGCGCTTTATCGAGCTGGTCGTTGCACAAGCAGCTCAATAATGTGACCTTAACGCGTTTTCGATAATTAACTAGAACCAAATCAATAGCGACCTTACCCGATGCGCATGTTGGGTAAGGTCGCTATTGATGTTAAACAAGTATGGGCAGTCAATCGTACATATGTATAATCGTCTTGTAGTGCAACAGAAACGCTTCCTTCCATTGTGCGTGTATCTAGCCACTCATTTATCTTATATAGGAACGGATCGTAATTTACGACTTTCAGAGAATGGCTTTAAGGCAATGAGTGATATCTAGCATAGTACGGTATTGCCCTTATTTCTGTATATTCTCAAAAATATTTTGCGAATGTTGGCGAAACGAAGCGTTTAGTTAGTATTAATGATGAATTTGTAAGTGATTTGTAAGTTTTTTGTAAGTAAAAACGTTTAAACTGTGCCTTAGTAGTGAATGGTTATATTGTAAAAAGTCAAACAGGAGATATCGTCTGTTATGGAAGCTATACAGATATATACGATACAATCCGACACTTGTTCGGACAAAAAAGGTTTTATATTTTAGGCGGAGGCGATGAAATGAGGCAACAACATCAATGGAAGAATCGTATTGCAATCATTTGTATGACAGTTTTAGTGATGATGGGTGCGATTCCGGTACAGCCAGTGCATGCCCTACCGTCTGCGGTAGCAATTAATGTGAATACACAAACTGCCTATAGTGATCTTCAAGCTGCGTTTAACGGAGCGAGTGACGGAGATACAATCCAATTAACGAATAATATTACGATTAGTACTTCCGGTAGTACGATCTTGTATAACTATCCCAATACATCAGTCACGCTTGATCTGCACGGCTATAATCTGATTCGCCAAGCACCGGCAGGTATGCTGGACGGCGGTGACGGTGCGACGATTCAAATCGGTTTCGGTAAGCTGACGATTCAGGATAGCAGCGTCGGTCAAACTGGCTCCGTTCAGTTGCAAAATCGTACTGCTAGCGTGGGTTCCGCAGTCAATATCGCTGCTGCTGGTACGCTGAATTTGAAATCCGGTGCACTGCTTGGTGACGGACAAGGGATTTTCGCGTATGAAGCGGGTGCACATTTCGATATTAGCGGTGGTATGGTATACGGCAGCGCCAATACAGGCAGCTCGGAAGGGATTGCCGCCACAACGAATGTATACGGTACGATTTCTGGTGGATATATCGGTACGAAAAACTCAGCTTCCGTGATGATCTGGACAGCGTCTCCACTACGTGCTGCTTACTGGAGCATTACCGGCGGTTACTTTACCTCTGACTCATATAACGATTCCGGTACGCATACGATCGCCAGCTTTATCACAGCCGGTACGATGATTACATTAAATCCGCCAGTAACCCAGCCGTTATCAGGTACAACGAAATATATGTACCAACTGTCGCCATTATCTAGGGAAAATACTCCTCTGGCGTTTCTGAATCCATACAATGAAGCATTGTTTAATTTTGTCCCTAATGAAAGTTATACGGTCAATGGTGATACGTATACAGCAGATGCAGGTGGTGTGATTCCACTTCAAGCGAACTGGATTAACAGCAATCTGAGTATTGTAAAAACAGGCACTCCGAATGTATCGTTAGACAGCCTACCGCAATTGCTAACGATTCCCGCACGTCCTGCCGCACCAACGGTAACAGCGAATGATACGCTGGATATCATTGTCGGTATTACGAGCAGTATGGAACTATCGATCGATGGTGGTAGCTGGAGTTCTTATGTGCCCACTAATCCTCCACAGCTTAGTGGCGCTCATACCGTAAAGGTGAGATATGCAGCAAGTTTAATACCAGCAGCAAAGCTAGCGAGTGATGCAACCGTGCTGACCTTTACTGTTGCAACACCGACACCGACACCGACACCGACACCGACACCAACACCAACACCAACACCAACACCGACACCAACACCATCGACAGGCTACAATGTGCTTGGAATGGTTGTTGAGTTAAACGGCAGTACCCCCAATGCGGTAGCTGGCGCAAATGTCCAACTGGATCAAGGCAATACGGCGGTTGGCACTGCGGTCGTTACTGATACGTATGGTGATTTCAAACTATCTGGCATCAGCAATGGTGCATACAATCTGGTAGTGAGTAAAGGCGGGCGTATCGCGACCTATCTCGTGATCGTAAATAATGCCGACTATACGTTTGCGCAAAGCATTATTTTACCATCACGCAATACGAACAGTCAGGTACAAATTAGCAGCAATGGCACACCGGATGTTGCGGTTGGTGGTTTGACGAATCTATTCCAGGATTCGCTCAGCTTCACACCAGATGACCAGCAATTGATCAACAATGGTGGTAAGGTCAATATCGCATTGACTGTGCAAAAGCAAGACGCAGCGACCGCAACCGGAGCAGCCGCGATTCAAACGCTCTCAAGCGGGCAAACGATCAATCTATATTTGGATATGACACTGGTCAAAACGACGACGACAGCCGCGAATCAATCTGCGACTAGCACGATTCCGACTGTAAGCAGTTTGCTGCAAATTGTAGTGCCATACGACTCTACCGGACAAAGTAATGTAGCTGTATACCGCTATCATAACGGAGGTACACAAACGCTGACAGCATTGCCGTACAGCACAACCGCCCCAAATACAGAAGGATTTATGGTGGATGCCAGCGGCAAGCAGATCATCATCTGGTCGCAAAACTTCTCCACCTATGCGATCGCTTCCGGTGCCCAAACGACAACGACTGTAGTGAATAATGGAGGGGGAGGGGGCAGCTTCGGCACGGGCGCCACCCTTCCGCGTTCATTTGCCTTTACGTTAACACCGACTGCGGGCGGTACAATTAACCCATCCAGTCTGCCTGCTGTACTGACAGGCAGCAACCAAACGCTCACGTTTACGCCGGACGCAGGCTACAGCATTCAAGACGTGATTATCGACGGTAAAAGCGTAGGTACAGCGAGCACACACACATTTACGAATGTAGCGGCAACGCATACGGTAAAAATTATATTTGCGAAGACGGCAACCACTACGACAACACCAACAGGTAATACGAGCAGCGAAGGCTTGCCGTACTATATGGACGGTAACCAAAAAGTATTTATCGGCTTTGCAACGACGATCAATGGAATGATGAAATATATCGCACCAGCGGGTAAAGAAGTACTGTTCCAAGCAAACACGTACTCATTCTCCGATGTGAACGGAGGCTGGGCAGCCGCACCGGTGAGCTTTGTCGCCGATCGTGAAATTTTCCTCGGCACTGGAGACGGCAAGTTTGCACCGAACAAAGGCATGACGCGCGCGATGTTTGCGGCAGTCATGGGTCGTCTGTACGAGCGCAGTTATGGCACATTGCCAACGAGTGGTGCAAGCCAATTCAAAGACGTATCCGCAAGCAGCTGGTACGGCACCTATGTGAACTGGGCAGCACAAAACGGCATCATTAAAGGGATGAACGACACATCGTTCGGACCAAACCGCAACATCACACGTGAGGAAATGGCAGCACTGTTGTATCGCTTTGCTTCGTTCATGAAAGTGAACAATACGATCAATACCGATCAAAAATTGACGTTTAAAGATGCAAGCAGCATCGGAGCATGGGCGAAACCAGCTGTTCAATTCTTTGCACAAAAAGAAATCCTGAACGGACGCAGCAGTACGCAATTTGCGCCAAAACAGACAGCGACGCGTGCGGAAACAGCCGCTGTATTGGAGCGCTTTATAGAGTTGGTTGTCGCACAAGTGGGGAAATAATCAGCTTGTACGATTAAACGACACTCGATGAGTGAGCTGGAAGTACAACGGATGGACGGGGCTGACCGGAAACGAATGAATAGGTAGGTCAGTTCCACAGATTATTGTACGGATATAGTGTGGATGCGAAATGTGTAACTTCAATAAATTAAAGATAATATTAAAAACGACCTTTCCCGTCTTTTATATCGGGGAAGGTCGTTTTGGCGTACGATATATTTTATTCTAGTTTTATGAATTTTTTTTGTTTTTTGCTAATTTTTTAGAAATAACATCGTTGACTCGTAGAATACAACCTTTTTGTAAGTGTTTTGTAATTATATTGTAAGTTATAAAGAATACAATACAGCTTAGGCACTAAGTTACTGGAATGCAATTAGTCAAAAGGGTGTGTTGTATGTGATGGCGTATACGTATATGAGCGTCATGACATGCGGCGAAAGTAGTACGTTTAGACAAAGGTTTTTACATTTTAGATGGAGGCGATGTAATGAGGCAAGGGGATAAGTTGAGAAAGCGTATTGCAGCAATTGGCTTGATCATTTTATTGATGGTGGGCATGATTCCGCCACAACATGCTCTGGCTAGCGGAGATGTAGCAAGGAATGTGACGAAGAATACTTCATATAGTGATCTTCAAAGTGCACTCAACGCAGCAACAAGTGGCAACACCATTCAGTTATTGGACAATGTAAGTGCAGATACGTATTTCAAGTACAATGTCCCAAACCGTACAGTAACACTTGACTTATACGGATATAATGTTGTCCGTTATGCTGGCAATAGTATGGCGAATGATGGCGACGGTTCAGCGATCCAAATCGCCGCAGGTACACTGACGATTGAAGATACTAGTCTTACTGCAAGCGGTTCGGTTAAAGTGACCAATGATTATGGTAACACTGGTTCGGCGGTAAGTATTGGCTCTACCGGTACATTGAACCTGAATTCCGGTTCTCTGATCGGTCCAGCAGAAGGGGTACTCGCTTACCAAGATGGTGCCACGGTGAACATCAACGGTGGTCTCGTATATGCGAGTGCCGATGATAAGGCTACCGCAAGCATCTCGGCAACGGCTGCTGTATACGGTACAATCTCAAGTGGATATATCGGTGCGAAAAATGCAAGTGCAACGGTATTCTCCACTACGTATGCAATCGGTACGATTTCGAAATTGAGTGTTAAGGGTGGCTATTTTACAGGTAACTCCTATTACACCGTAACGGGAAGTACGTATGCGGCGCTCTCCGGTCTGGTGACAACCGGTACATTAGTAACACTAAAAACACCGGTAACACAATCGCTGTCCGGTTCTACGCAGTTCCTGTACCATGTGGAACAACCAGCAGCGACACCGACTGCGGCACTTGATCCTGTAAATGAAGTATTAACAGGCTTAAATGCTAAGGCAGGCTATACGGTAACTGCAACGACGTATACAACGAACCCATCGGCGTATACAGTTGGTCAAGCAACGTATGTTATAGCCGATACGTACGGAACGATTCCGCTGAATGCAAGCTGGATTGGCACGACACTTAGCATTGTGAAGGCAGGTACGGTCGATCAAACGACGGACAGTGCGGCACAATTGCTGATCATTCCGGCACGTCCATCCGCACCAGCGGTAACAGCGGACGATACGAATAATCTGATCGTCGGTATAACGAGCAGTATGCAATATTCGATCGACGGGGGCAGTTGGACGACGTATTCGTCAAGCAATCCGCCACAGTTGAGCGGTGATCATACGGTGAAAGTACGCTATGCTGCTACAGTTTCACCACCAGCACTGGCAAGTACTGCGACAACGCTGACGTTTACAGCAAGTACAACACCGACACCAACACCGACGCCAACACCGACACCATCGACATCAACATATACGGTAAGCGGTAATGTGATCGAGTGGAACGCAGGTGTAGCTAGCGCTGTAACTGGCGTAACGGTTCAATTGTATCAAGATACGACAGCGGTTAGTAATGCTGTCGTAACCGATACGTATGGTAGTTTCGCTATTACAGGCGTAAGCAACGGAACGTACAGCCTCGTGATCACTAAAGGCGATCGTACGGCAACGTATGTCGCGATCGTTAACAACAGCAACTACACATTTGCAACCAACAGCGTGTTCCTGCTGCCAGCGAATGTGCAAATCGAGACACAAATCGGCCCAGGTACACCCGATATCGTTGTTGCTGGACTGAGCGATCTGTACTTGGATACACAGTACAGCTTTACGGCAGAAGATCAGCAATTGATCAACAGCGGCGGTAAAGTCAACATTGCGATGAGTGCACAAACACTAAGCGCAGCGAATGCGCCAGGTGCAGCAGCATTGCAAAAGCTCGCCAATGGTCAAACGATCAATATGTATCTTGATCTGACGCTGAACAAAACAAGAACGACAGCAGCGAATGTCTCAACTACAAGCACACTGCCTGTCGTCGGTAAATTGCTGCAAGTTATCGTTCCATATGATACCGTAGGTCAAAAGAATGTATCGATCTATCGTTATCACCAAGGTGTAGCACAATGGATGTCTTCCTTGCCATACAGCACGACTGCACCGAATTCCGAAGGCTTTATGGTTACTCCGGATCAACAACAAGTGATTATCTTCTCGCAAAACTTCTCGACTTATGCATTCGCTTCCGGTAGCCAAACCGTTATCGGTGGCGGCGGTGGTGGTGGCGGATTTAGCAGTGGTGGCGTAGCAGCTACATCGTACGCGATTACACTGACTGCTTCCGCAGGCGGTACAATTAGCCCAGCGAGTTTGCCTGCTGTACCAAAAGGCAGCAACCAAACGCTGACATTTACACCGGATGCAGGGTACAGCATTAAAGATGTACTGATCGACGGTAAAAGCGTAGGCGCGGTCAGCACGTACACGTTTACCAATGTAAGTGCAGTGCATACCGTCCAAGTTATTTTTGCGAAAACAGCTGTGTCGTCAAGCAGTGAAGGTCTGCCATACTATATGGACGGCAGCAAAAAAGTGTTTATCGGCTTCTCCGCTACCATCGATGGAACGATGAAATATATCGCACCAGCGGGTAAAGAAGTATTGTTCCAGCCAAACGCATACTCGTTCTCTGATGTGAACGGAGGCTGGGCAGCCGCACCGGTAAGCTTTGTGGCGGATCGTGAAATCTTCCTCGGCACTGGGGACGGCAAATTTGCACCGAACAAAGGCATGACGCGCGCGATGTTTGCGGCAGTCATGGGTCGTCTGTATGAGCGCAGTTACGGCACATTGTCAACGAGCGGTGCAAGCAAATTTAAAGATGTATCCGCAAGCAGCTGGTACGGCACGTATGTGAACTGGGCAGCGCAAAACGGTATCATCAAAGGCATGACGAGTAGCTCATTCGAACCGAACCGCAACATTACACGTGAAGAAATGGCAGTATTGATGTATCGCTTTGCTTCGTTCATGAAAGTGAACGATACGATCAATACGAATGAAAAGTTGACGTTTAAAGATGCTAGCAGCATCGGAGCATGGGCGAAACCAGCCGTTCAATTCTTTACACAAAAAGAAATCCTGAACGGACGCAGCAAAACGCAGTTTGCACCAAAACAAACTGCGACGCGTGCGGAAACGGCAGCTGTATTGGAGCGCTTTATCGAGTTGGTTGTCGCACAAGTTGGGAAATAATAAGCTTGTACGATCAAACGATTATCGATGAGTGAGATTGCAGCAAAATGATTCAATCAAAAACGATCTTTCCTGGCTTAATCGGGAAAGGTCGTTTTTTTATACATAACGATGTGTTGATGGATTAACAGGAAGATATCATATACTGCAACCAATAGCAGGCGATAACTCGACTGAACGATGCCTATAGGGCGGATACGTTTTAATATGTTGCACGTAGCGCATCGTTGCCGTATAATTCATGACCAATCGCAGCGGCTAGTAGCTAGTAATTTGACCGCTTTCAATATTTGCTTTGACTCCACTTTATGCCCTTATTTGTAGCAGTAATCTACATCGTTTTAAACGATATATTTAAAATGGTCAGAGTACTAATACCTTGTCTCAGATACATTCAGGATATGCCTTTGTCATCATCGCTTGATCATGAACGTACCTTAACCTATTTATCATCAAGTGATTGTTAGACAGACTGTAAATGTACTTAACACAGCCCCAGCTACTGTTTGGCTCGCTTAACGACCGAGGTGAGGTTATAATTTGTTTTGTTAAGCTATTTTTAGTCGTTAGTGATCTATAATTGCCATAGTGTACAATTTGGTGTACACATTTGAATTAAATGTTCAGTCACTGATTTTTTTATAGTAAGTCTGGTTAAATAAAAATGTAGGACATCTTGAATAGAGTCTTTATCCAGAGGAGGGCTAATGACAATGAGTACAGAAGCAATCTTTGAGGCGATGAAGAAAAGAAGAAGTATTTATGGGATTAGTAAAGAAGCCGTAACGTCAGATGAGCGGATTCAGGAAATTGTGGAGCAGGTTGTACTGCACACACCATCCGCATTTAACTCTCAGAGTGCCAGAGTCATTATTTTGCTTGGTGATAAACATGACCAGCTGTGGGATTACACGACGAACATACTGAAAGAGATCGTACCTGCAGACAGCTTTGAGTCCACTCAGCAAAAGATGGATAGCTTCAAAGCTGGGTATGGCACCATTTTATTTTTCGAAGATGAAGCGGTCATTCGTGGCATGCAAGACCAGTTCCAGGCGTATCAAGATAAATTCCCAGTCTGGTCACAGCAAGCATCCGGCATGCACCAATATTTGATTTGGACGTTGCTGGAATCGGAAGGTTATGGCGCATCGTTGCAGCATTATAACCCGCTAATTGATGAAAAGATCAAAGCCGAGTGGGATATTCCGGAAAGCTGGACGCTAATTGCACAAATGCCATTTGGCAAACCGACAGCGCCGGCAGGAGACAAGGAATTCAAGCCGCTGGAAGAACGTATTCGTACGCTACGTTAAGTTTGATCGTCCGCTTAAGGTCGCAGATGAATAGCGCTAATGTAGCGTATAATGCGGTCGATTTCAAGCGATCCAAACGGATATCCATAGGATGGAAAGAAGTAAACAAACAGCCTTTTTCGCTGCCTGATATGGTAGCGGAAAAGGCTGTTGTTGAGTTTGCATGTGCAGGGTATATAAATGGATAATATTTGCAACCGCAACCGCAACCGCAACCGCAACCGCAACCGCAACCGCAACCGCAACCGCAACCGCAACCGCAACCGCAACCGCAACCGCAACCGCAACCGCAACCGCAACCGTAAAATGAACTGAACGGAGTGCTAATTTTCAAGCATTGCCCTTCAAACCGTATTCTCGTTACACATCAAGCAAGCGCTGTTTTTTCCATTTGCGTATACGGGTGCGAAAGGTGTGGAAAGGCGCTACAGCGTTCATATGCAGCCATTTCCACAGTTGCCATCCGGCTGGGGTCGTTGCCCAGCGGCGTTGTACGTCGCCAAACAATTCCTGTTCGCTCAATTCCTCAATCCATTGACACCATTGCTGTACCGATTGGCGTAGCTGCTGCCGTAATTGTGTGAGCGTATACTTTTTGTATCGTTCATAGAAGCTGGCATACAGCTCGCCAAGCTGATGCCAGCGCAGCCCTGGTGCTGGCGTGATCGCTGTTCCGTCTTGTTGCTCGCTTCGTTCCCATTGCTGGATAAGCTGTAACGAGCCGAGCAGGTAGGCGAGCATTTCATATGGCGTACGATCGACATCTTCCAACCGCAAGTGAAGCTCCGCCTCGTCAAGATCATCAAATTCCGCGTCAAAGCGCAAATACGTATACCGTATCCGCTCGATCAGCTCGGTGCCGGACAAATAGGCGATCATACGGCATCTCTCCTCATAGTATAGTTAATAGGGCATGTGCGCCAACTCGTATGTTGCGAGCAGCACGGGAATCTACCATTTACTGCTCATCCGTAGATTCCTGTACAAGAAAGGAATCCGCCCTCTTATTCCGTACCGCAGTGGGGCTGTCCCCACAAGCTAGGTTTGCATACACGCCCTATCGTATGTTATTCATATGTTATTCGGCAGCAGTCACTTCAAACGATACTTCGCCCATTTGCACACCGTTCACATACAGATGCACATGATGCAAGCCGGGATAATAGACCCGTGTCGTGATAAGTTTAAACGAGTGTTTTTTGCGCATCACATGGCGTCCGGGGGCAAAGTTACGCGATACCCAGCGGAATCGTTTGGGTGCTTGCTGTCCGTTTGCTTTTATAAACTGCATTTCGTAATCGATCCGTACATTTTGTACGGTCGCCGCTTCATTATGCAGTACGAACGACAATTCTACTTCTTCACCAATCGGGACGGTGGTGCGGCTAATCTGCAGATCGCTTAGGCGGATATGCTCGCTAGGCAAATAGCCAAACAGCTCCATCATTGCTGGATGATCCTGTTTTAACAATGTGCGACAGCCATGTTTGACAATCCAGTCGGTATCCGCATGCTGTCCGTACCAGCTTTGTGCCACGGCAACGATGCGCTCCGGGTGATCTTTGGCGATATCGTTCAGGTGATTTGCTACACTTTTGCGCACATAGAGCGAAGGATCGCGTTTTAGCAGCTCCAACACTGCCAGTGTTGGCTCAGGATCAGCAACAAAGCTGCGCAATTGAAACGACCACGGCAACCGTGGTCGAAAGCCTTCGCTAGCAAGTCGCCGCACATGTTCATCTTTATGCAACGCCCACATTCGCATTTGCGCCAGCATCCATTCCATATCCTGCACGATAAATGGACGTACCGCAAATTCAGAGCTGGAATACGCCGTCAACTTCTCCAGCGCGTTCATCGACAGTTCCGGTTGCGTCAATCCATTCAACTCGATACAATCCGGGACAAATAAATACTCCACTCCCCGACATTCCGGTGCCATCGCGATTAGCAGCTCGCTCAGTTCCGCAAACGACAGTTGCAGCGCACCGGTCAATGCTTCACTAATGCGCCGAATACGCTGCTTAAACGCCAGTTCCTCCCAGCCGTCCCCATGCACCAGTTCATCAAAACGCTGCTCATCAAAAGCCGCTGTATGTCGCTGCACAATCCCGGCAAACCGCTGCAAAAATGTATCGCTATATCGCTCTTTAAACGTCTCCATCTATACCTCCATCGTATCGATCCGATCTCGCCTGTAATCGGTTATTATGACTTCTAATCCAACATGATCGCTCGTAATCGATCATTATTTGTTCCCAGCATAGCATGGAATGGTGACAAATCCTGTCGCCATTTCTGATAAAATAAATACAGGCGTAGTCATCGCTATCATCGTGCAGATAAGAAAATGCTGGCAGAGTCTTTTGAGCATGGGAATTTACGATGTCCTCCTCATCCGTAGATTCCTATGCAAGACAGGAGTCTGTCGCCTTATTCCGTACCGCAGTGATTGTTGTTACAACGCAATAGTTTGCGTATATGTCCTTGTACAATGAACGAGTTAAATTTTAATTTAAATGATGTACTGGAAGTTTTATACATAAGAGTTTTAACCAGCTTTAAAAATGGAATTATACTTGGTCAGTTCAGCCTGCTAGTGGCTTGACCAGCTTACATTCAATGTCTGATTGATTACATCTTATGAAAAATAAACTGAAATCGTAGCACAAAAATTTTGCTGTTATGTAATATCGAACTGCATATTTAATGCGGTCAGCCTACTAAGCTAGTAGCTTGACCAAGTTAAATGTTAATTTGGATTGTGTGCTGAAATTGTGATCCATGCGATCTTAAAACAGATTCAACACTCCAATTCATCTCGGTCAATGTACTAGTTAATGCAACGATCAAAAAGGAGCGATCCCATGTCCAAAGCACAGCGTCTGATCGAACTGATGCTCACCGTCAATACGCGACGCCAATTTACCGCATCCGAGCTGGCGCGTCAGTTTGGTGTGTCGCGTCGTACGATTCAGCGTGATTTGCAAGAGCTGGCGGCGGCTGGTGTGCCGTTGTATGCAGAGCCAGGTGCGGCGGGCGGTTATCGCGTATTGCGTGAACGGATGCTGCCGCCGATTTTATTTTCTGAAAATGAGGCGGTGGCGATGTTTTTCGCTTATCAATCGCTGCGTAATTATCGTTCGCTGCCCTTTCAAAAAGAATCGACTTCGGCGTTGGACAAGTTTTATCATTATTTGCCGTCAGAGACAAAGCAGCGTATTCGGGAACTGCAAGCTCGGTTTGCCTTTTGGACGCCAGCACGTAATTTGGCGGTGCCGTACGTAGCAGAGCTGGTGGATTATTGTGTGGAGCAGACGGTAGTGCAGATGATGTACGATTCCAGCAGTGGCGAGCAGCAGCGGCGTGTTCAGCCGCTTGGTGTGTATGCGAGCAGTGGGCTATGGTATTGTGTCGCCTATTGTTTTGCACGCAAGCAGCTCAGAACATTTCGTGTCGATCGTATCAAACAACTGGTCGTTGATCCGCATCCACGCGGCAAAAAGGACTTTTCTCGCTGGAACATTAGCGACTATCTCGGTCAGACGTCAGCGGAGCGTACATTACCAATGAAAGTATGGCTGGAACGTGAAGGGGTACGCCGCTGTGAGACCGATCCGTGGATGGAGCAAGGACTAACGGTAGCAGCGGATGGTACAGGGGTGTTGGAACTGGCATTGCCGGAATCGTATGTACCGTGGGTCGTGCAGTTTTTTGCGAGCTGTGGCACAGCAGCGAGGGTAGAATCCCCGCCAGAACTGCTGGCAGGATTGCGCGCATGGATTGCCGGGCTGCAACAGCAATATGGACAGGAGCAGTAAACGGTGAGTGCAGAGAGGCTGGAATACAAAGAGCAGAGGAGTATGGAATGCAAAGAGCAAAGAGGAACGGATGGAGGGGACATAGCAGCATCAAATTACACGCTATATGACCGAATGATACAAATAAACCGGTGCGCCCATTCACCTCTTTCAGGAGAAAATGGGCGCACCGGCTAAGGAACTATCGGTACAAATGAGCGGTTGAGCACTACATTGCCATGATCACTCGCTCACTTGCTCTACATAACCGTCAAGCCAGCATACTTCCAAGCGATCCGATTCGCTCTCACTTGGCGGTTAAGCTAAGCACAATAAATTGATCTTACACATGGCTTGCTCATTTGACTGTGAACGTTTACGGCGGTTTAAGCTTTTTCCGTATTTTGATCTTTAGCTGCGTCTTGCTCGTGCGCTGTACCTTGTTCTTGCTCTGTATCTTGTTCTGTAGTTTGATCCTGTTCTGCATCTTGTGTTTGCGCAGTTTTTTCCTCTATCGGCTCAGCTGGCTCAATGTTCAGCAGATCGGAGCCTTCTTCCAGCACGCCTTCTTCCGGCAAAGCGATACAAGGTAGACTGGATTCATAATACGCTTCCACTTCATCTTCGGTCAGGTCTTGTTCAGGCTGTGCCCATACCGACACACTGCCACCATTGACCGGGAATGTTGCCCAGCCGTCTGTTTCGATCTGCACATGGTGACGACGGTTACCGGTCAGGTCGATCCAGATTTGTCCGGCGCGTGCTTCACCGACAAACATCCGTTTCTCGCCTTCCTCGCCATTGGTCATCACGACCGCACAGCCAGAGCGCTCGATGTCGGTACTGCCTTTGCGTACCCAGCCAATCGTATTCGGATGGTCAAAATAATCATCCTGCTCGCCATACGATTTGTGATAGCGTGCATACAGCATACAGTTGATCATATCTTTTTTGTCTGGAACGGGATGCTCGCCGCCAATGCCAAAATAGTCGCCATAAAATACGCATGGATACCCATCTTGACGCAGTAAAATGAGCGAGTACGCCAGCGGCTTGAACCAATCTTCAATCCACGATTCCAGCGCTTCATTCGGCTGTGAATCATGATTGTCCACAAAAGTAACCGCATGGGTCGGGTGCGTCTGTACGAGTGTATCGTTAAAAATCGTCGACAGATCAAACGAATTGCCTGATGTGGAAGCTGCATGTAACTTATAATGCAGCGATACGTCAAACAGATCGATCTGGTAATCTACCGTATCCAGAAACTCCTGACATGCCGCCAGCTCCGGGTTCCAAAACTCACCGACAATGTAGAAGTCCTGTCCACGCTTGTTAATCATCGAGCCTACAAATTCGCGAATAAATTCGTAGTTAATATGCTTGATCGCATCAAGCCGGAAGCCATCACAACGGGTCGTATCGATCATCCATTTCCCCCAGTTGGTCATTTCTTCACGCACTTCCGGCATATTGTAATCAATGTTGGCAAACATCAGATAGTCGTAGTTGCCAAATTCGTTATCTACGTTTTCATTCCACTGTTTGCCCTCATCAGCAATGCGGAAAATGCCGGTTCGCTGTTCCCGATTGTCATAATCGGTGCCGTTAAAATGGTGATAATTCCATTTCATTGGCGAATACGTATCGCCACGTCCAGGGAATGTAAACTTAGTCCAGCCTTCGATCTCAAACGATTCCTCAGAAATCTGTTCGGTGCGGTTGTTCGGATCGACTTCAACGACATGGAATGTCTCGGTTTCATCGGCACCTGCTTTATGGTTCATAACTAGGTCGATATACACATTCATACCGAGGCGGTGACAGATAGCGATGCCATCAAGCAATTCCTTTTTCGTGCCATATTTGGTACGTACCGATCCTTTTTGATCGAATTCGCCCAGATCGTACAGATCATAAATACCGTAGCCGGTATCTTCGGGCGTATGTCCTTTCGTTACAGGTGGAATCCACAGCGTGCCAATGCCTGCGCGCTTCAGTTCAGGCGCCAGCTCCTGCATTCTTTTCCAATGTGAACCATCAGCCTCTACATGCCACTCGAAAAATTGCATCATCGTTACATTGCGATTCATGCATACCTCTCCTTTTCTAGACCCCGGGCAGTTTACGCGCATCGTCTAATGAAAATTGGCTTTCGCAAACACAAAGCTCTTTCATTTCATTCATTTCCATACAAGCAGACGGCCTGCCAATCAAACCAGATACGGAGGGTCATATGACCACATCATGCACATCTGTTGCAGGCGGCACGCGGCTGTGAGAAACATTACCCATTTAGTTATTAAGATTAAACATACAACTATAGTCGAGACGATGTATATTTTTACATCTCTAGTGAAAATTGACGGAAACAGAAATCGTTTATTCGTCATACACTAATTACCCCCGAAGCGAATCGCCTCAGGGGTAGTGTCAATGTATAAACGGTTAGGGGTATTGATACGCTAAGGTTGCTTTGCAGCATGGGTAGAACAGAATGGAGCATATAGCGTTATGCATGAAGCATTGTGTATTGATGTGCGTTTAAGCATTATGCATGAAGCGCTGTACATTGATATGCATTAATGATAAATCTGGTATTTACGCTTCTTCAACGTCAAAGCCTGCTTGTTTCCATGCAGCTGTACCACCATCGATGTAAGCGACATCGGTAAAGCCCATCAGTTTCAGTGCATATGCGCCCAATGCAGCTTGGCCGCCAGCGCCACAGGTGATCAGAATCGGACGGTTGCGATCACTCAGACGCTCGTCACGCAGTTCAGCCGGTACACCCAAATCAGCGCGAATCGGCAGCATACCAAGCGAGATGTTTACGCTGCTTGGGATCAGACCGCAAGCGCCTGCATCCTTGGAATCTTGTACGTCAATAACGAGTGTGTCCGGATTGCTGTTGATTTTCTCGCGTGCTTCCTGGGAAGTTACGCCTGGTACGTTGTTTCTTGCTTGAGTAACCATGTCTGTGAATGTTAATGCCATTGTTCATCATCCTCCTGAGTTTGGGGTTTGTACATTTGGAGCATATGCGTTTTAAGTATAATGTCGGGTCTGTCCTGCTATACGATAGGAAAAAGGGAGATTTACCCTTTTGTGCGTGCAGGATCAGTTTACGGTTACCGCTGTTAATACTTACAGCTTGTACAGAACACCGTTTCACACAGCTTCGGTAAACGTAACCCACGTATATTTACCCTGAAAATCGTAATGAGCTTCAGGAAATAGACTCGCCAGCAAGCAATTTCTGAATATCCTGTTCGATTTCGGCAGGATCAAGACGGGATGGATATTGTTTGACAACATGACCATCGCGATCAACGAGGAATTTGGCGAAATTCCATTCGATATCTCCAGTACGAGAAGGTGCAGGCGCTTCATCTACCAGATAACGGTACAGCGGATGAGCATGTTCACCTTTAACATCCACTTTGGCAAACAGTGGGAAAGTTACGCTGTAATTCATTTGGCAAAAGTCCTTGATTTCTTGCTCGCTGCCTGGCTCCTGACCCATAAACTGGTTACACGGAAAGCCGAGTACTTCAAATCCGGAATCTTTGTACGTATCATAAAGCTTTTGCAATCCTTCATACTGAGGAGTCAAGCCACAGCCGCTTGCGGTATTCACAATTAACAATGTTTTGCCTTTGTAATCGGACAATGATTGCTCCTGCTTGTCGATCGTCAGGGCAGAGTAATCATGTACTGACATTTTTGAATCCCCTCACTTTCATTTTGCAAAATTATATTTTATAAAACATAATTCAATTATAACGCACCGTCAGCAAAAGTCAAATAAAACCTGCTGCCAATTTCAATGCGTCTATCGTCTATTGTACGGTATGGAAAGCGACAGTTCTATTTTACGATCAATATGGGTATGAGTAACCGCTTTTGTCAGCCTCGATCATGCTGTTCGCAATTGCAGACTGATACAGTTGAGCTGAAATTTTATATTAGTAAACGATGATCATTGGACAGCCTATCGTTTTACTGGCAAGGTTTAAATGTTATTTATGTTTATATTTTCTATTATTTTAATTTCAGTTGATTTAGTTATGTATGTCTGTACTCGTTACCGTTCATTTTAGACGTGAAAATCGCAAGAAATGTTAAAAGTTTACACGATTACACCTGTTCTGTTCCGAATTGTTAAGGTAAGATAAAAATAGGTTTCAAAATGTGAAATACAGGTTCAAACGTTTTATCCATCCATCTGGGAGGTAGAAACAATGAGAATACTGATATCCGGATTTGAGCCATTTGGCGGACATGCCATTAACCCGACGGAATACTTGCTTGAGGCGGTACAAAATTATGCGTTTGCAGATATTGGGGTTGAACTGCGAACCGTATTATTGCCAGTACATTATGATGAATGTGTCGATTTGCTTGTGCGCGAGGCGGAAGCGTTCCAGCCAAACGCCATTATTATGTGCGGTTTGGCGGCAGGACGGAGCGCGGTGAGTTTGGAGCGTGTTGCCGTAAATGTAAAAAGTGTGGAGCTGGACGCAGAATATGCGGATAATCGCAATAGTAGGCCGCGAGATATGCCGATTCGTGAAGGCGGAGCGGATGGTCTATTTTCAACATTGCCGATTCGCAAAATGACGGAACGGTTGCTGGATAACGGCATTCCGGCGGTGATTTCCAATACGGCGGGAACGTTTATTTGTAACAATACGATGTACGGTATGCTCGATTATTTGCAGACAAATCATCTGAACGTACGCGCAGGTTTTGTGCATTTCCCTGCTTCGACCCAGATGGCGGTGCATAAACCGACATTGCCGTCTCTGCCGATGGATTTGATGACAAGGGCATTGCAACTCATCATTCGTACGACTGCCGAGCAATTGCATCATGATGCCGAAAGGCTAGACCCGGCTTCGGCATGAATGAAGCGAAAACATATAACGATTTATATTGGTTACTGGTATGCTCACAGTTGTTGTCCGCATACCGGTTTTTTTTGTCCATTTATAGTGAATAGTGGAGATGCCGAGTCGCTATTGCAGCGCGGGTGAGCTAGCGCTAATGGTGCGTATGTTCACAATGTTGCTAGTAAATAGCAGATGGAGCAGTTTGTCGTAGCTAGTAGGCTGTCTCAAATGAAAATCGTGTTTGAACGTACCTTAGTCCATTGATAATCAAGCGGTTGTGAGATCGACAAACTGTACATGTACTTAAGACAATCTACTAGTAGTAACGATAGCGATTTCGATCGTTGTCGGAGAGTATGTTGGGTATGTTGCAAAGTTTAGTGGCAGAAGCTATGCCATAAAGAGGTATACAATAAAAGAGAGTTGACTTCAGAATTTGTTGTAACTATAATGGTTACAACGGTGGTGAATACATTATGAAACAGATTAGCACGCGCTTTTCGATGGCAGTGCATACATTATCACTGATCGAGATGTGCCCGCTGGAATGTACAGGCGATTTTATCGCTGCCAGTGTGAATACGAATCCGGTCGTAATTCGCCGCCTGATGAGTATGCTCAAAAAGGCAGGTTTAATCGAAGTACGCGCCGGCATTGGTGGAGCGTATTTGCTCAAGCCTGCACATGAGATGACGCTGCTCGATATTTATCGGGCGGTGGAAGTAGCGGAGGAGAATCGTCTGTTTGGCATTCACGATCATTCTAATATCGCCTGTCCGGTTGGACGCAATATTGAACAGGTGTTGCAAACAGAGCTGCAAGCAGCACAGCAAGCGTTGGAACAACGGCTTGCCCAGACGACATTGCAGCAATTGAGCGGGCAATTTGTCTGAATCGATCGGCTGACGATGGATAGCCATACTAGTAGCTTGTCTTCCAACTGTCCTACGTATTATTTATTGTTCACAAAGGTTAGAAATAAGACCCTGTACAGCTTAGTGTGACGCAAATTACCCGTATCGAACAATCTGTAAAGTCGTTTGAAGACACGCCCTAGTAGCTTGTCTCAAATACATGTACGGTTTGTCGATCTAACCATTGCTTGATGATGAATCGGTTAAGGTACGTTCAGACACAATTTCCACTTGAGACAGCTATACTATATCCATCGATAAAGTGAGCTGTATGGCTGAAATGACATTAATTTGAAATGACATTAATTTGGGAAATGAGAGCTCTTGAATGGGCTTTTATTTTATACATCCGTTGTAACCATATTGGTTATGACAACAGTTACACGATATCATAATGAACTTATAGGAGGAAATAAAATGACAATTCTCGTTACAGGTGCAACAGGTCAACTCGGTTCCAAAGTCGTTACACAATTGCTAGAGAAAGTGCCTGCCAGTGAGGTGGCGGTCAGTGTGCGCAATCCGGACAAAGCGGAGCATTGGAAAACGCTTGGCGTAGATGTGCGTCATGGTGATTTTGACAAACCGGAGACGCTGGATACGGCATTTGCAGGTGTGGATCGTCTGCTGCTCATCTCGGCAGATGGCGATAATGAGACGCGTATTCGTCAGCATACCGCTGCTGTTGATGCGGCGAAGCGTGCAGGCGTAGGCTTTATCGCATATACGAGTGTTGGCAATGCACAGGAGAGCGGTCTTGGACTCGCACCGGTACACAAAGCGACCGAGAATGCGATCATAGCAACAGGCATTCCGTATTCGTTCCTGCGCAACAATTGGTATTTGGAAAATGAACTGTCCAGCATCCAGGCAGCGGCAGCAGGCGCGCCGTGGGTCACATCGGCAGGTTCAGGCAAAGTAGGCTGGGCAACACGTGATGACTATGCGGCAGCAGCAGTAGCTGTGTTAACTGGTGCAGGACATGCCAATACAGTTTACGAACTGTCCGGGCCACTACTTAAGCAAGAGGAGCTAGCCACTGCTGTTGGTCATGTGCTCGGTAAAGAAATTACCGTACAGCAAGTAGATGATGCAAAATATGCTGAGATCATGAAAGCGGCAGGGTTGCCGGATTTCCTGCTGCCTATTCTCGTTAGCATTCAGCAAGGCATCCGCGAGCATCATTTGGAAGTAGTGCACAGCGACTTTGAAAAGCTGCTCGGTCGCCCGGTCACACCGCTTGAAGAAGGTATTCGTCAGATTTTGGCATAAAGGGCGTAGGGGAACGTTAGGTTAGCGGGTAGATGAAGCTGACTTAAAGCTAAGACGATTTGTATTGCCAATTATGTATAAAATAAATAAGATAGCTGGAAAGCCGCATCATCGGTCAGGAAAACCAATCCTGATCAGTGATGCGGCTTTTATTAGCTTACTTAAATGGGATTGTAATTGGTTATCCTATCCAGATCAGCTTGTCCATGCGCATCTGGTATACTATTAACGATCATACCACCCGGCGACGCTGGCGTAACAATCGTATCATCCAGGCGACAATCGCCCAGACAAAGCTTACTGCTATAATCGGGAACATCAGCAGCAACGGAATATCAATCATAGCGCCGATCGGCTCCGGATGTGTCAATCGATATACCCAACCAGGCACGATGGCGACTAGCGCCAATCCGAACAGTACACTACTGCCAATCCAGGCGCGGCGTGAGAAGCGCAGCGCGGTAAGAATGAGCAGCAGCAAGGCAATTAGCTCCAGCAACCAGATCAAGCGAAACCACGGATCAGGAAATGCAGTCGACGGGTTAATTAGCCACATCTTCATTCTCCTTCCGTTTCTTTATTCATTGACTTTGGCAGGGCTAACCTTCTCAACGGGAGTAGCAGATATACACTATAAATCAAGTACCGTAGACGATTGCTATCGTTTTGTCGCTGGATCAGGACTGAAAGCGGGCATTAATCTGCAAACGAAATGACAATTTTGCCTTTCGCATGATGGGTTGCACTTAGGCGATGCGCTTCACGCAATCCTTGCTCGGAAAACGGCAATGTTGTGCCGACGATCGCATTAACTTTGCGTTGTTCCATAAGTTTGCCGAATTGTTGAAGCTGTTTGCCGTCCGGCTGTAGCCAGATCGATTTAGCAACGACATCATACTGCTTAGCGAGTTTTTCGTCCGGTTGCTCCAAAATAGAGATTAATCGCCCGCTACCTTGCTTAAGCACTTTAAAGCTGTCGGCTTGAATCTGTCCACCCATCGTATCAAACACGAGATCAACATCGGACAATACATCGACAAAAGAAGTCGTTTTGTAATCGATCACTTCATCCGCGCCAAGCGAGGTGAGGAAGTCGGCGTTTTTGCTGCTGGCGGTCGTGATCACATGAGCGCCGGCGTGTTTGGCAAGCTGAATTGCCAGTGTGCCGACACCGCCTGCACCGGCGTGAATTAGTACTTTTTCACCTGCTTTGAGCTGTCCATGATCGAATAGCGCCTGCCATGCGGTCAACCCGGCAAGCGGTACAGATGCGGCTTCTTCAAAACTAATGCCCGGCGGCATCGGGGCAAGCAGATGATCATCGATCGCTGTATATTCGGCATACGTGCCAAAACGCGTCGTCTCCGGGCGCGCAAACACGGCGTCTCCAATCTTCCACTCGGTCACCTCATCACCCACCTCGGTAATAATGCCAGCCGCATCCCAGCCGAGAATGATCGGGAATTCCCAATCCATCATACTTTTCAAATGTCCTTCGCGCAGCTTCCAGTCGATCGGATTGATTGAAGTCGCTTTTAGCTTGATGATGACTTGTTTGGGACCTGGCTTCGGATCAGGTACATCCTTCAGTTGAAGTTGATGTTCATCGCCATATTGTTCGATTACGACTGCTTTCATAATAATTTCCTCCTTGGACACGCCAGTTGGCGCTTTATTTGCTTGCTTCATTGTATTGGATGTACAGATTGTTAGGTGATGATGACGTTTTGCTCGTTCATGCTGGAAATACTTCTGTGCTTCTTTTAAGTACATACCCATTCTGGCATTTGAAAACGCATGCTGAAATAATGGCGCGTGATGTGAATTTGGCGTATCGTCATATCGTAGTTAGCGTGATATCATTTTGGGGACAGGGAATGTATGTATTCGCTTTAATGTCCATGCAACTGTAGCGAGACGATGATTCAAGCCAGAAGGAGCGGTCAGATGAACCGATTAAAGGTATTTATTATGCACACCAGCAAAGCATTTATCCATATGCCGCGGCAACAAGTACAGCGTAACCAACGGAGTACTTTTTTCGATTGGTGTGGGCAAAAGGAAGCCTATACACGTATGCTGCACCACGCTATTCATAAGCAGACAGATATCAAGCAACAGCTGCATCGTAGCAACATTATGTCCGATCGAGCCGGACAGCAGCACGATCGCTTGACATCGCCAAGTTCGCGTATGCTGACACTGCTATTAACAAGTTGCTTGCTGTTTACGATCGCGATCCCGGCAGCTGACGCACAATCTTATTCGGTACATTATACGATCTATACTCCTGCACCTAACACGGCGGCACAATTGGCAAACGTAATGCTTAATCCGACGATTCCGGCGCTGGAGCAGACGAGCACTGCGATGCAGTATAGTCTTGATTCGACAGATGGTAGCAATGGCAACTGGACGGATGCAGCGGATGGCGAAACACCATTTACACCTGTTCAAGGCTGGTTGATGCTACGATGGCGCGATGATCCGTCCAGCGCTTTTCGGCTTGCTTATATTGAAATCAATAATAGTGGCAGCGGTATGGTCGTCCAGCGTGGAACATCTGACCGTACAGGGCAAACAACGGGAGCAAGCGGCGCAGTAACAGGTAATAGTAATAGTAATAGTAATAGTAATAGTAATAGTAATAGTAATAGTGGCGCGCCTACGGGGAGTGGCGTTTCGGATACTGGAACAACTAACAACAATAGTGATTCTGGCACAACGGCGTTGCCGGATCGTAATGGGCTGTATACGGCGCAGTCATCCGCTCCGGGGCAGATTACAGTTACGCTTAACAAGGACGCTGTTTTGCAGCAGTTATATCCGGCACCGAATCGAATCGTACCGATCGTCATTCCATCAAAGTATACTACTATTGATTTTGTGCTAAATGGAGATGTATTGCAGGCGTTATACGCTGCACAGGGAGGAATTGCGATCCAGTCGCTGCCGGGCGATTATGTATTACCAATTGCCGCTATTGATCCAGCGGCATGGTCGAGCTTGCCGGGTCATCCTGCCTCGTTGCAGGCGGTAACGCTGCATGTGAACATACAACCTGTTGCTAACGATGTAGCAAAGGCGATCCAGCAGACGGCTACGCGTACAGCTATTCACATAATCGGGACGCCGGTACAATTTACACTAACTGGTTCCGCTGGACAACAAGCACTACAGCCAATCAATCCAGCCGTATTATTCCCGTCAGCTGCTACTCGACAAGCAGCAGGAACGACACAACATACAGACGCAAATCGTGCACAGACTGGAAATGGAATGGAAAAAAAGACAGGTACAAGCACGGATACAGTTGAGACGATAGATACAAAAAATACCAATACCAATACCAATGCAGCGGTAAGTGCACGCCAACTTATTTTGCATCCTTTCGATACGGATTCGGCTGAAGCTGGCAATGCGGATACATTCACTACCGTTGTGCGCTGGAACCCGGTACTGCAACAGCTTATTCCGGTTCCTACCTTCAAAGTGGGCAGTAGTTCCGGCAGCGCGGTGTCTGCTATTGTGCATGGAGCTGCGACGGACGGCATTTATGCGCTGGCGCAAAGCAATCCATCCTTTTCGGATATGACGCATCATTGGAGCCGGGACGATGTGAACGATATGGCAACACGTCTAATCGTCAACGGTGAAAATGGGCAGTTTGTACCGGATCGAGAAGTGACACGAGCGGAGTTTGCCGCTATGTTGGTACGTGCGCTAGGATTGGCAGATGAGCAAAGTGATCATTTGCCGCGTGATGTGCAGCGTTCGGATTGGTATGCGGGTGTCGTCGGTACGGCGATTAATCATAAGTTGATCGAAGGGTATAATGATGGAAATTTTCGTCCTAATCAGCCGATTACACGCGAAGAAGCAGCGATGATTTTAAGCCATGCGATGGACTATACCGGACAATCGACGACGTTATCGGACAAGGATGTAGAAGGACAATTAAACCGTTTTACCGACCACAGCGAAGTATCCAGCTGGGCGAAACAAGCGGTCGCTATTACAGCGCAAAGCTCGATTGTCGGCGGCGACCAAGGACGCTTTGCACCACAAAGCCATGTGACCCGCGCCCAATCCGCCAGCATGATCCGCCGTCTGTTGCAAAAAGCAGGCTGGGTGAATTAAAGCTATGGAGGTAAAGCGGATCGTTGACTGACCTGGGTGGGATGAGAACATTTGAAGTAGAAGTAGAAGTAGAAGTAGAAGTAGAAGTAGAAGTAGAAGTAGAAGTAGAAGTAGAAGTAGACAGGTGAGATGGCGACAGGTGTATTCCTGTCGCCGTTTTTTATTTTTTAGAAAGCATGATCCATTATTGTTACCGAAAGCCGTGGCGAAAAGGATGAGCTGAAGTTTTTATGTCAATTCCGCCGATTGGACAGACTTGTTTTATGTTAGAGGTAACTAGTAGCGATCATCTACCCAGTATGTACGATTAAGCGAGCACCGTTTACTGTGCAAAAGTGGATATGTACTTTTAAATATTGTAATGTATTCTCTCCCTGTCCATTTGACAGATGCACACCTATCGCTTTGTAAAGTTGGCATATGAAACGGATACATAGAGCGAATAGATTATAAATATCAAAGGAATAGTATAATTTATTCATCAATTGTCACAAACTATTATTTTTTGAAGTTATATGTATAAAAGGAGGTTTAAGATATGGCTTCACAGCAAATAAACGAAAATATAAAACCGATTTTAGAAAAAGTAAAACAAGGGGAAAAACAAGCGTATGCATTAATTATCGAGCAATTTCAAAAACCTATCTTTTTGTACTGCTACTATATGCTGCGCAATCAGCAAGAAGCGGAAGATACCGCACAAGAGACATTTTTGAAAGCATATAAGTATCTTGATCGTTTTGCCTATACTCATTCTTTTTCTTCCTGGCTCTATAAAATTGCACAAAATTGCTGTATGGATGTGTTGAAAAAAAGAAAAAAAGACAGCCAGCTATTATCACTTTACCAAACAGAACAGTCTGAGCAAAGTGAGCGATCTACAGCGAATGATGTATATGAATGCCTGGACATGCTGACAGAGGAAGAAAAGCAAATTATTCTTTTACGATCGCTTGAAGAATACAGCTATGACGAGATCGCCTATATTTTAAATATACGGGCAGCTACGGTACGGAAACGCTATGAACGTATCAAAAAAAAGCTAATCCAACAAAAAAAGCAGGGGGTTAATGTATATGAACACTCGTATTGATCCAGATCAAACGATCAGCAAGCTACAAAAATCGATTTTGGCAAACCCGATTGAAGTGGATTTAACAGACAGAATTATGAAAAATTTAGATCATAACGATAAGCAAGTCAAACGTATACCTACGAAATTTAGAGAAACATGGAAGTTTAAAACATTAGTCACACTGGGGGCATCTGTTGCGGCGGTTTCGATCCTTATTGGCGCTGGCATGGCATCACCAGCAGTAGCGGCAACATTGAATAAAATTCCGCTTGTGAACAGTTTATTTCATTTTGCTGACGATAGCGGATTAAATGTGGCAGATCGGGATGGATTGTACAATGCTTTACATGTTAGCGACACACATGATGGCTTGACTGTAAAAGCTTCTGCTGTTTCATACGATGGAACTCGTGTGTCTGTGGCGATCGAGAGTAACGAGAGCGAAGCTGGACGCAATTTGGCAAGTGAAGTTCAAAATGTAACGGTTAAAGTCGACGGTAAAGATATCGAATCGTACGCTTCTGCTGCTGACAACAATGTAGGTATGTTTTTCTTCCCTACGTCTAATCCGGATTCATTAATTTTGGAATTTGGAGATTTGAAAAATCAAGGGGGTGCTTCATTCCCTAACCATTTCAATGCTACCGTTGATTTGAGTGTGAAAGGGATTCAACAAAGTTTCAAATTGGACGTGCCAGTGCAATTGAATACGAGCGATACGGTAGTACTAGAACCTGCTATGCGCAAAGATTATAATGGCATAGCATTTAAAGTTAACAAAATCGAGATGACACCGATTACGACCAACATAACAACTGAAGTGACAATTCCCTCAAATGCAACGAATGTCAAAAAGAATTTTGGTTATGAATTAGTAGATGATGCAGGCAAAAAAGTAGGGGTTATTTATGCGAACGGTTGGAATGCCGACAATGGCAATACGTTCATTACCGATACCAAATTCGAACCTTTCACTAAAGTACCAAAGTCGATCACGATCAAACCGTTTACGTATTTATATCAGGATCATACGAATAAATATTTGCTTGATGCTGATGGAAATATAAAAGTGAATTATATTCCTCAGTTGGAAACTACGATACATGTGAAATAAAGCAAAAAGAGAAGGAACGATAGGTTCCTTCTCTTTTTGTTAATTATCGTTGAAAATTTAAATTTCTTACCGTATTACAGAGATATAATAGGCGCCCAACAATTGTCCATTCCCTTTATAGGCATATACAGTAGCATCTCCATAACCAATCGTAGTGATGGTAGCACCGGACAATTTGACTACATCACTGCCTGACCAAATCAGCCAGTTGCTGCCGTTTGTCATCACATATTTGCTGCCGTTTGTCATCACATATTTGCTGCCAATGCCTTTTAATGTAATATTTTGTGCTTGAGCATTGATACCACCAAGAGATGGTTGGGCTGCTGGGGGAAGTCCAGTTACAGCAGCAGGAACATATGTAATCTTGATTGTTGCATTTTCTGCTGCTGCTTCTGCGGTATAGGCGCTTGCTTTACTTGGTGAAGCTATTACAGTTACTCCTGCTAAAGATAAAGCTAATGCTGAAGCTGATACGGCTAGTAATACTTTTTTCATTTACTACAACTCCTCTTATTTGTTTGTGATACAAGTATATGTATTCTTCATTGCTAACTAAATACATTCTTTTAAGGTAATATTTTCAAAATTATAATTTATGAAATAAAAATATATAAAATATACTATTTACCCCAAATTTTATATTTTTCAAAAAATGATATTTATAATAAAAGATTTATGAGCGAAACACACAACAAAAACGGCGACAGACCTATCCCTGTCGCCGTTCATTGTATGATAACTCCACTCCAACTGCACCTATCAACGATCTAACCCATCATTCATCACACGCGCACGATACATCTCAGGAGTAACCCCGGTTTCCTCTTTAAACATCCGGCTAAAATGAGCGGGCTGCTTAAAGCCGGAAATACGGCTAATTTCGCTAATTGGCAATTTGTGCTGGTATTGCAGCAGCAGCTTCGCCTGACTGATCCGCCGATGGTATAAATATTTAAAAATGGTCATGCCTGTCCATGTTTTGAACAGTGAAGCCGCATAGGAACGTGACAGGTGCAAATGGTCGGCAATCTGCTCTAGCGTAATATCGTCCATATAATGCTGCTCGATATAATCGAGAATATCGTGCGCATACTGCTCTTTGCCTTCCTGCATCACCGGCGTTTGCGCTTGTGCACAGCAGCTTGCCAGCAGCGCCAGCACATCGCACAGCTTCATCATAACCGTAAGCGGCACTTTGCCATCGTGCCCAATCGGTAGCCGGTGCAACTGTTCCAGCAGCACTTCCAGGTCGCTGCGCTCCTGGATGCCAAGTGACAAACGGTAGCCGCCAGTCTGCTCGAACGGCTCCAACAACGCATGAATATGAGCAGGTTGCACATACCGTTCCACCAACGCCGGATCAAAATGCAGTGTGGAACGAATATACGGATAGCCAGGCTGTGGATGCGGACGATGCAATGTGCGTCCATGCATAAGCAACACATCGCCTGGACGTAAATGGTAAATATGCTCCCCAACAATATACGTACAAATACCTTCATGAAAATAATAAATTTCATAATGCAAATGCGAATGAAATCCGTCTACGGCAATCGACTGAAAGCTTTGATCTTGACGGTATACATAGCTCACGGCATGCTCCATCCGCAAATTGTGCGGCATAGGACGACACCTCCTCGTGATAACGTTTACAAGGTTGTGTCCATTTTAGCATGTGCGGATGGAGAATGGCGCGCTTTTGAGCGATTCGAATCATAATTTTACGTGCTGTATACTATAGGGGCAGTATAGGCAGTTTTTGAACTCATTTGAACTCAATAGATAACATGGTTAGCTTGCCTTAGTTAAATGTATAGTGTGTCGATCTAATTATCGCTTGATCATAAATATGCACACATACGTTCAAAATTGATGTCCACTTGAGACAGCCTACTATGGCAGCTTCGGATTATATTTTCCACTCAAACGATATTGATTTGGCAGCATCGGAAAAGCGAGTTTACTGCCCATTTGTATGTTCCGATCCATATATTACATGCCCAATATGTGCAAATGAACTTAGCGTAGCGGTGATGAAGTTGTCTGTGCAGACACCGTATGACCAGCGCGGAAACCGGCTAATCCTTCCGCTCGATTCCAAGCTTGTTGCTGAGCAAGCAGACATAGCTCGGCAGCTTTAAAGGCGTGTTCCTGCGTCATCGCTGTTTCCGTCCGCTCCAACACGTCGCGGATCAGTTGACCGAAAAAGGGATAGCCGATTTTGCCGGACACGCCAAAATGGTATTCGCCTTCATGATTGACGAGATACACATGGTCTTTGGCAGGATCGCGCGCGATATCGATATATTTACGTAGCTCAATATAACCGTCCGTACCCAAAATGACCATGCGTCCGTCACCCCATGTGCCCAGTCCATTCGGTGTAAACCAGTCAACCCGCACATAACCGGAGGAGCCGCTGCTGCCAGTTAGTGAAATTTCGCCAAAATCTTCTAGTTCAGGATACTGTGGTTGATTAAAGTTGGCGACCCGGCTATAGTTGATCGTCGCATCATTGGAACCGGTAAATGTAAGAAATTGCTCGATTTGGTGACTGCCGATATCGCATAAAATGCCACCATACTGCTGCCGATTGAAAAACCAGTCTGGACGGCGATGCGCTGCTAGCAAATGCGGGCCTGTGCCCATCACCTGCACTACTTTGCCGATCGCGCCTTGCTCGATCAGTTGCCCGGCATAGATGGCGCTTTCTACATGCAGTCGTTCGCTGTAATAGACCATATATTTTTTGCCGGTTTGCGCGGCTACGGCGCGTGCCTCGGCAAGCTGTGCAAGCGTTGTGAACGGTGCTTTATCGGTAAAATAATCTTTGCCCGCCTGCATCACACGCACCCCGAGCGGGCCGCGTTCATTGGTGATCGCTGCGGCGGCAACGAGCTGCACGGTATCGTCGCCTAATACCGCTTCCAGCGAAGGGGCAAGCTGTGCTTCAGGATGTTTATTTTGCAGCGCTTGTGCGCGCTCGGGCACGGGATCATAAATCCATTTGAGCGTACCACCAGCTTCAGCGAGCCCAGCGCACATACCATAAATATGCCCATGATCTAGTGCGACCGCCGCAAATACAAATTGTCCTGGCGCACACACTCGTTCAGGTTGATAATTACTTTCCGGTACATAAAACATGCCATCCTTGCTCATAGGGACACATCCTTTTTAGATGATAAAATATCGGCTTATTCGCGTTTTATTAGTGCATTAGTGGAGTGAACAATCGCTCTGCATTACATGTTATGATTTTAGAAGTGCTGATTCATTGGCGTTTTGCAGTCGCGTTGCTGTTTTAGCTATCAGCGAATGAGCAGTAATTACAAACTGATTTTTCAAGCGGTCAATGGATGAAGGCATACAGACAAACTATGTTACTTCCGCTCAATTTGCGCACCAATATGCAGCTATGTTGCTATCTATTTAAACGTCCCGCTCAGATCGGCAGGCACATCCTGCTCATTATCGACGGTGCTGCCTGGCTGATATACCGATTGTTGACGACGCTGCTCTAGCTCGGCGGTAAACTGCTGCTCATCTAGCGGCAAATGTACCCAGCTATCCGTCCACGTAGATAACAGCATCGCATTGGATAATGTTAGCCCGTAAATGCCTTCTTCACCCGGCGATAACAGCGGTGTACCGTAACGGATCGCGTCAATCCAGTTGCGCATAATGCCCGGATGTCCGGTTTCTTCACCTTCGATCGGAATATCACATTGCCAACATTCCGGGCTGCCAAATTTGCCGGTATAGTGGCTGTTGAACTCCGGCTCGGATTCGCGCAGTCGCCAAAACGTCAGCCGATCGTGTTCAATGACGACTTTGCCGCGATCGCCGGTCATTTCCAAGCGGTTCGTACCTGGCGCTTCGCCAGTCGTCGTAATAAATACCGCGCTAGCACCATTAGCATATTCTGCATAAGCGGTCACATCGTCTTCGACCTCAATCTTACGATAATGCCCGAAACGGCAAAAGGCACGGATGCGCTCCGGCATCATCCCGGTCGTCCATTGCAGCAAATCGAGCTGATGCGGGCATTGGTTGATCAGTACACCGCCGCCTTCGCCTGCCCATGTCGCGCGCCAGCCGCCGGAATTATAATAGCTTTGCGATCGATACCAGCTCGTAATAATCCAATTCATCCGGCGCAATTCGCCCAGTTCACCGGATTGAATCAGCTCGCGCAGTTTGCGATAGACCGGATTGGTGCGCTGATTGTACATAATCGCAAATACGCTATCCGATGCAGCGGCGGCAGCATCATTCATTTGCCGTACTTGAGCGGTGCTAACGCCAGCAGGCTTCTCCACCAGCACATGCAGACCATGCTGAAATGCAATGATCGCCTGCCGTGCATGATCATCGTGCGGGGTAGCGAGGATGACCGCATCAATTGTGCCAGACTGGATCATTTGCTCCGAATCGTTCCAAAATGTGACCGTTGGCGACAGCTGTTCGGCTGTCCATTGCCGCATCGATTCGCGAATATCGCACACGGCGGTTAACTCGGCACCTGGTATCGCACCGGATAACAGTGTGCGGGCATGAGAGCTGCCCATATTGCCGATGCCGATCACGCCGACGCGAACGGTGGCGGGAGAATTAGTACTAGTGGATGTAGCTGCCAGATCAGGACTCATTATGAATTCGCCTCCAATTGTGTAGATGAGGATGTTAACGATGCAGATGAGGAGATTAACGGGCGGAACGTATCGGCAAATTGCTGTAGCATATCGTTACTAGCAAGTTGCCCGCTAAAATCTTCGATACCGATATAACCGTCATAGCCATTAGCGAGCAAAATGCGTAGAATATGTTCCCACGGCACGATGCCTGCATGCAGTGGTGCCCATTCGCAGCGCCATTGTACATTTTGCTGCTGCCAGGCGGCATTTTTGACATGGACATGGGCGATGTATGGACCGAGTAATTCAATGCCCATTCGGTAATGTTCAAAGCCTTCGTGTACCATATTGCCCGGATCGTACAGTACGCCCACATGCTGCGGATTTAAGCCATCCACTAACCGCAATGCTAGCGATGCACTCGGTGCAATCGTACCGTGATGTGTTTCGATCAGCGCCTTGATGCCGTAGGAAGCTGCCATATCCTGAATGGCGTGCAAATAGCGCACCGCTTCTTGTTGCAGCTCATCGATATGACGTGTGCCATCATAACTAGGCACGCCTACACGCAGCATTTGTACGCCAAGCTGTGCTCCGGCGGCAAATGCTTGCTGGGCGGCGTCCAGATCGCCACATTTTAAATACGGAACGAGCGCAATCGGCTGTATCCCGTACTCGTTACAGTGCGCGCGCAGCTGTGTCAGCTCATCCGCAGCGCTGCCCGGTGCGATCGAACAACGGTTATGCCGCCAAAAGGAAGGCGCTTCGTCTTGCGCATCGGCGGGGATTGCAGCATAGCGCCACTCTATACCGTCAATGCCTGCGTCACGGGCAGACTGGATTAACTGCTCTGGTGTCAGGTCAGGTGTACAGACCGTAAATACCGATAATCGAATCATGTCGGTTCATCTCCTTGAGTGAACATTTTCGCTGGAAACAATGGCATTGTAGCATGATGACATCCCCTTTATGCAAGCGTTTACAGAAATGAATGAACGACAGATAAGCCGCAGTGCAAATGCCGCAACCGCAGATAATTTAAAATTGGAGCGAACATTGCTACGCTATACGTATAAACGGCGAATGAGTGGTGATTAGGCAGTAAAGTCGATTCATTTTCATATTTATAACGTATACAGCGTCAGTAACATTTGTTATGCGATCCTCCGAAAACGGGTATTAATCGTAAAGGGACTGTCGGATGGCAGTACGTGTACAAATGGAATTCGTTTTATGCAACACGCCAAATTTTTGTTTTTTTGTTTATGCATCCAAACGACTTACTGCACGTATCATTCCAAACAAGCAAACAAGCAAACAAGCAAACAAGCAATAAATCAATCATCGTACGAGCAATAAGCAAACAACAAAAAATAAGCTTCTGCCAGAGGAGGGCATTCCGATGACACAGACATTAATGAAAGCGGTAGGTTTAACCCGTTATTTACCGATTGATCAGCCTGATAGTTTACAGGATGTGACCGTACCGATGCCAACTGCCAACGGTTATGATCTGCTCGTTCGAGTCGAAGCGATCTCGGTTAATCCAGTCGATACAAAGCTGCGCGCGCCCAAAAGTAAAGTGGAGCCAGAACCGCGCATTCTCGGCTGGGACGTTGCCGGTGTTGTGGAAGCGGTCGGTGAGCAGGTGGAAGGTTTTCAACCGGGTGATGAAGTGTATTATGCAGGCAGTGTGACACGCGCAGGTGGGAACAGTCAGTATCATGTCGTCGATAGTCGGATCGCTGCACATAAGCCGTCCAGTATTGATTTTGCCGCTGCTGCTGCATTGCCTTTGACTGCAATAACGGCATGGGAAGGCATCTATGAGCGGCTCGGTATTGCTCATGATCCAGCGACAAATGCGGGCAAAACGATTCTGATCATTAACGCCGCTGGCGGTGTCGGCTCGATCGCTACCCAGATCGCACGCCATGCCGGGCTAACCGTAGTCGGCACGGCTTCACGTGCGGAAACGGAAGAATGGACGCTTGCGCACGGCACGCAGCATGTGATCAATCACCATCAGCCGCTGCTGCCACAGCTGCAAGAGCTGGGCATCGGTGAAGTGGATTATATTTTTTGCCTGAATCAGACGGATACGCACTGGCAAGGCATGGCGGAAGCGATCGCGCCACAAGGGCGTATTTGCTCGATTGTGGAGACGTCGCATCCGGTCGATCTCGGCTTGCTAAAAGACAAAAGCGCATCTTTTGCATGGGAGTTTATGTTTACTCGTGCTAAATACGGCACCGCAGATATGCAAGAACAGCAGCGCATTTTACAGCAGGTCGCTGCGCTCGTGGATGAAGGTGTTTTTCATAGTACAGAGGCAGAACGTCTGTCTCCGATCAATGCCGAAAATTTGCGTGAAGCCCATCGCCAGTTGGAAGCGGGCAGCATGATCGGTAAGCTTGTGCTGGAAGGTTGGGCATAAGCTGGGCAAATGGCTATGCAAATAGCTATGGATGAACAAGCAAAAGCTGCCTACAGCAACCGAGAATGTGGGTGCGGCTGTTGGCATGACTAGTTTAAAGCCCAAGTTAAGTCATAACCGCATCAAGGGCAAAGCCCAAACAGCTGTAAACATCTGATTAATTATTAAAACAGTTATTAAAACAGTTATTAAAAAAGTAATGACTGACATGCCGTTCTGTATGTTTCAATAGCGAATCAGAGGCTAAACGCGTCAATGACGTTTGCTAGGAATCACTGTAAAAATAGGTAACCGTGTACACAAGTGACCAAAAGATACGAGTAACAATCGGTCTTGCTTGCCTACAGTGCATAGTATGATAAAGCTGGCATAACGTGAATGAGGCAATGGTTGGGCAATAGGTATAGCGACCAGGCGAATGGAGGAACAGTGGATGAACAGAAATGAGCAGCTCAAAGCGGATATTCGGCGGCAGGCGGATCAGTCATTTGATCAGGAAATGGACGAGATTAACCGTCAGATGAAAGAGCGTGTTATGATCGCGCTTGTTGGCGATGTGAATGCAGGCAAATCGTCCACGATCAACCGTATTATCGGTGATGAGGTAGCAGGTGTAGGCGCAGAGCCGGGCGAGACGACAGAGATTAAGGAATATCCGTATCGCGATAAAATTATTTTGATCGATACGCCTGGACTGAACGATGTGAACACAAGCAATTCTGCACGCACACGGGACTATTATCGTCAGACGGATGTCGTGCTGTTTTTTCTTAATGCTGCGGGTACGGTATTTTCTGAAGCGGAAAAGCGGTCACTGGAAGCGCTGGAGAAAATTAATAACAGCATCGTAATCGTACTGAACAAAATCGATGCCGCCGATGAAATCGATCGCCTTGTACGCCGGATTCGGCAGGAGACAGGTGACCGCTATGACGTTATTCCGGTATCGTCACGTACAGGCACGAATATCGAGCAGCTTCGCTATACGATCCTCGATCTGCTCAAAAAAAAAAGTAAGGATATCGTGTTCGCTCGCACGATCAAAGAAAAATCGTCCATCGCCAACAAATGGATTATCGGCGCCGCCACCTCGGCGGGAGCGATCGGTGCTGCGCCGATTCCTGGCGCGGATATTATCCCGCTGACCGCGATTCAGATCGGTCTGCTTACCCGTTTGGCGACACTGTATGAGCGCCCGATCAGCCGCGAAACCGCCAAAGAGATCGTAATCGCCTCCATCGTTGGCAATCTGGGCAAAACGCTATTCGCGCAAGTCGTCAAACTGTTTCCAGGCGCTGGTTCCGTTGCCGCTGCCGGGGTCGCTGGCTCAGTCACATTGGCGCTCGGTTATTCGGTCAAATACGCGTATGAGCGTGGCATCGACGTTACACCGGACAGCATTAGCCGCTTGTACCGCAAATTCCGCAGCAAACCCGACAAAAACAAGCTGCCGGAATAAGGAGAAAAGATAAAATAGTAATAATAGAAAATAAATAAAGTAAAATGACGTTGTTAGTTGTTAGTTGTTAGTTGTTAGTTGTTAGTTGTTAGTTGTTAGTTGTACAGTTGCGGAATCCGAGCGTGCTGAATAGCAAGCTTGTTTGGTTCGATCAGCATAACCATTTTGCATTGCGTACTGTGTAGAGTATACAGATAGTGTATGATCCGGCTCGCAGTACGATCGTCGCCAAAACAACTTGTCGGATCATATCGATATCGAATTACATCTATAAAAGACGGACAAGCCGATAGAAGCAATTGCAATAAAAGCAACACTAATGAGAGCACTACCAATAAAAGCACTGCTGCCTTGACTGTTTTCAATATTGGCTTTGAATTTACGGTATGCCTTTTTTATAGCGGGAAGCTACATGATTTTAAACTATATATTTGAAGCAGCCAGAGTACTACTACGTTGACCAAGTTCAATATTAATTTTGATCGTGTACTGAAATGCTGATCGATGCGATCTTAAAACAGATTCAACACTCAAATTAATCTCGGTCAACGTACTACTAATAAAAATACACCCAATGAGCGGAAAATGAGCACAAACGGAAGGGCGGGAGCGATTGAGAGCATTACAGCGCGCTAAAGGGCATATGACCCGCTGGCTACAGGAGCGATATTATACACCGGGCACGATCATACAGCAGCGTTACCGCATCGTCGGCGCGCTAGGCAGCGGCAGCTATGGCGTCACCTATCGTTGCGAAGACGTGCTCAACAACAATCAAATAGTCGTATTGAAACGGGTACATCCACTGCGTGGCGGCGACGAGCGTGCCCGTTTGATTTATGAGCGTGAATGCAGCGCGATGAGCGCATTGCAGCATCCGCATATGCCGGCATTATTGGATCGGTTTCTGTATCGGAGGCAACATTGTCTCGTCATGCAATATATGGAGGGACGCAGCATCGGTGAGCTGCTGTTTCAGCAGCAGATGGTCTGGAATGAAGCGCAATCGCTCCAACTGATGTTGCAACTGCTGGAATTAGTCGAGTTCATGCATGGACGCGATAGGGTACATCGTGATATTAGTTTGTCTAATGTGCTGCTGCATGAAGGCGATGTGCAATTGATCGATTTTGGCTTGACATGGCATCGTAGCGAGCCGAGCGAGCTTGTGCATACATTGGACGAACTAGTGAGCGGCGATGAGCAGGAGAAAATCATTCGTCGCTCGCTGCATGTTAGCAGTGACTTTTATAGTATGGGGCATTTGCTGTTGTATTTGTTGTATAGCGGCTATGATGAAGCAGCAGGAGCGCGTCGACAGCTACCGATAGCGGCGACGGAACAAATACCATTGCACACGCCAGGCTGGGAAAGTGAGCTTGTGCTGCATCCAGATACACGCCTGTTGTTGCGCCGTTTGCTGCAAGTGGATCAGCCCTATACCGATGTAGCCGAAGTAAGGCGAGCGCTAGAGCATGTTGTGGGCGCAATGCGAGTACATTGACTAGCTTAGTATGTAATGATTGCTTGCTTCCATCTTCTGAAACTATATGTGCAGCTCACTTCGCGATGCTACACGAGCGTAAACTTCGCAGTTAGTGCGGTCAATGTACTAGCTGCCACATCCACATCCGGCACATCGTTTGTAAAATGAAACAATCCCCATTCGGAGAGCGACTTCTGCCACCTGAACTTCAGTTAGCGTAAAAGAGTTTCAATCCACGCTCTCGCACGGATGCCAGGCAAGCCAATCAGCTATAAACAGACATCGATACACAATAGGTTTAAACGAGACATAACGCCATCATAACCAAATAAAATAAAAGCCGCTTCTTTCATCCAAAGAAGCGGCTTTTGCGTATATTCCATTGTATTTAGCATCGAATTGTATATACGGCATGAAAGTGCTCGCCATAAGATGATCATTATCATTCATCACATGTGTGCGCCTACATGTTAATTGATGGATGATGGATCGTTTATACTAGGTGGTGTCTTCAAACGATGCTACGCATCATTTTATTGTTCACAAAGGTCAGAAATAAGACACTGTACAGCTTAGTCTGCCGTAAACTACCCGGATCGAACGATCTGTAAAGCAGTTTGAACACACACTTTAGCTTTATTCGTAACCAGATTGTGCTCGATCCGAACTTTGGTTTGAAATGAGACAAATGACTTGGACGTATACGTAAATGCGTATGCTGCCAGCCATCCGTATAGGGTGATGCGCCAGCACTTCATGTTGCGTAGACCGTCTTTTTTACTGCGTATATATTGACATAATACGTTGTCAGCAGAAGTGAATCGTTCTACACTCACATCAACTATATCAACTACATCGTCGTGTTCATGATGAAGCGATTCTAACGTACGTACCCGCTGAATGAATCCACTGAATGAAAATGCAATAAAGAACTATGCGCTCCTATTTCTTAACTGCTGCTATATGAACTTCCTTTGCGATGACGTTTGTAATGGCTATGTCCGTATTGGTTGTGAGCATGTCCTTTATGTCCACGGTAACGATCACTGCTGCTATAAGAACGGTGACGATGCTGTCCATGTGACGACTTTGACTTCATAACCTGTTTGATAATACTTTTTAGCAAACCCATAACGCGTAACCTCCTTGTAGTTAAGCTTATGATCTATATACGATAGTTACACAGTATGGTTCCTTTAAATTTAATACTTTTTGGATCATTTGCAGATGATATGTACATAATAACAGTTTGTTTTTGCGTCCAAATATGATTTTTAAATGAATGTATTTCACACATTTTTAAATTTTTTTCATAAATTTGTTAAAAATCTTGATTCAATTGTCGAAATTTGTGATATATTCTCGTAGGTAATTATAAAGAACTATATATATAAATGTAATAAGTCCTACAATGATATTCATTAAGTACATTGGCACCATTTTGAACAGAGGGAAAGCGATCGTTTCATTATGACATAGCGACGGATTGCATACATTTTTGAACACAGGGAGACAGGACATTCATGAAACAATTTAAACAATGGACGGGCAGCCTTTTTGTCCGCATTCTCGGTATTGCGGCGGTATGTATTATTGTACCGATGCTGATTGCGATGGGAATTGTTGGTTATAATGTGAGCCGTTCGTATGAACAAGTGACGATTCAGTCGCTAAATAGTATCGTAGAGGAAAAGGTAAAGGAATTAGGCATTATTGTGCGTGCGAAACAGACGGCAGCCGATGCGATGGTGGAAGACCCATATGTGGTCGATTATTTTAACAATCTAAATAAGAACGGCACGACGAATCAGGCGCAATTCGAGCGTATTCAAGATAATCTTACGGACAAACTTCAGGAAGCAAACGGTCTGTATGAAAATATATTTTTTACCCATGCCGGTAAAATCTATATGGATGGCATTGGCGGCAAGTCGCAAAATCATGTTTTGCAGGCGAGTACCGATCCGTGGTATCCGCTTGTGCAAAAGCAGCCAGGCCCATTCATTAGCGATATTATGACCTCGCCGGTATCCGGTCAGCCGGTAATCGTAGTGGGTGATGTCGTCGGTGGCAATATGGAAGATACACCAGCGGCAAAAACGAGTACAGACGGTGAGCCCGATATTTTTGGGATGCCGCTTAGTGTAAATGTATTGCTCAAAGAAGTTGTACAACATAGTCAGAATGATCTGCTGAACACGCTTGTGCTGAATAAATCCGGTGATGTGGTCGCTTCTTCAAATGCCGCTCAGATTATGAAGGTGAATTTTGCCAAGCTGGATACGGGAGGCATGTATAAGCAGATGCAAACCAGTGAATCCGGCAGCGGCTTGATTACGCTGGATGGTGTACGTTATATCGCCTCTTTTCAAAAGGATGATCAGATCGGACTGGATATCGTTACGATGCAGCCGATTAGCGTTTATATGGATCGTGTCAAAAGCATGATCGGTTTAATGGTGCTCATTACGGTAATTAGTCTGATTGTAGCGCTGCTTATTTTGTTCCTGATCGTACGCAACATTATTCGTCCAGTCCAGCTCGTCTCGACACAATTGGAGCAGATGGCACAAGGCGATTACTCGAATGAGTTGCCGGAAAAATACCAACGGATGAGCGGCGAAACCGGTCAACTTGTCCGTACGCTAGCGAAGATGCAAACGACGACTCGCGATATGATCTACCGTGTAGCTGAAGAAGTGCGCACATTGCGGGCGATTAACCATCGGACAAACGAAACGTTCCGCGATACGGCAACACATATCAAAAACGTCTCGGCAACGACGCAAAATATGTCGGCAGGCATGGAACAGACCGCTGCATCTGCACAGGAAATTAGCGCTTCAACGCGTGAATTTGAGACGGCGATTGATACGATTGCCAGCGGTGCGCACCAGGGTGCCGAACGTGCGACAGCGATTAACGAACGTGCTGGCACATTGAAGCAGCGTCTGGAAGATTCGATTGCGATCACGAGCAAGTCTTATTATGAAATCAAAACAGGGCTGGATGAGGCGATGGCAAAATCGCGTTCAGTGGAGATGATCCAAGCGCTTAGCGATTCCATTTTGCAAATTACGAAGCAAACGAATCTGCTGGCGCTAAACGCTTCAATCGAAGCAGCGCGTGCAGGTGAAGCTGGGAAAGGATTCTCGGTCGTAGCAAGCGAAATTCGTCTGCTCGCAGATGCTTCGCGTGAGACGGTGAATCAGATTCAGCAGATCGCTAGCGAAGTTGTCGAATCGGTCGGCAGTTTGCAGCAGTACAGCTCGCGTCTGATGGCATTGTTAACCGGTGAGATTGCCGCCGATTATGGCATGATGAGAGAAACGAGTGAGAACTATATTCAAGATGCCGGCGATATCGATAAAATGGTGAGCGAATTTAGCGCAACCAGTCAGCAGCTCAGCGCATCCGTACAAAATTTGGCGCAGGCGATTCATGAAATTGCCCTCTCCAATAACGAATCTGCGGACAATACTGAAGAAATTGCCGCAGAAGCACAGCGCATTATGCAGCATGCCACCGAGGTGACGGAAGAAGTGCGCAAGACGAGTGATAGTGCGGAGCGACTGAGCACGCTGGTCGACCATTTTAAATTTTAAGGCAAGCTTGCTGCTGATCCGTAAACGGCAAACATAACCGTAGTTTTGCTCGCCTTCATTCAACATAGCGGCAGCTTATAATTGCCTGATTGATAAATCATTTCAGCTCAATCTACCCGCTATTTGTTGGAGACATACGACTGTAAATTATGTTCCTGATCGTATAGATGCACAGTTTGTAAACATCGTCACACAGCCAAAGCAGCGGGATTAATGTGGATGACGGATCGAATGCCCTGCCCAATGTTCTAGCAATGGCCCATATTTACCAAATATCGGGTCGGTAGCAGGTACAGGCACATGGGGGATTTCTTTGAGCGCTTGTTCATGTTCACCGGGTTTGCCAGTGCGCACATTGTAGGACATGCCTTGTGGATAGGCACCGACGATACGAAAATCAGCGCTTGCCTCCAAACGACAATGCCCGGTGCCTGCTGGCAGTACGATGATATCGCCGGTATGGAGTGTGACGATATCGCCGTGCTCACCGCCAAGCTGCAGTGTAACAGTGCCGCTAATGACGCCCAGCACTTCATGTGCATTGCTATGGTAATGATGATAATCAAACACACCGTTCGTCCAGCTATTGCGCCAACCGTTGTAGTTGAATAAAGCTTCCATCGTATCGGGTGTTTCTGCTAATGCACCGCTATACAGGATCACAGGCAATATTGAATGATTCGGAATTTTGCCGTCATCGGTAAATGAATACGTGTGGATGGAGCAGGATGGGGATGGTTTCATCATCGTTCCTCCTTAAAATGGCGTTATGGTCATTATGTATACGATAACCTGTACGGTGTAAGTGAATCAGTGTGATGGACAATAAGCGTGTGATCGATCATATGTAGCAAACGTGTACGTTTAGATCGATATATTGCCTGTACTAACTTTTCTGATATCGTTTTTCTGATATCATAACCCCTGTGCCCTTATTCCATATCGCAGTAATTGATGTCCGAATAGGTTATGTTTGTATACATGTGCTTGTACAGATCAAATATATACTGTGCAAAGCAATACACTATACACTGCAAGTTGAAATAGTACAGCAGCAACAGGACAGCCGTCTACTGGCTGTCCTGTTGCTGTTTGGTCTGGGCGCGCAGCAGGCGATTGACCGTTAGGCAGCACAGGTCGATCAATTGACCGAGCTCGTCTTGGGTCAACAGCTCGGTGATTGGGATTCGTACACATAGGTTGCAAACGAGCGCTGTAATTGTCACTATTGATCGATTCGTGTTGTACGAGTCCAATTGGATACATTATGATCAAATAATGATAGACACGATTTACATGCGGACGTATACTAATTTCAATTCAATTAGTAAAGGAGATTTACTAAATCTCTTGATGCAAAGGAGACATGATGCTAACATCTATCGGAAATCCGCAGATGATCCGTCATTTTAATGAATATTTGATTTTGGAGTTGCTCGTGCAGGAACCTGGATTATCACGTGCTGAGATTAGCCGCCGTACCGGTCTAAGCAAGCCGACTGTATCGTCGGCAGTGTATCATTTGTTGCACCATCGGCTAGTAATGGAGACCGGGCAGGCTACGAACCAGCAAGGACGCAAAGGACAAGTATTGCAATTTAATCCACGGGTGTTTCATGTTTTGTTGCTCGCTATCGGAGCGGACGGAATCGAGATTGGTATCACTGATCTGTTAGGAAATATACGCCGTATAGGGTGGATCGCATGGGCACAGCTGGAAGATGCAGCTGATGCGGAACTGCAATTGCAGCAGCGTTTACAGGAGATTATGGCTGCGCATTCGTCTGCGGCAATGCCGATTCGTTTTGTTAGTGCAGGCATTCCAGCAGTCGTCGATCCGCAAACCGGATATGTGCAAACATGGCTGCCACAGTTGGAGCGTTATGGGAAGCTACTTTCCGGCACAGAATTAAGCCGTTTGCTCGGTGTTGAGGTGCTGCTTGATAATGATGTTAATTTGGCGGCAGTTGCCGAGCAGGAATATGGAAATGGTGCAGGCGCTTCCAGCTTTGTGTACATTTCGCTCGGTGAAGGGGTCGGTATGGGCATCGTCATCGAAGGGCGGATTTATCGCGGTCTGGCAGGTGCTGCCGGAGAATGGGGACAAGCGGTGCTGCGTTTGCGGCAACATCATAGCGGTGCTGGGCAAGCAAAGCATGATATCGCTTTATATGAGCAAAGTACACTAAGTACACTAAGCGCACTAAGCACGGATGATCAACGATTGGAGCATTATATCGGCAATGCTGGGTTGCGCGAATTGCTGCATGAGGCGTTACAGCATGATGTCGCTCCGCATACTGATCATCATACGGCAGCGGAGTGGTCGGTCGCGCAGTTGTTACAAGCAGCGCAAGCAAATCATCCGCTCGCACTGCACATTATGGGGCGCTATGCCGAGCGCTTGATTTTACCGTTAGCACAGCTAGTTGCTCTACTCGCACCGGAGCGGATTGTGCTAGGTGGGCAGATCGGGCAAGCGGCAGAACTGTTTCTGCCGCTCGTGCAGGAAGCATTGCCGACGCTCGTGCCTGTTATGCCACAGCTTAGCGCTTCCATGCTGGATGAACGTGATGAAAGTGCAATTATGCGCGGAGCAGCATGGGCAGGTGTGCAGCGCTCTTTCCGTTATATTCGCGAGCAGATGCTGGTGATTGGTGGGAGAGAGTAGAACGATTGTAAATGACCGCTACCGCATTGGCGTTACTCATTCATATGCCGGATGACCCGATTAAGATGACGATAGCTCGTTCCAATCTAACGCACCAATCTAACGCATCGGCGTTACTCGTTCATATCGCGGCTACATGATGACAACGCTAATGCTCGTAGATTGTCTTAAAAGTTCAGAAACAGGCAAGCTTAAACTCATGTGCATTAGTAGATGGTCTCAATGGAAAAGCAGGTTTGAACGTATGTAAACTTGTTCATGCTGAAGCGAACATAAGCTAGACAGACTATAAATTCAATGGAGACAAGCTAGCAGCAGGCAAATGATAGGTTGATCTCAATCAAGGAGGAGTATGACAATGAAGCAATCGACAGCACAACTGATCACCGGTTTTTCCGGTTCCGGCTATATAGCAGGCATCGATATCGGAGGCACCAAAACATTAATTTTAATTACAGACAGCAGCGGGCAAGTTATTGCGCGCAGCAAAAAACCGACCGTGCAAACAGAGCAAGCGGAAGCCTTTGTTGCAGCGGTATTTGCACAGCTGGATGAGGTGCTGCATGAAGCGGGTTTGGTACGCGATCGTCTGAACGGGATTGGGATCGGCTTTCCGGGGGCGGTCAATACGGCAACAGGCATCATTCATCATGTGCCTGCATTGCCGCTTGACGGAGCCAATCTGCTGGAGCTGATTCGTCCGCATTATAGCGGCGCCCTTTATCTCGATAATGATGTGAATATGGCGGCATTGGGCGAGTGCTGGCAAGGGGCAGGTGCAGGTAGCACGCAGATGGTAATGGTAACGATCGGTACAGGCGTTGGCGGGGCGATGATTCTAAATGGGGAGCTGCATCGTGGTGCTAGTTATACCGCAGGGGAAATTTCTTATTTTGTCGTCGATTATCAGCCAGAGGAAACAAGCGGTACAATTAGCAGTGTGGAATTTGGACGCTATGAATCGCTCGCTTCCGGAACCGGCATCGGTGAACACGCACGGCGTTGGTTGCGTCAACATGAAGGGCAGTCAGGCGCGCATCTCATCGCTCAAGCAGGCAGTTTGGAGCAGGTACAAGCGGTACATGTGCTGCAACTGGCTGCCGCTGGTGATGCCGATGCACAGGCGATTATGCAAGCGCCGCTCGGTTATATGGCAGCAGGGCTAGCCAATATCATTTCGCTGCTAAATCCAGAGCGAATCGTCGTCGGTGGCGGTGTGTCGGAATCCGGCTATTATATGAGTGAACTAAAACGAAGGGTAGGACAGTTTACACCGATTGAAGCCCAGCTTGTGCCCGCATTGCTCGGTAATGAAGCGGGGGCACTCGGTGCGATTTATGGCGTATTGCACACGTTGCAGTTGCACACTCTGGCTAAACGCTGAACAATATTCATGCTTCACGCGCAGCGGTAGCGGCTAAGCCGAGCGAACGATAAGCGAGCATCAAGCTATGCCAGTACCCGAAAATAACGTGTTTACTGGCGGACTATGAAGTATCAGTTGCTCAGCAACTTGTTTGTCTTTTGCGTATATGCTTTAGAGTGTACATTCATACATTTAACACAACACCATAGAACATGCTCCATAACCATACTGTATATAACTAGTAGCTTGACCGAGATTAATTTGAGTGTTGAATCTGTTTTAAGGTCTTATTAATCAGGATTTCAGCAAACAATCAAAATTAACATTTAACTCGGTCGAGGTACTATAGGGCTGGAATCCCCTGGCACCTGGAGAATAAAACGAAACGAACGGCGCGTTCCGAAGCTGATGAGGCATAGAAGCGAACCATATGACTAACACAGTTCGCCACCTCTTGTTTGCACAGCGCGACCGTTATAAATAAGCTGCTGCCCTGAAGCAGACAGCGCCATACTTGGATAATGGATAGAGAAGGAGTAAATGGAATGGGTTCATTATTTGGTGAAAAGGCAAGCACAAGACGTAGTGCCGCCATCTCGGCAACTGTAAATCGTGAGGCGCAGCAGACATTGCTGCGTATGCGCAGTTTTTATTTGTTAGCTGGACTGGCTGGTGGTATGTTCAATCCGTATATGTCGTCGATGCTTGTGCATGGCGGGATGGGCAGTGCACAGGTCGGCTTATTGATGTCGATCGGAACGTTTATTTCCATTTTGATTCAGCCGTTTTGGGGTATGGTTGTCGATCGTTTCCAGCAGATGCGACTCGTATTGATGCTAAGTGTAGCGGTGCCTGCGCTGTTGTCGATCTTTTACCAGAGTCCGTATTTTATCGTCTTAACGATCATTTATACGATCTCGATGGTGTTCACCGCCACACAAGCACCGATGGCGGATTCGTATGCGCTCGTCACGGCGCAAAAGGCAAATACGACGTATGGTGCGATTCGTTTTTTGGGTAGCCTTGGCACGGCGGGTGGCAGTTATCTGGGCGGGTTATACATTAGCCGGATCGATGTATCGCTGATCTGGATTCCGTTTCTCGTCTTTAATTTGCTGGCGGCGGTATTGACGTTAACATTGCCCAGCCGTTCGGATGAAAGCCGTGTGTTGCAGCAGTCGTTCTCGTCCGGCATTCGCAGTCTGTTGGGCAATCGTCTGTTTTTGTGTTTTCTGGGCGGTTGTTTGCTGGTCAATCAGACGTTGACCGCATTTAACTCGTATTTTGTGCTGTCGTTTGAAGAAGCGGGGGGGACGCTAGAGCTGGCAGGGGTCGGTCTGTTTATCGCATCGGCGGCGAATATTCCGGCGATGCTAGTTGCAGCGCGCATTATTGCGCGTTATGGGCATGAGCGGATGTTGCTGCTGGCGGCATTTGCGTATATTTTGCGCTGGGGCATTCAGTATGTGTTCCCGCTACCGTGGGTTATGATTGCGGTGCAGCTATTGCACGGATTGTCGTTTGGCTTTTTTTACATTTCGGCAGTGGAATATGTGTCGCGCATCGCTTCCAAGGGGATGCAGGCGACCGCGCAAAGTGTGTTTAATATGGTATTTGTCGGTCTTGCCGGGATCGCTGGTAATTTGCTAAACGGCTATTTGCTTGAAGTAGGCGGCGCGGCGGCGATGAATTTGTCGTGTATGATCAGTGCGGTGCTTGGTGCAGTACTGCTTGGATATGTAGCGAGCCGCAGTCGTAAACCTGCGCCGGTTATAGGCTAACAGATCATAATACGAACACCAAATTAAATTTCAACTTGGATTGTGTACTAAGTTCCTTATCAATAACAGCTTGATCCAGCTTCAAAACTCATATGAATCTCGGTGAAGGTAATAGGTAGTATCACTTTAATATGGAAAGTTTGCTTTCCGTCAGTGTTAGCTCCGGGCAATGTATTGCGTCTACCGGAGCTGTACAGCTGGCGTAAATAACATATATGCCTTGTTATGGTTAACTTCGAAAAGGCTTTATGGCTACTGTACGTTGCTACTCCTTCTCGTTCCTCTAACGATCTTCGCTACATTGTAACTATGCTTATTTCGCTATATCCAACGCTAAATCCCACAAAAATAATTACCGAAATGACTCTACAGAACACGCAGAAAAGTGTAAAATAAAAGTCAATGTATAAGCTGGAGGAAGTACGGTATGCATACATTCATATGAAGCCAAAATGCTCTATATTCGATGTGGAACGTATCGCTTGGCGTGTAATTTGCGCTTACGTATAACGACATCTATCATAATAACGATGTACACAAGATAGATGAACGATGCTGCATATGGACAGAGTATGCTAGGGAAGGGGGAAGTCCATTGCTGTCAAAAAACTGGTATCGCCGTTTGCTGCTGTCTTATTTTCCTATTTTCTTGCTGACGATTTCCATGCTTATTTTCCTATCATTTATCGTTATTAATGAGATTTCCAAAAAGGAAACCGCACGTGCCGACCGCATTTCGACCAGTTATATGCTGGATACGATCGAGCGCTCGGTGCAGGAGATTGAGATGGATGTGTTACGGGATGTGCAGACATCGCCGGTATATGATCAGTTTCTGGCAGAAAAAGATACAGGCAACACAGGCGTAACATATCAGGTTGTGGAGCATTTGCGTCAGTTAATGGACAATAACGAGTTACTGCAATCGGTGTATGTATATCGTAATTCGGATCAAAGTGTATTGACGGTACAGGGCTTACAGCCATTGACCGATTTTCGTGATGAAGCGTTTATTAAGCGCGCACTGGCAGAGCCGGAGCAGCAGGGATGGTCGACGGTGCGTTCATTTGCCGAGATGAGCGGGGATCAGCAGCGCCAAGTGATCAGTATGCATAAAAGGTTACCGCTGCCTTTTGGCGATCAAGGGATGTTAGTCATTAATGTAAGCGTGTACGGATTGCAACAGCTTGCAGCATCGATGGTGAATAGCCAGGTGTCTTTTCTGACGATTACCGATGCGGCAAGTCAGCAAATTTATCCGCCAGTGCTGACGGAACAAGATACGAACGAGCATGATCAGCCATTGACGGTGCTACATTCGAAACGTCTCGGCTGGACGCTGGAAAGCGGCTTACGTGCGGGCCAGTTATTTGCCTGGGTATCGGTCATTTCGTACATCTGGGTGTTGATTGGTGTGCTGGTCGTGCTTGCCTCAATCGCCTATATTATTTATATTACACGCAAAAATTATAAGCCGATCCAAGTGATGATGCAGCGGATCGAATCGCTGCAATTGTCTGCGCATGATTCCCCGCGCAAAGATGAGATGGCATTGATTGATCAGGCGCTGGAAAGCTTGATTGAGCAGACGGTCGATTATGAGCGCCAGCATCACGAAAATTTGCTTATTCATCGGCGGCGCCTGTTTATGAACTGGATTGAAGGCGAGCCGCCAGAGCAATTGCAGCACGAACTGGAACGATTGCGCATTTTCCCAGAGCTGACCGGACATAGCGAAACCGGGGCAGGGCTGACGTATGCGTTTATCGTAGCCGAAATTCAAGATTACGATGCATTTCGCGAAAAAGGTAATTCACAGGAGTACAATACACTTAAATTGGCGTTAACGAATGTATTTCAGGAACTGGCGCAGCAGGATGGTGTATATGGCTGGTCCGAGTGGATCAGTGTGCGCCGGGCAGGTATTATTATCGTCGGTGAAGGCGACGAGCGCCAGTGGATGCGGTTGTTGTTCTCGCTCGCGGCAGGCAGTAAGGAGTGGGTGGAGCAGCATCTGCATCTACCGATGATCTTCGGCACTGGCGTGACGGTCAAACATTCATCCGAGCTGCACCTTGCCTACGAGACGGCGGTCGAATCGATGAAATATTCGATGACGCTCGGACGCGATGGCGTAGTCATGTACAGCGATCTGCCGGAAGGCGGCGAGCCGGACAGTTACCGTTACTTGCAGGCGGTTTCCGACTGGATTAAGGAGTTCCGTCTGCGGCAGCCGGAATGGCGCGACCGTTTGCAAACATTACTCGGTGTGCTGGAAGATGATGTGCTGCGTGATGACAGCATTCGCTCGCTCGTGTTATCGCTGCTGCAAATGTTGACACGTGAATTGGAAGGCATGTCCGAGCCGCTCGATCGTCTGCTGGCGAGCGAGCAAGCGGATGCAGTCATGGAGCAAATTGCGCATGCCGAAACGGTTGATGAATTGCAAATCGTACTAATGCCATATTTGGAACAGGTGTACCACATCTATGCAGAAGCTGGCGATTCCACTAACCAGCGCGCACTAATCGGTGAGATGAAGGCGTATATGGAAGCGCATTTTGCCAATCCTGATCTATCGCTTAATCATTTGAGTGAACGATTTAATGTGACACCCAAATATGTTAGCCATCTGTTCAAAGCCGAGCTGGATGTGAAATTTATCGATTTGCTCGTACAGCTTCGTTTGCAACGTGCCGAGAAACTGCTCTATTCCACCGATGATACGATTCAAAATATCGCGATTCAGGTCGGTTATGCCAACTCTATCACATTTGGACGGGTATTCAAACGGATTATCGGCGTGACACCAGGCGATTATCGCAAGCTTAAAATGAAGCCAGGCAGCTTAATTCCACCACCGGGCGAGCAGCGCAAGTAAGCGGGGCAGACGGTTGGCATCGGAATAAAGCCGAGATTTTACTGCTTACTGCTTAACTGAACTGATGGCGCTATTTGAGTATACTAAGATAAAGTATTGGTTAATTTATGATATTTATAGAGTGAAATAACAAAAATAAACCGAATTCTACCCAGCCAAAGAAGCGTGTCCAAAGTGACATGCTTCTTTCATTATGTCGCTTAAAGCCGGCCGTTATGCGGTTTAGGAGCTGCTGAAAATCGTTTATATAGCGAATTTAGTTGATTACATCAGATGTAAGCGTTTTCTTATGAGGTTTATGAACGGAATCAAGTTTATTGAGTATTTTAAAATGTGAATGCCATAATTGGCACAACCCTAATTTGAATACATGAACATTATGCACGTTCGGAACAGTTATCACTCATACAGGGGAAAAGCCAATAAAAGGGGATGGGTAAATGAAAGCGTATTCAGAGAAAAAATGGTTGAAAGGACTGACCGGAACGATGTTGGCGGTCATGCTCGCAGGCACAACCGTATTGGCAGGCTGTTCCAGTTCAAACAGTGAAAATGGAGCTACTACCGCTGATGGCAAATCGGTCTTAAAAGTTGAAGTGTTTGACCGTGGTAATTCGCCGGCAGGCGCAACCGTTACGAACAACTATTTAACCCAACTCGTGAATGAACGCTTCGGTGCACCGAATAAAATCGACGTCCAATATGTACCGATTCCACGCTCTGAAGAATTGCAAAAGCTGAACGTGCTAATGGCAAGCGGCGGTGACGTACCGGATATCGTATTCACTTATGATCAAGGTACATTTAACCGTTACGCCCAGCAAGGCGGCTTGACCGACCTGACTGAGCTGCTCAATCAATATGGCCCGAACCTCAAAAAGTTTCTCGGTGACGACACGCTCGCCTACGGACAAATCGAAGGTAAACAATTCGCGATTCCAGGCAAACGCTCGGTACTCGGTAAATACGCTTCTTATATTCGTCAGGACTGGTTAGACACATTAAAAATGCCAATGCCACAAACGACGGATGAGCTGTATACGACACTTAAAGCATTTAAAGACAAAGACCCTGGCAAAGTCGGTAGCGGTGTCATTCCGTTCGGCATGACGATTGAACCGGCACAATATGAGCCGCTGCTGTGGTCGTTTATTAAACAACCACTGACCGATGAGCAAAAATATACGATGACCCAGAAACTCGGTTCTCGTGACTATCCGATCTTGCTGCCAGGTTTCAAAGACGGTCTGCAATTTATGAACAAACTGTACAATGAAGGTTTGATCAGCCGTGATTTCAGTCTGGATAAAGATAAAAAGCAGCTTGGACAAGATGTGCAAAACGGCAAAGTCGGCTTCTACACAGAAGATGCAGGCAACCCGTATTATGCAAACGGCGACTACGAAAATCTGCAAAAAAATGTGAAAGGTGCCGTACTGACACCAACCGATGTGTTCACTAACAATGAAGGCAAACATATTAAACCACAATACGCATCTAACGGTTTGTACATTATGATCCCAAAATCGAGCACTAAAGCGGTCGAAGCGATCAAGTATTTGGACTGGATGGCATCTGGCAAAAACGTGTTTGATATGCAAAACGGCGTTGAAGGTGAAAACTATACACTCAAAAACGGTTTGCCAATCATGAAAGAAGATGCACCTGCTGATGTGACGAACCGCATTTATAACTATGGTGATATGGTTATTATCGCTAACGGCAAAATTGTCGGCACCGAACAACAAAACAATGATGCTTACATTATGCAAATGCCGGAGAAATACCAAGCGGATATGCGCAAATCGGTCGAAATTTCGAATTCCGATACGTTCCCGCCAATCAATTTCAACAAACCGATCGATTCGGAAGCGAAATATGGCAGCGCATTGCAAGACAAATTTGATCAACTGGTCGTAAAAGCAACGATGGTTGCACCAGATCAATTTGAGGCGACATACGATTCACTGATGAAAGATTATATGAGCAGTGGTGGACAAGCCATTCAAGATGAGCGTACGAAAGCATTCCAAGAAGGCGCCATCAGCAAATAAAAACAGACGGAATTACAGGCAATAATGTGAAAAGAGACCGCATCACTATATATGACTCATAAATAACAAATTGCGTCATATTTAGAAATGATGTGGTTACAAAATACGCTGGACCAGCCTTTTCAAAGCTATGTTTATGTTCGGAAACAAGTTTATTGAGTCTTTTTCGACCATAATGCCATAATGAGAACATCCCAAACACGACAACGTGAAATAAAAGTTAACATTTATAGTTAACAAAGCTAAAGGGAGAAAAGCGGATAAAGGGGTTGGAAAGATGAAATTGGTTTCTGGAAAAACATGGTTTAAGAGCTGGTCTGGCATGATGTTGGCAACGGTACTCGCAGGTACAACCGTACTCGCTGGTTGTTCAAGTTCAGACAGTGAAGCCGGAGCAACGACTACAGATGGCAAATCGGTCTTAAAAGTCGAAGTGTTTGATCGTGGTAATTCGCCAGCAGGCTCAACCATTAGTGACAACTACTTGACCAAACTAGTCAATGAACGTTTTGGTGCACCGAATAAAATCGATGTTCAATACGTATCGATCCCGCGTTCCGAAGAACTGCAAAAGCTGAACGTGCTGATGGCAAGCGGTGGTGACGTACCGGATATCGTATTTACGTACGATCAAGGTACATTTAACCGTTACGCCCAGCAAGGCGGTCTGACCGACCTGACCGACCTGCTCAACCAATACGGCCCGAACTTGAAAAAATTTCTCGGTGACGACACACTCGCCTACGGACAAATCGAAGGCAAACAATTCGCGATTCCAGGCAAACGCTCGGTACTTGGCAAATACGCTTCTTATATTCGTCAGGACTGGCTGAACGATCTGAAACTGCCGGTTCCACAAACGACGGACGAGCTGTACACGACACTTACAGCATTTAAAGAGAAAGACCCTGGCAAAGTGGGCAACGGCTTGATTCCATTCGGGATGACGATCGCTCCGGCACAGTATGAACCACTACTCTGGTCATTCGTACAGCAGCCATTAACGGATGAGCAAAAGTACACATTAACACAAAAGCTCGGTTCTAGTGATTATCCAACCTTGCTGCCAGGCTTCAAAGACGGTCTGAAGTTTATGAACAAGCTGTACAATCAAGGTTTGATCAGCCGTGACTTCGGTCTGGATGAAGACAAAAAGCAGCTTTGGCAAGATGTACAAAACGGTAAAGTTGGCTTCTATACCGAAGATGCGGGCGAGCTGTACTTTACGTACAATGGCACCTACAAAAACTTGCAAGCGAATGTAAAAGGCGCCAAACTGACGCCGACCGATGTGTTTACGAACAATGAAGGCAAACATGCCAAACCGGAATATGCATCCAACGGTCTGTACATTATGATCCCGAAATCGAGCAGCAAAGCGGTGGAAGCGATCAAATACCTCGACTGGATGGCATCCGGCAAAAACGTGTTCGATATGCAAAATGGCGTAGAAGGCGAAAACTATACGCTCAAAAACGGCGTCCCGGTGACGAAGGAAGATGCGTCACAAGAAGCGCAAAACCGTCTGTACAACTACGGTGATATGGCGATTATCGCCAACGGTAAAGTTGCCGGTACAGCAGAGCAAAACAACGATGCTTACATTATGCAGGTACCGGAAGAATACCAGGCAGATATGCGCAAATCGGTCGAAATTTCTAACACCGATACGATTCCGCCGGTTAACTTTAACAAACCGATTGAAGCGGAAGCGAAATACGGCAGTGCACTGCAAGACAAATATAAGCAGCTGATCGTCAAAGCAACGATGGCACCAACCGCACAGTTTGACGCAACTTACGATTCGCTGATGAAAGATTATATGAGCAGTGGCGGACAGGCAATTCTCGATGAGCGCACCAAAGTCTTTCAGGCAGGTGGCGCGACGAAGTGAGTCGGAGTAGACTCTTTTGGATCGACGCAGTGCTGGCGCATGATACGTTTGCAGGCGGACGAATGGCATACAGCATAAGTAGCGCAAGTGCGGCTGCATGAATGTCTGTTTATGTGTTCACACGCTAAGCATACTACGTATTTTATGCCATTTATCTTTGTAAATTTTGGATGAGAGCAAAACATACAGCGTCTATATCCACATCGTTAAATCGTTATACAGTATTACTAAACAAAGCATGATCCAGTCAAAGCGGGCAAGCGCCTGCGCGCATAGCTACAGGCGCTTGCCCACATTTATAAGCTGAAAGGGGAGTACGACAGTGAAGACGTCCACCTACCTGAGAAGATACTGGCAGCTGTATTTCCTGCTCATTTTGCCGCTCGCTTACTTTGCCATTTTCAAATACGGACCGATGTACGGCGTGCAGATTGCGTTTAAAGATTTTAACTTTTTCCAGGGCATTAATGGCAGTGAATGGATTGGTTGGGATGCTTTTCGTGAGGTTTTTCAAAACCAGGATTTTTATCGTACTCTACGCAATACGCTCATGTTGAATATTCTGGACCTGATCGTTTCGTTCCCGGCACCGCTGATTTTGGCGATTATGCTGTATGAAGTCAAAACGGTGTGGTTTAAGAAACTTTCACAAACCATTCTCTATATTCCGCACTTTATCTCCTGGGTCATTATCGGGGGAATCGTGTATCAAGTGTTTGGCACACAATCCGGTTTCATTAACAATGTATGGGTATCGTTCGGCTTTCAGCCGATTCCGTTTTTGACTGATCCGCATTATTGGATGGTTACGTATTTACTGACCGGTGTATGGCAAAGTGCGGGTTGGGGCACAATTTTGTACCTCGCTGCATTGACTGGCATTAACCGAGAGTTGTATGAAGCGGCTGAAGTAGATGGTGCGACACGGATGCGCCGCATTTGGCATATTACGTTGCCGGGTCTGCGTCCGACGATCATTACATTGCTCATTATTAACCTCGGTAATATGGTGACAATCGGATTTGAACGTCCGTTTGTTATCGGTAACGTAGCGGTACAGGAATATTCGGACGTACTGAGTACATTTGTGTATCGGATCGGTTTGGAATCTGGACAATACACATTGGCGACGGTCGTCGGTTTGTTCCAGGCTGTAGTAGGATTGATTTTCGTACTAGGTGCCAACTTGGCGGCGAAGAAAACGACCGGGGAGGGGATTTTGTAATGGCTGAAGCAGCTCGCGTAAACGAAACCGATCGCATTAAGATCAAGCCTGACGTCAGTCGCGGTGATCGCATTTTTGATATTGTGAATATGACGTTACTTGCTGTCTCGGTACTGATCTGTATTTTCCCGTTTATCCACGTCCTGGCGATTTCGCTTAGCTCATCGCGTCCGATTATGTCAGGTGCGGTAACGTTGTTCCCGAAGGAATTTACGATTGAGGCGTATACAAAAGTGTTTAGCGATCCATCGATGATTCGCTCGCTCGGCTTTACGATTATGCTGACGGCGGTATTTACGTTATTTTGTATGGTGATGACGGTTGCGGCAGCATATCCACTGTCCAAATCGAATTTGAAAGGTCGCGGCTTTTTTATGGTCGTGATCATCATTACGATGTTTTTTAGCGGCGGTATTATTCCGGAATACATTTTGGTGCGTAATTTGCATTTGCTTGATACGATGTGGGCGCTTATTTTGCCGGGATTGATTAGTCCGTTTTATTTGATCATTATGATCTCGTTTTTTAAAGGTATTCCGGACAGTTTGGAAGAAGCGGCAGAGATTGACGGTAGCAGTCATTTCCGTACATTGCTACGTATTATTTTGCCGCTGTCGATGCCGGTGTTAGCGACGCTTAGTCTGTTTTATGCAGTGGGACGCTGGAATGGATTTATGGATACGCTCATGTACATTAACAGTCCGGAACTGTATCCGCTGCAATTGAAGCTGTATCAATTGATTCAGAACAATATGGCGACCGAGCTGATGCGTAATGAAGTTGCTGGCAGTGCGAATATGATGCCGGAAAGTTTGAAGGCGGCAAGCGTTATTTTTGCAACGGTGCCGATTTTGATCGTATATCCGTGGTTGCAGCGTTACTTTGTTAGTGGGGTTATGCTTGGGGCGGTAAAAGGTTGATGGTGGGGCAACAACATTGATCGTTGCGTATACCGAACTTATCTAACACCTGTCTTCAAACCGTCATACGCGTCATTATATTAGGCGAACGAGTTCATGTTTCCAAAGAAATGAAGCGCATCTACAGCGTAAACGAAACGATTAAATGCTCTGTCAAGCAGCTTGAAGACGGTGCATCGCCGATTGTCTACATGCTCTAATCTACAATGTATAACGAGGATCGCGGCTTCCCGTATAGGGGGCCGCCTCCTTTTTACTGCGTATTTTTACTGTTTATAACGAAGGTGCAGTCTAAGGACGGTAAGCGGACGAACGTTACGATATAGAGAAAAGGAAGGGTTGACTATGTATACATCTAAAGGCGAATATTCATTTTCTACTTGTTGGAACATTAAGCGTCATCCGCACGACGGAGCGGCGATGATCGAGGAAATTAAACGTCTCGGTTTTCAAAATGTAGAGTTGAACTACAATGTGACGATGGACATGCTGCAAACGATCGAGCCGATGATCGAACGTGGCGAAATCGGCATCTCCAGCGTGCATAATACGTTTCCGCATACGCCTGACCCGGATTATGGCACCGATTCGGTGCTGCTTGGCTTTGATGATCGGGAAAAACGCCAAAAAGCGATCGATCTGCTCGTCGGTTCGGCGGAATATGCGCATCGTTATGGTGCCAAAGCGGTCGTTGTGCATCCAGGTGAGGTACCGTTTACGTACAATATCGATGAACAATTGAAAGGCATTTATCATGAGCAGGGCAAAGATTCGCCTGCGTACCAGAAGCTATGGACAGACATGTTGGAACGGCGCGAAAGTTTGGCAGCTACGTATTTGGAGCGGATTCAGCACAGTTTGGAAGAAGTGTGTGATCGCACGTTGTCAAAAGGATACAATGTTGCGTTTGGCATTGAAACACGGTCGCGCTGTTATCAGATGCCGACACTTGCTGAAGCGAAAACAGTGCGTGAGCGTATGAAAGGGGCACCGGTCTACCTCTGGTACGATATCGGACATGGAATGATGATGGAGCGGATGGGGCTGTATCATAATGCTGAGGAAGCCAATGCGATGAAAGAGGATATTATCGGCGTTCATATTCACGAAACGCTCGGTTTGTCGGATCATTGGTGCCCGTATGTGCATAGTCGTGATCTGGAATTTTTTGATCGTTTTCTCGATATTATCGACTATGCGCCTATTAAAGTGTATGAGCTTAAGGCGGCATGTGAGCCGGATGAAATCGAAGCAAGCCATAAGCTGCTGACGGATAAAATCGCTGCACGCCAAGCAGGCAGTATGAAGGGAGTATAAATGATGCGGACGCTGGATAAGCTCGTTAATTTGAATGAAGAATGGGTTGAACACGGACTACACCGACAAATCATCGACCCGGATAGCCGCTACGATGGCGGGGTGATCGATATTACTAACGGCATCCCGTGGCCGAATCATCATGCCGGTACGCCGGTCTGGATGGCGGTGTGGACAGCAGCACTCGTCAATCCGGATTCCGTTTATTATCATAATGCTGACATATTGCAGCGGTTGGAACGGGCTGCCGAATATATGCTACGTGTGCAGCATGAAGACGGCTCGATCTCGCCGGGGTGGACGAATTTTCATTCACCGCCGGATACAGGCTTTGTCATTGTCGGTTATGCGCAGCTGTATTTGCTGTTATCGTCGCAAGTATGGTCGGAGGCGGAGCGGGTTGTTGAGCAGATAAAGCTGTTTTTGGAACGCACGATTCCGGTGATGCTGACGGGTGGTTGTCATACGCCGAATCATCGCTGGGTGCTATGCGCTGCACTTGGGTATTTGTATCGCATTTTCGGGGATGAGCGACTTACACAGCGTGCGGAGCAGTGGTTGGCGGAAGGATTGGACATTACGCCAGATGGCGAATGGACGGAGCGCAGCAATGGCATTTACAATGCGGTCAGCGATGTGATGCTGATCCATGCGGCACGGGAGTTGAATCGACCGGAGCTGTTGCAGCCAGCGCGTCGCAATTTGGAGATGATGATATATTTAATCCATCCGTCCGGTGAAGTGGTAACCGATTATTCCGGTCGTCAAGATTTCGGGCAAATGTTTACGATGGAAAGCTATTTGCTGTCCTATTATTTGCTGAACAAGATCGATCGTAATCCGCGTTTTGCCGCGATGGAGCAGCTTGCCGCGGATGCGATTCAAAATATGTTTAGCAGCGCCAACAATCCGTTGATCGGGATGCTGCTCTATCCGCGTGCTGCTGACGATGAGGTACAGCCGGAAGCATTGCCACACTATTATCGTCGTATGATCAACGGTACATTCGGGCGTGAGCACTACGTGGCAGACGTGCCGGCTGCCGGGCATCATAATGTGATTCGGTATAGCCGCCCCCATCTGGACTTTGGTGCGCCTGTACTGCGGATGCGTCAAGAGCGCACGAGTTTGACGATGATGACGGAAACATCCTCGCTGCTGGCACTTCGTCATGGCAATGTGCGTCTGCTGGGCGTGCAGCTAGCGTCTTATTTTAGCCCTGGTTTTGTGCCGATGCAGACGCTGACTGAGACGGATACTGGATATGTGATGACGGCGGTATATTACAAAGGCTATAATGGCCCAATTGCGGCGGAGCAGCTACCGGATTCGGCGGCGGGTGAAGTAAGTCCGTGGTATTTGTTACCGCATCAGTTTCGCGCGCCGACCCATACGTGCGCGTATCGGGTGGAAGTGGAAATGGTGGAGCAGATAGGTGGATTGGATTTGTATATTCGCTCGATCGAGCCGGCGGAAGTGATGACACAGTTGTCGTTTGTGTTTGGCAATGAGTCGGTAGTGGTAGCTGAAGATGGCGAGCTGGAACCAGTGCATGGCGAGGCGATTGCTTTGTGGAAAAATGGATTGATTCGTGTGGAAAATGGTGCGGATTGGATCGTATTGTCCGGCGGCGCGGCAGAGCATACGGCAGTTTCGGTACGTGAGGCAGCGTATCCAGGCGATTGCCGAACATTGTTGGTGAATCTGGTGACACCGTTTGAGCATAAGGTGAGTATTCGGCTATCGCCAGGTGCGGCGACGGATGGTGCGGCGCAGGCGTTGGAGTGGGTGGAACGTCAGCGGGGGTAAGGGTTGGGTTGGAAAAGGGGATAAGGGCATGGACTCCTGTGGAGTGTGTGTTCTTATCCCTTTTTGGTTTGTTGTGGAGGAGGATGTTCTTGTACAGAGAGCGACAGCTGATTTAATTAATCAGCACATCGAGCTTGAATTTCAATCCACGCTCCCGCACGGAGAGCGACTTGGTTAACGAGCGAACGTATAATTACAATGAAATGGCATTTCAATCCACGCTCTCGCACGGAGAGCGACATGTCTCCCTTTGCCACGAGCACCTTTTCGGTTTATTTCAATCCACGCTCTCGCACGGAGAGCGACTCTCCTAGACCCATCTTCTTGCGGATCTCTTTGGTTTATTTCAATCCACGCTCTCGCACGGAGAGCGACTGCGGGCACTTTCAGCCCTTATATAGCAAGGCAATTCACACTAAAAAGCGCGAACCTCCATTTTAGAGTAGCTGAATAAGCTTCAAAATACAACAAAAACGCTGAAATCCCTTGCCCAGCAAGGAGCGCGAACCTCCCAGAGATTTGATGTGAGCTTGGGGTTCGCGCTTTTTGGATATAAAAGGAAAAAAGCTGGATTAGATCAGCTTTCTCTAGTTATACCACTCGGTGTATCTAACAAAGCTGTTTTATTCTGCCGAATGGATCATGCGCACATCGTTCATTTTCGCTTCATCCGGTAGCGTTGGTCATCATTTAAATATCTAAACTTTCTCCCTATAAAAACGTTTAAAGAATTGCACTCATTTCGCATTCCTTCGTTTCATTTCATTTCACTTTGGTGTATGATATGGATATAAAAAGCCTGTGGTGCGTCAACACCACAGGCGAGAATAATAGGGCCGGCACATACGTCGGCGATCACGAATAACTTCAGAAGTTACAAGAAAACCGCCGGATTAGGTTCCCTGACCTTTAGCTCCGGCGGTTTTTCTTGTTTTTGCGACGTCGCTGCTTTGGCTTCCGCTTTTTGAGCAGATGGCGTATCTGTAACCAGACCAGTAAAAACTGACCTGTATGGATACCGATTGTAAGCAGTTTCATCACAAAATCAAGGTGCGACATGGCGTCACCTCCTTTCGGAGTGCGATGCCGTGCCTGTACCGCCGGATACGTATTATTCCTTTGTATAGTGTAGCATAGTGAGGTGAAGAAACGAACGGGGACTGCTCTGTTTATTCGTATACTTTGACGCAGAAAAGATTGGGTGAGACTTTTTTTCGCCTTCATATATAAATGCCCATGCTCTTTGTGCAAGGGGATAAATCATTTGGATATCCAGCTTGCTCCTATCAAAAACTTTAAATTTTAAATAATGACACTCCATTCGTATTCCATCTTTTCATTTCATTTCGCTTTGGTGTATAATATGGATATAAAAAAGCCTGCGGTGTTGGAGCACCACAGGCGAGAATAATAGAGCCGGCACATACGTCGGCGATCGCGAATAACTTCAGAAGTTACAAGAAAACCGCCGGATTGGTTTGCCAACCACTAGCCCCGGCGGTTTTTCTTGTTTTTGCGACGTCGCTGCTTTGGCTTCCGCTTTTTGAGCAGATGGCGTATCTGTAACCAGACGAGCAAAAACTGACCTGTATGGATACCGATTGTAAGCAGCTTCATCACAAAATCAAGGTGCGACATGGAATCATCTCCTTTCGGAGCGCGATGCCGTGCCTGTACCGCCGGATGCATATTATTCCTTTGTATAGTGTAGCATAGCGAGGTGAAGAAACGAACGGGGATTCATCTATTTATTCGTATGTTTTAACGTAAAAAAGATTTATTGCGACTTTTTTTCGCTTTCACATAATAATGCCCATGCTCTTTGTCCAAGAGCATGGGCATTTTGGGTTATATTGTCGGATGGGACGGTTATTTGGAGCCAGGCTCCCGCACGGAGAGCGACTGTGAAGACGGAATTTTTGAATCTTTCAAAATCTTAAATTTCAATCCACGCTCTCGCACGGAGAGCGACTGCGTGCACTTTCAGCCCTCATATAGCAAGGCATTTCACACCCAAAAGCGCGAACCTCCATTTTAGAGTAGCGCAAAGAACTCCAAAATACAACCAAAACGCCCAAATCCCTTACAGGGCAAGGAGCGCGAACCTCCCAGGGATTTCAGGTGCGCTTAGGGTTCGCGCTGGATCGTGTTTCCATACTATTATGCAATAGTTCGTACTGTCGATTGTAAGCGCTCGTTTTATGATTTACAAAAACACTCCTGCTGCCCACAAACTCCAATCAGCACATCACACGATCTAGAGCTAAACGCCTAACATCCTCTCTCTCCCTTTAACCCACAATCATTTCCCCAACCGCTTCTTCAAATGCGTACGCAGCGATTTCGCCAATGCAGGCTCATTCAACAGCTGATGCAGCGTAGCTGTCTCCCCTTTTTCTTCATACAAAATACGATTGCATTCCGCGATCGTTATGCCATTACCTTCGCGATGCAACCATTGAAACGTATCGCCAGCAGTAATCGTTCCCGCAGTAAGCACGCGGAAATAGAAACCGGAATAACCGGTGTCGCGCACGCGTATCACCATTTCGCTACGTTCGAGGTGGGCGGACAGTTTGAAGCAAGGTTGGCGTGGCTGGCTGACTTGGACGGTGGCGGTGCCGATTTGGTATGTATCACCGATGCAGACGTCGCGCTCGAGCAAGCCTTGCACGGTAAAATTTTCGCCAAAAGCGCCCGGCTCGAATGGGCGGTTCATCTGTTCGCTCCACCACGGGTAGTGGTCGGCGGAGTAGACGCAAGCTGCTTTATCCGGGCCGCCGTGGTTTTTCAGATCACCCTGACCGTCGTGCTCGATGCCGTCGGCGCTAATGGACAGCGACTCGGCAGTTGGCGTTTTGATAAAACCGGTATAGACGGATTTGCCATTCCATTCGACATCGATGGGCAGAGCGGTGTTTAGCGATAGCAGTCGTGCGATCAACGTTTCGTTTGCGGTGGATGTGTTCATATGGATTTCTCCTTTCAGTATGTAAAACGATAGCATCAGAGTGAAGATGTAGACATGTATGGATGTCAACATATTTACCGACATCAACAAGTAGGCTGTGTTCAATAAACATCAAGTTTAAACGTAACTGAGCATATTCATGAGCAAGTGAGCATTGGATAAACACAACTTAAATTGACCTGAGATAACCTACGACATTGATCAAGATGAATTGGAGTGTTGAATCTGTTTTAAGATCGTATTATTAGAATTTCAGTACACAATCAAAATGAACATTGAACTTGGTCGTTGTACTACAAGTATGACGTAAACATAAGCTTTCCGGTTCGTGAATCTTCAATTACAGCGGGAAACAAAGCGATTTTGCGTAGCACAGATTATACGGCGTTGCGCTTGGGAATATGTCATGTTTGCTCATTTATAGATTTCTTGGCTCGTCTGTAGATTTCCGGATTTAATATGCGATCTTTGCTCGATCTTCCCTTGTTCCTCATTGCAGTGATGATTGCTCCCACCGCTCCATGCTCGATCCCCATACGCGCCGTCAAATGCAGCGCCGTTCATATCCTGGCTTTGTGTCTTGACGATAATTGTATCATAATAATGGTTGGATACGATTTCAATCTGTCATACTCGAACGCTAGGCGTTTTGGAGTTGCACATATAAAGGGGAGCCAGATGGAAAGGTTATTTCGATGGACTATAATATTGCTGCTCTGCTTGTTCATCGTCGGCACCGCTCTGCCGGTTATGGCGAGCGGTGGGGGGGTGGCTCATGCTTATTTGCACAGTCATGTCAAAGACGATATAAGGCTGTTTACAGACAAAGATATCGAGCGCATGAACCGTGCGCTGGTGAATCATCATTATAAGCTGTATGTCGTAACTGCATCGGGTTACAACGAGGTAGCTGGGATGAAGCTGGCGGATCAAGTATATGATGAGCTGGGGCTCGGTTATGATGATCTGCTGCTGTTGATTACGACCAATCCGAATTTTGTGCATATAGCGTTTGAAAATGAACAGCTCGCCTTCCGTATCATGTCCAGTCGTGCGCGCAGCGTGCGCGGTGTGACCGACACGCAATTTGTACCTTATGCCAAAAATGGAGATGTTGCCGGTGGCGTTATCGCTGTCAGTGAATACATTAACGGCTTGGGCGCTGTACCTAGTGAAAATGCAAGCATAACAGATGAAAATACAGGCAAAGGTAACATCGCAGCGCCGATCACGTCGGACATGTCACACATAAGCGAGCAGCAAAATAACAATTTACATCACAAACGGCAACTGGTAATGCAAATTGGTACGGTAATATTGATCGTGCTTGTGCTTGCCAGTGTGCTGCTCGTGCTGCGCCGATTATCGACACGTCGGAAGCTGCTGCGACGCCGGACAGCGATCCAGCGCCAAATTAATAAAATGGAACATCGGCTTGCCGTGCTGCTTGGCTCGGATGCGCTGAATGTGAATCTGCCAACCGATGGCAGCAGCAAAGACAAAAGTATGCTGCAATCTCAACTACGTCAGGACGGGGAACAGCAGTTGCAACAACTTCAGCAATGCCGCATAGCTGTGCGTACAGTGCGGTTGCGACTGCTATCTCTGTCGCGCCCTAGATTGGAACTGGGCAGGCTAGAGCATGAATTACTGCTAATTGATGAGCAGTTGATTCCGTTGGAGCAGCAGCATGCGTTGCTGGATGGAACGGTGCCTGCTGAAGCTTCTGTGCCGACTAATCTGGTGGCGACTACAACTCATACTACTGCTATCGATTCGGATACAATTGTACCGTCTCTGCAAACATATGATCCGGCGCAAACGTATGATTTGGATGCGATCGCGGCGGAACTGGAGGCATTTATCGCCCGTGAAGGGCTATATGTCGGCGGAGCAGATCATCCGCTTGTACTGCTGGAACAGGCGCGTACCGATCAGCAGCGGATGCGTAATTTACAAGCTCGCGGCGATCGCAGTGGTGCGGCGGCAGCGGAGCGTACACTGGATAGTCATGTGCACAAAGCGCAGCGTTTAGTGGAGGACATGCTTCGCTTTCGCACGTATGCGATGCAACTGTCCGAGCAAGCGGAGCGAACGTTGGAGGAATATGAACTATTGCCTGACTGGTATGCACGTGAATGGGAGCGTTTGGAAGGGCATTATACAGAGTTGCATCTGGCACAGCAACGCAAGCGTTATGAGGAAATGAACGATTTGTTGCAGCGAATCGACCGACTGTGCCCGCAGATCGTCCATAATTTGCTTAGTGCGGCGCCGGATTATCGTCGTGCTTATGAAGATGGCATGCAGATCAGTATGGCGATCCAGCGTTTGCAGGAGCAGCGGCTTGCATTGCTTAGTTATGCGGAAGAACTTGATTTGCGCAAAAAGCTAAATATGGAGCGCTGGGAAGCGCTCAGCAGTCATCATCGTGATATCGCCAGTCGTTTAAGCGAGCAGCAGTTGGATCATCTGCAAATTAGCCCGTTTCAAGAGCAAAGCTTTCAGTCGCTCGAGCATGCCCGTCTGCTGCTATTGCAACAACCGGTCGATCTGTATACTGCCGAACAGTCGCTAGAGCTAAGCGAGCAGCATTTGGAACAGCTCATCCGTCAGTTTGAAACGGCAGAACGATCGATCCGCGCTGCTCAGCCAGATGGAGAGCAACCTTCCGGTAGCACTGCGGAGGAGAGTGTGGAAAATGAACAGCATGATATGCCACTCGACCAGCGTAAATTAGATGAGCACAAGTAAACAGGATAAAAGTTCCTCTGTACAAACTGTCAAGCGGATTAGAATGAGCGAGCAGAAGCAGAAGCAGAAGCAGAAGCAGAAGCAGAAGCAGAAGCAGAAGCAGAAGCAGAAGCAGAGCAAATAGCTAATAGGCTGTCTCAAATGAAAATTGTGTTTAAACGTACTTCAATCGATTCAGTACCAAGCGATGGTTAGATCGACAAACTGTAAATGTACTTGAGACAATCTACTAGGTGGTGTCTTCAAACGATCATCCTTGTCAGTTTATCGGTCGAATGGGTCACGCTTCAAGTGAGTTGAGCTGCTTATACGACAATAATCTAATGAAAAAACCCATCAAACTGCTTATAAAGAAGTTTGAAGACACGCCCTAGTACGTTGACCAAGTTCAATGTTCATTTGGATTGTGTACTGAAATCCTGATCCATACGATCTTAAAACAGATTCAACACGCATATTAATCTCGGTCAACACCAGAGCTTAATCCTCCTGAACAACCTTGCAAAGCGATGTTAAGCCTGTTATAAACTGGCAGCAAAATGAACAAAAGAAAGCCCTGCTACATGCAACTTGACCGTCACGATGACCGACGGTGCTGTTTGCAGCAGGGCTTATTTATCGTATTCGTAGCGTAAACGTCACCGCTTATTGTTTCATAGGCATCATTCATGTACATGAGCTGCCATGTACATAAGCTGCGGATTGGCAGAGGAAGATTATGGCGGATAGAGGCGAGCAACCGCTTGATTGAATCGCCAGTCGATCGTTGCACCTGACCGCTAGTAGCTTCATATCCGTCAGCGACATGCTTTATCGCACACTGCTTGCTCGGTCTGCATGATCAATCGGTTTATTTATTTATTTATTTATTTACGAGCGGACGGACTTCCAGCGCCAGATCAGTTCACCGAGCAAATAACCGCACAATAAAAAGAGCGGTACGGTGCGTGAAATTTCACCCAAAATGCCGTCCAGCGTCAGTGCAAAGGTATGATCCATATAATGCATCGCCATCACTCCGAGCGAGGTGACGCCGCCGTAGCCGCACACACCTTCACACCAGATGAATTGATATTTACTCATCCTGACCTCCAACGCTTTGCGTATGATGGTTTTATCATAAAACATTACGAAAGCGGCTTCAATACTAAAAATGGAAATAGCTGCCGTTATTTTGTATCCATCGGCTGGATAAAATGGTGCAGATCATGATCCGCTTTTGCCTGATTGCATAAATTGCATGCACAGACACAATTGAGTGGTGTCGTATGCCCGCCACGTGCACGCGGCAACAGATGATCGATCGTATCCCCGTAGCCGCCGCAAAAATAACATGTATAATGATCACGTTCCAAAATATACTTTCGAAACGAGCGATTGCTGTACAGCCTGCGAATCGTATGCCGATTCACGACGACTGCGGCGTATTGTTCGACCAATGTCACCGCGGTGTCCAGATCGGTCTCCTGATGCCAGCGCCGCCCTTTATCGGTGCGACCGCGCATATGCACAATGCCGCGGCGGGTCGGGCGCAAGATGGACAGATCGAGCCCGTGCCCGCGAATATCGCTCGCTTCGATAGAGGGCAGACTGCGAACCGGACGTGCGGTTACGATGGCGGAGCTGGCTTCATGACGAGCTGCCGAGCGAATGAGCTGTGTTTCCGCTCCATTCCTGTCAGCAGATTGCGCTGTGACTATGGCACCGGATGGCAGTGCGGCAGCAGCGGTCGCCTGTTGCGCTGCTACTGTCTGATCGTCTACATATGCTGAATCGGCGGCTGATGTCTTGAACTCGGCAGTGGCGATCTTTAATTGTTTGCGGCAATGGCGACAGGTGCCACGGCGACGCGCTCGTCCGGACTTGCGCCCGGTTCGTTTTAAATAATGGGAGAGCGGATACGTCTGACCGCAACGTGAACAAACTTTACTTGGGTTTTCTGCCGCCGCGTCTGCACTATGCTCTTGTTGTGGTGCACAATCGACTACATCGGCAGCGACTGTTGCTGATTCCGAACCAATATGCTGCATCGTTCTCACCTGTTTTCTGTAAATTATCCTGTTGGGAGGATCGCCAGCTTGTGGCTATAGCGGCAGCAAATCCTGTCGTTTGGCAATCGGTTCGCAATCTTTACATACGCCGACCAGACCACCTTTATCGGTAGCGTAAAATGTCAGACGGTGAACTTCCTTTTTGCAATATGAGCATTTTTGCAGTCGTAGCTTGGGCACATCGCCTGACTTGGACAAAGGGAGCGGTCGTACGGTCGCAGGTACAGCCTTTTTGTGCTCTTGCAGCTGATCGCCTTTTAAAAGCTGCTCTGGTAGCTGCTGGGTGCGTTTCATCTCTTTGCCTGGCGTTACGCGGCGCTGCCGAAAGTCGGCAAGATCGACTACATTATGCGACGTAGCGCCTGTTTGTCCGCTTGTCGCTGTCTCGTCCGGTCTCGGAGTGTGATGATTGATCAGTTTACGCGGCTGGGCGAACAGGATCAAGCTGATCCAAACGGCGACCAATACGATCGCAACCATTCCAACTGCCATTAAAATCCATCCAGGGTGCATCTAACTCACCTTCCTCGCTGATAATTAAGCCGTGCTGCGCTGTACTCTGGCGGTGATTCCCTTTTAATTCCTGCTCATCCCTTTTTTGTTACATTTTAATTTGATATAATGCGTGACAAGGGCAGGGAGGAGAAACGAAAAGGCTTTTCCCGTTGCCAGCTACATATAGGTCAGAGTACGCAAACGGTGGAACAGAAGAAGCTGATTGAAACTATGAAAGGAATGAAGCCTGTGAACAAGAAAATGAGACGATTGACGGTACTATGTCTGCTGGCTGTCCTGTTCGCTTCTGTACTCAGTTCGTGCGGATCGGATACCAGTAGTAATGAAGAAGATGGACGGGTGACGATTAAGTTTTGGACGATTGCCTTGCAACCGACTTTTAACGATTATTTCAATAATCTAATCTCAGAATACCAAAAAAACCACCCCGGCGTCACGGTAGAATGGAGCGATTATCCGTATGATGCTATCTCTAATAAACTATTAACCGGAATTGCGAGTGGTAACGTGCCTGATGTCGTCAATTTGAATACCGAATTTGCCAATCAGATGGCTTCCAAAGGCGCATTAGCCGATCTGACGCCGTATTTGAGCGATCAGGAACGGCAATCTTATTTTGACGGTATTTTTAATTCGACCGTCCTTGCTGGCAAACCGTATGCACTGCCTTGGTATACTGGCACCGAAGTGCTGTATATGAACACAAGGCTCGTAAAACAGGCGGGACTAAATCCGGCGAATCCACCGAAAACACGTGATGAGCTGAACGAATGGGCACGTACGATCAAAGCAAAAACAGGCGCGAGCGGCTATGCGCTTACGTTTGCGGCGCGCTTGTTCCCAGTGGAAGGCATATCGATTCTGAATGAGGATAAAACGGCTGCCGCCTTCAACACACCGGCAGCGCTGCAAATGATCGAGCATATGCAGCAGTTGATTCAGCAAGGGGTAATCGTACGCGACAACGCTAATTTTGACAAACAAATCCAGTATTATTCCAGCGAACAGACCGCATTTGAGATCGCTGGGCCGACATTTATTAACTTTATCAAAACGGCGGCACCGGATGTGTATCAAAATACGATCGCTGTGCCGCTGCCGACTGGCAAAGCTGATGTGCGCCTGTCCAATACGATGGATTTGGTCATACCGGCGAAGTCCGGCAATCCGAAACAGGCAGCTGAATTCGCCAAATTCATTACCGATGCAACCAATCAGACGTCATTTGCCAAAGCAGCCAATACGTTGCCAAGCACAAAAGCATCGATTAAAGACCCGTATTTTACCGAAAACAACAACTCACTTGAAGCGCAAGCAAAAGTCGCTTCGGCTAAAAGTCTCGACAAAGCGGTCGATTATATGGTCGGTGTGCCCAATGCCGGGGATATTAACTCCGCCATTGCGGTGCAGTTGCAAGAAATTTTCCTGAACGGCAAAGACCCGCAGCAAGGTCTCACTATGGCGGAGCAGGAAGTGAATCAAATTTTGAAGCAGTAAAATAAAACAAACACCTGTAACGATGCAACCATTAACGTAGACGACAGATTACAGATTACGACGACTTCTATTTTTTCATTTGCTGTGAACTTAACAAGACGCTCGATCACAGTGACTCCTATCCTCATCTGGAAGTGAGAACGGACTGACCCTGAAAAGGCGGTGAACGCGCATGACAAGATGGATGAAAACCGAGACGTTTGCCGCGTGGGCGTTTATGGCACCCGGTTTACTCATTGTGGCGGTATTCGTATTGTGGCCGATATTGTACGGCATTCCGCTGTCCCTGACCGATTATTCGGTTATCGGGGAAACGCATTATGTAGGCTTTAAAAATTATGTGACCGCTGTGCATGATCGCAGCTTTCTCATATCGCTCTGGAACTCGCTCGTGTATGTGCTGATCGTGCCGTGCATCCAGATCATTTCGATTTTGATGGCGATTCTCGTCAATACAAGGCTACCGCTAATCAAAGCGTTTCGCGCCGCTTATTATGTGCCGGTCGTCACCTCGATGGTCGCGGTGGCGCTAATGTGGAGCTGGCTGTTCAGCAGCAATGGTGTCGTCAACTATGTGCTGATGCAGCTTGGCATCATTCACGAGCAGATCGGCTGGCTGTCGACGAGCAGCACGGCGTTGTATGCGCTCATGTTTATTACGCTCTGGAAAGGGCTTGGTTATTATATGGTGTTATACCTTGCCGGTTTACAGTCGATTCCGTCCGAGCTGTATGAAGCGGCGATGATCGATGGGGCAAGCCGCTGGCAGACGGTGCTGCGGATCACGATCCCGCTATTGCGTCCGCATATTTTGTTTTGTACACTAATTTCGCTCATGGGGGCGATCCGTGTATTTGACGAAATGTTTGTGCTAACCAAGGGCGGTCCCGGCAATGCAACATTAACGTCCAGCCTGTACATTTACCAAAAAGGGCTAGAGCAATTCAATTTCGGTTATGCTTCCGCACTAGGGCTAATCGTGAGTGTTATTGTCGGTGCGCTTAGCATCGTCGTGTTCCGTTTGAACCGGAAAGGCGGTGTACAAACGTACTCATGAACAATGCGATGAAGTATTCCCGCGACCATTCGCTGTCATCTGCCCGAGCGCTGCGTGTGGTGAAAAAGACGCTGCGTTATACGATCATTTATGCGCTGCTGCTATTGCTGGCATTACTAATGACCGGGCCATTTTTGTGGCTGCTTAGTGTGTCGCTCATGCCGGGACGGAATGTGTTTTCTAACCCGCCAGCGATTTTGCCGACGTTTATCAATTTTGCAAACTATGTGCAAGTATGGAATTACATGAATTTCCCGCGTTATATTATGAACACGGTCATGATTACCGCGCTTGGTGTGGCGGCAAATATTGTTTTGTCGTGTATGACGGCGTATCCGCTAGCGCTGTTTCGGTTTAAAGGTAGAGATATCGTGTTTACGCTGCTGATCGCTACGATGATCATCCCGTCAGCAACGGCGATGATCGTGCATTATTTGACGATTCAGTGGCTGCATCTGGGCAATACGTATATCGGGGTCGTATTGCCTGCCGCTGTATCGGTGTTTAATATTTTCCTGATGCGGCAAACGTTTCTCGGCATTCCGACTGAGATTCGTGATTCCGGCAAAATGGATGGTGCGTCCGAGCTGCGCATTTGGTGGCAGCTTGTATTGCCGCTTGTGAAGCCGGGCATTGCGGTCATTTTGCTGCTCGAAGTGATGGCGTTTTGGAACAATTTCCTGTGGCCGATCGTCGTGCTGGACGATCCGCAAAAATATCCGCTTGCCGCTGCACTGACGTATTTAAATGGACAGTTTGCTTACAATTTCGGCTGGATCGCGGCGGGTACGATCATTTCGGTCATTCCGATTATCGCCATTTTCCTATTTACACAGCGTTATTATATGGAAGGGCTAGCTGGGGCGGTCAAAGGATAACGTAGCCGGTGCAATGAGTGCGTTGCCGTATTGCAGCCTCTATACGATTGATCCTATGTGTAATTTATAACGTCTAGGTGAAGATCGACATCGCCGCAACGAACCGGATGAAGCGCAATTTCAAACGGGATAGAGATAAGCGGACAAAAGGATACTGAAACTATCCGGTGTAATTGCCGCTTGCAGTTGATCTCATTTGTGCACGATGCTCTTAGCAGGCACTTCCGTCGAAGCGTGGACGTAGCACTTCGCGCTCAAACCCGAACGTTGATCATAGGTTGCCATGCTGTCGCAGCCGTTGACGTATGCTCAGCAATCGACTCAAACCCGAACGTTGATCATAGGTTGCTTCGTTTGGCAACAATCGATGTGAACATCTTGAGTAAACTTTAATCGAACTTTGACAATACGTTGCTATACATGCTCAAACCTGTCTTTAATCTGTATTGTTGATCTGACCAGCCTGTATCGGTTGCTGCATGTAGGCGCGACCGCTACAGGCTGGTGGTGTGATTATGCGAAAGGAGCTGTAACCGTATGAGTACCGATAACGATCGTACAGAAGGGATTACCCGCATCGTCATGATGCCGCTGGATGAGCGGCCATGTAATTATCATTTCCCATATCGACTCGTTCGTACGACCGATGTCGAGCCGGTGCGTCCGCCACTGGAATGGATGGGACGCAAAAAAGAACCTGCCGACACGGATCGGTTATGGACATGGACACAGATGGAAAGCCAAAATGCCGCTGGAGCGGTGTTATCGCTTGATACGCTGCTCTATGGCGGCATCGTACCTTCAAGGCTGCATGAGCTAAGCGTCGATACGATTGCGGTGCGGCTGGCGCGTTTACGTCAGTTGAAAGAGAATCATCCAGGGCTTATTATTTATGCATTTCAATTAATTATGCGTTGTCCGCAATATTCATCGTCAGATGAAGAACCGGATTATTATGCCGATTGGGGCAGAGAAATTTTCCGTAAAGGCTATTTGGAACATCTGTCTGAGCATCAGCCATTAAGCACAGCGGAGCAGAGCGAGCTGGACGATATTAATAGCCGTTTGCCACAGGACATACTGGACGACTATCTCGGTCGCCGCGCTGTTAACCGTGAAGCGAATCGGTTAGCACTGGACTATGTAGCGGACGGAACGATTGATTTTCTTATTTTCCCGCAGGATGATTCCGCTCCTTACGGCTATACGGCACGCGACCAGCAGCGTGTGCGCGCCGGCATTCGCGAACGCCAATTGGGGACAAAAGTATATATGTACCCTGGCGCTGATGAAGTAGGCTGTACGCTGATCGCCCGGATGCTGAACACGCTAAATGGTATGACACCGCGTGTGTATCCGCGTTTTGGCTCGGTGCGTGGCTCGCAGATCGTCCCTGCCTATGAAGATCGCCCGCTGCTGGAAACGCTCAAATACCAAATTATTGCGGCTGGTGGCATGATCGTATCGAGTCAGCAGGAAGCGGACATCGTGCTGCTGCTCAATACGCCGGGCGAGCGGATGGGGGAAGCGGTCAATCAGGGCGTACCAGCGCCCAATTATGATACCGAGCGTGGCGTGGTCGAATTGGTGGAATATGCGGCATATTTGCTGCGACAGCAACAAGCCGCTCACCATCCAGACTTAGGACAGAAGCCGGACAGTCAGCAGTCGATGTATGCAGCGGCATGCCATCCTGTCGTTGCGCTTGCCGATATCGCCTATGCGAATGGCGGCGATCTGGAACTGCTCGATTTGCTGCGTCAGCAAGGCATATTGTACCAACTGGGCGGTTATGCAGGCTGGAATACAAGCTCGAATACACTTGGCACCGTGATTGCACAGTCGATGTTATTGGCGCAGTATGGGCATTCGCAGCGTCAGCTTAACTTTTTGGCGCTGCGGTATGTGGAAGACCTCGGCTACGATTCGGTCGTCCGCAAAGCGCTGAGCAACGGCCCGATTCAAGAGCTGGGGCTGGACAAATTTATGCTCGACGGACAGCGTGGCATTGTGTCGGTTATGGTACGCGAAGGGCTGGAACAATTTATCGCCCATTACTTAAGTCAGGAAGGCTATACGATCGACATACTAGACTGTTATATGCCGTGGAATCGCATGTTTGAGGTGGGACTGTCGGTGAAAGTAACGCAGGAAGTGTAGCGGAATGTGCAGCACGATATAATTCGCAATATGTATGCTATTGGTGTATCAATATATCTGAGTGTCGGAAATGCTCAGCGTATAGGCAAACTGATCTGCGGCGAGTTGCGCGGAACGAATTGAAACAAGGGAAACAGAATGGCTCAAGTGTTTGCGAATTTCAAACACGAGTTGCAATGAAAAAAGGTTTTTGCGTAGCAAAAGACGGTACTGTTCTCAGCCTGGAAATCGATATTTTGTACGGATTCATAGATTTCCAGGCGAGATTGGATTCCATCGCTTTGTTTCTTATGTTAGTAAAAACTGCTCTAGTCCAAAACGTTTGCCTGCACCTGCAATTCGATTCGTATGTTCATAACTTCTATCTCTACTTATATCGTTTAACAGCGCAACATGTACATGTCAGCACGCGCATTTTTACATTTTGGCTAATCGAAGGGAGCACATCATAATGAACAAACAGCAATCTACTCAACCCGCCTATCCGCAAACGAACTACCAAACGTTGCAAGCCGATGTGGTCGTGATCGGCGCTAGTCTAGGCGGTACGCTGGCAGCATTGGCGGCGGCAAAACAAGGATTATACGTTATTTTGACTGAGCCGACCGATTGGATTGGCGGGCAGCTTACCTCGCAAGCGGTGCCGCCGGATGAGCATCGCTGGATTGAACAAGGAATCGGTGCCACAGGCACATATATCGAATTTCGCGAACGGGTACGCGAATATTACCGTTTAAATTATCCGCTTACCGAAGCAGCGCTGGAAAATCCGATTCTCAATCCGGGTAACGGTTGGGTTAGTCGACTTGCCCATGAGCCCAAAATTGCGCTACGGGTGCTCGAAGATATGCTGTCCGTGTATGTGAACACTGGGCGGATTCGTATTTTGTACGGAACGGTGCCAGTAGAAGCCGTAACCGAGCACGATCGGATCGTAGCGATCACCGTACAGGGCAAAGACAGTGCTGCTTGTGGGGTGGCGAATTATACGACACTGCTAGGCAGTTATTATTTGGACGGTACCGACGAAGGTGATCTGCTGGAATTGAGCGGCACGGAATATGTGAGCGGTGCCGAAGCGCGTTCCGACACAGATGAGCCGCATGCATTGGAGGAAGCCGATCCGCTCGATATGCAGTCGATTACCCATGTGGCTGCGGTTGATTATATCGAAGGTGGCGATTTTACGATTGAGCGCCCGGCACAATATGATTACTGGAAAGCGTATAAGCCGTCCTTTTCCGAATATCCAATTTTAAGCTGGTATGCGACCGATGCGAACGATACGAGCAAGCTGAAAGAGTTCACACTGTTTCCGAACGAGCAAGGTGTCACCTCACTGTGGGATTATCGCCGCATCGTTGATCCAGCGATCTGGACGGAAAAGCTGAGCGCCGAAGTGTCCTTGCTAAACTGGGCGATGAACGACTACTATGCTGCCCCGGTAACCGGTGTATCGCTCCAGGAACGTCTGCCTAATTTGGAAAGCGCGCGCCAGCTCACCTTATCGCTCGTCTACTGGTTGCAGACAGAAGCGCCGCGACTGGACGGCGGCAAAGGATATCCGGGTATCCGGCTACGCGGCGACATTGTCGGCACTACAGATGGTCTTGCCAAAGCGCCATACATTCGTGAATCAAGACGCATCAAAGGCATGTACACGATTACCGAACATGATGTGAGCAAAGAGCTGCGCGGTCAACGAGGCATTAAGCGCTATGCGGATAGCGTTGGTATCGGCAGTTATTCGCTTGATCTGCATCCGACGGTAGTTACGCACCGTACATTTTATATCCCGAACTATCCGTTCGAAATTCCGCTCGGCTCGCTCATTCCGGTACGTATGACCAATTTGCTGCCTGCCTGCAAAAACATTAGCATGACCCAGATCGCTGGCGGTTGTTATCGCCTGCATCCGGTAGAGTGGAATATCGGTGAAGCTGCCGGTTATCTAGCAGCATATGCGATCGCCAATGAGCTGACACCGCAGCAAATATACGCCTCTACCGAACATGTAAGCCGCTACCAGGAGCTGCTGCAACATGATGGCGTACAGCTTCATTGGCCGGAAGAAGTGGAACAAGAAGTGTTGCAACCACCGCAGTCGTAAGCAACTGGACAGAGGGTTGTAGCCGTGTAGACGGCAAGCGGTCAACGCGCGCGGAACGATACAGCATAAATACGTCTGAAATCCTGCATCATAAACGATCTTGTTTCAGATCACGTTCATATTACCGCTTGCGGTCGGTATATTCATACACTGTGTACAGCAGGCAGTTCAGTTATGCTATGGAATAGGCGACGATTCCGTGTTTAATATCACGGTGCTCCCCTACGACCAGCATAACTCGTAAAGCATCAAAGTTGCTCACTATGCAGCAACTCGATCAGCTCCAGCCGCAGCGACTGCATGGCGTCCTCCTGTGACATCGGCATATAACGGCTAAGCTGGCGCATTTCCGGTTCGTAATAGTCTAACAACTTCAGCATCGCCTGCTGTCCGTCAGGGCGACGTGCTTGTTCCAGCAGCATTACAAATTGTATGTCTGGGAGAGGAATTGGATACTTTTGCGTTTCCATCGGTTCACCGCCTGTTGACTAATTTGAAGCTGTATCGCCAGCTCCTGCTCGCTGCGCCCTTCAATGTATAAGCCGATCATCATTTGCCGTGCTTTTGCCCACGGTAGGCTATCGATCCATGCTTGTACAATGACCATGTTCAGTTCGTCGAATTTTACGGAAACAGGTGCAATTTGCTCATTTAAACTTAAATTTTCATGATATAATTGGGCTTTGGCGCGGTATTGCATCCGCCACGATGCTTGCCGTAGCCGCTGCCTGTATTGTTCGCTTAACGGTACAATAACGGACATAAGAATCGTCTCCTTTTATATGACGTTTATGATATAATTTCCATTTAAGGTAACTTATGTTCTTATTTTACATCGAAAAATGAAGTACGGCGCAGGATGTATGATGGTTGTATAGCTGAAAAAGAGAGCTTTTTTGGCGGAACGTTGCTGCTCTGACGGTAGGTGTGATTGCATGCAGTGGCAAAAAGGTGCGCAAGCAAGCTGAGGGAATTGCCCGGAAAGGTGTTTTAAGGAAATGGTTATGATTTTGCTGTTTATTTTTGCAATTCAGATTGTGTATGTTACGGCGTATACGCTGCGTACGATTTTGACACTTAAAGGTCAGAAGTATATCGCTGCCAGCATCGGTACGATCGAAGTTGTCATTTATGTCGTTGGTTTGAATATGGTGCTGAGCTACCTTGATCAGATCGTCAGTCTGATCGTTTATGCGGTCGGTTACGGGATGGGCATTTTGCTTGGCTCCTGGATTGAAGAAAAGATTGCACTCGGCTATATTACCGTCAAAGTGATTAGCGATGCACCGAACTCTCGCCTTGCCGAAGTGTTGCGCGATAAAGGTTATGGTGTGACCGCATGGATCGGTCACGGTCGTGATGGCGAACGGATCGTGATGGAAATTCTCGCCAAACGCAAAAACCGGGAAAATCTATACAAAAATATTTTGGAAGTGGACCCGAAAGCATTTGTCATTATGGTCGAGCCACGCGAGTTCCACGGCGGATTTTGGACTAAAGCGATTAAGCGTTGATTAGGTGTTCATGATGTTATGTTATAGATCGATACGGAATTTGCACGATCAGTTGGTTAATGCTGGCGTTCACCTATAGCAGACATTAGATAGATCAATATTCATCGTGAATTACTCATTTCATATGGAAAAACGAATAACCCGCTGTCGATGTAGTCAATGTGACAGCGGGTTATTCGTTGTGCGCGTTGGGACTGTAGTTAGCCGTATAGTTAGCTGGTGCTAGCTTATAAACTTGGCGCAAATGTAAAAAGATGGGTTTCTTTGCCGCTGTTGTATGTTTAAAGTGCTAGGGTAGGGCGATATAGCTATTCCGAGGCTATCCAATCGCAGACTATAACAGGAGGATGATGAATATGGAAATCGATGTACCGATGATACCTATGAACGACGGACATAATATACCCGCCATCGGGCTAGGCACGTACTCGCTGAACGGACATGCAGGTGCCGCTGCGATCCGGCAAGGGATCGATACCGGCTATCGTCTGCTCGACTCTGCTTTTAATTACGAAAACGAAGGCGCGGTCGGCAAAGCGGTGCGCGATAGTGCGGTGCCACGCGATCAACTGCATATTTGTTCCAAACTGCCCGGACGTCGCCATGCGTACGAGCAGGCGCTGGTGACGATTGAGGAATCGCTGCTGCGGACAGGGCTCGACTATTTTGACCTATACATTATTCATTGGCCAAATCCGAAAACGGATCAATATGTCGAAGCATGGCAAGCGCTGATCGAAGCGAGAACACGCGGTTATGTACGGTCGATCGGTGTGAGCAATTTTTTGCCAGAGCATTTGGAACGCATTATTCGTGAAACTGATGTCGTACCATGTTTGAACCAGATTGAGCTGCATCCGTATTTTGAACAAGCAGCACAGCGCCAGTTTCATGAGCAACATGGGATCATTACCGAATCGTGGAGCCCGCTCGGACGTGGGCGCGGTGATGGGGTGCTGGAAGATGAAGGGGTACGCGCCATCGCGGAAACATACGGCAAAACGCCGACCCAGATCATCTTGCGCTGGCATACACAGCTTGGCGCGGTGCCGATTCCGAAGGCAGGCTCGCCAGAGCATCAGCAGGAAAATTTGAATATTTTTGATTTCGAGCTGACCGCTGAGCAGATGAAGACGATTTCGGCATTTAGCAAAGATAATAAACGGCTATGGAATCAAGACCCGGCGGAGTATGAGGAATTTTAAGCCGAATGAATGGAGCGCAAAGTGAGTAGATTGCGCTAGCAGTATAATTCGCCTAGTGTTTGCACAGCTAGCGACCGATATACGATTGCATCAGAGACGACATACAAGGGCATCCATTAATGGGTGCCTTTTGCTCATTCTACATACTGGTAAATTAACACAAGCGCATTATGAATAACTTCACCGCCGATCATATCGGAAATATCGGTATAACTGCTATAGGCTTGTACGGACGTTGGTGGAAACAAGGCGCAGCTATACTGTACATCCACTTCAAATGAATGAAGCTGTGCATTGTCAATTACTTCAGTCAGCTTACGATGGAAAACGGCTGCTTTGGACTCGCTAATCATAATCGTGCGCATAATATGTCTACGCATCGTATCACTCCTTCTGTATCGTTGAATAAGGGGATGAGACGTAAAGGCGTGCTATGTTCAATATGATTTGGTATAAACACAAACATGCATAATGATGATCCGCTGGAACGCATGCATTGTGCAGACACACACCAGCACACACCAGCACACACCAGCACACACCAGCACACACCAGCACACACCAGCACACACCTTTCCTTTTATACGAACAGCTTCAAATGCCGTTCCAACCAATCGACATAGCTTTGCTCCCGTGCCAGCGCCTTAGTTAGAACGAGATAATGACCGAGCTGCGGATCGTTAAAAGAAAGCGACTCGGCTTCGCCAGCCTTGCGTCCATTGGGAGCGTCTGAGTCGGCGTTTTGCTGCTTGTGTGCCATAAATATCGGCATTAACTGCTCATATCGCTGCTGTAAGTCAGCGAGCTTAGCACGTCGCTGCCGTAGCTGATCTGTGAACAGAGCATGCGCTTGTTCCAACGAGAGTGTATGAATAAAATACATTTTCAGCATAAACTCATCTTTTTCCGTTTCCGGCAACGACTCCGGCTGTGCTGCCCATGCCAGCAATTGCTGACGACCGTGATCAGTGATCGTGTACATTTTCTTTTCCAACTTCTCGCCTTGAATTTGGGTGCGAAATTCGATCAGACCTTCATCGACTAGTTTGCGTAACTCCGGGTAAATTTGGCTATGTTTAGCACTCCAAAATTGACCGATCTCTCGTTTAAACTGACTTGTAATATCGTAGCCGCTATATTCTTGACGGTAGAGCAGACCGAGAATGGCATATTTTAATACTCGCACAGTTGATTTCTCCTTTGATTCGCAATAGATGTGTACATTTGACCATAGCATATGAAGATGGTAAAATAAACATGTTGATATTTACATGTTTTTGAAAAGCACAGTTATGATTACAATGCGGTGAGCGCTGGAGTGATTCATGTTCACTACCATTAGCACGATTCAGTTTGGGGAGTTTGTTAGGGAAATTCATGTTTAATAAATCTTATTTTTATAGCGTAACGCTATACGATGAAACAAAGCTCGAACATAACAGTGGATCGGCTTTAATGGATCATTGCTGTAGCGTGACTGTGCTCGTTCGTATCACAAACATGACGCTGTCATTCGTAGGCAAAGCTACACCCATCATCTTAACGGAAAGCTGGTGCTTAACAATGGAAAACTTTGTAGGCAGTCATATGATCTATACGTATGAGAATGGCTGGGAGTATGAAATTTATATTAAAAATGATCACACGATCGATTACCGTATTCACTCCGGTATGGTGGCAGGCCGCTGGGTTCGCGATCAACAAGTCGACCTGGTGAAACTGACCGAAGGCGTGTATAAAGTATCATGGACCGAGCCAACCGGCACGGACGTATCACTGAATTTTATGCCAACAGAAAAACGGATGCACGGCATTATTTTCTTCCCTAAATGGGTACACGAGCGTCCCGATATTACCGTCTGCTTCCAAAACGACCATATTGCGCTGATGGAGGAATCACGGCTCAAATACGAAACGTATCCAAAATACGTTGTGCCTGAATTTGCCGATATTACGTTTATCGAACATGCAGGTGTGAATAATGAAGAAGTGATCGCGGTTGCTCCCTATCCAGGCATGACCGACGATATCCGCGCAGGTCGCCCATTGCGTAAAGATTAATTTGATAAATATACATGGTAATAGGATGTAGCAAAACCCGTGTTATTCGACTGGATGTTCGAATAGCACGGGTTTTTATGTTTTGAGGTGAAAGTATGATTAATATGATTAAATAGAGTGATATTTAATGAGTTTTTGTAAATGTATACGACTTACATTGCTTTTTAGTCATTATTCTCCCTGCTGGATGCACCTAGACATTATGCATTCTTAACTCACAACACATAATGTAGCATAATCGCCTTAATTATTTTCCATTTATGCAGACATACATAAATGCCGCCCGGCGCGGTACGTGAAATGCCAACGTTCACGTAAGTTTTACACTTTAAATTTAATATGGTAAAAAATCATTGGTAACCATTATTATCTTTAACGATGGTTGCTTTTGCATATAAAGTGTAGTGATAACATGATATAAATCGAAACACTATTAACCTATCCATATTTATTTCATATTAAAATACCTAATCTACGAAGGAGGCATTGAACTTGAACCCGACTAACTTGGACTGGGCACAACTCGTACATTCAGACGGACAACTGAACCGCGAACGGGTAACACATATTGAAATTATATACACAGGTTTGCACGGACAATCTGTACAACGCTTCCGATTAAAAGATGGACAAAGTGGACAAAGTGGACAAAGTGGACAAAGCTATATTTACAAGCCATTACCACCAGGCGATGAACGCTTTCGGGAAATTAAAGCGTATGTACAAATTATGCCGTTGCTGGCAGAGCTTGTACACGCGCCGACCTATCCGGCATTAATTGCGTATGCTGCACCGGCTGAACAGTTGGCGTACTGGCAGGAATCGAGTCCGTCGTTTGCCGAGCCAATCGCTTCATTTGTGCATCCGGCATGTTGGATGATTGCCGAGGATAGCGGTGTGTTAGATCATCAGCACTCCTCTGCTGTGCTGGAACAGGTGATTGAGCAGATGGCATGCTGGCATACAGTAGGTGAGCACGATTTGACCGCATTACCGCAAAGCGGGCAAAAGCCGCCGCTGCATAAGGCAGCAGCTTCGCTATTCCAGCGCTGGGAACAGGTGCAGGCGGTTATACAGGAAGTCGTTGCGCCAGCTCAAGCTTTCGTTGAGCGATCAGATGAGCTTTTCGCTTCCCGCACAGCGCGATTATTTCCGTTATCCGCGCAGTTGCTGTCTGCATTACATAGCGATCTGCGCGCGGCTACCGAGCGTATAGGTGCACAGCGATCTGTTTTGCTGCATGGTGATTTGCATGCCGGTAATTATGGGATCAATCCGCACGGAACGATGATTGTTTTGGATTGGGAGCACAGTCATGCCGGGTCATTATTTTGGGACGTCTACCATTTGCTCGATCTGTCGCATCCGCTATTTCCGCGTTTAATGACTGCCGAGCTTCGTCACCGGTTGCTGGAACGATATTGGATAGCGAGCAGCACAGCGATCACGGCTGCTTCGTGGCAGCGTCATGCTGTAGTGCTTGCCGAATATGCTGATTTTGCCGGATTCCAAAAAGATTATGTGCTGTATGCGATCCTATATTCCCTTTGGATGCTGCTGCTCATTCGCAGCGATTTGCGGCAACAACCACCGATCTGGCCGCATGCGCTATTGCTGGCACAGCAGTATGAGACGCAGCAGCATTTAGGACAATGTTTAGTTGCTTGGCAGGCGAAGCGGACAGAGATATAAATCCATTTTAGCGAAAGGAAATCGTATATGCCGGTCGAAGTGTCGACCGTAGTCAACAGGACATAAATCCAGTGCAGCGAAAGGAGGCTCGGAATGCGACTTGCCGAGGAATATGTGCGCTTACGAACGAGCTGGCAACAACATAGCGAAGGAGCAGCCTTTCATGTGACGATGCCGGAGCTAGCTAATGTATTATGCTGTACACCGCGGAATGCGCGCCTCATTATCGCACGTTTGGTCGCCGCGGGCTGGATTATATTTCAATCCGGACGCGGGCGTGGACATACGTCAATGTTGACGTTTAGTCAGTCACTGACAGAGGTGGTAATGAATGAAGCGAAGGCACGCGTACAGCGCGGCGATGTAGCTGCTGCGCTTGCTTGGATACGGCAGCCGGGCATAGCGGAGCAGGTAGAGGCGGCATTTATGAGCTGGCTCGGGCAGTATTTTGGTTATACGTCAGGACGATCTTCACAGCAGGAGCAGCGGCTTATGGATACGCTGCGACTTCCTATTTATCGTCCGGTCGTCTGCTTGGACCCGGCGGAGGCGGTATTTGCGTTTGATACACAGTTGATTCATCAACTGTATAGCCGCTTGGTGGAATATAATGCACAGGACGGTCAATTGCTGCCTGGTATTGCTCATGACTGGGAAGGAGAGCAAGACGGAACAAAATGGACGTTTTATTTGTATAAACATGTTCGTTTTCATCATGATCGTTTGCTGACCGCAGACGATGTGGTGGCAAGCTTGCGACGATTGCAAACGGGAAATTATGCGCATAGCTGGTTACTGGCAAATGCCGCTGACATTTATGCTGCTCATCCGTATACCATTGTTATTACGCTGACAGCGTCGAATTACTGGTTGCCATTGCTGCTATCACATAGCGGAGCATCGATTGTAGCGGATGAGATCGGGCAGAAGTCTATGTTGCCGATCGGTACAGGTATGTATCGATTGCTGGAATGGACAGCAGGACGTTGTGTATTGGAGCGTTTTGAGGCGTATTATAGTACGGGAGCATTAATTGACCGAATTGAAATTTTAATTATGCCAGAGCAGGAGGCACCGATTGCACTTGTGGGCGGTCATGGCATGCTGACCGTATTGACAGGGGAATTGGATACGGAAGCGTTTGATCATTTGCCGCGTCAGCATGTTCATACCGGTGTATCGATGCTGATGCTCAATCGCAAGCATGGCAGCTTGGCAGAGGACAAAGCATTACGACAGGCATTGTGTTACGGTGTGGATCGCACAGCATTGGTGGCTGCGATGGGCGATACGTATACCGCTCCGGCGCATGGGCTGATGATTGCAAATGGATCGTTGACAGCGGCAAATGCGTCAGCTGTCGAGTCGAATCGGTCTTGTCAACGTAGGGCAAAGACAGCTAAGCTGGGTACAACCGCTGCTACAAACTGCATCGATGCAATGTATTGTGCCTGCGAGTATTCACAGCATGATGCAATCGCTCAGCTACAACGATCTGCCTATGACGGCGCAGAACTGCAACTGTATACATTTCAACGCCACGAGCGTTCCGCCTACTGGCTGCGCGAAGCGTATGCAACAATCGGTATCCGGATCGCGGTGCATATTGTAGCATGGGCTGATATGATGAGCGATAAAATTGTAGCCCAAGCCGACCTATTGCTGTTTGAGGCAGTAATAAGCGGCGGGTTACATCGTCAGCTAGAATATATGCATTCCAAGCAAAGTCTAATTCGACGTATGTTGCCTGAAAGGCTAGTGAATATGCTTGAGCCGTTAACGGCTCAGCTGTTGCTCAATCATTTGCCTGTAGGCAGAAATGGCAGCAGTCAGCATCATATGAGCAAAGACGGTAAGCTAGTATCGACTTCAAATCAATCAACAGAGCAAAATCCAAAATCGTTCGCGCTTGAGCCAATCGGTAATATGTCTATAAATACGTCCGTCAATCAGTCAGGCAACGAGTCACCTCAGCCGCAACCTGCGCAGGAGCAGCGCCCATTAGCCGCAATGCCGCTTGCGACTACAGCATGGTTAAACAGCGTAAATCATTTGCTGCAATCTACTTATAGCGCTGTATTTCTGGCGGAACGGTCAGCAAGCATGATCATCCCTTCATTTTTGCGTGGCGTACAGATGAATGAGCGCGGCTGGGTCGATTTTGGCAAATTATATGTAGTAGAGCCGGATTCGGAATAAAAGCGGAAAAGAGATACCGTCCGTTTACCCTTTTTCTGTCCACATGATCCCTGTATACTGCATCATAAGCTGACTCGGTTGCTTGGCGATCACTATCCATGTACCGATAATTGCTGCTGCTAGCGATAGTGAAGCATGAAGCAATGGATGATCGTTTAAACGTAACCCGGTTTAGATCGTCTCCAACAAATATAGGGGGAATTCACATGGAAACAGGAATTCAAATTGAACGCTTGCAACAGCTGGACAGCCGCTTACCCGCATTTGTGGATATGTTAATTGCAGTCGTACACGATGGCGCATCAATCGGATTTCTAACGCCACTTTCGAGGGCGGCAGCAGAGCAATATTGGCGCAGTGTGCCAGGTGACGATGTGATCGTACTGATCGCTACGGTCGATGGACAACTGGCAGGCACGGTACAAATCCATTTATGCAGCAAGCCTAACGGCATGCATCGCGCTGAAATTGCCAAGCTGATAGTACATCCACAATTTCGCCGCCGTGGGATCGCCCGTCTGCTGATGGAATGTGCAGAGCAATATGCTAAACAGGCAGAGCGGATATTGCTCGTGCTCGACACGCGAGATGGCGATCCGTCTAATACGCTATACCGTTCGCTTGGCTATATCCAAGCCGGACAAATTCCACAGTTTGCGATCTCGGATACAGGCATTTTGCATGCTACCAATCTGTATTACAAGCTGCTACAGCAACCAGCGTTATGGACGATGACGACTGAAAATGATGAGCAATAGAATAGGTAAGGGATGATCCGAGGACGATAGTTTTATACCGAATAGCACAGACAGAACACAGGTAGAACACAGTAGAACACAGACATAAAACAGACATAAAACAGACATAAAACAGACAGATGCGAGCGACATCAATCTGTTGTTGCTGTACGCTACGTATACATCTAATCTTGCCGCTTCCATAGCCATGCATGATCCTATCCAGATGATCGTGCATGGCTTTTCCATATGTACAAACATGTTGATCCATTTCCATTACAGTTGGCAGATGGCGGCAAACTCGCTATAGTGATAATGAATATGGCAGCAAGACCAGCAAGACAGGAGGTAGACAATCATCATGACAAAAGTCGGACTAGTAATGCGCAAAATTCAGTTCACCGAAAATCAAGGGCCGCGTGTATTTGCCGAGCGGTTGAAAGCGCTAAGTGCGGAGCTTGGAGTGGAAATCGTATTTATTTCCCCGGAGCGAAATGTGAGCGGGTATGACTGGTTGCCTGGGTATGAGCATGAGAAGGGCGATCTGGTCAATTATGATATCGTGCTCGATCAAATTAATAAACATGGCATTGAGCATGTACTGTATACGGTATCAGGTTTTACGTTTTTGAATATGTTTTTGTCAAAGAGTGTGTTGTTCCCGCACAGTTTCCCTGACCCGGCGCTGACAGGCTATGAAATGATGAAGCCTTTTTATACGATTGTCAACAAAGCGGTCGTGCAGACGCCATTTCTGAAACGACAAATGGCAACGCAGTTCGGCATTACCGATGTCGATGTGATTCCGATCGGCTTTAGCGAACAATTGGCAGAACGGCATTATAACCCTGATCTGGTCGTCGATAACCGGATTTTGTGGATCGGTCGGGATGAGGACAATCGTCGCCCTGATCTGGTACTGGAATATGCGCGCCGTAATCCGGACAAAGAAGTGTATATGGTGTTTGGCGGCGAGCGCTATCGTGAAAGTATGAAAAAATATAATATTCCGTCCAATATTAAGCTACAGTTTGCCTTATCACAAGATGAGATTTTCCAATTGATGAACAGTGCGAAAGTGTATTGGAGCTGTTCGCGTTTTGATACATTTGCGATGCCACTCACTGAAGCGCTGGCGATGGGCAAAATTGTCGTCAAGCCGGAACATCCGTGTTATGACCATATTAGCTCGACCCATTCGTTTGCCGGTAATGAGCAAAACTGGTTTGAACTGGTCAATATGGCGGTGTCGTCGCCGCGCCGCTATTCGCAGGACAATCGGGATTATGCGTTTGCGACATTTGCGAGCCGGATAATGAAACAAGGTTATCGGAATTTCTATGCGGATTGGCTAAAATGATACCGAGCGGCAAAACATACTTCCATCTACTATTCATCCATACAAGAACGGAGCGAACCCGATGAACAAATTACGCAAAGCGATTATTGATACAGACACGGCTGGCGACGATACGATCGCCATTTTGACGGCGCTGCATCATTTTGATGTGCAAGGCATTATGATGACAGGTGGTAATGTGCAATTTGACCAAGAGGTTGAAAATGCGCTGTATACGATTCAGGTGGCGGGAAAGGGCGGTGCTGACGGAAACATTCCGGTTTACAAAGGCTGTGAGCGTCCGCTGCTCATGACCTGGAATGCGCAGTCGCATCGTACGGTGGAAGATGTACACGGTAGCGACGGGATGGGCGGTTCGAATTTCCCACAAGCGATCCAGCGTCCGGCAGACGGGCATGCGGTCGATTTTCTGATTGAAACGGTGCACCGTTATCCGGGTGAAATTCATCTGCTGGCGATCGCGCCATTAACGAACATCGCGATGGCGATTCAAAAAGACCCGACGATCGTACCGAAAATCCCGCATTTGTACGTCATGGGCGGTACGAACAATGCGCTTGGCAATATTACACCAGCAGCCGAATACAATTTCTATGTCGATCCGGAGGCGGCACATATCGTACTGCGTTCCGGCATTCCGACGACGATGGTCGGTTGGGAAATGTGTACACGCCATTCGCTGATGGATGATAACGACCATGCGGAAATTGCGGCACTCGGCACAGCCGGGGCTCAGTTTTTTATCGATGTGAATCGGGTCGTGATGCAGTTTAACAAACAGGTGCATCGACTGAACGGTACGACACATCCGGACACATTGCTAATGGCGGTCGCTGCGAATGAAGCGGTGATGACGGAAGCGCATAATTATTTTGTTGATGTGGAAACGAAGGGCGAGTGGACGCGCGGCTACAGTGTCGTGGATATTAATGGACGGCTTGGTCAGCAGCCGAATGTGCGGGTGTGTGAACATATCGATCGTCCGCTGTTTAAGCAGATGCTGTTGGATGTGTTGAGCGCGATTAAGTAGGGTGTGTGCATCAACGCCCTAACACAACCTGAATGCAGAGCACTTCAAAAAACGATTGTTTCTCGTCTAGTCGAGAAATAGTCGTTTTTTTATTGCAAATAAAGATTGAAAATTAAACACAATCATTGTATATCGAGCATCGTATTTGGAGAAAAATGAATACATTTTAGCTACTGAGTTGTTTTATAATTAAGTTTGTAATGTTTTTTAAGGATATGCAAAAGGAGACCGAATTTTATGATTAACAAAATCGTATTCATTTTTGCCCTGTTGTTATTTATACAACCTATTTCCATCATTCCTACTACAATTTTGGCTGAACCATCATTGCATAATGACAACAAACTAGCAGACAACCCTGTTAATGCCTATCAACAGCAAGCGCCAGCTACTCCAGCTATTGATCAAAGTACAATTTTATACTCTAAACAGCTAAGCCAATGGAAACAACAATTTCCAAGCTATCAACCGCAATTTCCATCCAAGTTTGTACAGCCAAAACGGTTAGCTTCTTCAGCCAAACCATCCACAGCTGTATCTACGCATCACAACGAAATTTATAAACTTCAGCCCAAATATTTAACGAACAACTTTTCCTTTTCAATGATAGCGTCCACGATTACCGATCAAAATATGGTCATTAGCGCAGGCAATTTCAGAACACGTTCCGATCTTAGTGGCATGAGCTGGGAGTCCCAAGATCATTACAGTCATCCGGATTTAAAATACCCTACCGATGCAAACTTCTCTAATTTAACTTTAACCTATACATATTATTTATATGGTGATGTACCTGCGATGAATGCTACGTTGGCACCGGTATTGACGGTAGAAACTAACAGTGGCGAAGTGTACTATGTTCGCTTATGGAACTATGTCGTGAATCGCGCGCAGGATGATTGGGAAGCAGGAGCGCATATTACATTTCCAGCCGGCAGAACAGCAGGGAGCGCAACCGGCACGACAGGCAATATTGAAATCGATTTTAACAATTTGTATGCAGGTTGGCAGCCATATGTGCAAGAAAGCAAGCTCACTACCGATGGTACCCAACAATACTCCACACAATGGGTCAAAAATAAAGATTGGAAAAAAGTACCTGTACAAGATATCAAAAAATTAATGTGGACGTATGTGCCCAAAGAATATGATGTCACAGCGACCGACGCGGATTTACATGATTCCAAAAGCTTTTTAGTTAAAATGACCGACTGGACGGTAACAGGCGCTGCTTTTTTACGAACAGAACCGGACGCCAAGCCCGCACAAAAGGTTAGAATTACCGATGATTATGATGATATTTATAACTTGACGCCTGAACGAGTCGTCTCGGATTACCAAAAATTAGGATTTACAGGTTGGGTGACGATGTATGTGGGCGCCTCTCATTATTACGATAAAAAATATGTAAACGGAACGATGCAAATCATTACCGACCATCCGTTTAATGCCGGTTTTGAACAATGGTACGACAATTATATTCAACGACTACAGCAACATCATTTTAAGTTGATCCATTCCATTTCGATGGAAAATGTCGATGCACCTGCCGAATGGTGGCAACGTACATGGAATAATATACCCGCTACTAGCGGTTGGACGCCGCCGCCTCATTTGTTAAGTTTTACTAATAAAGCTGTACAACAATTTTACAAAAGCTATGTGAATGAACTTGCGCAAATGTCAGTGAACAATGGGATGCAGCCTATGATTCAATTAGGTGAACCGTGGTGGTGGTTTATGGAAGGTATGGATCAGAAACCGCCGGCTTTTTACGATCAAGCGACTCGTGATCTGTATAAAAAAGAAACCGGTAAAGCGATGTATGAGTTTAAATCGAGCAATGAATCGATCAAAGGGCATGAAGATTTACTGTACTGGCTAAGAGATAAAAATGGTGAATTTTCGCTTATGCTGCGGGATGAACTCAAAAAAAATAACCCGGATGCGCAATTTACAGTGCTTTTTTTCACGCCATCTGTAATCGATCAAGATCGTGTTCCGGCTATGATGCGCATCGTGAATTTCCCGTATAAACAATGGAAATACCCGAATCTTGATTTCTTTATGCTGGAAGACTATGACTACCTTATTGATGATCAGTCACAAAAACATCGAAATACGTTGACCTATGTACAAGCTCATTTGGGATATCCTGCCAAGCTGATTCATTATTTTAGCGGTTATGTGAGTGACAGACAGCATCTTGAAGTATGGAACAACATCAATCAAGCGATTAATGATGGATTTAATCAAGGTTTTGGGGAAGTGTATGTTTGGGCTTATGCGCAAGTAAAGCGGGATGGCTGGGTGATGCCGGATATGATTATGGCAAGTAAACCTACAGGGTTGTACGAGCAGCCTTTTGAGTTAAGTTTGACAACGACGGCAGATCAAATTAGGTATACGACAGATGGAACCGTCCCGACGCTAACGCATGGCACCGTCTATTCCAAACCGATCCATATCGCTGCTGCCACCACCATTAAAGCCGGTGTCGTCAAAAATGGAGTCATTACCCAAATTTATGATTTTGCGTACGATATCGGTATTAAATAATATGAACATGATCTATTTAAGCGCTTAATCTAAGAGCGGTTTGCGCAAAACGGGAAGCTTTATATTGTGGAGTGTACGTATGATCAGCAGTCAATACGACCAAAAGAGAACAGATGATGATCAATGAATGATTCCAAGACCTCGGGTGACAATCCTCAAGGTCTTTCTTTTTACTTACCGTGTGCCAAATAAAGCGGGCAGTTCAAACTGTCCCAAATTCATCCTATCCCCTCTACCGTATGTTTATGTAATACTGCGATATGTACATAAATGCTTGGACGATTTCGCATGGTGATCTGTATTTAGGTTAGGCGCATTTTTTAATCTAAAAACCGAATGCTGCACAATGAATTTATTTTTATGCATTCGCAGCAGTACTGAAACAAGGTATATAATAAAAAGAAAACCTACGGAGGATCAGCGATCATGTACCGTATTGCGATTTGTGATGATGAGCAGCCGCACAGGGAAGAAGTGCGGCGGATGTTGCTCGATCTGTCCATAAAGTCTGGCATTGAGTTTGAACCGGAAGAATTTACGTCAGGTGAAGCGCTGCTATCGCATTACGAGAACGGTGGCGAACCTTTTCATATGCTTGTGCTTGATATTGAAATGAACGGATTGACTGGCATCGAGACGGCGCGCAAGTTGCGGGAGATGAAGCGGCTGAGCGAACAGATCGTATTTTTGACGAGTTATGCCGAATATATGCTGGAAAGTTTTGATGTGATCACCTTTCAATATTTGCTGAAGCCGGTAAAGCCTGCATTATTTGTTGAAAAGATGCTCAAGCTGTGCCGTTATTTTGCCGAAAAAGAACAGGATATTTTGATCGTCAAATCCGTTGAAGGTGAGCTAGTGCTGCATTATGACGATATTATTGCAATTGAAGCCGCCAAAAGCTTGACCGTCAAACATAAGCTCCACCTTACTACTACACACGGTGTGTATGAAGGACGCGGGCTAATTTCCAGCTATGCCGAGAGTTTGAAAAAGGAGCGATTTTTGCAAATTCACCGTTCGGTGCTCGTCAATTTGTCGCATGTACATAAATTCGCTGGTAGTCGGGTCGTCATGTCTAACGGGATGGAGCTGCCGATCGGACGCTCCAAGCTCAAAGAAGTCAAAGACGCCTGTACCCGTTTTATGGTGTTGAGGATGGAATGATGAGCGCAATGATGCTGTTTTGGCTGCTGAATGTGGGCACAACGCTCGTGATGGCGGTGCAGATTCATTTCTTTTTTAATTCGGTATTTGGTAGCGACAAAAGCAAACCTAACAAAAAATATTGGATCGCCGCTTTTTTGCCGCTAACATTCGCTTATTTAACGCTTAATTTGCCGGATATCGTATCTTCGTTGCTGGCGATTGGAGTTATTTTTGTGTTTGCGCAAGCATATAATGTGTCGCAGAAGTTAAAATTAATGTTTACGATTTTGTATGCGGTGTTGTTGACGCTGATCAATCTTATTTTGATATATCTGTTTATACCTTCATTGCAGTTAGGCATGAGCCAAGTGGTAGATATGAAGACACATATGTTGATCACAGCGATCTTGTTAATCGATTTTACGATTATGTTTGCGATCATTCATGTGATCCGGCTGGTCGTCAAACGCCGCCGCTTTCCGCTAGAAGCGAGGTATGCACTCGCTTTTCTAAGCGTGCCGGTGATCAGCATTTATTTGGTGAACGTGTTTACGATTTATGGTGAGAAAAATGTCCATTATTTTGTGGCTGTGTTTGGCTTTATTATTTTAAATGTACTAGTTGTGTATATGCTCGATACCGTGATCGCCCGTTTTCAATTAACTTTGCAAAATGACCGTTTGCAAAGCCAGATGGATTACCAGGACGCCAATTACGAGAAGACAGTGCATAGCTTCAAAGAGATTAAACGCATTATCCATGATACGAACAAACATCTGCTCGTCATAGCCGAATATATCGAACACGGACGTAGCGAGGAAGCGATCGAGCATATTCGGACGACATTAACGGGCATCGATCATGCATATATGCGAGTGAATACAGGCAATCTCGTTGTCGATGCACTGCTTACTAATGCACTTAATGTTGGGCGCGCGAACGGGATTCGTATCGATACCGAGCTGCGGTTACGCGAGCCAGAGCTACCGATTGAACGCTACGATCTGTCCGTTGTGCTCGGCAATATGTTGGACAATGCGGTCGAAGCTTCGAAACATGTGCGCCAAGCCGAAGATCGGCTTATCCAAGTTGACATTCGATCGAGCGAAGCGGCGCTGTTGATCCGTGTGCGCAATCATACAGAACGCGAAGTAACCGATCTGCGCACACGTAAAGCAAGCCCGGGAGAACACGGCTTTGGGTTGACGAATATCGAGCGTATTTGCGAGAAATATGGTGGTCATATGACGATTGAGACGGCAAATTGTACGTTTGATAATATGGTGATGTTGCCATTTGCTTAATATATGTACGCAAACCTGGTCTGTTGAGGCAAACACCATTGCAGTACGGAATAAGGGGGCGGACTCCCGTCTTGCACAGGAATCTACGAATAGGGAGAGAAGGTAGATTCCCGTGCTCACAAATCGTATAAACATATACTTGTATCACACACGATGAACGTAGCTAGGCTAGTCTATATGACACTAAACTCTACATGTAACGCGGTCAGCCTATTAGTAGTTAAAGCACGTCTTGTCGCGTCTCAGTTTGTATCTATTTTCTGTGCCAAGAGCTTCGAACATGTCGTTCGGGGTTCTTTTTGTGCGTTTCAGGACATGGGGAAGGTGGATGCTTGTCCATACGGTATGCTTTATTCAGAGCTACAGAGCATACTAACTTTTCGAGGAGGATCAACGATCATATGACACAACCGATACATGTCTGGAAAAAAACGACGACAGCAACTATGGTTGCGCTGCTGCTGATATTGCCGATGACCGAAGGAGCAAGCGTCGCCAACGCCGCGACCGAAACGGTTAACACTGCCAGTGTATCCACGTCTACGTACAATATGTCGGCATCTGCCACTGCCGCGCATAACAATCCGGCACAGGCGAAAGCGCAAGAAATGATCGCAGCGCTGATGGCGAATTATGGGGTGACCGGGGCGCAGTATGCGATCCGGGATCATGGGCAAATTATGCTATCTGGCGGCACAACGCTGGACGATAACGGCAATCCACAAATGATCGATGCAGGCAGTATGTTTGGCGTCGGCTCGGTGAGCAAAATGGTTGTGACCGCTGCGACGATGATGTTGGTCGATGATGGCAAAGTCGATATCGACCAGCCGTTGACGACATACATTCCTGATTTCCAAATGGCGGACGAGCGTTACCGCCAAATTACCGTCCGTATGCTAATGAACCATTCAGCAGGCTTGTACGGTTCACATTACAAAAATTCGATTCTGATGGACGATAATGATACGCAAAATTACGATCAACTGTTGAGCAATCTGCGCAAACAGCGCCTAAAGTCCGCTCCAGGCGCCTATTCGGTATATGCGAACGACGGCTTTCAACTGCTGGAATTGCTAGTGGAGCGGGTAAGCAAAATGAGTTATAGCGAATTTTTGCACAAACGTGTGAGCACACCACTCGGTCTGAGCGCTACCGAAACGCCGCTCGATCCATTCGATCGCAGCAGGCTTGAACCGCTCCGTTTGCCAGGCATTCCGAATGCACTGCCACCGGAAAATGCGAATATTCTCGGCACAGGCGGCGTGTATTCTACCGCACAGGAACTGACACAGTTTGCGGAATTGCTGATCGGCAAGCGTCCTGATCTGTTGTCCGTACAATCGGCACAAGCGATGTTGAAGCCGGAATATCGTAACGGTGTGTGGGTGCCAGACACAAAAAACGCATTTGGTTATGGGCTTGGTTGGGATTCCGTCGATCTTGAACCGTTTGGCGATTACGGTATTCGCGCGGCGACGAAAGGCGGCGATACGATTATGTATCATTCCGCATTGATCAGTTTGCCGGATGACGATATTTCGATCGCATTGGTGACGGCTGGCGGTTCGTCTGTATTTAATACGACTGCGGCGACGAATATTTTGTTGCAATATTTGAAGCAGAACGGCGCGATTACCGATATTTTGCCTGAACCGACATTCGAGCAGCCGCGCCAACAAACGATGCCGGAGGCGATGAGTCAATATGCAGGCTTGTACGGTACGGTAGGCGAAACGCGTACGGTGGACATCCACAACGATACGATCGATATGCCTGCAATGATGAGCAATCTGATTCCGGCGCAAGCGTATGTGTATACCGGCAATGGTGAATTTACAAGTCAAGACGGACGTACCGTACTTGCTTTTGACGAACAGACGAATGGGCATACGTATATACGTATCCGCAGCGATATCGAGTTGCCTGGCATCGGCAATACGCGGATGGCATTTTATGAATTGCAAAAGTTGGATAACCATCCGGTTGATGAGGCGGTAGCGAACGTTTGGAAACAGCGCGATGGGAAAGCGTATTATGCACTCGATGAGAAAATCAATTCATTTTTCTATATTTCGCCTTCGATTCTGACGAAGACGATCAAGCTGGATGCCGCTAGCGGTTATGCGAACGGTGCGCAGATTATCGATGCCGATCATGCGGTCAATATTGCCGAAATTCCAGTTATGAACGGACGCGATACATTCGATCTGAACTTTACCCGTCAACAGGGAATCGAATATTTGCAAGCAGACGGACGCACCTATATGAACGAAGATGCGATAGAGACGCTACCTGCCGCGCCAGCTGCGATCGTAACGATCCCCGCTTCAGGCAATGTGCGCTGGTTTAACATTTCGGCAAGCACAGCCGGCAAAACAATGACCGCAGAACTGCCTGCCCATGCAGGCTTTGTCGTGTATGACAAAAACGGCTCCCCGGTCAGTCTTTCAGTCGCTACAGGTTCTAATACGGCTGTATTGCCGGAAGGCGGCAAAGTTGTATTTGGCGGACAAGCCGGGGATGTGCTGAAGCTGACGCTGGCGCAACAGTAAAGTACAAATATTCAGAGCAACAATCCCGCGTAAACCTTCAGAATTAATATGAAAAATTGGGACGAGAAACAAATGTCAGAAAGCCGATTATGAAAAGCTGTATCCATCAAAAATCCGATTCCGGTTGCATATGACGGAAATCGGATTTTTGGTTTGATCAAAAAAGTATACAGTTGATTGCATTTAAAACAAACAAATGTATACAGTAAGCATGATTTTTTTATTGCATATGTATATCATGGTGTGCGCAAAATATCATCTACCAACACATCAAAATAGCTGATTGGAGACAAACGAGCCAAAAAGCTAACATGTGCTTGATTTGAGAAATCAGGAAATGCCAAGTGATCAGGAATTGATTTTTTTCCCTTTCATCGATGCTTCCTCATACAAAATATGAATAGTTCTTCTCAAGGATCGACTCATTAAAAAATCACCTCAGGCACAGCACCAAACTTGCCTTTCATATAAAGTTGAGACCAGTTATGGTTGTTATACGTAATGCCTTCAAACTCTTTCAGTGAGAACACAATCGTACTTTCAGTTTCCCGATCTTTATCCACAAAATAAATTTGTTCTTTTGCAAAAAAGTCGGGATTTAATAAGAATGGATTGTGAGTGACCAACAGAAATTGTGCTCGTTGTTGCATGCCTTCATTCAGAAAGTTGTTAATGATTCCTTCTTGTAATCTGAAATGGTAATGACTTTCAAATTCATCGCTAACGTATAAACCTCCATATAAAATAGATTCATAAATATGCAGGGAGTTGGCGAGAAACTTACGTGTACCTGACGATTCCAAACCCATAGACAACGTATAATTGTTGTCACCAACCTGATGGATCGTTTCGATACGATATTGTCTGTTTTTACGGGCATCATTCAGTATTTTTTTTTGCATAGTTGTAGGCATTTGTGCAAAAGCATTGGAGGTTGAAAGTGCAGCTACAATATCATCTGTTACATCTTGAATATGAAAGTTTGCTAAAGCAAAATCAAAATCGGTCAAATTTTGTAAAATATATTGCTTAAACGCTTCATTTTTGTTTAGTGCTTCTGTAAATTCATTTAAATTCTCACCATTAGAGTCAAACCGAAGCTCGCGGTTCAGAAACTGTCCGCATATTTCTGCAAGATTAAAGCTTAGTGTACTCACTTCATCCGCATAAAATGTTTTGTTGATGTCAAATAGTATTAAAGATAAAACAAGCTTATGGGTGATATTTTCCTGTTTGATCTTTTCCAAAATACGAGAAATGTCTAGAGAGGATTCAATAACGTCGTACAAACGTTTGAAAATAAATACAGGTTGATCTAGTTTTGTTTTTAACACTTTACGATAATACAGTACTTCCTGTTTAATCTTTTGTAAGCTGTGATCAAACGAAAATTCGTAATTAATAAAATAGGAAGATGGCGGATGATCAAGTTGTTCGGTAATTTCAGTTACAAATTCGATCTTAAAAGTGGAGATCGGATTATCATCAAAGGCATACGGTTGGAGAGGGAATTCGATATCATCCGGTGTAAGAAAGGAAACGCTGTTTAAAAAATATTCGCGCATCACACGTAACCCGATTAAAACATTTGTTTTTCCTGAAGCATTAGCGCCAAGTAGCAGTGAACCGTTTAAAATGGCTCTTTTACGAGCATTGTCATAATATTCGAATAAAATATTATCTTTAAAAATGCTCGCATTACTATAAGAATGATTAAATGAAATTTCCAACTCGTTTTTTATCGATAAAAAGTTGCTTACTGAGAATTTAGATAGCATATTATCCCTCCTTTGTACAGTATAACAAAGTTGAGTCGAAATAGAAAAAATAATTTAGAACGTTTTTTGGATGATTTTAAGCGCTATTTAATTGAATATTTTATTTATGAGAATAGTCTTCCTATTTTACATTGACATTATATTTAAACCCAAACATAGCAACACATTCGACACATCCTACCTATATACTACATAATCATACAATTACTACTTGATAAAATTATAATTTGTACCGATACAATTCATAATAGGTACATAGCAAGCATTATACATGGAGATACGGAGGAAATTGCATGAGCTTTAAGTTGCGTACCGGATTGGTACTCATCTTCATTGTGCTCTCGCTTGTGTTGTCGATTGCGCTCGGTCTAGTGTTGAATCGATATGCGGTACATAGTGTAAAAGAGGAGATTGGACAAGCGCTGTCCAGCACTGCTTATGATACGGCAGATAAGCTGGATAATTTTATGTGGACACATGCGGGAGAAATGGATTTACTGGCACGTTTGCCCGTATTCATGCAATCGGTCAATACAAAAGATATACACGACATGCTCGATCAGCTTCAGACGAATGTCCCGTCTTTTTCATGGATCGGTTATTTGAACACAAAAGGGACGGTCATTGCTTCGACTGACAATATTTTACTCGGTCAGGATTTATCGCAGCGACCTGTATTTCAACAGGGTATCCGGCACAAGTTTATCGGGGATGTGCATGATGCCGTCTTGCTTGCCAAATTATTGCCTAATCCGAGTGGGGAGCCATTGCAATTCGTCGATATTAGCCTGCCGGTCATCGATCGTTCTGGACGCACGGTTGGCGTGCTTGCGGCGCATCTAAGTTGGGAATGGGCGCGTGAAGTAAAGCGTTCCATGTTATCGTCGCTGCATCGTGCATCTAATCATGTCGATCTGTTTATTATTAGTCATAAAGATCGTACGATTTTGCTCGGTCCGGATCATATGATTGGACAAACGCTAAAGCTAAACAGTGTGACCGAAGCTCAAGCAGGGCATGACGGCTGGCAGCTGGAGCAATGGCCAGATGGCAAAACATATTTAACCGGCTACGCCTATTGCAAAGGATATATGGATTACAAAGGACTGGGCTGGATAGTACTTGTGCGCCAGCCTGAATCGATGGCACTCGCTTCGGTCATCGAATTAAATCGTTTTAGCGTAATGGCGGCAATTTGCGCTGCCGCTCTGTTTGCTGTGATCGGCTGGTTTGTGGCTGGCTGGATTGCGCTGCCGATTTTGCGGCTGACGAGGCGTGCCGATCGGCTTGCCGCTGGTGAGGATGTTACGTTGCCGGAAAAAGGCGGTTTTGACGAAATTCAGATTTTATCGCGTTCGCTAAATCGGATGCTACGTTCGCTCGTGCAAAAAGATGCTGAGCTGGGGCAGATGCAAACGATCGCTCATTATGATCATTTGACCGGGTTGCCCAATCGGACTGCACTGGAAAACTATCTAGAGCAGACGATTGGAGCGGTCGATGAGCAGGGGCAGCAACTTGGCTTTTTGTATATCGATCTGGATGGATTTAAAAAAGTTAATGACACGCTCGGTCACCAGGCAGGCGACCATCTGCTGCAAAAGGTTGCCCAGCGACTGAATGAAATCGCCCAGGCAGGCGATATTACGGTACGTCTTGGTGGTGACGAATTTCTCGTCGTACTGCGCACGTCAGCCGAGCAACTGGCTGCAGCAGTAGCGCAATATGGGCAGGAGGTGATCGCCAGTTTGAATCGACCGTTCGTGTTGGAATACGAGAAAGTTGTCATCGGTTGCAGCATTGGTGCCGCCCTGTATCCAGTCGATAGCGATAACCCGATTGAGATTATGCGGATGGCAGATCAGGCGCTGTATCAATCGAAGCGAGCGGGGAAAAATCGGTTGACCTTTTATGAGGAAACGGCTGCTGTATCACTAGTATAAGCATAAACGATTACAAATATCGTTAATAACGTCATAAAGCCAGTTCTACGCTGCATTGTGCAGTATAGAACTGGCTTTATTTGTATACTGTAGTCGATGGACTCATCGTATGTTGACGCTTAATAATGTATTAATAAATCAACCTAAAGGCGATATCGCATTCTACCATGTAATGAAGACAGCCTACTAGCAATCCCCACAACTTAGCGTCGCTGCCCCGCAATTCGCTGTCCGATCACAAGCATAATAAAGAGTACTGCCAGCGACCCGATAATCGTCACAATGGATACAATCAAATACCCGAATCCTGCCCAACCAGGCTGAAATAAGCTGTATAACATCAATATAGCACCTAGCAGTACGCCGATCAGCCCTGGTATAAACTGAATTGTACGTGATTGCTGATTTCGCCGTGTCAATATGATACTGACGAGCAGCAAAACGAGCGCAACGCCGCCGCCAATTCCGAGTAATCCCATTTTTGCACCTCCTCTGTGCATCTGTTGCCATGCTTGTATTTGCCATTCGCGCCAGCTATGTCATTCGATTACACTCTACAGCTTAAGCACTACCGCGCGTACGGGATAGTTGGTAAAAGAGCTGGAACATAAGCAATACTAGCCCGATCAGACAAGTGCCGATCATTGCAAGCGAGAAGGCAGCAATGCCTTGCCATATCCCTTGTTTCATATCTACATCGATATACAGCAGCACCAGCCCAGCAACAAGCCCAAGCAATCCCGGCAAAAAGCGCAAAATCCGTGGTGTAACGAAAAAGTACGTCAGCAGCAATCCAAGCAAATACATTACAAGCCCAGCACCTAGCCCGGCATATACAAGCGGATGAATCGGTTGCATATACAAATCCCCCTTTCGATCAATCGGTCTCCTGTCCATCTTACCATCTGTACGGTGTCGGCAACACTGTTACATGGCACTGTATCTGTTTCGGTTAGATTAGTTAGTTTGCCTGTATATTTAGCATGAGTACACTGAACGAATCGTATACGTTATAGTTCATAAGTACAAAAAGGGTAAATGTCGAATTGAAATCGTATCATATTGAAAAAATGGAACAGTCTCTACGGCTAAGTTCAGATTGGTAAAACTTGCAAAAAAACAATATCAAAAGCAGTTTAGGCAGCAAGCGACAGGGTAATGTGAATATAGGAAAAGAGAACTGCTTAAAATGTGCAACATACGCTATATTCCTCCATTCTGTCGATCATTTTTCCGACTTCAAGCTTATTGTAAGCGCTTCATAACAACGGTATTGTAGGATGCAATCGTAATGCTGTTGTTGTATGAGCTGCTATTCATGCAACATTCGATTAGCGTGCCGAGGGCGATCATAGTTGCTTGAAGATCGCTTTAATCGTTCGTTTCACTCGTTTCATCTATTAATCTTGAAAGGGATGATATTATGAAAAAATGGTTAAGTGCATGCCTTGCGGCTGTGCTGCTCGGGCTAACCTTAACGGCGTGTGGCGACGATCATGCTGCCGACAGCAATGTGGTACAGCTTGAGTTTTTCCAAAATAAGCCGGAAGCGAAAGCAAGTTTTGATGAATTGATTGCCAAATTCAACCAAGAGCATCCAACGATCCGGGTCAGTCAAGTTAATCCGCCTGATGCGGAAACAGTACTAAAGACGCGTGTCGTTAAAAATGACGTACCCGACATAATCGGCATGGGCGCTACCGATACCTATTCGTTGTTGGCACAGAGCGGCATTTTCCTTAATTTGACCAATGATCCGCTCTTGCAAAAGGTGAATCCACAATACGTACAGATGTTAAGCGATGTGTCGGGTAGGCAGGAAGTGAATGGCATTCCATTTGCGCTTAATGCAAGCGGTATTATTTACAATAAAGCGATTTTTGCAAAGTTCGGCTTGTCGGTGCCAAAAACATGGGATGAGCTAATCGCTACGGCACAAAAGGCAAAAGAGGCGGGTGTTATTCCATTTTATTTTACGTATAAAGATGACTGGCAAAGCAATTTGCCGTTTAACGATATGGGCGGTTCGCTCGTCGGAATCGATTTTTATAAACAGCGTCGTGAAAACAAAACGACATTTGTAGCAGCCTATCAGGAAGTAGCTAAAAAGCAACTGGAATTGCTGAATTATGGGCATAGCGATAATTTTGGTAAAGGTTATTCGGATGGCAACCGTGCCTTCGGTAATGGGCAAGCTGCGATGTACATTCAAGGTAGCTGGGCAATTTCCGAAATTCGCAAAGTGAACCCGGATATTCAACTTGGCTTTTTCCCGCTGCCGGCAAGTAATGATGAATCACAAACAAAGCTGACCGCAGGCGTTGATACATTGCTCGCCATCTCTAGCCAGACCGAACATCCAGAGCAAGCCAAACAGTTTCTGTCGTTCCTACTGGAACCGCAAAACAGCCAGCAATATATCGACCAGCAAAATCTGTTTTCCGCCGTGGACGGTGTACAGCAGCAGGATGATAGCGTCGCTCGTCTACTGCCTTATTTTGAACAGGGCAAAATCGTCGACTTTGTTGATCACTATATCCCGAGCGCCGTACAGCTTAACCCGACTGTACAGGCATTTTTGCAAAATAAAGACATTAACGCATTTCTAAGCACACTGGATCAAGAGTGGGATAAAGTAGCGGCGCGCCGGGCGAGTTAGCAGATGTAGATAACATCGTTAGCGGTATAGTAAACAGGACGTTTGCATAGCCAAAGATCATACGGCTGCATTTGTGTTCGAGTATGTTTATCGTCTCGGGACAGACGCTGGGCATTTCATCGCTGTCTACTACGATCTACTAAATATGCTCAGTAATGAACTTCATTTGAGTAGTATGGAATATTTCCTCCGTACTGCACGATCTACCAAATATGCTCGGTAATGAACGCCTTGTCTGGATTGGCGTCATCATCGTGCCGGTATGGCAGGGCATAACGCTAAATACGATCGTGTTTATAGTATTCAAACACTGGGAGCAGCATGTATAGTTGCTTATCGTGCGGCACGGCTCAGTTACTACTTGTGTTTGTTGCTGCGTTGCTTACCAGTTTATACAAAAGCCTATATAATGTCTCACTTGTAAGCGCTATCTAAGCAAGCATTACTATACTATACCGAATAAGAAAGGAGCTATTCCAATGTCCAAACGTATGTATACGTATTACTGGATGACGATTCCGGCGGTATTGCTGTTTTTCTTGTTTTTGACATTGCCGGCGATTCAAGGTGTGTATTATTCGTTTACGAATTATAACGGTTTTGGTCAAACGTATGACTTTATCGGGCTACGCAATTATGTGAACTTGTTTACCGACAATGTAGTTGGTGATGCGTACTGGTTTACGATTAAATTTGCGGTCGTAGTAACGATTGTAGTTAATATTTTTAGTTTGCTGATTGCGTTAGGGTTAAATGCAAGCATTCGGCTGCGCAATTTTTTTCGGGGGATTTATTTTCTGCCTAACATTTTGAGCGTATTGATCGTTGGATACATATTCAATTATTTGTTTTCCAATGTGTTTACCGTCTGGGGGCAGACGCTGGGCATTGCATCGCTGTCGACCAATATGCTCGGTAATGAAAGCCTTGCCTGGATTGGCGTCGTCATCGTGGCGGTATGGCAGGGCATTGCGCTAAATACGATTTTGTATTTGGCAGGGTTGCAGACGATTCCAAGCGATGTGTATGAGGCGTCCAGTCTGGACGGTGCGAGCAAATGGCGCGAATTTTGGAGCATTACGTTCCCACTTATCGCTCCATTTTTCACGATTAATATGGTGCTGGCGATGAAAAATGCGCTGATGGTATTTGACCAGATCGTGGCGCTGACAAACGGTGGGCCAGGGCGCGCCACGCAATCGATCTCTTTTCTGATCTATACCGGCGGTTTTGAAGGCGGCGAATTTGCGTATCAGTCCGCGAACTCGGTCATTTATTTTATCGTGATTGCGTTTATCTCGATCGTGCAGATTCGTTTCCTGCAAAGAAGGGAGATGGATATGTAATGAAAGCAACACGTCGAATCAACTTGCCGATTAATATCGTTGTGGCGATCGGTACGATTGTCATCCTGTTCCCGCTCTATATGGCGCTCACGATTGCGCTCAAAGACCCGCAGCAGATGGCACAATCGCTGTTCGGTCTGCCGACGAACTGGCGATTTGATAACTTTGCCAATGCGATCGAAGTGACGAATTTCTTCCAAGCGTTCCGCAACAGTGTGCTGGTCACGACGAGTACGGTCGTGCTGACGCTACTGACGAACTCGATGGTCGCTTATGCGATTGGGCGCAATATGCAGCGCAGTAAATTTTTTAAAGGATTGTATTTTTATTTTGTGAGTGCGATGTTCATTCCGTTTCCGATCATTATGCTGCCGATTGTGAAGCTGACCGCAACGCTGCATATGACCAATCTGGTCGGATTGACCATTTTGCATACGGTATATGCGCTCGCTTTTAATGTGTTTGTATATGTCGGTTATATTCGCTCGATTCCAGTTGCGCTAGAGGAAGCGGCAACAGTGGACGGTGCGAGCACATGGGGGACGTTTTGGCGGATTATTTTCCCGTTGATGGCACCGATTAATGCGACGGTTGGCATTCTTGTCTGCTTGTCCACATACAACGATTTCCTGTTGCCATTGATTATCGTGAGCGATCAGACGATGTACACATTACCGCTCGTACAGTACATTTTCCAGGGGCAATTTAACACCGATTACAATCTGGCGTTTGCATCGTACTTGCTGGCAATGCTGCCGATGATTATCATTTATCTGTTTGCCCAGAAATGGATCATTAGCGGCGTGACACGCGGTTCGGTGAAGTAACAGGTGTTAGTAAATTGAAGTGCGAGTGTAAACAAGTCTGTTCATTAAGCGATCAGGAAGTACACCTAAACGGAATGAAAGTGAGACAGCTTATTAGCTTGACTGCTTTAAATATTGGCTTTAAATTGGATAGCTGTCCTTATTTATAAAGGGGATTTGTACAAAATCAAACTATATATTGAAGATGGTCAAAACACTATTCGTATTTGCTATGGCGCAAATGTAAATCTATAGCTCAACATAAGCTTGTTCTTCGCCTATTCGATCTGCAATTGTAGATGGCGCAAATATAAATATATAGCTCAAGACAAGCTTCTCCGGTGCAGCCGTTTGGTTGGATAGGAGAAGCTTTTGGCATTGAAAGGGAAGTTCATACCGTAAGTTGCCTGCATTTGCTAGCGCAAGCGCTTGGCGGCTTCGGTCGATTGGCTAGTCTCATCGTTTTTTACAGCAAATGATATCATGTTGTTGTTTAAAGTGCTGTAAGCGATCACTATTGAATACACATACAAGCTCAATTAGCGACTTACCTTTATATTGTAAATAACTTTTCTATAAGATAAGATGGAGGTGAAAAACCTGTAAATCCCATTTTTGCTTAATTAAGGAGGTACATGTTGATGCCAAAAAAAGGCTATCTGCTGAAAAAGGGTACCGTTTTGACGATGGACAATGTGTTAGGCAGTTATCGGCAAGCGGATGTGCTCATTGAAGGCTCGCGTATTGAACAGATTGCGCCTAATCTGCACGTATCTGAGCATGATTATGAGACGATGGATGCGACAGGTATGATCATTTTGCCGGGATTGGTCGATACACATCGTCATGTGTGGGAATCGCTTGTGCGGACAGCAGGGGCGAACTGGTCGCTGCCTGTTTATTTGCAAAACTTGTATTATGGCGGGTTGGGCAGTCGTTTGCGTCCACAGGATAGTTATATCGGCAATTTGCTCGGCGCATTGGAAGCGCTTAATTCCGGTGTGACTACATTGCTCGATTGGAGTATGCCGTATTCACCAGAACATACGGATGAGCTGATTCGCGGTTTGCAAGAGTCAGGCATGAGAGCGGTGTTTGCACTCGGTGTGAATGGGGAAACCGAATATTGGAATCGGGACAGTCGTCTCGTCGTGTCGGATGATGTGTATCGGGTGAAAAAGCAATATTTTGCTGCGGATGACGGATTATTGACGCTAGGACTGGCAATTCGTGGGCCGGAATTTAGTCACTGGGATACGACTGTGACCGAAATTGGCATCGCGCGTGAGTTAAATGCGGTCTGTTCGATGCATATCGGTTTTGGTAACTGGGGCGCTAGCGATCATTCTGTCACTCGTTTGTATGAAGCAGGTTTGCTTGGGTCTGATCTGAATATGGTGCACGGCAACAAAATGCTGGCGGACGAGTACCGGATGCTGGCGGATGCCGGCGCTTCATTGTCGGTCACACCAGAGGTGGAGATGATGATGGGGCATGGCTATCCGGCGACCGGATTTTTTATGGAGCAAGGCGGTATGCCAGCGCTTGGTGTCGATGTAGTCACCTCGACAGCAGGTGAGATGTTCACCCAGATGAAGTTTGCGCTGCAAGCGGAACGGGCACGGGTCAATGAACAGATTATCGCTTCTGGCAATATGCCGATTGAGCTAAATGTAGGCGCGGTGCAAGCGCTGGAAATGGCAACGACCGCTGGCGCACGCGCACTGCGGCTCGATCACCAGATCGGGCAGCTAAAGCCGGGGTATGAAGCCGATCTGATGATGATTCGCGCATCCGATCTGAATTTGCTGCCGGTGATCGATCCGATTGGCGCAGTCGTACAATTTGCGCAGCCGTCCAATGTCGATACCGTGTTTGTCGCTGGGCGTGCGGTAAAACGGAACGGTCAGCTTGTCGGTGTCGATCTGGAACGTGTGCGTAAACTTGCCCTCCAAAGCCGTGAATATTTGGCGCAACAATACACATTTAGCGATGTAGATCGGATCGTGTATTCATAAACGTCAAGCGGCGGCAGTTTGGTAGTGTATGTTATAGCAGGGCAAGACAGCGATCGGGCAGGTACAATGAACGGACATGCCATTCGAGCTGTTTGGCAAATGCTTGACTGTAAGCTGGTCGACTGCACATTGGTTTGGTTGAAGTGTGCTGAAGCGATTTATTTTGTTCTATTGAAATCGATAGCGTAGTCAAATGGAAGGTTAAAGCAAAGCAAACTCCCGGTTCAGCAGAAACGGGAGTTTGTTTGTACCGATATCGATACCGATAAGCGATCGATTGCCTGCTTATTGGCAGTGTTGTGCAGCGTGCTTGTTGTCTTGTGCCGATCAACGATGTATGGATTCATGATAATTACTGAATCGTTCTGTTGTACGATGCCAAGCTGCGAATGCGAAGCGATCCATTCGTTTACTACAATCACATTCTGCTGCGGCATCGAGACGATTGCTTTCCAGCGGCAAGTGATTCACTCGTCTACCACAATCCCTATTTATTCGACTTCCGTTTCAGACTGCGCATCTATCGCTTCGTTCTGCACCGTCCGCAGCGGAGCCGTCCATTCGCAAAATAGTGCATAATCCCGTTCCACCTGATCGGCATAAGCGTACGCCCAGCGTGAAAGATGATGGGCAAAATGATCCGGCTCGTCGCCCATCGCCGCGGCGATTTCACGCTCGCTATGATAATTCAGAATGCCTTGACTCAGGTCGGCGTCGGCGCGTGCATGCATTTTGGCAGTCAGATTGCCCATGCTGGTGACGATTTTTTGCATATCGTTCAGATCGGTAATATTTTCTAGCTTCAGGCGCTTTTTGTACGGAGAACGTTCACGCACATAAAAGTCCCGTCCATCCAATGTCACAAAGCCCAAATACGGATCGGCTTTATGGTGCATCGCTTGTTGGGTCGTTGTCACCCGTTTGCCTTGAGGGGCAAAGTTATGCCAGAACGATTCGCTATAGGGCAGGAAATAAGCAGGCACCGGTGCGCGCACTTCTTTGACTTCCAACACGATATCGTCTGCGCCTTGTTGCTCGGCTCCGCCTTCGATCAGCACATAATAACGATCCAGTCCGATCGATGCCGTACCAGAGCCGTGTTTAATCGCAATATCTTTAATATTGTAGTGTGCTACATCGTCTTGGCAGCACAGTAATGATTGTTGATACTCCCCCCACACCTGTTCTAGCAATTGCTGCTCATGGGCGGATGGAACGACCAGCTCGCTATTTTCCAAAAACACACGATCCGTTTGCATTACCGCTGTTACTTTTTCCAGAAAATGACCTTGCCGTCGCTTTTCCAGCTTGCGCAGCAATTTGCGAATCGGGCCGTTTGCCTGTTGTTCATCCATACAAAATTTGCCCGGATCATCTTTACCGGCAGCAAAGCGGCGAATTTGTTTGTAATATGCTTGCACATACTGCTCTAGCGCTGTCAGTTGCTGCTGGCGATCATAACTGAGCTGCCGACCAACCAATGCGATACTAACCGACATACGCAGCACATCGTACAAATACGAACCGACATAACCTTCGTCAAAATCATTCACATCATACACAATATCCCTGGATTCATTACGAAAAGCGCCGAAGTTTTCAAAATGCAAATCGCCTTGAATCCATGTCGGACGATCATCCGGTGTATGATACGGAAAATAATGACGAGTAGCGTCAAAATAAAACAAATACGCACTGCCGCGAAAAAACGAAAACGCGGTTTGTGCCATTTTGCGATATTTCTCGGCTCGTTTGGCAGCATCCAATTGCATAATTACACCATCAAATTCATCCAGCACCGAGATGAGCGTATCCCGACGCAGCTTCGTGCGCGTACGAATGACATTTTCCGTAATGGTTGAGTTCATAGGTAACCCTTCTTTCGTATGTATCGTTTAGCCATATGATAGCGTGGGGGGGAAGGATTTTCAACGGTGTGCGTGCGTGTTCGCTTTGATGATGGTGCATCCATCACTATGGGTCGGCACGGCATACACCACTGCGGTACGGAATAAGGGGACGGACTCTTAATCCCAATAATGAACAATAATGGTATTTTGTTGGGATCGATCGCTGGAGGAAACGGATGATTACGCATATGATCCATGCTCATTTTAGACGCTGTTGTATAATTGTATGGCATGGAGACGATAAGAAACATGGATCATACGTGTTCATAATCAATGCAGACATTAGCTTTAACTGTGATTCCATAGAGCTCTATTTATAACTGCTTCCTTTAATTGGGGGGCGAGCTTTTTATTTCCCGGGAAAAGACGTCCAGTGCTGTACGTTTCTCCCAGCCACTAGCTGCCCAAAATGATTTGCCTTCCGCATTGCTGCTCATTACAAAAATATGAGCTTTATCAATGCCTTGCCGCTCCAACGCCTCCATACTGCGAGCAAGCAAATCTTTGGCAATGCCATGTCCGCGAGCTTCGACAGCGACAGCCATATGGTACAAATACGCACGTCGTCCATCATGTCCTGCCAGCAATGTGCCGATGACTGCCTGATGTTCAGGATAGGAAAGATTGACTGCGACATACGAACAGCCTGGATTGCGTTCAAGATAGCGCTCGATTTGGGGGAGTGTATCGGCTTCACTTAGTCCCATGCCTTCGGTATTGCTCCATAAATAATACATCGCGGCATAATCGGCAATGTTCATTTCACGAATCATAATCATACATAGGCTCCTTTTGACGATGAAATGGGGATGGATGTCTAGATTTGTATGTGGGAGCAGACCGTATCGTGTGCTCCCAAGGCATGAAAATAGATACAGGTGTTCGATATTTTTATATTGTTTATTTTATTATTGATTGTTGTGCGGAAATTTTCAATTTTTTCTGGCAATTATGGTTAATAAGGCTTAGCATAGAGGAAGTAAGCGAATGATTTAGTCAGACAACAGGCTCCGCTTTGTCTGATTTTTTGAAGCGGAGTATCACTTTAAACGATTTAAGCATAATTTTTCAGGAGGCAATCCTTTGAATATAAAAAAGAATATGAAAAAATGGCTGTTTTTGGCGCTGATTTTGAGTGCAGTATGTGTAGAAACGATTTCGGCGGCACGGTTACATTCAGATCAATCGCTGACAAGTACAAACAGTACACCGATCCGCGTCAATGCGGTGACAGCGGACGAGACAGGCAGTACATTGGCAAATGCTGGGGATGATGAGGAAAGCAGCCGTGATATCGTATTTGCCGATAGCGCACTTGGTGTGATGATTGAAGGTGAGCCGAATGGACAAGGTATGTACGATCATTTGACGATTCGTACGCCTGTTTTTCAAGGTAATCTGCCAGGACAACAGGTACAGAATCCGACTTATGCGCCGTGGGTAGCTGAAGCAGATTTGGACGGAGACGGACAGCCAGAGCTGATCGTAAATCTGACTTCGGGATACGGTACAGGAATGGAGCTGAATACGATCCAAGTATTTAGCCAAAATGGTGAAAATATTCCGGTGGAAGCGTTACAAACGGGCATGGCACGCCAGTTTAGTGCTAGTATCAATGGCGATCAATTGGCACTGAAGTTAAACGGAGTTGTGCATTCGCTCCCTTTAAAAAACTTGCCAGAGCAGACCGTATCCAGCAAGCCGCCAGTATTCGGCGGAGCGGTACAACAATTTAAGGTTGATCATCATCAAATTACCGCCATTTATTCGCTACAAGTCGGCATAAATGGCTTTATCGGTGAACTGGATGCAACGTATCGTTATGAAAATGGTATGTTGCGCCTGGCACCAGCGAAATTGAATTTGCAATAGACAGCGCATGTATAACAAATACCTGCCTTTACTCGGAAACAAGGCAGGCATTGCAGCGGGATCAGTATGTGCTCATTCAGGCATTATGATCCGGTCAATCTAGTACGTTGACCGAGATTCATTCAAGTGTTGAATCAGTTTTAAGGTCGCATTGATCACGATTTCAGTACACAATCCAAATTAACATTGAACTTGGTCAAGGTATGAGTAGGCTGACCGCGCTACATGTAGAGTTTAAAATGTTTGCGGCTATATGAACATATAACATGCTTCCGTGATCGCGGCGGTTGCCAGTCGCTTCTGTTCACCGTTATACTATCCTGTTGCGTTGTTACCGTATAACCGGCTCACAGCCCGTCCGCAATGTGGATCAATTCGCGCATTCCTTGTTGAATAAGCATCTCATTGGCAAAAGAAAAACTAAGCCGGATATACTGGCTGTGACGTTTGCCATGATCAAATAGTGAGCCGGGCACAAAGCTAATGCCTGCGGGTAATGCATGGCTAAGCAAGCGGGGCACGGACAGCTCTGGCGGCAGCTCTACCCATAAATTTAAACCGCCCTGTGGTTCGGTATAATGCCAGTTGGTGCGGCGCAATTCATCTTGCATCGTTTCTAGGCGAATGCATAAGGCGATGCGCAACTTATCGAGATGACGATGAAGTCGATCGGACATAAAATAATGCAAAAACACTTTCTGATTTAGCAGCGGTGTACCTCCGTCAGTCAATGATTTGCAGGAGATCAATGTTTGTAACCACGGCTGCCTTGCTGCGATACAAGCGATACGCAAACCTGGCGAAATGTATTTGCTAAAGCTGCGAATATGGATCGTATAGCCTTCCGTATCATAAGCGAACAGCGGTGGTGGCGGTGCATCGCCAAAGTAAATATCACTGCATGTATCGTCTTCGATTAGCAAACACTGGTGCTGTGCCGCGAGATCGACCAGTTGTTTGCGTTGTTCCGCTGGAATGCACCATCCGGTTGGATTGTGGAATGTTGGATTCAAGTAGAACAGACGCGGACGATATTGTCGCATTAATTGTGCAATCTGTTCGATTGGATAGCCATTTGCATCGATATCGATCTCTAGAAATCGTGCGCCTTTTTGCCGGAATACATCAAGTGCAGTCGCATACGTAGGCGACTCCACGAGCACATAATCGCCGGGACGAATCCATGCTTCAGAAATTAGAAAAATCGCCTGCTGGGCACCGCTGGAAATCAGCAGTTCTTCCGGTTCGATATAAAAGCGCGAGTGTTGGCTAAAATAGCGTGCCAACAATTGCCTTAGTTCCAAATCACCTTGCACATGCGCATACGTGCCGAGCAGCTTTGGATACAGATCGAATACCTTTTTCGTATATTCAGCAAAATAATGATTAGGCAACAAATTTGGATCGATCAGCGCTTGTGAAAATTGATAGCGTGCTGGCAACCGATGCAGCTCATTCATCGTGCCTGCAAACAGTGCAGGTTCCAGCTCATTTTCATTTGTTAATGCGTGTACAGCAGGTGGTGCGACATAATAACCGGATTTGCTGCGCGCATAGATTATGCCCTGTTCTTTCAGATGCTGATACGCTTTAAATACGGTTAAGCGATGCATACCGCTATCACGGGATAACTGTCGGACAGAAGGAAGACGCTCATGGGCTTGCCAATCACCACGCTGAATACGTGCTTCGATATAGGAACTAATATGTCGGTAAGAGACGCGTGCTGATACATCCTGCAATTCCAGCGCTTGCGTGTTGGATGGAGTGGACGAGTTGTTATTATAATGAGCAGGTTTGCTAACCGGATGATCCAGATTAGGATCGGATAGTGCCGAATGGCGGAACGATGGCATGATTAAGACTCCTTTCGAGCAGAGTAGTAGAGGGTTTCCATTTTATGAGCTGGTTAGTATGGTTTAATACATGATCTGTTCTGTCACGCTTGTTTTCATCATACAGCTAGACCATGTTCCAACCGCAGCGTCTGTTCTGTCTAACGCCATCTGTTCTGTTGTGCTTCCTTTACAATAACAGAACAAAGAGGAGGAATGACAGATGATAATGCTCGGTTATGCTATAATGTGCCTAATTTTTAGCACGACTTTTTTGGCGGTCAAAATTGGAGTGGATGCAGGGCTGCCACCATTTTGGAGCGCAGGCGTCCGCTTTTTCCTGGCAGGTTTGATCCTGATGCTCATTATGCGACTATGCGGCAAAACTAGCTTTTCGTTATTATGGCGCAAGCAAACATTATGGATCGGTGCTAGTATGACGTTTGTAACGTTTGCCGCTCTGTACTGGGCAGAGCAATATGTAACGTCCGGAGTAGGCGCATTGCTGTCTGCAACCGGCCCGGCGATGATCCTGCTTATTCGTGCACTCGTGCTCAAAGTAAATGTATCACGGATCGCGTTTATCGGTGTATTTATCGGTCTGGGCGGAGTGGCATTGCTAATGCTACCCGGCTTGTCCGGCACGGTGCACGGTCTATGGATGCTTGCATGTGCAGTCGTCATTATTGGCGAGATCGGTTATGCTAGCGGTGCCGTCTACTCCAAACAAGTATCTTCCGCCATGAAAGACGTATCCCCAATCGCGCAAAATGCAGCCCAACTTATGCACGGCGGCTGGATGCTGCTGTTGCTGTCACTATTGACCGAACACGGACAGATTCAAATCCGTGCGATGCTGGAACCAACCGCATTAGCCTCACTAGTTTATTTGATCGTCGTCGGTTCAATGGGCGGACATACACTGTTTTACTGGCTCGTCTCGCGCACGAATCCGGTATTTCCATCCACTTGGCTATACATCTCGCCTGTGCTCGCACTGCTGCTCGGCTGGGCGTTGTACGGCGAACCACTAAGCTGGCTAGTAGCTACAGGCGCAGCCATCGTCCTCTGCGGTGTCGTGCTCACCAATTTCGAATCATTACAAACATTGTGGAAAGGCAAAAAACATAGCACTATCACCAAACGACAGTTGGAGCAACGTCTGGAACCATCCCTACCCGTTAAATCAAGCTGAGGCGCAAGAAGCAAACAGACTATTTTCGATTATCGTTCTGCCGATCCCAATGTTGGAAAATTATAAACACTACAAGCAGCGTTGATAGTAGCAGGAATTCCTCCTCCTGAGTCCGAATTAGATAAGTAGCTAAATCACTACTTAGCGATATCGGAAATGGAGGGAACTGCGCAGTGAACTTTAATATCAAAACCCGTCATACAACCGCAACAAACGCATCTATAACTACCGGTGACAACAAAGCTCCGCAACCGCTGCATACGACCCGCCGCTTCGTTCGCAGCGGCATCATGGCACTGACGCTTGGCGTTGTGTTAGCAAGTGTAGGAGGATTATGGTTTACTAGTCCGTATGCTAGCGCCGCGGCTACCGGTTCTGATTCGGCAACTTCAGCCAAAGCAGCCCAGCAGCCAGCAACGGTCACATCAGGTGCTTCTACAACCAAGACTACAACATCCGGCACTGGTGTTGTGCAAACACAGACGCAAGTGTATGAAGGCAAGCACTTCCGCTTCTATTATCCGCCTGCCTGGAAAACCGGCATCAAAGCGGCAATCTACCATCCACCCGGTATGGATAGTTCCGAAGTTGTCGATTTTAGCTATAACGGTTTTTCCGTCCTTAGCTTGATGGCGATTCCACGTGCTGTCTGGAATGCGCAGTTGCCAGATGAAGTGCCTTATGGTGAACGGATCGCCGCTAACAGCAACTACATTTATGCGATCAATCTGCCGCAAGATAGCGTCTACGATCCGGCGAGCAAAGAATATCCACCATTCCACAAAAGAGTACTTACTACAGATCAAGTCAAACTGATGTTCCAAGGTAAATAAGGCTATCTTATGACCCGGATATAGACGAGATGGATCATCCGTCTGCGCCTGCTGTTGCACAAGCGAGTTAAACACTGTAAGTATGAATCGAATTAAAAATTATAGTAGTTCCATATAATACTACTGAAAATCATCATGTAAAAGAACGTTAATCTCAAAGGAACAGCACTACCAAAAATGACAGCTCAAACAGAGGAGAAGCACAAGCATTATGCTTGCGCTTCTCCTCTGTTATAGGGAACTATCGTTCATGCCGATCGATTATTATTTACTGATTTACCGCATAAATGCCTGGCTTGCCGCCAACAACACCGATCCATAGCTCACCATTGCCGACCATTACACCGCGATAATTAACAAACACATCGTTCACATTTTGCTGTGCTAGCGCATTACGCACTTTTGCGGTCATAATCGAATTGTATTCTTTCAAAAATTGCTTTTCATTCAAAATGCTGCGCTTTTTGCCGTTTGCCCCATTAACAGCTAGCGGATACGATACACGCTTGGCTACTGCGTCCAGATTGCCTTTAGCTACCGCTCGTTTCAGATTGGCAAAATAACCGGTAAACTGCTTAGCAGAGTCAAAGCCTGCCACATTGACGAGTCGATTGTTCAAATTCGATTCGGATGATGAACTAGCCGAACTGCTGCCAGTGGAGCTGCTCGAACTGCTACTGGAACTAGAGCCTGATGTCGAGTTGCTGTTGGAACTGGATGAGACGGATGGAACGGATGGTGTACTCGGCATTTGCGGTACGGACGGCGTGGCGACGGTTGCTTCTTTGACCGCTGGAACAGTCAGATCGTTTGCAGCATACGCCGATGTCGACAATGCCATCGCCATCACAGCGATCAGCGGAATTGTACGTTTGTTGATCATAATGAATCCTCCTCTGTGTGTACTGTGCATATATGATGCTGGAATACGTTATATCCATATGCTTGTTCTTTTTTACCCGATTTTAAGCGTGATTGACCAATAACTTCCAGTCTGTGTACGTATGCTTCATAATCGCGATTGCCTTGACGCTATTATGTGCTAATTTCCAGCCAGATGGCAAGCTTACTACTTATCATAAACGAAAAGAAAAAGCCTGCTGTGAGCATCATCGGCTCACAGCAGGCTTGGATTAGCGGATACAGCAATATCATTCATAACATACGTACGAATAGGTCTATGTTGATGATGCTCAACGAAGCGCTGCCCGTTCACTAGCTTATAGCAATAGATTAATTTTTGAGATGGAATGGCACAGTAGCAACAACTACGTCTTTGTAATTGAGCAAATATGCTCGCATGAGCAAACTCGTCTGATTGTGCAAAATGCTTTCCCACCAGTGCTTAGTCACAAATTGCGGAATTAGAATCGTAATATGGTCGGTTTCACCATTTTTCCATTCCACTGTATCGATAAATCGACGCAATGGGCCGAGAATGCTGCGGTAGCGCGAACGAAGCACGATCAGACGTACGCCTGGATTCCATTGCTCCCATTTACGCTCCATTTTCTCAATCGCTTCTTCATCAAAGCCGACATAGACGGCGACTACATTCGGTGATAACGTCTGTGCGTAGCTAATCGTATTCATAACGACGCGTGTAATGCCAGCGACCGGAATAATGATCGTATTGCCTTTAGGCTGCGGCTTGTCATGTTCAAGATCGATCCGTAGCTGTTCGGCTGCATTGCGATAATGCACATAAATTTTGTGGAACAAATACACTACAATCGGCAAAAAGATGAAAATAATCCATACCTGCGAAAACTTGGTGAAAATAAAGATTAGCGTAATCGATAGTGTAGTCAACATGCCGATCGTATTGATTAACAGCTTGATACCCCAGTTTGCCGGGCGTTTCTTAATCCAGCGAATCATCATTCCAAGCTGTGATAGCGTAAACGGAATAAATACGCCGACCGCATACAACGGAATCAGATTATCGGTTTCGCCGTGGAATAAGATGACGAGCAATGCCGAAGCAATGCTCAGGAAAATAATGCCGTTCGAGAAGCCAAGCCGGTCACCACGTACCATAAACATATGCGGCATGTACTTATCTTTTGCTAGCATAAAAGCGAGCAGCGGAAATGCCGAATAAGCGGTGTTGGCAGCGAGGAACAAAATGAGTGCAGTCACACCTTGAATAATGTAATAAATGACCCCACTGCCAAACGTCATCCGGGCAATTTGCGAAATGACCGTTTCCGTTGGACGCGGGCTGACACCATACCAATAAGCAAGCAGCGTAATGCCGATAAACATGCTGCCGAGAATAATGCCCATCATTAGCAAAGTGGCAGCAGCATTACGTTCGGCAGGCTGGCGGAAGTTCGGAATCGCATTGGATACGGCTTCCACCCCGGTTAAGGCAGAACAGCCGGAGCTGAATGCCTTCAGTAGCAAAAATAGACTCACATTGGAGATCGTAGCGCCAAATTGCGGAGCCGCCGCTTCAATGCCACCGGTCATATATTTGATCGTACCGCTAATAATCAGAAAGAAAATGGCGATGACAAACAGGTAAATCGGAATCGCCAGCACGGAGGCAGATTCGGTCACCCCGCGCAAATTCATTATCGTCAAAAATACAATCATAATTAAGGCAATCAATACCCGATGATCATGCAGCGCCGGAAAGGCGGATGTGATCGCATCGGTGCCTGCGGACGAACTAACCGCAACCGTCAGCACATAGTCGACGAGCAGCGAGCCGCCAGCAATCAGGCTCGGCACATGACCGATATTGTCTTTGGCGACAATATAGGCGCCACCGCCTGTCGGATAGGCGAAAATCGTCTGCCGATATGAGATGACTAGAATGACCAATAGCGCCAGCACAGCTAGCGAGATCGGCACAGAATACCATAATGCGGCAAAACCAGCTACCATCAATACGATTAAAATTTGTTCGGTTCCGTATGCAACCGAGGATAGCGCATCGGAAGACAAAATAGCGAGTGCTTTCAGTTTGCCTAGCTTTTCCGCTTCGAGTTCTGCGGATTTCATCGGTCTTCCGATCAAGATACGCTTTAACTTGCCCAACATCTGTGTGTACCCCTTCGTTGTGTAAATTTGATAGTTGACATTGTAAATAACATAATGATTATACGTGTACCGGACGATCATGGATACATATAAAATGCGTTACGATTTATATACACCCTTTTTCCGGTATCAACGCAATTTGTTCAGTTCAGCATTACAACGAACCGCACAACAGCGTACAGCATCATGCCAGCTTGTGCCGGATGAAAGCCTATACGCATATCGTTGCCTATCGGCTGTACAGCTTCTTTGTCGGCTGGACGGAACAGGCGTATTTCATTATACTCCTCAAACGCAAAAAGTCATGCTAAATTTTGCGAAAATTTGTTAAAATTAAACGATCTGCAAATTCGTTTACCGCAGCGAATTTGCCGAGGCAGCCACAACGCATAATGGACGACATCGGTTGCGAAATGTAGAACGATAGGATCAGCATAACAATAATGGAAAACAGGAGCGAACGAAGATGAAAAAAGTGATGCTACGGCTGCTACTAATCGTGACGGTATTGATGCTGGCTGCGATTGTGACATGCTTTTATCTCGGTTATTTTATGCAGGCATATTTGCTCATTTTTATCATTTTGGCGGTGTTATTTGCGATGGGGCAGGTGGCAAGTTTGAACAATAATGTATGGCTACATCGCAACAGCTATGAACGCCGCATCCAGGAAGAAACCGAGCGCTATCGCGACGAGCGTGAACGATAATAAACAATCATGTAATATTCTAAAATTTTACATTTGTACTATATAATACTCTGTGATGTTCCCGCCGATATTAATAGAAATGAATTGCCGCATCTACACTTTCATTCCAGCGCTGACGGCAAATCAGATGGCGAACAGGAGGATCACCGATGAAAAAGACAAAATGGCTGTTTCCTATGATGCTGGCAGGAATGATACTGGCAGGCTCTAGCGGCGTATATGCAGGCGTCAAGCTTGAACGGATTGAAGCGTTCAAAAATTACGGGATTCGTGTGGAATTAAACGGACAGACGTACACACCGATGAATGCCGATGGGCAGCCGCTAGCTCCGATTACGTATGAAGGTAGCACGTATTTGCCGATTCGGGCGATTGGCGAGACGATGAATACGTCGGTGCTGTATGATGCGGTCAACAATCGCGTACTGATCGGTAAAGCAGGCACCGCGAGTACTACCAATGCAGCGATACCGACGAAGGATACAACATCGACTACGCCAGCAGCGACCCAAAATGCGACGTCCACTGCACCTGTAGCGACCAAAGACACAGCAACAGCTAATGCCGCAACCGGTTCTACAACGACAGGTAGTGGCAGCACAACCGCAGCGGTCACATCACCACCGGCACAATCTTCCAAAACAGCAACTTCTGACAGCACCAATACACCAAGCGCCAGCGCTGCCGTTGCCGCAACACCAGGACCGATCGATACATTAAATGATCCGACACCACCACCAATAGCCAATATCGGGATGACAACAGGTGTCATTCAAAGCTCCTATCTGTCCGCCGACTTTCCATTCCCGGCAGACGCAGAACGGGTCAGAATGATGGAGCTAGTAGTAGGTGGCAAAAAACAGCTTTCACTCGTGTATCGCACCCAGGCGGATTTGGCGATGATCGGTAATGCGTATATTGATTATTATACTGGTTACAATATGCAATTTGGCGCTAAACAGTCCACCAGCTCTAGCATTAGTATCGTCGGGATTGTAAACGATGCGTTCGGTGTATCGATTCAAGGTAACCCGATGTCACAGCGCCCAGGCTACAACAGCGTATCGATCATCTTGGCGGAGCAGTGAAGTGAATGATGTTATAGTAATAAGTAAAATTATGAAAATGAGTGTTTAGCCGCAGGCATTTGTAAGCGATTAAGCGAGTATTTATTTTCATAAAAACGAACATTTTTTCACAATGATTTTCATAATGAAATATTATGGGAAAAGTAAGCAGGACATAGGCGGTTTGTAAGCGGGAGTAAGCAAATGGATTTGATTACGATATTGTGCCAACACCTGATATATAAGGTATCTTACCTCTACCGCAAGGAGAGGGGATGCCTTTTTTGCTGTTTGAATCGCTTGTGCAAACTTGTGGAAAACACATATTAGCGAACCTTTTTTTCGTGCCAAAAAGTCACAATACCCGCCCATAAAACATTTGAATCGGAAAAATTGAAATTTTTTCAGAAATTTTCAGTTTAGGTAGTGCAATTGGAAAATGGATATGCTAAGATACGTAGAGTTTTAAGAGATGTCTGTCGGAAATGACCTTTGAACTTCATGCCAATGCATGCTGTTGCGCGAAGTTTTTGCAGCCAAGACTGCCATAATGAATTGTAGTAAACAAGAAACAAACAAAAGGAAGGTGACATCATGAGCGCTATGAACACTGCACCAAGCAAATCAACGGTTGAGACTCAATTTAATCTGTTTAAACTGACCTGGCCGATTTTCCTCGAAGTATTCCTGTTCATGTTAATGGGGATCGTCGATACACTAATGCTGAGCGACGTATCGGACAACGCGGTGGCGGCTGTCGGTACATCCAACCAAGTCATTTCAATCGCTATACTGATTCTGGAGGTCATCGGCAACGGGGCGGCAATCGTTGTAGCCCAATATATCGGGTCACGCAAGCTGCTAGAAGCGAGCCGGATTACGGCGCTGGCGATTACGCTGAACTTATCGGTCGGTGTGCTTTTGAGCGGAACCTTCCTGCTGTTTGGTAAACATATCATGGAAGCTATGCATTTGCAGGGCGATATTTTGGCACTGGCGGAAAGTTATATCGCGATCGTCGGTGGTGCGATTTTTTTGCAGGCGTTAATTAATATTTTGGCTGCGGTCATTCGTACGTATGGTTTTACGAAAGAAACGATGTTTGTGTCGGTATTTATGAATGTGCTGCATATCGGGTTGAACTATTTGCTCATTTTCGGTCATTGGGGCTTGCCTCAACTTGGCGTACAAGGTGCAGCGATTTCTACCATCATCAGTCGCCTAATCTGTATGCTCGTCTTCTTCTGGCTCATGTATCGTGTGATGGAAGTACGCATTATGTTTGCCGATTATTTCAGAATGTCCAAAGAATACATTATGAAAATTTTGAAAATCGGTGTGCCATCGGCAGTTGAGCAAATTACGTATCAATTGTGCCAGCTCGTATTCGTATTTTATGTCACGTATCTTGGTAGTGAAGCGATGGCTTCACGTCAATATGCTAACAATATTTCGACGTTTATTTATTTGTTCAGCATTGCAATCGGGATGGGCACAGCGATTATCGTCGGTCGTCTCGTCGGTGCGAAACGTAAGGAAGAAGCATACCATCGTGTGTGGAAAAGTGTGAAATGGGCGATGGCAGCTACACTGGTGATGGATGTGATCATCATCTTGCTGCGCGAGCCGCTAATCGGGATGTTTACTAGCAACCCGGACATTATCCATATGGCTTCACAGGTGATCCTGCTAAGCTTCCTGCTGGAAACGGGACGAACATGCAATATCGTGATTATTAACTCGCTCCGTGCCTCCGGCGATGCGAAGTTCCCGGTCTATATGGGACTCATTTCGATGGTGTGCATGAGCTTGCCGCTCGGCTATCTGTTTGTATTCAAAATGAACCTCGGTCTCGCTGGCATTTGGCTGGCGATTGCAGCGGATGAATGGACACGCGCGGTCATTATGTATTTCCGCTGGAAAAGTAGAGCCTGGGAGAAACACGCACTCATTCAGCATGAAGAACCGGAAGTGCCAGAGAAATTGCCGCTGGCAGCGCCGGTATGACCTTGCACTCCAAACTTGCGGGATACGATGATTGTGTCGTATAGCAGTCGGTTGGCAGAGCGGCATTGCCTGTGTGCAGATGATGTAGTGTAGCTTTATAGTATAAATAAATCCCGTTCACCGGAGGGTGGGCGGGATTTTTGATATATACTGTTTGCTGGTCGGATGGTGGAATAGACACGCATCCGACTCCATTTAAAGCCGGATCACACGGCGATATTGCATATAACCGATACGTTCTGACCAATCCAGTTCATTTTGATACGGATTGCGGTAATAGGTTGCGACTGGCAAATAGCCTAGCATTATCCCGATCCCGCCGCAGATCGCATTGCCGCCATCGCCGCCTTTATCGATATCTTGCCCATCCGCATTAACAGTCAATTCATACCGATAAGGATCGCCGGTAAAATGCAGTCCAAACGCATTAGGCAGCTCCAAATCGTATGGACGATCATCGTGCTCCGTACCATCAGTAGACTTGTGGAAATGTCGCAATTTCAGCGTATAATCAAAGCTATCTCCCCACGGAAACAACGTCCGGCATCCGCCGCCATACACATACTCCCATTCATCTTCGGTTAGCAAGGAAAACGGTGGTGTCAGATCATAGTCGATCCATTCCTGCACATCTTCCGCATCGTTAAACACATACAGCTTCACTTGGTCGCCATCACGCTCAAGCAGACAGGTCTGGTCTACTTCCAGACTACGATAAGTGGACGTTTGAAACCGCTCGAGATGTTCCAAAATATCGTCATCTTCTTCCGGATCAAGCTGTTCGGGCGCATAACGTATCCAACCGACAGCATGCGTCTGTCGTTCCACTACGAGCGGCGCGATCTGCGCTTGCCGTACGGGAGACATTTGTGGTGAGATTATCGAATCCGCTTCATCCAGCTTTAAATCCAGTTCGCTTAATCCGGCTTCTAAATCTTCTCGTGTAGCTTGATCCAGCTCACTTGGCAATCGATCCAACCCCAATGTCACCGTATCACCAGGCACAAATACAAATTCACTGCCTTGATAGGTAAACACACCCGTCTCGGTCGTCTGTCCATAACGGTTAAACGTTTCCAGTCGATCCAGCGTAAAGCCGGTTGGAAGCTGGGCTTGCAGTTGTGCTAATAACTGCTGCCGTTGCTGACGCTCTAGCGTATTCCAGATTGGACGATTATATTGCTCGTTCATCATCGATTTCGTCTCCTTTCGGTAGCTATAATAGGGTTGCGATTGTTCTAGCTGGCTGACTTCGCTTTTATTGATAGCGGCAGCATGCTTGGGCTTAGCCATTAACTGCCATCTTTGGATCACCATTCCCCCTGTTCTTGATGCAATATAATTTATTGTACTGCCGTAGATTGTATTGCATCGATGTAAGAGTACCGAACTGCTCGAATCAATGCACGTATTGGTATACTTGTACTACAGTAGATCAAGCACAAGTACCGAACTGCTCGAATCAATGCACAAATTCTACGTACTCATATCCAGTAAATTATAGCATGGACACAGCGGGTTAAACATCGTGCAAGCATCACGAATGAGAGGGCGGAGCGTATTACTGTGCACGAATCGGCACGGCAAGCAATGTGAACACGCCAGCATAGGGGGCGGTATATTGCAGCATATAATGATGTTGCTCTAGCCACTGCTGTAACAGGTTGACAAGGGAAGGATCGTTTGCTTTGTCCGGCGTGTCTGCCGCCATCGTATCGGTAATACATATGCGTCCATATGGTTTTAATACGCGCCGTAGCTCTGCTAATGCCAGCGGCAGCTCTTGTTCGGTAAAATAACGGAAAGCAAAGCTGGACACGACAAAATCAAAGCTGCGATCATCATACGGAATCGAAAGCAGATTGCCGATGCGCACGTCCAAAGTCGGAAATTTGCTGCGGCATTGTTTAAGCATTTCCCGCGATTGATCGATACCGGACATCTCTGCTCCTTGCGCCAGCAACTTGCCAGCAAGATTGCCGGTGCCTGTACCAAGATCAAGTCCTCGCTCACCGCTGGCGGCACGCACGCTAGCCGCCGTATAATTCAGTACATACTCATAACCTGGATAAGCGTGATGATCGATGTGCACATGCTGGTCATGCTCGGTAGCACGCTGATCAAAATTCCAATGATCCCGCCAGTTATGCCGCAGTTCGCGTAGTTGCCGTGCTTGCTGTGCAAGTTCAAAAAATTCCTGTAGCGGCACTTCACGCTCATTGTGCAACAGCTCTAGCATTTGCGCAGTCGTCTCCGCCATACGCCGCATTTCCAGCCACTGCCCGGCAAGCAATGCTTGCTGTAGCTCCAAATAATAACGCAGCCGTTCGCGATCAGTCACCGTCTGCTGCGCAGACTCCGCTTCCAACACCTCGCGAATATCTTTGACGCTCATCCCGGCTTCGCGCAGTGCGATAATCGTTTGCAGTCGCCATACATCTTCGTCGCTAAATATTCGATATTGATTAGCTTCCCGCTCCACCTGCGGCAGCAAACGATGCTGCTCATAAAATCGAATCGTCCGTGCCGATATGCCCAGCTTGCGCGCCAGCTCGTTAATTTTCATGAGAAACTCCTTTGCAATACATATATACAATAGTGACAACAAAGGTTGTTCACCTCATTTATAGCATGCTTTAATTATAGGTGATGATTAGCTATATATTCATTTCTATCACATTTTATAAAACAGCGTCTATAACGGTATCGATCATATTAAGTCATGACGAGGAGGCAACGATGAGAAAGCTTGAATCTGCGATTTCGGTAAACTATGAAACGTTTATGGATATTGTTAAATATGAAAACGAACAGATCAGTGGGGCAACGGTTTATCATTCCAATTTAGGTTCGCCCCTATTTTTTCATTGTATCCTTCAGCAGTTGCGGTTGGATCATTGTGATCTGAACAATGCGAGATTTTTTGCTGCTTGTACGATTGAGCAATGCCAGTTTATCCATTGCGATCTGCGTGCGGTTGGCATTGGGGATGGTGAAGCTGTGTTTACAAAATGTGAGTTTATAGGTTGCGATATGCGGGGAATGACGTTGGAACATGCGACATTTATCGATTGTACATTTAACAAATGTACATTTAGTGACCGTATATTAAAAGCATCCCGTATCGTGAATTGCTGTTTTGTTGGCAAATTAAGCGAGATTACGTTTGAAGGGACAGGCAAGCAGAAATTAAAGGCGGATTTTGCGAATTGTAGACTGAATGGTGTGCAATTTATCGGTTGTGATTTGACAGCATGTATTCCGCCCAACTATCCAGATCATTTGTATGTTAACGATCTATCTGCCCGCATCGCCAACGCTTTGATGACTACTGATGCAAACATTGCTTTGTCTGCTGACGAGCGTAAACAACTGGTGCGTAGCCTGAACAATCTGCAACGTAACGAACAGTATATTTTTAATATGACCTATATGAATAAAATGTATGGAGCGACGTTTACGAAAGCATGGGTGGGCAGTTTAGGGTTGGCTGAATAGGCAATCTAGACATGAACCGAGTGATAAAGATAAGCTATGAAAAAGAGGGTTTATAGCGAAGTGGGAATGATTCGAATCATAAAGCGCGAATTTAAAAACATTATCAAAGCTAATATTTATCATGGTCAAAGTAGTAGGCTGTCTCAAATAAAAATTGTGTTTAAACGTCCCTAAATCGATTCAGCACCAAGCCATTGTTGGATCGACAAACTGTAAATATGTTTGATACAAACTAGTAGTAGCTTGACTGTTTTCAATATTGGTTTTAATTCTACTGCCTGTCCTGATGAATAGCGGGAAGCTATGCAACATCAAACTATAAAGCGAAAGCGGTCATAATAGTACGATATCGTTTTATGTTGAGACGATTACAGATGAATTGAACTTAAAAGCATCAGCCGCCATACCGCTGCTGATGCTCTTTTTTCATGCGTACATAATCCGTATCCGTCTTCGCTTCATCCCATTTCACCTTAAAAATGCGTGCAGATTCCGCTTTGATCGGGTCGCTTGTATAAGGGAGTATATTGCCGTCTTCGTCGTATTTGCGTCCGCCTTTGTGATTGGTGTAGCGGCGGGCGCGGGTGTAGCCCATTTGCAGAAATTTGCGTGCCATATCCATGCCGATAAAGTCGTTTTGTCGTTTGTATTCCAGAAACAGCGCATAGATTTTCTCGGAAGATTCGGTAGCGATATCCGGTGTTTTAAAGCGCCAGTGTGGCAAAATTTCGCTTTTGTACGGCTCTACCATCAGCACGCCTTGCTCGCCTTTGCCTACACGATACAGTTCGGGATGTTCGCGCAAATTAAGATTCGGATAGTCTAGATCATAGTCGAATTTGTCGGGCATAACGATCACCTCGGTTTGTCTGTTTCCAACCATTTACCCGTTTATACAGTGATGTATTCGTTCATAGCAAATGTTAATGATCGTTATAGGCGAGCCGTCGTGATGACTACTTAACACACCATGTTTGCGTACACAGCTTAACCAATATATGCGTCTGCATGGAAGTGCAGGTTATAGGCGAACGGTCATAAGCGGTAATAACATTTATTTGTCGCACAAAAAAAAGCATCGCTTACCGCACAACAGCAGCTGTAAGCGATGCTTTTAGTTAAACATGATCGGCTATACTTGCTAGCAAAGCTAACTCATTTATCGATAATATCTTTAATATCGTCTTTGAGCGCTTCGGATTGTGTACCGAAAATGACCTGTACCGCGCCCTGTCCGAGTCGCATAATGCCAGCTGCACCAAGTTTGCGCAGTTCAGCGTCTTCAACCTGGCGATCATCTTTGACCACGAGACGTAGACGGGTAATACAGGCGTCGATGCTGTCGATATTTTCAGCGCCACCGAGATGGCTTAATACTTGCGCGGCTTTGCTGTTTGCGTTAGCACTGGATGCTGAGATCGCTGCCTTCGTACCATCAGCTGGAACAGCGGTTAATGGCAGATCGTCATCCTCACGACCCGGTGTTTTCAAGTTGAATTTTACGATCAGGAAGCGGAACAACCCATAGTACAGTAAACCAAATGCCAGACCGACCGGAATCATCCGCAGCGGATGTGTTGCCAGCTTCATATTGACCAAATAGTCGATCAGACCGGCAGAGAAGCCAAAGCCGAGTTTGACGTCCAGCATATACATAATCAAGCCGGATAGACCAGTTAACAGCGCATGCACAATATAGAGCAGTGGTGCGGTAAACATAAACGCAAATTCCAGCGGCTCCGTAATACCGGTGAGGAACGAAGCTAGTGCCGCACTAATCATAATAGCGGCGACCGCTTTGCGTTTTTCCGGACGTGCAGTATGGATAAAGGCAAGCGCCGCACCTGGTAGTGCAAACATCATAATCGGGAAGAAGCCGGACATAAACATACCTGCTGTTTTGTCGCCAGCGAAAAAGCGGGTCAAGTCACCATGCACTACTTTACCAGCAGCGTCCGTATAATCACCAATTTGGAACCATGCGATCGAGTTGAGCACATGGTGCAAACCGATCGGTACGAGCAGACGGTTTGCAACGCCGAATATAAAAGCGCCCAATCCGCCCAAACTGACAACCCACATCCCGAACACGGAAATCGCGTCTTGAATCGGACTCCAGATCATACCGATCAACGTAGCGAGCACGATTGTTGTACCGGCTGTAACCATCGGCACAAAGCGTTTGCCGGAGAAGAACCCAAGCCATTCCGGCATTTTAATATTGTAGAAACGATTGTACATATATGCCGACCATAGACCGACGAGAATACCGCCGAGCACGCCCATATTGAGCTTCACATCATCCGGTATATAGCCCATCATGCCTGGAATAATGCCAAGGATTGCGGTCAAAATCATATAACTAAGTACAGCCGACAACGCGGCAACGGCATCACGTGCCATCCCGATCGCAATACCGACCGCAAAAATCAGGGCAAGATTGCCAAAAATCGCACCGGCACCAGCGGTCAACAACGGGGTAATATAGTGATTCATAAAACCGCCAACAGTAGAGCCGAGCGGGATGTCCGTCTCGTAGTTAAGCAGCCCGATCCCTTGCAAAATAGCTGCAGCAGGCAATGTGGCGACCGGAAGCATCAGTGAACGGCCGATCTTTTGCAAAAATTGAAGCATAGCATAATCCCCCTGACAGTCATATGGACGCGCAAATGCGTCATTTCCACGATGACTATATTATTTTTAAAGCTGTAAAACGATGAAACCGTACAACAAAAGTATAGAATTTATGAAAAAAATTTTCAATACGGAGGATATAGCAGTCATTCACCCATCCGCTAATCCTGCGTTTATCCGTACATTTGCAATGTAGTTGTATAGATAATGACGCACGATTAACGGATGAATGGAAGCATAGCTACCATAACTCCGGCAGTACAGCATGATCGTATCGATTACCAGTTGGATTTGGGAGTACAAAGCGGTCTTCGCAGTGATGGGGGCAAAACACGATGTTATGAAGCAAAGGCATATCTTAATCGATGTGGCACATTAACTTTCCTTGTTGTACGTGCGAAATAGCCGGTACAAATGCATAGCTAGAAAACAAACTTCATCCTCCGGTACCGTCAATTTCAGCTCTTTTTCCATCACACCTTTCATGCGTAGTGCAAGCGCATATTCCGCAGCATACTGATCGCGGATTTGTTGGATCAGCGGGTTATCCACAAGTGAGCCTTGGACGATTCGCTCCAGCGCGAAGCGTAGATGGATCATCAGGCGTACCTGATTCATACTGCCCTGCCGGAATGTCATCTGGTGCTCCTGCTCGATCATCTGTTGCAGCTTGCTCAGCAGCGATGACATTTTGACCAGTTGTCCTAGCGGAACATGCGTAACAGCCGAATGGATATGATACGTCAGGAAGCCGGCTTCATCTTCCGGAATGTCCAACTTGAACGCCTCCCGAATCATCTGTAGCGCATCCAGCGCCACCTCGTATTCCTGCGGAAAGCAAAGCTGGGTTTCCTGCAAAAAAGGATTCACAATCTCAATCCCATGACGCATCCGATACACGGTGAACTGAATATGGCTTGGTAGTGCCAAATAAATCTTGTCGTTCAATCGTTCCGGAAACGTCTGTCCGATCCGCTGGATGATGCGATCGGACACATCCATAATGGACGCGTCCATATCCTCAAAAAAGGTAGGATGGTTCATTAGTTGTTCCCGATCTTCAAGTCGAAACCGCTTTTCGATCCGTTCATCGGTTGTGTCCAGTTGCTGCAAGTTTTTGGCGGCAAAGCCGAGCCCTTTGCCCAGCAGCACATATTCAACACCGGTTGCTTCAGAGGAAGCCATAACGATGTTGTTGCCGACGATGCGATCTACACGCAACAATCGATTGTCTATGCTCATTCCGAAATCACCTCTTGCTTGCAGAATAACACGGTCAGGCGCTGACGAAAAGCAATAATGACGCTGCAGCGATACATTTTGCTATTTATACCTGACATGTCATCCAGCCAAGACCAGAAACGTCAAAAAGAGCCAAGACAATGGAGACACAGCAGTACCTTGAAAGGTACCGGTATCGTCCGTTGCTTGGCTCATGCCCATTACTGGTAACACGCCGATGTACGGTCGTTATATTTAATTTGATGGCGGTTTCATACGTAGCATATAACGGATGAAGGGAAGCGTCAATATCGTTTTTGTATTTTCACGGTGAAAATATTTTTCTTCTTTTATTATCCTAAAAATAAATACGGAAGTTTACAAATTGCTGTATTAGATAGCTCATCGTTGTTAAGCTGTTTAATATAATTATCATACGTATAATCGATCGAGTTCAGTATGTCTGTTATTTTATAATTTGGATTTGTATGAAGATAGATGTTGATTTACAAAAGCCTGATCTACTATGATTAAATCATAAATCGATAAGTGCTTATAATCTTCTGAAATGGGTCATTTTGATTCCCCCAGATGATTGTAGCACTTTTTTAATGTTGTTTTAGTTTAAAAATCCCCAAATAACTGTTGAAATCCCCTTTCCAATCTGGTAAGGTATGTAATGTTGATGGAACATCCTGTCAATGATCAACCTACAATTGAATGAGTGAAGGAATTATCATACATCGTGTATAACCTCAATAATATGGTTTGAGGGTCTCTACCAGGAACCGAACAATCCTGATTACTACAGATGGTGCATCTTCTATGCATCCTGTCGTAATCAGGATTTTTTTATGGATTTTGCGGCATTCCGGCACTCTCGTTTTGAACATAAGCAGCGGAGATGCACATAACCGTCGATCCCGTCTGCATGCATGTTACACAACAATCGTGGCAAACAAAGGAGAGAAAAGGCTTGAATTTCAAAGTAATGATTTTGACGATTGCGACCTTTACGGTCGGCTTGATTGAATTAATTATCGGTGGGGTGCTGCCCGAAATTTCGCGTGATCTGCACGTATCGATCGGCACGGCAGGACAATTGATCACCATTTATGCATTAGTGTATGCGATCGCCGGGCCTACATTGCTGGCGCTGACAGCGGGGGTGGAGCGCAAATCGTTGTATTTGTGGTCCATGCTCGTTTTTACGGCAGGTAGTTTGCTCGCATTTTGGAGTCCGAATTATGAAGTGTTATTTGCCTCACGGATGCTGACGGCAGCGAGCGGTTCGCTGATCGTTACGCTGTCGCTGACGATCGCTGTGAAAGTTGTCGCACCGGCGTTCCGTGCCCGTGTGATCGGAATTATTTCGATGGGCATTAGCTCGTCGATCGTACTCGGCGTGCCGATCGGTGTACTCATTCAGGAAGCGCTTGGCTGGCGTGTGCTGTTTCTGGCGATTGCGCTGCTGACACTGGTAGCGATGGTCATTATCGGCTTGTTTCTGGATCGCATTCCAGTCGAAGCGTCGATGCCGTTGCGTGCACAGCTGGCGTCGCTGAAAAATGCCAAAATCTTTAGCGCCCATCTTGTGACGATGTTGCTGCTGGCAGGTCATTATACGATGTATGCGTATTTGACACCATTTTTGCAAACTACGATGGGGCTGAATGCGTACTGGATTAGTATTGTCTACTTTGTGTTTGGTCTTGCCGCTGTAAGTGGTGGTATGATCGGCGGCATCATGTCCGACCGTCTTGGCAGTCGCCGCAGCATTTTGATCGTAATCGGTGTATTTGCACTCGTTATGTTTGCATTGCCGCTGGCAGCGAAATCGGTGTGGCTGTTCCCGGTGGTGCTGTTCGTCTGGGGCGCACTGAGCTGGGCATTGTCACCAGCACAGCAAAGCTATCTGATCGAACATGCACCAGAAACTTCCGATATCCAGCAAAGCTTTAACTTCTCCGCCCTCCAAGTCGGCATCGCGATCGGCTCCGCATTTGGCGGAATCGTAATCAAAAATACGGGCAATGTAAACCTCAACTCCTGGATCGGCGCCGCGATTGTCGTGCTGTCATTCCTCTGTGCGCTGTATTCACTATCCCGTCCAGCGATCGCCGCTCGACGTGTAAGCAAGCAGACGACAGTGCATTCGGCTTAAAGGAATTCGGGAATGGTATACAATGTTGATGATGATGCTAAAGTAAAATGATATAAACGTAGTTGGAGTTGTTTGGAATCGAGATAAACGGGTAGATCAAAAAGCTTCGTTCGCCATGATATAGCATGGTGGACGGAGCTTTTTGGAATAATGGGGTGGGGAGTGCCGTTTGGAAAATATCACTTTATTGTTTGGTGGTAATGTAAATGGAAGGAGCAGGTGTATCATATTGCCCGTGGTTTAGTGAGGGTTTCACAAACTGTACATTGGCTCCTAAACTTTCACTAATCACTCGCAAATTTACATATAGTATATCACCATCTATTACAGGCGCTTGCGCAACTTTTAGTGGTTTACGATTGATATAAACAGTCTGCGCAGCATTTGTTAATACGATGGTTTTAGAGCCATCTTTCGTAGTCGCGGTAACAGTTTGGGTCGCTTGGTTCCAATGTACATTCATATTAAATGGAGTAAAAATATCTCTGAATGAGACCATTGCGACACCTGTGACAGCAATAAATGCGTCGCAATTCAGTTTTTGTTTGTTGACATAAACAGTGGGCACGAATGGAGGCGTTGTGGCATATGTATAGCTAGTTGGTGCGATCATAATTGAAAATAGCAAAAAAAGTAAAATCATACTAATTAATGACTTTTTCATATAAGCCCTCTTTCTTCATAAAATGAATTGATAAGCAATGTCTTAAAATGAATTCAAGTTGATTGATCTATAACGAAAGAAGCTTCATTTGTAATGATTGTTCATTTACGAATGGAATTTTGATGGGTGCGGTTGGAGAATATGACTTTAAAAGTATGTCCTTATTATTTGGTTGTAAATTAGTGTAGTAGGTGAGTAACGTTTGGAAAATATTACTTTATTGTTTGGTGGTAATGTAAATGGAAGGAGCAGGTGTATTATATTGCCCGTGGTTTGGAGAAGCTTTCACAAATTGTATTTTAGCGCCTAACGCTTCGCTAATGACTCGTAAATTTACAAATAAAGTATCCCCGACTACGGTAGGGGATTGAATAACGGTTAGCGGTTTACCATTGATATAAACGGTTTGCGAAGCATTGGTTAAGATGATGGTTGTGGAACCATCTTTAGTAGTCGCCGTAACGGTTTTAGTCGCTTGATCCCAATTGATATTGACATCAAAATGGGAAAAAATATCGCGGAACGAAATCATTGCTGAATCATTAACGATGATAGCGTCACAATCCAGCTTTTGGTTGTTTAAATAAACAATCGGCGTGACACGAGGTGGACCGGCATACGTATAGCTCGTTGGCGTAATTGTGAGTGTAACCAGAATAACCAGCAACAACAGACTACATAGTAACTTTTTCATACAAATCACCTTTCGTTATCAATTGAATAAGAATGTATTGCCTTGAGCCTTGAGGTAAAGTTAGTCTGAACGATAGCTGATGGATAAATCAAGAAGCTCCACTGGTCATAGTTATTCATATACGAGTGGAGCTTTTTGAACGATGTAGTGGGCGAATACAACTTCAAAAACTTTATTTATTGTTTGGTCGTAATGTAAATGGAGGCGGCAGGTGTGTTATATTGCCCGTGGTTTGGAGTAGCTTTTACATATTGCACCTTAGCACCTAACGCCTCGCTTACGACTCTCAGATTAACAAATAACGTATCCCCATCTATAAATGGAGCACTGGCAACCTGGACTGGCTTGCCATTAATATAAACGGTTTGCGAAGCATTTTTTAATACGATGGTTGTGGAACCGTCTTTGGTGTTTGCGGTAACCGTTTGAGTGGCTTGATTCCAGTCGATATCCATATCAAATTGAGAGAAAATATCGCGGAACGAAATAAAGGCATAGCGATAAAAAACAAGAGCGTCACAATCCAGCTTTTGGTTGTTTAAATAAACAATCGGCGTGACACGAGGTGGACCGGCATACGTATAGCTCGTTGGCGTAATTGTGAGTGTAACCAGAATAACCAGCAACAACAGACTACATAGTAACTTTTTCATACAAATCACCTTTCTTGATTCAATGAATGAGTATGTATTGCCTTGAAGTGAAGTTAGGCTGAACGATAGCTGATGGGTAAATCAAAAAGCTCCACTCGTCATAGTTATTCATATACGAGTGGAGCTTTTTGAACGGTGCAGTGGGCGAATACAACTTCAAGAATTATATTTTTATTGGTTAGTAGTAATGTAAATAGACGAAGCAGGTGTATTGTATTGCCCGTGGTTTGGAGCAGCTTTCACAAATTGCACTTTAGCGCCTAATGCCTCGCTTACAACTCTCAAATTAACAAATAACGTATCTCCGCCTACAAATGGAGCACTAACAACATGAAGCGGCTTGCCATTAATATAAACCGTTTTCGAAGCATTCGTTAATACAATTGTTTTAGAGCCGTCTTTAGTCTTGGCAGTAACCGTTTGAGTGGCTTGATTCCAATCGATATCCATATCAAATTGAGAGAAAATATCGCGAAACGAAATAAAGGCATAGTAGTCAACAATAAGAGCGTCACAATCCAGCTTTTGGTTATTTAAATAAACAATCGGCGTGACACGAGGCGGACCGGCATACGTATAGCTCGTTGGGGTAATTGTGAGTGTAACCAGAATAACCAGCAACAACAGACTACATAGTAACTTTTTCATACAGATCACCTTTCTTTATAAAATGAATTGGAGTGTGTTAACCAGATACAGTAATCGTCACTTTGTTATTATTACCGCTAAAGTCTCTTGTGATCGTAGCTGCTTCGGTTTGCGGCGAATCAAAGGCACTGCTTGGAACAAGTGTATTGTCGATTTTAATGCTGGAATACGTTGCTTTATTGCGACCATGATTTTGGTTGGAAACGACTGTAGATAATAATTTCCATTTATCTACTTTACTAATATTCAAACTGGAACTGTCAGTTTCTATAATCGTGGTGAGCGACGTGTTTTGTTCTGATGTACAAGCCCGATCCGTACAAATGGCTGTTCCAGTAATTTTCATTCTGGCTTTACCGTTATAGTTGTACCATACATACAGTACGACATTAGAGTCAGAAGCGTAGGCGTTTCTGAATTGCACATCATTATAACCTGCAACCATATTAGAGTTACTCGCGACAGTGCTATTTCTTTTGATAGTCATAGTAGGTTTCCAGCCTTTGCGATTAGAATAAAATCCCACACTCGAATCATAAACTAACCCCATATCCGCTTCATATGCACCTGAACTAAATCCAGAATAATTATAAGCACTTTCTTCTTGTTGCACTTCTGAATCTTTAGGCAGTTGCAATAAAGTGGACAAGTATCCGCCAGCTCGTTGTATCGTTTGTCTGCCACCGATCCCATCTGCGATTTGGAATGACGATTGGGCAGCGAGCGACGAGGAGAGCATATTAGGATCAGCATATGTATGATCTAGGTTGTAATACGTATCTGTATTCACGCTTTCTACGTTGTTATACGTATCTTCGGCAACGCTGGGATCGTATACGGATACATCTGTAGGTGCTTTTTGGATGTCTAGTGTAGGTTGCTGATTGGGTGCTTCTTCGTACGAATACACATAATCGGAATCGATCACGATGTAATCGTAAATGCCGCTTGCTGCTCGATTATCGTTGAGACTGTTCGTTGCATAAGCGGATACTGCTTTTTGCTTCTTATCTTGTTGTATTCCTGCCTGGATGTGCAGCAGCATATCATTGATGTCTTGTTTAGGGATACTATACGGATCATCGACAATCGTGCCTTTTGGATAATCGCTAACCGTCTGTTGCCCATCTGAAGCATCTGATACTGCATTAGAAGATGTAAACAGTAATGCGCTTGCCATAAGAATAAGATACCATTTTTCACCAAAAAATATCCTTCAAAATATGGATATATTTACTGTGAATATAAATACAAATGGATTATATGAAATAAATTTGGAGTTGTAAATCTATTTTTTTAGTAAATATAATTAAAGTAAAAAAGTGGGTATTAAATATAAAATGTTTAAAAACTGTTGTTTAAAGAAGTATAGTTGAATATTAAAAGTATTTATGTCTATGGAAAATTATCAATATTATATGATTTCAAGCATTTATTTTAATGTTATTTGATGATTATATTTAGTTTTTTAAGCTTAAAATATGTATTAAAATGCAAATTAGAGTAGACGGGTGCGTCTTTTTAACTAACTAGTACCTTGGCTGCTTTCAATATTGGCTTTGAATCCACTGTATGTCCTTATTTATAGCAGTAATCTACACGGGGTTTAAACTATATATTTAAAACAGTCAGAGTACTAGCAATATTGTAGATAAATCGTTCTGTTGTTTTGAGATTTCATATGATATTTTTAAGTTCATATTCTTATTATTTCAAAAAAATCTATTAATTATATAGACAAATATTAAAAAGTCTATAAAATATACATAAAGAGAAAATTTGATACTCCGTCATAGCAGCGTTTATACAAAAGCGATTAATCTCCAATGAAAGTTAGGACGTGTACGCAAACTCGTAGGCTGCGAAAAGCACTTCACTGCCGGAAAGAAACAAGGGGGAAGGACGAACTTCAGTGTTTGCGGTTTTCAAACACGGTTTGCAATGAAAAAAGGTTTTTGCACAGCAAAATACACTACCTCTTTTGAGCGCGGGAATCTACCTTCTCTCCCTATTCGTAGATGCCTGTGCGAGACGGGAGTTTGTCCCCTTATTGTGTACCGCAGTGGGGGATGCGCCAACATACCAGGTTTGCGTACACGCCCTAGTTCGTGCATTTCAATGATCCTAAGTCCGTAATTTGCCTGTCTGTGAGATAACGTTACTCACTTTTTGGGACAATCTTTAACCAAACCGACGATTCAGCAAGCAATACGGCATGATAACAAACCTGTCTTATATTCAACAGTGAGCACATCACAGTAAAGGAGCATCCTATGAAAGATACGACAAATAACAAAAGCATAAGCCAAAACAAACAATTATCCGAGCGTTTCTGGCAGGCGGATTTGCTGGAATTGAAGCGAGGGTATGTGGAAGATGAGCAGGCGAGCGAATATGGGAGCTTTGTTTGTCTAATCGATGGACAGATGTTTGAAAAAGGGCGTATATATGAGCAGGAGGGGGCATTTTATGAAGCTGAGCGGTTTATGCAGATGCATATTCGGCAGCAGTATGGCTCGATGTTTCATTATTTGCTCACACTCGATAAAAAATGGACAGGGTTGACAGAGCTGCAAAGCGAGTTGGTACGTGCTTTTTACGAAGGGCAAAGCGATACCGACATTACGGCTGCGCACGGTGGCAGCAAATCGACGATTCGCAATCATCGGTTTGCGCTGCGTGAAAAGGCGAAGCAAGCACGTGTATTTTTGGCGATTATGGACATGTTGGAAGAACAGCAAAATGACCCGTCTCCGTTTGTATCGATTCATCGCACTGCTACGATGCTGGATGAGCGTTATGCTGTGACCGAGCAGGAAAATGAAGCGGTGCTACGGCAATATTTTAAACAAGGAACAGACGGGCCATTAGCCGAGTTTCCGCGTAAGGAAAAGCGTAAAATTATTATTTTGCGCCAGTTGATTCGCCGCTTTGAAGTCGGGCGTACGTATACCGAAAAGCAGGTGAATGAAGTGCTGGCAGCGGCTTATGCGGACTATGTTACACTGCGCCGGTATATGATTGCATATGGCTTTATGGATCGTCAGGACGATGGCAGTGCCTACTGGGTCAAGCGATAAATAACAAGTGCGCGTGCGTGGATGAGATGCGAGACGGCAGTTCGTCCCTTTATTCCTTACCGCAGTAGGGGCTGTCTCAACATGCCAAGTTTGCGATTAGATTGACTGCTTTCAATATTGGCTTTGAATCCATTGTATGCCCTTATGTATAGCTGTAATCTGAATAATTTTAAACTATAAGACCAAGTTAAATGTTAATTTTGATCATGCACTGGAATCCTGATAAATAATAGCTTGTTCCAGCTTCAACACTCCAATTCATCTTGGTCTAGGTACTGCTATTATATTGACTGATATTAATATGAATTTTGAAGCTGAACCCTATAAAACATCAATCTATCTAAATCGAAGCGAATAGCAGCGAATAACAAATACCCTCTCTGATCCGATTTTGTCGGCATAGAGAGGGTTTTGATTTGTATGTGTATATGGAACCAAAGCAGCGATCTACAAAAGAACATGTTAAGCGACAGACAAGCTTATTTATACGAGCATGCGATAACCGAATTACTATAGTCATTTACAATCTATCTTTACATGCTAGCCTGTATTCAGTCTGATCCTGTTTTGCCATTAGTGTCTAAGCTTATAGTCAAATCGATACTACTAGCAATAGGCATGCGCAGCGTAGTAGCTTGAACAGCTTACATTCAATGTCTGATGGACTACAGCTTATGAAAAATATACTGGAATCGTAGCTTCAGAACATCTCTGTTATGCAATATCAAAAATATCAAACTGCCTATTTAACGCGGTCAGCCTAGTACTCGCTGAGCGGTTGCTGCTGTCACCTATAAAAATGACTGCTTCGGTACAAAACAAGGAAAGCTAGTTGTTAATCGTTATGTGCATGGACGGAGCGATCCCTAGTAAACATCATCAAGCTAAACTTGTAGCCAGTAGGTATACTGCTTAACGGTTGTAGCCTACACTGGACGAGGCGCGTAATTCTTTTTGAATCTGGCATACCCGACTTTGCGAGATGCCCAATATACGAGCCAGTTCATTTTGTGTCGCACCTGGATGCTCTTGCATCGCCGTTTCCACTTTGGTCAGCATTTCACCGCGTTTGCTTCTTGACTTGCGCAATGACGATTGCAGATTACGGTTAAAGGCAGGTGTTTCGGGAGCTTCTGCCAGTGGAATATGTTGTGACTCGTCGCCCATTTCTTCGGCACAATGACCGCAAATAAACTGATCTTTGTAATACATCAGATCGTCAAAGCTGCCGCAAAAGATGCATTGAATCCCTTTATGCTTACGGAAAATAATTTCTTTTTCGGTAATAAAAAATTCCATCGGATCACTGATGCCAATCTCCATCGTATCCCGAATTTCTTTAGGAATAACGATTCTGCCGAGACTGTCCAATTGACGTACCATACCTGTTTTTTTCATAATTAAGGGCCTCCGTTTGGTTCAGTTTAGGTTATTGCATTATCGCTTGCTTAACATTATTTGCCTGCTGGCTCCAATCATCAGGCTGCTCTTATATAAATATACAACAATTTCAGTATAAAATTCATCTTTTGCGAATGGGATTGAATAAAAATATTGGAAAATGTCCGAATATATACGTTAATCACGGTTGGATAATAATGGTTGAAGTAGTGTAATGCTTATTGTTGTCGGAACAACTGAAAGGACATAATAATAGAAATTACGATTAAATTATAAGCAATTTATACAATCGGAAATTTAATCAAACTAATATTTATTCATATATACGTATAAAGTTATGTATTTATGATAGGTATCAAAAGGATGTAATAGCATTGTTTATGTATGTTGAGGGTTATTTATACAGTCATAAAAAAGCTGCCCATTTAGGGCAGCATCATAAGCGCAAGAATCGGTGTTGTAGCGAGTGTAAATAAAGCGGACAAAATCATCGAAATGCTAGAGATCGTTCCGGTGAGTGAACTTAGCTCAAATGCTTTAGATGTTCCAGTACCGTGAGCAGCAGTGCCAAACAAAATACCGCGTGCAACCTCGCTTTCAATCCGGAACCATTTGACGATATACGGCCCGATCATACTGCCGATCAGCCCGGTAATGATGACAAATATGGCTGTAATCGTTGGCACACCGCCGATCGCCTGCGATACATTCATTGCAATCGGGGTGGTAATCGAACGCGGAATAATGCTGCCCATCAAATGATGATCAAGATGCAGCAGCTTCGCAAACAGTGCCGAAGTGCTGACAGCGACGAGTGAGCCGCATAGTACGCTTACGATAATCGCACTGGCGTGTTTTTTGAGTGTGTGCAAATTTTTGTATAATGGCACGGCAAAGGCGATCGTTGCCGGTTGTAGCAGCAAGGACAGCAGATGACCGCCTGCATTGTAGTGACTGTACGGAATTTTCATCATTAACAGCACGATGACGAGCACGAGCGGTGTCGTTAGCAGTGGAGACAGATAAACGTGCGGGAAGCGTCGATACAATTTTTTGGCGCCTGCATAGATAATTAATGTCGCCAGCAGGAAAATAATCGAATTCATGATGGATGACGCTCCTTTCGTTTGGACAGGATAGCTGCCAGCAAACCGGAACTAGCCATAACGAGAATCGTACTGCAAATGACGATGACCATAATGCGCACACCGTCTTGCTCCAGCATCGGAATATAGTTCATCACGCCAACAGCAGATGGGATAAAAAACAATAATAGCTCTGCTAGTAACCAGCTGGCTCCGATTTCGATCCATTCCAGCTTAATGATGCCGGATTGCAGTAAAATAAACAGAATCGCAATCCCGATAATACTGCCGGGAACAGGCAGATGAAGCCAGCTCACCAGCAGATTTAACAGCTCGGAGAAACCCATCAACAGTGCGACCTGGAGTATGCCTTTCCCTATATTTTTCATGAACAGTATCCTTCTTTCTTGTAGAGTTGATGTATGGTGAAGTCGCTTGCCCAGACGGTTGGGGGTTGTAGCAGTCTGCCTATTGCAGTCATGAATCCAAGCGACAGCTGTACTAAAATGAAGATTGTTGTAGCTGATATGAAAAGTTTACAGCTGTTTCTTTCATGGGTAAAATTCATATATGGCATGAAATGTATTCCATTTGGTTATGAGTTGGAGAGGAGGGGCGATTGAGGTGGATATACGGCATTTGCAGTATTTTATGGAAGTTGTGCGGTTAAGGAGTTTTACGCGGGCGGCGGAGGCGTTGTTTATTACGCAGCCGACGATTAGCAAAACGATTCGTGCGCTAGAGGAAGAACTGGGAGCAGCGTTGTTTCATCGGGTGGGGCGTACGATTGAATTGACGGATGCTGGGCGTGTGATTGAGCAGCAGGCGCAAAATATTGTGAAGTCGTTTCAGAGTCTGTCTTCACAGCTTGACGATTTGCGTAATTTGAAAAGTGGACATTTGCGGATTGGCTTGCCGCCGATGATCGGGTCGCGCTTTTTTCCACGTATTATTGGCAAGTTTCATCAGCTCTATCCGAATGTGACGATTCAGCTATTTGAAGATGGCGGCAAAAAGGTGGAACATGATGTCGTTAGTGGCGCGCTTGATATCGGGGTGACGGTGCTGCCGGTAACGGATCATGTGCTGGAATATTTTTCTTTTCAAGAGGAAAAACTGAATTTGCTCGTACCGGTTACGCATCACCTTGCTGGGCGGCAGCAGGCGGAATTGATTGAGCTGGCGGAAGATTCGTTTATTATTTTTCGTGAAGATTTTACGCTGCATGGACGAATTATCGATGCGTGTATTCGCGCTGGCTTTCAACCGAAAATCATTTATGAAAGTTCGCAATGGGATTTGATTAGCGAGATGGTGAGCGCCGGGCTAGGCATCGCGCTATTGCCGGAGACGATTTGTAGGCAGATCAATCAGCATAAGCTGCATATCGTGCCAGACATGCAACCAGCGATTCCGTGGCAGCTCGGTATGATCTGGCATCGTGAACGGTATTTATCGTTTGCGGCGCGTGAGTGGTTACGGTTTACACGCGAGCAGATGCAGAAGTAGGGCGGGCATGAAAACGTGAATGACGGAGTGTGATGCGATCTGCTCGGTATGTTCCACCAGGCATTGGTGTCTGTGCTGTGATTACAGCGGTTATGATCGATATAATGAACGGATACGGACAGTGATACTGAAAGAAGGGCGGTAGAAATTATGACAACGATTATCGATATTCCGGTCAGACCGCTAGTGGAGTATGTGTACCGGACAGGCAGCATTGAATCAGGCTTTCGGGTAGCGCAAACGATGCAGGAAGGTACACGCATCCATAAACAAGTGCAGGAAGGTTATGGAGAGGCAGGCGAAAAGGAAGTTCATTTGCGCATTGAAATCCCGCTGCGTGAACTGCTGTTCCGAATTGAAGGGCGTTGTGACGGTTTGTGGACGGACGAATCCGGTCTGCTTACGATCGATGAGATTAAGTCGACATCGATTACGGCGGAAGATATTGGCGACGGGCGTGAGGTGCATTGGGCACAGGCGCAAATGTATGGGCATATTGTTGCCGAGCAGCGCGAACTGGAACAAGTGCGCATTCAGCTTACGTATGTTCACAAAAGCAGTGGCAAAGAGACGAAGCTGGAGCGTATTCGCACTCGGCAACAGTTGCAGGAGTTTGCGCTCGATACGCTGGAGCGGTATGCGCCCTATGCCGAAATGCTGGCACAGCATCGGCGGCGGCGTAATGACAGCATCGAAGGGCTACCGTTTCCGTTTGCCGGTTATCGCTCCGGACAGCGGCAATTTGCCGGGGCGGTGTACAAAACGATCGGAGAGAAAGTGAATCTGTTCGCTGAAGCACCGACCGGCACAGGCAAAACGATCTCGACTTTATTTCCCGCCATTAAAAGTATCGGCAATGAACGGGCTGAACGATTGATGTACATTACCGCCAAAACGGTGACCCGTGCTAACGCTGAGGATGCGTTACAGCGTATGCAGCAAAACGGGTTGCATTTGCATGGGGTGACGATTACCGCCAAAGATAAAGTATGCTTTTGTACAGCGGAAGGTGGCAGTGGGCGGGAAAACTGTGTCTATACGAATGGATATTACGACCGAATTAATGAAGCGATGCTCGATATGTTGACTCATGAAACGATAATGAACCGCGACGTAATCGAGCGTTATGCGCAAAAGCATACCGTTTGTCCGTTTGAGCTGTCATTGGACGCTTCGTATGCGTCGGATGCGGTTATTTGTGACTACAACTATGTGTTTGATCCGCGTGTGTCGCTTAAACGGATGACCGATGATCAGCGTAAAAGCACGGTATTGCTCGTGGATGAGGCACATAATTTGGTTGATCGCGGACGGAGCATGTTTTCGGCACAGCTGAGCAAGTCGGCATTTCTCGATCTCAAACGCGATTATCAGCACAGTTCAGAGCCACTGTCCAAAATGGCGGGTGCGATCAATGCGTATTTTATAAGGTTACGCAAACAGATGGGCGAGCAGCAGACAATTAGTCGTAGTGAGGCGCCGGAAGATATTTTTAAGTTGTTGGAAGAATTTACGATTCGGGCGGAGACGACGTTGCTGGAACAGGGAGACAGCGGCGATACGGAGCAATTGCTGGAAACGTATTTTGCGGTACAGGCATTTTTGCGGATCGGGCGCTTGTATGATCTGGCAAGTCATATTACGTATGTGGAGCAGGACGGCAGCGAGGTGTTGCTGCGTATGTTTTGTATCGATCCGTCGTTACAGTTGCGGCAGATGGCAAAAGGCTATCGCTCGGTGATTCATTTTTCGGCTACATTGTCACCGATTCGTTATTACCGCGATATGCTGGGGGCAGCGGAAGAAGATTATAATATTTCGATTCCGTCGCCTTTTTCTAAAGAACAGCTTGAAGTGCGCATTGTACCGTTATCGACGCGTTATCGCGATCGGGAGCGCACACGTCAAGAGCTGGCAGAACTGCTGGCAAGGTTGGTAAATGAGCGTGGTGGCAATTATCTAGCTTTTTTTCCATCGTATCAGTATATGCATGATGTGCTGGCAGCATTTGAAGCGTTGGCACCTGATACGGATATACTCGTTCAGCAATCGAGTATGGCGGAGGAAGAACGGGATCGTTTTCTGGCAGCATTTCGCCCGGATCATGAGCGTACATTGACTGGTTTTGCGGTGTTAGGTGGTATTTTTAGCGAAGGTGTTGATTTGGCAGGCGACCGTTTGACCGGCGTGATTATCGTCGGTGTTGGTTTGCCGCAGATTGGGCCGGAGCGTGAGCTGATTCGTGAGCATTTTAGCAGGGCAGGGCATAGCGGCTACAATTATGCATATGTGTATCCAGGCATGAACAAAGTGTTGCAAGCGGGCGGGCGTTTGATTCGCACCGAGCAGGATCATGGTTTGCTAATGCTGGTCGATGATCGCTTTTTGCAAAATCCGTATGCCCAGTTATTACCGGCGGAGTGGAAGGATTAGGTGTACCGGTGATCGTTTTGACCGCGTTATAGTTTAATTTTATAGTGTGCTGTGTTGGCATGGCTGCATTGTAGCGCTTGAATCCGCTTTAAAACTCCCATTGATCATAGTTAGTTGAAAAATTTATGTGGCGGCAGGATTCTGCTCGGTTTGTTTAGAAAAATACGGTATGCGTGTGTGTTAGACGACAGGCGCTATATTCATCTATTGCGCTATGAAAGGTGGAGATACAGTTTGGATCATAACGATAAACCATCCGTACAGCCAACACCGAAAAAGCTCGGTTCTGCCAATCATCTGGATGATATTTTTAATGATTTTGTAGCCAATGGCGGCATGGAAAATGTAAAAGGAGCAGGCAAACCGCTCCATGTTCCAGATGGTGATGTGTTGAACAGTGTGCTGAAAACCGCCAACTATTTGCCACCTTGGTTGGAACTGCAAAAGCAGATTCGTGCGAATATGAAGCATCTGATCGAACAGCTGGATAATAATGCGGCTGATGTGAGCAAAGACGATTGGGCAGCCCAGTTTGATGAGCTGAATGAGCAGATTAAAAAGTACAATCGCAGCGTGCCCAGCCCATTGTTGCAAAAAGGGTTTGTGTCGGCAAATAATATTAGCAGCAAGTACGAGCAGTGGGAGTAGACGGGACAATGGGTACGCTGCGATTCAAGATGGATGCAGTCTGATGCAACACGACCATTTCGAAGTGCCAATTCGTCCCAACTAGTTTTAACCTACTTACGGCTCAAGCTCACCTGCATTAAGTTTGAAAATGAGCGATGTTCACTAGTACTGTAACAAACAACAGCATAAAACTACTATTTTGAAATCGGCATGCTCATCGATAATATAGTATAAAAAATCCCCTTATCGTATCCGGCAGTCAAGCGCTCATTAAGCGCTGCTTATCGTGTACGGTCAGGGGATTTGATTCATTTCCGTTATTTATTGCGAAGCGTTGCTAATTGCCGCGTACGCCCAGTGTTGCGGTGTTACATCTTTCCAGTTGCTTGCAGTGCTGGTGGATGCGGACGCAGCGTTCGTTTGGATTCGATTCAATACGGTAACGATCTCGGCACGGGTGACCGGCTCGTTCGGATAAAAGTTGCCGTCCGGGAAGCCTTTCATCAGTCCAGCGGCGATCACTTTGTTAATATCCGCAGCTGCCCAGTTATGTTGTACATCGGCAGTGGTAGTTGTGGCTGTGTCCATGCTGTCCAGTTCCTGCCAACGCGATAACAGGGAAGCAAGTTCAGCGCGAGTTAGCGCTTGTCCTGGCTGGAATGTGCCGTCCGGGTATCCTTGCATCCAGCCTTGTTGTCCGACCCATTCAATGCCGGAAGCTGCCCAGTACGAAGCAGGGATATCTTTGAAGTCGATGCCGGCTGTACGATTCTGGCTGCCGATCAATCGATCGAGCATCATGGCAAGCTCGGCACGGGTAACTTTTTGCTCAGGACGGAATGTGCCGTTTGGATAGCCTTGAATATAACCGTTGCCTGTAATGGTGGCGCTAGTGTTACTGCGTGATACGGTATCCTTTTTATTCGCTTTTGTAGCTGGAACGGTAGTTGTCGTTGGTGCTGCGGTGGAGTCGGTAATCGCTGCACTAGTCGTTCCGCCATTCGTTATTATGTCATCCAGTCGGGATGCGCCGGCACCATTGCTTCCGCTACCGCCGCTGATTAACACCGGAATGTTGGTCATTGGCTCAACAGGCAGCTCAGGCAGGAATGGGAATGTGATCGTAAGCGCTGGTGGCAGTGGCATATACGTGTCGATCGTCGGTGTAGTGGATAGGTTTGGATCGATTGCCGTATTTGCACTGTAATTGTGATCCAGTGCGGCAGGCTGCTCCAAATCTGTCGGTACGGTTGCTGTTGATTTTTCTGTGCTTGATTCTGGCTCTGTTTGGTCAACAATCGGTGCGGATGGCTGTTGCGACTCCGCTTGCAAGCTTGCTGGAATGACCTGAACCGTATACGTTTTGCTTTGACCGCTCGGTGCGGTAACTTGTAAGGCGAGCTCGGTCAACTCATCGGTTAATGGAGCGGTATAACGTAAGCTGTTGGTGCTATATACGACATCGGTTACGGTGATGCCGTTCACGGACAGTGTAGCATCCGGATCGTATACACTTGCTTGTACGGTAATCGCTTTGGCATCGGCGTTTAGACTCGCATGATAGGTCATCACATCACGTTTAAATCCCGGTTGTAGTGAGCTATTATCGATCGTCAGTGCAGTCAGCTCGGTGCTGCTTTCCGGTGCATGCGCATGGATGATAAATGTTTTTTCCAATGTGCCGCCTTGTGGGCCAGTGACACGGATTCGTACCGGATAGCTGGATACGCCACGTACGAGTGAAGCGGCGGTAACGAGGCGATTATTTTCGATCTCAAAATAGCTGTTGCCTTCGCTACCTTCACCGGAGACAAGGCTATAAATAAAACGATCATCCGGGTTAGCGCTTGTCGCCGTCAGTATACCGACGTTTGCGCCTGGCTTCATATCCCAAGTTAGCTCATCGCCGGACAATGCCAGCTCGGTCGGAATTTGTTCCGGCACGGTCTGATAATCGGCATGAATGGCGGCAAGTGCAGCATTCAGATTCGGATTCACACTGCTGTAAAATACAAGCTCGGTTGATGCGCCTGGTTTCAGCGTACCCGCATTAAAGGTCAGCGTCAGCCAATCATCGGCAAGCTTTGCATCGATCCGCTTCGCTCCATCCGTCTGGAAAGCTGGTGCGCTATACGGATCGCGGCTAAATCCAACCGATGCTTGCGCACGCGGATCACTAGCTACATACATAAACACATGATCGCTGGCACTACCCATTGCGATTGCAATCGCATCGGAATCTGCAGGTGGATTGGAAGGAACCCAGTTGATCGTGCTGTTATCATTATTCAGATCGGCATCCATATCGGGATCAAGGAAACGCATATAATGGACATCGTATACGGAATCGGTCACGCTTGGATTGGTGAGTGTGATCGTTGTTTTATAGAAGGAGTCGCCTGGTTTGAAGGAGATGATTTGATTGATGCCGAGGGCTTGGTCGCGTGTTTTGCCGACTGTGCGGGCGGCAAGCAGCGTATCGGTGGATATATCCTGTGTCGTGCCGGGAATATCGACACTGCCGTTTTGCTGTTCATTGATAAAGCTTCGGGGACTAATAGCTGACGGGCTATGTTTGTAGCCGACGATAAAGCCTTCAGAAGGACTGCCTGGCAAAATATAATCGCCACCGTTCATTTCTTGACCGTGATCGTACCCATCATGATCGGTGTTCAAGCCTATACTTTTACGCAATGCACCGGGATGAAAGCCACCCGGACTTGCGCTGGATGTACCGAGTGTACCGCTGTCTGCAATTCCTAGCTCCATATATTGTCCGCCAAGATACGTATCCTGACTTACCTGTTCATGGCGCCCAGCTACTGTTGCAGCATGAATCGGAGCAGACGGTAGCAATAACAGAATGGCGAGCCAGCCGCAGACGCCAGTTTTGACGGACAGCCGCCGATGCGAACGCAGCTTGCTTGTTTTCATATTAAATTGACCTCCTTTGATCTGGACAAGCTTTATGCCGATTGGCAAATTCTCTATATATAGTTATCGTAAATAAAAAGAAATTTTTAACATTTTTAAGGTGAAAAAATGTTAAAAAGTATAAAAAAATACGTTTGTTAACAAAAAATTAACAATTTAATGAGCCAGTAACAAATTAAAATGTATAGAAATCAGAATATACAAACTGAAACGTCTTAATTTATTAGATTAGGCTTAAAATACGTAAAAGTAGTGGTATTATAATAGATAATGATTGACAAAGAATTACTTCAAGTTATAAAATTAGATAACCTAATAAATAGTAATGCTAAGTAATTGTTGGCTTATACAAAAACGTGACTAAACTTCGGGGTGAGAAATGTGGAAGATGTAAAATTTGAAGGAATCTCGCCGACGGGCGAGGAGCTGCTGCGAGCGTTCCGTTTGTTCCGCAAAGCGGATTGGCGGCAAAAGCCTGTAGCTGGTTATAAGCCAAGCGAGATTATGGCGCTAATCTGTATCGGCAATCAGGAAGATTGCAAAAGTTGTGGCGTACAAGTTTCCGAGCTTAGCCGTATGCTTCGTGTAACGTCTCCCACTGTCACTCAATTGATCAAAGGTATGGAAAATGAAGGCTTGGTCGAGCGCAATATGGACCCGAGCGATCGCCGTGCTGTTCGTGTAACGTTAACGGATAAAGGTGAATCGATTATGGATCAGTCACTATCCGTGTTCAAAAGCTCCTTTGAGGGGCTGGTCGATTATTTGGGAGAAGAAGATAGCCGCAAGCTGGCACAGTTGCTTGGACGGGTATTTGAATATTTTGAAGAACGCGTGTTTGAACCGCTGGAGCCGACCCACAAAGGGGACTGTCAATATGATTAGGATGCTCCGTCAACTGCGGCCTTATTATGGGGTCGCAGTTTTTATTCTGTTGCTGACTTTTTTGCAAACGATGTCAGAGCTGTTTTTGCCGACATTGATGGCGGATATTGTGGACACAGGTATCGCTCATGGCAATACGCCATACATTTGGCGCATCGGTTCGTATATGCTGCTGTTTGCAGCGCTCGGTATGGTCTGTTCGATTGCAGCAAGCTATTTTTCCGCACGGGTGGCGCTTGGCTTTGGGCGCGATTTGCGTAGCCGTGTATTTGCGCATGTAGAGCATTTTTCGCTACAGGAATTTGATCGGATCGGCACAGCATCGCTCATTACACGCACGACGAATGATATTACACAGCTACAGCAGGTGCTGACGATGCTGCTGCGGATGATGCTGATGGCACCGCTGATGATGCTGGGTGGCATTATTATGGCGGTATCGAAGCAAGCGCAGCTATCGCTGATTTTTATTGTAGTCATTCCGGTGCTGGGGCTGACGATCTGGCTGATTGGACGGCAAGGGTTTCCACTTTTCAAAGTTCAGCAAACAAAGCTGGATCGGCTCAATCGAGTCATTCGCGAAAATTTGACCGGGATTCGGGTTATTCGTGCCTTTAATCGTGATCGGTATGAAAATGTACGGTTTGACGGAGCGAGCCGCGATTTGGCGGATACGGCGATTCGGGTCAATAAGCTGATGGCGCTGATGATGCCGATGATGATGTTAATTTTGGACGTATCGATCATTTGTATCGTTGGTTTTGGTAGCTTTCAGATTAGTTATGGGCATATGCAGGTGGGCGATTTGATGGCATTTGTGCAGTATGCGACCCAGATTTTGTTTTCTTTTCTCATGTTGTCGATGATCTTTATTATGATTCCACGCGCTTCCGCATCGGCGGCACGTGTGAACGAGGTGCTGGATATGCAGCCGGATATCGTTGATCCGGTGCTATCGCAATCTGCTGGGACAGCTGGTGTTGCTGTACATTTGGCAGGTGAAAATGTGCTGGACGGCAATACAGATCATCCGGCATATCGTGCAGCGCGTGATGTCGTGCTGGAATTTGATGAAGTGGAGTTTTATTATCCAGGGGCAGAGCAGCCTGCGTTGAAACGGATTTCGTTTCAGGCACGTCGTGGTGAGGTGACGGCGATGATTGGCGGCACCGGGTCGGGCAAGTCGACGCTCGTCAATCTGATTCCGCGTTTTTACGATGTGAGCGCTGGCGCAATTCGGATGAATGGGCATGATGTGCGTGAGCTGACACAGGAGCAACTGCGCGCACAAGTCGGCTATGTGCCACAACAAGCGTTGCTGTTTACCGGAACGGTGGCGGACAATATCCGTTATGGCAAAGCCGATGCGACACAGGAGCAGATTGTGCATGCAGCTCGGATCGCACAAGCGGATGAGTTTATTATGCGAATGCCGGATAGGTATGAATCGGAAATCGCGCAAGGCGGTGCCAACGTATCGGGCGGGCAAAAGCAGCGCTTGTCGATTGCGCGCGCACTTGTGCGTCAGCCGGAACTGTACATTTTTGATGATAGCTTTTCGGCGCTTGACTTTAAGACCGATGCACGGTTGCGGGCGGCGTTACAGCAGGAAACGGTTGATTCGACCGTGCTGATGGTTGCTCAGCGTGTGAGCACTGTGCGTGATGCCGATCAGATTATTGTGCTGGACGAAGGCGAGATCGCCGGCATCGGCACACACGATGAATTGATGCAAAGCTGTGATGTGTATCGTGAGATCGTATCGTCTCAGCTTTCGGAGGAGGAGAGCGCATGAGTGAGCATACGAATCGCAGACCCTCTGGACGTCCGCCTGGCGGTGGCCCGATGGGAGGCCCACCAGGTCTAACATTGCCTGGCGAAAAACCGAAAAATTTCAAAGTGACACTCGTTCGTTTATTGCGTTATTTGCGTCCGTATCGTATGCAATTAAGCGGCGTTGTCGTCGCTGCGCTGCTCAGTACGCTGTTTTCAATCATTGCACCGCGTGTGCTGGGGATGGCGACGGATGAGCTGTTTAACAGTGTGAGCGGCGGGCGCGCGATCCGTTTCGATTATATTTTTGAGCTGCTCGGTATATTGGGCGGGTTGTATGTGTTCAGTGCATTATTTTCGTACATTCAACAATATTGGATGGCAGCGGTGACGCAAAATACGGTCTATGAAATGCGCCGTGAGATTAAGCAAAAACTGACCCGGCTGCCGCTTAGCTATTATGATCGCCACAGTCATGGTGAGGTGCTAAGTCGGGTGACGAATGATGTGGACAATATTAGTACAACATTGCAGCAAAGTTTGACGCAGATGATTACGTCTGCGGTGACACTTGTTGGTGTAATTATTATGATGCTCACACTTAGCCCACTGTTGACGCTCATTACGGTGCTGACGATTCCGCTTAGTCTGATCGTAACGATCTTTGTGGCGCGCCGTTCACAAAAGCATTTTGCCGGACAACAGGCATCGCTCGGCAAATTGAACGGTCATGTGGAGGAAATGTATACCGGGCATCAGATCGTCAAAGCATTCGGGCGCGAGCAAGCGGCACTGCACACATTTGATGAATTGAATGAACAGCTGTACCATTCCGGCTGGCGTGCGCAATTCATTTCCGGTACGATTATGCCGCTCATGAACTTTGTGAGCAATATCGGTTATGTGCTCATCTGTGTAGTCGGCGGCATTATGGTCACACGCGGCAGTATCGGTATCGGCGGCATTCAGGCGTTTATCCAATATGCCCGTCAATTTTCACAGCCGATCACACAGCTTGCCAATATCTCGAATATTATTCAGTCAGCGATCGCATCGGCAGAGCGGGTATTTGAAGTGCTGGATGAGCAAGAGGAAGACCGACCTGCATGGAGTGGGACGAGCGCTACGGCACTAGGCGCGGTTGTGGCGCCAGGACAATCTGCTCTGACGCCTGCTGAAACGGCTGCTGGGCAGCAAGCGACTGTCGTATCTCAGCCCAATGCTGGTGGGGATGGTAGCGTTATTAGCACAGCGATGGGCACACAGCACGATACCGTTTCTACTGGGCAAGGCAGCGGGCAAAATGCGGCTTCAACTCCAATTCGGGTGCGTGGAGATGTATCATTTGAGCATGTGCAATTTGGTTACAAGCCAGAGCAATTGCTCATAAACGATATGAATATCGACGTGCATGCCGGACAGACGGTAGCGATCGTCGGGCCGACTGGGGCGGGCAAAACGACACTGATCAATTTGCTAATGCGCTTTTATGAGCTAAATGGAGGTACGATCCGCATCGATGGGCGCGATATTACCGAGCTGCCACGCGGTGAGCTGCGCAGTTTGTTCGGGATGGTGCTGCAAGATACATGGCTGTTTGGCGGTACGATTCGCGACAATATCGCCTATGGACGCGAAGGTGCGACTGAACAGCAGATTGTGCAAGCTGCTGAAGCGGCGCGGGCGGATCATTTTATCCGTACATTGCCGGACGGTTATGATACGGTGCTGAATGAAGAAGCGTCTAACATTTCGCAAGGGCAAAAGCAATTGCTGACGATCGCACGCGCTATTCTTGCCGATCCGTCGATTTTGATTTTGGACGAAGCGACGAGCAGTGTTGATACGCGTACCGAAGTGCTGATTCAGCAGGCGATGAATGAGCTGATGCGTGATCGCACGAGCTTTGTCATCGCGCACCGTTTATCGACGATCCGTGGCGCTGATCTGATCCTCGTGATGAATCATGGCGAAGTGATTGAGCAGGGGACACATGAACAGTTGCTGGAACGGAATGGATTTTATGCGGATTTGTATAACAGTCAATTTTCCGATGAGGCGGTAGGGTGAACAGCGTTCCGCTTGTATGTTATAAATATGCCAAACGACAGTAGTTTCTATCATGATACGAATATTACACAAAAAGAAGCTTTTCCCCTGCTGGAGAAAAAGCTTCTTTTTGTGTATCAGATCAACCCATTATTGGGTTATGTGTAATAAGGCATGTTACGTATAAACTTGTTCGGTCATGCCGTGATGCTTAGTGAATATTTTTCTTCTCAAAATTACCGCCGATCACTTCGCTTACATGTTCAACCGCGAGGAAAGCGGATGGGTCAATATCGTTGACGATCGTGCGCAGCTTGGCAAGTTCCAGACGGCTGACGACGCAATAGATCATTTGCGTATCTTCGCCGGAATAGCCGCCTTTGGCATACATAAAGGTAGTGCTGCGACCGAGACGATCCATAATCGCCTGCGAAATTTCATCATATTCCTGCGAGATAATCGTAACCGATTTGGATTCTTCCAAACCTTCGACGACGATATCCATTACTTTGGCAGCGATATAGTAGGTGAAGATCGAGAACATCGCTGAGTCCCAGCCGAATACGAATCCGGCAGCGGTAAAGATAAACACGTTAATAATCATAACGATCTGTCCGACCGGCATATGAAACTTTTTGGCAAGCAAAATGGCAACGATTTCTGTACCGTCCAGCGAGCCACCAAAACGGATGACCAAACCGATTCCGAAACCGAGAATGACACCGCCAAACATACTGGCGAGCATTTTGTCATCGGTCAGTGCGGGTACATGGTGCAAATAAGCGGTCATTGCCGACATGACGGTAATGCCGTATAAAGTTGAGACGGCAAATGTTTTCCCGATTTGTTTGTAGCCGATAATGAGGAACGGAACGTTGATCACAAAGATAAAGATACCGAGCTGAACGGAACTAAGCTGGGACAGGATGATCGAAATACCGGTGATCCCACCGTCGATTACGCTGTTGGGGATTAGAAAGATTTCCAGTGCGACCGCCATTAGGACGGCGCCTGTCGTGATGAAGACAAACTTCGCGAGCAATTGACTGAGGCTCATTTTTCGGTGTGTTCTTGGCATGCACAATCCTCTTTTCCAGAATAATTTGGGCAGGATTGTTGATTAATTCCATAAGCGCTGCATAAGCTCCGGCTCCCTGTTGCCGGACATGACATGGGTAAATGATCAATAGTCGTGCGACCCGATGACGGAAGGACAAGCAAACAGGAGTACGGACCGGTGTTGCGGAGAGATCACAGTCAGCAGACGTGCCTGATGACTAGTATGAACAGTGTCTCGTCACCTAATATGCTGAACCGGTAAGCGGCTGTATCGAACTATTCAACAAACGTTTATCTTAAATTAATAATGATAATCTACCTATCTAAATTATAACATAAAAAACATACGCAAACCCAAAAAAGCTTAAAATTGTTGCGATTTTTTGCAAAAAAGGCAAATTTCCCGAACAATTAACATTATATCGCAACAAGGCAACTTAAATATACGCCAATATCGTAAAATCATAAAAAAAATTTGATTTGTATCATTGCTTAACAGTTCATTTTAACAGGCAAATGGAGGGGAAATGATGTTTAAAACAGGCATGATCATCTATAACGGCAACGCCGGTTCAGTCGATACAGCGCAAATCGGTACAGTACTGGGCATATTATCGGCAGAGCTGCCCGAACTGATCGTTCGCCGGACGAGCGAGCCAGGCGAAGCGAAAAAAATCTGTCGTCAATATGGCGAACAGGTGGATGTGCTGTACATTTTGGGCGGTGATGGTACGGTGCATGAATGTATTAATGGACTTGCTGACTTGGAGCGTCCGCCGATGATCGGCGTGTTGCCTGGCGGCACATGCAATGACTTCTCACGCGCACTTGGCATGCCGCAACAGTTAGCGCGTGCTGCCGAGGTGCTCAACGAGCGGCGTACACGCATGCTTGATATCGGAACGGCAAACGGTCATTTTTTTACGAATTTCTATGGGATCGGTTTGATCTCGGAAACGTCGCAAAATATTAATGCCGACATTAAAGGGGCATTTGGCAAGCTCGGTTATTTTTTGAGCACATTGCAGACGGTGCGCACTGCGCAGCCGTTTACGTTTGAACTTGAGCATGATGAAGGGGTGCTGTCCGGTGAGGCGGTGATGATCTATGCGGCAAATGGACGTTTTCTCGGTACGAATCCGCTACCATTTCCCGATGAGTCGTTACAGGATGGACTGCTCGATGTGCTTGTTATTCGTGAGGCGGGTTTGCCGCTGCTGCGCGAGCTACTCAGTCGCAAATCACCGGAAAACTGGAAGCCGGAGGAGAACAGCACGATCGACTATATCCGTACGACACGGCTGGAACTGCGCACCGAGAAGCCGATGCCTGCCGATACGGATGGTGAAATTTATTTGCAGACACCGGCACAGCTTGGCGTATTGCCGAGCAAGCTGACGTTTCTAGTCGGAGACGGAAGCGGAGGGTGAGTGCACGCAGTGTACGTATGGAGCTAATGTTCGCCAGCGGATGATCTGGCAAATGGCTGCTGCGGGATTGGGTTATTCCTTTATCGAAAATGAGTACTATCGTGCGTATGGATTGAAATACCGTGTGGATTGAAATACGTAACAGAGGTATCCGAGGATCAGTGCCGAACGGTCGCTCTTAGGCTGTCTCAAATAAAAATTAAATTCGAACGTATCCGAGCGCATTGACGATCAAGCGATGATGAGATGTACACATAATAAATGTATCTAGAACAAGCTGCTCTCTGTGCGGGAGCGTGGATTGAAATGCTTTGATTGCTTTGCCACGGAGGTTGATTGTCGGGTCGCTCTGCTAATCGAAGTGCCTGGCAGTGTAGCCGATACGCTCAAGCGCTGGATTGCGCTTGTCAGGCGTATAAATTGAGCAAGCTGAATCGGACGCCGCTATTGCTGTTTCCAATAAATGACTGTGGAACATCGTTTCGGCTTCCCTCATAATAGAAGATGGACATGCATGGGCTGTGCCGAGCGGTAGAGCGGCTATTGCTAACCGTTTATTCGTATGTACATTGGTCACAGTCTGATTAAGCTTATACATTGGGGGAGTCAAACGATATGTCACAGATGAAATCCGTATATTTTAACCATGATGCCGGTGTTGATGATCTGGTATCTCTGTTTATGCTATTGCAAATGGACAATGTGCAGTTGACCGGTGTGTCGGTCATTCCGGCAGACGGTTATTTGGAGCCAGGCGCCGATGCGAGCCGCAAAATTATCGACCGTTTCGGTCATGGAAACGCAGCACCAGAAACGGCAAAATCCAATTCGCGCGGCAAAAATCCGTTCCCACCGGCATGGCGTATGCATACGTTTTATGTGGATGCGCTACCGATTTTGAATGAATCGGGCACGATGGAAGCGCCGCTGTCCGAACTGCCAGCGCATCGCCATATGATCCGCCAGCTGCTGGCAACCGAAGGCAAAACGACACTGCTATTCACCGGCCCACTAACCGATCTGGCGCGTGCGCTGGATGAAGCGCCAGAGATCGAAGCCAAGATCGAAAAGCTCGTCTGGATGGGCGGCGGCTTTGAGCGTGGTAATGTGGATGAGCCTGAGCATGATGGTAGCGCAGAATGGAATGTATTTTGGGACCCGGAAGCGGCGCATCGCGTCTGGCAAAGTGGGATCGAGATCGATCTGGTAGCGCTGGAAAGTACGATCAAAGTTCCGCTTGATCTGAACATTCGTAAACGCTGGGCGTCTGAACGCCGTTACGAAGGTGTCGATTTCCTCGGCAACTGTTACGCTTGCTGCCCACCGCTTGTGCATATGGAAAATAACTCCACTTATTATTTCTGGGACGTACTGACCACATTGTCGATCGGCAAACCGGAACTCGTTAGCCAAAAGACGATCAACTGCATCGTTATCCCTGACGGTAAGTCCCAGGGCAGAACGATCAAACAGGCAGACGGTCGTCCAGTCAACCTCGTCTACGATACCGATCCGCAAGCATTTGCCGATTATATGATCGAATTGGCGAAAAAGGCGGCACCGGCGCGATATTAAGCAAAAAATACAAACACCTTTATAGCAACTCATCCGCTTGCCGGATCGGGCTGCTTTGAAGGTGTTTTATCGTTATTTTGGATACAAAAATATAATTTTTTATAGAATAGTAAAATGCATATCCTATTATGGGGCAGGCGATGAAGTTGAAAAAAACAGATGGCATCGACAATCATAAAGATTTAGATAAGATCAAGTTAAGACCGTTGACGATACAGGATTTTGAGTTGGTATGGAATTGGAGCAGGGATACTATGTTTTGTTTGGCTAATGGATGGGCATTATACCAAAGTTCAGAACAACTATATAACTGGTGGTTACAATGTGTGTTTCAAGGAAGTGATGATTTTGTGAGATTAGGTATAGAGTGGAATGGGGACTTAATCGGTTATACCGATTTAGCTAATTTGAACAGCAACACGGCTGAACTAGGTATTGCGATTGGGGAAAGGAAGTTATGGGGCAATGGCATCGGTTATTGTGCTGCTCTATGTACAATACAGTATGGGGTGAGCAAATTAGGGGTCACTACTTTTTATGCAGAAACCGTGGAAACGAATATTCGCTCGCGGAAAATGCTTGAGAAAATAGGATTTAAAGAAGTAGGCAGATCAGATGAGGAAGCGAATATGCATGTAAATGAGCAACTCATCCGCTATCAACTGCATATGTAAAAGGCAAACCCTCCGATGAAAGGTCTGCCTTTTACATAACAATATAGGTACTTACATTCATGTTCTCTCGTCGATCCTCACTCAACAGCTACAGCTTAGTTACCCGATCCGCTCCTGCAATTGCAGTTGTGCCTGTTGCCGTAATGCCATCAATTGCTCGCGCACACGCACCACTTCGCCAACGATAATGAGCGCTGGATTGCGCAATTGCTCCTGTGCGGCGATTTCGGCAATGTCGATCAGTGTGCCGGTCAGTACGCGCTGGGCGGAGGTGGTACCATTTTCGATCAAGGCGACAGGGGTAGAGGCGGGACGACCATGCTGAATCAGTTGTCCGCAAATGGAACCGAGCTGGCTAACGCCCATATAGATCGCCAATGTATCGACACTGCCGGCAAGCAAATCCCAGCGAATCGGCGTCGTATTGTCGGCGGACTGACTGGCGGTAACGCAGGCGAATGAAGTCGCCACCCCGCGATGTGTAAGCGGGATATCCGCTCCGGCAGCAGCGCCGATAGAGGCGGTAACTCCAGGCACGATTTCATAACGAATGCCTTGTTGCTCCAAAAATAACGCTTCTTCACCGCCGCGTCCAAATACGAGTGGATCACCGCCTTTTAACCGGACGACATGCAGACCGAGCGCTGCCTGCTGCTGCAATGTACGATGGATCGCTTGCTGGCTCATATGATGCAAGCCGGGCGCTTTGCCGCAATAAATGCGGCGCGCATCCGTACGTGCTTCCAGCAGCAGTTCCTCACTCACAAGGCGATCATAGACGATCACGTCCGCCTGCTGAATGCGTTTGAGTGCTTTGACCGTGATTAGCTCCGGATCACCTGGGCCTGCTCCAACGATACTGACCATTCCTTGTATACGGCTCATCGGCATGTCCTCCTTTTGGCGTTGCTCGTATTGGTGTTTGCCTGTTAGTGCTGTACTGAATCGGATTGTACGGTTAGCTTGTTTTCATCATATGGTATGTTAAATGATTGATGTCCTAACACGGCATATTGCGTACACGCCTTAATAAACAACCTAAATGAGATGTTAAACCGTGCCATTTGATTAAGGCAGCCGATTACGCTACTACGGGATCGGACTAGTGGCATTAAGCAAGTTGCTGTGCGGACGGCAGCAGTACATAGACACTGCCGCTGTGCTCATCAACTTCAACCGTAAATGTCGTCACACAGCCATCGTCCGGCTCATGTACTTTGCCGCTGCGCAAATCGATTTTCCAGTCATGCAGCGGGCAATGGATCGTTGAGCCGCATACCATGCCTTCGGACAGCTTGCCGCCTTTGTGTGGGCAGCTATTTTCCACCGCCTGGATCGAGCCGTCACTAAGCCGGAAAAGGGCGATTTCCAGCTCACCGAGCGTAAAGCGACGTGCTCCTTTGACATCAATATCTGAAATATGTGCGACCTGATAACGGTTCATATGCTGTCCCTCCTTCGTTATTTTGCGGATGGCGATGTGCCTGCCAGTGCTGCCGATTCATTCAAATCGGTAAAGTTTTTGCGCAGCTCATCATTTTGAATAATATTTTGCCACGGATCGCTCGTATAGCTGAGCGTTTCTTGCAAACGAGATACGAGTGCCTGGCGGGTATCGCCATCGGCGAGCACTTCTTTGACATGTTCCAGACCGACGCGCTCGATCCATGCTGCTGTCCGTTCATTCCAGCGTGCTTGCTCACGATAATATTGCAGGAATGCGGATGTCCATTCCATGACTTCGTCCTCGGTTTTGACGGTGCAGAGCAGTTCACCTGCACGAATTTTTACGCCACCGTTACCGCCTACATACAGCTCCCACGCGCCATCCAGCGCTACGACGCCGACATCTTTAATGCCTGCTTCGGCGCAGTTACGCGGGCAACCGGATACGGCAAGTTTCACTTTTGCCGGTGCATCCATCCGTTCGAATGCTTTTTCAAGCTGGATACCCATGCCCATCGCATCTTTGGTACCAAAGCGACAGAATGTATCACCGACGCATGTTTTGACGGTACGCAATGTTTTGCCGTACGCATGACCAGATGGCATGTCCAGTTCTTCCCAGATGTGCGGCAGGTCTTCCTTGCGCACGCCGAGCAAATCGAGCCGTTGTCCGCCGGTAAATTTGACGAGTGGTACATTGTATTTTTCCGCCACATCAGCGATTTTTTTCAGATCGGTAGGGGAGGTAACACCGCCGTAAATGCGCGGAACGACCGAGTAAGTGCCATCCTTTTGAATGTTGGCGTGATAGCGCTCGTTGGTGAAGCGCGATTCTTTCTCGTCCTCGTATTCACCTGGCCACAGCATGCCCAGATAGTAGTTCAGTGCCGGGCGGCATTTGGAGCAGCCTTCCGGTTCGGACCAGCCGAGTACGTTCATCGTTTCTTTGACCGTTTTGAGTCCCATGCGTTTGATTTCGGAAACGATCTCATCGCGATCCAATGAAGTACAGCCACAGATGCCTTCTTTGACCGCTACACCTGCATTGTCGCCGGCATACAATTGCAGCAAACCTTCAACGACAGGGGCACAGCCGCCGCAAGAGGCGGATGCTTTGGTGCATGCTTTGAGCGACTTCATCGTATTGCAGCCTTTGCCGATTACGGCTTCACCGATCGCCGCTTTGCTTACTCCGTTACAACCACATACGATCTCGTCATCTGCCATCGCTTCCAGACGTTGTAAAGGTGAGACCGCTGCACCGCCAGCAGGTTGCCCGGTGAGCAGTTCTTTTTCGCGTCCTTTTACCGATTCACCGCTTTTAATTAACGAAAAGAGTGGGGCGCCATCGCTCGTATCACCGAACAGCACCGCACCGATCAGGCGACCGTCGCGAATGACGAGCTTTTTATAAATGCCATCGATATCATCTTGCATCCGCAATGCGCGTGTATCAGCGGCATCATGAAACTCGCCCGCCGAGAACACATCGACACCGGACACTTTTAGTTTGGTAGAAGTGACAGAGCCTTCATATGGAACGGTATCGATACCGGCAAGGCGTTTGGCAAGCACTGTACCTTGTTCGTACAGTGGAGCTACTAGCCCGTAGCCGATCCCGCGGTGCTCGGCACATTCGCCAACAGCGGAAATGCCAGGCATATTCGTACGCATATAATCGTCAACGACGATCCCACGATTGACCCGTACACCTGAGGCTGTCGCTAGCTCCACATTCGGACGAATGCCGACTGCCATTACGACCAGATCGGCATCGATCGCTGTTCCATCGGTAAACCGTACGCCGGTAACGCGGCGTTTGCCAGTCAGTTCCACCGTACGTTTGCCGAGCAGAAACTGCATCCCTTGCGCTTCCAACTCCTGTTGCAGCATCAGTCCAGCCGGACGATCCAACTGCCGATCCATCAGATGTTCATTAATGTGAATGACCGTAACATCCATGCCGAGATTGAGCAATCCACGCGCCGCTTCCAGTCCGAGCAAGCCGCCACCGATGACGGCAGCCCGCTTGTATTGTCCAGCCGCCGCCATCATCGTTTCGCAATCTTTAATATCACGGAAGCCGATGACGCCGTCTTTATCCGAGCCTGCAACCGGCAGGATAAAGGCGCTAGAGCCGGTAGCGAGAATCAGCTCATCATAGGAAACCTGCTTGCCGGAGGCAGAGCGCACGAGCTTTTGTTGCGGATCGATTGCGGTTACCGGGTCACCTGTATGCAGCTCGATCTGATTTTCCCGGTACCAATCCAGATCGTTAATAATAATATCGTTCATTCCGGCACCACCAGCGAGTACGGACGACAACAGAATGCGGTTATAGTTCGGATGCGGCTCCGCTCCAAAAATCGTAATCTCATACGTTTGCGGTGCAAGCTTGAGCAAATGCTCCAGCATCCATACCCCCGCCATTCCGTTACCTACCAGCACTAGCTTTTTTTTGTTGTTCATCTGTATCTCTCCCTCCACGTAATAAGCATCCTATCCGGCATTTGCATCTCCCTATTGTGCAATGGGCTAAATCCACTGTATTATCGATAAAAAAAGCCTGTCCCGCGTTTGCCGCAGACAGGCGTGAACATACGTACACACTGCGTTGGCAAGCTCGGGACAGGCTTCATTGCCGTCCGGTTTGGATACACCATTGTATCCTTGTCGATGAGTTGAATATGGGCTTAACTATAAAAGAAGTTGATTTACATGTCAATATAAATAACATAAAAATTTTATTTGAAATTGTAAGTTAATTATGTTTACATGAAACACATTAAGGCGGAAAAGCTTATGAACGGCGCTAGATCAAGTTTTTTCGCCTTTTATTTTAATAATAAGGAAAAAAATAACGTTTAACATTTGCCAATACAGTTTGAATAAGCACAATCTATCTAGTACATCATCGAAATTTATGTTAGATTATATATCATGAATATCGAATTCATTAATCAAGCGACTGAACATAATAAGGGCTGCATAAAGCTGTATGGGCAGGGGCGACAGGGGGGAGCATCTGTATAATGCGTTCGTTACTCATTATCCGAATGGAAAAGAACATCTGCGATCCGGATCAGATTGCGTCAGGCATTGTATATCCTGAGCTGCTGCTGGGCAACAACGGTTATCAGGTGCTGACCGCCGATGGAGATGACAGCTCCACTGCCGTGCTCAAAATGCTAGGGGAAGCCGATGCGGTCATACTCGACCTGCCGCTGGAAGAAATTCCTGATTGGGAAAAGCTGCTGTCCCAGTCGAGGCCGATTCCGATGTTATGGTGGTGTAGCTCGGATACGGCGTCAGAATCGGCTGAGGCATGCGAGACGGAGATTGCGATCGATGGCATTATCACGCCGTCGATGCGTGATCGGGAGCTGCATTGGGCACTTCATTTTGCCGCTCGTCAATGTATGGAGCGGCAGCAATGGATTAGTGAGCGCAAACAGCTGCAATCCAGGCTGGAGGAGCGCAAATGGATCGATATGGCAAAAGGTATTTTGGCGGATATGAAACAAATTTCCGAAGCGGAAGCTTATGATCTGTTGCGTAAAAAGGCGATGAACGAACGCAAACGGATGGTGGATGTGGCGACCGCTATCGTCAAGGCGCATCAGTTGCTGCAATCGTAGAGCAGGGAGGAATCAGACATGGACATGACCGAAATACTGAAGGAAGTCGGGCGCGGTAAGCGTGGCTCACGCGATCTGACCTATGAAGAATCGCTTCATGTAGCGAGCATGATCATGAATCGCGAAGCGGCAGATGTGCAAATTGGTGCTTTTTTTATGGCGGAACGAATGAAAATGGAAAATGTGGACGAGATGCAAGCTTTTGTGGATGTGTGCCGTCAGAAGGCGCTGCGCTCCTCGTTTAAAAACGGTGGCATCGATTGTGCAGGTCCATATGACGGTAGACTTAAATCGTTTATCGCTGGTTTTGCCACTTCATTCGTCTTGGCGGCGGCAGGCGTTCCAGTGACGCTGCATGGCAGTGAGCCATTGCCGCCCAAATGGGGCGTAACGTTGCCGGTGCTGCTGCGGCAGATGGGCGTGGATACGACGAATTTGACGCGTCAGCAGGCGCTGCACGCCGGAGCGGAGACAGGGTTATTGTTTGTCGCTGCCGAGCAGTGGTGTCCGCCGCTGGGCGAGCTACGGGAACTGCGCGAGCAGATTGGGGTACGTACCGTACTTAATACCGCCGAGAAGCTGATGAATTACAGCTATTCACCGTATCTCGTATATGGTGTGTTCCATAATACATTTTTTGAGCGCATGTCGCGGTTGTTATTGCGGCTTGATTATAAGCGCGCCTTTATCGTACAAGGAGCGGAAGGCTCGGAAGATTTGTTTATCGATCGCCCGACACGTACGTATACGGTGGAAAATGGGGAAGCTCGATTGGAAATTATCGACCCGGAAGCATATTTTCTTGATATGTCGGTGCCGGAGCTGAATTGGACGGCAAAATTACAAATTGAGATTACTGAACAAGTGCTGGCAGGGCAGGCGGACAAAGCGTTTATGAATCAGGTGCTGCTGAACAGTGCGTATCGGCTGTATTTGGCAGGGCGCTCCGGCTCGATTGAGGAGGGCGTGTACGATGCCAAAGCATTGCTGGACAGCGGTATTGCCTATCGTTTATATGTCAAATGGGGCAGCCTGATGCGCGGCGAGCAGCCGAATGTATTGCCGACAGGAAGTGTGCGCTAAATTAGCACATTAAAATTAACATCATGTTACCGCTTACTTACTATTGATACTGCTTATGTATACCAAAAAAGGGATGCCTTCGAATGTTACGAAGGCATCCCTTTTTGACTTGCTTAGATGGCGTACTGCGGTATATACCGGCCGTATAACCCGGACGATATGTGCGCACATACCGTTCAGATTAAGGTACATATCGCTGTCCGCTTACTTGATTGATCGATTTGCTCATTGCTGTATCGTTTGCTTTACCGAAGCTTCCATAATGTTAGCATAGTTTGGATAGCTAGTCGGTACGTCTGGCCATACTTGCTTGGACAGTTCAGCGGCAGGCTGACGGTTCAGCAGCAGATTGAAAGCTGTAATCGCATCCGAACGCGTAATCGGCTCGTTTGGATGGAACAGACCGTTTATATCACCGCTTAGCATATGGTGATTCACCGCTTTGGCAATGGCATCGGCTGCCCAATGCTTGTTCACATCTTTAAATGTGATCGGCGCATTGTCATCCATGTTCCATTGACTAATATTGGCGAGCACTTGTGCAAATTCGGCTCTTGTAACAGCGCGGGCAGGTTCAAACTTCTTCCCTGGATACCCTTTGAGCCATCCTTGCTCGGTCGACGTGTGAATCGATTTGTTCGCCCACTTCGTCGACGCAATATCTTTAAACGCGATGTCGGCTTGTGTTGGTGCATTTTGCTCCAGTACACGTGCCAGAATGGCAGCCAGCTCGGCACGGCTCAATCCGCGTTCAGGATAGAACTTGCCATCCGGATAACCGCGCATATACGGCTCGCGCACGATCGAAGCTGCATTTGGCTTCAAGCCAAAGTTGTAGTTTACAATTTCGGTACCGACGTGAATCAAACCATTTTGGATATAGCTGTCGGCGCCATGTTTCTCGTCACGCATATCTTGACGGCTATCATACGGTGCATAACCATCGTGCTGCGCTAAAATATAATAATCTCCATTACCAAATACCATCCAGCCATATTCACCGTTGTCTGTACTCCACTGTGGTACATGGTTCTGGTTCGGCATAAATTGCGGCAGCTCCGGCAAATCGACAAGCGTATTCGGAATTCTGCCCTGAGCACGGTTTAATGCCGTATCCGCCCAGTAAATTTGCAATTTGACACCGCTGATCGGTTGACCGGTCTTCAGATCGGTAATCGTTCCGTATGGGTCAACCAGATCGTATTTCATCGTTGCCCCGCCTTGACTGTTCACGCTCAGCTGTGCTCTTGTACCGGCGAGCTTTTGCCCGTTAGGTGCGGCAATTTGCATCACCATGCTATAGGAGCCAGCAGGTAAAGCAGCAGGAACAATAAAGCTGCCATCTGGATTTACGGAAAGGTTGGCGTTGACGACTTTGCCAGTAGCATCGATCAACTGACCATTTACTTTCAGATCAGTACCGACATATTGAATGAGGTTCGCTTTCGCTTCCGTTTTGCCAGTAGCAGGGTCAATGATTTGTGGTGCGATCTTTATCGACGTAGCTACAGGCGTAACCGCACCGCCACCGCCGCCACTTGCTTTCGACGTGGTGAAGGAAATCGTGTTCCCGTAAAATACGCCTTGTGCATTCACCACATAAGCGCGAGCATAATACGTTGTACTGCTGTTCAAACCTGTCAATGGCTGGCTGAAATTACCTGTACCTGTGCCATTCGTGTCGACAAGTTTGGTGTCTTGCCCGATTACAGGCTGACTGTTTGTCGAATAAACAAAACCGCGTTCTGTAATCGGTATGCCTCCATCACTTACCGCTGTGCCTGTCAATGTGCCACCGCTCGTACCGATATTGCTAGCTTGAGCTGTAGTGGCAACAGGTGCTGCCAGTGTGGTGAAAGAGACGGTGTTGCCATAAAATACCCCTTGCGATGTTTTCACATAGGCGCGAGCATAATACTTCGTATTGCTAGTCAAACCGGTCACCGGTTGATTGAAATTGCCTGTGCCTGTACCAGTTGTGTCCACGAGTTTATTGTCTTGGCCATACACAGGCTGGCTGTTTGTAGCGTAGACAAAGCCTCGTTCTGTAATCGGTGTGCCTCCATCCGCGACCGCTACGCCTGCAAATGTGCCGCCGCTCATGCTTACATTGTTCACTTGAGCTGTAGTGGCAACAGGTGTAGAGAGCGTTTTGAAGGAGACGGTATTGCCGTACGTAATGCCCTGTGAAGTAACAATATACGAACGGGCATAATACGTTGTATTACTGGTCAAACCGGTCACTGGCTGGTTGAAATTACCTGTGCCCGTACCATTCGTGTCGATCAGTTTGGTGTCTTGCCCGATCGTAGGCTGACCGTTGGTGGAGTAGACAAAGCCTCGCTCCGTAATCGGTGTGCCGCCATCATCTAGCGCTACGCCTGCAAGTGTGCCGCCGCTCGTGCTTACATTGCTAGCTTGAGCTGTGTTGGCAACAGGCGCCCATAGCGTTTTGAAGGAAACCGGGCTTCCGTAAAATACCCCTTGCGATGTTTTCACATAGGCGCGGGAATAATACGTTGTATTACTATTCAAATTCGTCACCGGGGTACTAAACGTGCCTGTACCGCTACCAAGTGTTGCCACCATTTGGGTACCTTGTCCAATCGTAGGCAGAGCGTTAGTGGAATATACAAAGCCTCGTTCCATAACCGCCGTGCCGCCACTTTCGACGACTTCACCTGCGAGTGTGCCACCGCTTGGACTGACATTGCTAGTTTGTGCCGTGTTCGCCACAGGCGTTTTGAGCAGTGTGAACGTATTGTTTTGCAACAATGTGTTCTTTTCGGTTTCGACAGTCGTTCCATTAGTAGATAATGCTTTGAATACAACGTTTTGTGCGCCGGACGGGACGGTTGCCGGAAGTGTATACGGCTTGCTCCATTGTTTGTACCCGTCTTGCAAATAAGTCGTCGGATTCGCCAACGTCAGTTCCACATCTTGTCCATACACATTGGCAACGACACGATCATCCTGGATCGAGCTAATCGCTTTCAGTGTCAGCGTATCGCCGGGGGACTTGAACAATGTTCCGTTGTTCGGAACCGGATCAAGTGAGCCGTCCAGATCGACACTTGCAGTCACTTTAAACGTTGTCGTTGTTGTTTTGGTGCCATCGCTTACGGTTAAAGTGATCGTTGAGTTGCCGGTAGCCGCGCTGGTCGGTGTGACCGTAACTGTGCGGGATGCGCCCGATCCGCTAATTACGATGCCGCTAAGTGGAACAAATTGCGTATCGCTGGAAGAAACGGTAACAGTTAGTGCGCTTGCAGCCGTCTCAAAATCATCGACTGTAAATGGCAACGCCTGTGTGCTTTGGTTAACGAACAATGACTGATCAGCGATCGCCGTAATCGTCGGCGCTTGATTCACTGGAATAACGTTCAAATAGACGGTTTTGAATGTGGTTAATGCGCCGCCTTCACCGGTATTACCTTCGTCATTCACGGTGAAATTGAGCTTGTCGATCCCGTTAAAATTATGATTCGGGATATACTGGAGCGGTATAAGCGCTTCATTGATCTGAGTCATATCTCCGCGTAGCGTAATGCTGGCTTGATTGTTGCCGCCTTGCACGATCGTTACGCCTGAGCTGCTCGTATTCAAATTCACTACACCATTATACGTGTCCAGTGTCACCGTCATCTTGGCATTCGGTGTTTCGACAAAATCGACATCCTGCACATACGAGCGGTTCAGATCGGTGCTGCTGTTCGTATTTTGCATCATCGTTGAAGTTGGAGGGACAGTCGGATCATTAACCCATTGTGCGCCTACGATCGTCGCTGAGTTAAAATGTCCGCTCGTATCACCGAGCACTGTGCCTTGACCTTCAATCGCTGGCAAATAAGTGAACAGATTCGCTTCTTTGCCTGAAAGTAATGATGGGTATGAATCTCTAATCTGTTGAGCGGTACGCACTACGTTCCACATCCGTATGTCGCGCAATTGACCCTGGAAATAAGCATCCTGCACCCAGTTACTGCGGCCAACGAAGTTTTTCGTACGCGTAATTTGCTCGGTAATTCCGATATTGCCTGACGCTTGCACTATGCCGTTCCAATAAATAGACGCATTGCCTTGATTATCAATGGTAATGGCAACATGCACCCATGTGTTCGTAGGAAACACATTGCTGGTAGTGATTGCCGTGCCAGTTGAACCACGATAGCTCATCAACTGCATTTTACCGGTATTGTTCTCGTAACCGAGGTAAACGTTAGAACTAGCCTGGCCGTTACCAAAGTCAAAAATCCGGTTCCATGTCGAAGTTGGGTTTGTGCTTTTTACCCACGTCTCAAACGTAAAGTTTTGCGGCAAATTAACTGTAGGCATGTTCACATACTTGGTCGAACCATCAAATGTCAACGTTTTCGGTGTAATCGGGAAGATTACATCTGGTGGGGTGTTGACCGGTGTAACTACAATGGAGGCTGTTTGTGTGTCCGCACTGTAATTCGTGTCGGCTCCATTAGTGGATACGTCCAGTATTGTACGCGCGGATTGATTTGCACCCGGATCATTGACACCATCCCATGCCCGATAGGTGATCGTCGCAGTTCCATTCCAGTTTACCGCTGGACGGAAACGAATCTTTTCACCTGTATGGATCATTGTGGCATAGGTATCGCTTGTTGCACTGATGCCTCCTGGGTTAATATTCCACCATGTACCACCTGCACTATATTGTACTTCCCAAGTACCCAATCCCGTTGTTCCCACAACTGCGATATCAGGCTGACCATTGCTACGCTTTACGGTAATGCTGTTACCGACAAGAGTGGAAACGAGTGTGCCGTTATCGCCTGCCGTTAAAGTTTCTTTGATCGTTGGGAATACGGGTTTAAATTTAGAATCAATCTCTGGTGAGTATGTTTGTGTAACTACAGTAGATGCAATGCTAACGGACTGAGACGTGCTAGTTGTTGCACTTTGTGGTGGGGCACTGTTTGACGTATTGTTAGTTGGATTACTTGCAAATGCAGTCGTAATGCCTGTGCTGCTAATGGCGACTGCCAGACAAGTAACCAAGCTAACATGACGTAGCAGAAGTGTTGGTAATTTCATATGAAACCTCACTGTCGTTCTTATTTTTGAGTTACCAGCTTTAACGCACTGGTCGTTCCACTCGTGTTGTCAGACAGTTTGTATAGGTATACAACTGCACTGACGTTCTGTTCGTTCGGAAACGATCAGTGCTACTTGCTCCTTTCGCTATTATTTTTTAGTGCCACCATAGATATATATCGGTCTTTTTACCTAAATATTAAGGCTATTAGTTAAATTTTAGATGGAGATTACAGCTTATTTTGCGTAAATGCACAAAACAAACCGTTCAGAACTATATTTATATTAACAAAAATGTAAATATTATTTTTTATAATAAAAATTATGTAAATATATAATTTTTAAATGACACCCAACATAAAACAGCCCGTATCGATGAAGCGGATACGGGCTGTTGAGTGCATTGTATACGGTTTAATTTTCTTTTGTTTCCGTTTGTTCACTTTCAACGGAATGGCGTGTAATTTCTAGCTTACGATAACGACGTACACTACGACGCAACACACGAATCGACAAATTCTCAAATTCATATACCGCACCGACTGGAAGATCAGGTCGCTGACCGTACAACCAGCCACCGATCGTATCTAATTCTTCATCATCCAGCTCAATATTCAACATATCGTTCACTCGATTAATGAACACTTTACCGTCTACGATCAGATGATTATCATCAACACGCTGAATTTCATCTTCTTCATCCGCATCGAATTCATCGCGAATCTCACCGACGATTTCTTCCAAAATATCCTCAATCGTGATCAAACCCGATGTACCACCATATTCGTCGACCAGGATCGCGATATGAGTGCCTTCACGCTGCATGCGTTTGAGCAAGTCTTTGACCGGAATCGTCTCGGATACCGACATGACCGGATGAATAAGCGAAGCGACATGCAGACTTTTGTTCTCCTCTGCGGCGAGGAAAAATTGCTTCGTATTCATCATACCGACGATATTGTCTTTGCTACCTTCGGCAACCGGGAATCGCGTATATTGCTCACGACGAATAATTTCGCGGTTTTCTTCAGCCGTTTTGTCCGTAAACAGACAGACCATATCGGTACGCGGTACCATCAATTCTTTGGCGATCATTTCGTCAAAAGCAAAAATACGGCTCACATAGCCATATTCACTCTGGTTAATTTTACCACTCTCATAACTTTCGTTCAGCAGGATATGCAGTTCTTCCTCACTATGTGCCTCATCGCCTTCACTTGCTGGGCGCAAACCGATTAGCTTCAGCAGCAAGTTGGCAGACCCGTTCAATATCCAGATAAACGGATACATAACACGGTTGAACAAGATGATCGGACGAGCCGTATACAGCGTTACTAGTTCAGCTTTACGCAGTGCGATCGTCTTCGGCGTCAATTCACCGACCACGACGTGGAAATACGTGACCAGAACGAGCGCAATCGCATATGACAGCACATGAGATAGCGCTGCCGGTACGTTCATTTCGTGGAACAACGGTTCCAATGCCGCTTCTACCGTCGGCTCTCCAAGCATACCAAGACCGAGGGCGGTAATCGTAATCCCAAGCTGACATGTAGACAAATAACCGTCCAGATTGGAGATGACCTGTTTGGCATAACGGGCGTTTTTGTTGCCCTCTGCGATCAGTTGATCGATGCGGCTACTGCGCACCTTTACAATCGCGAACTCGACCACTACGAAAAAGGCGGTCATCACAATCAAAATAATAAAAAGCGTTAAATTCAATCCTATATTAATACCACTGTCCGTCAAAAAACTCTCTCCCTTCGCGTACATCGGTTGCAGCAGCTTGTGCTTGCAAGCAAATCGTACGCACCAATTCGATAATGGATGTTATGCCGCCATTAGGCGGTAATCATTGGCTACAGATTGCGCTGATGATGTGTGGACAATCTGTAGCGTATCCATATAATTCGACCGGTACTTGAGCGCTGCTAGCAGCAGTCGCTTCAGCAGGAGAGGTATGCAGGAAAGCAGATGAGTGCGATCTAATGCCGACAACAGAACGAGGCTAAACATAACGCTTAGCGCAATACCGCCGCTTGGCTCCGGCGTATCATTGCCGTCATGCACAAAACGCGCATGCCCTAATGATAATGCACCGGGAGCGATCCCGTTCGTTACAGCATAATCATAATCCGTTTCGTCCGCCGATTGAAACGGCATACAAAACAAAAACATGATCAGACCGAAGGCAAATGCACTCATCTGCCGCCTTCGTGAAGGTAAATTGTCCAATGAGCATCTCCCATTTATATGACGGTATGTCCGTCTATTGATAGTCCTGTCTGCCGCCTGCTTACATGGAGGCGCAGACAAGCGATACAGCGACGCTTCATCCACATAAATGCTGAATCGAAATGATCGTGGATGAAGGAACCGACCGAAGCGCAGCGTGATAGTCGCCTGCTTCTGCCAGAATAGACGCATCAGTCAACACCGAATGCGCAGCTAATCGTGTATACGTATTGTAACGCAGTGCGTTTCAAAAGCACATTAATTTTTTGGTATCGATGTTGGCATATGAACGAAGCTGAGATCAGCAGTATGTACCGATTAGACGTTACTAATACGTTAACGCTAGGCGACATATGTAGGCTTCACCGTCTCTCCATAACGCTAGAGCCTGCTGCCAAGTAGCATGGTCGCTTCACAATCGGCGGCGAACAGTCTTCCCCAAAGTAAAAGCCTGCCACAAAGGGCAGGCTTGAACAGCAATCTATCCATTATAGCAGAGCGAATGAATGATAATGAATTACGAAGCAAGCACGATAAAAAAGATAATCGCGATCACAAACCGATACACGGCAAACACAGTCAGTGACAGGCGTTTGAGCAAGCTTAGGAATGTTTTGATCGCAACCATCGCTACGATAAAGGCAGCGATAAAGCCTGCTGCAAAAAAGCCAAAGTCGTCCATGCTCAAATATTGAGCACTTTTGTACAGATCAAGCCCTGTCGCACCGAACATGACCGGTACGGACACGAGGAACGTAAATTCGGCTGCTGCGGTGTGCGATACGCCGAGCAAAATACCGCCGGAGATCGTCGAACCAGAGCGCGAGAAGCCTGGCCACAACGCAAGACATTGGAACAAACCGATGCCAAATGCTTGTTTGTACGTAATATCGTCTACCGTCATCTCCCCGGCACTACGGCCTTTGCGCCATTCCGCATAAATCATTAGCAAACCGCCGACGACAAGGCTGTATACGACCGTTTGCGGCCCGAACAGATACTTTTTGATAACATCATGCAGCAGCAGACCGACGACGACCGCCGGCAGCATCGCAAGTGCAATATGTAAAATATTCAGGCGGCGTGGAGCGTTAATGCCGTTGCCTTGTTTGACCTTACCGCGAAATACGTCCGGAATCGTCATTAAAATATCGATAAATTTGCGCCAGTATAACACGACAACAGCGAGCACAGCGCCGAGCTGGACGACAATCTCGAACGTTTTGACCTGTTCGGAGTTTTCGTTAAGTCCGAGCAAGTAAGCAGTCAGGATCATATGCCCTGTACTGGATACCGGCAGGAACTCGGTAAGCCCCTCAACAATACCCATAATAATGGCTGAAATAATATCCACGAATGGACCTCCTTTGAATGTGTGTTTGCAAGCCGGCAAACACGATTGGACTGAATCGATCATCGTTTGGTTGACAACGGATGTACGGGTGCGGTTTCCTCCAGGATGAACTCGCTTCTATATAGTATGAGAAAAGATAGATATTCGTCAATTTGCGCTTAAGTAGCTGCCCAGCGCTGCTTTTAGGCCTAATGGCAAGGATGTGCAACGAAAGAGCTAGTCACCAATCTGTTCGTTTTAAAAGTAATCGCTTTCAATAGAAGAAACACGATAGATACATGACCCAACAGTCGAAAACTGTCGATATAAATATCGTCAAAATCGAGTCTACAAATGTATATTTCCCTGACAGGAAAGTTTTAGTTAAGATAAAGATAGTGGCTCTGTCGGTTCAACTGGCAGGCGAGCTTCCATGATTCACATACACCTGAAACACAACCAACATACAGGGAGGTTTTCAAATGGGGTTTAGAATCAACAATTTGACAGATAACAGCAATACGGTCATTCATGAGAAGCTGGGCGGCTTTACCGTACTGGAGTATATTAAAGATTTGAGCTGTACGTCCGTGATGGATGCAACCGCTCAATATTATATGTCACACAGCAATATGCGGCGCAAACAGCTAATGATCGAGCTGAACAACAGTGAGATTATGATGCGGGCAGGTGCGATGCAATATATGATGGGGCAGCTGGAAATGACGACAGGCATCCAAAGTCTGGGCGGCGCGGTCAGCAGCATTTTCAAATCGGCAGCAAGTGGCACCGGCGCAATCAAGCCGCATTATCGCGGTACAGGAACGATTATGCTCGAACCGACGTACAACTACATTTGGCTGATCGATGTGGACAATGATGAAGTGGTGATCGAAGACGGGCTATTCCTCGCTTGTGAAACGTCGCTGAAGATTGGCGTGACAGCACGCAGCAATTTCTCGTCGGCTGCACTTGGCGGGGAAGGGTTGTTTAATATGACCGCCAGAGGTAAAGGTGTACTGGCGCTAGAAGCACCGGTACCAGCAGAGGAAACGGTCGTCGTTGAGCTTGAAAATGACGAGCTGAAAGTGGACGGTAATTTTGCGATGATGTGGTCGAACTCGCTCAAATTTACGGTCGAAAAGTCCGGTAAAACGAAATTCGGTTCTGCCGCCTCCGGCGAAGGGCTCGTTAATGTGTATCGTGGCACAGGCAGTGTATGGCTATCTCCGCTAGCACCGTACAATTAAACTTTTTTTGAAAAAGGGCTGTTCAAATTCGCTTCTGTCTGCTATTATTAAATCAGGAATTAGAATAAGTCTAAATTTAAAAAAGAAAAGAGGAACTACCCATGACAACCGTAAATAACCAATCCCATACATCTGAGACTACACAACTGGAAGCCCTCTATAACGCATTAAACGTACAAATCGCTAACTGGTCTGTTCTGTACACCAAATTGCACAATTTCCACTGGTATGTAAAAGGCGAGAACTTCTACACATTGCACGCTAAATTTGAAGAACTGTACGATCAAGCGACTTTGCATATGGACGATGTAGCTGAGCGTCTGCTTGCCATCGGCGGCCGTCCGGTAGCGACACTGAAAGAACAACTGGAAATTGCTACACTGCTCGAAGCAACAGGCAGCGAATCCGCCAACCAAATGGTCGGTGCTGTGATCGAAGACTATGCTACACTGTCCGGCGAAATGAGCGAAACGATCGGTCTGGCTGAACAACTGAGCGACCACCCAACCGCTGATCTGCTGACAGGCATTCGCGGTACAGTTGAAAAAGCGGCTTGGATGTTGAATGCGTATTTGGGTCGTTAATTCGCCCAAGCTCTGTCTGCAAAATGAAGCGTAATATGCGCTAAACAGGATTACATCGAATAACATCGAATAGATTAAAAAAGGTACTCTTTGCCATTTTGCCGGCTAAAGAGTACCTTTTTGTATGCTTTGCTGTAAAGTTGCTAGTCTACTATTTGTAAGTTCGTGTTGTTAGTAGTGTTCGTATTTAAACGTAAAGCATAGTAGGTTTTTAAAATTTTAATTGCTTCTCCATTGTCCAGTTACCGGAACAGAGCCTTGAAAAAAGTTCGTGTTTAATTCTAATTGTACAGCAGCACTAGCAACCTGAGGGCTATCTAACGAATAGGTATTACCTCCACTGACAGCTCTTGTCCATGCTCCATTTCCAGCACCTGAATTGGTTCTGGCGTCTAATGTAGCTCCTCCCGTAGAATTCAGTTTTAATCCAGCCAAAGTATTAGAAGTTGATTTAAATTGAGTGGATGAGTACCAACTACTGTTAATGCCAGGTACAGTGCCACTAAAGGATTGGTACGAAGTTGCTGCGTAAACAAAGCTTGAAGATAAAGCGCCAAATAATAACATTCCGACGAAAGCCTTTTTTTTGCTCGACATCCAATCTACTCCTTTTATGTAAAATTACATTTGGAGTATATTATGCTTTTTTTATGGAAAAAAAGAATTTTTTTTCTTTGTAAATAAATATATAATAGCTTGTTGTAAGAGGATGTATCAGTTGTTTGCAGCGGTAAAATATATTTTCTTTATATCGCTGTTTGAATAAGCGAGTGAGCTGCATGTAACTTTCAAAATTTACAGAAGGGAGAAAGCAATGAGACTGATTTTACAAGAGATCAAAAGCCAGTTTAGTATCAAATCGATGCTAGGTTTATTGGTGATTGCCATTGCATGCCTAGTGGCGGGGAGTGTTCAAAGTCGATCTTATATCCTTCGTGATCAATTGGATTTACTAGGGCTAGTGATGAACCTTATTTTGCCGCTTGTGTTTCCGGTGCTTGTTTTGATCGTATACGTATTTCCATTTGTGGGGGAAGTGCGCCATCGTGCTCTCGTTTATACGCGTACTCGAATTTCAATCGTGCACTTGCTAGCTGTCAAACAGACGGCTAATATGTGGACGACGTTTATCGTATTTGCCTGTATGACACTACTCATTTTTATGTATGTGTATGTTGTTGATCCACTTTATGTACATACTTCGTTTTATCCAGAACGGTTTGGCATCAATAGTATGAATCATGCACAAAATATGTATATGCGCCATACATTTACGTCATTTTTACAGTACGGAACATTTGCATTTGCAGGCATATATTGCATATGGGTAGGGATTTTTGCTTGTTTGTATGCGGGTATTGCTTTGCAGCTCGTTATTTTGTTGTCGAATTCGTTGCTGGCGATTTCGTTGCCGTATATTTTTTATATTTTGGCTAGCTTTTTGTGTAGTGTCATTCCGGGCTTGTATTATTTTCAACCGTTTCGAGTGATTTTTCCATTATATGATGTGCAGGCACCTTTATGGACGGCATTGCTGACTTTAGCTGTGCATATGTTCATTTTCATCGGTTTGCGGCAATTGATCCAGCGACGTTTACGCCGAGGTGAAGTGCTGACGTGAAGATGGTGAAATCGCTGCTTCGTGAAGGGTTCACTTGGAAATGGTTGCTTGTGTATGGAGTGTTATTGCTGATGAGCAATGCTAGCAATCGTGTATTATTGCAAAATCAAGCTGTGCTTGGTGCGCAGGCGAGCATATGGGATCGTTTGTTATTGTCGTTTAGTCATACCGCATTGCTCGTTTATGTGATGATGCCATTTTCTATATTGCTGTCTGTGATGGTGATTCAGCGCAACCTGGATCATGTAGTACGGATACGGTGTCAAAGTTGGTGTAGGTGGATCATTTGGGTGATGACCGAGTATTTGCCTGTTTTAAGTATGATGTTGCTCTGTTTAGTCTGTTCGGTTATCGTTTTGGGGTCGGTATTTCGAGCTGGTCATAGTTGGAGTGCGTTTGCTGATGAGCCGTCCAATAGTGTTAACTGGTTTAGCGCGCTAGCCGCTCAGTCTGGCATGCCGCCTATTGTCGTGATCGTCATCCATATTGTGCAATTGGCGTTTTTCCTTATGTTTGTGCATCTGATATTAACGCTTATACAGATGTTAGTTGGTAGGAAGTATAGTGCAGCGGTAGCAGGTGGAGTTGTTTATGTGTATATTGCGCTTGCGTCCCATTATTTTCCGCTAAATGGGTGGAATCCGATTGTGTATATGTCTGCTTCAACGGTTGCCGTCGTGTACCATTCGTATTGTACAGGCTTGTGGATAATGGCATGTCTGGCAGTAGTGCTCGCAAGTGTAGCATGCTGGATGCAAAAGAGGTGATTGTAATTGCAATGGCGCTTGATTCGTACAAGTTCAGCGAAACAAATGATTGCGTATAGTTTATATGTCGGGCTGGTAGTGTTAGGTCTGCTCGTTCCGTTTCCAGGCATAGCAACTATACGAACAATCGAAGATTTGATCTATACTCGTTTATATGGCTACAACGATCATGGTGCCAATATCGTGGCATTATTTTATTTTTGGCTTGTATTTTTTGGATATATATATGTGCAGATGGTAAAGCTTGACCGTGAATGGTCGGTAGATGTGTATTATTGTCTTATTCGTTATGGTCGTTCATTGGCTTGGTTTCTGCATGATATGAAACACGCGGGAATGAGAGCAGCGGTCTTTTTAAGCGGTTTAATCGTTGTTTGTATGTTGATTGGAGTATGTAGAGGGCTAAGCTGGACACCATCTGGATACACTGAATTGACGATTACACAATTGTTGTATCATGTGCTAATCAATGGTTGGCTGCAAATAATGAACTATGAATTGTTTTTGCTCATTTTGCATTGGCTCAGTCCAAGAGCGGACGTGCGATTTGCTGGCTTGATTTGGCTGGTCATCTTGTCAACGCCGTTATTTGCACATATGTACGTTCCTTCAGGATTAAATGCACTTGGACAGATTGCGCATGGCTGGGCAGATATGTTGCCCATTACAGGGCTGTTAGTCGTATGGATGATTATACAATGCATCGTGGCGTCGATTGTATTTCAAAAATTACCGCCTGCTACGTGATGGATACATACATTGTTTAAATATGGAGGTCGATGTGATGAATGTGATTGAGCTGACCAATGTAAGCAAAACGTTCAAAAACCATCTTTTATTTCAAAATGTTAATGTTACGTTTGCAAAAGGCAAGATTTATGGCATTACAGGTGCTAATGGCTCGGGTAAATCTGTGTTATTCAAAATGATCTGTTTGTTTGTGAAACCAGACTCCGGTACGGTTCACATCCATCCTGACTATTTGCCTAAAGGTAGAGATTTCCCGCAGCAATTTGGGATTTTAATTAATAGTCCTGGTTATATTGCGAGCCTGACGGGGGTTGAAAATTTGGAACGATGGGCAAGCATACAACACAAAATTACGAAACAAGATATTGAGCTTGCAATGGAACAGGTAGGATTAGAACCGAATTCTAAGCAGAAGTTAAGTAAATATTCTTTAGGAATGAAGCAAAAAATCGGTCTCGCCCAAGCGATAATGGAACAGCAGCAAGTATTGATTTTGGATGAGCCATTTAATGCGCTCGATCAGGATAGCGTAGATCGTATTAGTGGATTGCTAGAAACGTTCCGGCGTGAAGGACGAACGATCGTGCTGACAAGTCATCAACAGACCGACATTGATCGTTTATGTGATGAAGTGTACCGGATTGAGCGGCAGACATTAGTTCATGTTAAATAAGTCATATTAATGTCATACAATGCAGCTGTTTTTATTATATGGGATTTTTGGAAAGTAGAAGGATGTAAAATAGACTTGTTAAGCAGCTTGAAAGTGCATGCGACTCGGCATGCGCTTTTTTTTCACAATATCGCCAATGATGGGGATACAACGTGCAGTGGAAATGTTTTAAAGTTGAAATAAAGCTATCGTTATGGATATGCCTTCAGTTGTATAAATTAAACGAACGATTGAACATACTTGGATTTATGGATAGATGGTAATCGGTTTGCGGGTGGGCGATTTTGATTTTTTGGACGAGGTGGAACATATGGCAATCTCTTATCCGCTGCTGCAAGAAGCGGAATTATTCATCAAGCAATGTTATATGGAACTAGGGAAGGATGGCGCTGAAGCTGAGCAGCGTTTACGGGATATTGACGAAGCGATTCGTATTAGCGGCACGTATGTTCATACGACCGCAGAACTGGAACATGGCGCCAAAATGGCGTGGCGTAACAGCAATCGCTGTATCGGACGTTTATTTTGGGACAATCTAGTTGTGCGTGATGCACGCCATGTGCACGGAACGGATCAGATAGCGCAGGAGCTGATCACACATATTCGTTATGCGACCAATGGTGGCAAAATTCGTCCGACGATTACGATCTTTCGCCCGCGTGATCCGGACGGGCGTGAAGTGAGAATTTGGAATCATCAATTGATCCGCTATGCCGGCTATACAACCGCATATGGAACGGTGGGTGATCCGGCATCGCTTGCGTTTACGAAGCTGTGTCAGCAGCTCGGTTGGACGGGGGAGCAAAGTGCATTTGATGTGTTGCCGCTCGTCATTAGTGAGACGGACGGCAAGCCTAAATGGTATTCGATCTCAGCGCAAGATGTGCTGGAAGTGCCGATGCAGCATAGCGATTATCCTGCATTTACAGCGCTGGAATTAAAATGGTATGCTGTTCCCATTGTGTCGGAGATGCGGCTGAATATCGGTGGGATTCAGTATACGGCAGCACCGTTTAATGGTTGGTATATGGGCACCGAGATCGGTGCGCGTAATTTTGCCGATGAAGACCGTTACAATTTGTTGCCAGATATGGCGAACATTATGGGACTGGACACATCGAGCAAAGCGACATTATGGCAGGATCGGGCGCTAGTCGAGTTGAATGCTGCTGTGTTATACTCCTACAAAAAAGCAGGCGTTAGCATCGTCGATCACCATACGGCAGCAGCGCAGTTCCGCAGGTTTGAGGAGCGCGAGCAAGCGGCAGGGCGTGAGTTGACAGGCAACTGGACATGGCTGATTCCGCCATTGTCTCCGGCGACGACGCATATTTTCCATCGTTCGTATGACAATCGGGTCGTTACCCCTAATTTCTTTTATCAGGATAAAAAATATGAACGAACAGATACCGGCAGCACAGGTGGAGGTGGCTGTCCGTTTCATTGAGAGGATGAATCGTTGAACCATGCTAGGCATTGGGAGAAATCCGGCATTACACAAGATGAATAAGCAGATGCAAAGCTTTGTGAATCCGGCGCGGCTCATTCCGATTGGATTCGCTGTACTGATCGCTTTGGGGACGCTGCTGCTTAGCTTGCCGCTTGCCGGATCGCACGGGCATTCGGTCGGCTGGCTGAATGCGTTATTTATGGCTACATCCGCCGTCTGTGTAACCGGGCTTGCGGTTATTGATACAGGCACCTCGTTTTCGCTCTTTGGTCAGGTCGTGATTATGGTATTGATCCAGATCGGCGGGCTTGGCTTTATGACGTTCGGGGTGCTGTTTGCAGTGCTGTTGGGCAAGCAGATCGGATTGAAGCAACGGTTGATGATTCAGCAGGCGACCAATGCTTTTTCCACACAGGGACTCGTACGGTTATCGCTGAACATTTTTGCGATCGCATTTGTGCTGGAATTTGTGGCGATGGTGACGCTGGCGCTGCATTGGACGCCGGATTTGGGCTGGAAGCGCGCCTGGTATTATGGAGCATTTTATGCGATTTCGTCGTTTAACAATGCCGGATTTGCGCTTAAACCGGATAGTCTGTCCGAACATGTCGGTGATCCGGTCGTTAATACGGTCGTGATCACATTGTTTGTTATCGGTGGGCTGGGCTTTATCGTAGTCACCGATATTTTGCGCAAACGGAACTGGCATAAATTTTCGCTCAATACGAAGCTTGTGCTCGTGTCATCGCTCATTGCGACTCTGTTTGGCTTCTTATTCGTGTTGATCGCGGAATGGTCGAACCCGGCAACACTCGGCCCGCTTAGTCTAGGTGAGAAAATATGGGCGTCCCTGTTCCAGGGCATTATGCCGCGCTCGTCCGGGTACAATACGATTAATATCGGCGGTTTGACGGCAGCGACGCAGTTTGTGTTTATTATGTTGATGTTTATCGGGGCAGCCAGTGGCTCGACCGGGGGCGGGATCAAGATTAATACATTTGCGATTTTGATGTTATGTCTGTACAGCGTCGTGCGGGGACGCTCGGAAATTCATGCGTTTCAGCGGAAAATAAGTTTTGAAATGGCTTTCCGCGCACTCGCGGTCATTATGATCTCGCTCGGGATCGTCGTTGTGCTAACGATCGTATTGACGATTACCGAACAGGGTACAAGCAGCAATTTCCTTGCCATCTTCTATGAATCCGTATCCGCATTCGGCACCGTAGGCTCGTCGATGGGCTTAACGCCCAATCTGTCGCCAGCCGGTAAAGTCGTCGTTGTCATTACGATGTACATCGGTCGTTTAGGCCCACTGGCACTCGCTTTTGCGCTAGCACGTAACAATAAGCCGACCAAGTATAGCTATCCAGAGGAAAAGGTACTGATCGGTTGAGTAGGAGTATACGTAAAATTATGCCGGAAACGTAGATCGATGGTTTTAATTTCAAATATAAACAGCCCCATTACGATGTTCCATCAGAGTCTATACCTTGCAAAGGGATAAACTGATTGGTCAAGTAAATGGGGCTGTTTTTAGTTTTGCTAATTCATGATTTTGCTGTCAATTTATGAACTTGTTCCAGTACATTGCTATTTTAAAGTAGGTGATAAGAAAACTACCTGAAATCTCGCAAAACAGGTAGGTTGGCTTATTCAGTTATGCGAGTACTATTTATTTTAGATTTAGATTTAGATTTAGATTTAGATTTAGATTTAGATTTAGATGCTCTACTACCTGCTCCCCCCCCCATACAGAGCTGCTCGCAAACAAGCATGTATGATGCGAGGCGCACGGAACGGAGGGGAGGAAATAAGGGGTAAGGACGACTTTTGAGCACGGGAATCTACCTTCCCTCCTACTCCGTAGATTCCTGTGCGAGACGGGAGTCCGTCCCCTTATTCCTCGCCGCAGTGGTGCCCGCCCCACCATACAAAGTTTGCAAGCAAGCTCCCCCCAATTACATATGCTCCGCCTGATTCATTCGTCGCTCCCACCAGCTCAGCAGCTTGCTAAGCGAATACGTCAAAATTAAATAAATTAGCGCTGCCGTCAAATACGGTTCCCAAATGCGCAAATACTGTCCGCGCATCAGATTGGCATAATACATCAATTCTTTGGCAGCGATAATCGTGAGTAACGATGAATCTTTAATAAGCACGATAAATTCATTGCCAAACGCCGGAATCATCCGCTTAATCGCTTGTGGCAAAATAATATAACGCATCGTTTGGCGACGGTTCATACCGAGTGACAGTGCCGCTTCGGTCTGCCCTTTTTCGACCGACTGAATGCCGGCGCGGAATATTTCCGCACTGTAACCGGCAGAGTTAAGCGTTAGTGACAAAATAGCGGCGAACAGCACGTCCGTGCGACCGATCAGCAACGGCACAACGCCAAAGTGAACGAGCAAAATTTGCACCAACAACGGCGTGCCGCGAAAAAAATTAATATAACACGCCGCCGGCAGCCGCACGTACGCATGTCTCGACATCCGTCCGAAGCCAACGACCAATCCAAGCACCGAACCGAGCAAAATGCTGACGATGGACACGCCGATCGTCAACAATGTGCCTTTGAGCAGGAGTGGGATGTAGTACAAAATAATATCAATCCGAAAATCGCTCATCACGCCGCTCCTTTTAGCCTTTAGCCATCGCTGCTTTCAAATTAGTTAAATCAGGTGCGGTACCGAACCATTTTTTATAAATCTCGGTGTATGTGCCATTGTCGATAATCGTTTGAATCGCCGGATCGAGCTTCGCTTTGAGCGCACTGTCTTTTGGATAGATAATGCCGTAATATTCGGATTTAAAATGGGTCGGGTCGGAGATGCTGACCAACTTTTTGTCGGGATTGTTTTTAATATATTCGCGCACGATGGCGATATCGGCAACAACGGCATCGGCGCCACCACTGTCCAGTTCCATCAGCGCCAGTGCATTACTTTCAAACCGGCTTAAATTGCTGTTGTCTTTGCCCATAATGCCGGACATGAGAATGTCAGCGGTAGTACCGTTTTGTACAGCGACCTTTTTGTTTTTCAGATCGAGCGCGGATTTGATATCACTGCCCTGTTTGACCAAAATAACATTGGTTGATTCAAAATAAGGCAGTGAAAAGGAATAGCTCTGTTTGCGCTCGTCGGTAATCGATACCGATGAAATGCCTGCTTGATATTCCGTACCTTGCCGCACACTTTCCAGCATCGTATCCCAGCCGGTATTGGTCACATCATATGCCATGCCTGCCTGCTTCATAACCGCAGCGAGAAAATCAATATCAAAGCCTTTGACTTGATCCAAGTCCATAAATTCCATCGGTGCATACGAGGCATCGGTAGCGAATTTGACGGGTGTGCTATTCGTTGTTGCTGTTTCTGTACTGTCACTGTCTGCACTTGTAGTCGTTGCTGGCGTTTGTTGTGGCGGTGGTGTGCCGCAGCCTGCCAGTATAACGAATATCGTTGTTAACAACAATAACATGATTGACTTTTTCAAAGGCTTTTCCCCCATTAACTCGATTTTATAGTCGTAATTTTAACAGCAAATGACAGTTGCTACAATGTATATTTATACTATGTGTTAAATAAATTAACTTATATTGTACGAAAATCAGCGATAAAATAACTATAACGATTTAATTATACGCTAGTATGTGAATAAAACTAACAATAAAAATCCAATTCAAACGTATCGACAGCGCAGCTTGAACCGTTATGATACACTTAAGCAATGGATCGAACCTGAATGTAAAGGATGGAGAATGATGAACGAACAACAAATTGAGATCAGTACAAATGTACTGATTGACTGTCTTGGACTGCAAGCGGGTGAATCGCTTATCGTCGTTACCGATGATAGCCGCAAACAATTGGCAGAGGCGCTGTATGAAGGTGGCAAACGTTTAGGTGCGGAAGCGATGCTAATCGTAATGCAAGAACGCAGTCGTTCCGGCGAGGAACCGCCTGCCTCTGTCGCGGTAGCGATGATGAACGCTGCGGTCGTTGTCTGTGTGACGCGTTATTCGCTAACCCATACCGCTGCGCGCAAGCAAGCTGCCGCCGCTGGTGCACGGGTCGCCACCATGCCGGGCATTACCGAGGATATGTTTACTCATGGCGCGATTACGGCAAATTATGCCGAAGTGAAGGCGCTGACCGAGCAGGTGACCGGCTGGCTGACAGACGCTTCGACCGTACGGATCGAGAAGGATGGCTATCGTCTGACCTTTTCGATTGAAAATCGTGAAGGTGTGCCGAGCACTGGGCTATATTTGAATCCGGGTGAATCCGGTAATTTGCCTTCTGGTGAAGCGTATATTGCGCCGCTGGAAGGTACAGCTTCCGGTCAGTTGCTGGCAGACGGCTCGGTAGCGGGTTTAGGGGCGTTGGCACAGCCGCTGTTGTTGACGGTGGAACATGGGCGTCTTGTAGCAGCGGAAGGCAATCTGGGCACTGAGCTGCTCGATATGCTCGGTGATGAGCACGGACGGATGCTGGGGGAGTTTGGCATCGGAACTAACAATAAAGCGCGTATTACAGGTGTCGTACTGGAAGATGAGAAAGTGTACGGTACGATCCATGTGGCATTTGGCAGTAACAATACGTTTGGTGGTACGATTGCGGCGGGCGTACATATCGATATTGTCGTCAAGCAGCCGGATGTGTATTTGGACGATCGTCTTATTATGCGTGCTGGTGAGCTGGTCGACGCATGAACAGCAACATAAATGATAGCGATACAATCATAAATTAGAATGAATTGGCGTAATGGCGGTGAACAACAATGATAAAGGCTGAATTGACCGTACGCGAGTTGCTGCAATTGCCGCTGCTGCAAGGCACATCCGTGCTTAGCGGCAGCCAAGGGCTTAAACGGGCTGTACGTTTTATAGATATATTGGAACTACCGGAACCGGATCATGGACTGAAGACGGGCGTGTTGCTGATGACGAGCGGATACAGTTTGCGCGATCAGCCCGCACGTCTCGCACAGTTGATTCGCGCGCTTGCCGGGCACGGTGCGGCTGGACTAGCGATTAAGTCGGATGGCTATTTGCCTGTCTTGCCGTTGGAAGCGGTGCAGGCGAGTGAGCAGTACGGATTGCCAGTGCTGGAGCTGCCGGAAGGGGCGAATTATGCGGAGTTGATTCAGGCGGTAACGGCGCGCATTTTAAGCCATCCGATTGTAGTCGAACAGCGCTCGGATGAGGCGTACCGCAAGCTGACGGCGATGGTGCTTGAAAATATCGGTATTCAGGCGGTGAATGATCATGTGTCCGGTCTGCTCAAAGCGCCGGTTGCCGTCATTGACAATAGCGGAGCGACGATTGTCGCTTCTCCAGTAGGTTGGGATTATCGGCAAGCGATTTATCCGCTGCGTCGTACGATTCAGGTCGATCGGCGCAATGTGGCGACATTGATCGTCGATAAACAAACATTAGATACGCTGGAAGAAACAGGTATCGAACAAGCGCGACTTGTGCTCGCGCTGGAACTGATGCGCAACCGGATCATTATGGATACAGGGCATCGGCTGCGCGGCAACTTTATCGATGAGCTAATGACCCCACCTACACCACCGCGTCATGAGGTGGAAGAACGCGGACGACAGCTTGGAATGGACCCGTCCCAATTGTGGGAAGTTGCTGTGATCGAAGGACAGACTGCACCGGAGGAGGAGTGGATCAGTCAGCTGCTAGAGCCGGAGGCGGCTCGTTATGGTGTGCGTCCTCATGTGGAGTTTCGCAGCAATCGTGCGATATTGTTTTTGCCTACACCGGTGGCGACGGATGAACATGAGGTACGGCGCAAGCAGGAGTTGATTCCGTGGACAGCAATCGTAGGCGGTTGGCTGGACGATCGGCAGGGGATGTTGACCGGATACCGGGCAGGGATTGGGCGTCCGACATGGTTATGGGATATTCACGAAAGCTACAGCGAAGCGCGGCATTCGCTGTCCATTTCGCGACGCTTAAGCGGCGGTGGTGCACTGACCGCTTACAAAGATATCGAGATTTACCATCTGCTGCGGGCGACTGTGGATGAGCGTGGGTTTGAGGAATTGTTTGACCGCAAGCTCGGTAAACTCAAACAATACGATGAAGAACATAATAGCGATCTGCTGCGTACATTGTTCTTTTATTTGGAAAGTCGCGGCAGTCTGATGGATACGGCGGCACAACTGTTTATCCATCGCAATTCGGTCAAATATCGGCTGGAACGTATACGTGAGATTGCCGGATTTGATCTGACTGATCCGCATGAGCAGTTTGTTTGTCATCTGTGCTTGATTTATTACTATTTATTGGAGCGACCGAATTAACGTATCTGTGCCCGCTTATTCGTTCGTTTGTAGCTGGATGGAGAGTTCAAATAAGTGCTGCATAACTTGCATAGAAATGGATGCAATATACGGCAGCAAGTAGCAAGTAGCAAGCAGCTTAAGCTCATGCGCCGTTTGTGTATACGTATTGCCTATCACTCACTGTACACGGACTTGTAAACTTTATATACACAATTCCTGCGTATTAGCAGTAAGCTGTGATGGTATAGGAAGCGAACGAAGCGAACATATTATAGCTGGATAAAATAAACCCGATAAGCTCCGTACAATCGATTGGTTGTGCTGGCTCATCGGGTTTATTTGTTGTTTGAAACGTGTATGATCTCGCTTGTAGGGGTGGGAAAGGAGTTATCTTTATTTTGGAATAAAATGTATTTTATTTAAAATATTATATTTTATGGATAAGAAAAGGAGTTAAAATGTACGGAAATGTGAAAAAGTTTCGTAAATACTCAAAATTTTGGCTAAATATATTAACTTAGCAACCACTCTTGTCCGATAAATGAACAGTTGGTCACTTTTACATATAAATGTAGGCATATGTTGTGACCGGAAGGATGGTGTCATTGCCATGAATGTCTGATCGTTTGGAGATGGCACCAATAATACGATAGCATTATAGGACAGGAGAGTTAGCGTAGAGATGGGAAAGATAAGTTTTAAAGCAAAGATTATGCTGTCGGTCGGTCTGGTGATCCTACTCGGCAGCGGATTGCTCGGCTATTATGCGGTGCAGCAGGCAAGCACACAACTCGTACAAGCAGCTCAAAAAAAGCTGCAAGGCGATCTGAACACAGGCTTATTGTTGCTGAATACACTGTACCCGGGTGAGTGGTCGATTCAAGGGGACAAACTGTATAAAGGCACGACAGTCATGAATGACAATATGGGTTGGCTCGATACATTTGGTCAACAGACTGGCGATACGGCGACACTGTTTCAGCAGAATACACGGATTGCGACCAATGTCGTTAAACAGGACGGCAGCCGGGCGGTCGGAACACAAATTTCTGAAAAGGTAGGTAACATCGTATTGAAGCGCGGTCAAGCGTATAGGGGAGTAGCTGAAGTGGTTGGACAGTTAAACCAGGCAGCCTATATTCCTTTAAAAGATGCAGCAGGCAAGATCGTTGGCATCTGGTATGTTGGTGTACCCAATGAACCGTATGAGCAAGCAACGATTCAGTTTCGCGATGAAATTATTGTATTTATCGTGGTGGAAGTGTTGGTGGCGCTGCTCGTGATTTGGCTACTGGCACGTCGTCTGCTGCGTCCGCTTGTAATGATTACCCGTGCAGCAGAGCAGGTGGCAGGCGGCAGTTTGCAAGTGCAATTGCCAAAGGTGCAGAGCCGCGATGAGATCGGTCGTTTATCGGCATCGATTCAGAAAATGATGACGAATCTGGGTACACTTATGCAAGATATACGGCAAAATATGTACACAACTGCCAGCCATATTAGCGCGTCATCACAGCAATTTTCGCGTTCACTTGAAGAAATGAGCAGTTCGTACAGCCAAGTCGTGCGAAGCAATAAAGAAATGAACGACAATGCACGTACCGGACATACTGTCGTGCAGCAATCGGTCAGTACGGTCGATGCGTTATCGGCATTAATTACAGAGGCAGCGCAACGGGTCGATGGAGCAGTGCAAGATTCGCAGTATACGCAACAAACGGCACTGCGTGGTCAAGAAACGATGGAGCAGACGATTCAGGCGCTGGAAACATTCGCTCAAGTATCGCAGCAAAATGCGCAAATTGTCGGGCAATTACAGCAATACTCGCAGGAAATTCGCCAAATTGCGGCGACGATTGCAGGCATTGCCCGTTCGACCAATCTGCTGGCGCTAAATGCGTCGATTGAAGCAGCGCGAGCGGGTGAAGCAGGTCGCGGCTTTGCTGTCGTTGCGTCCGAAGTGCGTATGCTTGCCGAGCAAGCAAGTGAAGGAGCAGATGCTGTAGAACAGTTTACGAGCAAAATCGGTGACTCGCTCGCCCACGCCATCGCGATGATGAATGAAGGCCGCACCCGGTTGGAAGAAGGACGTATAGCCGCACAGTCGTCCGAGCAGGCGTTAGCAGCGATCTCGGCGGCGATTGGTACGACATCGGCAAGCATTCAGGAAGTGTCGGTGATCGCAAGGCAGAAGGTTGAACATGCGCATGAGATGAATCATATGCTAGGTCAGCTTCAAAGCACGATGGAACATACGTTAACCGCGTCGAGCCAAGTGCTTGCCGTGTCTGAGACGGCAGCTGGCGAATTGGAACAGCTTGCGGCTGGCTCGGAAGAACTGGATGCGATGTCTTCGCAATTACAACATGCTGTGTCCCGTGTATTGACGTAAGTTGACAAGCACGCTGATTCATTGTGCCCATGCTCTGGCTAGTGTATGGTCGTAAATGAAGACGCACGATCAGGATCGATATAAAAAGCTGGCTCCCCGCTCGATTAATGAGAGGGAGCCAGCTTTTTTGCCATAGGCGATCGAGTAGCTTGTGTTACGTACATTTACAGCCTGTCGATCTAAACATCGCTTAAGTATGAATAGGTTAAAGTACGTTTAAACACAATTTCCACTTGAGACAGCCTACTAGCTCCCTATTCGGCGCTGGCTGCGGGCAAGTGTAATGGACATAATGAGCAGCTCGATTACCGTATAAAAGCGATCTCTGGCAAATGTATCGACCATACGATTACAGCGGAGCGAATTGACGATAACTACATCTTATTTTGATTAACGAATGCGTAGCGACAATAATCGTATGTCTGTGCAACAGACCGGATTAACAGCAATGATTGCGCTATATTTGAGCATTGTTGCTGCATAATTACATGAACTGTGACCTTAGCTCTTAACTGCCAGGCAGTACCACTGCTGCACAGCAACAGCACATACAGCATGTTCGCGTTCACTCCAACGCATCGTCGATACGGTAACTAGCCGTTTGCCAGCGCAAATCGGCTGTTGGCGGCAGCTCATGGCTTACCGCTTGAATCAGCTCCTGCGGATCGGTCGACACGACGAGACGATGTGCACAGCTGGCGCCGGTAAAGCCTGCTTCGATACTATGACGAAGCATATGCAGCAAAGGGTCATAATACCCGCGAATATTGTACAAGCCAAGCGGTTTGTTGTGAATGCCAATCTGTGACCAGCATAGTACTTCAAACAGTTCTTCCAATGTACCGAGTCCGCCGGGGAGCGCGATAAATGCATCCGCTGTCTCCTGCATTAGCGCTTTACGTTCGTGCATACTATCTACACGGATCAGCTCGGTCAAGCCTTGATGTGCGCGCTCGCCATGCAGCAAACCGCCCGGCATAATGCCGACGACTTGCCCGCCGGACGAGAGCGCCGCATCCGCTACTGCCCCCATTAGACCGAGCCGTGATCCGCCATAAATAAGCTGATAACCAAGCCCAGCGATATGGCTACCTAGGCGGCTTGCCTGCTCCATATATTCGGGATGATGCCCTGTGCCGGAACCGGCGAATACGCAGATTGATCTCATGCTGTACACTCCTCATCAGGAAATAAATTACAGTATACTCTACTATACCCGATTTGTATTCGAGCAAGTAACATGTAAATGATGAATTGTGCAAATTGTACGGCAGCACGGCTCCTATTGGCTGCTGTATGTTTACTGTGGATTGTTCGTCCAGATGCCAGCCGTTTTCAAGACGACACGGGAAGGCAGTTTCAGCCCGGCAAGCACAAGCTGTGCTACATCTTCCGGCTGCATCATACGATCTTCGTCACCGATCGGCAGATTGGCATTAACAGCAAGCGGTGTGTTGACCGTGCTCGGTGTCAGTGCGGTAACACGGATGTTCGATTTACGCACTTCCTGCATTAGCGCTTCGGTCATACCAAGCAGTGCGAACTTGGAGGCACAATACGCTGAACCGGTCGCAAAGCCGCGTTCACCAGCAGTGGAAGCGATATTTACGATATCCCCGCTACTTTGTTCCAACATGCCTGGCAGCAGCTCATGGGTCACATAATAGGCGCCCATCAGGTTGACGCGAATAATTTGCTCCCATTGTTCCGGGTCCATATCGACCAGTTTGGCAAAGGCGCCTGTACCGGCATTGTTAATAACAATATCGACCCGTCCAAGCGAGCTTGCGAGTGACGATACCGCTGCACGCACTTCAGCGGAGTTCGCCACATCTGCGGTCACGGTATATACTTGCACACCATAACGGCTGCTTAGCTCTTGCTGGAGCTGCTCCAGATCGGAAGCCGTACGTGCGAGCAAACCAAGCTGTACACCTTCAGCAGCTAGCGCTTCGGCTGTCGCTTTGCCGATTCCTTTGCCGGCACCCGTAATAATTGCAGTCTTGTTTTTCAGTTCCATATGATCAATTCCTCCTGAATGAATGGGATGGCAAACCATTATTGCCTTTACTTGACTATTATACTACGTATCCCAATCGCAAAAAAATGGTTTCACTTTCGGCACAAAAGGGTAAACAATTAGGTTACATAATCCGACATATTCCTGTATAATGGTTTGAATGTTGTTCCGTTTCCAGGCGTAATGGAGACGAATGAACGAGAACCAAATTTTAGGAAAGTGTAGGGATGCCCGTGAACCAGCGTCATGTCAAAACAACCATTGAGACTTTGCTTCTTCGTGCCAGTAGTGATGTTCGGGTTCGTACCAGAAAGAAATTTCCGGGTCCGCGTTCAGTCGGCGGTAAATTTTCGATGGGCAGCCGGATGATTACCCTGTACTTGCAGGAAATTGAAGCACAGTGCTTTCAGCTATTCGGCTCACTTCGCTCTGCAGACGACTATTTTACGATTATTTTGGCGCACGAGATGGGCCATGCGCATGATCCGTTGTTGGAGCAGCTGTCGGACGAGCTAGATTGCTGTCCAGAACCGCTTGCTGCTGCACAACTTGCCTTGCGCATTGAACAAAATGCCTGGGACTATGCCGCTGAGCTAATCCCTGAAGTCGATCGTTTTTTGTTTGAAAAGATTGTGGAGTGCTCGCTGGAAGCGTACTATGAGCGGATTCAACAAGAAGTGTCGATTGCTAGTGGCGAGCTTGAAGTGATCGCCTGAACCGTATAAAATGACCGTATAAATACCCGTATAACGAACGGGAGGATACGGATGGACAACTATATCGGCTGGATACGTTCCAAAACAGGCACCGCCAAAATGTTTACGAATTTTGCCGGTGCCCTTGTTGTGAATGAGGCAGGACAGCTATTGCTGCAAAAGCGTCAAGATAACGGACAATAGGGCTTTCCGGGCGGCGCGATGGAACTGGGCGAATCTGCCGAGCAAACCGTGCTGCGCGAAGTGTTGGAGGAAACCGGTTATATCGTCCAAGTGGATGATTTGCAAGGTGTGTATACGCAGTATGATTACACGTATCCGAATGGGGATGAGGCACAGACGATGTTGACCTGTGATCGGCGGTGAGCCGTTGACGGCGAATGAAGAAACGAAGGAGCTGCGCTTTTTTGCGCCAGCCGATGCACCGCCGCTATTCAATCGGCAACATGTCGATTGAATAGCGGCGGATTTTGCGGCACGCTTGCGCGGGGTGTATCGGTGATGACAACCGTGGCACATTGTGAGCGGATGATTTCAGACAATGAACGTGCTTGGAAACATCGATATTTTATTTTCGCACTATATTGGTGAAGTGTGTAAGCCGAGTAACATGACCATACAGGCACGGATTCGATAGCCGTGCCTGTTTGCTGTGCCTGCTGATCGCGTTTCGTTTACCCTTGCTGGCTCGCCGCGATCGCCTGCTCCAAATCTTGAAGCAGATCACGAATATTTTCCGTGCCAACCGACAGACGAATCAGCTCCGGATTCACGCCTGCTGTCAGTTGCTGTTCTTCCGTAAGCTGCTGGTGGGTCGTGCTGGCAGGGTGGATAATGAGCGATTTGGAATCGCCCACATTTGCCAGATGGGAGAACAGCTTCACATTGCCGATCAGTTTGCGTCCCGCTTCGGCACCGCCGCGAATGCCGAATGTAAGAATCGCACCGGTTCCTTTGGCTAAATATTTTTGTGCCAGCTCATAAGAAGCATGGCTGCTTAACCCCGGATAGCTGACCCATTCCACATCTGCATGCTGTTCCAAATATTGCGCTACCTGCAACGCATTTTCGCTATGACGTTCCATCCGCAAATGGAGCGTTTCCAGCCCTTGCAATAGCAGCCAGGCGTTAAATGGCGAGATCGGTGCGCCCAGATCGCGCATAAGCTGTACACGCGCTTTAATAATATAGGCGAGCGGGCCGAGCGCATCGGTGTACACCAAACCGTGGTAGCTCGGATCAGGTGTTGTCAGTCCGGGGAATTTGTCGTTTTGCGTCCAGTCAAACTTACCGCCATCGACGATAATGCCGCCGATCGATGTGCCATGACCGCCGATAAATTTCGTTGCCGAATGTACAACGATATCAGCACCATGCTCAATCGGACGTAGCAAATACGGGCTTGGGAACGTATTATCGACGATGAGCGGAATGCCATGCTCATGCGCAATCGCCGCCACCGCTTCGATATCGAGCACATTGCCGCCCGGATTGCCGACCGTTTCAGCATATAGTGCTTTGGTGCGTTCATTGATGGCAGCGCGGAAGTTTTCCGGCTGATCCGAATTGACAAATGCGACTTCAATGCCAAGCTTTGGCAATGTATTGGCAAACAAATTGTATGTACCGCCATACAGACTGGATGCGGACACGATATGGTCGCCTGCGCCGGCAATGTTCAGGATCGAGAACGTAATCGCCGCCTGTCCGGATGCGGTGGCGAGTGCGCCAACACCGCCTTCCAGCGCGGCAAGCCGTTTTTCCAGCACATCGGTCGTCGGATTCATCAGACGTGTATAAATATTGCCGAATTCTTTGAGTGCAAATAGATTTGCCGCATGCTCACTATCGCGAAACCCGTACGATGATGTTTGATATAACGGGACAGCCCGCGAAAATGTAGTCGGATCAATTTCCTGCCCGGCATGAATAGCTAGCGTTTCCAGTAAATAAGGATTAGGTTCAGTCATCGTCATTCTCCTTTGTCTAGGTCAAATCATAGCGGATTGCGGTATGACATATTCCAACCGATTAGATGGAGATGCTATCATGCTGTGTAAGTGGTTGAATTGAAACTATTCTCGCATGAGCGAATCGACTATTCAATAACTAATTTGGAAATATAAAATATTCTATCGTCGATAGAAAACATAAATACGCAGCCAAATCATCATGATCGGCTGCGTATTTAGACATCAATCGTTTTTCTTGGCAGGCTCCGCATATGCAGCGAATGCCTTTTGCAAAATGTCATAGCTTTTCTTTTTCCGTTCATGGGTGACCGGTATATCCCATGCTTGCCACGTATAACTGCCAAATTCAGGTGCGTTAACGGCAGCGGTGCTGCCTTTCGTAACGAGCACAGGCGATGCTTTGACCGCGTCGACCGTCTGCGGTGCGACACCGTTTGCTTTGTACGGGCTTTGCCATGCCATATGGGTGCTCGGGTCCATAAAGCCGAGCAGCATCCACGGAATCGCCAGCTCGATCACATTGTCTTTCACATAAAAGTCGGACAAATTGTTAAATTGCGGGCTGTTCGGATCGTTAATGCCATAATGCAGTTTGCCGACTTCCAGTTCTTCAAACGGCATCGTTACTTTCGTTTGCGGCAAATACAATTGTCGATTGAGCGCCAGTTTCCACGGCAGGAAATAGCCTTTGCTGCCATCCGCATATTTGGCATCATACGGAATTTCCTTGCGGTTATAGCCATACAAATACGTATGCTGATCATAGGCGCTATTAATATAAATATGACCGCCTTCATCCGAAGCTGCCCCGATACTTAGCAAAAATTCAATCGGCGCAGGGAAGGATACACCAGGCGCTTTGTCAGCGGTCAGACTGCCGCCTTTGGTCGTCTGGAAGCCGATGTACAATTGGTCTTTGCTAAAGTCCCAGTTGCCGTTTTTCTTTTCCAGCTTCACGTACATATTCGCCGCGTCATGCGACATTTGCATCGTCATCTCCGGGTAGTCGGTCGTGGTGACATCCGGGCGCTTCGCCCAGTCTGCCGTGTTTCCGTCCAAATGGATCATATCGTCGACACTCGCGCCCGGTTCAACGGCAACGACACCGAAATGCTCCTCATTAGTCAGGCGGTTACGCCACATCGCCCGGCGATCAGCAGGCTCCATTTCAATCGTATTCCAGGTGAATTTGAACCATTCATCCTGCCACTCAAACAGCAGCGCACCGTCCAACCCTTCATCATAAATATCTTGGAGCAGTCCGGCATCAAGCTTGCCTTGCTCCTGTTCCGTATGCATCCCTTGATTGCGTCCGAGTGGCCCATAATGCGCCATCCCGCGTGAGCTTGGCATGCCGAACTCCGCTACGATTAGCGGAATGCCTTTATGATGCTTGCGCATCGCATTTAAATAACCTGCATACGGATTGACCGTACCGTCGGCTTTTTTGAACGTTTTATATTCCGGCTGTTGACGCAGCAAGTCCGGGTAATACGGATAAATGTGATACGAAGCAAAGTAGCCTGCCGTCCAGCTCGCCTTTACCGGTTGAATATTCATCGGATCGACCGATACAAGGTCTTCCTGTTCCAGCGGCTCGTTTGGATGGGAGAGCGGATCGGTCGTCACCCAGTTCGTAAATGACATCGGATGCTGCCAGCCATATTTCATATCCGCTTCCGCTGCCACATCGAGCATGCTGGCGACCCAACTTTCAAATGCGGTTGCATTTTCGGTTGCGCTAAAATATTTGCCTTGATAAGGTGGCTGATTCGGATGCGCTTTGTCTGTCACATCGACCGCATACGGATACCACTCCGTACCGATAACCCAACCGAGTACATAGGGCGATACATCAGCCGTAAATTTGCCATAAGCGTGCCCCGGCTGCTGGGCGATCGTAATCTGCCCGTGAATCGCACCGATTGCGTCTTGAATTTCTTGTTTGAACGCATTCGTAATCGCCGGTGTGTATGCGTCACGTCCTTTGCCATCCTCACCGATCAATTCTTCTTCAGGCGACCAGACACCTTGCATCAGATAGAGTGGCTCTTTTTGCGTCGTGTTGAATTGTTTTAACGCTTCATAAAAATAAGGCGGCAAAATCGTATAAATTCGCACCACACGAATATTCATCGCCTTCATTTCCTTGAACCAGCGCAAATAATCATCTTTGGTCGGACTTAGCTCACCCGGATAATGCCCAGGTGTCGTCGCCCCCAAATTCATACCTGCCCAGAAGGACGGTTGCCAGCTTTTGCCGTCATACGTTGCTAGCTGCTCGTCGACGACGGTGGAAGTGCGTTTAATGCCATCTTTGTCCACGATCGGTAATGTGTACGTCGCCGTGAATGTTTGACTGTCATTGCCGTTTCCGCCTGGTTGGGTAGCTGTAGAGGAGAATAAACCGCTACCTCCACGCAGCAGCAATACAGCCGCCGCAGCCAGTACAATCACGGCGATGATGATCGTAACGATAAGCGGGAGACGGGAGCGTCGATGGGACTGTTTTCGTGATCGCATAGTTTCATCCTTTTTTATTTTATGGAATAAAAAGTATATTCATACATTAAACATTTATAGCTAATTTGACAAATCGTGTTATAGCGCCGAATGGAGCGGGTAAGTGCCTCAAAGGGAGGGTTGCATCATGAACAAACATCAGCACGAATCCAAACCAACTCCAAGCAAAAAGCACAAAATTTGTATCCGGCGTCCTGATTCATATAAGCTGTCGATCGAATTTAAACGTCGTCGCATCGTGACTAGCAATCGGTATGAATTGATCAGCTTGCTTAATGATATGATTACGACGATCTGTTTTTTGATCGGCAGTTATTTCTTTTTCCATAAACAGACAGAGACAGGTACTATTATGTTTATTATCGGTAATGCCAATACGTTATTTAGAGCAATTATTGCATTGATACGAAAATTTCATATCGAATGGATTCAGAATGAGTCGTCCGATAAAAGAGTATGAGCTAACATACAACAGCCGAAACGAGTGATTTCGTTCCGGCTGTTTTTGGCTAGATTGTGTTTTCAAAACGTCGACTTTATTATTGTATGGGTTGAAAACGATACGTATCCAATGAAATGCGCTATATATACAACATCATCTGAAACCAACTCCATAGATCGAACCGTCTGAGAAGCAGTTTGCAAACACGCCCTAACAACATGCACACAGCAGCATAAGTTACCGCTTTTTGAGCGGCTCTGTCGGTGGGCCTTCCAACACTTCGCCTTTGTAGTTGAAGCGTCCGCCGTGGCAAGGGCAGTCCCAAGAGCGTTCCGCTTCGTTCCATTGTACTTCGCAACCCATATGGGTGCATGTCGTATCAACGAGATGCAGTTCGCCTTCAGGGTCTCGATAAGCGCCTGTGCGTTTGCCGCCTTGCCAGATCACGGCGCCCTGATCGGGTTTGAGGTCTTCCGCTTTATGGCGGTTAAAATCGATTTTGCCGGTGACCAGCTCTTTGGCAACGGTTAAATTGTGGCTGACCGCCGTTTGCATCCGTTTTAGAAATGGCGTTTTGCGTGCTGGATCGAACAAGTCGGCGTAACGGTTGTCGCGTCCCATAATACGGTCGGTTAATAGGATGGCAGCAAGCGTACCACTCGTCATGCCCCATTTGGCATAGGCGGTGCCGACGAGAATATTGGGCGTATCGGAGGTGAGTTGTCCGATACACGGAAGCCGATCAAGCGAATACAAATCTTGTGCCGACCAGCGATACGGAATATCGTGCAGACCGAACAGCTTGCCTGCAAACAGTTCCAGTTCGGCATAATGGCTAATCGTATCGCCTTCCTGACCGGTACGATGCCCTTTGCCGCCTACGATAATATACTGTTGATCATCAAATGTTGCCGAACGCAGTGAATGTTTCGGTTCATCCGCACTAATGTACATGCCACCTTCAAATGGCGTTTCCGCACGAATCGCCAACGTATACGAACGTTCCGGCTGCAAACGGGCAAAATAAAAGCCATTTTGGTCAATCACCGGATAATGCGAGCAGGAAACGACCGTATCACAGCGTACGCCAAAATCACGATCTTGCACGAGCAGGCGCGGACGTTCTTCATTTTCCACCTCACTGATCAGCGTATGCTCATAAATCGTGCCGCCGAGCCGCAGAAACTCCAGCAGCAGAAATTTTAAATAGTGCAGCGGATGAAAACGCGCCTGTCCTGGCAACGCAATCGCTCCTTCAATCGCTAGCGGGATCGGCAACGATTCGACCCATTCGCCAGGCAAACCAAGCTCGCGGTAAGCGTCCATTTCTTGTTTAAGCTTTTTCAGCCCGGCATCGTCATGTTCGGCATAAACATAGGCGGTTTCCTCCTGCCAGTCACACTCAATCCGATTGTCCTGCACAATCTGCTGCATAAAGGATTTAGCTTCTTCAGCGCCTTCATAGTACAGCCGCGCCTGTTCAGCGCTAAAATGACTGCGCAGATGATCATAGATTAATCCATGCTGAGCGGTGATTTTGGCGGTTGTAAAGCCTGTTGTGCCGTTTAATACATGTTCGCCTTCCAGCAGGACAACTTGCCGTCCTTCCCGTGCCAACAAATAAGCGACCGTTACGCCGGTAATGCCTGCCCCCACAACTGCAATTTCCGTATCAAGCTCCTGCTCTAATGCTGGAAAAGCAGGAAATTCCGTCGTTTCGCGCCAAAACGAACGCGGCTGTTTTGGCAATTCGGTTTCTGCTATTTTACGATTCAAATCTCCGTTGGAATCATATTTCATAAGCTGCCTCCTTGTGGTGAGCGATCATGGTCATAGTGATGACGATTATACAGACTGATGATCATACAGACGATCATACAGACGATCACGGTCATGATCTGAACTTATAAAAAACCTCCTCGATCGCCTAGAACGTGTCTTCAAACTTCTTTATAAGCAGTTTGATGCGTTTTTTCATTAGATTATTGTCGTATAAGCAGCTCAACTCACTTGAAGCGTGACCCATTCGACCGATAAACTGACAAAGATGATCGTTTGAAGACACCACCTAGTACATTGACCGATATTAATTTGCGTGTTGGATTTGTTTTAAGATCGTATGGATCAGGATTTCAGTACACAATCCAAATTAATATTTAACTTGGTCGAAGTACTAGCTTTCCGTCGCTTCATTACTAGTTTAAACGTACGATATCGTCTACAAGTTCGTCTAAACATTCACTTCACGATTCATCAATTTCTCTCCTATACTAACCTTCATTACCACTTGCAACGAGAAATATAACCGTAGACAAAAGATGCAGCATTAGAACGTTGTTAGCCGTTTTGTGCTTGAACCGTTCTGCCCATGTTCACCATGACGAGCGGATGAGCTACCAAATTTCACTAGTGGATGAAGACAGCCTACTAGTAGCTTGTCTCAAATACATTTACGGTTTGTCGATCTAACCGTTGCTTGATGATGAATAGGTTAAGGTACGTTCAAACGCAATTTCCATTTGAGACAGCCTACTAGTAAGCGCGATTCGATCAGAACGATAATATTGTGATTGTAGACGTGCCTCTTTTTACCTTTTAACACTAACGCCATCTACACGTTCCATTCTTTATCCAGCGCAGCGCAGATGGCACAAACACAATTACGGCATGTAGCCAAGAGCCGGAACATGTATAATAAAAAGCACCTATATCGCCAAACATTATGCGATATAGAATACCCGCCAAAGCTTGCAAGGCGACAGAACAGGAGTTATTGGACGATGAATATGAGAACGATGCTAATTATACGGGGCATTACATGTCTCGCCATTATCGTGATTGCGCTATCGATCATTTTGCGTCACCCATCCAGCCCAGATCGGATTTATGCTTATGGATTGATGGTCGTAGCTGTGCTCGCTTTTGTACTGCCATTTCTTATTCAAAAAGTGATCCAGCGCGCGATGCAAAAGCGACGTAATGAGCGCAAATGAGTCTCTAAGTCTCTATACGCACACAAAGTGCAGCAATCTACCGATCAAAATGAAAGGAGTGTTCGCAATGGCACAACCGTTGAAGCTGTATAAACTGGATCAATGGAGCGAGCTTACGAATGGCTCTTTTGTGATCCCGTTACACGAACGGGATGCACAGCAACGCCAAGCAGATCAGCTTGCGACAACGCTTTATATTCAAAACAAACGTAAGCTGACACACACAAACCAAAAATTAAAGTGAGTATATGTAGTCGTCTGCTTATACAAAAACTGTTGTGCGAGCTGTACATGTATACTAGTAAGCTGTCTCAAATGAAAATTGTGTTCGAACATGCCTTAACCTATTCATACTCAAGCGATGGTTGGATCGGCATGCTGTAAATGTACTTAAGGCAAGTTACTACTGCGAAAGCTGTACATGTATGCCAGTACCAAAACTGTGTTCGATCTGTGCCTTAAAGCATAGGTGTGGATAAGCCGCATCCAGAGGCTGGGCAACACGGTCGCGCGCAGATACAGCGTATACGAGCAGTCGCCAGTCACTATTATGACTGTCAGCAATACACGACCATCGCGCAGCAGGTTGGCGATCATCTGGATGTCTGTGCAGAGAGCGATACGCATTTTGCTAAATGCGAAAAAGACCTTATTGTACAATAAGGTCTTTTTTTCAATGTTTAGTAAATAGCGAATCGACCAGCCTAATCAGCGGTTTTTCCAATGTCTATGCTAAGGAATACACTTCCCCTTAACTACTAAATCAGGAAGTCTGTTCTTATTACGTGCTATGTCCAAATGGCTTAACCTATTTCCGCAATTCATCCAACGTAAGTTGCCAGCGCTGCACTACTTGCACCGGCTCATGCAGACGATACGTCACACCAGTCAGCAACTCAGCGTATTTGGCGATATCTTCACGAACATGTTCGATCTGTGCCGTAAAGCGTACGCGTGGATAAGCTGCATCTGGCAGCTCGGACAATACGCTCGCCCGCAGCCGTAACGCATAGGAGCTGCCGCCGATCACTACCGTCAGCAATGCACGACCATCGCGCAGCAGATTGGCGGTCGTCTGGGTGCCTGTCCAGAGCGCAATACGCAGTGTGTACGCATTCATCACTAGCACTTCGCCAACGCTTACGATCGCCTGATGCGGATAACCGTCCTCGCTAACCGTAATTAGCGGCATCGCCATGTGCTGCTTGTGTTCCAAATTTTGACCGTTCCATAGCTCACACAGCACGGGCGGCAATGGAATGGCAGATGGATGTGGCTGATCGTTCATGTATGTAACCTCCATTAGTTTTATTTTAGAATGGTTATATATCGATAGATGGTGCTAAATGGATAAATGGTGCTAAATGAATAGAGGTTGCCGCTAAATCGAGATGATCGATCGATTACGTTTAACGCATTTCGCTGCGAAGTAACGATTCAGACTAATAGTTTCGTTTGACTGTCCTGTTCGTTCCTGCTACAACAGTGTGTACAATGATAACGATTCGATTATTTACCAGCCGTAACCTTATCAGGCGAACATGTATACCATACCGTCCGTTTTTGTGAAAAGCAACGACATTTTGCACATGTCGAATGCAGCTTGTACAATAGCTCATAAACTGTAGCTCTTATCGGCTAATCTACATTCCCCCAGTCTCATCACCAATCACCAGGCTGCATCTACGCACAAGAGGAGAGTGGTTATGCTACTATTTAACGGTTTCATCTGGCTCCTAAGTTTGCTACTGCTGGCAACAGGTCTGCTCATCGCTCGCCTTGCGTATCGTCAGCCATTCATGTGGATATGCCTCGCCGGGCTGTTTGGCATCTATATGCTGAATGTGATCCGGTATACGTTTTTTCCGTTTCCGATTCATCCGCAATTGATCGCGCTGATGCGTACGGTAGGCGCAGAACCGGGCATGATTCGGCTTAATTGGATTCCTTTTTATTCCCAATATTACCCGTCCATCTTTCACGATCGATCCAACTATTTGAATATACTCATGACCGTGCCGTACGGCATATTGTTGCCGCTGCTCCTACCGATGAGCCGCAAGCGGATGTTGCTATGTGCGCTAGGCATTGGCGTTGTCATCGAAACACTACAAGGACTGCTTGATCTATGGCTTGGTTACACCTACCGTACGGTAGATATTAACGATGTGATCTTTAATTTTATAGGAGCGATGATCGGTTGGGGGCTATTGTGGTTTGTATACGAAACGTCTTTTGGTAAAAAAAGGCTTGCCAGATGGCTACCGATCATGGTAAAAAAGTAATAATGACGACGTGTAAACAAGTCCATCGCTCCCGGGAAGGAGCATGGGGCACTAGTGTGCACGTTATAACAAGGAGGTGAGGCAGGATGTTACATTTCCCATTTTCTATCACGCTCGACAACAGAGTACAGGGCGTATGGAGTATTTCAAACACATTTTACGAAGACGGGAGAAGTCTGTCCAAAAATGAATATTACGATAATGGCGAAATGCCGCTCCTGCCTTCAGCCTCGGTCGGGTTATTTAAGTAAAAGTTCAGCGTGATCACGATCCATCATATCGGGATCGGGTTGTGATCGTTTAACATACATTGGATTAGATGTACGTTAAACGATCGCATACACAAAATCGCTGTCCATCTGTGCAAACAGAAACCACCGAATTGCTAACGTTACAGCCGCAGGTACATTTGCCTGCGGCTTTTGTATGTTTATATACCTTCATCGACAGGCGGGGCAGTAGCGTGCATTTCTCCATCAGCTACCATTACGATTACACGGCACATCCAGCCCGGCATCCCGATTGCGTTTCTACTAGCAAGTCGGTACAAGGACGATGCTGCCCGATGAGGAGAATACACATGTCGATTATGATCGCCTGTCATCAGGTACAACAATATTATGGAGCACAACAGGTGCTTTCCAGCGTTACATTGGAAATTCACAGCGGCCGCAAGGTCGGTTTAATCGGAATGAATGGAGCGGGCAAAACGACGTTGTTTCGTTTGCTATCCGGTCAAGAGCGTCCGTATCAAGGCGATGTACACATTCAAAAAGGGGCAAAAGTCGGCTATCTTGCCCAGGTGCCGGACTATGCGCCAGGCATCACCGTTATGGAAGTGCTGCGCAGTAGTTTTAACGATTTGCTTGCCTTGCAGCAGCGGATGGAACAGCTTGCACTACGTATGAGCGATACGAGTCAAAATGAGCAGCAACTGGACAAAGCGATCCGTGACTATGGCGATGCATTGGAACGGTTTGAGCAAGCAGGCGGTTATGAAATATCCGCTCGGATCGACAGCATTGCGAACGGTCTGGGCATTCCTGCCGCTCGTTATGACGAACCGGTCGATAAACTGTCCGGTGGGGAAAAGACACGTGTAGCGCTGGCGGCGTTGCTGCTGACGAACCCGGATATTTTGCTGCTGGATGAACCGACTAACCATCTTGATATGGATGCGGTCGTCTGGCTGGAACATTTTATTGCTCATGCGAGCGCAACCGTAGTCGTTATCTCGCATGATCGGTACTTTTTGGATCGGATTGTGCAGGAGATTATCGAGCTGGAAGATGGGGAAGCGACCGCTTATCCGATGAACTATTCCGCCTACCGGGACGAGAAACAGCGCCGACTTGTGCGCCAGTTCGAAGACTACCAAGAACAGCAAAAAGAGATCAAACGGATCAAAGAATCGATCAAACGATTGATTGAATGGGGCAACCGCTCCAATCCGCCCAATCCGGGCTTTCACCGCCGCGCTGCATCGATGCAAAAAGCGCTCGATCGTATGGAAAAAGTCAAACGTCCGGTAATGGATCAGGCACGCATCGATTTGGAATGGCGCCAACAAGGGCGATCCGGCGAGCGTGTGCTTGTGCTGGATCAAGTGTGGAAAAGCTATGGTGAGCGCATGTTATTGCAGGAGGCAAGCGCACTGCTGCGCTATGGCGAGCACGCGATCATCATCGGCGGCAATGGTGCTGGCAAAACGACATTGCTGCGCATGATTCTCGGTCAAGACGAAGCTGACGCGGGCACGATCCGCATCGGCTCGCGCGCCGATGTAGGGTATCTGGCACAGGAAGCCGCGCCACCAGGTGCGGGCGAAACGGTACTGGAATGGTTTAAAGTCCATGCGCGTATGGAAGAAGGCGCAGCGAGAGGTCAACTTGCCAAATTTTTGTTCTATGGCGCCGACGTGTTCAAAAAAGTATCCGGCTTGTCCGGCGGCGAATGGAGCCGCCTGCGCCTGGCGATTCTAATGCACCAACGCCCGAATTTGCTAATTTTGGATGAGCCAACGAACCATTTGGACATTTCTGCACGTGAAGCGCTGGAAGAAGCATTGGAAGAATTTCCTGGTACGATTCTGGCAGTTTCACATGATCGGTATTTTATTAATCGGATTGCCGAGCAGGTGTGGAATTTGCAGGAGGGGGAGTTGAAGGTGACGTTGGGGAATTATGAGGATTATGTAGGGGCGGAGGTGTAAGGTAGTTAGTTAATATCGTAACAGGTATAAAAGCCATCTTCTTGAACATATTGTTCAAGAAGATGGCTTTTAGGGTTACGTGTTGAGAAAACGATGTCTTATGTCATCATACCGTTATTCATTGTTGTGTTCTTAGGAGCAGGACCAGTCATCATACCGTTATTTGCTGTTTGAATAGGATTTGCTACATAATAGGAAACAAGACTACTGATTGTGGTTATTGTAGCTACGACTACCACCATAGCTAGACTTGTGATATACTTGGACATCTTCATTCACTCCTTTTATTAAATTATGATAAGTATCCAATTGAGAATCGGTTGCGTACTCCTTTTGTTGCTCAAATAAGGATACATAGTCTAAAATTTTATTCTTATTCTCAATTTGTATACTCATCTCGATACCCTTAATAATAAAGCTGATACTTATAACATAGCGGTTTTTGAAGAAATAATATAGTGCAAGTTTATACTGTATCATAAAAACATGAACGATATGAGCTGACTTATGATAATAGCCATGATCAAAATTGATCAGTGAATCAGGATCAAATGAAAATTTACTGAGAATATGATCAATGTTCAAATCATACTTATTAGCCGAATCGATAATAGTTAACATGCTTGCTAGAATCTCGTTAGGATGATGATCCAGAAACTCTACATATTCATTTAGTTTGTTAGTATTGCCCATTAACAAGTCCATGTTATGCATATTGGCTTCCGCAGCAACTTTAAACTTTTCAACTGCATCTAAACCAACCTCATCCAAATCAGGGAACCAACTTAAATCAGCATAACCCAATATATATGTTTTGGCTTCCTCATATTTTCCCAAGTTTTCTAAGGCTACAGACTTTATAAGGTAGCTTTGACCATAATAAACCACTGGATGACGATCAGTAGAAGTTGGCCAGTGAATGTCTGATTTTTTGGCATGATCGGACATTTTATATACGGTCAGCAATAGAGAACGTAATTCATCTGCACAATATTCCATCATTTTCCATTCTTGAATGAGATAATATGCATTAGCCAATTGTAACAAAGCATCCAACATAAAATTTTCCGGCAATCTATTTTTATAAGGTTCAAACCGGATTACAGCGCGGAAGCTTTCCTCTGTATTTTCACTAATCGAAGCTCGAAACACCCGATAATGCGAAATCGCTAATCTCTCGGAATGCTGGTGCTTCTCATTTTCGATGACACATTCATAAAAAGGAATCGCTTCTTTCACTTTGCCTTCTTCATACAATTCCTCAGCTAATCCGAACACCGAAATCGTATTCGACAAATCCTCCATCAGACGATCCAATACCGACTGAATGCAGTCATAGCGTCCAATTTCTGTACATCGTAGCAAAAATGCTTTAATACGACGCCAGTCTGCCTTTTCATTAATAAAACATTCATCCACATAATATTCATACATCCAGCCTTCTTTATGACCGAGTGCTTCAGCCATCAAATCTAACTGGCGGATGGAAATAGACTTTGGCGGATTACCATTGAGAATACCGCTAATAATCCCGCGATTGATGCCGGCAAGCTTGCCGAAACTGCTTAAGGAATGCCCGCGTTGCCGGATTCCTTTTTCAATCTCCAAACGTATGGTTGTGGTGTTGGTAATCATAACCGAACACACCCCTTTAAGGTAAAAGTTTCCCTTGTCTTGCGCCCCAGTTAAACTATGAATTCAAATTTATTACATTATATATTAGTGCTTGAACTATGGTCAATTACTTTTAATTGAAAATAGAGAAAATAGGTATCGAAAATGGGAAACAGCGTGTAAAAGCTGTTGTAAAAAGGTGGCTAGCTAATTGCCAAATAATAAATGTGAAGGTGTGGAAAAATAAGAATCGCTATTATAAGGTTGTTTTATTTTATTGTTTATGGATATATCGGCTTATTGCTCAGGAAGATGAAGTTACGCAAACAATAAAATTTTTGGTTGTTAAAAATAAAACTTATACAGCTTTTCAAACAACTCGGTAGTGTCGAATAGATGAATTCGATTATATTTTTCTACATTACATTTTAGTGTAGATAATACATGTTCTAACTGATCATTACTTTGTTTTCTTTCAAAATAGTATAATGCCAAATAATAATAAATATTAATGTAGCGTTTGACTTCAATAACTATGGCGTAATGCGATATCGATTCTAAATATGATAAAATGTCAGGCGGATAAATTATATTATAGTATTTTCTCAAAATGTCATCGATATCCCATTTATAAACAATACTTGCTCTTATTATAATTTCGATACTGGCAGGTTGTTCCTCGGGGAAAAATTCAAGATAATCAATGTATGGTTTAAGCACAGCATAATTGCCTTGTAAAAGTTCAAGATTGTAGCGGTTACATTTAGCTACGATTGCATATTTTTCTACATACATTCTGCCATTAGCATCTAAACCTGCAAACCAGCTTAAATTTTCATAGTAAGGAATTAGTTTTCCGGATTCTTCATAGTTACCAAGATATTCCCAAGCACCGCATTGAACGATATAACCTTTGGCATAATAAACAATTAGAGGGCGTTCGAGGCTTTCGAAATCCCAATCTTGTTTATTGACTATTTTTTGATATACCCATTCTGCTACAGTTACAAGTTCCTCACCGTATTTTATAATGATTTCCCAATCTTGAAATGCAAACGATACATTAATCAACTGTGCCAGCGCATCCAGCTTTAAATGAACGGGTAAAGCCTGCCGATACGGCGCAAACTGAATCGCACTTCTAAAACATTGGTGTAAATCCAAGCTTAGATTGAAACGAAATAACCGGTATTGACTGATTGCAAAACGCTCAGCTTGTAAATTATGCTCATGATCCAGTACATACTCGTAAAACATAGATAAATCCGAAGTAGAACTTTGCGCCATCAGTTCCTCGGCAAAATTAAAAATGTAATTGACATAGATCGGTTTGTCTTCTAATGCGGTCAGTACAGTCTCGATCAGACTAACTTTTCCCAATTGTAGACAGTGAGTAAGCAAATCTTTAATTTTGCGCCAACTGACGTTTGCGATATCGGATATCATTTCCTGCGTATATAGCTCATATAACCATCCTGTCGGAAAACCGAGGGCAGTGGTCATACGATTCAACTGGTTCATCGACAGCGCTTTAGTCGCTGGTTCATTCAAAGTTGCGCTCAATACCCCCCGATTGATGCCAGACACTTTGCTAAAGCTGCTCAATGTATACCCCTGGCGAGCAATTTCTTTATTTAGCTCCTGCCGCACGCTCTGAGGATCGGTCATAAAGATACACTCCCCGCTGTTTAAGTTTTAGTTGGAATCGCGGTTGCGTTTTGTTGTAGTGATTGTATTTGTTGTGTGAATTGTATTTGTAGCACCGATGGTAGTGGATGCATAAAATTTATACAGCTTTTCAAACAGTTCGGTGCTGTCGAATAGATGAATTCGATTGTATTTTTCGATGTTATGTTTTAGCGCTGATAGCACATACTCTAATTGCTTATTACTTCCTTTGCGCTCCAAATAATACAATGCCAGATCATAGTATATGTTAATGTATCGATTAAGCTCACTAATCATGTCATAATTTGTAATAGCCTCCAGGTAGCACAAAACATCAGGAGGATAAATAATATCATGATATTTTTCCAAGATTTCGTCGATATTCCATTTATGAAAATTACTTGCTTTTAATATAATCTCTAAGCTAGCAGGTTGTTCTTCAGGGAAAAATTCAAGATAGCTAATATACGGTAAGAGCATATCATGATTACCTTGTAAAAGTTCAAGGTTATAACGATTGCATTTAGCAACAATCGCGTATTTCTCCACATATATTCTTTCAGTAGCAGTTAACCCTTCAAACCAGCTTAAATCTTCATAATAAGGGATTAGTTTTTTTGACTTTTGGTAATCACCGAGATATTCCCATGCAGCACATTGAGCGATATAACCTTTGCCATAATAAACAATTAGAGGACGTTCATAGGGTTTAATATCCTCCATCTTGTCAACGACGGTCATCCGATACACCCATTTAGCTGTAGCGACAAGTTCTACCCCATATTGGTTTAATACATGCCAATCTTTCAATGCGAACGACACATTAATCAACTGCGCCAGCGCATCCAATTTTAAATGTACAGGCAATGCCTGCCGATACGGCGCAAACTGAATCGCACTCCTAAAACATTGGTGTAAATCCAAGCTCAAACTGGCACGAAATAACCGATACTGACTGACGACAAAACGCTCGGTTTGCAAATTGAGTTCATGATCAAGCACGTATTGGTACAACATCGATAAATGTGCAGTTAAACTTTGCTCATGCAGTTCCTCGGCAAACTTAAAAATGTAATTGACATAGATCGGTTTATCTTCCAATGCATCCAGTATCGTCTCGATCAGAGCGACTTTCCCCAATTGCAGACAGTGCGTAAGCAAATCTTTAATTTTGCGCCAGCTTACGTTTTCGATATCAGATAGCAGTTCTTGTGCATAGCGCTCATAGAGCCAGCCGGCAGGAAGCTGCAAGGCGGCAATCATACGATTGAGCTGATTCATCGACAGCGATTTGGACGCCTGTTCATTTAAAGTTAAACTCAATACCCCTCGATTAATGCCGGACACTTTGCTAAAGCTGCTTAATGTATAACCTTGGCGAGCAATTTCTTTATTTAGCTCCCGTCGTACACTTTTAGGATAGGTCATAAAGATACACTCCCAACTGTTCAAATTTTAGTTAAAATTGCTAATAGTTATGATGGGAATTGTCGCGAGCAAACAAGCGCGATGTATACATTTTTTTAAATGAATATACATAATCGCTTTGTTTAAGTGTAACTCTCAAACCGAACAATATATCTTAGAAGCTAAGTTAATGTCAATTCTTTTCATATCTTTTCATATTTGAAATAAAAATAAATTTTGAAAATAAGAAACGTCGGCTTAACCGTTCTAACATAAGCGTTGTTACTAGAAATAAAAAGAAAATGAAAAATATACGCAAAATAAGAATCGTCGTTTGTACGTGACGATTCTTGATTTGCAATTGCTGTCTTGATGCGCTTTTATATGCAATCCAACTCATACTGATTTATACAGGCGGTGGAATGAGATCGCAAGTGTATTTGGCATTAAAAACCAGTTTGTATTAAAAATAAAATTTATGCAGTTTTTCAAATAGTTCTGTGCTATTAAATGTGTAAATATGATTGTACTTTTCGACATTATTCTTCAGCTCAGATAATATACGTTCCAATTGAGCACTACTTTTTTTGCGTTCAAAATAGTATACCGCTAATTCATAATAAATGTTGATGTATTGATTCGTTTCGACCATCATAGCGTAGTTGGTGTTCGACTCTAAGTAGCGCCAACTATCAGGTGGATAAATGGTTGTATGGTATTTTTGTAAAAGCTCATCGATATTCCATTGATGCAGGTTACTTGCTTTTAAAATCATGTCTATACTGGCAGGATGTTCTTCAGGGAAAAACTCTAAAAAATTAACATACTGGTGAAGCACACTGTAATTTCCTTGCAAAAGCTCAATATTGTAACGATGGCATCTAGCCCACACTGCATACTTTTCTACATATACCCTAGCAACATGATCCAATCCTTCAAACCAGCTCAAATCTTCAAAATAAGCGATCATTTTTTTAGCCGCTGTGTATTCACCAATATTTGCTAATGCTGTACATTGAGCGATATAACCTTTGCCGTAATAAACAATCAGAGGACGTTCATAGGATTGGATATGAGCATCTTGTTTGTTGATTACTGCTTGATAGACTATTAGTGCTGTATTCGAAAGTTCTTCTCCATATTGTTTTAATACATCCCAATCTTTAAGTGCAAAAGCTACATAACTCAACTGCGCCAGCGCATCCATTTTCAAGTGAACTGGCAACGCGTGCCGATACGGAGCAAACCGAATTGCACTTGTAAAACTTCTCGGCAAATCCAGCTCTACATGAATACGGAATAGCCGATATTGACTGACCGCAAACCGCTCGCTATGCAAATTTGCCTCATGAGTTAGCACATACTCATACAAAATTGACAAATCAGCAAGTGCACCTTGTACATCCCATTCCTCTGCTAACGCAAACACATAATTTACATAAATCGGCTTCTCGTCTAAAGCATCCAATACGAGCTTTACCAAATCCAACTTTTGCAACTGTAAACAATGAACAAGCACCTCTTTCATCCGCCGCCAGCTTACGCTTTCGATCTGTGCGATCATTTCTTGCGTATACCGTTCATACAACCATCCGGCAGGAAAACCGAGGGCAGTGGTCATACGATTTAACTGGTTCATCGACAGCGCTTTAGTCGCTGGTTCATTCAAAGTTGCGCTTAATACTCCGCGGTTAATGCCGGACACTTTGCTAAAGCTGCTTAATGTGTAGCCTTGGCGGGCAATTTCACGCCTCAGTTCATGGCGTACACGCGGTGGATTCGTCATGGAACTACGCTCCCAGTGTTCAAGTTAGTAGCGATTCTAGCAATCAGTATGTTAGAGCGTGTACGCAAACTCGTATGATACGAGTTGCACGTACCACAGTGGTTGCTGCCTATACTATACAAATTTAGCGTATCCAGCTTAAATTTTCATCAAAATCATTCATAAAACCTAACCTAACCGCCCACACATTAGTAGACTGACCCGCTTAAATGCAGTGTCTGATTCACTCCATCTTCGAAAGATACACTGGAATCGTAGCAGGAGAACAGCGCTGCTCTGCAATAGCAAACTACTTATTTAACGCGGTCAGCCTACTAGTAGTCTGCCTCAAATGGAAATTGTGTTTGAACGTCCCTTAACCGATTCATCATCAAGCAATGGTTAGATCGACAAACCGTAAATGTATTCGAGACAAGCTACTAGGGCGTGTCTTCAAACTGCTTTACAGATCGTTCGATACGGGTAATTTGCTTCAGACTACGCTGTACAAGGTCGTATTTCTGACCTCTGTAAACAATAAAAAGATACGTAGGATCGTTTGAAGACACCACCTAGCACCATCTGACTAAACATACATTTCAAACCAAGCTTAATCCGAAGCATGATCATCGCTTATCTCTTGTACATGGATCGCTGCTTGCCCGTCCATCGGTTCACGCAGCTCGCGCAATTTTTTAAACAAATTCAAACAATCGATAATGCGTCCGCGATTGTATTTGACGATTGTCGTTTCCAGTGCGAGCAAAATATTTTCCAGTCGTTTGTCGTAGATTTTGCGATTGCAGTAATAAATGGCGAGTTCATAATACATACTCACATAACGGCTAATTACGATCGATTCGTCTTTGAAGCCTTGAAAGGCTGCTGTATACGTGTAATCGGTAGCGGTATCATCCAAAATTTCGCGCGGATACAGTAAATTTTCATGAGCCCGTAAAATCTCATCGATCTCCCAATCGTGTTTGTTTGCCGCTTGCAAAACGATATGTAGCCCGGTTAACGCTTCCTGTGGATAAGCGCGCAAATGGGCGGCATACGGTGACAGGAAGTCGACGTTACCGGACAATACTTCCATACTCATACGATTTAGTGAGGTGAAAAAGCGAAAGCGTTCAACATGCTCTTGATGCTGAGCATGATCATCTTTAAACCAGTCCAGATGATCCAGTTGGTCGAGTAGCTGTCTGGCTGCTTCGTATTGCTCTTTATGTTGCAATGCGCCGAATTGCAAGTTTAATCCTTGCCCATAATAATACACAAGCGGTTCATCGAGCGAGCTCGTTCTAGGCTGAACGCCTTTGCGCTTGCCTGTTTGCCGATACTCATATACGCGTTTGGCAAGCATGTACAGCTCATTGCCATACTGATAGGTCATGTCCCAATCTTGTACGGTATAAAAAATATTGCCCAGCTTTAGCAGCGCTTCCAATTTGAGCGGGATAGGCAACTGCGCGCGAAAAGGCTCGAACGATAAGGCGGCTTTCAGATTGTTTTCGATATTGTGACTGAGCGCAGTCCGAAAAATACGGTATTGGCTAACCGCTAGCCGTTCGGACTGATAGTTACGCTCGTTTTCGATTACACAGCGATACAATACAATCGCACACTGATCGTATTGTGTATTAGAAAGTTGCTCTGCCAATTCGAACACATGGCTAATATGATTAGGGTCTTCCATAAGCAATCCGAGTATACGGTCAATCAAATCGTTTCGACCTAGCTCAATGCAGCGCAGCAGTAAAGGACGGATGCGACGCCAATTTGTTTTGCCTGATTCATCAAAACATTCTTTGGCAAACTTCTCATACAGCCAGCCTGCGGGTTTATTCAGTGTTTGCACCATTTTGTCTAATTGGTTAATGGACATCGGCTTGGGCGGAGAACCGTTCAAAGTTGAACTAAGCACGCCGCGATTAATGCCAGATGCCTTGCTGAAACTGCTGAGCGAATAGCCCTGATGTGCAATTTCGGCTTCAAGCTCATGGCGTAATGTGGTGAAATGTCTGTGCAAGTGAATCACCCCTTTGATGGACATGCTTAAACGTTATGCGGATGAAGCACTAGTGCTCTACATGATCAACGTTATCCTGTATTACGTGACATGATACGTTATACGTTTCAAAAAAATTAGAAATCGTATAATAAAAAGGACATAACCTATACGTCAACAATGTAAATCAAAACCGTATAGATTGCTATATATTTATACGCGCAGCGACAAATCGCCCTATGGATCAAATATCGGTACTCTCGTTAAATGACTGAGTTTTGTCTGTTACCGAATTTAGTACTTCATTTTGAATGCACTTATTAACGTTGTGATGGCGTGTCTTCAAACGGTTGTACAAATCGTATAATGCGGTTCATTTGCGTCAGATTATACTGTGCCTAGGTCTCATTTCATTTGGAACGTCAACTTTGCAAGCGATACAATAATACGTAGAACAGTTGGGAAATACCGCTTCGTTACTTTTCCCAAAAAAGATAATTTTTATTATTATATAGGTTACTCAAAATCTGTATAGTTTGTTTTTGGTAACCTATTATATGTAATGTCAGTAGTTCCATATTCAAATCAGCAGTTCAAAAAAAAGGATATGATTACAAAAAAAATAAGTTCATTTTTTGCAAACTGCTGTAATAATAGAAATTGAAAGTGATGCAAGATAACAAGCTTACTGGTTGCATCTACTGATGCCTGGTCGTAACGTTTCACCTTTAGCTTGCACAAGGACAACCCAAATGCAGCGGGAAAGCACCGGATACGGAATGCAGCGAGAGAGAAGATGCATGTAATCATGTGCTGGCAGTGGCAGGGCATTGTTCCGAGCGTAGTAGTCATCCATATCATAAGTACGTGGACTATATATCATAGAACACCGATAGCAACACATGTAGTTTTACGATCGCTAGTTTTATTTTATTAAACGTATTCTATAACGAATACGGGTAGCAAGCTTCATGCTCATAGCATGTTGGAAAGTGTACAGCGCCTACACGCTGTATTGACAAGCACTGAATCGCCTGAGCCAGGCACAGGCGAGCGAGAGTGGCCCAGTACCGTAGTGGTCGGGCTTTTTTTTACGGTAATATCTTGAGATGAAGCCATTGTTTATGAAAGTTTTATTGCTAGCTGTTTGTACACGTTTATCATCTTATTTTGTTCGTATAAACGATCTGTTGTAGCATTCGTCTCCTTTACAAGTTTGCTTGAATGAGACGCTATCTTATATAAGCTTATTCGCTCTGCCCATGTTAGCGCCCCAGCTTTTGGTGCAGTGTTGTGTCTGTTTGTGCGTCGTTGTGACGGTTAGGTTGGCAAGTGATATTTTTCGACAAAAACCTAATCGCTTAATTAGTCAATTGTACACTGGTAGCCTGTCTTCAAATGTATAATAATGGAATTCTGTACTTGCAGACGTTCGATTCGCAGATGCGTATGATGTCCGGCTTAAGCATTGTCTGGCATCGATATTGAACTGCGGAAGTCTATTATATTTTTTGGAGGGTCCATCATGAACAGGCTTTTGATAGCCTTGATTATGTTTGTTCGGCAACGGTTAATCGGTAACATCATTCCGGCTGCCATTATTTATCTGTTTTGGCTATATGGTTTGCACAATAGTGCAGGCGAAGCACTCGGTACGGCGATTGTAGCCTTTGTGCTATTGTCGCTTGGCGATATGATCGCACTGTATTTTTTCAAAAACAATGCCGTTAATCACAATAAACATGCAAGATAAAACGATACACGATTTCGTTTTGCATGATTCGGTTCCGATTAACTAATATTTTAATAACTAATATTTTAACTTCTATTTCATACTCATTATCGTGCCGATTACTTTATGTTCTAGTCGTAGCATATAGTGCTGAACTGTGTCATTACGAAGCGTCTGATTGCTTTAATCGGGCGCTTTTTACATACTGAAACAAGTGCGTTTACATGACGTTAATTGTTGTCGTTATCTAAAAGGCAGAGGCTGGTTTTTTACTAACGTGTGGGAAAATATAGATGGATAGCATGGCATTAATGATACATATTACCTTAATATTCCACTATGGATGAATTTGTAAATTGCGAAATTTTCCTTTGGTACTGTTGCTCTGCTAAGATAGAGCCAAGGGCATCGTAATGCGGCTGCAAGGCTGATGATGTTCCCAGCGAAGTGAAGTCGTTATTGGCGGCTTGCTTTGGATAAAACTGTCCTGCTTTCGTCCGATTGCAAAAAAATGAAACGCTTGCTTAACCTGTACAGTATTATGTAGCAATACGTGTAAAAGGAGGCCTGAATCATTTATGACAATCAATCTCGTCAAAGGACAAAAAATTGACCTGACCAAAGGCCGCAGCGACCTGACCAGACTGCTCGTTGGACTCGGTTGGGACCCTGCAGAAGCGAAGTCCAGAGGATTGTTCGGCTTCAAAAAGTCGACTCCGAATATCGACTGTGATGCATCCGCACTCATGCTGAGCGAAGATGACAAGTTGCTGCGCAAAGAAAATCTAGTCTGTTTTTACAATTTGACTAGCGCGTGTGGCTCTGTTAAGCATAGCGGTGACAATCTGACTGGTGAAGGTGCAGGTGACGATGAGCAAATTTCGATCGACCTGTCCAAAGTGCCGTCTGATGTACACAAAATTGTAGTCGTGGTCAATATTTATCAGGCGGAAGAACGACGTCAAGACTTTGGGATGATCGCTTCTGCTTATATCCGTGTCGCCAATGAGCAAACCGGCGAAGAATTGGCACGCTACAATTTGACGGACAATTATGCAGGCATGACCGCGCTCATTACGGGTGAAATTTACCGTAGCGGCTCGGAATGGAAATTCAATGCGATCGGTCAGGGCAAGCATGCGGCTCATGTCGACATACTCGCCCGTCAATACGTGTAAGTGCATCGGTGGATATGCTTGCTCGTCAACGCGTATGTACTATCTATCATCTTCACTAAACGATGCATGCAGGAAGCTGTCACATTCGATGTTGTCTGACAGCAACAACAGTAAGCTGAATCAACTATACTTATATATTGAGAAAAGAGGGAACTTATTATGCCAATCAACCTGAGCAAAGGCCAAAAAATCGATCTGACTAAAACGAACCCAGGACTGTCCAAAATTACGGTCGGTCTAGGCTGGGATACGAATAAATATGATGGCGGCGGCGAATTTGACCTGGACGTATCCGTATTTTGCACAAACGGCGCGGGCAAGGTAGCAGGCGACAAAGACTTCGTTTTCTTCAATAATCCGCAAAATGAAAACGGCTCTGTTGTGCATAGCGGTGACAACCGTACCGGTGCTGGCGACGGCGATGATGAGCAAATCAAAGTTGACCTGCCAAGCGTACCGGCAACGACGGAAAAGATCGCGTTTACGATCACAATCTATGAAGCGGATGCGCGTAACCAAAACTTTGGTCAAGTGTCCAACGCTTATGTGCGTATCGTAAATGATGCAACGAATGAAGAACTGATTCGCTTTGATCTTGGTGAAGACTTCTCGATCGAGACCGGTGTTGTTGTAGGTGAACTGTACCGTCATGGTGCAGAATGGAAATTTAGCGCGATCGGTAGCGGCTACCGCGATGGTCTGGCTGGGCTCGTACGCGACTACGGTTTGCAAGCGTAATTGCTGCCCTGCTTGATTGGGATGACGATTCGGTGCGGGATGTCAGTTAGGACTATACTGGTCATGAATCGTGTGATAATTTAAAATTACATTCAAAAGCATAAACGATATAACATTCGCCTTCACTTTGTCTAGCATGTTTGCTGGCGCTAATTAGTGGGGCGTAATCATCAATGACATACAGGGTACGTCCCTGTATGTCATTTTAACATCATGCTATAACATAATCGGGAGGTGGACGTGTGAGCACGATCATCGTTAGAGGACAGAAAACGGATGTGACCAAAAACAGACCTGGCATTTCCCAGCTTAGTTTGCTGCTTGGCTGGCAAGCCCCGGATGCGATTGAGCTGGATACGTCGGCTTTTTTGTTGCAGGCGAATGGACGCGTGGCGAGCGACGATGATTTGATCTTTTACGGTAATGCGAGTAATGGGTTTATTCGTTATATGGAACAAGGCGATGGTACGGATCGGCGGCGGTTCGATATTCAGCTTGCTGTGATTCCACAGCAGGTTGATAAAATTGCGATAACATTGACGATTTATAATGCGGAGGTACCTGGTCATACGTTTAGCCGCATGCAGCAGATGTACATACGAGGTGTAGTAGATGCGGGTGCAATCGAACTGTTCCGGTATAACTTGGAGTCTGGCTTTTCCGATGAAACGGCGATTGTGATCGGGGAGCTGTATCGGTATCAGGGAGAATGGAAATTTGCCGCTGTCGGGGCAGGCTATTTTGGCGGCTTGCAGGAGCTGTGCGGCAGTTATGGCGTAGAAGTGGAAGCGCCGGCTGAGCAGCAAGGCACACCGCCACCACCTACTCCGCCTTCACCACCAGGTGGGCAGTCGTCTGATCGGCAACTGCCACCGCCTGCTCCACCTCATCGGCAGCCGTCACCACCGCCGTTTGCTCCAAGTGGGCAGTCGTCTGATCAGCAACTACGACCGCCTGCTTCGTCGATGCCGCCGTCTCCGTTGAATCTGTCCAAGATTGAGTTGAAAAAGAAGGGCGATGTGATCAATCTTCAGAAAAAACCGGGGACATCGCTCGGTGAGCTGCTTATCAATCTGAACTGGAATCGTCAGCAACGCAAAAGTGGCGGCTTGTTCGGTTTTGGCGGCTCTGCTTCGAAAGGAACCGATCTTGATCTAGGATGTCTATATGAACTGCAAGACGGTAGCAAAGGTGTAGTGCAGGCGCTCGGTAATCGATTTGGCAGTCTGGATATGCATCCGTATATTTCGCTCGATGCGGATGATCGTACAGGTGAGCGCACGAATGGTGAGAATATGCGTATTAATGGCAATCGTTTATCCGAGATTAAGCGTGTACTCGTATTTTCGTTTATTTATGAAGGCATTAGCCGTTGGAGCGAGGCGGACGGTGTCGTCACGATTTATCAGCAAAATGGCCCAGACATTATCGTTCGTCTGGATGAGCCAGATAATCGCCGGACGATGTGTGCGATTGCGATGATTCGCAATGTCGGTGATACGTTCAGCATTGAGAAGGTTGTACAGTATTTTAGTGGTCACAGGGAGATGGACCTTGCCTTCAACTGGAATATGCGCTGGACAGCAGGACGAAAATAATGCGGTAGCCTCATAACAGGACTATCTCTTTATTGCCGCTGGCATCGTGAGCGAAGTCTCATCATGCCGGTAAGCAGACACTATCCGTTTTGCCGCATTAGCGGACGGATAGAATAATGTCTGTATGAAATGGCGTGATCTGCGTGAAAAGCTATACGGTATGGATTAAGCAAGTGGTATCCTTCCCGGCACCGGAATGTGCCGGCTGACAAGCGTCCCTCCTGTTTGCACAATAGGAGGGTTTTTGTGTTCAGTTGTCTGACAAAGCCGGATCGCGCTGGCGCGTTATCGGAACAAGGCAGCAGCTGGACATCGTTTTATTGAGTATTCATATGAGCTGGTGTATACCGGGAGGGGTAGTATGCGTTATTTTAATTATTTGTCACAAGCGGAAGAACAGGAATTGTTTTATTCGCTGCCTGTGGAGTACAGCAACGCGTCTGAGCAGGAGTTGCTTGCTTATGCGGTAGGCGCAGCGCTGTATTGTCCAGCGACACGTCCAACGATCGCGGATGATGTGTTATCCGGCAAGCATCTTGGCTTAACTTCATGGGTGTTTGATCTGGAAGATGCGATCGGTGATCAGCAGGTGGAAGCTGCCGAGATGTCATTAACAGTGCAAATGAACCGTTTGCGTCTGTCGCTGGAGCAGAACCCGATATTGTACGGTCAAGTGCCGCTAATGTTTATCCGCGTGCGCAGCGTGGAACAATTGCAGCGTGTACTGGAACGTATGGGATCGCTGATGGAGCTAATTACCGGGGTGATGCTCCCGAAGTTTGGGGCGGAACAGGGGGCGTTTTATTTTGATGTGATTGCCCGTTACAACGAGAGCAAGCATAGCTGTGCTCCGGTATTGTACGGATTGCCGATTTTGGAAACGGCAGAGGTGATCTACTTGGAGACGCGTCTTAATGCGCTGCTGGCGATCAAACAGGTGCTTGACCGTTATCGTCCGTATGTGCTTAATGTGCGGATTGGGGCGACCGACTTTTCCAGTCTGTTCGGTTTGCGTCGTAACCCGGATGTGACGATCTATGAAATCGCCCCGATTCGGGACTGCATTTCCGATATTATTAATCTGTTTGGACGGATGGAGTCGCCGTATGTCATCTCCGGGCCGGTATGGGAATATTTTGCCAGCGGAGAGCGTGTGCTTAAGCCGCAAATTCGGCAGTCACCGTTTGAAGAAGCATTGGGACCGGACGGACGTCGTCTGCGCAATGAGTATATTAACCGCCATGTGGACGGGTTGATTCGTGAAGTGATGATGGACAAGGAAAACGGTATCGTCGGCAAAACGATTATTCATCCGTCGCATATTCGGCTTGTGCAGTCGATGTACACGGTCACACGTGAGGAATATGATGATGCAATCGGCATTATCGAGCGCAACAATGGAGAGCTGGGCGTGTTCAAAAGCGGCTATTCCAACAAAATGAATGAAATTAAGCCGCATTTGAATTGGGCGAAAAAAGTCATTGCCAGATCAAAAATATATGGGGTGCTGCATGAACAACAACATTTTATCTCCCTCCTCTCCGAGCAGGAACGAAGTGTATACGTATAATATTTTGGAGCAGTTGCAGATTACGGTGGAAGTGGAGCGCAATCCGTTTGGCTTGCCGCTCGATCGTCTGTTTCAGATGGCGGCGCGCATTAATCCGAAACGTTCGTTTCTGTTTGTGAGCCGTGTGCTGGGCAAGCATTTGGCAGTTGATCCATATGTATCGCTGCTGAGCGGTGCGGCGCTGTCGTTGCTGCTTTATCGTGAGCTTGCTAAGGATAAGGCTACGGCGGGGCAGAATACGGATCACTCAAAGCAAGTGGATCAGTTGGAGCAAGCTGTAGTGCCGTCTAATGGGATAGTCACTCAAGGTGAGCATGAAGCATCAACGCTGTCGGCAGCTGCATGGTCTCATTCCGCTGGGACGGACGAGCGGCTGCCTGACAGCGCTAGTTATAGCGCTCAAGTGGAGGCTGAGGTTGAGCGGCTTCTGCCGGATGTGCTGAAGGCACTGATGACGGGAGAAGGTGCCAAACAAGCGTATAAGCATCTGATGGCGGCAGGGCTTCCGCTGACAGCGCCGCTTTCATTTATCGGCTTTGCCGAGACGGCAACTGCGCTTGGACATAGTATGTATGCGCCGTTTCGCGGTCAGGCGAGCTATGTGCATACGACCCGGCATGATGTAGCTGGTTTGACACCGGTCATTACGTTTGAAGAAGAACATTCCCATGCGGTTGCGCATCGCTGTTATGCGCTAGATGCTGAGATGATTGCCGGACAGCAGCCGATCGTACTGGTGGACGATGAGATTACGACCGGCAAAACGACGCTGAACATCATTCGTGCGTTGCATGAACAATATCCGCGTCCAACCTATTATATCGCTTCATTGCTCGACTGGCGCAGTGAGCAGCATGTGCTTCGTTATGCTGAATTAGAGCAGGAGCTGGGGATCACGATTGTGCCGTTATCGCTCGTTAAAGGTCGCATTAACGTAGAAGGTCAGGCACAGCTTGTTCATCCACCATTTGGAGAAAACGAACCGGATCGAAATATTCCGATTGTACGTACCGAGCTAAGCGGGCTGCTTAAGTTGTTACATGGCTATCCATCGATCGATGGTGCAGGTGTGCTGCATACGGCTCCGTTTGTACGCTGGACGGGACGATTTGGGCTGGCAGCAGCGCAAAATGCAGCGTTGGAACGAGGAATTACGCTGGCGGCAAATAAGTTAAAGACGCTGCGGCAGGGCGACCGTACGCTCTGTCTAGGTACGGAGGAATTTATGTATATTCCGATGCGCATTGCCGCTGAGCTGGGCGACGGGGTGAAGTATCATTCGACGACACGCAGCCCGGTATATCGTACGGTCGCGCCGGATTATGCGATTTATAGCGGGGATACGTTTGCCTCACCGGAAGATGCCGGTGTGACGAATTATGTGTACAATATTCCGTTTGGTGCATATGACGATGTGTTTGTATTTTTGGAACGCCATGTGCCGGACGGTCATCTGGACGGGCTAACGGCAGCGTTATGTGCGCGTGGGTTTAAGCAGGTGAATATCGTTATTTGCGGCTCGGGCAGCAGTGGAGAGGGGCATGGCGATGAATGAGCATGCAGCGGCAGCACAATCCGAGGCGCAGCCTGCCTGGGCAGAGCCGCGTCTGGCTGCACCGGCGCCGCTCGGCAGCTACCGTGCGGAAGATGTTGTATTTTTGCTGAAAGACCTAAGTGATGTACAGCTCGAACGGGCGACCGAAGAACGTGAGGAAGCGATTCAGACCGGCACGCATTATTCGGAAATGTTGCCTGCGGAATATGAGCCGACGGCGGCGTATGTACAATTGTTCCATACGGCGTTAGAGCAGACGGCAGAGCAAGTTGCACTCGCGGCGGGTGTGGTGAGCGAGTGCATTTTGCGCAAGCGTGGGCGGCAGCTTGTGCTCGTCTCGCTGGCGCGTGCGGGCACGCCGGTCGGTATTTTGCTAAAACGCTATTTGCAAATGATGCATGGGCTGGATGTGCCGCATTACAGCATCTCGATCATTCGTGGCAAGGGCATAGATGAGAATGCGCTGAAATATATTTTGCAGCAGCATGGCACCGAATCGCCTATTCAATTTGTCGACGGCTGGACAGGCAAAGGGGCAATTCGCCGCGTACTGGTGGATGCATGTCGGCAGTTTCAACAGCGGTATGGTGTGAAACTTAATGATGATCTGGCGGTACTTGCCGATCCAGGGCGCTGCTCAGACACGTATGGTACGCGTGCAGATTTTCTTATTCCGAGCGCTTGTTTGAATTCGACCGTATCCGGTTTGATGAGCCGTACAGTGCTGCGAGCGGATTTGATCGGGCAGCATGATTTTCACGGTTCCAAGTTTTATCGGCACTGGATGGAGCAGGATGTATCGAATTTGTTTATCGATCGGATTAGCGAGCGGTTTGCAGAGATTGGACAGAGGGCGATCCAGCGTGCTGATGAGCTGTTGAAGCAACCGGAACCGGGCGATTGGCAAGGTATGAACGATATTCGCTCCATTCAAGAACAATTCGGTTTGAGCGATATCAATCTGATCAAGCCGGGGGTAGGGGAGACGACACGTGTGTTGCTACGCCGTGTGCCGTGGAAAATATTGATCGATCGCGACGATAATCCGCATTTGCAGCATATTTTACATTTGGCGCGCGAGCGTGGTGCCGAGATTGAAATCAAGCCGGACATGACATATGCCTGCTGTGGAATAATTAAACCGAGGGATGGTGACGGCTAATGCTGCTATATGCAAGTGATCTTGATCAAACGCTGATCTATTCGGAGCGTGCGCGCGGAATGGAACTTGATCCAGCGACGATGTTGCCTGCCGAAACGGTGGACGGACGCATTACATCGCATATTTCCAAAGTGGCGTTGGAACGATTGCAGCGAGTTGCCGCCGAGATTCCGTTTGTACCAGTAACGACGCGTGTGCTGGAATTGTATGACCGGATTCATCTGTTCCGCCAGCAGGTCGTGCCTGCCTATGCGATTACGAGCAATGGTGCGCACATATTGATCGACGGTAAGATCGACGCGCAATGGCATGCGTTTATTATGGATGATGTGCGCAAGCTCGCTGCACCGGCAGCCGAGGCGATTGCGGTGTTCCACCGGATCGCGCAGCCGGAATGGGTCGTGCGGGAGAGTTATTGGGAAGATACGTTTTTCTCGGTGCTCGTGAAGCGTGAAGAAATGCCGTATGAGCAGGTGATGGCGCTAGCGCCTGAGCTGGCGCGCATCGGTTGGGGGTTATCGATTCAAGGGCGCAAAGTATACTTGGTGCCTTTTCCGGTGAGCAAAAAGCGGGCGATTGAACATGTAAAAGAGCTATGCGGAGCGACGCAGGTCATTGCATCCGGCGATTCGCTGCTTGATCTCGGTTTGCTGCAAGCGGCAGACGAAGCGATTGCACCTGCACATGGCGAGCTGTATCGCGCGTACGAGGCGGGTACGCTTGGGGAGACGAAGTTTGGCTTTACCGGACGCTCCGGCATTATGGCGGCGGACGATATTTTGCAATTTGTGGCGGATATTATGGACAGGGAAGGAAGCTATGCCAATGAGCACCGATAAAAAGAAGATCAGAATTTGGTTTAACCGCAGCTTCGCGGTTGGCTATCATTATATTGAGGCGGTGCGCAACAACGAGGACGGCTTGGCATTTGAAATTTACGGTACGCATCGTGATCCAGAGCATGTGTCATTGCTCGCCTGCGATCATGTGGAAGCGGAGCCTGATCCGATATTGACGGGTAGCGATTATGCGAATTTTTGCCTCGACTTTTGCCGTCGGCATGAGATCGATGTGTTTGTGCCACGTTGGGGGATGCGTTATGTAGTGGCGGCAGCCGCGCAATTTGCGCAAATCGGTGTGAAGCTTGTCTGCTGCACAGATGCCGACTTGCTCGATGAGATCGAAGACAAAGGCAATTTCTTCCGTTCTGTGCATGAGCAGCAATTGATGGTTGTGCCGGAATATGAAGTGGTTCATACCGCCGAGCAATTTAAAGCGGCATATGAGCGGATTGCTGCACAAGGGCTGCGTGTATGCTTTAAGCCGACACGGATGGAAGGCGGTGTCGGCTTTCGCGTAATCGACAATAATATCGATCCGCTGGACGATTTATTTGCCACTGTTAGTGCGCGTGTGTCGTTTGAGCATGTGTATCGGACGCTGTCCAATGTGGATACATTCCCTGAACTGATGGTGATGGAGCTGTTGCAAGGGCCGGAATATAGTATCGATTGCTTAGCTTCGCCGGAAGGGGAACTGCTTGTTGCGATTCCACGTCGTAAAAATGGCGGTCGATCGCGCTTGCTTGAGCATAATGAGCAATTGCTGGCGATTGCGGCGCGGGTAGCGAGTTATTACCGGATTCCTTATAATTATAATCTACAGTTAATTTATCAAGGGGACACGCCGAAAGCGCTGGAGATCAATCCGCGCATGTCCGGCGGGCTGCATATGTCGTGTTTGACCGGTATTAATTTCCCGTATTTGGCTGTGAAAATGGCGCTTGGTCATACGGTTGAGGTTCAGCAACCGGAATACGGTCTACTAACGACATATGTGGAACAACCGTTGGTGATGCGACAGGAGCAGACCGTACAGCCGATCATACAGTCGTAATCATAATGCGATCCGTACGGTAGCTTGGGCACTTATTGCTCTATCGTTTAGGCGGATGACGCAACCGGCGGACATGTATGTACGTAGCATAGTACATGAGAATTTTGCAGAGGCAGGTGTTTTTCAGATGAGTATAAGCAAAATCGTTGGCAAAACGGTGCTCGGTGGCGGAATTGGCTATATTGCCGGCTGTCTGGTCGGCATATGGACGCCCGATTTCGTAACGTTGCTATTCCCGCTCGCTGGCTCAATTTATGGGGTCGTCTGGGCAGGGCGTACGGAGCGTGATCGTGATACCGCTTTGCCGCCTGCACCGACACAGCCCCCTCTCTCACAGCCGCAGGCGCGTACTGATCCAGCGCCAGCAGCGCGTCCGTCCGGGCCTCATTCGTTGCAGGAACAATATGAACAGGCTGCTCGTAAACGTGCCGAAGAACAGCAGCGTCACAGCGCACAGGAAGCGGCGGCACGCTCGGTGAATGCAGTCCGTGCGCAGTCATCGGCACCTGGCTCACCACAAGCAACATCGGCAGCGCAAATAGGCGGTGTCGACGTATTGCCGATATTTCAGCCGGTGCTGGAATATCTCGGTGTGTTGGAAGAAATGATCATTTCGGAAGGGCAGAAGCATAATTTGGACAATGAGATTGTGGAGAAATCGTGCGCACTGTTTTTGCGATTACAGCGTGTCATTCCGATTTTGTCGGAGCTGAACAATGATGATATTAATCATACGATCAAACGGTTAGTAATGAATGATCTGAACAGTGTAATCAATCCGTTTTTGCGGTTGAGCGGTGAGGCGAAGACGAAAAATCGTCGTATTTTGCTGGACGGTCTGAAGGACGTGAACAGCCGTGTGACCCAAATCGTCAAAACGATCGAGCATAAAGACTTGATGGAGCTACAATCTAGAGCCGAATTGCTGCATCATCGTTATTCTTAAGTGTAGAGCTTGAACGGTTATGTATGAGCAGGCACTCATTCATTGGAACAGTGGCAGACGGTTTGGTAAGATATGGCAGATATTATGGTAACGAATCGTAAACGTAATTTTGCACCTATCCGTTGTATTTATGTGGCGGCGGTTGTCTGTTATATCATATTCAATCCGGGCTAAAAGCAAGCCTTTAAGGAGATGATCTTATGGCAACACCTGCAATAACATTGAAAAAAGAAGATGAGCAAAAAGTAACCCGCGAAGCGACGATGATTTTGCAAAAAGTAGCACAAGCCGATAATTTGAATTTGGACGGGTTAATGGACGAAGTCGGCAAGCTCGGTATGCAAACGCAGGAACGTGCGACCCAGACGCTACAAATGCTCGATCGTCCGGTCAATGATCTAATGTCCGGCAAATCGAAGCAAGTATCAAACCTGATTTTGTCGTTGCGCGATGAGTGCGAAGCGCTGCAACAAAGCAAAAATGTCGGTTTATTCGCCAAACTGCTGCGCAAATCTCCGATCAAAAACTATGTATACAAATACCAGTCGGTCAGCAAAAACGTCGATGCGATCGTGCAAGGACTGCGTGACGGTAAAGATACACTGGAAGAAAATATGGTCAGCATGCGTACGCTTAAACGCAATTCGCTCGAAGAAATTTACAATCTGCAATACAAAATTGCGATGGGCAATGAGCTGAAAAAGCTATTTGAAGCCGAAATTCAAAAGCCGGAAAACGAGCATCGTAAAGTGTATTTGGAACGCGGCTTGCGCAAAGTCGTAACACGCATCCAGTCGATGACCGAAAATATTATGCTGTTCCAGCAAGCGATTGCCGCGACCGATATCGTCAATGATACGAATGACAAGCTGATCGATTCGGTCAATGACTCGGTGTACAAAGCGGCGAACTTGATCAAAATTTCCGCAATGATCGCACTCGCAATCGAAGATCAGGATCGGGTGGCAAATGCGGTAGAAAGCGTCAATCAGACGATTGAAGATCAATTCCGCCAAAATGCCCAAATGCTGAAAACGAACAGCGAGCGCTCGGCAGAGCTGTTGAAAAAGCCAACGATGTCGCTCGAATCGGTCAATCAGGCGATCGCTGATCTGATGTCAGCGCTAGACACGTCAGAGCGCTCCAACCGCGAGATTATTGCAAGCTGTCAAGATTATACCGCCAAGCTGTCCACGATTAACGAACAGATGACCCGCCGGCTCGGTTTGGAAAAAGCCGAAGCGAATACGGCTGCGGCTGCGACACGGAATACAGAGCCAGCACGCGATCCACTGGCAGACTTGCTTCGCTAAGCTAAGCAAACATATCGGCTACATTCAGCGCAAAAGGTACAGTTTAGCCCGTACTGCGCTTTGCGCTACGTACAGCAATGGAATGAAAGTACGTGTATAGGTGCAAGTCGATATAGAAATAAAGGCAGGCGTACGAACGAAAATAGTCATCAACAAAAAAACCGCTGTCTGTCATAAAGTGTACCTCTCATTACGAACATTAGAAAACCATTTAGGTAAACTAATGCGCAGGTGGAGGTGCATTTTTATGGCAAAAGCGGTCTTTTTTGTTGCCGCTGCCTCATTGTTCTAATCTGGAATAAACTAGCTGAGCAAAAACGGTGATGGGCAGCATCTAGACTTTATGAAACACATTTGAGCATAGTGCTTTGACCGAGATTAATTTTAATATTTGAAATCGGTTTGAGTCTTTAACTATAGTACAATCATTGTGCAACCAAAAATGAAAGTTAACTTAGTCTAATCAATAGGCTTTAAGCGTATCTAAAAGCGAGTTATTGCCCACCTGTATACTGATTAACCGCTTCATCTTTCGCTTTGGCAGGCGAACCATCCCCGTTATAGGCAAAATGTATAATATACCCGTAGTTGCTATTTGGCTGGAAGCTGTGTAATTGATCAGCGGTAAAGTAGCCGGACAAATACGAATAGTCGACCTGTTCAAGTTGCCCTTTGTGCACCCAGCCTTTGTGGATAACGACATCATAACCGAGCGCCTGCATCCGTTTTAACTCGGCAGTCGCTTCCGGATGATCTGGCTCAATCGGTGAACCGCTGCGGGTTAGATCGATCGCGACAAAGTAGAGCGTATTAGGGCGGTCGGCATATTGTGCCAGCGCTTGCTCGATATCGTCCATTAGACGAACTTCACCGTTGGCGGTGACAGCATACGATTCACCAGCAGGCGCGTCTTCAATTAACGGCAGATCGGCATTAGGATGAGTATTGCTTAGTGCAGTGTCCGCTGCTGGTACGGTTCCTGGTGTGAATTTGTTTAAATAATTCATCGCATCATACAGCATAATCGCTGCATCGGCACGGCTCATCTTTTGCTGCGGATGAAAATTGCCTTCGGCATCAAGGCTGGCAATACGCAGTACGATCGCAAGTTGTACAGAACCGACATGCTGGATATCCATTGCAGCTTCATCTTTAATAATTGGTGGAATGATGCGGAAAACAGGCATTTTGCCAGTAAGCCGCATTGCGTTCATCACATAGTCGACATACTGCTCGTGCGTAATAATCGCATTAGGATCGATGTTGGCGGAAATTTCGATCCCTGCTCGTGCCGCCGTTTTGAAATCATTTGCATACCATGCCGATGGTTTGACTTTCGTAAATATAGCTCCCGCTTGCTGCTCTGCCTGACTTTGATCGCTGGCAGAAGCAGCCGAAGCGGACGGTTGTTCATCGTTGGCTGAACGGTTCGGAGTAGCTGGTGTGACCGTATCCAGTTTAAATGCTTTTACGATCATATGCAGCGTCTGCGCCTCGGTTAATAACTGCTTAGGGGCAAAAGAAGTAGCGCTCATGCCGCTAATGATATGCTGTGCAGCAAGCGCATTAATCTTGTCCGCGCCAGCTACACCGTTTAGATCGTCAAAGCCGGCGGCAAAAGAAGTGCTGCCGATTCCAGCCAACAACAAGCACAGCGCCAGCGTGGAGAAGGCAAGTTGTTGCCCGATTGTACGTCTGCGTCTAGTGTTTGTAGTCTTGCCTGTTGCGCTGCTCGCACTTGCTGTTCGTTGACGCGTACGGTTCATCTTGTGCATATTCATCGTCAAATCCTCCTCGAACATAGATTCATCTATCGCTAACGACAGACCGTTCTATCCTAAAAGACGACAATGGTGATGAATGGTTATGTCGCTTGGCAAATGATTTGTATTATGGGGATAAAGGTAGTTTGATCCAAGCTGTAATGGGGCTAAGTTTACTGTAACGTCGGATCATTTCGATTGGTGAAAATTCCTTGTTTCCCCGATACAGGCGAACCGTCACCATTAACGGCAAAATGCAGCAAATAGCCATAATCCGGGCTAGCGGCAAATTGCTTCAATTGAGCAGCCGTTACATAAGCGGCAACATAAATGTGCTTAACTTGCTGTGCATCGCCTTCGCCTGCATACGTCCAGTAACGAGCATAGCCGATCGAATAGCCCAATTGCTGCAATCGTTTCAACTCGGCATCGGTTTGTTGGCTATCGCTGGCAAGTGGTGCGCCATGTTGAAACAGATCGATGGCGACGAACAAAAGTACGTGCTTGCCCGCATAGGCTTGCAGCGCTTGCTGGACATCGCGGCTATAGATCACTTTGCCATTAGGCGGTATTTGCAATGCAGGTTTGACGTCAGCCGGCAGCTTTTGGTTGGACACATAGCTGTTCACGATCGGTGCGGACGCAGTATATATCGCAGGCACAGCAGGTACGCTTTGCCATATAGTGCTCAAAATCAGTGTGCAAGCGATCGCAATCGCCACCAGTCCGGCAGTGATACCGACCCAGCGCCGCCGTTGTGCCCGCTTTGTACGCAGATCGATAAGGGGAGCGATGGAAGACGGCGCTGTCGGTTGAAGCTGCTGCTCCAAACGTTCCAGCAGTACGTCATCAACATGACCGATCGCCTGAAACAGCCGTTCCTCCGGTGTGAGCATCGTCATAACTCGATTCCCTCCTCTAGCAAATGGCGTTTCAGCTTGCCACGACTGCGAAACAAGCTTGCTTTAATATTGTTTTCTTTCATTCCGAATCGTTGCGCCATCTCTGTCAGCGACATGCCGTACCAGTAGCGCGCCAGAAACAGATTGCATTCGCGCTCTGGCAATGTGTGCATAAATTGGTTAATCGTACGATTCAACTGCTGCTCGCTTAGCGTTTGTTCCACTTGCGTGCTGACAGGAGCTGGAATACATTCAGTCAATTGTTCCATTAATGTTCGCATATGACCACCACGCTTTTTCGCTGTTTGGGCTTTGTATTTGTCGAGTGACAAATTGCGTGTAATTCGCCCGACAAAAAAAGCTAGTTTGCTCGGTCGTTGCGGCGGGATCGTATTCCATGTGCGCAGCCATGTATCATTTACACATTCCTCCGCATCTTCTGAATTATGCAAAATATTGTGTGCAATCGCATAACAGTATCGTCCATACCGTCGGGATGATTCCTCAATCGCAGATTCGTGTCGGTTCCAGTACAACTGCACAATGTCTTCATCGTTTAGCATGGCATCCCTCGCTTAATCCATAGTCTCTCTTTTACATAGACGATCATCATCTCCAAGTACTGCTGTAGCAGATCGCGCACATCCGCGTCCCTCTTATCCATAGACGATCATTATCGGTAAAGGTTATGCAATGAGCTTATCGTTTTAAAATGATGATCGTTCGTCCGCCCGGCATTTTTGAGGGGCATCACTAATTATTACGCTAATTATGAACTGAGGAACTGTTTTGAAAGGGCTTTCTTTTATAGCATCATTATTTTACCATTATGGATAAAGCTTGCAATCTTTGCAGCAGATTTGAGGCGCAGCAGTGTACATAAGATGACAGTTATAAGTTGCTGACACTGGATGTGCATTGTAAATGTAAACGTCGGTTGATGGCAGCATATGCCAACTGCAATTACGGCGTGCTCGCTGTGCCGATCCATTTTATCTGTATCGTTATCGAAATCATCATAGCTATGTATATAAAGGAGAGCATAAACGATGGCAAAAACAACGCCTTATCCGTTTCAAGATCATACGCTTGAGCTTACGAGTCGGGTGGACGATCTCGTCTCCCGTTTAACCGAGCAGGAAAAGATCGAAGCGATGTTGCAGTATCAGCCAGCGGTGGAACGGCTTGGACTGCGTGCGTACAAACATGGGACAGAAGCGGCACATGGCATTGCCTGGCTCGGTGAAGCGACCTATTTTCCACAACCTGTTGGGCTTGCTTGTACTTGGGATGCTGAGCTGATGCAGCGTATCGGCAATGTGATCTCGGACGAAGCGCGTGTGATGTACAAACGCAAGCCGGACGTGAACGGATTGACGCTTTGGGCACCAACGGTAGATATGGAGCGTGATCCGCGCTGGGGGCGTAATGAGGAAGCATATGGCGAAGACCCTTATTTGACCGGCGAATTGGCGAGCAAATTGGTGCAGGGCATTCAAGGTGATCATCCGACCTATTTGAAAGCGGTGGCGACGCTTAAACATTTTCTCGGCAATAACAATGAAGTGGATCGCGGAGCAGGCTCGTCCAGTATCGATCCACGCAATCTGCGGGAATATTACTTAAAGGCGTTCGAGCGACCGTTTGTGCAAGGCAAAGCCAAATCGCTGATGACCGCTTACAATTCGATCAATGGCATCCCGGCGCTGCTGCATCCGCTTGTGCATGATGTCGTTAAAGGCGAATGGAATATGGACGGTTTTATCGTTAGTGATGCCGGAGACGTGATGGGCATTATGCGGGATCATCGTTATTATGATTCTCACACTCCTGGTGTAGCCGAGTCGATTAAAGCAGGCATCGATAGCATTACAGATGATGCGGAACTATCAAAAGCTGCGCTGCGTGAAGCTTTGGCACAGGGATTGCTTAGATGGGATGATATCGATAAGGCGCTGCGCAATACGTTTCGCGTGCGTTTTATGCTTGGTGAATTCGATCCGGATGAACTGAATCCGTATGCCTCGATTGGCGAACAATCGCTGATGACCGACACAGCTAAAGCGACGGCTGCCGAAGCTGCTCGCAAAGCGATCGTACTGCTAAAAAATGACCGCCATACATTACCATTGTCGAAAGCTTCAACTGGACGCGTTGCCATCATTGGCGAATTGGGCGGAGCGGTCTATCGCGATTGGTATGCCGGTACACTGCCGTATGCGGTGACAGCGGTGGAAGCAGTGCGAGCTAAAGTGGCAGGCAAAGTCGATGATGCGGATGGCAATGATCGTATCCGTTTGCGTACAGCGGATGGCGTGCCGCTAGCTGTACAGCGAGATGGTAGCATCGGAACGAGGAGAGTAGGAGAGGGTGCAGACCAGTTGGCGACGGATCAGCAGTCAAGCGGTCAATATGTGGATGTGCAGACAGGACATCTTTATACGAATGTTAATGAGGCATCGTCAGCATTCGGAAATACAGATCATGAAGACAATATAGCCAATGCAGATCGTAATTTGCTTGCTGCCGAACCGTTTGTTGCTGCGTCTACAGTTGAAGATTCGGCTTTACATGCCAACAGGCAAAGTAAAATTGATCCTGCTGTACAAGCAGAACGTTTTATTTTGTCAGACTGGGGCTATGGCAGTTATTGTTTGCGTTCGGAAGCGACCGGTCGTTACGTAACCGCAGATGATGAGCAGCAACGAATCGCTGCGGCTACGGATGAAGTGTATGGCTGGTTTGCGAAGGAAGTGTTTCGACTGCATGAACAGCCTGATGGTAGCGTAGGCATGCGGACATGGAACAGTCGTGAACTGTACTGGGATCATACGGACGGTATCGTTCGTATTGCTGAAGGTGAACATCGGTATCCGGCAGTGCAAGCGGATTGGCAAATTCCAGCGGCTGCACGCCAAGCGTCATTAGCAAATGAAGGAACCGCTGTCGCCATAGAAGCTACATCTGTGTCGTCCTTGCCTGCTTTTTCCGAACGAGCGGGCAATCCGTCCACAACGTATCATTTTATAAAAGAAGTCGTGGAAGATGGTATCCAGCAAGCGGTACAGATTGCCGCCGCTGCTGAAACAGCGATCGTATTTGTCGGCAATCATCCGCTCATTAACGGTAAAGAGGAAGTGGATCGTCCAGGGCTAGAGCTTGCTGATGCGCAGCTACGTCTTGTACAGGAAGTGTATGCCGTCAATCCGCAGACGATCGTTGTTGTCGTCGGCAGTTATCCATTTACGATGGATTGGATCGAGCAGCATATTCCAGCGATTGTATACACTTCCCATGCAGGACCAGAGCTAGGCACAGCGCTGGCGGATGTGTTGTACGGCGATTATGCACCGGCAGGTAGGCTGAATATGACCTGGTATCGTTCGGTAGAGCAGCTCGGCAGTTTGCTCGATTACGATGTGATTCGCTCAGAACGTACGTATCAATATTTTACCGGGGATGTGCTGTACCCGTTCGGTCATGGATTGACGTATGCACCGATGCATTATAGCGAATTGAATCTGTCTGCGGCTACATTGTCGGCAGATGATCAAATTACAGTGAGCATGACGGTACAAAACCAAGGGCAATGGGATAGTGATGAAGTGATCCAACTGTATAGCTGTAGTGAGCAATCACGGGTCAAACAGCCGCTGAAGACGTTGCGTGCTTTTCAGCGGGTGCATGTGCAAGCTGGCGCATCGGTGCGAGTGCAGCTGCAAGTACCTGTACAAGAGCTTGCTTTCTGGGATGTGACACGTAGTCGTTATGTAGTGGAAACAGGTAGCTATCGTCTGCTGATTGGCAGTTCTTCTAGCGATATTCGTCTGGAAACAAATGTGCGAGTTGAAGGCGAAATCATCCCGCCACGCTATCCGTATCAAATGACCCGGGCGGAAAATTATGATTATTATGCCGCGATTCATCTGGTCGAGGATGAGCAGAGAGGGGCTGCTGCTGAAGCGCTGGGAGCAGGCGCATCGTTGCTGTACGCCAATATGGACTTTGCATCCGGTGTATCGAGTATGACTGCTCGTATAAGCAGTGCTGCTGAATCGGCTGAGATTAAAGTGTACGTAGGTAGTATCGATTCGGAGCCGGTAGCGGTGTTGTCGGTTGCTGCGGCAGCGAGTGGTAGTAATAGTAATAGTAATAGTAATAGTAATAGTAATAGTAATAGTAATAGTAATAGTAATAGTGTGGCGAACGGCGCCAACGGTAGCGATTGGCAGCAGTTGACCGCAACATTCAATCAACAGGTAGAAGGTTTGCAATCTCTATATCTCGTGCTGAGTGCAGGTACACGGATTAGCGAATTTTCGTTTGCTCCGATGAAAATGTAGTAAACTGTCTCCATTAAAAATCAGATTTAAACGTATTTATATGTGTGCGTAATGAAGGGATCATAAAATAAGCATCCCACGAATTAAATGGAGACAAGGCATGAGTTAACTGGATGTTAGTGTGAACTGTATTAGGGAGTGTACGCAAACTCACATCCAGCTCATGATCCAAACAAAGAAAAAGACGCTTCAACCGAAGCGTCCCATAATATATTCCTGGGTGGAATTTTTCGCGGGATTGGTAAAAATTTGATCGGTTTCACCGTGTTCTACGAGTGTGCCAAGATAGAAATAGGCGGTATAATCGGATACCCGTGCAGCTTGTTGCATATTGTGGGTAACGATCACGATGCGCAGGTCTTTTTTTAGCTCGGTAATCAGTTCTTCAACTTTACCGGTTGATACCGGGTCAAGCGCCGAAGCAGGCTCATCCAGTAGCAAAATTTGTGGGTTAACCGACAGTGCACGGGCGATACAAAGGCGCTGTTGTTGACCGCCGGACAGCGATAGTGCCGATTCTTTCAAACGATCTTTGACTTCATCCCATAGTGCGGCACGGCGTAGACTCGTTTCGACAATCTCGTCCAGTTTTTTGCGGTTTTTGATGCCATAATAACGTGGGCCAAAAGCGATATTTTCATAGATTGATTTGTAAAATGGATTCGGGCGCTGCCATACCATACCGATCCGTTGACGCAGCTTGATTACGTCGGTATCGGGAGAGGTGAGGTCGATGCCGTCCATCCAAATATGTCCGGTCGAGCGAGCGCTGGAAATTTCATCATTCATCCGATTGAGCGAGCGCAGAAAGGTAGATTTACCGCAACCGGACGGTCCGATTAATGCTGTTACACTGGCGGCGGGAAAACCCATGCTAATATTTTTGATCGCTTGAAATTCTCCATAATAGATGCTTAAATCTTCGGTACTGAAGGGCATTGGCATTGCCATAATTGAATGTTCCTCCTTGAGTGGTTGCGCAAGTCTCGCAGGCAGGTAGCGATGATGCACCTGCCTTGACGAGCTACAGCGTTGTGCCGAATCAGTTCATTCGTTTGGATGCGGTCATATAGCGATACAATGTACGACCGCCCCAGCGTGCAAACAGGTTAAACAGCAGCACCATAATTACGAGTACGGCGGAAGCGCCAGCAGCGATCTGCGTCGCATCCGGTGCCAAACCTTCGCTGTTTACTTTCCAAATATGAGTAGCTAGCGTTTCGGCAGGACGCAGCGGGTTGAGCGGCGAACGTGCATGCAGCGGATTCCAGTCCGAGAAATTCAGCGGTGGCGTTGTCATACCGGAGGTGAACAGCAGTGCTGCCGCTTCCCCGAACACACGACCAGCAGCCAGAATCGTACCGGTAATCAGCGACGGAATCGCTACCGGCAGCATAATCGATGTGATGATTTTCCATTTGGACAGACCGAGCGCCAGACCTGCTTCTTTTTGTTCACGCGGCACGCCGGTAAATGCCTGTTCGGTAATCCGCACCATTAACGGCAAGTTGAAAATTGTCAACGCGAGCGCACCCGCCAGCAAGGAGAAGCCGAGTTCAAACGTGTTGACAAACACGAGCAAACCGAACAGACCGATAACGATCGACGGGAAGGACGATAACACTTCCACGACAAGGCGGATAAAGGCAGTGATTTTGCCTGGTTTGGCGTATTCAGACATATAAATGCCGCCGCCGAGTCCAAGTGGAACGGTAATGATCATCGTCAACACAAGAATGTAGAGCGAGTTAAACAGCGGTGGCCCGATACCGCCGCCTGCACGAATCGTTTGCGGATCGGACGTCAGGAAATGCCAGCTAATATGTCCAAGTCCACGGAACATAATAAATCCGATTAAACCAAGCAAAATAGCAACGATCGACAGCGCAAACACAATAATGACAACCGTGGCGACTTTGTCAGCGGTTTTGGCGCGTTTCAGTGCTTTGCTACGTAGTGCTGGGGTTGTCATATACGATTTCTCCTTTCAAGCAGGCGGATGATGACGATGAAGACGAATGTCATCAACATTAAGACGAGCGCCATACTCCACAATGCATTATTTTGAATCGAACCCATCGCGGTGTTACCCATACCAAGCGTAATAATACTTGTCAATGTAGAAGCGGATTCCAGCAGCGAGGTTGGAATAAATGGAGCATTACCAATGACCATCTGTACAGCGAGCGCTTCACCAAACGCGCGCGCCATCCCGAGTACGATACCGGTCAATAGCGCAGGCATTACGGTTGGCAGCACGACGCGATAGATCGTTTGCCAGCGTGTAGCGCCGAGTGCGTACGAAGCTTCGCGCTGACCGCGTTGCAAGTTGGCGAGTGCGTCAGCCGCTACGCTTGTAATCGTCGGCAAAATCATAATCGACAGTACGAGCGCACCTGCGCCGACCCCGATCCCTTGACCGCCTACATGGTCACGCAGAAAAGGAACGATTAGCGTCAAACCGATAAAACCGTATACAACAGACGGAATACCGGACAGCAGCTCAATCGCTGGTTGAAGGATACGTTTGCCAAATGTAGGCACGATCTCGGTCATAAACAATGCGGCAGCGATACTGAGTGGGCTCGCGATGACCGCTGCAAGCAGTGTAACGAGGAAGGAACCGGCAATCGCTGGCAATGCGCCAAACGATGGCGGCGATGCATCCGGTGTCCACGTTGTGCCAAAGAAGAAATCCGCCAGTCCGACCCCATTCACGACAAAGGTCGCTACACCTTTCGATGTGACATAATAAACGATCGATACGATAGTTGCAATTAGAAAGACGACACAAATCGAAGTGTAAATACGACCGATCCAGTCCTCAATCCGGTGTTTTTCGAGTGGCAGTCTGCGACGCTGCGCTTCTCTTGGCGTAACCTTGGAATGCTCCATAAATAAAAAACCTCTTTTCTACAAAGCGTTAAAATCCGTTTTTTTATCATTTTTCTTCATTATTACCGAGTCTATATCTGTATGTGTAGGAACAGGGAGAATAGACGTCTTACCAGGAAGTATGTTGTGCTAACGTGAAAAGAGAGGCGGAATGTCCGCCTCTTTGTGCTGCGGTTCACCGACAGCTCATTCTTTTCACTCGTTCTATTGGAAAACAAGACTTATTTTTGAGTTACTTTGCCAGCTTCGTCACGTTCTACTTTCATGCCCGAAATTGGGATGTAGCCCAGTTGTGTTACATCGTTCTTTTGTACGTCATCGCTCATCATGTAGTCGAGGAATGCTTTAGTAGATGCATCCGGCTCGCCTTTTGTATACATATGCTCGTAAGCCCATACTGGATATTTACCGTCTTCTACGTTTTGTACCGTTGGTTCTACGCCGTCATAAGCAATTTCAGCTACAGTGTCATCCAGGTAAGACAGTGCCAGATAACCGATAGCGCCAGGTGTTTCAGCGATCAGCTTTTTAACCGTACCGGAGGAATCCTGTTGGATCGAACCTGGAAGGTCTTCTGTTTTTACGCCAAGTGCGTATTTCTCGAAAGTTGCACGCGTACCGGAGCTGCTTGGACGGTTGATAATAACGATCTTTTGGTCAGCGCCGCCAACTTGTTTCCAGTTGGTTACTTTGCCAGTGAAGATATCAACGAGTTGTTGCTTGGTCAAGCTTTTTACGTTAGCATCTTTGTTAGCAACCGTTGCCATAGCGACAACCGCTACCTTGTGGTCAACGAGTGTAGCTGCTTGAGCAGCATCCAGCTTTTCAGCAGCGAATACATCGGAGTTACCGATCGTTGCTTGACCTGCGGCTACTTGAGTCAGACCAGTACCGCTACCACCACCTTGTACTTGTACAGAGATGTTGGAATATTTGGAGTCTGCCATGAACTTTTGTGCGACTTGATCAACCAATGGTTGCAGTGCAGTGGAACCTACAGCGAGAATTGAAGCACTTGCGGAAGTGTTGGTGGAACCCGCTTCTTCCGAGCTACCGGAACCGGATGAACCTGAACCTGTAGTAGTGGTGCCGCTGTTCGAAGATCCGCAGGCTGCAAGCACCAGGATCATAGTCAGCGTGATAAGCATGAGTGGCAGTTTTTTAAACATTGGTAAAGTCTCCTCCCCCTAATTAAAGGCGCAATACTTGTATGTTTTTGTTGATCACAAAACCTAGTTTAGGATTCCAGTGTTAGCTTTAAGTCGTAGTTTTGTAAACTCTGTATTAAAATTTTCAGAGAATGTTTACGTTGTGTAAGCAGAAATCGCTGTTTCTTCTTTATAAAAAAGTTAGCATCCTATTCGTACAGCATACGTGTTATGATGCAAAAAACGTTTGAGGTGAAGTGGGTGAAAAAGGCAATCCGCCTGCGTTTGCAGACGACGATCACATTGCTCGTCTGCCTTGTCGTTGCTGTTGCACTGCTCTGTGTGTATGTGCTGTACAGCATCGAAGTGTCCGGACAAACCCGCGCAGCGTTGGAACAGCGGGCGATCGCCATCGCGCGTACGGTTGCATATACGCCGCTTGTGTATGAAGCGCTGGATGGGCAGGTCGATCCTCGGCAAGTGCAGACGTATGCAGAGCATGTACGGCGTACTAATGGAGTGGAGTTTGTCGTAGTGATGAATATGCAAGCTATTCGGTTGTCCCATCCTGATCCTACGCAAATCGGCAAGCATTTTCGCGGTGGGGATGAGGTGTCAGCGCTGCATGGGCATGAATCGATTTCGATCGCCGTCGGCTCGCTTGGACGTTCGATCCGGGCATTTGAGCCGATCTTTGACGTGAAAGGGAAACAGGTCGGTGCGGTAGCTGTCGGCGTATCGATCGGTACATTGTTGACGGCGGTGAATGAGAACAAATGGATTTTATACTGGGGCATTGCGCTTGGTGCGCTGCTCGGTACGATTGGTGCTGTGCTGCTCGCTCGTCAATTTAAACGATTGATGTTTGGCATGGAGCCGGAGCAGATCGCCCGTCTGCTAGAAGAACGAAGCGCGATGCTGCAATCCGCCAAAGAAGGCATTTTATCGGTCGATCAGCGGTTTCAGATTACGCTTGCCAATGCCGAAGCGAGCCGGTTGATCGGAGCGGCTGGTGACAGCGATGCCGATGAGCGGCGCTTTCGCGAGTTTTTGCGGGCGTTGCAGATGGAGCGTGCGCTCGCAGGTGAACCGCTCAAAGATGTGGAAATCGCTACAAACGGGCACACGTTGCTCGTCAATGTGGAGCCGATTCGAGTGAACGGACAGACCGAAGGCGCGATTGCAACATTCCGCGATATGACTGAGATTAGCAGGCTGATGGAACGTCTGTCTGGCATTTCGCTATATGCCGAGACGCTGCGCGCGCAGACGCATGAATTTATGAATAAGCTGCATATTATGATGGGATTGCTGCACATGAAACAATATGAGCGGTTGGAAGACTATTTGCGCACGGTCGTGCCCAACTTACAACTGGAAGCGGGTACGGTACGTCAGCAAATTAAAGACCCTGTCGTGGCAGGTTTTTTAATCGGCAAATTAAGCCGTGCGCGCGAGTTACAAGTACGTTTGACACTGCGCGATGATACGTTGTTGCCGGAAGCTGCTGATCCGCATGTCGCTCATGAACTCGTAACGATCGTTGGCAATTTGCTGGAAAATGCGCTGGAAGCGTCGCGTCAGGCAACAGCGCCAGCGATCGAGCTGGGATTTGATTACAATGACGAGGAACTGGCGGTGACGGTAAGCGATAACGGCACCGGCATTCCGACAGCCGTGTTGGAGCGAATGTATGAGCAAGGCTTTTCTACAAAAGGCGATGATCGTGGAATCGGATTGTATTTAGTACGTCGCGGTGTCGACAAACTTGGCGGCGATATTAATGTCACCAGCAGCGAGGTGGAAGGTACGATGTTTGAATTGACAATTCCTTATTTTATCAAGCGTGGTGATTAGATGATTAATGTACTGATCGTAGAGGACGATCCGATGGTGGCGGAGATGAACAAATTTTATCTCGGTCAAGTAGCTGGTTTTCGCTGTCGTGGCTGGGCAAGTTCAACCATACAGGCGCTGGAGTGGCTACAACAGCCGGAACATAGTATCGATCTCGTATTGCTCGATATTTACATGAAGGAACAAAGCGGTCTTGATCTGCTTGCCGACATTCGCCGTGCCCGCATCGAAGTCGATGTAATCATTATTTCGGCGGCAAGCGATAAGACGAGCATCCGTTATGCGCTGCAAAATGGAGCGGTTGACTATTTGATCAAGCCGTTTGAGTTTGACCGATTGCGAGCCGCATTGTCCGCTTATCGGGAACGGCATTCGCTGCTGCACGATCATACGAGTCTGGCACAGTCTGAGCTTGATTTGCTCACTCAACCGAGTCACAGTATGGAAAAAACAGCGCTTGGCAAAGGGCTGACCCGGGTTACGATGCGGCTCATTTGGGAGGCGATTGGCATGCATAAAAGCCCAGGCTTTTCTAGCGAGGAAATCGCTGGGCAGACCGGATTGTCCCGTGTATCGGTAGGGAAATATTTGACGGCGATGGAGGAACTGGGCGTGCTGGAACTGGAGACGACGTATGGCACTATTGGACGCCCGGTCAAACGTTATCATATTGTCTCCGGTGCGGAGGCAATGATCAGCAAGTATATTTGAGTCGTGTTTATCGAGATGTGTCCGCTTCCGCTTATCGCTTGCGCGAACAGCCAGTCGTTGCCGGAACGTATTCAATTGCGTCCCGATCTAGTTTGAACATCAAATAGCTATTGTAAACAAGCGCCTGCATACGCTGTATGGCGCTCGTTGTGATCGGTTGTTCACAAAAAAGAGCAGCGTACCATTTTGCAAACGTCCACTTGAATTCACTTTAAAAAGTTTAAAAAAGATATCTATAATTAGAAAAATATTAAAGCGCTTTCAAGCCAATTAAGATAAGGAGGTAACGAGCAAGCAGATCATATACAAAGAACGCTTGCTTGATGAAGGAGGTAAACAAAAGATGGAAAAGTCAATCCAGCATCCGGTTCACACTCATGTGGAGCAAACACAGGTGGCAGCTAACAAAGGCAAGCTTCCAGCCTGGCTCACACAGCTTAGACAGATTCGAATCGGAGCGATTCCGCTACCGTTATATGCACTGCTGGCAGTGATCGTTTTTGCCGCAGCAGAACTGGGCAGTCTGCCCAACGATATGATCGGTGGGCTTGCGGTCATTATGGTGATGGGCGTACTGCTCAGTGAGCTTGGCTTTAAAATGCCGCTGCTCAAACATATCGGCGGTCCGGCGATTTTGTCGCTGATGATTCCTTCGTTTCTCGTCTTCTGGCATGTGCTGAACCCACCGGTCATCGACTCGGTGAAAACGCTGATGAAGACATCCAACTTTTTGTACTTATATATATCCTGTCTCGTAGCAGGCAGCATTACCGGGATGAATCGCAAAACATTAATTCACGGCTTTGTCCGCATTTTCATTCCGATGATCGCAGGCACGTTAGCAGCAGTTGCGGCGGGTTTGGCTGTTGCGTTGCTGTTTGGTTATACCGCTTATCATGCTTTTTTCTATATTATCGTGCCGATCATTGCAGGCGGTGTAGGTGAAGGTATTTTGCCGCTGTCACTTGCATTTTCGCAAATTCTCGGTGGCGAGTCGGCAGGCTATGTGGCACAGATGATTCCGGCGGCGGTGATCGGCAATGTGTTCGCGATTATCGGTGCAGGTGTTTTGAAAAAAATGGCTGACAAAAACAGTTCCATTACTGGCAATGGTGTACTTGTGCGGGAGAAAGACGGCAAAACGATGAGCGGTAGCGTGTATGACGGGCTGAAGCCTGATTTTGCGCTGATGGGTGCAGGGTTGTTGTTTGCTTGCGGTTTGTTTATTACCGGGCATCTGTTGTCGCCGTTTGTCGGCATTCCGGGTCCGATTTTGATGATCTTCGGTGCGGCACTGCTCAAAGTAACGAATTTGCTGCCTAAGCAAATTGAGCAGGGTGCCTACCAGCTTTACAAATTTGTCTCCGGTACGCTGACATGGCCGATTATGGTCGGGTTAGGCATTTTGTACATCCCGCTTGGCGATGTAGCGGCGATTTTGTCACTGCCGTACATTCTCGTCTGCGCTTCCGTCATTATGGCGATGATCGTTAGCGGTTATATGGTCGGCAAATGGGTGCGCATGTACCCGGTTGAAGCAGCGATTGTGACCGGTTGCCGCGGCGGTCTGGGCGGAACGGGTGACGTAGCGATTTTGTCCGCTTCCGGACGGATGGAACTGATGCCATTTGCGCAAATTTCGACCCGTATTGGCGGTGCGTTAACCGTCGTGATCGCTACATTGCTGCTGTCGATATGGGGAGGGTAATGGAGCGTCAGTGATCGTTTAGAGCGTCTATGAACATTCAGAATAACCTATTCATTTGCGGAGGCAATAATCATGGGAATACTCGGGGATATCATTGAACTGCAACAAGGCGGCAAAATGGAGACGTTGCTCAAGCATCCGCTCGCTACTAAAGACGATTTCGCTAAAGTGTACACGCCAGGAGTAGCGCAAGTATGCGAAGAAATTGCCCGTAACCAGCATAAAGCGTACGAACGGATGGCAAAAAGCAACACGGTTGCTGTCGTATCAGAAGGTACGTTGGTCGTCGGCTGTGGCAATATTCATTTTTCCGGAGGCGGCGATGCCAGCTATGCAGGGCAAAGCGATATTGTTTAAAAGGTTGGCGGGATGAAACGGGAAAATATGGCGTCCCTGCACTGCTTTAAGTTGGAGGCTCGTCTGCACATCTTAGTAAACGTAGCCATAATCTATGAATAAAAACATAATACAAAAAGCAGCCGCGTTCCCAGCATATATCAAATGCTGAGCATGCGGCTGCTTCTTTGTGAATCCGTTTGGTGACTGGATTCATATCGTTACACGGCATTATCAATAAGCTATCGCCTATCGTTTACCGTGATACGATAAGCGCTATCTAAGCATACAAAGTACGGAGCACTGAAGCAGCGTACACTATCGTATGGATCGCCCGCTTATTTGCTTAATGTGCCGACATTAATAATGCTTGGTGCTTGTTCTGCGCGAGAGTGCATAATGTCCGGTGCCGGTTTCAAAATCGGAGCCTGTCCGTATGCTTTTGGTTGTTGTACATATTCAAATGTACCTGTACCGTCCATCGATGGGCCGCTTGCCCAGCGTCCGGCTGCGCTTTCCTCACCGCGCGAGAAATTCATAAACTGATGCACAACTTCGCGTTTTTCCAATTCTGGCGGGAAGGAAGCCGGTGTAATCGTACCTTGCTTCGCTTCAATTTCGGAAATGGCAGCAAGCCACTGGTTCTGGTGCATTGTATCGCGTGCGATCATAAATGATAACAGATCGCGTACACCTGGATCGGTCGTCTGCTCATACAGACGGATCACCTGCAAGCGTCCTTGTGATTCGGCATTTAGATTAGCACGGAAGTCGGATAGCAGATCGCCGCTGGCGACGATATAACGCGAATTCCACGGATAGCCTACGCTATCGGACGGCAGCGCCCCGAGGCTGGATACGATCGCATGTTGCGGGTTCATACCGCCAAGCACCGCGCCAATCGCCGGGTCTTTGGCAGCCGCTTCCACTTGGTCGAGTGGAGCATCGTCGAGCAGTTGTGCAATCATCGTAGCTAGCATTTCGACATGACCGATCTCCTCGGTGCCGATGTCGAGCAGCATATCACGGTATTTACCGTCTGCGCGTGTATTCCAGCCCTGGAACAAATATTGCATCATCACGGACATTTCACCATATTGTCCACCAAGTACTTCTTGTAGCTTACGTGCATAGACGGGATCAGGGCGATCCGGTTTGGCTGTGTATTGCAATTCTTTAATGTGAAAGAACATCATGTAACGCCTCCTTATACTGGATGATGTCGCTTGAAGTTAGGTTAGGATTTGTACTTTTGTTGCGGTTTCACTTAAAGTTCGCTTTGTGTTAGCGGTCGTAGTGTTGGCGGCATAACATGATGACTTTGATCTATTATGTTCACGGAACTTGTCCGTCTTTGTCATAGCACGATGGAACTGAATAAAAAAGCGCGCTATTAACAGAGAAAATAACAGAGAAAAGATCAAACGACACAAGCTGCCAGCTAAGCCAACACAGACTGCCTAACTTATATGTTATTTTTAAAATTGCAGTTTAAGCGTATATCCACAACAATGCTTTCCACGGAAAGACTCGTCACGATGGCCATCGCATAACCCTATTAACCATATCATTTCTGAGATAACCGCATATTTGCTACAAAATTACATTTTATAGTAAAAAATAGGGTAAGCACGCTTTTAGCCGAAGCGAACATAAAATACCGAAGTGACAATGAGCTAGCTCGGTCACTTCGGTATCGGTATAGATCGTAAATTGCTGATTAAAATATCGACTATCAAACGTTTAGCCGCTCACTATTAGCATACATTGTATGTCAATGGCTAGATTAGCGATGCTAATAAACAGCATATGATCATCTGTTCATCGTATGGCAACAGATGTTGCTCAGCTACTGTAGTTCACTGCTTACCTTTTGTTTTAAATACATACGGTACAAATGCACGATGCTAATTTTGGCTGCCATATAAATCGGAATGACGAGCAGCATGCCAAGAATACCGCCCATATCGCCGCCGACAAGCAACAATACGATAATCGTAAACGGATGGATATCGAGCTGATTACCGAAAATGATCGGCTCCAACAGATTGTTTTGGATCAATTGCGCCACAATAACGATAACGATCGACCATACACCCATCATTGGCGACTCGATCAAACCGACAATCGCCACCGGTACAGCCGATAAAATCGCCCCGATATACGGAATAAAATTCAGGAAAAAGGCGAGAAACACAAGCAGCAACGAGTACGGCAGATCAATGATCAAAAACCCGATATATAGCAGCACACAGAGCGCAAAATTGACAAGCACACGACCCGCAATAAAGCTGCTCAGCGCATCATCGATTTCATCCAACATCAGTTTGCCGTCTTCGCGGTATTTGCCTGGGAACAATTGCTGCAAACGAGTAGCGAGCTTGCGATCGTCTTTGAGCAAATAATATAGCATAATCGGAACGGTAGCGACGACGAGCACAAAGTTCGATACAAATGAGAACATACCGGAAATGTGCACAGACAGCCAATCAAACACCGTATTCAAATACTCGGTTAACTTTTGCAGCATTTCCGAGCTGTCGCCATTGCTGCCAGCAGGCATAAACTGTTGCACAAACGGTTTCTGTTCCAGTAGTTGCACTTGAGCGATAATGCTGCGCGTAAAATCTGGCGCGCTCGTAATAAAGCTTTTCACTTGGTCACGCAGCGTCGGCCAGCCAATAATGCTGAATATGACCAAAATGACAATGACGAGTAAATACAGCAGCAAAATCGACCAGGAACGCCGCAGCTTTTTCTTTTCCAAATAATTAACGAGCGGGCGTAAAGGATAATACAAAAACGCTGTAATTAACAGCGGTACAATCGTCAAGCTAATGAGCGAGCGAATCGGCACAAAAATAAAATCGACCAATGTGCCCAAATAAATAATGAGTAAAACGAGCGCAACCCCTGCGCCAAGACGAAAAAAACGGTTCTGCAGCATGCGAAAAATCCCCCTTGAATGAAGTAAGGTGTACGAATAGTTGAGGCTAATAAAGGAATAGTTAAAACGATACAATAGTTACCAATACGTTCGCAGACATGACAAATAGTATGGAACTTAGTCGATTAGACGCTGTTATATATGGTGTCGTCTTAACCTATACCACTATACATATAGAGAGGCATCGTATATCGCATGCTATGCAAGCTGTGGTAGTGATCTGTTAGATTACGCAACTGGCATACATATTCATTGATCTGATCATGCAACAAAGGCAATTCAATCGTTTCCAAGCTTCAGTAACATATGCTTATATACATATAAACACAAGCATCGCTTGCCTAATCGCCACCAGCCGCTCTACAATGAGAAACAAGAAACAATAGTTGCTGTAAGCGTATACTTACTTCGATTAGCTTGTCTTATGTGCAGTCGGTCGATCTAGCCATCGCTTGCTGATGAATACGTTAAGGTATACATGCTAGTATGATGCGAGCAGTGCTTACATCTGCAACTAATTTAATTACATATATAGGAGGGAAAAGCAATGACAATGAACTACAGAAGACTCGGTGGCAGCGGACTCAAAGTAAGCGAGATTAGTCTCGGAAGCTGGCTGACATATGGCGGTTACGTTGAGCGCGACAATGCGGTGCAATCGATCCGTCGTGCGTATGAACTGGGCATTAACTTTTTCGATACTGCTAATGTGTACGAGCGTGGCGAAGCGGAAAAGGTCGTTGGTGCAACACTGCGTGAATATCCACGCGAATCGTATGTGCTCGCGACAAAAGTGTTTGGCAATATGGGCGAAGGGCCTAATGACCGCGGGCTGTCACGCAAGCATATTGTGGAACAATGTCATGCAAGCCTGAAACGACTCGGACATGAGTACATCGATCTGTACTACTGCCATCGCTTCTCTCCGGAAAGTCCAATCGAAGAAACATTGCGCGCGCTGGACGATCTGGTGCGTCAAGGTAAAGTATTGTATGTAGGCGTAAGTCAATGGACAGCCGTGCAAATGCAGGCGGCGATCGGTGTGGCGGATCGTTATTTACTCGACCGCATCGTTGTGAACCAGCCGGTATACAATATGTTCGACCGCTATATTGAAAATGAAGTGATTCCACTCGGTGAAAAATACGGTATCGGTCAAGTCGTCTACTCCCCGTTGGCACAAGGTCTGCTGACTGGCAAATACACGTCCACCACCGACATCCCGGCAGACAGCCGCGCCGCCAAACTCGGCTGGGACGACAAACGCATCGACGCATCCCGATTGGAACGAGTACGCCAGTTACAACATATTGCCGACGAAGCAAGCCTGTCACTCACACACCTCGCCCTCGCCTGGATTTTGCGGCAGGATAATGTTGCCAGTGCACTTGTTGGCGCAAGTCGCCCGGAACAGGTCGAGCAAAATGCAGCTGCATCAGGAGTGAAGTTGAGCGGTGATGTGGTGGCGGCGGTGGAGCAGGTGTTGAGTGGGGAATAACGTTAATAGTTGGACGTAGATTCGGATAAGATGAACTGGATCGTTTATCCATTTGGCTCTATGCTAAATCTCATCCATATACTGTTTTGAAAAAGAGCTTGAACTGTTTGCTTTAACAATCAGTCCAAGCTCTTTTTATCATGCCCATTATGTAGTTACATATTTTATAAAATGGATGAACGATGTAGGATAAGCAAGTAGCAACCTTATAGTTTTTAAACGGAGGAGGTGAGTACCATGCTTAATACAATATGCTCAATAATAGAGATGAAAAAAACACCTTCAACAACGATCCTTTGCGCATCTAGACAAAGGTTCATATCGTTGAAGGTGTACTTATTTAGTTCACTTCCACCTCAGCTCCAACCTCCCCATCCGGCACCGGCACACCAAAATCCGGTGTACCATCTTCTTTCCAGCGAATGACCTGTGCACGTGTATGGCGGTTCGGGTCATATAGCGGGTCACCCTCAATTTCCTTATAGTTCCGTGCATGATAGATTAGAATATCGGTTTTACCGTCAGGTGATACGGTGAAGCTGTTATGTCCGGGGCCGTATTGACTGTTCGTTTCGTTCGTTGCAAAGACAGGCGTCGCCGATTTTGTCCAGCTTGCCGGGTCGAGTGGGTTAGCGTCTTCGTCTGCGGTGAGCAAACCCATGCAGTAATGATGATCGGTAGCGCTGGCGGAATAGCTAATAAATAGCTTGCCATTGCGGTGCAGCACAGCGGCGCCTTCATTGACTTTAAAGCCGATAATTTCCCACTCGTATTCCGGCGTGGCGATCATAACCTGTTCCCCACGCAGTGTCCACGGATTTTCCATTTCAGCGATGTACAGATTGGAATTGCCGACGATATCCGGGTCTTTTTGCGCCCAGACGAGGTAACGGATGCCTTTGTGTTGAAACGTAGTCGCATCCAGTGCGAATGTTTCCCATTGGGTACGAATTTGTCCTTTTTCCAGCCATGTGCCTTCCAGCGGGTTAGCGGAATCGTTCTCGAGTACGTACATACGGTGGTCGAACAAGCCGTCGTTCGTTTCGGTCGTCCAGGCGGCAGCGTAGTAAATATACCATTTGCCATCGATATAATGAATTTCTGGTGCCCAGATGTTGGCGCGGTTCGGTGGCTTTGTCCATGCGGTTACCGGCTCGGCTGTACGCAGTTGTTCCAACGTCTCGGCACGGCGAATTTCAATGCGATCGTATTCAGGCACAGAGGCGGAAAAGTAATAGTAACCATCTGTATGACGGTACACCCACGGATCGGCACGCTGCTCCAAAATAGGATTGTTAAAGTGGATCGAACTCGAGTTGCTCATCAAAGAAGTCCCCTTTCAAAATGAGTGTAAATAGCCATGCTGGGCTTACTTGCTCGCCGCCTTAATTTGCTTGCCCCAAACGGCAATACCATGATCGTTCATGCCTGTCATCACTAGCGCGGGCTGGCTGCGTTCCCAATCCCAAGCGGGTAGCAGCTTCATTTGTGCGGTCGAAGCGCCGCCCCACGGACTTTCAGTCCATGTCATTGTAATCGTCTGCTTGCCGTCAAATGTCCAGCTGCCGGAGCCGTTGTCAGCTTGCAGCTTGCCGTTATTCGTTATCGTGTAGGGCACAGACTGTATTTGTCCGTTGACAGACGGATCGATGGTCATGCCTTCCCATGTACCGGCAAGCATCGCTTTGGGGATCGGCTGCTCTTGTTCGCCAGCATAACGTTCCGGCGAGACGACAGGCCAGCCGTCATTTGTCCACAACATTTTGCGCACATGTAAGTAAGGCCAATTTTTGTCGGTTTCGCCGCGGGCATGGTGCACGATGTAATAGTTGTCGCCGTCTTGCAGCACCGAATTATGACCGGGAGCAATCCAGCCTTCGCCTTCGCTGAACCGGTAACCACCGAGTATTTTGGTGCCAACTTCATATTGTGGCAAATGTTCTGTAGCGAGCATATTCATGCCGTTGACGTCGGTATAAGGGCCGGTAATGGAGTCTGCCCGTGCAACACGTACGTTGTAATCTTCAAACAATGAATCATAGGAGACGAACAGATAATATTTGTTGAAGGTCGGATTGTATATGATGTATGGGCCTTCTACCGCACCGTCTGCGGTAGCGCGATCGCGGGCGGCGATGCGTGTACCGTAGCCGTCCTGCGCCAATTTGCCAGTGTCCGCATCAAGTGGAGCGATATAGATGCCGTCAAAAAACGATCCATACACGATCCACATCTTGCCATCAGCAGCGACGACCGGGTTGGCATCGATCGCGTTCAGACGATCTTTTTCCTGTCCGGCGGTTTTTACGACTAATCCTTGATCCGTCCACGGGCCTTCCGGCGACGGCGATGTTTGCAAGCCGATTGCCGACTGGGTGCTACCAAAGCTGGAAGCCGAATAATACATCCGGTATGTATTGCCGACTTTGATCACATCCGGTGCCCATAAATTAACGGCATTTGTCCAATGCAGTGCTGCCTGCGGAATACCTGCCAGCGCCTGCCCTACCCATGTCCAGTTGATCAGGTCATTCGATTTGCGTACCATTACGCCTGGTTTCGGTTCGCCGGCGACACGCACATCGGTAGAATAGACATAATAGCCTTGATCGGTTTTAATAATGGCGGGATCATGAGCGTTGTTAACCGTCCATTTGGATTCATCGTTCAAAATGGACGTGTCGTACAACTTTGTATCTGATGGAGCTTCTGGAAATGAAGGTTTGCGTACAGGTTGTTCATCATTGGCACAGCCTGTCGTGCCGACGAACAATAACAGCACCATCGCCGCCAAACTTTGATAACGGTTCATACGCATTTATCCTTTCACACCGGAAATTGCCACCGACTCGATAATTTGTTTTTGGAACACTAGAAAGACGATCAGCACCGGCAACAGTGCGACGATCGATGCCGCCATAATGAGCGGATAATCGGTCTGAATCGCATAGGTGGCGTTAAAATTAGCGATCACGAGCTGCAATGTTTGTACTTCCGGTGAATTCAAATAAATAATCGGTGCCAAATAATCGTTCCAGATGCCCATAAACCAGAGGATTAGCTGTGCCGCTACCGCAGGCTTGATTAGCGGGAACGTAATGCTGGAGTACAGACGGAAGTAGGAGCTGCCGTCGATTTTGGCGGCTTCGATAATCGCATCCGGTACGCTCGTCAAATATTGGCGCAGGAAGAAGATCATAATGATGTTGCCGAACAGGCCGGGGACGATCAACGGCAGCAGCGTATCGACCCAACCGAGCTTGGAAAACATCATAAACTGCGGAATCATTACCGTTGGATATGGAATCATAATCGCGCTTAGCAACAGCAAAAACAGTTTACTTTTATACGGAAATCTTAATTTGGCAAACGCAAACGCCGCCAGACTGGACGTGAATGTACCGACAATGGTCACACTGATCGCTACGATCAGACTGTTTTCAATACCGCTAAGTAATGGGCCTGCTTCCCAAATCGCTTTATAATTTTCGAATTGAAATACTTTAGGAATCCATACAGGAGGAAGGGCAAATACATCCTGCTTTTCTTTTAACGATGTCGATAACATCCAAACTAACGGGGCGATCATCGCAATAGCACCAATCGAAAGGATTGTGAATATAATCGAATTGGTTAACTTTTTTTGGAAACTATAGGACATGTTGAGTATGCTCCTTTCCTGGTTGCTTAATCTCCATCGTAGGCAGATCGTTCGTTGATTTTAAATTGAATCAAAGTGATGATAAAGATGAAGATACCAAGAATTAATGCCATTGCGGAGGCATATCCCATTTGCAGATTGCCAAATGCTTTTTGCCAAATGTAAAACACAATGGATGCTGAAGAATATTCAGGCCCACCTGTAGGGGTCATAATGTTCATTTCGGTAAAAATCTGGGAGCCGCCGATAATATTCGTTACGATAATGAAAAAGGTTACCGGTTGTACCATCGGCCACGTAATATGGCGGAAAATTTGCCAGCCGTTCGCTCCATCCAATTCGGCTGCTTCATAATAAGTGCGCGATACACTTTGCAGTGCAGCCAAGTACAACAGCATCGTATAACCAAGACCTTTCCAGATCGTCATTAAGATGAGCGCAGGTTTGACCGTTTCTTTATTAGCGAGCCAGTTCGGGCCATTAATGCCAAACAAAGCTAGAAACTGATTGACCAATCCATAATCGCCGTTGTACGCCCAGTTCCACATAATCGATACCGCAGCGAGCGAGGAGATGACCGGAATGTAATAAATGACGCGAAATGTAGTCGTGCCCGGAATTTTACGATTTAGACCGAGCGCTAGCAGCAAGGCAAGCACCAAGCCGATCGGAATGCCGAGCATCAGAAAAAACGTATTGTACATCGCTTTGTAAAACAGATCGTCAGTCAGCAAATCTTTGTAGTTTTCCAGACCGATAAAGTTCATTTGTCCCAATCCATCCCAATCTGTAAACGAACCATAAAACGAATACAGAAACGGAAGCAATACAAAGATGACAAAGCCGACTACCGGAGGCAAAATAAACAAATATCCGTACAGCTTTTCTTTGCGGTACAAACTAGATTTAGTATGCATGTTGGTCACCCCTGTTTGTAATATGAGCAGGTGGGCGATATGGAGCTTTCCAATGCTCGTATCAATTTTGACAAAACAGGCGCCAGTAGCAAAAGTAGCCGCTGCTGGCACCTATCGCTTATTTGCTTTGGGAACGTTGTTCTTGTTCGATCGCTTGATCAAGCAGTTTTTGCATTTTGGGCTGTTCTTGTGCAACATAGTCGCTGGCGGTCATTTTGCCGTCAAGTACCGGTTGAATATCGGTGAAGAACAGGTCATACCATTCGGAATTGTACGTATAGTTAGGTGGCAATGCGCGTCCGTAGTCTTCGATAATATCAAGGAACTCTTGTTTGTTGGCAGGTTTGGTTTTGGTATCTTTTGCCCATGTTTTCGCCATATCGATCAAATTCGGAATTTGTACTTTGGCATCAACAAGTTGTTGCATGCCTTCTTTGGAAGCGGTCAGATAAGCAACGAGTTCAGCCGCTTCGGTTGGATATTTGGTTTTGGAAGAAACACCGATTCCGAGTGAACCGACCCATGTTGCCGGTTTGCCAGTCGAGCCTACCGGGAAAGGAATCAAATCATAATCGAATGGCAATTTCTCAAATGTACTCATATCCCACGGGCCGACAGGGAAAAATGCCATCTCACCTTTCATCCAGCGCTGGTACGTATCCAATGTTTGTGCTTCTGTGATCGAAGGAGTGATTTTATATTTGTTTTGCATATCTGCGAAAAATTGCAGTGCTTGCGCAAATTTCGGATCATCGATCGTTACTTTTGTTTTTGTTTTGTCTAGCCAGTCCGCACCATTGCTCCATACAAACGGTTGCAGTGTCCATTGCACGTTGAAGCCGGTTCCAAACACATCAGGTTTGCCATCTCCGTTCGTATCCCGGGTTGCTTGCTGACATATTTTAATAAATTGTTCCCAAGTGTACGGCTTGTTCGGATCAGGTAAAGGCAATCCTTCTTTTTCGAACAATGTTTTGTTATAGCCGAGTGCAAAAGGACCTAAATCTTTAGGCATTCCGTACAGATCGCCTTCACCGACCATTTGACCGTTATAACGATACAGATCAACGCCATATTTCCAAATATCGTTTAAGTTCACATCTTTATTTTTTTCGATATATGGTGTCAAATTGAGCAGCACTTTACTGTTTACATACGCTTTCATATCGCCTGGTCCAAAATAAAATACGTCAGGCACACGGTTGCCGGTAATCGCTGCTCGCAGCTTAGTTGAATATTGGTCTGGCGTAGTGACGATAATTTTTACTTGAACATCCGGGTGTTTAGCTTCGAATGATTTGACGACGCTCTCATACGCTTTTTGTTCATCGGTTCCGCCACGGAACATAAACGTTAGTTCTTTTTTACCGTTGGCGGAACTTCCGCTGCCGCAGCCTGACAGCGCTAATGCACTAATGAGCATGAGTGCGATACAAATGAGCCAGCTTTTTTTGTGAACCATTTTGTTAAACATCATATGACCTCCTGAGTCTGTATATGTAACCGTATGCCATCGATCGTTATCAACAATATAAACGGGATCAAAATTGCATCATACATGATAATTAGGCTACAATTTTGATCCCGCAGCTTACTTAATAGGTAGGCCAGCCTTGCGAATCCCAATATAGATCATTAATTAGCAATTTGGGATTGCCATTATCTTTAGCATCATAGGCATGACGGGCGATAATATTGCCATTGTAAATGTCTTCGCCGCCTGGACCTTTCCATCTGTCATTGCCTGCATCAAACAGCGTATAACCGCCATCCAACATGCGCACCCCATTTTTGTCTACATATGGGCCTGTAATGTTAGTGGAACGTCCATAAACGATTTTGTAAGTGCTGTTCACGCCTTTGCAGCAAGAATCGATCGAAGCAAACAGATAATAGTAACCGTTATGGTACGTAATGCTTGCGCCTTCAATCGCTCCATTATTATTCGGACGCGCCGCGATCGAGATAATCTGTCCGTCCGGTTTCATGGTGCTTTTGTTCAGTTTTACAATTTTGAGACCGCTCCAAAACGAACCAAATGCAAGCCACGGATTGCCTGATTGATCAATGACAAGATTCGGATCGATCGCATTGTAGTTGTTAGATGACGTACTTTGAATTACCAATCCTTCGTCTTTCCATTGTCCAGCGCCAATGCTGCTCGCACTCGCCAGACCGATTGCGGATGTATTATCGCCAAATGAGGAGATGGAGTAATACAGCCACACTTTGCCATTGTATTGATGTACGTCCGGTGCCCATACATCGAGCTTTTTATGTTTAGGTACAGCTTGTGCCCACCATGACGGTTCTTCTAGGAAAATTTGCGGTGCACGATACCAAGAAGTACCATTGTCTGATTTTAACACTTGTAAACCTTGACCGGTGGAAAAAGTGTACCAGGAATTGCCTTCTTTAATAATCGACGGATCATGTACACCAGTATCGCCAGACAAATTCCAAAATGCTGCGTTTACTTGTGACTGACCGACAACTAACAGGGTAATTGCAAGGACGAGCGGCAATGCAGTGCGAATCAATCGAAACGCTTTGCGATTACGCAGTTTTTTCAAATAGAACGCCACCTCTCGGATAAAATATTTTCATTTAGATAAATATAAAACAGTTTAGGTATACACATATTATAAAAGCGTTTTCATTAGATTTCAATGGTATATTTTAAATTTATTTAAATTATTGTTCCTACTGGCTATTCGCTTGTTTAAACGAACAATCATACCGTACTTTGCAGCGAAGTATGAATATCCGTTCTCGATATCAATCTGCTTAAAGACGATTGCAGCAACGTATAATCGATATAATCTACCGTAAACATCGATTGCAACAAACTCGCTTGTCATTTTGTAGAAACGATACAAACAGTTTCTTTTTGCTGTTATTTAGTATTTCTTTCTCGTTCATGATATTTTATAATTATTTAAAATAAAGCAAACTGTATTGCCCATATAAAAGGTGAAGAAGGGATACAATCTATGATATATATTAAAGATTTGATGTCAGGCGTTAATATTTTTAAGGCACTCAGTTCGGAAATTCGGATTCAAATTATCGAATTGCTGGCTCAAAATCAAAGTTTAAATTTAAATGATCTTGCGACAAAGCTAGGGCTAAGCAATGGTGCGATTACGATGCACATTAAAAAGCTGGAGGAAAGCGGACTGATCGAAATTAATACTGCCGTCGGCAAGCATGGGATTCAGAAAATCTGTTATTTGAACGAAGAAAAGTTAATGGTCGATCTGCGGACGAAAGAAATTCACAATCGGTATGAGGTCGATATTCAGGTTGGTCATTACAGCGATTATCAGGCGGCACCTACTTGCGGTCTTGCTACTCGTGACAGCATTATTGGCGAGTTCGATGATCCGCGCTATTTTGCCGATCCGCAGCGTATTGATGCTGAGATGATCTGGCTGAACGAAGGCTATTTGGAGTACCGGATTCCGAATTATTTGAAGCCGAATCAAACGTTTAATGAAATTCAGCTTTCGATGGAACTTTGCTCGGAAGCGCCTGGTTTTTGTGACAATTATCCGTCTGATATTTACTTTTACGTCAATGGCAAACAAATCGGTTTTTGGACAAGCCCCGGCGATTTTGGCGATACCCGCGGTACGTTCAATCCGGACTGGTGGCCGCCGCATCTGAATCAATACGGAATGCTCAAACTGATCCGCATTACACAGGAAGGCAGTTATATTGATGGTTGCCGTATCTCGGATGTGACGCTAAGCGATATCGAACTGGATTACAAAAGCAATATTCATTTCCGCATCGCCGTAACGGATGGGCCTGCCAATAAGCGCGGGCTAACGATTTTTGGTAAAAATTTCGGCAATTACGGGCAAAATTTGCTGGCACGGGTGCTGTACAATGTACAGGATGAGTAGTTGTAATCATCATGTTCTCGCTGGAGCCTACAAGTCTGTTTTGAGTATTATAGGTGCAGTGTGAGTAGTTGTGATCATCATGTATCGCATTTTGAATGCACGTAGACAATACAGTCACATACTGTTCGATAGGAAACGATATAGGGTAAATAGAACATGTAAAAGGAGTGCGATGCAGCGCTCCTTTTGGTTTAAAATGTGATCTGGAAATGGGACGGAACATTGTGCTGCTATACAAATATGTAAAAATTGCGTGCATGATCCTCAAACGATTTGAAAATGCAAGCACGGATGCAATTGGGAAGTGGATCGTACACTTAAATTCCTGAGAACGATTATCACTTTAATTTGTAAAGCTATTGACCCGGATTTGAAATGGATTTATACTTATTCTAAAATCAAATTAAGGGAATGATCCATGTGAAAACCATCAATCTGACGACACAGCGTAAAGCTGTATATGATATCGTCTATCATGCTGATGATCACCCGACTGCCGCTGACGTCATGAATCGGTTGGTAGAGCGTGGTCATAATTTCGCTTATGGGACGGTATATAATTCACTTCGATACTTGACTGACAATGGATTAATTCGTGAATTAAAGCTTGGTGAAGCAGCTAGCCGTTACGACGGTAAAATGGATGATCACCAGCATATTGTGTGTGAATTATGTGGTCGTGTCGATGAAGTCATGACCGGAGCACCGCTTCAATGGTATGCAGATGTAGCGGAGGAGACAGGGTACGATGTTCACCATGCACATGTTGTATTTAAAGGAGTGTGTACTGAATGCAAAAACAAATCGAAAAAGTAATTGAGAATGATTATCTTTCTAGTTCTCGTTCTACGCTGAACTGGGGAACAGTTACTGATGAAGTGACCGCAGAATCGATGGCGCTTGCTTGTCCGGTTACACGCCGCGTCGTAATCATTAGCCCGGCTCCAAGCCGTGTGCATGAGTTGACCCGTACATTATCGGACAGCTGCTTTGATGTGATGGTATTTCATCGCTGGGAAAATAGCGGTTCCGGTGCGATCAGTGCAGACCTTTACATTTTCGACATGATCTCATCAGCAGGCAGCAGCGACATTGAGCTTGCCAAGTCACGTATTAATGAGAATGATTCTCATGTACCTGCGATTTTTCTCGTACGTGAGGAGATGCTTGCATTAGGTATGAAAGAATGGACGGAAGAAGAACTGCTCGTCTGGCCGATGCGTCCGCAAGAAGGGCTATACCATGTCGAGCGTGTCATTCGCTCCAGTGCTAGTCGTCCAGTCGCGCCGGCAGCCGATGATGCGCAGCATCGCATCGTATTCAAAGACCTGTGGATCGATCGCAAAAAAATGACGGTGTATCGTGGTCAACGCCGGATCGATTTGACTAAGACGGAATATGATCTGCTGCAAATGTTAGTTGAAAGCGAAGGCGGCGTATTATCGCGTGAGCAATTGATGAGCGAAATTTGGGGCACGCAATTTTTTGGCGGTAGCAATGTGGTCGATGTGCACGTCAAAAGCTTGCGCAAAAAGATTGGTGACAATGCGTCAGCACCGCAATACATTGCCACCGTGCGCGGCGTAGGTTACCGTTTGGCTGATTGATGATAGGTTGAATGAAGCAGACGGGCTGTAGTTTGCGGTCATTCCGAGCTTGTTTGCATGTGACGGCATTGCCCTATGTTGTTCATTGGATGCTGTATGATATATCGTATTATAAATCGCTCTGTCTTCGGGATGTACCCGTCTAGAAGACAGGGCGATTTTATTTTTATTTTGGCATGTCAATCGATTGACATAGGTTGTGTCAACCGGTTATCATAAAGCTGTATTTTGAATGTAAGCGTATTCATAATTAAAGGGGGTTGTAACATGTTTAAAAAAGTTGCGCCGTGGATCGCTATACTGTTGGTCATCATGCTGCTGGTTGCTTGTTCACAGGGCAAAGGCAGCAATGCAGGACAGAGCGAAGCATCATCCGCTGGGAATGGTGAAGTGAAGCTGACGTTTTTTAATACATCCGCAGAGGTGAACAGTGTATTTGAGAAGCTGTTTGAAAAGTATCATGAGCTGAATCCGAAGGTGACGATCGATCTGATTCCGACACCGATCGGTGGGGCGCAACTGGAAAAGTTCCAGTCTTTGCTCGCTTCAAACAACCCGCCAACGATATCTAATCTCGATCCAGGCACAATTTTGCAATACAAAGATAAGTTTCTCGATCTCGATTCCGAGAAATCCAAATATGAGGAGCTGACCAAACCGGGTGCAGTGGACAATGCACTTCTGGATGGCAAATTTCTAGGCATTCCGTGGACGGCGCAAGGATATGGTTTACTGTACAACAAACGTGCGGTGGAAGAAGCGATTGGCGGTACATTTGATCCGACAACGATTAAAACGCGTGCTGATTTGGAAGCTTTATTTCAAAAAATCCAGGCAGCCGGTAAAGCGCCGGTTATGATTCATGGCGCAGATTGGTCGCTCGGGGCGCATTATTTGGGACTCGTTTATGCGTTGCAGTCCAAAGATGTACAAACCGATCTTAAGTTTGTGAAAGGGTTGGAAGACGGTACACAGTCATTGGCGAATAACGCTGTGTTCAATGGATTGATGGATACATTTGATGTGTTGAAAAAATACAATGCACGCAGCAAAGACCCGCTGACCAATGATTACAATAAGGACAGTGCCGATTTTGCGAAAGGAAACGCGGCTTTTTATTTTATGGGCGATTGGACATGGTCGGTGATCGGTTCATTACAAGGGCGTGATCAGGAGTTTGGCATCATTCCGGTGCCGATTAGCAACAATCCGGCGGATTACGGCAATACGCAGATTGCTTACAGCGAACCGAAGCTAATGGCGATCGACAATTCCGGTTCTTCACCGGAACAGCAGGCAGCGGCGAAGAAATTTATCGAATGGCTCGTCACTAGCGATGAAGGACAAAAAGCGATCGTAGCGGATATGGGGCTTGCACTGCCTTACAAAAACGTAAAGGTACAAAGCACGAATGCGATCTCCAATGCAGTTAGCAAATATGTGGATGAAGGCAAAACGATCAATATCGGTGTCATTAATTATTTGCCGCAAGATTATTGGGCGAAAACGGGTGCGTCCATGCAAAAGTATCTGGTGAACGTCATTAACCGTCAAGGGCTGATTGACGAGGTACAAGCATACTGGAAATCGCAAGCAGGCAAATAAGTGCAGTAGTACGGTTAAGGGCGGAAAGTGGATTTGATGTTTTCCGCTCTTGACCGGTAAGCTGGCAAAATGACTGCTGAAAGAGAGGTCAACATGACGAGAAAACAATGGATGCGCAATATGGGCACATTTCTGCTATTTGGCGGGCCGTCGGTATTTGCTTTTATGGCGGTAGTGATCATTCCGTTTGTGGTCGGTTTGTATTTGACGTTTACGAACTGGGATGTGAATACCGGTGACAGTTCGTTTATTGGACTTGCCAATTATAAGCAGGTGTGGCTGGATACGGTGTTTTGGCAGCAGCTTTGGTTCACGTTGAAGTATGTATTTTGTACGGTTGTGCTGGCAAATGTGGCAGCGTTTTTTGTGGCGCTGGCATTAACGGGTGGCAGACGTGGAGAGCAATGGCTGCGAACCGGCTTTTTTACGCCCAATTTAATTGGCGGGATTGTGCTTGGTTATTTGTGGCAGACGTTGTTTTCGCAAGTGTTGCCATATCTCGGTGATAAGTATAGTTGGTCGCTGTTTGCTACTTCATGGTTGACGAATACGGACACCGCATTTTGGGCGCTGGTGATCGTTACGGCGTGGCAGTTAATCGGTTATTTGATGATCATTTATATCGCAGGTTTTGCCGGTGTTCCGGGCGATGTGCTGGAAGCTGCCAATATGGATGGTGCGAGCCGAATGGCGGTCATTCGCAAAATTATGTTGCCGCTGACGGTGCCGGCGATTGTGATCTGTATTTTTGTGTCGCTGTCGCGTTCGTTTCTGACGTATGATATCAATTTGGCGCTGACGAAGGGCGGGCCGTTTAACTCGACCGAGTTGGCTACATTTCATATTGTGCAAAAGGCGTTTTTGTCTAATGAATATGGTGTCGGACAGGCGGAAGCGGTCGTGCTGTTTGCGGTGGTAGCGATTGTAGCGCTTACGCAATCGTATTTGCTGAAACGGTTGGAGGTGGAGTCTTGATGACTGCACAGCGCTCGCTTCATTCGCTGAAAACGCTATTGTTGTACGTGCTACTGCTCGTCTTTTTAACGCCATTTCTGATCATTATTATGAACTCGTTCAAAACGACCGAACAATTTGTAGACAATCCGCTGTCGTTGCCGCAACAATGGACACTCGACAATTACATCAGCGCATGGGACAGTATGGACTTTGGGAACGGGTTGATGAATTCGTTGACGATAACGGTCTGGTCGGTGTTTGTTATTTTGCTGTTTTCGTCGATGACCGGGTATTTGTTTGTACGGTTTAAATGGCGGGTGAATGGGTGGATTTTTTTTGCGATGCTCGCTTCGTTGGCATTGCCGTTTCAGGTGCTGATGATTCCGTTGGTGATGCTGTATGGCAATTTGGAGCTGCTTGATTCCAAGACCATCCTCGTATTTATGTATGCCGGCTTTGGCGTTCCGTTTGGTGTGTTTACGTTTCATGGCTTTATTAAAGGCATTCCGTATGAGCTGGAGGAATCGGCTTTTATGGAAGGTAGCTCGCGTGCACATACGTTTTTTTGGATCGTCATGCCGCTGCTCAAACCGGTGTTTGTAACGTTAATCGTGCTGGATGTATTATGGATTTGGAACGACTATTTGCTGCCGAGTCTAGTGTTGCTGTCCCCGGATTATCGAACATTGCCACTGTCGACATATAATTTCTTTTCCTCTTATTCGGTCGACTTTTCGCCGCTGATGGCAGGCTTGATGATGACGATTATTCCGGTGCTGGTCATGTATTTATTTTTGCAAAAGCAGATCATTAAAGGCATTACCGAAGGTGCGCTTAAATAAAGCGTCACCACCGTTATACTGTATAACAGGCACTAACGGTTTATAATGAAGGTAAACAGCAAGGTGGTCTGAAACGGATGCCCAAAATCGAAGATGTGGCAAAACATGCAGGCGTATCGGTGACGACGGTATCTCGTGTATTGAACGATCGTGGCTATATTAGTCAGAAAACACGAGATAACGTCCATCGTGCGATGCAGGAACTGAATTATCAGCCAAATGAGATGGCTCGTGCATTGTTCCGAAAAAAATCGCATATGATCGGCTTGATTGTGCCGGATGTGTCGCATCCTTTTTTTAGCGAGCTAGCGTATTATGTAGAATTGGCGGCAGATCGGCATGGGTACAAGCTGCTGTTATGCAATTCCAAGCGAGCGATTGCGAAGGAAAAACAATATATCGATATGCTGAGAAAAAACAAAGTTGATGGCATCATTATGGGTAGCTCCGTGCTGGATGTTGATCATTATTTGCATTTGGAGCTGCCGATCATTTCGCTTGATCGACAATTGTCGGCGGATATCCCGGTCGTCACTTCGGACAATGTGCTGGGCGGGCAGCTTGCTGCGCAGCGATTGTTGGAGAAAGGATGCCAATATCCGGCTTATGTGTATCGCGGACTAGGCGGGCCTCATCATGATGCGATGCTGGCAAGTGGGCGTGTGCAAGGATATGGCTCGGTGCTGGAAGCTGCTGGTATTCAGCCTTTGCATGTGCAGCTTGATGCGACCGTGTCGCAAGAGCAGAGTGTCAATTTGGAGCTGGTTCGGTTTTTACAGGAGCACCCGGAAGTGGATGGCATATTCGCCAGCAGTGATGTGATTGCCGCTGAGGTGATTCAAGCTTGTCATCATTGCGGTATACAGGTGCCGGAACGACTAGGTGTGATCGGTTATGACGATGTAAACATCGCTTCGCTTGTGACACCGCGTCTTACGACGATCAGGCAGCCGATTGAAGAAATGGCGACATGTCTGATTGAGATGTTGCTGCGTCATATCGTCGGAGATCGTATTCCACATGAAACGGTGCTGCCTGTATCGCTAATTGAGCGCGCAACGACTTGATTCGCTGTAGCTCTATATGATGATACCGATGCGAGTGTAAAAGATGTTTAACTGCACCGTGTACTTATGTTTTACTAAACGTTCTGTAACGATGGCAACGCAATCATATCCTTCCTATGAAGTGTTGAATGAATCCGGTTGTTGTGCAGGATGAAGCTGGAGGGATACATCTAATTTCATTGTAAAGGATGAAACGATATGGACAATGTACAATTTGAGCGGGCACTTCATCCGGAGATCAAGGATAGCCTTGCCCTGTTTCCGGAACTCCATTTGCCTGAGCAGCTGGACATGGCAAGGCAGTTTGAATGGCCTGCGGCTGAGCCGAATGAACGAGTCATGATTCATGAATATGAGATTCAAGGTGGAGCCGATCAGCCGCTGCGTGTGCGTGTGTATATGCCTGCCCAACAAGTGGAAACAGCATCGTCTCTGCCTGGAATATTGTGGACGCATGGCGGTGGGCATGTGCTTGGCTCACCGGAAGGAGAAGACAAGTTATGTATGCTAATCGTCGAAACGGTTGGCTGTGTGATCGTCTCGCCGGATTATCGGCTAGCGCCTGAACATCCCTATCCGGCGGATGTGGAGGATGCTTTTGCTGCATTATGCTGGATGATGTCTGACACATGCCCGTTTTCCGTTCGTGCTGACCGGCTTGCTGTAGGCGGAGCGAGTGCCGGCGGTGGACTGGCAGCAGCGCTCGCTTTGCTGGCACGTGACCGGAAAGGCCCGCCGCTTTGTTTTCAGTTGTTATTATATCCGATGCTTGATCACCGTAATGATACGCCATCCAGCCATGAGATTCATTATCCGAAAGTATGGAATCGTGAAAGCAATCTGGCGGCATGGCGCATGTACTTGGGTAGTAAAGCAGCAGATTTGTACGCATCGCCAAGTTTGGCGACCGACTTGACAGGGCTGCCACCGGCTTATTTATGTGTCGGGCAGCTTGATCCGTTTCGTGACGAGACGATCGCTTACGCAGCTAAGCTTGCGCAAGCCGGAATTGAGGCGGAATTGCACGTACAGCCTGGCTGTTATCATGGCTTTGAAAACGTAGCACCTGAAGCTGCACCAAGCCGCCGTTTTCGAGATGCGTATGTACAGGCGCTGTATAGAGCGTTAAATGTTAGCGAATAAATCAATACCTAAGCAACAGCATGAATTACCAAACAACAATAACAACTACAATACAATAGCTTATTTTGATCAAATAAAGTTTGCCCGTATTCATTGTGTTGAAATGAGTTGCCGATGCGACGAATTGGATCAAAATAAGCTATTGATGTGTTAAGGCAATATAATTTCATCATGTGCGGTTGTTAATATGTAAATTTATGTGTATTTCTGTTGCAATATGTAGTGGAGCAACAAGTGTATGGAGGGGGAAATATTGCTGCCGATACCGATCCATATGGATGAAATTCCAAGTGAGATCATGGAATACGTAAATCGTATCGTTTCTATACGTTATCCGCGTCAAGGTCATACATCTCATGTAGCGATAATTGAAAGTGACCAAGGGATTTTTGCGCTTAAAAGAACAAAAGGGAAACTATTTAATTACATGGTACACCAAGAAGTGTCGATCTTAAATAGCTTACACGAAACGACACAATTACCCGTGCCTCGTGTCAAAAAATTCATACAACAACATCAGCATGCACAATACTGGTCACTTATGGACTTTATAGAAGGGCAAACGATTAGAGCAGCGTTATGGAATGAGCATAACAATGAAAGACGACAAGAGATTATTTTTCAGTTTGGAGCCATATTGTCTACGATTCATGCAACACCGTGTCCTAGTGAATGGATGACAAATGAACAAGCTTGGCTTGACTATATGTTAAATCAAGCAACTTATAATTTGAACAATGACGAGGTAGATGGCACCGCAGCTTTGTTGAGCAAATTGATCATGAATAAACCAAAGCAGTATAAACAAACGTTTATTCATGGAGACTATACGATCGATAATGTTATCGTTTCGAATGGGATTATTACAGGTGTGATCGATTGGAGCAGTGGAGCTTATGGTGATCCGCGATATGATGCTTCTTTGGCGATTCGACCTAAACCGAATGCATTTATCGATAAAATCGATCAGCAAATTTTCTTTGAAGGCTATGGAGAGCGGATTATAAATAACGATGAATATGATTATTTTGCTAACGGATTATACGAGTTTTTTTAATGATGCTCGTTCTGAACTTGTTCGCCAAAAAGGTCGTTTAGCCTGTCGTATACGTATATCCCATCACATCGTGATCGTTGCTATTTATTACATCTGTTCTTCATCTAAGCCTCATCTAAGTCTCATGCTTCGCTCATGAACCGGGAATGTGACGATGATAGAATGAGTTTACATTCAAATTTTGAAATCAGTCTAAATGCAAGTCTGATTTATACCTAATATCGTACGGTCATAGCAGGTATGAATGAGATCGAGCAGGTCATGATTTCCGCTTCGAAAGGATGATTGTAACGATGGATAACCGTTTGACGACCAACCAGGGGGCTCCGGTAGGAGACAACCAAAATTCCCGTACTGCCGGACGCCGAGGACCTACGCTGCTGGAAGATTACCATCTGCTTGAGAAAATTGCGCATTTTGACCGTGAACGTATTCCGGAACGTGTTGTACATGCAAGAGGTGCGGGTGCACATGGTGTATTTCGCGTTGAGAACAGTATGAAACAGTATACAAAGGCTGCTTTCCTGCAAGAAGTGGGCGCGGAGACGCCGGTATTTGTCCGTTTTTCGACCGTTATTCACGGTGTCGGTTCACCGGAGACAGCGCGTGATCCACGCGGTTTTGCGACTAAGTTTTATACACAAGAAGGCAACTATGATCTGGTCGGTAATCATCTGCCTGTATTTTTTATCCGCGATGCGATCAAATTTCCAGATATGGTACACTCGCTCAAACCTGATCCGCAAACGAATATCCAAAATCCGGGTCGTTACTGGGACTTTATGACATTGACGCCGGAATCGACGCATATGATGACATGGTTGTTTTCCGATCATGGTACACCAGCGAATTACCGTGAAATGGACGGCTTTAGCGTGCATGCGTTCAAATGGATTAATGCTGAAGGCAAAGTGACGTATGTTAAATATAAATGGGAATCAAAGCAAGGTGTGCGCACATTCTCAGCGGCGGAAGTGGAAAAGCAGCAGGGCAAAGACTTTAACCATGCTACACGCGACCTGTTTGATCATATCGAGCAAAGTAAATTCCCAGAGTGGCAACTTAAAGTACAATTTATCGAGCCGGCGGATATCGATAACTATTCGTTTGATCCACTTGATCCGACTAAAGTATGGCCTGAAGAACAGTTCCCGTTCCATGTGATCGGTACGATGACATTAAACAAAAATCCGGAAAATTTCTTTGCTGAAGTCGAGCAAGTAGCATTTTCGCCAAGTGCGCTCGTACCGGGAATTGAGCCGTCCGAGGACAAGCTGCTGCAAGGTCGTCTGTTCTCCTACCCGGACACACAGCGTCATCGTCTCGGACCGAACTATTTGCAAATTCCGGTTAACTGCCCGTACGCGCCGGTACGCAACCATCAGCGTGATGGATTGATGAATGTCAATCAAGATACAAGCCGTTACAACTATGAGCCAAACAGTTATACCGACGGCCCGGTCGAAGATTCAGCTTATGTGGACACTGAAGTGGAACTGCAAGGTCACGTTACCCGTCAAAAAATCGAAAAAACGGATGATTTTGCTCAGGCAGGTGCACAATATCGTTCGTATACTGCGGAAGAAAAAGATAATTTACTGTCCAATCTGGTTAATGATTTACAAGGAGTGAAAAAGGATATTCAGTTGCGAGCGATTTGCAACTTTATCCGTGCAGACCGTGAATACGGAATGCGTCTTGCGCAAGGACTTGGCGTTGATATTAGCGAATTTATGTCCCAACTTCACTCTTGATTGATGAACCATTGAGCAGTACGATACGTATATAAGGTTAGAAGGTCTTGCTTGCGGCAATGCAAATAGGGCCTTCTTGCCATTAGGTTCGTGTTTCATGGAGATTGGTGTGATCCAGCGTCCGACTTTTGACCATACAAGGGGTAGCCCGTAAACGGTTATAGTCGGGTGCTTTTATATACAGCCTGTTGAATCGCTCCTTAACAAATAAGCACAGTCTAAGTAGAAGCAGAGGATACGGAGCTGTTCGACAAGCCCACAGCAACGCTGTCTGCGGCGCTTGAAACCGGGTATTGCGGAGCATGGATGAGGCGTCATCATCATCCGGTTGCCGCCTGAACCCGTAAGCCGCAGCGGACAAGGCCATTTGGCCATCATATAGATGTACTGGCAGGGGGAAGCGTAGCATAATCAGTTGGCGCTTCCCCCTGTTTGTTTCTCTTACCGTAAGGTCTGTTGGTCGTTCAATGCCGATTCAGCACAACATGAATGCAGGCTTTTGATTTGCGATGGAACAGTAAAGGAGAGATATGCCATGAATAAATGGACGGTTCGGATTATGGTTAGTCTGCTGGTAGCGGTATTTCTCGCGGGCGCAGTTGCTGTTCAGCCTGTTATGGCTAGTGCGGCAAGCGTTGCAGCCCAGCGCGTTGTGGAGCGCACAGACGGTGGCGGTCTGCCGTCCAATTTCCCCATTCCCGATGACGCGATCGTGATTACGGCGGCGCGCAGCGATAACAGTCATGATCATTTTGTACGGTTAACATTACGTACGATGCTAAGTATGGAGCTGCTTGCCAAAACATATAGTGAATATTTCCGCAGCGTCGATATGCCTGATGCGCTCAAAAAGGTGAGTGAGCAGCGTTTGCTTATTGAAGGCGATAATGCTCAAACCGGGGAAAATTGGATTTTGACAGCGAGTCCAGTTGATCCGCACGTACTGAATGGACAGGTGGAGATGACGCTGATTTGGAACGATGCGCGGTAAATGTAATCATTTTAATGATAAGATCATGAAGGTTGCGATGTGCATTGTATACGGTGTTCATATCCGTATTCGCAGCGTGCGTTTACCATTTACAAATGAATGAGCAGTACGCTGCGGGTCGGATATGAGAACGGTAATGAAAGAAGACAGAGGCTTGATAGAGACAGCAGACGGTTTTGTACGACTTTTACGCTAGTGGAAGTTCATTCTATACAGCTTAACGAGCGTTCCGGTAAAACGGTAGTGTAAATAAGTTAAAGATACAGAGCGATCGAAGCAAAAGCTAAAAATAGCATAGCTAGCAAAAGGAAGCGAGCGAATGCCGTAATGGTGAGCCATTGGGATAATTGTTAACGCAGTGTAAAATTGCTGTTATATGAATGGAATTTATTGTTGAAACACATTTATTTCCAAAAAATAAATTAAGAAACTAACGAAAAGTATAGACTGATACACAAAATGTGTTAATATACAATTAACTATAAGGGTTTGACTTGCTCTAAATGTCAGCACTACAATAAGTAGTGTGAGGTGGCGAGCAGCAATGAAAATCAAAAAATTTAATGTAGGCACGACAGGCATGGATCGTTTTTTTGGCCCGCTGGAAGCAAAAATTATGGATGTGTTATGGGATGCTGAGCATCCGCTTACGATCAAAGAAGTACAGCATCTGTTGGATCAAGTCAAGCCGCTTAGCTTTAATACAGTAATGACGGTCATGAATCGACTGGTGGAAAAAGGGGCGCTGCACAAGCAAATGGAAGGTAAAAGCTTTCATTATGCGCCTGCGGAAAGCCGGGCGGACTTTCTTGATCATCAATCCAGAGAATTGACCCATGAACTGATGGAGGAATTCGGCTCGCTAGCTGTCAACCATATGGTGGATGTGCTGGAGGAAGTTGATCCCAAACTTATTCAAGCCCTGGAGGACAAAATCAGACAATGGAAAAACAACGGCTAGAATGGTGGATACGACGTTCCCATCGTCTGCTGGGCATGGGAATCGGCATCACGGCGTTTACGCTTGCGCTGATGGGCATGTATACGATGCATATGTTGTTTGGCTGGAATATCCCGTTTGATGTGTTGCGCATTTGCAATATGTGGATGCAGGCGCATGGGTGGTTTTCAGTCAGTCATTTGCTGGCAGGGCTGGTCATCTGTACGTTTGTGCTGTTCATCGGTTATGCGCTAGATCAATGTTACGGTTCATACCGTGCAGCACGGCGCTGTAATGAGCTGGAACAGCGCGCGTTGTCTGACCAATTTAACGAATATTACCGACCGGAGGGCAAACGTACGTTTATGATTGTACGTCATGCCGAGCCGCTTGCGCTGACGATGGGCATTGTGCACAGACGGATCATTTTGTCGGAAGGATTGCTGCAATTGTTAGATCATGAGGAACTGGAAGCGGTTGTGCATCATGAGCTGTTTCATTATGACCGACGTGATCCGCTCAAAACGTTTCTATTGACACAGGCGGCGTTTGCATTATGGTTTTTGCCGATGTTGCGCGGTATGGCTACCCATTACAAAATATCGCGTGAGGTGCTTGCCGATCATGCTGCGATCCAGCAGCTCGGAACACCGGCAGGCATTGGCGGTGCGTTGCTCAAGCTGGTCAATCGCTCACGTACACGCATGCAGCTTCCGTCGCGGATGATCTATTCTTCCTTTGCAGAAACATCGCTGAATTACCGGATTCATCGTATTATCGAGCCTGAGAGCCGGCATTCACCACAGCTTGCTTTATGGTCGGTAGTGATCTCGTTGCCGGTGTTAATAATGCTTAGCCTATTGTTGTTATGGTCGCTCATCTAAACGATAGGGGCGGCTGTTCATAAATTAACACTACAATCTGTAGTGTATCGACTAAGGAGGAATTTATAATGAATTTATGGAAACGAAATGTGGAGCTTGGTCTGTTGATCGTCCGCGTGCTGACGGGTATTATTTTCCTCGTGCATGGAATTTCCAAGTTTCAAGGCGGGATTGCGGGTACACAGGGCTTTTTCCAAAGTGTGGGCATTCCGACTTTTCTGGCACCAATCGTCGGTGGACTGGAGATCGTCGGCGGCATCGCCCTCATTCTCGGCCTGTTCACCCGTATTGCTGGTGTGGTGCTGGCAGTTGTTATTGTTGGCGCATTGCTCACCGCCAAAATGGGGCAGCCGTTTATGATGGGGACGGAATTTGATTATTTGGTACTGTTCAGCAGCTTGCAAATGGCGCTTGCGGGCAGTGCGTTGCTGTCGCTTGATCATGTGATTTTTGGTAAAAAAGCACGTAGTGAGAGCAGACGGTTTGCTCAAAATTCGTAGACGCAGTAGCAAGTATCCGCTCGTTGGAGCAAGCTACTTATAAAAAGATAACGGGATGATATTTTGTCGTGAAAAGGGTAAATGAATAAGATTATAGAAGCGGGATATGGTGGAATAACCATACTCCCGCTTTTTGTATGCAGACCAGGTAGGGCATATAACCTATCGTAAAGTAGCCAATGTGATTACGATCAAATTAAGCTAGTATCTTGATCGAGATTAGTTTGAGCATTGAGTCTGTTTTAAAAGCGCATTTATTAGAATTTTAGCACATGATCAAAATTAACATTTAACTTGGTCGGCATACACGCTTTAGCACATAACAAAAATCAATATGTAATCTGGTCAAAGTATTAGAATGGTATTTATATAAAATAGCAGGATAGAAGCGACAAAAACAAATAGGCAAAAAGTTAATAGGTAAGCCGAAATAGATAATTTTGACGTTACAGAAGCAAAGGTTAGAAAGACGGTCGGAAATAAGATAAACGCTGTCCAATGGCAGTGCTGCTTGGTGTAAACTGTTGTGTTAATGACATGGGAAAATCCAATTGGACACAAAATTTCTTATATTTCTGCAAAATTTGCATTCGATGTTAGTTGTGTCTAAATAAATGGGAGCTTGAAGGCGATATATACAGTAACCGTCCATATTCATATCGTTGCATTATCAACTACTACTGCATGTCTAAAGGGAAAGAGTGTGATTCAAATGAAAAAAGCGTTAAAAAAGCCTGCTATTCGCTGGACGATCCGGTATCAGCTTATTACGGCTTTTCTCATTATTTTGCTTGTTCCAAGTCTGGCGATCAGTCTTACTTTGTATGAGAAAGCGAAAGCTCAAGTACGTGATCAATTGCTGACTAGTGCGGAGCAGAGTGTAACTACGGCGGATAATTTTGTGCAAAATTCATTGCAGGTAAAAATTGCCGATGTGAATTATTTGTCTAAACGATTTAATGCTTCGATGATACAAGGCCGTTTCAGTCCTGAAATTGTACGCGTTCTTGCACAGTATAAAGGACTGCATCCTGATGCGGTCGATGCGTTTGTCGGTACGCCGGATGGCACGATGATTCGTGCGATTCCAAAAGCCAATGAGAATGGCTATGATCCTCGTAAGCGTGAGTGGTACAAAAAGGCGATCGCAGCGCCAGGTACAACGGTGATGACAGACGTTATGCTTAATTCGAGCAACGAGGCAGTTATAGTCATTGCCCGTACACTGCCCGATAATTCGGGTGTATTAGGGGTATCGCTAAATTTAGCCAATATCGCCAAACTGGTAGATATTCCGGTTGGGCATGAAGGATATGTGATTATTCTCGATCGAGATCGTAACTATGTTGTAAGTCGTAATGGCACACCTGGCACTCCGGCGCAAGGGAACTATGTGAATCAAATGTATGCAAACGATAGCGGTCAAATTGACTATACATTTGAAGGGCGTGCCAAAAAGATGGTTTTCCTGACCGACAAATTGACAGGTTGGAAAATTGCCGGCACGCTGTACACAAGTGAAATCGACGATGCGGTCGCTCCGATTCGGCAGACGGCAACATGGATTGTAATTATCTCGCTAGTGGTCGCACTTGGTATTGTCGCGTTTAGTATCCGGATGATTATGAAGCCGATTCAGGCGCTACGCCGTACGACACAACAGATCAGCCAGGGTGATCTGAGCGTGGTGATCGATCAGAGCAAAAATAACGAAATTGGCGATTTGGCGCGTGATTTTGCGCTGATGGTCGGCAATTTGCGCGATATGATCGAACGTGTGCGCGATACGACCGACAATGTATCGGCAGCTTCTGAACAACTATCTGCCGGAGCTGAAGAAACGAGCCGTTCGGTCGAGCATGTGACGCTGGCGATTCAGGAAATGGCGACAGGCAGTGAGCGGCAGGTAAACAGTGTAAATGAAGGGGCAACAGCGATTCACCGCATGTCGGAGCGGGTGGCGGACATTTCCACTCATGTAGGTGAAGTGACGCAAAGGCTGGATGATGCATCCAAAGCGGCGGCACGCGGTAACGAATCGGTCATCGATGTCGTGCAAAAAATTTATGATATTCAGATGACAGTTGAACATTTGAGCACAGTAATTAATCAGATGAGTGTGCGCTCAGCGGAGATTGATGACATCGTTGTATTAATTCGCAATATTGCCAAACAAACGAATTTGCTGGCGCTGAATGCTTCGATTGAAGCGGCACGGGCAGGCGAACATGGCAAAGGCTTTGCGGTCGTTGCCGAGGAAGTGCGCAAGCTTGCTTCTGAATCTTCGGATTCGGCGCAGCGGATCGGTGATCTGATCGTCGGTATGCAAGGTGTTGTATCCCAGTCGCTCGAAGTGATGGATCAGGCGAAGCAAAATGTCGAAGGCGGTATTATCGCGGTCGATACATCAGGTCGCTCATTCTCAAAAATCAATCGTGCCATCAAAGCTGTAGCGCGTAAAATGGACGATATGACAAGTGTAACCGAGCAGTTGACCCATGATGCGGACGCGGTCGTAGCTGAAATTGAAAATATCGCCAACATCTCGGACGAAGCCGCAGGCAATACTGAAACGATTTCCGCTGCAGCGGAACAACAGCTTGCTTCGATGGAAGAAGTGTCCAGTGCGGCAACCGATCTGACCCGTCTGTCAGAGCAGTTGCAGGAGTTGGTGGCACGTTTCCGGCTGTAAGTGAACGCATGACAGCGACGTATTGGCGGCAAGTGATGGCTACTTTTTGCTGGCGCTGAAGCGTAATATGGTGATATGTGGCATAAGCTGTATTTCGCCCTGCATTGTGTTCATTATTATATGTGATAGGCTCCAACGGAGAGCGACTGTTATTGAGCTGGTCGCTCCCTAATGGAGCGGGATTTCCATCCACGCGCTCGTACGGAAAGCGATGATTCGATTCCAGCGTTACCGCGTAGCGGACGATTTGCTCAAAACTCGGCAACGTATTTGTCGACGTATCATTGATGGCAAATTTGGAAAATAAATCTACTGCAACGTAGGCAACATATAGATACGCATGAATGAGTCGTCGATCGGGATGATTTATGTTCATATAACTGTTTGATCGGCAAGCCGCTGCTCCATATATGTAATGGGGCAGCGGTTTTGTTTTGGCGTCCTATCATCGTTCAATCGTATGTAGCCAGGATCGTAGTATAGTGGATCATACGAATGGCGATGATCGGTTTGCCAGAACAGAGCAGCAGCAAGTATAATACATTATATTCGTTAGTTTGTTACATTTATTTAGTTGTATGGATCGTAGGTTGTGTAACGCTAGTAATAGCTAGTGTATGCCCTATTTGGATGTATCGCTATTTTATTCGATTTTAAGGAGGCTATCCGTATATGATTCAGGTGTATCCTGCAGGCGAACGGTTTCATTTTGACCGTGAATGGTTGCGTGGCAGTCACAGCTTTTCGTTTGGTGAGTATCAGGACCCGAACAATATGAGTTTTGGGCCGCTGCGTGTGTTTAATGATGATATTATTGCCCCATCGTACGGCTTTGGCGCTCATCCGCACAGTGATATGGAAATTGTGTCGATTATTTTGCAAGGTCAGCTACGGCATGAAGATAATATCGGCAATGTGGCGGTTAGTTCGTTTGGTGGTATTCAGCGTATGTCGGCAGGCACAGGTGTTATTCATACCGAGCATAATGCGTCCAAAGAAACGGACTGCAATTTGCTACAGCTTTGGTTTGAGCCTGAAGTGCGCGGGCTGACACCTTCGTATATGACGTCTTCGTTTAATCCCGCTTCGCTAAACGGCAAGCTTGTGCCGGTTGTGAGCCGTCAGGGAGGCGAGCATCAGGCGACGATTCATCAGGATTTGACGATTTATTTGAGCCGTCTGGAACAAGGCGAGCAGGTCGAATTTGTGCAACAGCCGCATCGTCGTACGTATGTGTTTGTGATTAATGGTGCGCTGCGCATCGGAAATGGTGACGTGTTGTCTGCACGCGATGCGGCGCGGATTGAGCAGGAAAGCCGGCTAGAGCTGACGGCGGAGCAGCCGGTATTTTGGATGCTGATTGATTTGCCTTGAGCATAGGGGGGATAACGATGAAAGAAACGGTTATGGTCAAACATGCGGTCACAGGACGCGAATTTTTGAATAACAATCGGCAGCCGTTTAGCTATCAATTTTCCGAGTTGCCTGAGGGACGATATCGATTGGAATTTACGGGGATTGAGTCGGAGCTGGCAGGCGATATTGTGCGGTTTCGCCAGGAACTGAATATGTTTCGTTTTGAAATTCCGGAGGACGGCGCACAGATTAAACATTGGTATTATGTAAGTCCAGAGCATGTTCAATTCGATGCCGAGCAAGGACGGTTGACGATTGAAGCGGATTCGCAAATTCGTTATTTGCCAACTGACTACTGGGCATAATTCGGTCTTTGTGCGTATCGTATATAAAGCTAATGTAAAAATAAGCCAGTTGCCCTAGGTGACTGGCTTTTTGTTATTGAAAATAAGTGTGAATTGTATTAACATAATTTGTAATTCCACTTTAGTAGATTAGTTATGTAGTTGATCCCCTCATCATGACGATTTTACATCCACGCAGTGTAATTTCATAGCTGCACAGATTGCAAAGAATGGCTTCGTATCAAGCTTTGCACTACCTTTGTCGGTACACTCGGCGTTTTCTTTCCACATCAAGGCATTTTACATAATGTTTTGCCACTCTGACGATATAATATTCATTTTCCCGCACGAAATAATCTTTTTTTGTATAGGATATTACTTTTTTGAGAACGGCAATCGATCGGTATGATGAAATGGATCAAACCGTAGTTGCAAAAAATATGCATGTCCAAATAACTAGTAAATAGATATCCATTTGCCGCTCTAAACGAGCTGGCTAGAGCCGGTACGGTATTGGGACTGATGATACGATCACGTGCATACGTGTGTTTTGTGATAGAGCATACTTTGACACGACGTTTCCTGACCATAGTATATGGAGCGTATTGATCCATATGGAATGTAATGCTGCGATCTTTTGCAAACTGCCCGGTTAGGGTTCAATCATTCGGCGTATAGATTGTTGGCTTGTTATGTGTAACTAGACGTTCGTTTAAATCAGTGATCGAAATGAGGGACAGTTATGGACATAACGGGTTACGGGCAACCCTCCATTCTAACGCAACAGACGGATGGAGAGGGGACGAGAGCGTTTCGACATAGTTTGGAGCATCTCGGTCAGGAGCTTCGACGTGCCGAGCTGATCGTACGAGCGGCATTGCTGCGTTATCCACCGCAGCTGGCGGCAGAGCTTGAGCAGTATAAAGGGCTGTTCATTAGCGATGAAGAAGTCGAACTACTGTTGGCTGGACGCAGATCGCCGGAAGATCATGCACGATTGCAGCAGCTGGATGGAGAGCTGGCTGCGCTTGAACAGCAGATTGCGCAGCGGCTGAGCGAAAGCGATATTCGGCAGCTACCACTCGCCTTGCTGCGTGAACGATTACGGCTGGAACGTGAGGAATATATTAGTGTCATTATGTTGCTGGCGATCGAGTTAGAGCGACGGTACGAGAAATTATATGCCTATTTGCAGGATGATATTACATGCAAATATGTGACACCTGATCTGCTGCTTAAGCTGGTGGCGACCGATGCGGAATCGGAAATGCGGTTGTTGCGGGCACTGCATCCGGCAGGTACGCTTAGTCGGCTGCTATTAAAGCGTGGCACGATCGGTGAGCAACAGCATTTTTTAAGCAGACCGTTCGTGTTGGAGCCGCAGGTGCTGCGGTTTGTGCTTGGAGAAACAGAGCGTTATCGTCCATTGCAGAGCTGGATGACGATTCAGCGACCGGATGATGCGCCAGAGCAGCCGCTTGTGCAGCACGATGTACAGGAGCAGTTACATCGCATTGTGACAACGTTAAGCTCGGATAGGGATGAAGCGCATTATTATGGGCTGTACGGACGTACCGGCAGCGGACGCAAACATCAATTGTATTATGTGTATGGCACATTCGGACGGGAGCTGGTCATTGCCGATCTGAATCGTATGGATACGGCAGGGTTGGATGAATCGGTGCGTGCTGCGGTGCGTGAAGCGCTGCTGCGCGGTGCTGATCTAGTGCTGGAAGGCTGGGATGACTGGGCGTTGCAGCGTGAACGCGAGTTGCAGCTTGTGCGCGGTACATTGCGCGAATATACCGGTATCATCTGGCTGCTCGGTGAGGAGGGAACAGAGCGCGCGGAAGCGTCAAGACGAACGCTTAAGGATGAAGTGACGATTCCGCTGCCAAGCCGTGAGGAGGCGCAGCGATTGTGGCAGCATTACGCACAGCGGCTGTTGCCACCGTCGGTGGAACTTGATGTTGGCAATTTGGCTGCCACATTCCAGATGACACCTGGGCAAATTCGGCTGGCGTTACAATCGCTGGCGGCAGTTTGTGCGGAGCTGGCTGACCAGCTCGAAGCGCAGCAACTGCGCGAGCTGCTGCATACGGCATGTTATCGGCAAATTCATACACGGCTCGATAATAAGGCGACACGGCTAGCAGGGGGATGGACATGGGAGCAGCTTATTTTACCTGAATCGCAAAAGCGGCAGCTACGTTATGCTTGCGATCAGGTGAAGCATCGGAGCAAAGTGTATGACGAATGGGGTCTTGGCAAACGGTTGCCGTACGGTAAAGGGCTAAGTTTGCTGTTCACCGGGCCGCCTGGTACGGGCAAAACGATGTCAGCGCGCATTATTGCGGGTGAATTGCAAATGCAGCTGTATCAGATCAATCTGTCGCAAGTTGTGAGCAAATATATTGGCGAGACGGAAAAGCATTTGCAGGAAGTGTTTGATGAGGCGCGTTACAGTAGCAGCATTTTATTTTTCGATGAAGCGGATGCATTGTTTGGCAAACGATCCGAGGTGAGTGATTCGCATGATCGGTTTGCCAATATGGAAACATCGTTTCTGTTGCAACAGATGGAGTCGTATGAAGGCATTACCGTACTCGCCACGAATTATCGTCAAAATCTGGATGATGCGTTTATGAGACGGATTAGCTTTATCGTGCGGTTTCCGTTTCCCGATGAGGTGAGCCGCAAGCAAATTTGGCTGTCGATGCTGCCGGCAACGCTGCCGCTGGAACCGGGATTGGATTGGGACTTTCTGGCACGCACATTTGAAATCTCTGGCGGTCAAATTAAAAATATTATCGTTGCCGCCGCATTTATCGCCGCCGCGCAGGGGCAGGCGCTTTCGATGGACATGCTGCTCACCGCTGTGCGGTTAGAGCTAGAAAAGGGCGGTCTGCTGTTATCACCGGATACGCTTGGCATGTATGCCGATCTATGGTGAAGGTTGTGGACACCACGTATCGTTATCTGTATTTGTCTGTACATAGCAGTAATGCACGGTTGGAAAGGGGGACAACGTTATCGGAAATGCCAATGTAATTGTCGATACCGGAATGACGATTGTCGGATTGTTGCGGCAGCAACTTGTGCCGGATACGATCGCACATGCGGAAAGTATCGGACTCGCTTCACCGCTAGAGGAAGGGGAACTGGCGGTCAGTGTGTATTTGTTCGACATTCGGCAAAGTCGGGATTACCAAATGAACGAGATGATCGTACAAAATCGCGGTACTTTACGTTATCCGCCACTCTGTTTGGAGCTATACTACCTGATTACGGTACATTCGCGTGCCGATTTGCCAGTGCGTGCTTTGGACAGCAATCGCATCATGGGCGGTGTGTTGCAAACGCTTCATGATTATGCGAGCGTAGGCGGTGCCGAACTGGTCGGAACGTTGAAGGAAAACAATGAGGAACTGCGATTGATATTAGACGATCTGCCGTCCGAGCGGCTAAGTCAAATTTTCTCGCAAAAGCCCTATCGGTTGTCGGTTGCATGCCGCGCTGGTCCGGTCATGCTGGAATCGCTGCGGACGAAAAAAGTCAGCCGTGTGCTGGATGCGAATCTGGCGGCAGAGCATCGGAATGGAGACGGTGTATGAGTATTCGTTATCGCTGCTCCGTCGCGCTGCGGCTAATCGATTCGGTTACCGGCGGTGTTCCGGCGGTACGCGGCTTAAAGCTGACTTTGGGCTTGTTGGATGAGCTAGGACAGACGACGACTGCTCGTCCGCTTCCGCCTATGAATGGCAGAGGGTTACTGCCCAAAGGCGGCGGTTATTATGCCGCCAGCGAGCTGGAACCGGGGCATTATGTGCTAACTGTGCAATCGCCGGATTATATGCCTGCCCGGTTAGAGTGGACGATTGAGCCGCAGTCGTCTATTCCATTTCAAGTCGATCTGCGGTTGCTGCCCGCTCCCGCCTATCCGTATGCGCAGCGCTTCACGCGGGTGTACTGTCGTTGTATCGATGAACAGGGACATCCGCTGGCAGGGATCGATCTGTTTCTACGCGGCAGTCAGACTGCGGCAGCGCGTGCCAGACTACGGCGCGAAGCAACTGCCGGAACGGACGAACTGTATGTGCGGGCGACCGGAGCAGAGCCTGTAATCGGTGAGCAGATGGTGTTGCTGTGCGAGCCGTCATCATCCGATGATCCGGCGATAGCTTCAGCGTCTGCTGAACCGATTCGGATTGCCAACAGTGCGGACGATGAACCTGTTGCTCCGGTGCAGACGGCAGGGGAGCGCTGTTGGAAGCTTGCACAGCCGCTGCAACGCGATTATCCGGCAGGAACATCACTGCTTGCGGTCGTGCAAGGACGCAGTGACAGACGAGGCGAGGCGTTGCTAGTATTAACATCTTTGCCTGGCGGTGCGACCGATTACGAGCTATCGACAGGTGCTGACGAGACGTTGTTCCGAACCCATTTAACTTTGAAAGAAGGTGAGGCGCTGCGGGTGGAGCTGAATAGGGCAAGTGGGCAAGTTCGCGTCCGTACTATGTAATCATAATCGCATCGATCGCCGTATATGCAATAAGCCGTTGCCGAAGTTTGGCTGATGGAGGTAGTCCAAGTTTAATGATGAGAGGGGAAAAGCACCATGCCTGAATATTTATCGCCCGGAGTGTATGTGGAGGAGTTTGACAGTGGTCCTGTACCGATGCAAGGGGTTAGCACTAGCACCGCCGGTTTTCTCGGCTTAGCTGAGCGTGGGCCTGTAGAAGGTTTACCTGTACTCATTACCGGTATGGCGGATTTCCAGCGTAATTTTGGTGGCTATTTGTCCGAAAATGCGTTTGGCGTGTATCGCTATTTGGCGTATGCGGTGGAGCATTTCTTTGGCAATGGCGGTTCGCGTTGTTATGTGATGCGTGTCGCACCGCCAGGCGCATTGCCTGCTGCCAATGTGGAGCTTGACAAAGTGGATGATAAAAAGCCGGGTTTACGCATTATCGCCCGCAATCCGGGGCAGTGGGGAAACCGGATTACCGTGACACTGCGTCCGACAAGCAAAGCGAAAACGCAAGTGTCGGAAGTGTTGGACGGCGGCAAATATCGGGTGAAAAGTAGCTCCGGTTTTCGTGCGGGTGATGTGATCGCCTATACCGATGCCTCCGAGGCGGATAAAGAACCTACAAGCTCATACCATCGCGTCGTGTCCGCACTGGACAATGTGCTGGAAATTGCCCCTCCGCTCGATGGTAGCGTGGAGGATACGAACCTTGTACCGGTCAAAACGTTAACTACGCGTGAGTTCAATCTGGAAGTCAATTACGGCAGCGAAGCGGAAGTGTTTGAAAATGCGTCGCTTAATGCGGCAGCGCCTAACTATATCGGCATCGTCGCTTCCCGTTCGGCACTTGTGCAGGTGAATTGGCATGAAGGCGAACCGGATGCGGCGGCAGCGGACAGCGTATTGTCTCCGTTTGAAGTGATTAGCGGTGCCGCTGAAAGTACGGGACGTTATCAATTGACATTGTCCGGCGGTAGCGATGGCAGTGTGGACAGCATTACGCCAGACGCTTTTATGGGCGCAGACTTCGGTCCTGGCAAACGGACGGGCATTAAGGCGTTTATCGACAATGATGAAGTTAGCCTGATGGCGGTGCCGGGTATTACCGATCCGAACGTACAGCTTGCACTGACGGGGCATTGTGAAAATGCGACAAATCGATTTGCGATTTTGGACGCGCCGCGTGACAGCACCAAAGTGCCGGATATTAAGGCGCACCGCAATTATTTTGACACATCGTATGCAGCGCTATATTCGCCGTGGTTGCTCGTATTTGATCCGTTTGAAAAGCGCAGTGTGGCGATTCCGCCTTCCGGCTCGATGGCAGGCATCTATGCGCGCTCAGACAATACGCGCGGCGTGCATAAAGCGCCAGCTAACGAAGTCGTGCGCGGCGTAACCGGGCTATATTGCCAGTACAATACAGGTGAACAGGATATTCTGAACCCGCTCGGCATCAATCTGATTCGGCAGTTTACCGGGCAAGGCATTCGTGTATGGGGTGCTCGTACATGCTCGTCTAACGGATTATGGAAATATATCAACGTACGGCGTCTGTTTATTTTTGTCGAGGAATCGATTCGCCGCAATACGAACTGGGTCGTGTTTGAACCGAATGATGCACCGCTGTGGGCACGGGTACAACGTACGATCGATTCGTTCCTGACGACGGTATGGCGTGATGGTGCACTGCAAGGCGCAAGCCCTGGCGAAGCGTTTTATGTAGATATTGGCCCGAATACGATGACACAGGACGATATCGACAATGGACGACTAATTTGTGTGATCGGGATCGCAGCGGTGAAACCAGCCGAGTTTGTTATTTTCCGCATTACGCAGAAGACGGCAACTGAATAACCGGTAGCACAGGCGGCATGTACGGCGACGATGATTTCATTTCGGGAGAGGGGATACATGTATGAGTGAACGCAAAGACCCATACCGTAATTTTAGGTTCAAAATGGAAGTGGGCAATATTACGCAAGCCGGTTTTACGGAAGTGTCCGGTTATGATTCCACCGTTGAGGTTGTGGAATATCGTGAAGGCAATGAGGCGACGACTCCGCGTAAGCTGACAGGTCTGACCAAATACGGCAATATTACGCTCAAATGGGGCGTGACCGATTCGATGGACTTGTACAAATGGCTGGAAGATTGCAGCGCTGGTAAAATTACCCGTCAAAATGTAACGATTACGGCGATCGATGAGACGGGCGCGGACAAAGCGGCATGGCAGATCATTCAGGCGTGGCCGACCAAGTATACGGCGCCAAGCTTTAACGGTTCCGGTAAAGAGGTAGCGATCGAGACGATCGAGCTGGCGCATGAAGGGATGAAGCGGACGAAATAAGCGTAATGGCGACCGACGCTAACAAAGTTCATAATGCGTTTAGCCTGGTCAGCATTATGAAGCGGACGAAGTACACGCGTTGCCATCGGTCGCTACAAACGGCAGCGAATGAGTTTGGGGCAACGTATGAAACGGACGGATGAGCTATACGGTTGGCGTCGGACGCATGTTCATACCTGTATTCAAAATCAGCATCGATTTAAACGGTAATTATACATCGGCTTGATGTCAGCCGGATGAATGGGGCGTTTCGTACGCTTGCCTGCTCATCCGGCGGCAACGTGCCGGAATGGGGGACAGCAGATGTTAACAACAGAACATGCATTTGAATTGCCGCGAGGTTATGTGGATCGGGAAGGGAATTTACATCGTCGTGGTGTGATGCGGTTAGCGACGGCGAGCGATGAGATTTTGCCGATGCGTGATCCGCGTGTGCAGCAAAACCCGAGTTATTTGACGATTATTTTGCTTGCCCGTGTCATTACGAAGTTGGGTGATTTGCCGATGATCGATACGCATACGGTGGAGGGATTTTTTACCGCTGATCTGGCGTATTTGCAAGAGTTTTACCGCAGCATTAATGAGATGCAGCTAACGACGATTCCGACCGTTTGCCCGCGCTGTGGTCATGAGCATGAGGTGGCGATGAATTTTTTGGATCAGAGTCTGGTCTGAGTTTGCACTATCCGGTGGACAAGCTGTACGAAGAAATGGGCTTTATCGCGTACTATTTCCACTGGTCGCATGAGGAGCTGATGCGGATGGAACATCGCGAACGCCAGCGATGGTGTGATGAGATTAACCGGATTAATCGGCGTCTGAATGAGGATGGCTCAGAACAGCCTGAAAATCTGTTTGATGTATTCGGAAAGGGGTGAGCGCGCTGGCAACGTCATCAAGCAACAAAAATATGAACAATGTCGATCCGCTCGGCGGCTTTCGTTTTCTCGTACAGATCGAGCAGTTGCAAATTGGCGGCTTCTCTGAAATAAGCGGTTTGCAGGCGGAAACGAAGTTCGAAACGTACGAGGAAGGCGGGCAAAATGGATTTATCCATCGTTTCCCGACCCGGCGCGAGTATCCGCCGCTTGTGCTCAAGCGCGGTGTGTTGCTGTCGCTCGGTCTATGGGATTGGTATAACAGCTTTACGGTCGGCAAAATGACGCCGCGTGACGGCTCGATTATGATGGCGAGCGATGATTACAGCCAGCTGCTAATCTGGAATTTTATCGGGGCATATCCGGTTAAATGGATCGGGCCGCAGCTCAATGCCGGTCAAGGTAGTCTGGCGGTCGAATCGCTGGAATTAGTGCATCAAGGGCTGTCGCTTAGTAGGCGCAGCAATACGAGTCGATAGTGTATGGAACAGACCGATCCGGCTGGATGAGCAGCAAGCATGAGTAAAGGGGCGATTCATCAATGAAATACTGGCTTTTGCGTCGTCCGTTTACTCCGGTTGCCGCTATTCCGGCAGCTACGGCTTTTGCGCGTCAGTTAGCAGAGCGGCATAAGCCGACAGCGATGTCGTCAGCTATGCCAGGTGCAGCGCTCGTGCATCGCCGTATTGCCGCCCGCGATCACGCCGGAACGTATGAGGAAATTCACCACCATCATCACCAGCGAATCGAATGGAAGCCGCTCACTCAGGTGTCGATTACACAGCCATTGCTTGTACGCAATTATTATTTTTGGCGGCTGCTGGCGCTGGAAGGGCAAAGTTCAATTGCTGCATTGCCGCGAAATGAAGTGGAGCGCGGCAATGCAGGTTCGTTGAGCACAGAGGGTGTGACGGCTGGTAGCGGGGGCGCTTGGGGCGCGGTACCGCCGGCGTTATGGCAGATGTTGTGGCAAGGTGGTGCCGGACGCTTGCCGCCTGAAATATGGTTGGAGGCGCACAGTGAGCAGGCTGGGGCGGCAACAGGGCAGTCGTTACCGTTATCGCTGCGTGTGCTGGGCAGTTTGCCACAGCTTATTTTCCGGCAAATGGCAGGTGGGATGGGCAGCATACTTACCGGCGGGATGTCTGGCGATACCGCCTTTATCCAGCCGTATGAATGGACGCTTGATACACGCTCATTCTCACACATACAGGGAACCGGTTCATGGAGCAGACGCAATATAAGGGAATTGTCGCGGCTCGTTCCGCTATTGGAACAAAGCGGTGGACGTGCCGCTCGTATCGGCGCGCTTGCAGGCAGCTCGTTGGCGCCACGGCTGCGCTGGTTACCGCCGGTGCGGTTGACGATTCCGGTGCGATCGCCATCCGGCAGCATTCGTCCGGAGGGCGATCGTCAGATTCGTCGTCTGTCCGATCTTTTTCAGGTGTCACGTTTGAGCGAGCTGGACAGTGTGCTTGGCGGTACGTACACGGTGCAATTGCTGAATGTGTTGCCTTCGCCGGAGCAGACGGCAGCCGCTTTGCCGTATCCGTCGTGGCAACCGCTGCGGCAGGAGCCTGCACGTGAGCCGGAAGATTGGCTGTATCATATTGTGCGCCTGTTTAATCCGCATGAGCGGCGGGCGGTTATCGAGCATAATATTCGCCGGTTGTATCAGCGTGCGGCAGAGCGTTCTTTTCACCAGCAGGCAGGCAAATGGAGCCGGATGGTAATGACGGCTGTGCGGCAGGAATGGCGGCGGCAAAGCCCGGCAGGGACACCGGTAGCAGGGATGCCGGAGCAGTTGATTCGTCGTCAGGGCAATCGCTGGCTCTGGAATCAGGCGGCACTGGCGGGCGGTGCGCAGTGGAAACAGGCGAGCCAGCGTTTGCGGGAATGGTGGCCGTGGCTTAATTTGCCGTGGTTGCAGTCGGATAGTGCGGATGAAGCGCTGCGGCGCGAGCTGTATCATCCGTTGCTGCTGCGCCGTTATTTGGGCGATGAGGAGCTGGCTAGTACAGGTGCCACTGCCGACACACGCCTGTTACAAGGTAATATTTATGAAACGCTAGGTCGATATATCGAGCGTGAGACGCTGCGTTTATCGCCGGAACGGTTTATGATGCTGTTGCCGCTTGCGGCGGCGTTACCAGGTCAAACGCAAAGCACATCGCTGCGTCAGTTAGCGCGTGAGCGTGCACGTGCACCGCAGCGAATGACATGGGCAAGCCCGTTGCTGTTGCCGATGTGGTCTGTGAACGGACAAGGCATGCGCGGGGAAGCAGGGATTACGACAACCGTAAGCACGCTTATCCAGCGTATTACCGGACGCGAGTTATCTGGAGAATTACTGCGTCCGGGTTCAGCGAGCCGAGCGCTGGCATTGCGCTTTGCCGGGCAAGCCGGAGCAGCGGCAAGCGGTCGCCGCAGTACGGGCGATTTGCAGTTGGAAGCAAGTCGCTGGCTTATGCAGGCGCTGCAAGCCGAGCAGCGTAGCGCGGCGGCACCGCTACGTGCCGATGGGGGATTGTCACCGGAGCGGATGCTGCTTGCCTTCAGGCGCAGTGAGTCTAATCCTTCTAGCGCCGACACAGTTGCCGAGTCTGACGCTTATGCTGCTTATACGACCAGTGATAGCAGCACACGTCGCAGCGGTGTACCACTGCTTGCCAGTACGGGCGGCAGGGGGATAGGCTTGCCGCTAAGCGGAGCGGCAGAGCCGGCAATGCTGGAAATGCTACGACGCCGGATACAGCAGTTACCGGAGCGAATGCTAACAGGGGAGCAGGGGCAAGCGGAAGCTAGCGGCACCGACCAGCGTTCGCCGCAGGGCACATTCGTGCCGGAATGGAGACGTACGGCACCAGCCGTATCCGCATCGTCGTCACTATCTTCAACAGGTGAAGACGCATCAGCACGGCAGGGGAATCGTGCAGCCGCCACGACGACTGGCACCATTAATGCTGCTATGTCCGATTCCGAATCGGCGCTAGCAGCGGCAAGGCAACCTGTACGCCTCGGTTCCAATGAGCTGGAGCAGATTGTGCAACGTGTATATCGCGAGTTGCAGCGCCGCTTGAAGTCGGATTATCAGCGGCGCGGAATGTAATGCTGTGCTGGCACAGAGGGGGAAGGACAATTGACAACGAGTAAAGCGCTAATCATTCCGCAGGGGAAAACGAAAAGCAATACCGGAGATATTTTCACCGTAATGTTTAATCCGTCCGAATATACGGTCGTACAGCAAGGGAACTGGAATGCGGGCACTAATGAATCCAAACCGCTGCAAACGATCGGTAATGTGGCAGGCAGTCTGAGCCTGAGTCTGTTTTTTGACACATCGATGCAAGGAAGCGATGTGCGCGAATATGCGGGTAAGTTGCTGTCGATGATACAGGAGGATATGAGCAGTGCGAAGCCGCGCACGTATACGTTTGCTTGGGGCACATTTGAATATGAAGGACGTATGGAGATCAAGGAGCAGAAATATACGTTATTTATGGAAAATGGCGTTCCACTGCGGCTGCGCATGAACATTACGCTATATCGGGAAAAATCGCTCGACCAGAAGGTAACCGCCAAAACGCTAAGCGAGACCGACCGCCAGGTGACCTCACAGCAAGGGGAATCATTGCCGGAAACGGCGCAGAAATTTTACGGCGATGCTTCCAAATGGCGACAAATTGCCGATGCGAGCGGCATTGATGATCCGCTGAATCCAGGCCCTGTATCGACGCTGACTGTACCGGGAAAGGGCTGAACACGAGATGGCAGACATTTCATTACCGACTTCAAGCGTCGACTATGCGAATCTAAGCAGCACGTATAATGATTTTGCCGCACCGGTATTCAAAATCAGTTGTAGCGGGCAGTCGTATACGCCGGACAATCTAGTGCTGGGACAATTGACCGTACATACGACAGTGGAGCCGCTGGCGGACTATGCTTCATTTCAGATCAAAGAGGCGTTCGATCCGCAGGCAAAGGAGTTTATCGTGCCGGACGGTATGACGCTTGGTGGAACGATCGATATCGAGCTAGGCTATGGGACAAAACTCAAGGCGGTATTTACCGGTTATATTACAGCGATCAGCTATGAAGCACGTGACGATGAAGCCGCTTATGTGACGATCGGCTGTATGGATATGACCGTATTAATGATGAAAACCTATAGCGAAAAAGTATGGCAAAAAAAGAAATACAGCGATGTGGCACGCGAGCTGGCTTCTGCGTATGCAGGTAGTCTCAAAGTGGACGCTACGACCGAAACGATCGAAAATATCGCCCAGTATCGGCAGGATGATTATCACTTTTTGCAGGAGCTGGCATTTCGCAGTAATCGCGAATTGTTGGTAGTCGGCAAAGCGGTTTATTTTCGCAAAATGGCGGCTTCGACGACGCCGTATTTGAAGCTTAGCTGGGGGGCAGGCTTGATCTCGCTGCGATTGGAACACAATATCGCTTCCCAGTGGAGCGGCATCAAAGTACAGAGCTGGGACCCGTTGAATCGCGAGTTATTGTCTTCCTCCGCACCGACGGTCGTCAAAATCGGTGACGGCACGAAGACCGGTAGCGCGCTGATCGGTGCGCTGGGCACGTATGAGGCGTACCACGATCTGGACGCTGAAACGGTGCAAGATGTGCAAAATGCTGCCGATTCGCTAATGCAGACGCGCTCGATGGAACTCGTTAACGGTAGCGGTGAATGTATAGGCATACCGGAGCTGCGTGCTGGGGTGTATGTCGCTTTTGCCGGACTGGGGACAACGGTTGGACGCACCTGTTATTTGACCGGAGCGGTGCATGTGCTGGATGAACAAGGGTATGTGATTCAATTTGAAGTGAAGGGGAATGCGATATGATACTGCCGGATTCGTATTATGATGCACGCCGCAAGCCGGAAACGCGCATTGCCGGTGTCGCGATTGGCAAAGTGACGAGCAATAAAGACCCGGACAATCTGGCACGTGTGAAGTTGATGCTGCAAATGCAACAAGGCGAACACGAGACCGATTGGGTACGTGTCACAGCGGCGATGGCAGGCAGCGCTCGCGGCAGTCTGTTTGTGCCAGAGGTGGATGATGAGGTGCTGGTCGCTTTTCATCTCGGTGATATTACGCGTCCGTATGTGATCGGTCTGTTATGGAGCAATACGGCAAAGCCGGAGCCGCCGCCCGAAAAAAACACGCTCAAAAAGATGAAAACGACCGCAGGGCACCAGATTATTTTTGATGAAGCGGACAATGCTGCCAAAATGACATTTCAAAGCGCCAAAGGTCATTCGCTGACGATGGATGATGGCGGCGACAAAGTGGAATTTAAAGATGCAGGCGGTACGCATAGCCTATTGCTGACCGGAGGCGGTTCGGGTTCGGTGACGATCACAAGCGGTAGCACTAAGATCGTGCTGAACGATCAGGGCGATATTACGCTGACGAGCAACAAAGCCGTTTCGGTCGAATCGACCCAAATTTCGTTGCAGGCGAAAGGTACGCTTGATCTGAAATCGAGCGGCCCGTTGTCGATTCAGTCGGACGCGCTCGTCACGATCAAAGGAACGATGGTCAAAATTAACTGATGCGCTGGGCAGGGCGATCCGGAGTCTGCCGTCTGTGCCGGCATGGGGAAGCGGGCAGAGATGACAGCAGGCAAGCGTCATAACAGTGAGGCTGGCACGGTGAAAATAGGCAAATCAAGGAGGCGACTATCATGTCCCAGCGTTCATTTCTCGGCAGAGGTTGGAGCTTTCCGGTGCAGGTCGATCCGGCGACAGGACGCATCGGCATGTCGGAATACAGTGAAGATATTCGGGAAGCGATCCGCATTCTGATCGGTACGATGCCAGGAGAGCGAGTAATGAATCCGGAGTTTGGGTGCCGGATTCGGCAGTATCAGTTTGAAACGCTAGATGTGACAACGATGAATCTGATGGCGAAAAGTGTGCGCGAGGCGATTGCCCGCTGGGAGCCGCGTGTGACCGAGGTGGAAGTCGCCACACATCAGGATGACCCGGAGCAAGGAACGGTACGCATCGAGGTGCGTTACCGCGAACGAGCGACGAATCATGTGTCCAATCAAGTGTATCCATTTTATTTGTATGGCGGCTGAGCATGAAATAAATCGACTACAGAGGTAGAAAGGAGAATGAACGATGACCCGGCTGAATTGGGAGCAGATTGCCCGCCTAGCTTCCCCGCCGCTGGATACACGTCAGCTGGGGGACATGATGCAAGAAATGTCGGCATTGGTGCCGTATTATACACCGGAATGGCGCTTTACGCCGGATGATCCGGATGCAGGCACCGCTTTATTTTATATTGTGGCGGATATGCTGCTGGAAAATTGGCGACGACTGAATCAGGCACCGCTTAACAATTATTTATCCTTTCTAAGTCTGATCGGCGTGGAGCCGATGCCGGCGCGTGCGGCGACGACGGCACTGACATTTCGGCTGAGTGAAGGCGCGACACGTCCGGTGCTCATTCCGGCAGGCACGCCGGTATCAGCGGCTACAGCGACTGGTGAAATTGTGTTTGAAACGAAGGCAGCATTGCTCGTTACACCTGCGCGCATTACCGATTTGTATATAGCGGATGGACGTACCGATCAGCTGATCCAATTGCCTGTTGCTGGCTCCGCTGAAGCGGCAGACGGCAAAAAGGCTGCTGTAGAGCTGCCACAGGCTGGACTGGCTGAAGGTGAGCTGCCCGTTACAGACAGCGCCACTGCACAGACGCAAGCGACACGTCTATTCGATGCCGGACAACGGCAGTCTTTGCAGCAGCATGTGCTGTATACGAACTGCCCGGAACTGGAACATCTGGCAGGCGAAGTACGGCTGGAGTGGATACCAGAGCTGGAGCCGACCCATCTTGCCCAGCTCTGGATTCGTTTGCTGAGTAATCCACAATATGCGCGCTGGTCATACTGTACAGGCGGCAAATGGCGCGAGTTTGATTATGTGCGTGCCGGTACAGGACGGTTCTATTTATTCAAGGCGGCAGGCAATATGCCGGAACCGTCGGTTGTTAATGAACAGCAAGGGGTATGGTTGCGTTGCCGGTTGATTTTCCCATTGACGGCAGAAGCGTCGAATCATCAGATCGAGCAGTTTGCGGAAATGCTGTCAACGGTGCGGCTTGGCAATGTGTCCGTTTTACCAGCAATCTCGGCTCCACCTAGTGCTGCCACAATGAGTGAGACCGTATTAGCGGAGTTTGCATCCACTGCCTCCAAAGCGGTGCAGCCAAGCATCGGCATCGTGCCAGAGCGTCTATTACAGGACGATCTGGAATTGGAGGCAGGACGACAATATCCGTTTGGTACATTGTTTTATACATACGGTTGCTTTTATTTACATTCGTCCGAAGTGTTTAGCCGTAAAGGTAGTGTGATCACATTGAACTGCCGGATCGGATATAGCGAGCATCAATTGATGGCAACGCCGGAAAATGAACCGCGCTGGCGACCGGTGATGCGGGCGTCCGAATTTGACCCAAAACGCCAGGATTATGCTTATATTCGGCAAGTAAGCTGGGAATACTGGAATGGACAAGCATGGGTTAGACTGCATTCCGCCGATTCCGGCACACTACAATTTGTACCATCGCAGGCAGAACGGAGCGCGATGACAAGCCCGTTGACGGCGGAGGACGGTACGCCCATCGCAGCGCGCCTAAATGAGACCGCCGGGCAAATGCACGCATGGAGCTTTTACTGTCCAAACGATCTGGAAGCTTATCCGGTCAACGGGATTGATGGACACTGGATTCGCGCACGGATTGTGGAGTTGGACAATGCGTACGCGCCGTATGTGATCTATCGTTCCCCGTGGCTAGAAGATGTCACATTGACGTATGAATATCGGCAGCCGATTACTACGCGTGGCTGGGCAGCACTGAATGGGGGCGAATATATCGGTTATGGTGCAGCATATGGGCGACAGCCGCAGCCGCCGTTTCATATGCTGGAACATGGCAGTGCGGTCTGTTATATCGCATTGGATCAGCCGCCGACAGGCGGACCGCTCTATGTGTATGCAGAGCTGGAATATCAGCCGCTTGGTGGGCTGGCTGATCCGGCACGCATCGATTGGGAATACTGGCGCAGCGACAGCAGCAGTGGCAATTGGTCGACGCTAGAAGTGTATGACACGACCGAAAGTATGACGGTCAGCGGGCATATACAGTGGGCGGGACCGCCGGATTTTGGACGTGTTCGTCGGTTTGGACGGGAGGCGTACTGGATTCGGCTCGTCGATCGGCATCGGCGTTTTGGCAGGGATGGTTTGCCGTATCCGCTGCTGCGCCAACTGCACTGGAATACGGTGCCTGCGATCCAGCAGCAAAGTGTGCAGGACGAAAAGCCGGATGTGTTACGCGATCGGCACGGTCTTTATTTTCGCTTGCTGCGCGCACCGGTGCAAGATGAGCAAATCTGGGTGGACGAAACGGATACAGCCGATCCGGTTAAATGGCTGCAAGAGCAGCAGCGACATCCCGATAGTTTGCGCCGTGAAACATTACCGACTGGTGTGGAGCGTTTGTGGAGACGATGGACAGCGGTAGCTAATCTGGAGCACTCCAATCCGGACGATCATCATTATCGGATTGATCGGCAGGAAGGAATTGTACGTTTTGGTGATGGGCGAACCGGACGTATTCCATCTGCGACTGGAATCGGACGTGTACGGGTCGATTATCGACTGTCCGAGGGCGAGCAGGGCAATGTAGATGCACATAGCGTAACACAGCCGCGCTATGCACGTGCTTTTATCCAAGATGTGTTTAATCCGGTTCCGGCGTTTGGCGGGCATAATCGTGAGAAAGTAGCGGAGGCAGCTGTGCGGGGACCGAGGCAGCTTCGTCACCGTGAGCGTGCCGTAACCGCTGAAGATTATGAACATCTGGCACGTGCAGCGGACGCGCATGTTGCACGTGTACGCTGTTTTTCCGGTTATAACGGTCAAATGGAGCGCGAAGCGGGCAGTGTGACACTCGTCGTGATGGCGCGGGATGAAGGGGCGGGTAAACGATATTTTCCCGAGCTATCCCTACGCATCAGGCAGTATTTGCATCCGCGTATGTCGGGCATGATTTTCCCTGAGCAGCTATATGTGATCGAGCCGGTACGACTTGAAGTGGATATCGCTGGCACGATTATCGTGCGTGCGCTGGAAGATTTGGTACCGGTGGAGGAGCAGTGTGAGGAACGGCTGCGTCGTTTTCTTAATCCGGTGACCGGCAAAGCGGACGGGCAAGGCTGGCAAATCGGTGAGCAACCGCTGGCGGAAATGTTTTATCCGTTACTGCAATCTGTGTCTGGTGTACGGTACATTCAGAAGCTAACGATGGAAATTTTCATGAGCGAGCGGGACGGAAGGCGAGAGCTGACACCAGAGCAAGCTGCATCGCTTCGCCATTGTATAGTCAGCGGAGGACAACAGTCACTAAAGGTGCGCACGAATTGGGATTAACAGCTTCATCTTGCATCCATCTGCTGAAAGGAGAGAACAAACATGTTGCCCAATCTAAATTTGGATGATCGTACCTATGCGCAAATTATGGAGCGCGCCAGACAAGCGATTCACCGTTACAGCCCCGAATGGACCGATGAAAATGAACATGATCCGGGCATCACGATGTTGGAAATGTTCTCCTGGCTAACCGAGGCGCAGCAATATTATATCAACCGCGTGACCGCTCGCAATGAGCTGAAGTTTTTGCAATTGCTCGGTGTGGAGCCACAGCAAGCCACTTGTGCGGAAACGGACGTGCAGTTTACCGGGGTTAAACAGCAACGTTTGCTGCCTACAGGCACACGGCTGCGTGCGGATACGATCGTATTTGAAACGCAGTCTCCATTATGGCTACTGCCGCATCAGATTGAGCGTGTAGTCGTGCAGCATGACAATACATCGGTAATGCATGCATGGGAAGGGCTGCGTTCACCGGAGTTTGCCCTATTTGGCGCAGATGGCAAAGCAGGTAACTGCTTTTGCATCGGATTCGATATGCCGCTGCCGGTTAATCAGCCGTTACATCTGACGTTTGATTTGGTAAGCAAAAACCGTTTTCCGCGCAATCCGATCGATCCGCAAGCAGTACACACGCCGCTCGCTGTGCTGAAGTGGGAATTTTATAGAGACGGGCAATGGCAGGAGATTGAGCTGCGGCAAGATACGACGTTTGAGCTAACATTTGATGGTGATTTGCGGATGACGATTCCGGGTGTAATGACTCCATATGCGCTCTATCCGGCAACTGATCGTCCGCGCTGTTGGCTGCGCTGCACGCTCGTTGAATCCGGATATGAAACGCCACCGGTGCTGCGGCATTTGCTGCTCAATACGGTACGCGCGCGCGAAGGGAACGGTACGGTCGTATGCACACAGACGAATTGGGACGGTGAAGGGATACCGGTGCTTTATTGGTCGCATCAGCTTGCTCATCCAGGCATGATGGAGGTGCGTGTGTATGAGCAGGATGGATGGTACATGTGGCAAGCGGTAGATGACCTGGCATTATGCGGCCCGAATGATCGCTGCTATGTGCTGACCGAATATCCAGCTGAATCGAAAGTGTCGGTTTATTTTGGTGATGGACGGCATGGGCGCTCATTGCCTGCTGGTACGAACCATATCCTGTTTGTAGCATGGGAACAGGGCTGGCAGCAGCGACGTTATGCGGGCACTGGCACAGGGATGCCGGATCAGCGTTACCGAGTGGCGACGCCGGAGGAATCGCTCTGTCTGTTGCGTATACAGACCGCTACCGCCGATACGGACGGCAAGCTGGTCAAATGGCATGAATGGACACGGGTTGCGAACTTTGATAGCTCCGGTCCAGATGATCGGCATTTTTATTATGATGAGCGTACTGGTGAAATCGTGTTTGGCGATAATCGACATGGTCGAGCAGCAGAGCGTGCGAACCGTCCGAATATCGTCATGATCGCGCGCACATCCGGGGGCGGTGAGCGTGGTAATGTGCGCAGCGGTGTGTTGCGACTGGAGGAGGATGACGCACAATCGCCATCGCTGCGTGCCTCCAACTACACGCACGGACGGGGCGGTCATGGCACCGAAACGCTGGCGGCGGCGAAGCGCAGACTGGCGGGCAATTTGCATGAGGTAGAGCGTGCGGTCACGGCGGAAGATTACGAGACGATTGCGCTGCGGACACCTGGACTGCGCGTCGGACGGGTGAAGGCGTTACCGCTGTATGTGAGCGGGCTTGGCGGGTATCCGCAACGCAAAGCGCCCGGACAGATGACACTAGTCGTCGTGCCTTATACCGAGCAGCGTAAGCTTGATCCATCACCGCTTTTTTTGCAGGCGGTACGGCGTTATATGGATCGTTATCGCATGCTGGGCACAGAGCTGCATGTGATCGGCCCACAATATATACAGGCGAATGTGCAGGCACGTATTGTAGTGGAGCCGCAGTTAAAAGGCAGAGAATCGATCTTTTTGAAGGCGCTAAATGACTATTTTGACCCGCTCGGTCGTGAACGCGAATTTGGCAAAACGATCCGCAGTGGTGATCTGCACAATTGGCTAGCACATATTCCGGGTGTGCTGTACGTATCCGATCTGTGGGTTACTGCCGAAGGCAGCGGTACAGTGCGTGACGAAAGCGGCAATATTCGCATTTTGCCGCATGCGCTGACGTATGCTGGCGAGCATGAGGTACAGCTGTTCACGGCGTCTGAAATCCGCTGAATGCAAGTACGATGCGAGAGAAAGGAGGAATGGATCATGAGAATACCGGGCATTGCTTTTAACAAGCCGTCTGATTGGGTGACAGGTAAAGCGATCAATCTCGATATTGGCGAACAGGGCATTACGCTGCGTCGTGAAATGAAGTACAGTGCTTCAGGACGTTTTCCCGTCATCGCTCCCGGTGTACCTATTCATACGATAGCAGCCGAGCGCAACGGCAAGCTTTATATGATGGATAACAGAGGAGCGGTATTCCTGCTTGATCCTGCTTATCCGGCACCAGAGCTACTGTTAGCCGCTACCTATCGCGAACATATGTCCGAATCGTTGCTGCTGGGAACGACCGAGCGGTTTGCGATCCTGCCTTTGCATCCACGGCAGGCGATGATTAGCGTATATGCGGCGATCAATGGGCAATGTCTATGGCAAGTGAACGTGAGTGTAGTGGATGGCGAGAGCATACAGACACTTGCCGCCGCGCACGAAAGTGAGCAACTGCACCTGTTGCAGCGACGACGAACGATTCCGCTGCAAGAGGATGAAGCAGAGTCGGATGGGCAACCGAGATGGAACTATGAGCTGCACAGCTATAATTGGAATGGACGTTTGTTACGCAGTCGCTCATTGCCGAATCATTTGGCAAACGCTAAAGGTAATGCGGATCATCCAGCTCGTGATCGTGATCGCTGGAAAATGGCGGTGTATGGCGAAACCGTTTATGTGGCTGCTCCGAATAGCAGTACGATTTGGAGCTGGAATGAAGCGGGTGAGCCGAGCGGATTTTCGTTAGTCGGTTATCGGCTGGAAGGGGATATGAGCGAAGGGCCGGACGGTGCTATTTATGCAGGTGTTCACGATTTGCGCAGCGCAAACGAGATGGCGGCGTATCTGATCGTCATATCGCCACAAGGCGACTGGGAACGGGTGCCTGGTTATACCGGACGTGTAGATGAGTTGCTGCGCAGCGGTGAACAATTGCTCGTTCATGATGCGTCCGCTGCCATTATGACCATTTTCAGGCGCAATCGTATGATCCGCTCGCCGCTGGAAACGGATGGCTTGCCGCGTGGGCATCTGTTACTGCCGTCGGCAGACAGCGGTACAGAGGGCAATATGTGGCATAATTTACGCATCGATGCCGATGTGCCGCCGGAAACGAGATTGATCGTCCATTATTATGCCGCTGATCATATGCAGATACAGTGGCGTAATCGGGTGTATACGATTGACGAATGGCTGCATGCACCGGAGATTGGCAATCGGCAGCGGCTCCATTATATTCATGAGCATTGGCAAGCATTGCCGCTTAATCCGCTTAATGCTCTTTTTCCCGAAGCGCGTGGACGCTATCTATGGGTTGCGCTCGAATTGTCGGGTAGCTGGACACAGGCGCCATTGGTACGCGAATTGGAACTGTTTTATCCGCGTACGTCGCTGTTGCATTATTTGCCAGAGCTGTATCAGGAGCAGGGAGAGCAGTCGTTTCTAGGACGATTTCTCGCATTGTTCGGTCACTTTTTCCGTGAGCTACATCAACAGATCGATGAGATGCCGTATCGGTTTGATCCGGAATTGATCGAAGGCGACTTTTTGCGTTGGATGGCAGGGTGGGTCGGCATTGCGGCGGACGAAAGTTGGGATGATGATCTGTTGCGCCGTTATTTGCACCGGATGCCCGGGCTGTATCGGATTCGCGGCACACGGGAAGCGATGGTACAAACGATGGAGTTAATGACCGGCAAACGGCCGTATGTGCTGGAGCATTTCCAATATAAGCATTTGTTGCATGATCCGGACTGGAACGAAGCGTTAAAACCGCTGTACAACGATATGCCGTATAGCTTTCTGGTGCTCGTTCCGCCGGATACCGTCCATTCGGAACGGCAAAAGGAAATGCTTCAGCGCATGCTGCATGAGGAAAAGCCGGTTATGACCGAAGCGGAGCTAGTTGTGTTGGAGCCGCGTATACGTCTAGGTGCACACACCTATTTGGAAATTAATTCGGTACTATCCCGTCCGTCGCGCATGTCCATCGATGAGCAGTCGGTCGTCTCGTACGATACCGTATTGACCGATGGCGGTGAAACCGCAGCAGCAACGTTTCCGTTTCGTTTGGATGAGGCGATTAAGCTGGAACATTGAGCAGTGCCGCTGCCGAACTATACAGCTGGCACTGACATGACCATATAAAAGGAGTTCATGGTATGAGCAATTCTCGCTATTATCCGTTTGAGCGTAACCGTTATTTTTACGGTAAGCTGCTGACGGTCAGAGACTTTGAAGCCGAACAACAGTATACGGTGAACAAAAGACGGCTGTTGAACCGACTGCTATTTGGACCGGGTATCATTACCGGTTTGACCGTTATCATGGTGGATGACAAAACGCTATCGATCCAGTCAGGTGCTGCGCTCGACAGTCTGGGACGTGAAATTATCGTCCCGTCCCCAATTACAACGAGATTGTCGCTGATCGAAGGCTTTGGCAACAATGAATTTATTCGCGATTTGTATCTATGTATCGTCTACAATGAGCGCGGACGTGAGCCGGTGCATGCGCTGGAGCGCGGGCAGGAGCCGGCGTCTACCGATGATCTGAGCGAGCATAATCGCGTGCAAGAAACATTTAAGCTCGTGCTGCGCGAATATTCGGATGAATTGGATCAATACGGCATTATGAGCCTCAAGGAGCGTACGGTCTCTTTTTACAAAGACGATTCGGTGCGCATTCTAATCAAAGGACCGCGTTATGTGGCACCTGGAGAGGAATTCACCTTGCATATGGATGTGGTTAAAGCAAGGCGTGAGGCGCAGGTCATTTTGGATTGTGCACTGGAAAGTGATGGCGTACAGCTAAGCGGTGGTGAACATCGGGTCACGTATAACGATTCCAGCGAAGAAGCCGTGTCGGAATACCGGATCGATAGCCATTTTATCGCGGCTGAAGCGGCAGGCAAGGCGGTCATTCGGATCGTTACGGCGACGGTGCGTGTGGATGGGCGCACGATTCCAGTGCGTGAGGAAATTGTGTTCCCACTGGAAGTGATCGCTGATCCGCAAGGGCGCATCTGGCAAGATTATGTGGAACGTCCGCTCGATGCAGCGTTATCTGAGCGTCCGTCTGTCGTCTGTCTGGCACGTATCAGTTTAACCCGTATCCGTTCCACTTATGCGATTGAAGAAGTGCAGCGTGTCCCTTTTGGCGATTATGTACGCAATCTGTCCGAAATGCAGCGGTTAGGGCTGTTTAATGGCATAATGACCGAGCAGCGACAGGTACGTACGGTAGAAGCGCAGGCGGCACCGCTCGAATCCGATTGGATGCTCGGTTTGCTGGACAAGGAACAACAGGCAGAAGATGTGGCAGTTGCGCCACCAAGCGGTGTGCGCACCGGAACGATTGAATTGTCGCTATCTGGCGGGCGCGGGCATAACGGTTTGTTTGCCAAAGGGGAAAGTATCGTTTCCAACGAAATTCAGCACGGTTTTGGTCCAGGTACGGTGCATTTAACGCTTGCGCTATGCGATCAGGAAGATTCCCGCATTTTTGGCGGCAATCAAGATGTGTTTGACCATACGCCATATGAATCAACATTGCCGCAAGTGAAGCTGGGCACCGTTCAGTATCCCGAAAAGGGCAGCTTTCGAATCGGTGCGCGCGTATTTTCTTCGTCCGGCCCGTCTACATTACAAGTGCGTTGGTGGGCAACACGTGCGATCAATGAAGACGATACAACGAAGTAAACGAATCAAGCGACAATGCCGGTCATACTAGGCAAAATAAACGACAAAAAGCCTACAGCGAGCGATACCGCTGCTCACTCTAGGCTTCAGATCAGCTCTATTTACAATCAGCACCGTGTGTATAAGACAGCTACACAACTGCACAGCAACACGACTAAATCGACGTTACCGATAAGGCGGGAGCGATCAATCGACTGCCCGCCTACTTGGGGAACGATGAGGTTACGGTTGCTTCATCTCATCTGCTACATCGATCACATCAACCGATTGCAAACCGCTCTGATCCTTTTCTTTTCGTCCAAATTCAAAGCCATAGATCACATCATTGTCGATGAAAAAATATTTATGTTTGTTTGGATGGACAGCGCGGTCTTCGTCGGTTTTCTTTTGATTCTCGTCATTGACTTGAGCGTCATACAATTGTTCAGCCAGCCCTGCATCGGTAACAGTCACACGCGAGACGACGGCATTGGTACCTTTGATCGTAATTTCAAAAATAAGATGCAGGTCAGGATAATCAAGATAAGCAGGCTGCAAGCCTTCAGGTACAGTCGGCTGTTCGGTTGCAGGTGTGGAAGGAACCGCTGTACCCGTTGTGGCGGATGCGGAAGTGGCACCCGTTGCAGCTCCGGTGGAAACGGCGCTACCCGCAGCATTTCCAGTAGCAGATGGGTTGCTCGCAGCCGTTCCACCGCTCGCAGCAGCTGAGCCTGTCGCTGACGCAGCACTCCCGGTGCTACCGGCAGCAGATGCACCGTTCGTCGCCGTAGCGGTCGAGCTGCTAGCCGCAGTTGCCGTTCCGCCGGATGCTGTAGTCATCGGGCGCACGGTGGCGGGATCGCCCAGTATATTTTGCACTTCTTTGCGCGACAAGCCGAGGAAACGGGCAGGGTCGATCAAGCCTTTGCTAAAAAAGCCTTTGTATCGAATCAGTTTGTCGGCACCATATAGCGTACCGATGCCGTCGTAGACACCGTTGCGGAACTGTCCATCGTATACCGGATTGCCGCTGCTATCATACGATTTGCCCTGACCATCGTACTTGCCAGCGAGAAAACTGCCTTCATACAGTTTGACACCGCTGGCAGAGCTAACGACGCCTTGTCCCTGGCGTTGCCCGGCGACAAAGCTGCCGACATACATCGGCAACCCTTTGGCATCGTACGTTGTGCCTTGTCCGTTGAACAGCCCGTTTTGAAAGCTGCCTTTGTAACGCAGACTGCCATCATTACGGTAAAGTGTCCCTTCGCCATCGTATTTATCCAGCGCGAAGCCGCCTTCGTATAGCAGTCCAGAACGGGCATTGTACAGCTTACCAGTGCCGCTGCGAAGCTGGCTGGCAAAGCCGCCTTGATACAGAATCGTGCCGTCCGGCTGATATTGAGTCCCTTCGCCATTGTACAGCCCGTCTGCAAACTGACCGCTGTACACACGTTGCCCGGTAGTGTTATAGGCTGTGCCTTCGCCTTGCATACGTCCGCCGGCAAAACCGCCGTCATAACGCAGACCGCCTTCCCCGTAGAGCTGGCCGCTGCCGTCATATTTGCCATCTTTGAAGCCGCCTTTATAGACGAGCTGCTTGTTCTGCGGAGAATCGTATAACATCGCCTGCCCGGTATACGTTTTGGCTTTGCTCGTATTTTCGTACAGTGTGGGCCAACGTCCAAACCAACTGTACGGGAAAAAGATCGCCAGTATGATCAATAGCACCAGCGCGATCGAGATGATCCATAACCATTTTTTGCTAACCCAGTAATTGCCGATACGTTTGTACTGCTTTAGCGTGTGTGGCTTGGCGGTAAGTGACTGTTTGAACCATTCACCAGCTTTGCCTGCTGCTTGTTGGGAGAGCTTTTTAACCGGTTTCCATGCGCGTTCCAACTCGTTTCCTCCTGTTCATGGAATCATCGTATTCATTTGTCCGGGCTGGGTAATGCTGATCACACCGCCCCAGTTACAAAGGCATTTGGAGTCGTTGTTTAAAGCAGGCATATTGGCGATAAGTACGGTAGGCGCACCAGGCAGCCACGGTGCCATCGTCATCGGTATGCACGGCTGTGGCGTAAGTACACCGAGCGCCGCAGCGGTAGCGGCAGCAACGAGCGGATTGGCAAGTGACATGCATGTTCCAAATGGAGCGATATTGACGAATGGCTGATGATCCATAATGTTGGCGGCAGGAACGCCTCCAACAAGCACACGGTTGAGAGGAAGCACGTTCAATACAGACGGAGCGGCTCCAAAGCTGCATTGTAATCCGGCTCCCTGGCATACTTGAATGCCCAATGTTGCATCCTCCTTAGGGGATAGTTGGCTCCTGTGCCGGATGGCATAGAGCATGTCAGCGCGAAGGTGATGGATACGTGGTGAAATGTGTTGAATGTGTAAATTTTACCTTTTTCTATGGTACTATACGGCGCTTGGAAACGGCAATGACGAAGTTGCTAGCTCAATTGCCGAAATGCTCGATTTTGGATACAGGGGGAGTACAAAAATATGAAGCTGTGGCGTAGCTGGGGAGTGATGGTACTGCTGTTGGTGGCGCTATGTGTATGTGCTATTTTCAGTTACCATAATATTCATCTGCTAAGTGAATCGTTGCTGACCAGAACGGTAGCATTGGCGGATGTGAACAATGCGGCAACCGATGATCATGGAAATACATATATACTGGACAAACAACAACGCGTGATCAAGCTGAACAGTGAGGGGAAAGTCACGCTCATTGTGGATGCGCACGAAAACTGGCTCAAACGGACGCTGTTGCCCAACACAAGCGATGAATTTGTACAGCTTAGCATGATCAAAGTCGATGACGAAGGCAATATGTATATTGCACGTAACTATTACTCGCGTGATCGTACCGAGCTTCGCAAAGAGGAAATCGTGCGTTATGCACCGGACGGTACGCCTAGTGATACACCGCTCTATACGCTTCCTCATGATCCGCCGCTGCTCCATACGTATAACAAACTTACGTCCATGCTCGTCAAAAATGGCGTTTTGCGTTTTGCGATCATTACGGATAGCGGATTGACGCTGCATGAGATCAATCTGTCCACTCTTGCAGGGCGCGATCTGTTGCAAGTCGTGATCCCGTCTAACATCGGCGTGCAAAATGTAACCGGTTGGGCGAACGGCAAAATCTTTTTCACCGGCAAAGATGGCTTGGTTTACCGCGCAGGTGTACTTGGCGATTCGGCAACCAAAACGTCACTTTTGCAACGATTGCCGTTACTTACTGTACCTCAGTCGTCTGATAAACAGGCGGAGTTTAATTATAACTATCGACTGTTTTTGTCGCCGGATGACAAACTGTATGTGACCGATATCGGCACCGAGCGTATCGTTCGTTATGCTGGGGCGACAAGCGAACCGGTTGATCAGCTTAAACCGACTATCTGGCTCGATGATAAAATGTTGGCACAACGAGGTTATCCGCTGCATCTGGATGATATTAGTGCGATGGCAATCGGTCAGGCAAATCGAATTACGATCGGTGTTGGCGATACGATGATTCAGGCTAATCCTGATCTAACATCGTTTACAGTCATTAACAATCCGGCGATGTCCGGCTCGCTTGTGTTCAAAATAACTATGATCTGGATATGTACATTTCTAATCTGGATTATATTTGCCTTGTTGTTGCATCATATTTACGTATATGTGATGAAGCGCCATGTATCGATCATGATCAAACAGATGGCTGCCTTTTTACTTGTGCTCACCTGTCTGCTCGCATTTTTTGCACACCATATTATGGAGGTTTCAGTTCAGCAGCTTAAAGATCAGATTCAACAGCAACTGAAAAGTGCCGTTGAAATCAGCCGCGGAAATATAGATGGCGATCTGTTGCTGGCTATCGAATCACCGGAAGATTACGGCAAGCCTGTATTTGAAAAATTGGCGCAGATGAATCGTAAACTATTGCCCAAAGATGAGACGGCATTATACAGTGAGCTGTATATTTATTGGGAAGGCAGATTGTACGTTATGACCGATTACGGTGATCCCGTCGGCCCTTATTTTCCACAGCCGCTAGATCAGCAATTCCGTGAAGCATTGCAAGGCGAAACCGTTCGCAATGACGATACCGATCCACAAGGATCATGGCTATCCGCAGTCGGTCCCATTTATGATAGTAACGGGCAAATTATCGGGCTGCATGAAGTCGGTATGTCCGAAGAATACTTGAACAAAGAAAAGGATGCATTATACAACAAAATGTTCTGGCTGATTGTCATTAGTGCACCGCTGACCGCATTGTTGTTCTCCGTGCTGACCGCGCTGATTCTGTCATCGATCGGCAAGCTACGTGCCGGTGCGATTGAAATGGCGGCAGGTCATTTGGGCACACGCGTGCATATCGGCGGTATCCGTGATGAAGTGAGCGAGCTAGGCGATCAGTTTAATACGATGGCAGCGCAGATCGAACAGCAGATTAACAATATGAAGCTGTTAAGCCAGTCGTATTACCGCTTTGTCCCGCGCTCATTTCTTGATTTCCTCGATAAAAAAGACCTGACCGAAGTGCAGCTTGGCAATCAGGTTGAAAAAGAAATGAGCATGATGATTTGCAGCATTCGCTCCTTTTACCGCTACACAAAAGGGATGGACCCGTCGCAAATTTTCAATCTGATCAATCTGTTTCTCGGCAGCGCGGGACCGCGTATCCGTCATGCCGGTGGTATTGTGAACGATTATGCAGATGCGAGTTTATTCAGCTTGTTTCCGCGCTGGACAGAGGATGCGCTGGAAGCGGCGCTGTCGATCCGGCAACGGATCAATGAGGTCAATACGGACAATGCGGAACGCGGCGAGCGACAGATCGATATCGGTGTTGTAATTCATCGCGGCAGCTTGTTACTCGGTGTCGTCGGTGAGGAGGAACGGATGTCCAATGCGGTCATTTCGGAAGATGTGAATGTAGTGTTTGAGATGGAAAATATTAGCCAGCAACTGGGCGTCTATATTTTGCTCACTGACGAAGTGTACCAAGCGCTGGAACATCCGCAACGCTATGGTATTCGCGATCTTGGCTATATTCAGTCCGGTGCCGACGATGACCATGTGCGGCATCTGTATGAACTGTATGATGGCGACCCAGAACAGCAACGTCTGTTAAAGCAACGTACGACTGCCATTTTTGAAGAAGGCATTCAATTGTATCGTGACGGTCGCTTTTTGGAGGCGCGTGCACTGTTCTTGCAAATTATCCGGCAAAACGGTAGCGATCAGGCGGCAAGGCTATATTTTTATTTGAGTGATACTTATTACAGCGGTGGGACGGATGAAGATTGGAAAGGACAGTTGAAAATTTCGTGATGGGGATGGAGTAAGGAGCAGCGTAAGGGCGCGTAATTGTAGATTCGAGTTATATAAAGTAGCTGAAAATGGAAAAAAGTCGTGCTTTATTCAGTGAATGTTTTACAATAAACAGTAAGATGACAACAACGATCGTTCATTGAGATAAAACATTTTCCGCAACAGTTAACCGGTATATCATATGCATAAAATGAAACGAGTAAACAGGCGCTACCATTCATGCTTATGAACAGGAGGAAGTCGCATGTATGAATCCGAATCATCCCGCAAGCAAACAGCTGCACCGCCAAGCCAAAGCGTACCGCTCCAGCGTGAGCAGGCGTTGCGTTCACCGCAGACGGCTGCACCGTTTACAACAGGTGTAGGCGCATTCAGCAGCGGAACCGGAGCCGCACAGTTGATGGTATTGCAGCAAACGCTTGGCAACAGAGCGACGATGCAGCGAGTACGAGCACAGCAGCAAGAGCTTGCCGCACAAGCAGTTGCGCCGCTTCAGCGCGTCGCCGAGGACGATATGGCAGGAATGGATGAACTGGCAGCGGCGCTACAGTCGGGTGAATTGGAGGAAGCGGCTTCGGATTCGCCTGTCCAGCGCGCCGCAAACGCTGCTACTGCCGACCTGCCTATCCAGCGAACGACCGCTACATCTATAGCTTCCGACTCTACTAGCAGCGCCGCATCCGTCAACCAAACCGGTATGCCGGATGCGCTCAAAAGCGGGATTGAAAACATGTCCGGTATGGATATGTCGGATGTGCGTGTACATTACAACTCGCGCGAGCCGGATAAAGTGAATGCCCATGCGTATGCACAAGGCAGCGATATCCACCTCGCCCCCGGACAGGATCAGCATCTGCCACATGAAGCATGGCATGTCGTGCAGCAACGACAAGGACGTGTACAGCCGACGATGCAGTTGGCGGAAGGTGTGGCGATTAATGATGATGCCGGATTGGAGCAGGAAGCGACGGATTTGGGAGCACGTGCGCTTAGTGAAGGTGTCAAGCAGCGGAAGGCGCTGGTGGAGGGAAACGAATAATTTTATAAACAGGGCGTCTGGACATGCGGCGGTAGCGCGGTTTGTTGAATATAGTTTTGGAACAACAGTGTGATCGGCTTGCGAATAATTGTCATTTTTAACGGAGCAGATGGAAAATGACGAATGAACAAGCGCTATATTCCCATTCTATGGTATACTTGACCTACCAACTTTCCTAAAATGCAGTGAACTTGTTACGATCGTACCGATTTTTAACAGGTATCGCTGCATTTTTGTTACTGCTTTCTTTTACCGTTTAAACTGCTACACAACAGGCGCAATCCTTATTCCGATCCTATTGCCTCACCTTATTTTCGCTCTCCATCCTGAAGCGCCACGCGCTACGAACGCTGCTTCAGCAATAACGATCATCTTCATCCACAGCGTGTATGCAAACGAATGATACGTCGTCTAAGGGCGTAAACGTGGGCATCGTCTACTTTATGCACACTGATCATCCAAACGAATGTCCATCTTTGCATCCCGCTCACCGGACGGCAACGAACGAATCTATTGCGTATAGCACGCGCCCGAATCGGCTACAGAGTAGCCACAGGAGGTCAAACTATGAACTTAACGAACGAACAGGTGATACACGAAACATTTGGAGTCGGACAAGTAGTGGAAAATGATGACGAGCGCATTACAGTTATGTTTGCGCAAAATGTAGGTCGCAAAAGCTTCGTGTTCCCCGACGTGTTCAGCAGCCATTTAAAAATGCGCAAGCCGGACATTCAGGAGACGCTCAACCAAGCTTATGAAATGAAACAAAAGCAGCAGGCAGCACAGTTAGTAGTCGAAAAGCGTGAAGCTGAAGAAGAAGCGGTACGCCTTGCCGAAGAACAAGCGCAAGCGAAAAAAGCGACTCGCAAAAAAGCTACCAAAAAAAGCAGTTAATCTACGAGTTACGATCAACTATATTGAGCCTATAAGCGTATACGTTCCAGCAATCTACAGCATGATGCTTTCGATTAGAAGCCATTATGCTGTTTTTATTTGTTTGTCGCTACGCTACGTAATGGTTGTTGTTATGTAGCCATCGCTGTTTTTATGTGTCACAAAAGGTGAAGCGCAGCAAGCGCTGACAGACAAACGCTAGTTGTACGTAAAGCGCTAATGAATAACGTGCAGTTTCCAAATGTGCAGTTAACAAACTATACTAAAGCTATAATGTATAAAATTTGAATTATATGTCAAATTAAACTGAAATAAGGGTAAGAAATGAATAAGACATCCGGAATGCCGAGCATTGCACAACGACGTGTTGCGCTCGGACGTGTACATGTATGCATTCGCCTGTTTACATCAAGGCAGATTTGCACTCCAGCAGAAAGTATGGAAGTGCTAAGCTATTCCAGTTTGCGTACTCGTAGCTTACACGCAGATTGTGTACACGTCTTAGGCGTTTCTATGTTATTTTGGTTTGCCCAAATGAAACAATTTTGTGTGATCGATACTGGCAATGAACCGCTATTCCTGTCAACGAAGAAAGGAGAATCGATACCCGATGAGCACACCCTCCAATTCCAAACAGCATAACAGACAAGCTTTATTAATTGGTGATTATGGTGATGACGCACCGTATCACCCGCTGGATCAGATTCAAGCGCATATCGACAAGCTAATGCCGGAAGGCTGGGAACTGCATGTTAGTGACGATTATGATCTGTTCGAAATGGAACGTCTGGAAGCGTATGAATTGTGCATCGTGTATACCGATGCATTTAACAAAAAAATTAGCCCACAACATGCCGCAGGCATCATTACATATGTAGCGAATGGGGGCGGTTTGCTAATTCTCCATTGCGGAGTGTCATTGCAAGAAACAAGGTACGAGTTAAAGCAATTGATGGGAGCACAGTATCGCGGGCATGCCGATTACCGCGCATTGGAAATGCACATATCTTCGCCTGCGCATCCGATTATGCAAGGCATTTCCAGCTTTGTGATGGAGGAGGAGCCGTATGAGTTTACATTGCTGCCTGGCGCAGAGCGTACGATTTTGCTCGAATACAGTATGGACGACGAGATGTGGCCGGCTGCCTGGTGTTCAGACTATGCAATGGGGCGCACGGTATACGTGATGATGGGACATCATGCGCCGTCTTTTCAGCAACCGGAATTGCTGCGTCTGCTGACGCAAAGTATGCTATGGGCGGCAGGGAGTAGCAGTGTGTAAGTTTGGAATGATGTTTAAGTCGACTTGGCTCCATCTCTCGATCGGCAGGTCGACATAGGTTAGGGTAGCTTAAAACTGCGCAGTCAGAAATCATTAATGAGTCTGGTGCTACTTCTGTCCCTAATGAACAGTTGATTTTACGGAATGGTCAACAAGCACATAATCGCAACTTTTACTGCTATGATCAACATAAAAGTTACATGATAGGCAGGATTAGGCATATCGACCGAGAACCGTTATACTAGGAACAGATAGATGACGTATGGTCATATGGGCATGAGCCGGTCGCATAAGGTGGATGCTATTGCTTTTAACGTACCGGGGTATGCCCATATGCAGACTGGAAGTGGATTGAACACTTAGTTGTACTCAATTGATGTCAGGAGGAACGGAAATGAGCGATTTGTTCAAAAAAGCATTGTCTCTTGGAATTGGGATGACGGTAGTTAGCAAAGAAAAGGTAGAAAAAGCGGTGAATGATCTTGTGAAACGCGGCGAGCTAGCGCCATCCGAATCGCGCGCACTGGTGGATCGTCTGATGGATCGCGGTGCAGACGAGCAAAACCAGATTAAGGATTGGGTACGTCAACAAGTGCAAAAAGCCCTGACCGAGCTGGATGTGCCGACCAAAGCGACGATAGACCAATTGCAGCAACGCATTACAGTTCTGGAACAGCGCTTGGCTGAAAAGGAACAAGATCAGCCGCAGCCGCCACTAGCCTGAGATGTCTCTCCATATCCGGCATGCCGGGAGGTATAGAGAAATCGCCATGGCGCTGATGCGTCATGGCTTTGGTTATATGGTCGAAGAATTGGGGCTGAACCGGATGCTGGCGATTCCGCTCAAGCTGGCACGTCGGGATGTACACGGTATTCGTACCGTCGGCGAGCGCATTCGGCTCGTGCTGGAAGAACTTGGTCCTACATTTATAAAGCTCGGTCAATTGGCGAGTACCCGCTCAGATTTGTTGCCGGAAAATGTCATTAACGAACTCGTCAAGTTACAGGATCAAGTGCCGCCATTCGCTGCAGAAGAAGCGCGCCAAATTATTGAGCTGGAGCTTGGCTTGCCTATCGAGCAGATGCTGGAAAGCTTTCAGGAACATCCGGTCGCTGCCGCTTCCATCGGACAGGTGCATTTGGGCAAGCTGCACACCGGCGAGCTGGTTGCGATCAAAGTACAGCGACCAGGAGTCGCCCGTATCGTGCAGCGTGATCTGGAAATTTTGCAGGATTTGATCGGTATTGCTAAGCGCCATATGGACTGGGTGTCCCAATACAATATTAGCGAAATTATCGATGAATTTTCCAAATCGATGCGCGCCGAACTTGATTATAATGTAGAAGGACGTAATATGGAACGATTAGGGCAAAATTTCGCTAACAATCGGCGCATTCATATCCCGAAAACGTTCTGGAATTACACCTCTGCGCGCGTGCTAACGATGGAGTTTGTCGATGGCATTCATATGGGCAAACCGGACGAGATCGTACAGCAAGGGTTGCAGTTGTCCGATGTAGCACAGCGACTGGTCGATTCGATGTTACAGCAAATTTTTATCGACGGCTTTTTCCACGCCGATCCGCATCCAGGCAATCTGCTAGCATTGCGGGACGGACGGGTCGCTTATCTCGATTTTGGTATGATGGGTCGGCTGAACAGTGATACGAAAAATGGGCTAGCTGGTTTTGTGATCGCGATGTTGCGCAAAAATACGGACAGCATGGTACGCGCCATTTTACGGCTTGGTTTTGTGCCGGACGATATCGATATTACATCACTGCGCGGCGAGCTGGAACGGCTGCGCGATCAATATTATGATGTTCCTTTTTCCCAGATCGATCTCGGTCAAGCGCTTAATGAAATGTTCTCGATCATACGCACTTACCAGATCGATATTCCGTCCGATCTGGCGCTGCTCGGCAAAGCGCTCATTACATTGGAAGGTGTGATCGAGCGGCTTGACCCGAATTTGAGCATTTTAAAAATGGCAGAACCATTCGGTCGCCGCCTGCTCGGTGAGCGCTATAGCCCCAAACGAATCCGCGAGCGCATTACCGATGGCGCGTTACAAGCAATCGAAGTGCTGACCGATCTGCCACGCCAAACGTCCGAGCTATCGCGTGTGATCCGCTCCGGTAAATTAAAGGTCGAAGTGAATGTACCGGAGCTGGGCGAATTGCTGCATAAGATGGATCAAATCGTCAACCGACTCGCTTTCAGCATCGTATTGCTCGCCTTCTGTATCATTATGGTCGGCTTGATTATCGGCTCATCGCTACGCGATCAATCACCGATCCTATGGGGACTACCCGTAGTCGAAATCGGCTTCATTATCGCCACATTGATGGTGCTCTGGCTGCTGTTTGCAATTTTTAAGTCAGGAAAGTTTTGAGACGCAGTGTGTAGCTGTAGTGATGTGAAGCTATGGTGATGTGTAGTTATAGTGACAGGGGATAAGAAATATACGATACGTAAGGAGGCGCTTGATCTTTGTTTGTACGCAGGCTGCCATGCGCTGTATATAACTGAAAAGTTCTGACAAAGAACGGGTGCGTATTCCCGTTCTTTTTTGTTGTAAAGTTAGGCGAGCTTCATAGTGTTAACTTATTTAAATAGTATGCGCCCAATAAACTTTTCACTTCATAACGCTTACATTTGTAAAATGACTGGCAGTACATGATTGAATTGGGTATAATGAAGTCCTGTCTATACCTACGGCCCTGGCTGTCCTGCGAGAGGAACGCCGATTCAGTTTGCAAACAAGCATGGCATAATGCTTCATTCGATCAGTCCTGTCCGGCAATTGTACACATGCAATCGGATCGCTGCGTTATGCCCGAAAGAGAGGATTATGAATTATAAACAACAATGGTTTGGCAATATCCGTGCCGATGTGCTGGCAGGGATGACGGTAGCGCTTGCCTTGATCCCGGAAGCGATCGGGTTTTCCATTATTGCAGGCGTTGATCCGATGGTCGGTCTGTATGCTTCGATCTGTATTGCGATTGTGATCTCACTTGCAGGCGGACGTCCGGGTATGATCTCGGCGGCAACCGGTGCGATTGCCGTGCTGGTCGGGACGCTGGTCGCGCAGCATGGAGTGGAGTATTTGTTCGCGGCGACGATTTTGGCAGGTGTATTGCAAATTGTGCTCGGTTGGCTGCGGATTGGGCGCTTTATTACGTTTATTCCGCAACCGGTCATGACCGGGTTTGTAAATGCGCTGGCGATCGTTATTTTCTCGGCGCAATTGCCGCAGTTTGTCGGCGCGAATTGGATGATGTACGCGCTGGTCGGGCTAACGCTTGTCATTATTTATGTGCTACCGCTGTTTACGAAGGCGGTGCCAGCGCCGCTAGTGGCGATTATTATCGTGTCGCTGCTAACGTTCTTTTTACAGCTTGATGTGAAGACGGTGGGCGATATGGGCAAGCTGAGTAATGAGCTGCCATTTTTCCATTTGCCGGTAGTGCCGTTGAGTTGGGATTTGTTGGTGACGGTGTTGCCGTATTCGATCTCGATTGCATTTGTCGGTCTGTTGGAATCGCTGCTGACGGCAACGATCGTCGATGAGCTGACCGACACGAAAAGCGATAAAAACCGCGAAGCGAAAGGGCAAGGACTTGCCAACATCGTAAGCGGTCTGTTTGGCGGGATGGCAGGCTGTGCGATGATCGGGCAATCGGTCATTAATGTGAAGTCCGGTGGACGCGGACGGTTGTCTACGTTTATTGCCGGTGCGTTCCTGCTCGTGCTGCTCGTACTGCTGGGCACGATTGTGCGTCAAGTGCCGATGGCAGCGCTCGTCGGTGTGATGATTATGGTCTCGATTGGCACATTTAGCTGGAACTCACTGCGTACGATTCATAAAGTGCCGTTGGCGGAAGCGATCATTATGGTGACGGTCGTCGTCATCGTCGTGCTGACCGATAACCTGTCGATCGGCGTCGGTGTCGGTGTAGTGATGAGCGCGCTGCGTTTTGGTTGGAAAATGTCGCAGCTGCACATTAGCGAGACGCATGATTCGTCAGCCGGGCATCGTGTGTATCAAGTGCGCGGACAGATGTTTTTTGGCACGATGAGCCAGTTTATCGATCATTTTAAGCCACATTTGGATTCGGATGAGGTGACGATCGATTTTGCCCGCTCGCATATTTGGGATCATTCGGCAGTGATTGGCATTAGCAAGCTACGTGACAAATATACAATCGCAGGCAAAATGATTCATATTCGCGGTCTGAATGAAGAAAGCCGCGAGCTGTACGATCGTCTGAACCACGGTACGATTTCATCCGGGCATTGACGGGAAACACAATACACGTTATATTGACGCTAGAGACTATGCCGCTGGCAAAGTCTTCCTTGTTCTGGCATGAGCGCCAGAAGTAACAACCGGAACAGCAATAGCATGTTTTTTTCGTATGAGTATAGTGTGTCTGTCGATATAGACGCTGAAGCATCGGGAATGAACCGATGCTTCTTTTTACGAGCAGCGTTTGCGCTCCAACTGGCCTGAGTCGTACTTCTGTACGGCTGCACAGCAATGTGCGGACGGGCTGCCCAAATTTTATGAGAATAGGTGAAATCATTGACAACTAATTTTAATTCCTTTGACATCTCGTCTGCTGCGGTTGAACTGCTGGCAGCGAACGGCATCGCCCAGCCGACTGAAGTGCAGCAAGCATCGATTCCGTTATTGCTTCAAGGGGAAGATGCGATCGTACAGGCGAAGACCGGTACAGGCAAGACGCTGGCGTTTTTGCTCCCGATTTTTGAAAAATTGAATTTAAATGTAACCGGTGCGCCGCAAGCGCTAATCGTAGCCCCAACACGTGAGCTGGCGCTGCAAATTGCGACCGAAGCGCGCAAGCTTGCCGATGCATATGAAGGTGTGCGCATTTTGGCGGCATATGGCGGTCAGGATGTAGAGCGTCAGCTACGCAAGTTGGAAGGTGGCTGTCATCTCGTCGTCGGTACACCGGGACGTCTGCTTGATCATATGGGTCGCGGTACGCTTGATATGACCAAAATCCGTACGCTTGTACTGGATGAAGCGGATCAAATGCTGCATATGGGTTTCTTAAAAGAAGTCGAGCAGATCATCCTCGCCACTTCGCCTTCCCGTCAGACGATGCTGTTTTCCGCGACGATTCCAGATGGGATTCGCCGGCTGTCCGCACAGTATATGCGCAAGCCGCATGATATTCGTGTCGGCACCGAAGAAACGGTTCCGCTCAACTTGATTCGTCAGTTAGTTGTGGAATGTACGCCACGTGGCAAACTGGCAGCACTGAACGAATATATCGAGCGCGAGCGTCCGTATTTGGCAGTTATTTTCTGTCGCACAAAGCGTCGTGCCGCTAAGCTGAATGAGGAGCTGCAAGAAATGGGCTATGCCTCGGATGAGCTGCATGGCGATCTGTCGCAGAACAAACGAGAGCAAGTTATGAAGGCATTCCGCGATGCCAAGTTGCAATTGCTCGTCGCTACCGATGTGGCGGCGCGCGGCATTGACGTAGAAGGTGTTACCCATGTATTCAATTACGATATCCCGCAGGATGTCGAATATTATATTCACCGGATCGGTCGTACCGGTCGTGCGGGCGGCAAAGGTCGTGCGATTACATTTGTGACGCCGCATGATCGCCGTGAGCTGGAGCAAATTGAGCAAGAAACGAATCAAAATTTGCCGCGCGAAATTTCCCGTACATCGGCACAATCCGAAGATTCCGGTGAGCTGTTGTCCAATGTACGTTCCACCGAGCCGCGCAGCGGTTCCAAGTCGGCTAGTAGCGGCAAAGGCAAGCGCGGTGGCTTCGGTCGTGCAGAACGCACACAGGGCGGCGGTCGCTCTGGCGGCAGACGTACAGGCAGTGCACAAGCTGGTGAACGCGGACGCACAGGTTATGCGCAATCCGGCGAACGTGGCGGCGCATCCGCTTATAATTCGGACGCACCGAAACGTACCGGCAAAAATAAACGTCCGGCAAAATCCGCACGTACTAGTGAGAGCAGCATGACTTCGGCGTATAACGCGGATGAGCCAAAACGCTCAGGTTTCAGTCAGCGCAGTGACAAACCAGCACGCTCCGGCGGTAACGGTACGGCGATGTCACGCCGTACGGATGAACAGGGCAACTTCCGCCGTGACGCATCCAAAGGGGATGCTGTCCAAGGTAACAAAAACTCCGGCAGCGAACGCAGTCGTGAATACGGATCAAGCAATCGCTCCACACGTAGCGGTTCTGAAGGTGGAGGCAACCGTTCTACACGCGGCGGCTCCCAAGGCGGAGATTACCATACCGCACGCGGTGGTTCCCAAGGCGGAGGTAACCGTACTGCACGTGGCGGTTCCCAAGGTGGAGATAACCGCTCCACACGCGGCGGTTCTCAAGGCGGCAGCAATCGCTCCGCACGCGGTGGCTCCGACAATAGACGCGGACGCCGTTAATGGTGTTGGCACGGTCGGCAGCAATCTGCGGCGGACTTGTGCAGTTTATAGGCAGAGCGAAAGGACAGCTATTTCCGGCATGAGCAAACGTATAGTGAAATGATGGATTAGATAATGTCGTCAATCCGTCAACATTGTCATTTTATCGTTCGAAAAGGTTATGTTGCAAATGAAACGAGCCGCATGCAGAGCGCACCCTGACGCAAACTAACCGCATCGAACTGCGTGTAGTGTAGTGTAGTGTAGTGTGAAGATACGCCCTCGTTTGCAATGAGCAAACATGTACCGAGCTGATGAAATTGCTTGCAACAGACAAATATGCGCGAGAATGGTGAACATGTCTGCAATCAACAAATGCGTAATGATCAACTGGTCAGTGTGGCAATATATAGATCGTATAGTTCATGCGAAGGATGCTCTTAGGAGCATCCTTTTTGCATCCGGATATAGGAATGAACATATGAAACGACCGGTAAGCATTAGCTTGTGCTACCTGATGTGATCAACGTGAAACGAATGAAATGATTCGAGATGGGACATATGTCCTTTTCGTAACGACTCGTATGCCTTTTAATGGAAAGGGTTATCGATATGACTATAGCAAGCCAAAGTACAGATCAAATATGGCAGGCAGATCAACGGTGCTTAAGCGCTAAAAACATAAAATAAATACAAACTGGATCAGACGAAATTGGATGGGGACGAAACAACGATTTCCTTCAACAACATCGATCGATACTGCAAAAGGAGGAATACGAAGTGCTAAAAGGAATTTTGTTCGCACTGCTTGGTGGTGCCTGTATTACACTGCAAGGGGTGGCGAACAATCGCATTAGCTATGATATCGGCACATGGCAGGCGGCGACGATCACACAGCTAACCGGCTTTATTTTGGCAGGTATTGTACTTGCATTTGTACGGGACGGAAGCTGGCAAAATATGCGTCAAGTGCCGGCGCTATACTGGTTTGGCGGCGCATTTGCTTCGGTCATTATTTTTAGCGAGGTGACTGCGATTCAATATATCGGCGTTACGTTTACGATTGCGATGCTGTTAATTGCACAGCTTTGTATGACGTTTGTGATCGACAGTAGAGGCTGGTTCGGGGTACTTCGCCGCCAAATTACGATACCGCAATGTATCGGTGTGATGCTGATGATCGCAGGTGTTTTGATTTTAAAATTGTAAGTCATGTAGGCATACGAATATACGGATACGATCGAGCTGTTAACGTGCTATCTGACCATGTTGGCGTCTCGATTCGGCTTAGTTTACATTAAACGCTACGGTTACAGGAGGTAATAGGTATGATAATGGGTATAGTGCTCGCTATTGTGGCAGGCGCATTGGTCAGTTTGCAGACGATTTTTAACAATCAGGTGAATGCGAGAGCCGGTTCGTGGGCGACGACTACACTCGTACTTGGCATGGGTTTTCTCGCTTCATTTAGCGCCAGCCTGATCTTTGAAGGCAGTGCGACTTTTTCGCTACAACATATGAAACCGTGGTACTGGGTTAGCGGTGCGATCGGCGTCGGGGTTGTATTTTGCCTTGTACAAGGTATTCGGCGTCTCGGTCCGACATTTGCGACATCGATCGTGCTGATTGCACAGCTTAGTACAGCGCTATTTTTCGATACGACAGGTTGGCTCGTTGCACAGCAAATTGCGCTCACGCCCGGTAAAATCATCGGCGTACTAGTTATCATCATCGGCATTATCGTCTACAAATTCGGTGATCGTCTGCTCGGCAAAGCCGCACGCAACAAAAAGCCTGCCACGTCGCATACGATGGGACGATGACAGGCACATATACGAATAAATAAAATAGACAGATGATGGACAGATGGTGATCCAAACAGGCTTGCTACGATTGCAGCGATCCTCATAGTCGATAAAGGCGCTGCTGACGAGTCGGTCAGAGTCGATATGCAGCTTTATGACAGATTAGATCGTGTAAACAAAAGTTGACGAGCATAGGCAGAGGCAGGCGGTTTTGACGAACCGTCTGCCTGTTTGCGTGCAGCCCAATGGCAGGGAACTATTCTGCTTCAGTTCTTACTAGAGCAGCGCCATTGACCTAACATCGCTGTTAGCTTAGATGTACTAACATAGTAGTCTGTCTCAAATGAAAATCGTGTTTGAACGTACCTTAACCTATTCATCACCAAGCGATGGTTAGATAGACAAACTGTAAATACACTTAAGACAAACTAATAGTAGGCTAACTGCGCTAAATGTGGAGTTTCATGTCGTATAAGCTTCAAGAAAGTTCATCGTATGATACAGCTACATGTTTATACGTAGCATCGATCGTGTAGCACCTTTAAGCTGCCAAGTTAGTAGGGCGTGTCTTCAAGCTACTAATTTCGCACCGCAAGCGATCGACCTACTAGCTCCAATTTGAAATTGCCTTTACAATCATCTGCAAACTGGAGCGTGTATCATCATAATTACGGTACGTTCCCGCTACTTTAGCGAGCATCCATTGTTGCTCATGCTTACGATAGTGAACCGTCACAGCATTCGGCAGCAAATAGATCAGCTCGTCCGCCAGTTCAAACGACTCCAACTGCATACCAACACCAGTCGCATGCAAAAACAACCCTTCCGGCGCACCGATACCGATCTCGCCACAGTCCGAGCAATCCGCCCATACGTCTATGCTGTCAAACAGATACGTTCCCGAGCATTGAAACGTCATATTAACCGCATGCCCGGCATAATGGAAAGTTAACACCTCATGCTGCCCGTCGCTCCATACTTCGTCCGCCTGCGGTTTGAGTAATGCAAGCGATTCGAGCGCGGGAGCCGTATCATGAGTCAGACAGAGGGGGAGCTTTCCCTGTAATGCGTACTGTTCAATCGGAATCATCGCGATTGCTGCTCTGAATTTGCCATTCATCGGATCACCACTTTCTGTTTAATGGAGTACGGGTATCACAGCCTTATGTAAGGGGGTACGCCGTTATGGACATTATAACGCTTTCTATGTGCAAAAAGCTCCTTTTACATTCGACATACCAACGTGCTCAGCTTGTCTGCTATAGTAGAACATAGCTATACCCGCTCCAAGCTTATTTTTACAGGAGATGGACGTGCGATAGGGACATCATCATGAGCATGGAAAAGCATCATTTGCATGGACATGACTACGCTTTTCTAATCGTATGAACATCACGATGAGCGTTGTAAGCGAGCAATAATTTTAACCGCATCAGCATTAAGCTTATTACGCATAGGATAGTTTCCTTTCATCACCGTCCATTCAATCGAGTGCAATCCAATAGGCAAATGAACATATAACTGTGTAAATTATAATGCCGATATTACTCAAATATGTCGCTTCGTATTCCAATGAACACATAACTGTGTACATCATAATGTGCGATCTCGGTATGTGCAAACATACAATGCAGCGTACGCTTCCATCCAATCCGGTTAGCGAACGCTTTGCGTTATCCTGCACTATATAACAGAACTAAAACCGACCTGATTAGGAGTGAGCGATCGATGAGCATGGAACAAATGGAAAAGTTAAAGAAAAAACTGCCAGAATGGTTGGAAACGAGTCGGCTGCGTACCGGTCAAGGCGATGTGGCAGCCTACATTCCCGAACTGGCAAAAGCGTCGCGTGATACGCTTGGCATTCATATCGCTGATTCGCAAGGTCAAAGTGTGGCGGCAGGCGATTGTGGGGTGCCGTTTACGATGCAGAGCATTTCGAAAGTGTTTACTTTGATTTTGGCGTTGATGGATCATGGTGAAGAAGCGGTTTTTTATAATGTGGGCAAAGAGCCGACCGGCGATGATTTTAATTCGATGATCAAGCTGGAACTGGTCGAGCCGGGCATTCCGTTTAATCCGCTTATTAACGCTGGCGCGATTACCGTTTCGTCGCTCATTGCTGGCGATAGCCCGCAGGAAAAGTCCGAACGTATTTTGCAATTTTTCCGTAAGCTCGCTGGAAATGAGCGGCTGCATTGCAATATGGATGTGTACCATTCCGAACTGGAAACCGGCGATTTGAATCGTTCGCTGGCGTATTTTCTGAAACAAAAAGGGGTGCTCAAAGACGAGGTTGAAGATGTGCTGTCCGTCTATTTCCGTCACTGTTCTATCGAAGTGGATTGCGCTGATCTGTCACGCATGGCGCTTGTACTCGCTTTTGACGGGGTTGATCCACAGAGCGGTGAGAAGCTTATTCCGCGTCGTTACATTCAGATCGCCAAAACATTTATGGTCACTTGCGGCATGTACAACGCCTCCGGCGAATTTGCGATCGATGTCGGCTTACCAGCGAAAAGCGGCGTGTCCGGCGGCATTATGGCATTAGTACCCGGACAATATGGCATCGGACTCGTCGGACCCTCGCTAAATAGCAAAGGCAATAGCATCGCTGGTGTACATTTGCTGGAACGGTTGTCAAAGGAGTTTGATTGGAGTTTGTTTTGAGTAAGTGTCTAGGCATCTGTTCTCATTTTTCATCCTGTACATTCGGCTGGCTTTTTTGTGATTACGGTTGACAAGTGATAATGATTATCAGTATCTTAAATGATATGTACTAAACATGAAGGTATGATGAATATAACAGTTAGGCACTATGGTAACGATACAGCATGACAGATGAACATCTGAAATATCGTATCGACTCGGACATGATTGCGTATCGATTATGTTGTGTCAGTATCGATACGATGTTTGTTGAACCGATGTGGAAAGAGGCTTGTTTATGACTCGCAGTACGTTGGGGAAAGGTCGACACACCTCGCCCAAAGAAGAAATCTGGTCGCGTCCTTATGCAGCGTTGTTGATCATTATTGGCGGGTTGCTCCTGCTAGCACTGGGGCTTGCTTTTTCGATCGCCAAAGGCAGTCGGGCGATTCCGCTGGACGTTGTCTGGCAGGCGCTTGTACATTTTAATCCGAACAATCAAGACCACCAGATTATATGGGAGCTGCGCTTGCCGCGTGCGCTTGCTGGCGCGCTCGTCGGCGCTTCCTTTGCCGTCGCAGGTGCGCTTATGCAAGGCATGACGCGTAATCCGCTCGCTGATCCGGGGCTGCTTGGTATTAATGCGGGCGCAGGATTTGTGCTTGCCATATGTTTTGCTTTTTTCCCGGGGCTTGCGTTTAACCAATTGATTTTGTTTTCGTTTATCGGTGCGGCGATCAGTGTGTCGCTTGTATACGGGATCGGTTCGTTAGCGCGCGGTGGGCTGACGCCGGTGCGACTGGCGCTTGCCGGTGCAGCAGTAGCGGCGATGCTGGTGGCGCTATCGGAAGGGATTGCGCTTTATTTTCGCATTTCACAAGATTTGGCGTTTTGGTATGCAGGTGGGGTCGCTGGTGTGAGCTGGAATCAGGTCGATATTTTGTGGCCGTGGATTACAGCGGCATTAATCGGGGCATTGTTGTTATCGCGATCGATAACGATTCTCAGTCTAGGCGATGATGTTGCCGCCGGATTAGGACAGCGGACCGCCTTGATCCGACTCGGTGCAGTGCTGATCGTGATGGTGCTAGCGGGCGCTTCGGTATCTACCGTTGGTGCGATCGGCTTTGTCGGCTTAATGGTTCCACATGCGGCACGAGCGCTCGTCGGTGTCGATTACAAATGGATCATTCCGACGTCAGCGATTCTCGGTGCGCTGCTGATTGTGTTTGCCGATACGTTTGGCAGACTGCTCAATCCGCCTACCGAACAGCCGGTTAGTGCGTTGATTGCGCTGATCGGGGTGCCTTACTTCTTCTATGTCATTCGGAAGAAAGTAGGGGATCATTTGTGAATGAGACTATTTTCCACCGCAAACGTACATTGCGTACGCTAATGACGTTAATCGTACTGATTGTACTTGCATTTGCGGTGCTGCTCATAAGTATGAATACCGGGTTTACGAAAATGTCGCCATTTGAAGTGCTGCGTACATTGTTTGGCGGTGGCACGGCGCGCGAACAGCTCATCTTGTTCCAATTCCGGCTGCCGCGCATCGTGATCGCGTTGTTAGTCGGAATCGGGTTGGCGGTAGCGGGTGCGATTTTGCAAGGCGTATCGCGCAATGCGTTAGCTGATCCGGGCATTCTCGGCATCAATTCCGGCGCAGGGCTAGCGGTCGTACTGTTCGTTGTAGTCAATCCGCTGCGCGAGTCGGCATCACCGATGCTATTGCCTGTACTGGCGCTCATCGGCGCTTTTGCCGCCGCCGCAGGCATTTATTGGATGGCATATAAAAAGAACAAAGGCATCTCCTCGTCACGCCTCGTACTGTCCGGTATTGCGATGGCAACTGGCATTAATGCGCTGATGATCGTGCTCACATTGCAGCTTGATCCAAACGAATTTAATTTTATCGCTACTTGGCAGGCGGGCAGCATTTGGGGCAGCAACTGGCAATTTGTGCTGGCATTGCTGCCGTGGCTGATTGTGTTGCTGCCAGCGGTACTATGGAAAGCGCGGCAAATGAACGTTTTTTCACTCGGTGACGATACGGCGACCGGACTAGGTTCCTATCTGGGTCGCCAGCGATTATGGCTGCTAGTCATTGCGGTGGCGCTCAGTGCAGCATGTGTAGCGGTTAGTGGTGGCATCGGTTTTCTCGGTCTGCTTGGCCCGCATATTGCCAGACGGCTAGTTGGCCCACGCTATGAACATGTGATCCCGGTTAGCGCGCTGATCGGCGCCGTATTGCTGCTTGTTGCCGATATGATCGGGCGCACGCTGATGGACAATTCGGAAATTCCGGCAGGCGTGATGGTGGCGGTTATCGGCGGCCCGTATTTCTTGTATTTGCTGTCCCGTTCGCGGGCATGATGATAGCGCGCATCATGGTGAATCGTCTGGAGGATCGGCAAAGTTTCGCTGTTACAGCATAGCGGTCACAGTTGCGGGAATACGTGAGCAACAAGCATTTTTTCTAGGACGAGCTGGAGCAAATAGACTAGTAGCTTGTCTTAAGTACATTCAGAATATGTCTTTGTGATCATCGTTTGATCATGAACGTATTGAGTGAGGTACGTTCGAACTTGATTTTTAATGGAGACCATCTACTCGCTATGTCAACGATAAAAGCAGCACAATTTATGGCTGCATCCCGCATTTCAACAATGTAAATAGTCGAGTAGCATGACCGTTTGCTGCATAACTATCGTTTGATTATACTCCGTATTGGAGACGCATAAATTACAGGATCACAAATAAAGCACATTCACAATGACGACAAGTCTGGCGGATCAAGCCGCTAATATAGGATCGGCAGCGATATCGATACGAATCGGTTGCCTGAAAGGGATGGGTAAATATGGTGCGTTTGATGACATCCAAACTGGATATTGCTTACGAGGATCGTTTAATTGTGGAGGATTTGAATATTCAGATTCCGCAAGGGCGCATTACGGCGCTCGTTGGTGCAAATGGTTCCGGCAAATCGACGATTTTGAAAACGATGGCACGGATTATGCAGCCGAAGAACGGTGCGGTGCTGTTGGACGGCAAATCGATTCATAAGCAATCCACACGCGAAGTTGCCAAACAGCTTGCCATTTTACCGCAAACGCCAACCGCGCCGGAAGGGTTGACCGTCACCGAGCTTGTATCGTATGGACGGTTCCCGTATCAAAAAGGCTTTGGCTCAATGAAAGCGGAAGATAAAGAAAAGATCGCTTGGGCGATGGAAGCGACCGGTATGCTTGCTTTCCATGATCGCCCGATCGATCAACTGTCCGGCGGTCAGCGCCAACGTGCCTGGATTGCGATGTCATTAGCACAGGATACCGATATTTTGTTTCTGGATGAACCGACTACGTATTTGGATATGGCGCATCAACTGGAAGTGCTGCAACTGCTCGAAAAGCTAAACGCAACTTCCGGGCGCACGATCATTATGGTCGTACACGATTTAAACCATGCCTCCCGGTACGCCCACCATATGATCGCTATCAAAAAAGGCAAAGCGATCGCAGAAGGCGCACCGACTGAAGTGATGACATGTGATGTGCTGCGCAATGTATTTGGTATCGAAGCCGATATTATCGTTGATCCGCGTAGCGGCGTGCCGCTCTGTTTGCCGTATGCGCTGGAAGGTCATACCGATGAAGCGGTACAGGCGGAGCAGCAAGTGCAGCAGACCCGCCAGCAAGCACCGGTTTTGCAAGCGGTTCGGAATTAGCCGTGTACCAACCCTAAGTTATGCAAGCCACAATCGTGCAGATTGTGGCTTTTTGCTGTTGTATGTTGTAAGGCATATGGACAAATTGCTTTAATAGGCAAATTCAATGCGCTTTTTTATAGTTTATTAGTGAAAATTTGAACAAACTATGAACATCATCCAAACCTATTGCATTGTGACAAAAATCACAATATAATAACATCATAAGGTGAAAACATTCACAACCAACAACTTACACTACAATCTAAGCGATCCAAATCGATCCAAGATGAAGTCAAAGCGAGAGAGGAATGAACGTGTACACTACACTACACTTCATTTCACGCGATGACAGAGCAATTGTAATACACATCACTGTCCCAAGATCGTTTCAAACAACTACCCAACGATCAACAAACAATGAGCAAACGATAGGCAAGTCAGGAGCAGCATGATCTAGCAATCGTAACGGATCATCGCTCTAGCACAGCTGCCAGTAGCTTGAATCATCACAGCTTATCATGTTGCACATTTATAAATGTGAATATATTCACTAAGTAGTTCGCTCATTCCGCCTTGCTGCGTAATGAAGCGACTGCCAGGCTGCATCGTCGGAATGGATGACCAGCTTCACCTAATACAGACACACACAGGAGGAACTAATCATGAAAGTAGCTGTTATCGGATGTACACACGCAGGAACCGCCGCTATCGTCAATACCGCCAAGCTGTACCCGGATGCTGAGATTACCGTTTATGAGCGTAATGACAATATTTCGTTTCTATCGTGCGGGATCGCATTGTATGTAGGTGGAGTCGTTGAAGATGCACAGGGACTGTTTTATTCCACACCACAGCAATTGGCTGAACTCGGTGTAACGACCAAAATGCTGCATGAAGTGACCGCTGTTGATACAACCGCCAAAACATTAACGGCACGCAACTTGAATACAGGCGAAGTGCTGACCGATACATTTGATAAATTGATCGTAACGACCGGTTCGTGGCCGATCATTCCGAAATTTGCCGGCATTGAGCTAAACAATATCGTATTGTCGAAAAACTTCAACCACTCCAACACGATTATCGAAAAAGCGAAAACTGCACGCAATATCGTCGTTGTTGGCGCAGGTTATATCGGTGTCGAATTGGTCGAAGCGTTCCAGATGAACGGCAAACAGGTGACATTAATCGACGCGGAAGATCGTATTTTGAGCAAATATCTTGATCCTGAATTTACCGCACGCACCGAGCAAACGTTAACTGAACAAGGCATTAAGTTGGCGCTGAATGAAAAAGTCGTTCGTTTTACAGGTGAGAACGGTAATGTGAGCACCGTTGTGACCGACCGTGGTGAGCATACCGCTGATATGGTCATTCTGTGCATCGGCTTCCGTCCACAAACCGAACTGCTTGCCGGACAAGTCGATATGCTGCCAAACGGTGCAATTATCGTCGATAACTATATGCAAACGAGCCAAAAAGACGTGTACGCTGCCGGCGATAGCTGTGCGATCTACTACAACCCGACCGGACAACATGCGTATATTCCGCTCGCGACGAATGCGGTACGGATGGGTACACTTGTCGCTCGTAATCTAGTGCAGCCAACGACCGAATATATGGGCACACAAGGCACATCCGGTATTAAAATTTACGAAGACAATATCGCTGCCACCGGTATGACCGAAACGGCTGCACGTATGGCAGGACTGGATGTGGAAACATCGACGATTGAAGATCATTATCGTCCGGAATTTATGCCTACACATGAGAAAGTCACACTGAAAGTCGTATATGAGAAAACTAGCCGCCGCATTCTCGGGGCACAGATTATGTCGCACGCCGATCTAACCCAATCGATCAATACGATCTCGGTGTTTATCCAAGCTCGCATGACCGTCGATCAGCTCGCTTTTGTTGACTTTTTCTTCCAACCACATTACAACAAACCGTGGAACTACTTGAACAGTGTCGGTCTGCAAGCACTGCCTAGTGTAACGGTGAAAGAGCCGGTGAACGTGTAAACGTATAGTAAGCATAAGTTTGGGAAGAATTTTAAGCATGTTAGTTCTGCAAAAGAAACGGGCTGCTGTACGCGTTTAAGAAGTGTTTTACAGCAGTCACGGTTCTCGCTTGGATTCGTGTTATAGATATCGCATTGCAAACAGCTGGACATTCAGCGTTTTTCCTATCAGCCAAAAGCCTGCTTGCCTCAACATGGCAAACAGGCTTTATTTGTGTTGTACAGCTAATAAGACGGCTTACTTGTTGAGTAGGTTTGAACGTATTATAATATGCTCAAATTCAATACCATTACCAACCATAAAAACCAAATATTATAAAATAACGATAGCAACAGCAGAAAATGATGAAAATTATCCTTGATCCTCAACGACCGGAATCACCCCGCTAAAAATAAATCTTGCTTCCCCATTTTAAATTCAAATAATTAAAATAATTGTCTACTTTCGCCTACTACTGCCCGCTAATGTGATGTTTGTTACTTTTTTCACAAAGTTAATCCATTAAAATTGAAATATACGAATAACCGCTGTACAGCGGCGAAAATACAGTGAATTCCTGCCTTTGTGACCGGTTGCTATTCCTGGCTTTATCCTCCCGGCATGACCTGTCCGGCAACGAATTCCGCAAAGGAGAGAACATACATTATGGCTTATTACAAACCGCAGCAAATTGCGCTAAACACGATCGATATCGGGGTGAGCAAAGCGCGCGCAAGCTGGACACAAATGCTAGTGTTAGGCTTTTTGGCGGGGGCGTTTATCGCGCTTGGTTTTCTGCTCGATATTCGGGTCATTGCGAGCATGCCGGCACAATGGGGTAGTTTTGCCAATTTTGTCGGGGCAGCGCTGTTTCCGGTTGGGCTAATTCTAGTGCTCATCGCTGGGGGTGAGCTGTTGACCGGCAATATGATGGCTGTGCCGCTGGCACGGATGGCAGGGCGCATTCGGACGCTGGAAGTGGTGCGCAATTTGACTGCCATTACGATGGCGAATTTGCTCGGTGCGTTGTTTGTGGCGTATTTTTTCGGACATGTGGTCGGTATGACAGAGACCGGACCGTATTTGGCAAAAACGGTGGAGATGGCAGGGCATAAGCTGGAAGGTAGCTTCCTGCAACTGTTTGTGTCCGGCATCGGCTGTAACTGGCTGGTGGCGCTGGCGGTCTGGTTATGTTATAGCGCTGACAACGTTAGCGGCAAAGTAGTAGGTATCTGGTTCCCGACGATGGCATTTGTAGCGATTGGTTTTCAACACGTTGTCGCCAATATGTTTCTGATTCCGGCGGCGATTTTTGCCGGGTATTATTCATGGGGACAGTATGTGATGAATTTTGTACCGGTATGGCTCGGCAATTTGACTGGTGGTGCGCTGTTTGTAGCCTGTGCTTATTTTGTCGCTTATATTCGCCCAATCCAGACGGGCACTGCTACGCCTGCACCTGTAGTGGAAGAAAATGCGCATGCAAGCAAGCCTAATATAGCTGTAGGCGCCGCAACAGGTACAGCAGTGGCGCTACCGCTTCAACATGGCGAACAGGCGCATAACTGAATAAGCGGCAGATTAGCAGCGCTGAATCGGACGAAATAACGTATGACATGGTAGACGTAGCACAATAGAAATGCTTTATTTTGGATCATCCATACTCCGCTATACATTAGCTTGTAGATTAGCTAATATATCGCGGGGGTTATTTTATATATGGGAGCAATGGATGTGAACTCGTTGATGCAAACGTACGGCTGCTCATTTAAAATGTAGCCCTTTCGAATAGTAAAATGACAGGCACGAACATTCGAGAATATCATCTATTATTTTGACCAAGCTAAACATGCAGTTTAATATTATACAGCATAGAACGTACATCGTATGATGCGCGTCTATCGTTCAGCAGATGGAGTCAATCAAACATTATATTTAAGCAGGTCAACGTACTATGTAGTGGATGGTGCCCCATCAACATAAGCTTGCATACACTCCTAAGCCAGCTAACTTTTTTGCATATATTACCATTTAAAACAAACTCAACCCGCCTACCGTTCGTTTCAAAACAGATCATGCGGGTAATAAGTGGATTGATATGTCGCAGAACAAATCAAGAGGTGCAGGATGGAAAAGCGCAGTGAACCTAAATGGAATGAATTGATCGACAAGCAACAACAGCTGGAACAGCAGCTGAATGAGCTTCAGCAACAGCTTACAGTTGAGCAGCAACTTCGTGCACAGGCGGAGCATTCTGCCGAAAATAAGGCGCGGTTTATCGCTATGCTCAGCCATGAGATTCGCACGCCTATGAACGGCATTTTGTCGATGAGCGAGCTGCTGCAAAATACGAGCTTGGATGAGGAGCAGCTTAGTTATTTGCAGGTGCTGCATACGAGCAGTGAATCGCTGATGGCATTAGTGAACAATTTGCTAGATATCGGTAAGATTGAAGCGGGCAAAATGAAGCTAACCCGCGATCCGTTTGATCTGATCAATACGATGGAAGATTTGACGTATGCACTCGCACCGCGCGCTTTTGAAAAAGGGGTGCAGGTGCATTTAAATGTGCATTCAGATATTCCGCTATTTGTGATCGGGGATGCGCTGAAAGTGCGTCAGATTATGATGAATTTACTGCAAAATGCGATCAAATTTACGGATAAAGGCGATATTAGCGTATCGTTGTTTATGCTGCCTAACGATGATCCCGATCGTTTGACCGTCAAAGTATCGGTTGAAGATTCCGGGATCGGCATTCCAGCGGAGCGGCTAAATGATATTTTCAAAATGTATGAACAAATGCATGAGCATAGCGAACGAATGCATCAAGGAACCGGGCTGGGGCTGGCGATTTGTAAACAATTGACCGAGCTGATGGGCGGCACGATTACGGCAGAAAGTTTGCACGGTGTAGGCACATCGGTCAGCTTGACACTACAATTTGAACGTTATACCGATCTGCCTTCGATTCCGTTCAAAGATAATGTGCTACAAGGGTTGCGTATGCTATTGTTGGAGCGCAATTCGATCTGTCGCGGATTGATTAATGATATGCTGCATGAATGGGGCGCACAGGTGACGATCGTTGCCGAAATGGCTGAACGTTTCTTTGACGAGCTGTATTACCATGACTACGATCTGGTGCTAGTCGATCTGGATATGTTGGATCGGGAGCGCTGGATTCGCGAGCGGACGAAAATTCAGAAGCAACCGCTATTTTTGCTAGCACCGCTTGGTGAAAAGGTGGAAGGTGAATTTAGAGATACATTTGAGACGGTGATCACGAAGCCAATTCGTAAAATACATTTGCTGAATAGCATTTTGGCGTTGCAGCAAGGACATAGATAATCTACCGATGACCTGCCTGTGGGCGGGTCATTTTGGCGTTTATACGAGCTGCGCATATAGGAGCTAGGAGCAGCTGATCCGTTCTATTTTTAAACATAAATTCCCCTTCTGTCTCAGTCGAGAAGACGGAAGGGGGAACGTTTACAGCTATCACTAACAATTACCAACAATGAGTATCTGCTTTTAACATTGGTTTTAAGTCTGTTGTATGACTTTATGTATAGAGGTAATGTGTACAAGCTCAAACTATAGATTTAAAACAGTCATCGTATGAGAAAAATTCGAACATGTATGTTTATTTTTGTATCGTAAGCAAGCCTATTGACATCGCAGACGAGCACGTTAACGAGCACAAGAAAAAGTATACATAATGGCAAAATAAACACAAAATGAAATCCGCCATGTCGCGGTTCGGGGGAACGAAACCGTGATATGGCGGATTCCGGGAGTGGTCCATGATATGACAGAGGGTGAGAATGAAGGGGACATCATTCTCGCCAAATGCCGTTACTTATTGTTAAACGAGCGCCGACCAAATGAAACAGCATGCAAATTAAAATAGCAAAAAATTTTTAACAGTTATGTTTTGCCTCATCCGTCCCCATCTTTCGTTCTGCTACATCGTTCCAAAACGGTTGTAGATTCGCTTGTTTATGGCAAATATGAGTATGGCTGAAGTCGGCAATTTGGTGCGGTTATTCAGTTGCGGCAGCCGGGAAACATGCCTGTCGCCACACCGATGCGGTTCCAGCAATTGATCGTATTAATCGCCATCAAAATCGTCATAAACTGCTGCTCATTATAATGCTGCAACACTTCATCATATACGAATTGTGGTACGCCATACTGTGACAATTCGGTCACTGTTTCGGTCAGATGCAATACGGCACGCTCGGCAGCTGTGTAATAGGGCACTTCACGCCATACGCTAAGCAGCGCAATCCGTTCTTCCGTTTCGCCCAGCGCACGTAAATCGCGGATATGCAGATCGAGACAATAGGCACAACGATTAAGCTGGGAAGCGCGAATTTTAATCAATTCATATAGCACCGGATCAATTTGCTGCTCCTTCATAAATTTTTCCATCGTTAACATGAGCCGATACACATCTGGATTCGCTTTGTAATGGTCAAGACGTAATTGCATCGTTTGTCATCCTCCTTAATAGTAGAATGCGGAGCGACTTAGCCCCTATGCTTAGCCACTTCGCATCGTCAGGCTTGCTTGCAGCTGTAGTCGATTTACAAGCAGCCGTCTAAAGGGTAGACAAGTTCGCTTTATCATCTGTGACCATTGAGGAGTAAAATCCGTCCCCAATAGCTCTGCTCGTTGTGAAGGGTAATTATCCGTATATAGCAGTACAACGCGAATCAGTACCGTTCTTCAAAATTGAAATTCAACTTGGTCTGCGTATTGGTCTGCTTACTATCCAATCGTTGTGCGCACTTGGAAAATGCACGGAATGCAGCCTCATTACAATAGCTAGCTTGTTTACAAGGAAGCTTCCGCGTCAATATGCGCCAGTTTAGCCGGGTTGGAGATCATATACATATGCTGTACGTGTCCACCCTGATCCCAGGCAAATGCCAAAATATAAACAATAGCCCCATCGCGCCGTAGTTGCAAACCAGGTGTACCATTGACCGAGACGACCGACCATTGTCCGGTAAAAGCGCCTTTGCTGGCGATGCCTGTCAAAAAAGTAGTAACACGATAACGGGTCAGAATTGGACGTAGCGCTGCGCGTACGTTGCCACCGCCATCGGTATACATCGTTATATCTTCGCGCAGTTTATGGAGCAATGGCGTGAAGTTACCGCTGCGTGCAGCTTCCAAAAACGCTTCTGTAAAAGCAAGTGTACTCTCGTTGTCGAGCGTCTGCGCTTCATTAGCTAGCTGCAAATGCCCGCGAATACGGCTTAACATTTTGCGGCAGGCGACTTCACTTTTGTGCACATAATTAGCGATATCGGCATAATCAAACTGGAATGATTCGCGTAACACAAATACGGCTCGTTCTAGCGGATTCAACTGTTCCAGCATAACCATCACGGCATAACTAATCTGTTCCTGTTGTAACAGCGCTTGCTCCCCATCTAATTCGTGCATAATGGTGGATTGTTGAACGGTTGCAGATGCGCTATGCGTTGCTGGAATCGCAGCAAGATAAGCGACGCAAGCGGCATCGGTATGATCATCGGTCGTTGTATGTGCTGACGACATAAAGTCGTGGAGTGTAGCAGCGTTCCGAGTCCGAGCCGTGGAATAACTAGCATACCCAGCGACATCGGGTTCAGGTAGCCACGGCCCCGGATATAGCTCACGCCGTTTGCGGGCAGATTGCAGCACATTCAAGCAGCGATTCGTTACCGCGCGGATCAGATACGCTTTGATATGTTGTATTTCAGCCAGTTCTTTTGCTGCCAACTGTTCAAATACATCATGTACCATATCTTGTGCCTCACTATACGAACCGATCATTCGATAAGCGATTGCATGTAACAGCGAATAATACCGGGTGTACAATTGTTCTAACTCAAAGGAAGGGCGGATATCCATATTTATTCAACTCCTTATTCATGTAAAGCGGCAATGAATGCGCTTGCTCGTTATAGCTGCTATCAAGCATACTAGAAATTGTGCGTTTTATACGAACAGCTTGACCGTATGCTCGATGCTGAACGGCACGTAAGCCTGCTAGACGTAGTGTGCTTACTATACCGCGTTTGGATGGCGATACAATGAAATGTTATCATCATCATTCAGTCTGTGCAGATGGCGATTCGCAGTTGGTGATGCAATCGATGTAAGCAGTTAGCAAGTCAAGCTATGTAAAAGGAAGCAAACGAACATAAGCGTACGATTAGATGGGCAAATCAATTCATCTAGGCTCATATTCATTATACACCTATCATCACACGTCTATACTGAATACGAGTTTATACTGCTATCAGGAAGGATACAGAAAGGGAATTATTATGCGCTGGCTTAAAACGTATCCACGGGAAATTCAAGTTTTTTTGCTCGCCAGTCTGCTCAATGCGGCAGGTGGGTCTTTAATGTGGCCGCTCGTCACATTGTTTGTGTATCAGGAGCTGGGGCGTCCGATGCAAGATGCCGGACTGGTCGTGTTGCTGCAATCGCTGGGCGGCATTATCGGACAACTGCTAGGTGGTGCGCTGTATCACCGACTCGGTGTGCGTCGTTTGATCGTTGGTTCGTTACTGCTGAACGGTTTGTTTTTGTTCACTTTACCTGCGGTCAGTAGCCATTTTGCGTTATTTATGGTGGCGATGGTGTTCGTCGGGCTGTTTAACTCGATGTCGATGCCAGCGATTCAGGCGTTTATCGGCTTCCGGTTTGCCGATCGGCGTGGGGAGCTATTTAATATCGTATATGTGGCAAACAATATCGGTGTGGCGCTTGGTACGGCATTGTGTGGGGTATTGGCGGATATTTCGTATTATTTATCGTTTATCCTTAACGGGGTGAGCTGTGTTGGGTTTGCTATATTTTTCTTTATTTATCTCGGCAAAATCGGTACAGCCGATCCAGCACATATCGATAACGACAATCCAGGGCGACCGAAGATGGCAGCGGGAGAACGAACAGGCTGGTTGCTGCGGCAGGTGCGCGTGTATTTGTTTATGGGCATCGCGACGATGTTTTTATGGCTGGGCAATTCGATCTGGAATACGGGCGTATCGCCGCATATCGTCAGTTCTGGGCTGCTGATTAGCTATTATAGCTTGCTATGGACGCTAAATGGCGTGTTGATCTTTGCCGGACAACCATTTGTTAATTGGGTACGGCGCTGGTTGGCACGTACCGCTCAAGCGCAGATGACGGCGAGTGCGGTGTTTTATTTGCTCGGTTATATCGTCATCCTCGTCTATCCAGGGTATGCTGCGTTTGTAATCGCGATGGTGCTGACGACATTTGGTGAGATGCTCATTTCACCGGCGATTCCATCCTTTGTGTCGGAACGTACCGGTGCATATGCACCGTTTTATCTCGGTGTAGCTGGTGGGATCGGTGCGGTCGGACGGGTCATTGGGCCGTATGTGATGGGTGTGTTTTACGATGGAGGCGGACTATTGCCAGTGACATGGGTGGCGGTGTTCGCTGCGGTGTTGTCATTGCTATTTTATGTTGTGCATAGTACAGCGCAGCGGCAAGCGGTACAGCTTCAGCCACGCCAGTAAAGAGATAGGCTGGTGGATATAGTGCTAGCAGCGAGTGTAGTAGGCTGTCTCAAATGGAAATTGTGTTTAAACGTACCTTAACCTATTTATCATCAAGCAATGGGTCGATCGATAAACCGTAGATATATTTGAGACAAGCTACTAGTAGTGAGCTGTCTTACTTGATAGCTGATTGAGACTGTCTTAGCTTTCGGCTTTGGACAACAGCGCTGAAATGGCATGTTTATATTAACGCAAATTACGCCAGGCAAAACTTTGGCTCTTTCATGTCATGTTTGCAGGTGGCAGTGTTATAATAATGGCAATCAGGCTGATCTATTCTAGCATTGGATACGGACGGATAAGCATGCATATTCCATCTGTATATCGGTTGTATATCGGTGCACAGCCTGCTGCTAAGGGCACAACCCTTGATGTTTTGTCCGAAAGGAGCGTTGCCATGTCTGTTCCGTTGACTTCCCCAACGGTTATTCGCCTGTCTACGATGAAGGATGCCCGGCAACTTATGCAGCTGGATCAGCTTGTCTGGAATCATTTGAATACACCATCGGTGTTTTATTGCTCGTCCCGGCGTCAATATTTGCAAGCTTGCCCACCAGGTAGTCAGTTAGTGGCGGTGCAGGGAGAGCAGATTTGCGGCTATGTTGGCTTTGGGTATCCGCAATCATTTACCGTGAGTCAGCATGTGTACGATATTCATATTGCGGTGCATCCGGACTACCGTCGCCAGGGCATTGCAGGGCGACTGCTAGATGAGTTATGCCATTATGCGCGCACACAGCATATTCGCAAGCTGACGCTACGCGTGCTGTCCACCAATACAGAAGCCGTCCAGTTTTACGACAAATACGGATTCGTCGAAAACGGACGGCTACAGGAACAATTTTATATTCATGGACGATATGTGGATGACATTTTAATGACGTACTGGTTATAGCCTACAGGTTATAAGGATGCTGGCCGTACACGCTTTTGGTGATCAACTCGGTCAGCTCATCCTTTTGCGCCCGGTATGTATCAGGCGTAATCATTCCATCGATCAGCCGCTGTGTCAACATTTCGTTCATTTGTGCGACCTGCAAGTCAATAATAGCTTGCGGGTTTTTGTGATTGCGCCGTGCCGTATCGGCAAGGCTGCCACCTTGGTACAGTTCATCATAGACATCCTCATCTGAATCGGCGCCGATTGTACTCAAGAACCGGTCTTGCTGTTGCCGAACAACGGAGGAGCCGTTAGACGTCTTAGCGACGGATTGTGCATTAGCCTGCTCTCCAAGCAACAGACTGCTGATCGCGATGCCAAGCAGCAGTGTACTGATCATCCCTTTGCTCTTGCGAACACGGTGATTGATGGTCGTGCGTTTCATATGGATACCTCTCTTTGCTAAGCTTTCATAAATAATGTGTTGCATAGCTATCTTAACCGTGATAGCTTAAATCAAACTTAAATGCACTTAAAGAGAGCATAAAAGTTTAGTTTGCTTAAGCCGGAGCGGTTCACAAAGGTATAGCAGCGATAGCTGTACACGGTTGTCATAATTCAAGTTCACTTCAAACTAAGCTAACAGAAGCCATATATGCAAAACTGCTCTATATTCCCTATACTATAAACAGACGAAGCTTATCGTTTGCAAGTCATACGATAACATGAATACATCGCCGAAAGGGGAATTAGCATGCAAAACATACTGCTCACATGTACTGCTATCGGGATGCTGTTCATCTGTGCAGCTTGTTCCAATACTGGCACAGCAGCCCAATCCGCGCTCAGCGCATCGTCGCCAACTGAAACTGTGATCAATGAAAGTGCAAATAAGGATGGTGAGAGTACAACTGCACAGACAGAAACGACTTCTGCTCGATCCACCGCCATACCCGAAATGTCCACTCAAGCGGAAACTTCTTCCACAGCGACCGCCGACTCCCTTTCAGCCGAACAAAAGCAAAGCTCGGCGGCACATCAGCAGCAAGTAGCGTTTGATCATTATGTAAACGCTCGTTATGGTTATTCGATCGCGTATCCTGCTACATGGACAGCCGGTGAGGAGTCAGACAATGGGGACGGAAAGCCGTTATATGTTGGCAATCCGGATATCGAGATTAGCGTATATGCTGCCAATTATATGAAGGATGTGTCCGATCCATATCATGATGATGATCAACATGTACAGCGCCAGCAGGTTGTTTTGGATAACGGCAAAAAAGGTACACTTGTAATTGGCAAAGAGGGCAAGCAAATACTGTACGATATGGTGTATGTGTCCAAAGACGATGTGGAGTATCATTTCTACGCCAAAGTACGACAGCCTTTTTGGGCTCAACATGCAAAGCTACTGTTGAAAGTTGCCAAAAGCTTGGATGTTCCCGCCGAATAATCGAACATGAACATTGCATTTGACGATCGTACGCAACATCAATCATCTACACAACGTATGATTGGTGATCCAAACAGGCTTATTGTAACTAGCATCAGTCATCGATACAGTATAAATAATGTGCATATGATACATGATCAGTACCGCTTTTTGCAAATAATAAACGTGCCCAAACACCACATGCCTGCGGTTAACCGTCTGAACGTGGTGTTTGGCGTGATGAACAATTAGCGGCAAATTACCGCTTCAGCTTCCATTCCTGCTGCAACATGCCATATACGGCATGATCCGCATAGCCGGCAGGCAGCAACTCTGCTTCACGAATAATGCCTTCCAAAATAAACCCAAGTCGCTCCGGCACGGCTCGACTGCGTATATTGCCGGTCGCACAACGAATTTCTACCCGATGCAAATTGAGCTCGACCAACGCATAATCCAGCATGGCACGCAGTGATGATGTGATCAGTCCATTGCCTTGAAAACGCTCGCCCAACCAATAGCCGATGCCGACCGAGCGATGGTTCCAGTTAATCTCATGAAAGCCGATTATGCCGGCAAATTGACCTTTATACCAGATACCTGCGTTCCAACCGCCATTTTCCATCGCTTGGGTGAGGCTGGCACGGATAAACTCCTCGCTCGCTGCAAGCGAAGTCGTCGCATCGACCCACGGCAGCCACTCACGCAGATAGGCGCGTGATTGATCGATCAACTGATAAATATGCCGCGCATGAGACGGTTCCAATGGGCGCAGCTCGGTTTCTTCATCCAATATGTAGGTGAACATACGGCGTGTCCTCTCTTTCGGTCATTTGGCATAGGCGCACAATCATGAATGGCATGGCGGGCAAAGGACAGCTGTGAGCAGATTGGAGTTGCTTACCATCTGTCTGTTGCCGGCTTGCTTTTATAGATTACCGCCCGCGTCATTTGCGTACGTGTATGATGTATATCGGTGCGTATGCGCATGATAGCCTATTAGCGCGGACGCAGTGTAGTACGCTGCTCTAGCGCATACATATCTTCTTCCATTGCCGCCATCCGTTCATTAACGAGCGCACGGCAGTCCGCCAGCGCCTGATTGTACAGATGCGGACCGATCGTTTTGATGGCAAAATCGAGCACGTGATCGGCGGCAAGCTCACCGATCGTCTCGCCACGCTCCATTTCAAAAAACTGTTGAATGTTTGCAATCATCGTCTCGCGTGTCTCACGAGGCAGTTTGAGCGGTTGCATAGGGCACGCTCCTTTCTGCATTTTATTGTCTATGCTATCGTATTCCAGAGCGGTCGTCAAAAGCGGAAATGCGTGTCACGACACGTATGAATGCGGTATCAGTATATGGATAACAGGCGAACCGCCTTGCCTATGCCTGTATAACCGTTATAATAGATGTATTCGCAACAGAAACTGAACGATGAAAGGTTGATAGGTATGGAGAACTCGAATTTGACTCCTTCTAATTTTATTAAAACAATCATTACCGAAGACCTGAAGTCCGGCAAGGTCAACAAAGTGGTGACCCGCTTCCCGCCGGAGCCGAACGGTTATCTTCATATCGGTCATGCCAAAGCGATCTGGGTGAACTTTGCGCTGGCGGACGAGTTTGGTGGTCAAACGCATTTGCGTTTTGATGATACGAACCCGGCGAAAGAAGATGACGAATACGTACGGGCGATTGAAGAAGATGTGAAATGGCTTGGTTATGAGTGGGACGGCAAATATTTTGCATCCGATTATTTTGATTTTATGTACGACAAAGCAGAGCTGCTTATTACCAAAGGGCTTGCTTATGTAGATGATCAAACTGCCGAGCAAATTCGTGAGACACGTGGAACATTGACCGAGCCGGGCACGAACAGCCCGTATCGCGAGCGCAGTGTCGAGGAAAACCTAGAGCTGTTCCGTCAAATGCGCGCTGGTAAATTTGGTAACGGGGAAAAGGTGCTGCGTGCCAAAGTCGATATGGGCTCCCCGAATATTAATATGCGTGATCCGGTCATTTATCGGATTGCTCATCTGGAGCATCACAATACCGGTGACAAATGGTGCATTTATCCGATGTACACATACGCGCACCCGCTGGAAGATGCGTATGAACATATTACACACTCCCTCTGTACGATAGAGTTTGAAGATCAGCGCCCATTTTACGACTGGGTCATCCGTGAATGTGAAGTGGATGCTGAGCCGCATCAATATGAATACGGTCGCTTGAATGTGGCGCAGACGTTGACGAGTAAGCGTAAGCTGAAATTGCTGGTGGACGAAAATATCGTCGATGGCTGGGATGATCCGCGTATGCCAACGATCTCGGGTTTGCGACGCCGTGGTTATACACCGGAAGCGCTGCGTTCATTTGTGTACGAAACCGGTATTTCCAAAAGCCAAGGCATTATCGATCTGCAAATGTTGGATCATTTTGTCCGTGAAAATTTAAAGCTGACCGTGCCGCGTACGATGGGCGTATTGCGTCCGCTCAAAGTGGTCATCACCAACTATCCGGAAGGACAAGTGGAGATGCTGGATGCCGAAAACAATCCCGAAAATGAAGCAATGGGCACACGTCAAATTCCATTTTCGCGTGAAATTTATATCGAGCAAGATGACTTTATGGAAGTGCCGCCACCCAAATATCATCGTTTGTACCCTGGTAATGAAGTGCGGCTGAAACATGCGTATTTTATTAAATGCAATGATTTCATCAAAGATGAGAACGGCAATGTGGTAGAAATTCATTGTACGTATGATCCAGAAACCAAGAGCGGTAGCGATTTTAACGCACGTAAAGTTAAAGGCACGATTCACTGGGTCGAAGCTTCACAGGCAGTACCGGCGGAATTCCGTCTGTATGAGCCGCTAATCAAGGCGGAGGAAGAAGAACTGGTCGAAGAAACCGCTGGTGGTAACGACGACATTCCGGAGAAAACATTCCTCGATTCGATCAATCCGAACTCGCTCGAAGTCGTACACGGCTTTGTAGAGCCAGGTTTGAAAGAGACGGCTGCCTTTGATCGCTATCAATTTTTCCGGCACGGCTATTTCAGCGCTGATCCTAAATATACGATGCCAGGCGATCCGGTATTTAACTTGATCGTATCGATGAAAAGCTCGTTTAAGCTGCCGAAGGCGTAAGTTAGCGTAGCAGCGATACAGTAAGCGATACAGTAGACGTATGGCTACGATCTTCATTCAACAAGATCGCCTTTTGGATCATGTATAAGCGATAGGACTACGTATCGAACGACTAGCGTACGCTAACGACAGTTGCCTTACATCACTAACGATTAATGAATAACGATGAACGATAAAAGGCGTTATCCCAAATTAGGGATAGCGCCTTTTGATTAGTAACAGTGAGTTTTGGAAAGCATAATCGTCATTTTCCATCATAGATATGGATCATTACCCTTCTTCCTCTGGCAAACGATACCCGGTTCGCCGCACATGCAGCCACATCAATGTAAAGCCGATCGAACCCGTGAGCGACAAAGCGACGCCAGCCAGATACATTTGCTCTGAACCGAAATTTTGGAACAGCCAGCCGCCGAGGAAGCCGGCGATCACACCGGATACACCGCTCCATGTCATCGTATACAGCGCTTGACCAGAGCTGCGGAACGCGTTAGGCACAAACATCATCGTCAGCTGTGTACCGACATAAAAGTAGCCGCCAAACGTAACAGCATGCAGCAATTGAATGAAAATAATCTGAATCGGGCTAACCGCTTCCGCCATCAGCAGCCAGCGGAATGTGAACAACAGGCTAACGATCGCCAGCCAGCCGATCATAAACGATACGTTACGGCGCAAAAAGCGATCAAACAGCAGAAACAATACCGCTTCAAAAATGGACGAAGCAAATACCGCCCAGCCGACCATACTTTTGGAACCGCCCAACTCAATTACATAGAGCGACAGAAACGTACTGTTCATCATATTAGGAATGGACACGAGCACACCGAGTACGATAAAGCCGATAAAATATAAATTGCCGCCAATCTGCTTGAGCGTCGACCAGCTGATTGGAGCCGCCCCGCCTGCGCTCCGCTCTTGTGGCGGCAACAGCACGATCAACAAAATCGCCACTAACAACAGCGCGGTAAACACGATGCCGATGCGCGGTACACCGAGCTGATCAATGACCGGACCAGCTACAATTGCCGTCAGTGCCCAGCCGAGCGAACCGTACAGCCGAAAGCCGCCGAATTTGTAAGGCGTGCCATCGATATAATTTAGAATCAATGTGCTCGATTGCGCAAACATCGGTGTCTGGAAAAAGAAAAAGCAAGTCATTACAATATAGATCAGCGTGTAATTTTGCACATTGAATACGATCTGCACGAGTACTAATGTGCCGATCATCATCGCCAGCAGCACCAAACGGACATTTTGCCAGCGATCACCAAGATAGCCCCAGAATGGATTCGCAAACAACGATACAAATGGCCCGATTGCCATCAATGCGCCAATCTCGCTCTGGCTCATACCGACATCTTGCAAATAAAGCTGAAAGAAACTGGTGAAAATAACCATCGTCCCGTAAATAAAAAACGTATACCAGCGAAGGGTAGCAAAAGGAGATTTGGAGGTTATGGAACTCAAGCTGCGACAATCCTTTCAAGGCGATATGTACTTCACTGTATCATTTGTTGAAAGGGGATACAAACCATTTTACGCCAAATTCGCCTAACTATGGATTACAGTAGCGTCAAAAGCCATTTAATTTGTAAGCGTAATCATAAACCGTTTGGTTTCAGTTGTAGTAAGGTTTATAATAAAGTCGGCAGTTGATTGTAGCATCGATACATAACATAAATCGATTTAGATCGTTCAAAGTTTGGCATCGTCCATGCAGAAGCAAAATAAAGTTGAACGAGCATCGTGCGGAAACAAGCAGGATATGAAGCTGAACGACAATCATGCTTCAACAATACGTTTACAAAGCTGAATAGAAGAAGTGCTTGTGGAGGAGGAACACGGACTGCTCGGTAGCATCGGCAAGCAAGCAGCACACGAAACAAGCATAATAGGCTAACAAGGCAAGCATAGCAATGATATTGCCGTGCACTGATTTTTCACCAGACAGGAGGAATACAGATGAGAATTGATCTTGCAGCTATTTTGCTGGCTGGCGGGCAGTCGCGTCGGATGGGCAGAGATAAAGCATTGCTTGATATCGGTGGCAAACCGGTCATTCAGCGTGTAGCCGATACATTATTGCAATGTACGCCACATGTTTGTCTGGCTGCATCGGATCAGCACAGTTATGACTTTCTTCATTTGCCTGTAGCGGCGGACGATTATCCCGGTTTAGGGCCGCTGGCAGGATTGTACGCGGGCATGAAGCATATAGATGCCACCTGGTACATACTGGCGGCATGTGATATGCCATTTGCCAGCGCCAGTCTGATCCGGTTGATGATGAAAACGGCGACAATGTTCGGTGATAGCAATGTGGAAGAAGGGCAGATTCCATTGGCGCAGGCAGCATTTCCATCGTACGAGGGACGTATACATCCGCTGTATGCTTTGTACCATCGCACAGTACTACCATCATTGCAGACAGCGTTAGAGCAGCGCCAGCTTAAAGTGATGGATTGGCTAGAACAGCACAATCAGGTGGAAATACCGCTCGAACAGTTGCTAAAGGAAGAACAGGATGAGCATGAACGATCGTATGATCTGACACCGTGGTGTCTATACAATATGAATGATCCAGAGGCGTATGAAATGGCAAGACGCCTGTATATTTTAAAACAAATGCCTGGCAACTAAAGCAGCTGCCAGGCATTGTTGACTATTTTATGAACGAATGGGCAAAATGCACATCTCGCTTGTGATATCGGTTACAATGTAGGTAAGCCTAAAACGAATGATCTATTGTCGTTACCGATCATAATATGATCATCAGTGTTCAGTACATTGATTGTAATCATAACGTATTGCGTGCAATAAAGTAGTGAATAAAATCACAAGGAGTGTATTTCAGATGACAGTGAATACGGAAGTAAAGACGAGCATCGATTGGTTGTACAGTCGGGTGATGACGTATCGTTTGTTAAGTGAAATGCTGCAACGTAAGCCAACGCTGTCCAAGCTGATCGAATGGCGCCGTGATGCCGGACGCATTCAGCAGCTGAGTGTTCGTTCGTATTCCTTGCTGTCTGAATTGGAGCGGACATCGCTTGCAGCGATTGTGCAGTCTGCTGCACAGCATAATGCAGCCTATGAGCGTTTGTTAGATGAGCAAAATGGTGAAGATCATCTGCGTGCCGCCCATTATGTATGCGGTGAACAGGAGCCGTGCGGATATGAAGCGATACTGAATTCCGTCTATGCCCATGCAGGTATTACGTTTAAAAAGATGGATCATGAATCGGATGATCATATCGCGATCGAACTGGAATTTATGTCATTGCTTGCCGAGCGATTGGCGGAGAGCGAACAACGTCCGCTGGAGCAAGCTGCTGTTATTCAGGCACAGCTTGATTTTATTGAACATTATTTGCTCATCTGGACAGATAAGCTATGCGCTTGGCTAACTGAAACTGCACCTGGCTCGCTATACGAGCAATGGGCGGCGATGGTACAAGCCTATTTGCAGCATGACCGCGCTGATCTGCGACATTATGCCGGGCAAATTCGCCGGCACGCTTGAACTTTTTACAATCCAGAGCATGAATTGAGCATGGCGAATGTGTGCGGGTCGTATCCAATTTAGCCAATGATGTACGGTAATGCTCATGATGATGTGGAAAACTGGCGCCTGATTGCATCTATACGAATTAGGCGCTATTCGTTATTGCCCTAATTACACAAACTTGGAATAGGTACAAAACCTCTAGGCACAGTATCGATTAATGTGTAACATAATGGATACACATCATTTGAGCAGCTAGTATAAGCTGTCCTTTTCATTATTTTCACTTGCGCTCGTTCAACTTGCGTTGGTTAAATGGTAAACCGTATATGCGCAAATGTTCCAATGGATATATTCATACCGATTTTTCCACATCGGTTTATATTTTTAAATAAATGGAATAAATTTCTTGTAAGCGGATTCAAATCTATTCGGATTGTCTAATGGAGTAATAAAGGAGGTTTGCACCTTGAGCCACTACAAAGAATTACTGCCAAAGATCACCGTCCGATCATTTGATCAGACGAGGGAATTCCCTTCACTTGATTGGGCAAGACAGTATGCGCTAAAGGAATTGGTCCCGCAGGAGATAAATTTTGTCGTCAGCGATCAGCAAACCGGTGAGATTTTTATGGACGTACGTTTTGGAGCACGCACAACGACAATGATCCCCTGAGCCTTAGGCTACAGGGGATTTTTCTATTGCAATCTCATTGCCGATATCGGTAATATCGTCGGTATCGATCCAGCCGGCAGCCGGTTGCAGCGCACAGGCACTGCCACAAGCCGTACCTAACCGCAGCATCGCTTGTGCTCCGCCACCGCGACTGGCGGACACGATCATCCCGGCAATCATCGCATCGCCACTGCCGAGTGCACTTGCAATCGGCAATCGTGGCACCCGTATCCGGTAAAAGGAGCCGGTAGAACGTTCAGCCGCAATCGCACCTTCCGCGCCGAGCGAGATGACCGGCAGCTCGATTCCGTGATCGAGCATGGCGGTTAACGCTTGTTGCAGTCGTTCTTGCCGATTGCTGCTATCCGGTGCAATGCCCGCCCATTCACACGCTTCCTGTTCATTCGGTTTGACCGTATACGGCGTTGCCTTCATTCCATGCATTAACGCCTCACCGCTACTATCGAGCGCAGTACAAGCGCCATTGCGGCGGGCGATCTCGATCAGCCGCACATACACATCCGGCGGACATTGCTGCGGCAAGCTGCCGGAAAATAGCACCCAGCTAGAGCAGGACGCTAGCTCCGCCACCGTTTGTTCCAGCAAATCAAGCTGTGCGGCGGTGACCGCTGCCCCTTGCTCGATCAGTTCGGTTTGCGTGTGACGACTTTCATCCAGTATCGTAATCGCAAGTCGTGTCTCGCCATCGGCTTCGGTAAATCGGCACCCGACCTGTTCTTGCCGTAGCAGCGAAACGAGCTTACGCCCGTTATGCCCGGCGATGAGCCCGGCAGCCGTCACCGGTTCACCTAGCTGACGAATAATGCGTGCCGCATTGACGCCTTTGCCGCCTGGAAGTGTAATCGCGTCTTCAATGCGATGCACCGTATTCGGACGCAGAGCAGGCACCTGGTAAATCACATCAAGCGCCGTATTGAGTGTAACTGTCGTAATCATGCCAACTACTCCTTCAACATTGCAAAGTCATAATCGGATTGGCACGAGTGTCATCGATCGTGCTGTAATGGTCGTCCCGCAGCAAACGGGATACGATCGATCAGGCAATCAGCTTTAAGCCGACCGCTGACGTAATAATCATGGCGATGAACAGGATGCGCAATCCGCTTCTTGCTTCATTATACATGAGCATGCCGACAAGTGCGCCACCGACTGTGCCGATTCCCGTCCATACCGCATAAGCGGTTCCCATCGAAATGCCGTTCATCGCAATCGTCAGACACGAGAAACTGCCCGTAAACGCCACGATCATCATGAGTACATTAACTAGTGAGCGCTTGCGAATGATCCGATTCATCGAAATTACGCCCAACACTTCAAACGCCCCGGCAATAACTAAACTGAGCCAATACATTATGCTTCACCTGCCTTTGCCGCAGCCTGATGATCTTTATCGGTCACAAGCTTCAGCCCGATTACCCCTGCGAGCAACAGTACAATAAGCGCGATCTTCGCCAAGTTTACAGGCTCGCCAAAAATAAACATCTCCGCCGCTACCGTCCCCCCTGTACCAAGCCCGGTAAAAACCGCATAAACCGTACCGACAGGCAACCGCCGTGACGCCTGAATAATCAAATAAAAGCTAATCGTGATCCCGATTGCGGTTAATGTCCATTGTCCAGGTGTAGCAGCATGTTTCAAGCCAGATACCCAGACGACCTCAATCAATCCGCCGATAAATACATACAACCAATTGCGATTCATAATACATGTTACTCCTTTCCTGTCAATCCAGTCCAATAAATCGGCCAAGTCGCATCCAGTCGTTGCACTGAGCGCTGTTCCTGACCGTATAACATTTCCAGCAAAATACCATCCGCACACGTCATATAAGCGCGTGCTGCCTGTACAGCAGACACCGTAATCGTCCGTCGTTCGCTGCGCAGATCGTGCTCCAACAAGCGCACTAACTGCTGTTCGAATGTGTCCAACATATGATAAATGAACGGCAATACTTGCGCTTCCAGCTCTTTCGGCGGGAAAAATGACATGCGCATCACAAACTTGATCGTATCATCTGAATGATACAATTGCTGCATATGTTCCAGCAGCCCATGTAGTTTGTATTCCAGCGGCTTGTTGTGATGCTGTAACATATAGCGCCGGATCGAATGCCGCTGTAGCCGTGCAGCACGATGAAGTACACGCAAAAACAGATCGGCTTTGCTGTTAAAGTGAGCGTAAATGGAAGGCTTTTTAATGCCTGCTTCCGCAGCGATGCGAGCAAGTGAAGCTCCTTCATATCCATCACAGGCAAAATGAGACAATCCGATCACCAACAATTGTTGTTTTACATTCAATATATCCACCTACCTAACGGTCGTTAGGTAAATCATAAAGGAATGGGATTTTAAAGTCAACCTTGTAAATTTAACTGCGATTAGCACTGTATGTTCATCCAATACGAGATTTGGACGCTGTTGGACATAGCGATCGTAATGTCGGGATAAGCTGCAACGATACGAAGCGACAGCTAGAGTGACTTATTTAAAATTGATATCAATTTTAATCGTATGCTGATGTTGGATCGTTCAGCGCTTGGAACAGTCCGACAACGCCAGCCAATTCAGTATAGTTAATGCAGTCGAGTGATTGTGTACACTTTGACATATCCCGTAGAGATTGCTAATGGTCGTTGCTTATTTTTCGTTGAGATCGTTTGCTAGCTACGTATATCCACACATATCCACATAGAGATGGATGAAAGCAGACCGCAATTTCAGCTACCATAAAAAAGAGAGGTCATATGAATCGACCTCTCCTGCAGGCGTGCAAGCATCAAAATGTAGTGAACCCGAGAATAAGCTGTAACCGGTAAGCGATATCTTTGAGCCATGTCGTCTGCTCCTGATACATGCTGAGCGGCATCGTATACTGCTCGCCGTCGTTGTTCCACAGCATATTAAAGTAGCTGTTCACCTGAACCATTAACGGATTTTGATTCGAGGCGCTCATCCATAGATCGTTTTCCAAATTGTAGTCTTTGAGATTGCGTGGGGTAAAGTTGGATGAACCGCCGATAATCAAGTCTTTGCCGCTTGGCTTGTGAATGTACATTAGCTTCGTATGGTACTGCTCATCAGTCGTATTGTACCAGCGAATGCCGATACGTCCGTTCGATTTGTCATTCAGCTCAGCGGCAACTGGGCGGTTCGGAATCCCGATTTTGTCCTGTCCAAATGCGTTTTGGTTCGGGTCCAAAATAAGGCGAATCATCACACCGCGTTCAGCGGCAGCAAGCAGCCGACTCGTCACCTGCCGATCGGCAAGATAAAACATGCCCATCCATAATGTATCGCCTTTTTGCGTATTGCCGATCGCTTCCAGCACGCGATTGTACACTTTGCCTTCGGTCAGATAACGAATTTGGATTTTATCCGAGCTGTTAGCAGGTGCAGTATTGTCCGCCGGTGTGGTAGGGTTGGCAGTACTAGTAGAAGTAGCAGTGCCAGTGCCTGACGCGTGCGCTTCCTCCGTTGCAATCGTAGACGCTATATTTGTGCTATCGTAGTTAGCTATACTTGCACTATCGTAATTATCGGAACTTCCCTGCTGTTGAGCGGTTTGTTTGGTATGAAAGGAGGCAGTGTATGTTTGCTCTGCAGAAGCAGCTGCCGCGTCGTTGTTGCTAGCTTCAACATCATCTGTTGTCGCATGCATAGTTGGCTCATTTCCAGCAGGCGTATTTACAGTTGCTGTATGGCTGGTAGCGCTATCGCTATCCGCTGTGTTCGATGCAGTAGCCGTATAGGTCGGCAGCTTAAGCGAATAGCCGGACAGATCGACAACTGCCTGCTCCGCCTTGAGCAGATCACCGATAATCGCGCCTTGTACTTCAAATGCGACATTGGAATGATATGCGCTCGCATCATGCACATTTCCTGTCGAAACAAGCGCACTGCGATCGGTAATGACCGCCTTGCGATGATTGGCTTTGACGTTAATTAGTTTCAGATAGGAACGAATCGTCACATCCGGTCCGCTCGTTGCCATCGCATTCGGAATCGTGCCTTCGCCCGCCTGACCAAACCATTGGAAAAACGTACGCCATACCGCAGAGTAGAGCGGTGTGGAATCACGCAGTGGATCAACATCGGTCATAATGATGTTAATGCCTGCTTGGCTCATTTTTTCGAGCAATGGATTCGGGCTGGAGTTGTAGTTCGTATTCACTTCATCGGTAATAAACACGATTTGCAAATCAGGCTGCTTCTGTTTGCGCTGAATTAAACGGTTGGCAAGCCCTTCGCTAAGCGGCGGATATTGCTGGCCTTTATGTACATAGTTATTGAACAAAAACATATCGATCACAATAAAATGATTCGCTTCATCAACCATTTGCAAAATGCGATCATAAATATGCCGTTTTTGGGTAAATCGATCCCCTGAGCCAGGCGCTGGATAAGTGAGATCATAATAAAAATTAACATGATCGACCGTATAGAGCGGGCTTTCGTACGACACACCTGCGGGGAGCGGCTTATGGGTTTGATAAATCATCACCGCGATCAGCCATACTACGAGCAAACCGAGCATGAGACGGATGAGCGGCAGGCGCCGTTTGCGTTTATGTTTGCTTGCACGCGATGTATGAATCGGCGGCGAATTGGGAGGGAATGCATTCATGAGCGGCAGCTCCTTTCCAGTCGGTCGATAGGCAAACGATATGCGTACAGCAACCATTGTCGACTGGCTTACTGCAACGACCTTTATAACCATATAACAACAAACTCGTATTTTTGACGCAATGGTCGCTAGCTTCCTGTTTGCCGATGTTCAATATTTGTTCAAAAACAAACGAATTTAATTTGGCAAAATCGGTTCGGTTGAGGTGCAAATCAAGTGTTATTTGTTTATATATACTTTACGGGTATTGGTTCAAATTATACGTATCGTACTTGTCGTATTTTATGTATGACAATTGTTGTCTCCTAGCTCATCATGACATGCAGTTATGTTTACGTTATGATGTAAATCACTATCATTTATCATTTCAGTTCAAGAAGAAGGGGAATGTTATGAAAGCGACTCAATCTGCCCGTAAAGCAGTTATCGTTGGAGCAGGACCTGGCGGACTGGCGGCAGCGATGTTGCTCGCGAGTCACGGGTACGAGGTGGATGTGTTCGAGAAGCAGCCGGTCGTCGGCGGACGTTCCGGTCGGCTAGAGGTTGGCGAGTATCGATTTGATCGGGGCGCAACCTTTCTGATGATGCCGCATCTGATCGAGGAGCTGTTTGCACTGTCCGGGCGCTCGCTGCACAATTATGTGGAGATGCAGGAACTGACGCCGCTGTACAGTTTGCATTTTGGCGATACGGTGTTTAAGCCGTCGCGCAATCGTGAACATACGGCGGAGCAGATCGCGCGTCTGTTTCCGGGCAATGAAGCCGGATATTATCGGTATTTGGAAGAAGAAGATGTGAAGCTGGACAAAGTAATGCCACTGCTGCGCCGTCCTTTTTCCAGTTTGCTCGATTATATGCGCAGCGATGTCATCCGTGCATTGCCAAAGCTGCATTTGAACGATACGGTGTATGGGCGTTTATCGAAATATTTTGATGATGAGCGGTTGAAGCAGGCGTTTACGTTTCAATCGAAATATTTGGGCATGTCCGCTTGGGAATGTCCGGGTACATTTACGATTTTATCTTACCTTGAGCACCGTTACGGCTTGTTTCATCCAACTGGTGGCATTCATGCTGTATTTGAAGCGATGGCAAAAGTGATCTCCGAACATGGCGGACGCGTACATACTTCCAGAGGCGTACAACAAGTCCTGACGGAGAGCGGCAAAGCTACAGGCGTGTTGCTTGAGGATGGCGAGCAGCTTTTGGCTGACCGAGTGGTCATTAATGCTGACTTTGCGACTGCGATGAATCGTCTGTTTGCGCCGGGTGTATTACGTAAATACGCACCGGAACGTCTAGCAGCCAAAACGTATTCGTGTTCGGCAGCGATGTTATATCTCGGTGTCGATGGCGAGATCGATCTGGATCACCATTCTGTGCATTTTTCCGACGATTATCATCGTTATGTGGATGAGGTAACACGTTTCAAAACGTTGTCGGACGATCCGTCACTTTACGTGCACAATCCGTCCAAGCTGGATAAAACGCTGGCACCTGCGGGCAAATCGGCGCTCTATTTGCTTATGCCAACACCGAATTTAAGCGGCGCAACCGACTGGGAAGCGAAGCGTGAAGCGGTCAAACAACAAATGCTGAATCGTGCCGAGCAAATTCCACAATTGCGTCGGTTGCGCACGCGGATTGAGGCAATGGAGTTTTTTACGCCGCTTGATTGGGAGCGCAAGCTGGATGTGTACCAAGGTGCCGTGTTTAATTTGACGCATAATTTAGGACAAATGATGGCGTTTCGTCCGCATAATCAGTTTGAGGAAGTGGACAATGTATGGCTCGTTGGCGGTGGCACTCATCCCGGTAGCGGTTTGCCAACGATTTTTGAATCGGCACGTATTAGCACGGCGATGATCTTTAAGCAAGATGGCGTATCACATACCGATGCGCAAGCTGCGGACACGGTGTTGGCGGGAGTGAAGCAACGATGAGACGTAAACGAATTGCGATCGTTGGTGGCGGGATCGGCGGCTTGACTGCTGCATTATTGCTTAGTCAGCGCGATGTGGATGTAACTATTTTTGAAAAGAGCGATCGTCTTGGTGGACGAATCGCCTTTGAACAACATGACGGGATGGCGATCGATCAAGGCCCGACGATCGTACTGTTGCCGGAGATGCTGCACAGCATTATGGAAGAAGGCGGTATTAGCCGTGAGCGGTTGCCGCTGATTGAATGTGATCCGTTATATCGGATTTATTATGCCGATGGTCGTGTAATGACTAAACATCGCGGTATCGAGCAGCAGACGGAGGAGTTGGAACGGTTGTTTCCCGGTTCTGGCGTGGGCTTTCGTCGTTTTATGCACGATATGCGTCCATTGTTTGCGCGTGGACAAGCGTCCTTTTTGGAGCGGGATTTTCCGAATGCGTCGACGTTTTTCTCACGCAGCAATTTAGCGCTAATGCGCAGTTTGCGTGCATATCGTAATTTGAGTCAGGCGGCAGGCATTTATTTTCGCCAGCAGCAATTGCGTGAAGCGTATTCGCTGCAAAGTTTGTATATCGGCGGCATTCCGGAGAAAACGCCGGGGTTGTACACGATGCTGCCGTATGCTGAGCATGCGTTTGGCGTCTGGATGCTTCAAGGTGGTTATGCGACATTGCCGCGTATAATCGGTGAAGAACTGCATAGCCGTGGGGTTACTATTCGTCTGAATTGTACGGTCAACCATATCGAAGTACGCAATGGTGTCTGTCTTGGTATTCAGGCGGATGGCGAGAAATTGCCGTTTGATGCGGTGCTGTACAATGGTGATTTTCCGTTTATTTATGAGCTACTGACCGATTCGCAGCCTACGCTGAAGCGGCAGCGTCGTCCGTATCAGCCGTCTAGCGGTTGTGTGTTGATCTATGCTGGCACCGATCGCCGCTGGGATGATAAGCTGGCGCATCAGTTCTTTTTGCCGCATGATCTGAATGCTAGTTTGCGTCAAACGTTTGGTGAACGCAAATTGCCTGTACATCCATCGGTGTATGTATTTAATCCGGTGGCGCTTGATCCACAGGCTGCACCAGCAGGGCAAAGTGTGCTGTATTTTCTCGTTCCGGTTACCGATGAACAGGGCATTGCTTGGGAACACGATACCGGCGAGCTAGTTGAACGTGTACTGGCGTTGGTGGAGGAGCGTGGATGGGAAGGATTGCGGACATCGATCACCTGGAAAAAAGTACGCACACCGGCAGATGCCAAACGCAGCGGATTGTATGGCGGAGGCAGCTTCGGCATCGCGCCGATCATTCGCCAATCCGGGGCATATCGTCCACAGCCGCGCCCGTTTCCGTCGATTCGCCGTTTGTACGCGGCAGGAGCATCCGTTCATCCCGGTGGCGGTGTACCGATCGTTATGCAGGGAGCACGGATGGCTGCACAGCAAATGTTAAAGGAGTTGGGAATTTGAAATACGCAACCGAAATGGACCTGAAAAGCTGTGAGGAGATGATTCGTCATGGTTCATCGTCCTTTTATTACGCATTTAGCTGGTTAGCCAGTCCACAAAAGGAAGCGGTTCATGTGATCTATGCTTTTTGTCGGATGATTGATGATAGTGTGGACGAGCCGGAGCGTTCGCCATATACGATTCAGCAGTTGCAGGCGCTGTTTGCGCATTTGGAGCGTGCGGATGGGCATTTTATTTGGCCAGCGCTACGTTGGTTGTTTGACGAGTTTCCTGATTTGTCGCCGGAGCCGTTCAGACGGCAGATGGATGGGCAGACGTATGATCTGACATTTACGCGCTATTCGACGATGCGTGAATTGGAACATTATTGTTATCTGGTCGCCGGTACGGTCGGTGAGATGCTGTTGCCTGTGCTGAAAGGTCAACATAGTGAGCCTATTCGTCATTCCGGCATCGCGCTTGGGAAAGGGATGCAGATTGTTAATATTATGCGCGATATCGGTGAAGATTATCGTCGTGGTCGCCGTTATGTACCGCTGGAGCTGATGAATCGTCACGGGTATAGCGAGCAGGACATGGAAGCAGGCATCGTCAATGAACGGTTTATCGCGATGATGGAAGAACTGCGCTTGCTTGCCGAGCAATGGTTTGCGACTGGGCTGGGCGATTTGGATGAGTATCCGGAGCGCAGCGCATTTACGGTGGAGCTGGCAGCGACATTTTATGCCGGTATTATGGATGTTATTCGTGGCAATGAATACGATGTGTTCACACAGCGGGCGATTGTGAGCGATGAGCGTAAGCTGCATATGCTGATGGCGATTGCACAGCGTCATGGTGTGAGCAAGGACATGTTAAATCGTCCGGCGGTTTCGTAGTATGGGTTGGATATTTTGGATTTGGTATGGCATTGGAGCTGTACTTTTGTTGACGATTGGTGTGCCGCAGATGCTCGATTTCTCAAACGGGTTGTTTCTCGTCTTTTATGCGCTGTACGCCTTGTCTCTCGTACGGCGCAGTCATCCTCAACAGAAACTGTCCGACTGGTCAGTCATAAATCGAGAGATCGTTACTTTGCCGCGGTTGCTGACGGCTGCGGCATTGATGTGGCTAGGCGGCATGGCACTGGAATGGTTAGGTGTCCATACAGGTTGGCCATTTGGCGAGTATGCATACAGCAATATTCTTGGCAGTCTGCTGTTTGGTGTGCCGTGGACGCTTGGGTTTGCGTGGATTGCGGTCGTATCGAGCGGGATTTTGCTGGCGAGTGGGCGGATGATGGCGGATACGATGAGTGCACGTCTGTTACGGGCGGTACAGGTTGGGGTATGGATTATTATTCTCGATCTAGTGCTTGATCCGGTTGCTGATGCACGCGGATTTTGGAACTGGGGCGGTGACGGCGGTTTTTATGGTGTGCCGTGGAGCAATTTTATCGCCTGGTTTATCGTAGGTGGTGTGCTATCGCTGGTGATACCGATCATTCGGCTTAGCCATTCGGTTGCACGGCAAGCGGTGTTTTTGTATCAAGGCATTTTGCTGATGTTCGGGTTGCTTGCCTGGCAAGAAGGGCTAAGCGGTTCGATTGTTGCCGGACTGATCGGCATTGTGCTGGCAGAAGGGAGCTATCGGTATGATCGCCGCCAACAAGTCAGCCGCGTTTGAGCATATGTTTGTTCGCTACAATGATTGGTATTTGCTGCGGCGCAGTTTTCATTCGTTTATGATGCAGGGACAATTGGATGTTGTGCCTGCCGGGCAGCCGGCGGTGTATATGATGAATCATAGTTCCTGGTGGGACGGGCTGCTTGTGTATCATGCGTTGAAACGCACCTCGTCCGCCGAGCATTATATGATGATGGAGCAGCGGCAGCTTGAACGGTACCGCTTTTTTGGCAAAATTGGCGCGTTTTCGATCGATAAGGATAGCCCTGCCGATATTCGGCAGTCGATGCGTTATGGGGGGCAATTGCTCTCGCTTGGACATCGAGTGTGGATATTTCCGCAGGGGGAAATTCGGCATCTGGACACGCGTCCGCTCGGCTTTCGCTCGGGCATTAGCTTGCTGCTGCGTCAATCGTCCGTACATATTCCGGTTATTCCAGTCACATTGTATTATGGATTGTTTCAGCATTCCCGTTTGCAGGCAGGGTTGATGATCGGTCAGCCCATTGTTGAACAATGGCGCGCTTTATCTGCGGCGGTTTGCAGTGAGCGTTTGGAGCAGCAATTGACCGCTCAACTTGACCATCATCGCTCGCTTATGATCGCCACAGCTGGCGAGTTACCAGAAGGGCGCGATCTGATTGCGCGTCGCCGCTCTACCGATGACAAATATGACCAATACCGCAAATGGAGAAAAAGGTGAGCCGATGGAACTGTTGCTAATTGCCATTACATGCTGGCTACTGCTCCAGCTTGCGTTTACGATCTGGAATTTAAGCCAAATGCCACGGCTGGGCGAACCGGTACAGCGTCAGTCGTGGGAGCAGCGATATGATGAATTTCCAGCATCCGTTGTAAGTCGCGCACATGGTGGCAAACCGTTATTGTCGGTGCTTATTCCGGCACGTGATGAAGAACGCAATATTCGCGCTTGTTTGGAATCGATTAGCGCCTGTCGTGCTGACACGATCGAACTGGAAATTTTGGTGATGAATGATCATTCTGAAGATGATACGGAAGCGGAAATTTATAAAGCGATGGCGCACGATGATCGTATTCAATTGTTTCATGGTGGCAAGCTGCCGGAAGGATGGCTTGGTAAATCGTATGCATGTCATCAATTGTCATTACATGCGTGTGGGGAATGGTGGCTGTTTGTCGATGCAGACGTACGGCTACAGCCGGAAGCGCTGGAAGCGGCGATGATGACGGCGCGCGCTCAGCGTACAGGGCTGATCAGCGGCTTTCCGCGCATGGACACCGGCACATGGCTGGAACATATCGTCGTGCCGATGATGGCGTTTATTATCGGGTACCATTTGCCGATTATGATGATTCGGCGTAGTCCAAGACCGGTCTTTCTCGCCGTAACTGGAGCGTGGCTGATGGTGCACCGGCACAGTTATACGCGCAGCGGTGGGCATGCGCATATTTACAATCATATCGTGGAAGATATGGAGCTGGCACGTGCGGTTAAGCAGGCGGGCGATCCGGTTACATTGGCGGATGTGCATCGCCATACATCGGCACGGATGTATCGGAATGCTGCTGAAGTATGGGAAGGGTACAAAAAAAATATTTTTGCCGGTACCGGGCGCAGTCCGTTGCTTGTATTGGGTATTACATTGTTTTATGGGTTGTTATTTGTGTTTCCGCTCGTGGTGCTGATTTGGAGTGTATGTACAGCGCAGTTCGCACTTGCCGGATGGGCAGGAGCGGCGGTGCTAATCGGGATGATCACAAAAGGCATAATCGATCGGTTTAGCGGCAAATCGTGCTGGCTTGGGCTGCTGATGCCGGTTAGTGCGCTCTGTCTGATCTTAATTTTGATAGATTCATGGATCGCCAGTTTGAACGGCAAAGGATACCGCTGGAAAGGCAGGACGTACGGATGAACAGACATGAATCAAGCCGCTCGCGTCGGGCGATTGTAATCGGTGCTGGATTTGGTGGGTTATCGTGTGCGATCGGGCTAGCAACGGAAGGGTATGAGGTAACGGTGCTGGAGAAGCAGCCGACGATTGGCGGCAAGTTACAGGCATTGGAGCTGGACGGATACCATTTTGACCGGGGACCGAGTACGATTACGATGCCGCATGTGTTTCGCAGTGTGTTTGAGCGTGCCGGGCGTCGGATGGACGATTATGTGCAGTTGTATGAGCTGGAGCCGCGTACGCGCAATGTGTTTGCGGACGGGCATATCGTCGATCTGAGCCGGGATGCGGCATATACCGCCGAGCAGATTGCTGCCTTTAGCCCGGAAGATGCGCGCAATTACAGTCGCTTTTTGCAGGAAGCAGGGGCGATGTATGCGGAGGCGGATCGGCAGTTTCTGAATACACTGCTGTTGTCGTGGCGGGATAAATTGAAGCCATCGATGGGGCGCAGCCTGCTGCGTGTGCGTCCGCTGACGACGTTGCAGGCGCTGTTAAAACGGTATTTTCGCCATCCCCATACGTTGATGTTGCTCGGACGCTATGCGACTTATGTGGGCGCTTCACCGTATGAGGCACCGGCGATTTTTGCGATGTTGGCGCATGTAGAAGCGGTCGATGGTGTATATGGGGTGAAAGGCGGGACGAGCCGGATCGTGCACGGGATGGCGCAGCTTGCTGCGGAGCTGGGCGTTACGATAGTAACGAATACCGAAGTGAAGCGCATCGGTGTTAGCGCTGGACGCGTAACCGGAGTCGAGACGACGCGTGGTAATTATCAGGCACCGCTTGTGATCGTGAACGGTGATGTGCTTAGCGCGACACGGATGTTGTTGTCAGAGCAGGAGCGCCCTTCGCTGACTGATCGGCGCATTGAGGCGTATGAGCCGTCATTGTCCGGGTTCGTGACGCTTGCCGGTGTGCCACAGCGGTATGAGCGGCTGCTGCACCATACTGTATTTTTTCCGGAGCATTATAAACCGGAGTTTCAGTCGATCTTCGGTCAGCAGACGGCACCTGTCGATCCAACGTTATACATTTGTCATTCCGGTTATTCCGAGCCGGAGCTAGCACCGGATGGCGGCAGCAATCTGTTTATTCTCGCTAATGCGCCGTATACGTCGGAGCGCTGGAAATGGGGAGAACAGCGAGAAGCATATGGTGAACGGATCGCCGCGCTGCTGGAAAGCTATGGATTGAACGGGATTCGTCATGGCGCGGTGTGGCAGCATTATACGCCGGAAGATATTCAGCGTGATACGTATGCGCATCGCGGGGCGATATATGGCATTTCATCGAATGGGACGAAACAGACCTTTTTCCGTCCAGGCAATCGTAGCCCGGATGTGCAAGGGCTATGGTATGTCGGTGGCACAACCCATCCGGGGGGCGGCACGCCGATCGTTACACTGTCAGGTCAATTGGTAGCACAGCATATTGCCGGGCAGCGATAATGTTGCAAAAGAAAGTATAGGCTCATCTTACGATCCAGCAGCGGATTCGATAGCTGGACACGGTTGTAGCGCTTGGCGGGTAGTTGCATCGTATAAGCAAGCGGGATCGGAATTAGCGGATTGGGGAAAATTGGCAACTATTCGTCTCATCCGGCGCGATACGAATACGGGCAAGCGCACGTTCATTTTCGATGCGAGCAAATCAACAGTGGATGAGAAAAAGACGACGGGTAGATAGGCTATAGCCTACAAGCGACACGTCATTTTGATCGTTGTGAATACGATGATATTCAGAAATGCTATAGGCGAACATACAAGCACTGTTACGGTTAGGATCGGTTGTCCTATCTATGCATGCAAGTATGATGATAATTACAGAACACCTGATGATAGAGTGCCGCAGTTTGGTCTGTATTTGTATTCGTATCGATTGCTGGTATAGTGAACGTATGGACAGCTGCGCTTGCCTTTACAGCAAGCCGAAGCCGCATCGTTTGGGATAATAGCATAAGGAAGGAACAGGAGCAGTGTCCGGTTAATCCGGTGTGTGCTGCCTGTACAGTTATGACGCTTATAGCTATCGCTTTGGATGAACGATTGATCTGTGAAGTATATTTGCAGCAATCCTATGTGTCCAAATAAAGCTAAAGCGAATCGATCATCTACAGCCACAGCATAACATAACAGTTGTACGTCACAGACAGGAAGGAAGCGGATATGACTCATCATCAACCCCAAGAGGGGCATATATCAGATCGCAAAAGTGCACATGTCCGACTGTGCCTGGAAGAAAATGTAGCCGGTGAAGGGATCACGTCCGGCTTTGAACGATATCGGTTTCGCCATCAGGCGTTGCCGGAACTGGATTTTGCCGCGATTGATCTGACGACATCGCTATTTGGTATCGCACTGCGTGCGCCATTGCTGATCAGCTCCATGACAGGTGGCAGTGAGGCGACAGGTCAGATCAATCGGCGCTTGGCACGGACGGCACAGCGCCGTGGTTGGGCGATGGGACTTGGTTCGGTACGGGCGGCGATTGAGCATGACGAGCTGGCTGCCACTTTTAATGTGCGCGCCGATGCGCCGGACATCCCGATTATTGCCAATTTGGGTGCAGTGCAGCTGAATTATGGCTTTGGTGTCGATGAATGTCGGCGTGCGGTCGAGCTGGCGGAAGCGAGTGCGCTCGTACTGCATCTGAACAGCTTGCAGGAAGTGTTTCAGCCGGAAGGCAATGTGAATTTTGCCGGGCTGTTGAAACGAATGGAACGAGTAGCGGCAGCGCTAGATGTGCCGGTCGGGGTAAAAGAAGTGGGCTGGGGTATCGATGGCGACGCCGCTGTACGTCTTGCCAACGCCGGTATGGCGTTTATCGATGTGGCTGGAGCAGGCGGTACGTCATGGAGCCAGGTGGAAAAGTTCCGCAGCCATGATCCGGTACGACGTATAGCGGCGGAAGCGTTTGCCGGTTGGGGGTATCCGACCGCAGACTGTATTCGTGATGTACGAGGGCAATTGCCGGATATGCCGCTAATCGGCAGTGGCGGTTTGTATACCGGTGTCGATGCGGCGAAAGCGATTGCACTTGGCGCCGATTTGGTCGGCTTTGGGCGTTCACTGCTAGGAGCAGCAGTCGAATCGGAGGAAGCGCTCGATCAGGTGCTACAACGTGTGGAACTTGAATTGTCGGCAGCGATGTTTGGCGTGGGCGCGGCTTCGGTGGAACAGCTTCAGCAGACCGAACGGTTGTATCGGATTGATTAATACGCGTATGGTGCGCTGAGCTGAAAAAATTAAAATCGGTGCCATAATTTTGGTTGTCATCGCTGCATTGTTGGTAGTGTATCATGTTGGTACCCATAATAAGCAGCAGTACAAACATTGTGAACTGAAAAATAAATGAACAAAGACGAGATTAGGTGTTCATAGCTTCATCAAGCACATCATTTAAAATCTATTCCAAGCAGCGCCCTTTTCCCGAAACGATGGCGGGAAAAGGGCGCTTTGTCTATGTTACTATCGATCTTCTGTTTAAAATTTAAGCAACCAGTTATTGTGAAACAATAAGCAGCAAATGATTATTAACGGAAAATTTCTGAAAAATTTTGACAAAAATCAACAAATAAAGCTTTTTACTCTACAAAATAAACGGCTTATAGACGATAATAGTTAGGTACTTTGCCCTATTGGACGATGCATCATGAGGAGGACAACAGCATGAGAAAACATTCATTTTTGCGTTTGGGACTGCGCCCCAAGCTATACTTAATTATTTTGGTACCGTTGCTGCTCATCTGCGGATTGACGATGTGGACGACCGAACTGTTAATTCAAAAATCGTCGCTCTCCACATTGCAACAAAGCAATCAAATGCTGGCGACCAATACGATCGCTCAGCTCGACAAAAATGCGATTCAACAAATGTACACCAGTGCTCACCCGGAGCAAACCCCGCAATATAAAGAGCTGCGTCAAAAGCTAAACGATGTGCGGCTGGAAACCGGTGCGCTCTATGTGTACATGTTCAATTATGCGGATCATCATTGGTTTTATACGGTGGATGGCGCGGCGGCTGATGATAATAAATATAGCCCCTACAATGATGAAATGACCTTTAATAGTGACCGTACGACAGCGCTATTAGCAGGACAAACGATCAATACTGATGTCGCAACCGATCCGCAGTGGGGCGATTTATTTTCCACTTTTATGCCGGTTCGAGACAATGCTGGTAAAATAATCGGTTATCTCGGTATCGACATTTCGGCGGAAACGGCCGATTCCGTTTATGCGACTACGATCAAGGAAGCGTACAAGCTCGTAATCCCGATCTTTGCGATTGTATTTGTAATTGCGGTGCTGGCAGCGATGCTGTTTATTCGTCGGATGCTGAAACAAGTGAGCCAGATTAAGCACAGTATGGAAAAAGTAGCCGCTGGCGATCTGACGGTTCCGTCTAAGCGTGTGACCGGTGATCAGCTAGGCGAGATTAGTGATTTGAACAATGCGATGATTCAGCATATTACCGGTATGATCGCAAGCATCCAGCATAGTTCTACCACGCTGCAACAATCGTCCGGTTATATTGAGCAAGTGGCAGGTCGTACACTCCGCCAGACCGAAGAATTATCGCGAGCGATTCAGGAAATTACTAGCGGTGCAGGTCAACAGGCAGAACAGACCGAACAGTCGGTTGAGCAGTCAGCGCGTCTCGGTCATATTATCGATGAAATCGGCACGTATGTGCAGCAGTTTGGAGCGACTGCCGAGCGGTTAACCGATGTGCGTAATACGGTGCTGCATGAGCATGAACTGTTGTTGCAACAAGGTAAGCAAAGCGTAGCGAGTGTGCAACAACTGCAACAGCTATCCAGCACACTAGCAGAACAATCGCGCGCGGCAGCAGGCATTAGCGGACAGGTGCAAGACATCGTCAAACAGACGCAAATTCTTGCGCTCAACGCGTCGATCGAAGCGTCACGCGCTGGTGAAGCGGGCAAAGGGTTTGCGGTCGTTGCGCATGAAATGGGACAGCTTGCTCAACAATCCGGGGAGTCGATTCGGGAAATCGACCGTATTCTCGGTCATTTTGTCGAGCAAATTCGACTCATTCATACCGAGTTTGAGCATAGCTTAACTTCCGCCGAGCAGCAGGCAAAGCGGATTACCGAATGTATGGAATCGTTTGAACCGGTGAGTCGTGTGTCTGAGGATGTACAGCGTCTTGCTCATAATCTGTCTGACAATACAGAGCGGATGCAACATATCCGACGCGACGTAGAGGAGCATCTCACCCATATCGCTGCGACGACGGAAGAAACGTCAGCGATGAGTGAGCAAGTGTCTGCCAGCGCGACGGAGCAGCAGCAATCGGTAGCCGAGCTATCGGATATTTCGGGCAATTTGAACCGGCTGGCGGTCGATTTGAAGGAGCAAGCGGAACAATTCGTCGTTTAATCGTTTGCCACGCCTGAGGTTGTCATATATAATAGTGTGGAAATTCAGAACAGTCTGTCACCAATTCAAATATAGGAGTTGTCAGCATAAATGGCTTTGAAAGCTGGTATCGTTGGATTGCCTAACGTAGGTAAATCCACACTTTTTAATGCAATCACACAGGCGGGGGCGGAATCCGCCAACTATCCATTTTGTACGATTGATCCAAACGTCGGTATCGTTGAAGTGCCGGATGAGCGTCTGGACAAATTGACCGAACTCGTTGTACCGAAAAAGACCGTTCCGACCGCATTCGAATTTGTCGATATTGCTGGTCTCGTACGCGGCGCAAGTAAAGGCGAAGGATTGGGCAATAAATTCCTTGCTCATATCCGTGAAGTCGATGCGATCGTGCACGTTGTACGTTGTTTTGAAGATGAGAATATTACGCATGTCGACGGCAAAATCGATCCGATCAGCGATATCCAGACGATCAATCTGGAATTGGTACTTGCCGATTTGGAAAGCGTGGACAAGCGTATCGATCGTGCGAAGAAGAACATGAAGGGCGGCAACAAGCAATACGCCCAAGAGATCGAAATTTTGGAGCGCGTCAAAGAAGCGCTGTACAATGATATGCCAGCACGTAGCCTCGAGCTGACGGAAGACGAAAGCTTGATCATTCGCGATCTGCATTTGCTGACGATGAAGCCGGTACTGTATGCGGCAAACGTAAGTGAAGACGGCGTAACCGATGCCGACAATAACCCGTATGTGATCCAAGTAAAACAATTTGCCGCTACCGAAAATGCCGAGGTCGTTCCGATCAGCGCGAAGGTGGAAGCGGACATTTCCGAGCTGGAAGACGAAGATCGCGCGATGTTTCTGGAGGAACTCGGTCTGGAAGAATCCGGTCTGAACCGCCTGATCAAAGCGGCGTATCGTCTGCTCGGTCTGTACACGTACTTTACTGCTGGCGTACAGGAAGTACGCGCATGGACGATTCGCAAAGGTACGAAAGCTCCGGGCGCAGCCGGCGTCATCCACAGTGACTTCGAACGCGGCTTTATCCGTGCCGAAGTGGTTGGCTATGATGATCTCGTAAACGCAGGTTCAATGAACGGTGCCAAAGAGCGCGGTCAACTGCGTCTGGAAGGTAAAGAGTACGTTGTGCAAGATGGCGATGTGATGCATTTCCGTTTTAACGTGTAAACTGTGTAACCTATGTACTGGATGAGCGCAACCGTTCCATGTTGCGAAATACGTGCATAAATAAAGCCTGATCGTTACAGCTAGAGGGGATGTAGACATCCATCCGTTGCTGCGCGATCAGGCTTTTTTATATTTTTATAACAGTTTGTTAGGTGTAAAGTAGTCTGAATATACGAAATGTACAATCATCACAGCGAGCCTGATGTGTCAATGATTCAGTGTTTTCATCCCACTCTCGGCATAACGCTCGCCTGCTGCAATGCCTTTGGGCGCGGTGGCATCGATCCGTTTAAGTTCTTCATCGGTCAAATGAACATCGACCGCACCGATATTTTCCAACAGGTATGTCGTCTTTTTCGTACCTGGAATCGGCACGATATCGTCGCCTTGTGCCAGCAACCAGACAAGCGCGAGCTGGGAAGGTGCACAGTTTTTCTCGGCGGCAATTTCGCGGATGCGATCGACCAAATCGAGATTTTTTTGGAAATTATCGCCCTGGAAGCGTGGGGAGAAACGACGATAATCATCTTCCGCTAGATCATCGAACGAGCGAATTTGCCCGGTCAAAAAGCCGCGTCCAAGCGGGCTGTACGGCACAAAGCCAATGCCAAGCTCACGGCATAATGGCAAAATTTCATCTTCCACCTCACGGCTCCATAGCGAATATTCGGTTTGTAGCGCCGAGATCGGGAACACAGCATGAGCGCGGCGAATCGTCTCCGGAGCGGCTTCGGACATGCCGACATAACGAACTTTACCCTCACGCACCAGTTCGCCCATCGCGCCAATCGTTTCCTCGATCGGTACGTTTGGATCAACGCGATGCTGATAATACAAATCGATCACATCGACACCGAGCCGTTTTAAACTTTTCTCACATGCTTCGCGCACATATTCCGGTTTGCCGTTAATGCCTAGATAAGAACCGTCTTCAGCACGCACATTGCCGAATTTGGTCGCAATAACGACTTCATCACGATGCTGACGAATAAATGGACGAATAAACTGTTCATTTTGCCCGTTTCCGTACATATCTGCCGTATCAAAAAAATGAATGCCATGCTCCAATGCAGCATCCAGCGTACGCATCGATTCCTGCTCATTCAGCTCGCCATAAAATTCCGACATGCCCATACAACCAAGTCCAAGACGAGACACAAGCAATCCTTGTTGACCAAGCGCAACTTTTTCCACTTGTAAAACCTCCTTATAACGTAGCGATTGTGTATTGCAACAGACAAACGGACAGATCGTAATGTAATTAGCGCTATGCATAACTGTCCAGCATTCTTAGTATAGATAACCAGTATGACCGGGAGCAAACCGGGTGCTGCCTGCCATCGGTTCGCTGTTTATAAGGAAAAATAATTCCATTTCGCTTATTTAAGCATAGGAAATTACGATATTTTATGCTATAATCAAGAGTCGTAGCCTTGTGTTTTTGTGCATTCGTCATTGGAGTCATGAATCGGCAGAGTGCTGTCAGAAACAAGGTTTTTCTTTTTATATCAATATACACATTGTTAACGATAAGCCGTTTCGGCTACATGTATTCCAAGCAAATGAACAATTAAAGAGGTGGTTACCCGTGTTAGACCGTTTACAGGCTTTGGCAGACCGTTATGATAAATTAAGCGAATTGTTGTGTGATCCGGACGTAGCAAGTGATTCCAAACGTCTGCGTGATTATTCCAAAGAACAGTCGGACCTGCAACCGACGTATGAAGCATATACCGAATACCGTAAAGTGACTGAGGAGCTGGATGCAGCCAAGCAGCTGCAAGGCGAAAAGCTTGATGATGAGATGCGCGAAATGGTGAAGTTTGAGATCGATGAGCTATCCGCACGCAAAACGGAGCTTGAAGAACGGATTCACATTTTGCTGCTGCCCAAAGACCCGAATGATGATAAAAATGTGATCGTGGAAATTCGCGGTGCAGCCGGTGGAGACGAGGCGGCATTGTTCGCAGCCGATCTGTATCGGATGTATACGCGTTTTGCCGATACACAAGGCTGGAAAGTGGAAGTGCTGGATACGAACGTCAGCGATCTGGGTGGTTTTAAAGAAGTGACATTTCTGATTAACGGACGCGGTGCGTATAGCAAGCTGAAGTTTGAGAGCGGTGCCCATCGTGTCCAGCGCATTCCGACAACCGAATCGGGCGGACGGATTCATACGTCCACTTCGACGGTAGCGGTAATGCCGGAAGCGGAAGAACTTGATATCGAAATTCATGATCGCGATATCCGTGTGGACACATTTTGTTCCAGCGGTGCAGGCGGTCAGTCGGTTAATACGACCAAATCGGCGGTACGGGTTACCCATATGCCGACCGGTATCGTAGCGACATGTCAGGACGGCAAATCGCAAAACTCGAACAAAGAAAAAGCGCTGCAAGTGCTGCGCGCTCGTATTTCCGATATGTTGCGGCAGGAAGAAGAAGCCAAATATGCCGGTGAGCGCAAAAGTAAAGTCGGTACAGGTGACCGCAGTGAGCGTATCCGGACGTACAATTTTCCGCAAAGCCGTGTAACCGATCACCGGATCGGTTTAACTTTGCACAAGCTGGATCAAGTTATGAACGGTGAGATTGAAGAAATTGTCTCCGCGCTGACGCTCGCTGAACAAGCTGAGCTGATGGGCAAAGAGGCATAAGCCGTTGAACGTAAATTCATTTACGATGAAGCCGCAACAAAGCATACGAGAAGCCTATGTTGAGGCTTCTTCTTTTTTCAAACAGCATGGCGTGATGGAGCCGGAGTCCAATGCCAAGTTGCTGCTGGAATGGGTGCTTGGTCTGGGAGGCGCAAGTTATTATATGGCATTACCCGATCCGTTTCCCGCTGAGCGTCAGGCGGCATGGGAAAATGCGGTCAAGCGCAAAGTTGCAGGCGAACCGGCACAGTACATTATCGGGGAACAGGAATTTTACGGCGAGGTGTTTGATGTGACACCTGCCGTACTCATTCCGCGTCCCGAAACCGAGCTGCTAGTCGAAGCGGTAGCCGAGCTTGGCGCAAGTTATGACTGTGTGGTAAATGGTGGCAGTTTGGTGCCAGCAACGTCAGAGTTATCGTCTGCTATCGATGCTGCTGCATTGTCAGCAGATGATGGTGTATTTGCAGTGCTAGCAGATGATGCAAAAGATAGAACAGAGCAGCAGCGTCGCCGCTGCGTCTGTGTCGATATCGGTACAGGCAGCGGTGCGATCGCGCTCACATTGGCAAGATTACGCCCTGAATGGGACGTATGGGCAAGCGATATTTCGCCGGAGGCATTACAAGTTGCTCGGCACAATAGTGAGCGTCAAGGCGTATCGATCGGTTGGAAGCAGGGCAATTTGCTGGAACCATTTGCTGGCGCTATAGTCGATATTGTCGTGTCCAATCCGCCGTATATTCCGGATGATGATATCGCTGATTTGCAGCCGGAAGTGCGGGAGCATGAGCCGATGATGGCGCTGGCGGGCGGACCGGATGGGTTAGCGCCGTACCGCATCATGATGGCTCAGCTTGCGCTGCTTGCACAGCAACCGCGTATGGTTGCATTTGAGCTTGGCATGGGACAGGCGCAAGCTGTAGCACAGATGGTACGTGCAGCCGGATATCCGCGAATTCATATTATAAACGACCTTGCAGGCATCGAGCGGCATGTGATCGGAATGCTGGAGTAGGTGTAGGTTTCGCAAGGCTAAAGCGAAAAGGGGACAGAGATGATCACAAAGCTGAAGCGGATCGATTGGACACTTTTTACGATTCTTTTAATATTGATGGCGGCAAGCCTCGTCGTGATCTACAGTGCGACTCATTCGAGTGCGAAGTTTGGTGATTCCACCAGCAAAATGGCGATGTATTATGTGCTGGGATTTGTTGTATTTTTCGTAATGGCTTTTGTAGATTACCGCTTCTGGCTTAAATATTCACTTTATATTTATATGGCCGGTCTGGCGTTATTATTGCTCGTTATGGTAATCGGGAAAACGCTGAACAATGCGCAAGGCTGGCTTAATTTGGGCGGATTGAGCTTACAGCCAGCCGAATTGTTCAAAATGGTGTTGATTATGTTCTTATCGGTACAGCTAGCTAATAAGCGTAAGCTAAAGCTTGGTTTTTGGCGTGATGTGACACCGTTGCTCGGCATTACATTGATTCCATTCGGACTCGTCATGGTGCAAAATGACCTCGGTAACGCGCTCAGCTATGTGATCATCATGATGGCACTGCTCTGGATCGGCAATATGAAATATACGCAGGCGGCATTTATTACATTGCTGGCGATGACGATGGTCGTTGTCGGTATTCGCAGTTATATCGCCTATCACGATCATATCGAAACGTATCTTCAAACGTTAAACCGTGAGCACTGGATGGAACGGATCGATCCGTGGTTAATGCCGGATGAAGCGACGGAAAAAGCGATTTATCATACACGTAATGCGAAGCTGGCGATCGCTTCAGGCGGTTTGAGCGGAGAAGGGTATATGCAAGGTAGCTCGGTGCAGTCGGAGCGTGTGCCGCTGACGTATTCGGATTCCATTTTCGTCGTGGTGGCGGAGGAATTTGGGTTTGTCGGTGCAGCGGTGTTGTTGCTGCTTTATTTTACGCTTATTCACCGTCTCGTGCTCGTATCGCTTGAATGCCGTGAGCGTGCGGGGCCGTATTTGATCATCGGCATTGTGGCGATGCTGCTGTATCAAATTTTTGAAAATATCGGTATGTTTATCGGGCTGATGCCGTTGACTGGGATTACGCTGCCATTTATTAGCTTTGGCGGTACGTCATTGTTGATGAATATGGCGTGTATGGGTTTGGTGATGAGCATTCGTGTACACAATCAGGTGGATACGGATGAGCTGTCAGTGGAGACGACCGAGCGTTATACGAGCCGAGCAGCACAGTGACCGCAAATGTAATTGTAATCGCAGCCGTCATCGTAACGTGATCATAACATACAAGCAGGATGGAAAAGGAGAGCCCGGCGTAGCCTGCGGTTCTCCTTTTTGCCTAGTTTTGCCTAGTCTGTAATTTGCGACAAGGCATAACAGTTGAACTGGTTTCCATACTACTATCTATCGCACATCCATCGCAGTGAACGTATCGGAAATTGTCGTCAGTGTACTGTTCAGCGACGCTTATTCATGTTAATTTTAAAATGATGTCCATTCCTTTATGATCAGGCAAAAAGCATATACTTTACAGGAGTAGGTAAAAGGGTGGACGATTACAGTAGTATAAGAAGAATAAGGCAGTCGTATGCAGACCAAGTTAAATTTCCATTTTAATTATGTAGTGAAACCTTTATCGATAAGAGCTTAAGCCAGGTTAACAACTCAAATTGATCTCGGTCAAGAGCGTAAGAGCGAGCTTATGTAGATAGTGGATACAGGAGGAGCTTTTTGTACACTACAATCGTCAAAAAGGCAATTACAATCGTTATCCATTTGAGTAAAGCTCAAGGTATACAACGTATACCGATGCGATAGTTGAACAGGGATGAAAGGAGGTTGATTGTAATGGAACATCCTATTAAACAAACCGCCGACCATACCGCCTCCAACTCGTCGATGCAGCGCTGGTCGATCAACGACCCGGCAGAAGCCGCCGCGTCGTTGCAGGAGGCGGGCGCTGTGCTGGCATCCGGCGGTATTGTCGCTTTTCCGACAGAGACGGTATATGGACTCGGAGCGGATGCGCGCAATACGGCGGCGGTAGAAGCGGTATTTGCAGCCAAAGGCAGACCGTCCGACAATCCGCTCATCGTGCATATTTCACAGCAGGATCAGTTAAAAGCTTTCGTGCAGCGTGTACTGCCGCTGGAGCAGCAATTGATGGATCGCTTTTGGCCGGGCCCACTGACGATAGTGCTGCCGGTTAGCGCTGCAGCGCTGTCCGCACGTGTGACGGCAGGACTGGACACGGTCGGTGTGCGCATGCCGGATCATCCGGTAGCGCTGGCGCTCATTACCGCGTCCGGCTGTCCGCTCGCTGCGCCAAGCGCCAATCGTTCCGGTCGTCCCAGCCCGACGACGGCAGCACATGTTGCCGACGATCTGGCAGAACGAATCGATGGTATTGTTGACGGAGGCAGCGCCGGTGTTGGTGTGGAATCGACGGTCGTTCAGGTGCAGGAGGACGGCGGTATGTTGATTTTGCGTCCGGGTGGCATTACACGGGAGCAGCTATTGACCGTTGCCGATCATGTGGAGCTTGATCCGGCATTATCCGGCTTGGCGGCAGAGACCGCACCGCGTGCGCCAGGTATGAAATATGCCCATTATGCACCGCAGGGCAATATGAGCATCGTGATCGGCGACAGCTTAAGCGAGGTGACGGCGTTTATGCAGGAGCAGCTCAAAACAGCAAAGGCGCGCGGCGAACGAACTGGTGTGCTTGTATTTGATGAGGACGATACCGCATATGCAGGATCGCTGCGTTTGACGCTGGGCAGTCTGTCTCGACCAGAACAAGCGGCAAGCCGACTGTATGGCAGTCTGCGACAATTTGATGAAGCGAAGATTACGTTTATACTGGCACAGGGCTGTGCCGAGCAAGGGGTTGGGCAGGCGGTCATGAACCGATTGTACAAAGCGGCAGGCGGTCAATTGATCCGGGTATAAAAGCGAGATCATGTTTGCTATAATAACATTCACGGATGAACGCCCCACAGCAGGCAACTTTCGAATGACAAAGGAACGGGAGGCAGGAGCATGCACCATATTTTATTCGTATGTACCGGCAATACCTGCCGCAGTCCGATGGCAGAAGCTTTTATGCGCAAACTGGCAAAAGAACGCGGCATATCAGTTGAAGTTCGTTCCGCAGGTGTAGCGGCAATAGATGGTATGGCTATGTCCAGACATGCGGAAGCCGTCTTGCGTGACCACCACATTCAAGATCACATCACATCATCTTCACTTAACGCCGAGCTACTGGAATGGGCAGACTTAGTATTAACCCTTACTGGAAGCCATAAACAACACGTACTCGCCCGCTTTCCAGCCGCCGCAGGCAAAGTCTACACGCTCAAGGAATATGCGGAAAATGACGAACATGTGCTACATGATCTGGAAGAACTCGATCAACTACATGCCTCTATCGAAATCCGGCGTTCACTAGGCGAGTCGATCCATTCCAGCGATTACGAACGCTTAATTGAAATTCAACAACGCCTGCCAGGCTTCGATATTATAGACCCATTTGGTGGTAGCCGCGACGACTACGAAATCGCTGCCGCCGACATCCGCGCAGCATTGCAAAAATTGCTCGATAAGCTGGAAGCTTATCGTCCACAATAATTACTGCTGCTGCCTCCATTCAGGGAAAGTGTTAAGCCACCTATGCCAGCGCATGCTGCGAGCAGCACTTTACTGCGGGAAGGAAATAAGGGGGAAGGACGGCTTCAGTGTTTACGATGTTCACACACGGGATGCAATGAAAAAGGTGTTTGCGTAGCAAAATACCCTATCTCGTTTGAGCACGGGAATCTACATTCACTCCTTATCGGTAGATTGCTAATCGAGACGGGAGTCTGCTCCTTTATTTCGTACCGCAGTGGTGCCTGCCAAAGCACATCCATACGTGTACAAGCCTTCAACTTTCCTTAGAAAATTTTATATTTTGAGTGGAAACGATGTTGCTTTTACGAAAAACATGCCTTATGATGAAAAAACAAGGACAGATTCGGTGTAACTGGCGACAAGAGTGGAGTTTAACCACGATGGAGCACCGAAACATACGGCCGGTCGCCTGGGCAAAGAGCAGATGCACATGTACAATGTGCGTCATGCTCTTTTTTGTTCTTTGGCGTATTTTACAAACGACTGTCGCCGTTGTCTCATGTCCGCGTTATAATGATAGAGGAAGCGGCAGGCTCTAATCGGTCTGTCGGTTGCACACCGTTAATCCGGACGCTGCACAAGGAGGCTCATATCATGGAGGATAACGAGAAAATCAGCACTATTCGGAGCGATGCTGCCCGTATCGCTCGTGAGGTGGCTGAGGCTGCAAAGCTCGGTTCGAGCCATATACTGGTGCTCGGTGCCAGTACAAGCGAGATTGCCGGACAGCGGATCGGTACATCAGGCACGCTCGATATTGCACAGGAATTGGTCGAAGGCATACGCGATGTTCAGCGGGAGTTCGGCTTTCAGCTAGCCTTTCAATGCTGTGAGCATTTGAATCGTGCGTTGGTCGTTGAGCGCGCGACGCTGGAGCGTTACCGACTGGATGAAGTGGCTGCTGTGCCAGTTCCCAAAGCGGGCGGCTCGATGGCTGCTTATGCGTACAATACGCTGACTGAACCTTGTCTGGCAGAGACGATCGAAGCGCATGCCGGAATTGATATCGGTGAGACGCTGATCGGTATGCATTTAAAACGAGTCGCTGTACCGTATCGTCCTGCTTTACGCTTTATCGGTGAAGCGAGAGTAACAGCGGCGCGTACACGACCGAAGTTGATTGGCGGCGAGCGCGCGGTGTATGCCCCGATGCCTACTGCCCCGGGAACTTGTGATTGATGCGGCGTGTTATTACGCATGACCGCTTGTTATTTTAATTTACGAATAATGAATAATGATCAGGGGGAAATGAACAATGATGGAGCAATTGAGAAACAGCGATCCTGCAGTGCTGGAAGCAATGGGACTGGAACTGAAACGTCAACGCGACAATATCGAGCTGATCGCTTCCGAGAATATCGTAAGCGAAGCCGTTATGGAAGCGATGGGTTCCGTACTGACGAACAAATACGCAGAAGGCTATCCGGGCAAACGTTATTATGGCGGCTGTGAGCATGTCGATATCGTTGAAGATATCGCACGCGACCGTGCCAAAGAACTGTTCGGTGCCGAGCACGTCAACGTACAGCCTCACTCCGGTGCACAGGCGAATATGGCTGTTTATCTCGCTGCACTCAAACCTGGCGACACGGTTCTCGGTATGAATCTGGCGCATGGTGGTCACCTGACACACGGTAGCCCGGTAAACGCATCCGGTCTGCTGTACAATTTCGTTGCTTATGGCGTACGCGAAGACAACTTTCTGATCGATTATGATGAAGTGCGTAAAGCGGCGTTCAAACATCGTCCACGCCTGATCGTCGCTGGTGCAAGTGCATACCCGCGCACGATTGATTTTGAAGCGCTCGGTTCGATCGCGAACGATGTAGGTGCATTGTTTATGGTAGATATGGCGCATATCGCAGGTCTGGTTGCTGCTGGTGAGCACCCAAGTCCGGTGCCACATGCTCATTTTGTAACGACAACGACGCACAAAACGCTGCGCGGTCCGCGCGGTGGTTTGATCATGTGCCGTCAGCCGTGGGCTGCTGCGATCGATAAAGCGGTATTCCCAGGAACGCAAGGTGGCCCGCTAATGCACGTGATCGCTTCCAAAGCGGTCGCTTTTGGCGAAGCGTTGCAGCCTTCATTCAAAACGTATGCACAGCAAGTTGTGAAAAATGCCAAAGTGCTCGCTAATACACTGGTGGCAGAAGGTCTGACGATCGTATCTGGCGGTACCGATAACCATCTGATGCTTGTAGATACACGCAGCGTCAGCATCACCGGTAAAGAAGCAGAGCATGTGCTCGACTCCGTAGGCATCACAACTAACAAAAATGCAATTCCATTCGATCCAACTAGCCCATTCGTAACGAGCGGCATTCGCCTCGGTACACCAGCGGCAACTTCGCGCGGTATGGATGAGGGCGCAATGGAGCAAATCGGCAAAATTATCGCTGCTACATTAAAAGCACCAAAAGATGAAACCGTACTGGCACAAGCGCGCAAAGATGTAGCCGAGCTGACTTCCCGTTTCCCGCTGTACGAGCAAGTGAAATACTAATCGATTAGCCGCTTTAGCCCGCGATCATCCAACAGGGTATCCTTGTTGTGATCGCGGGCTATTTTGCGGTATCGCCTTTTCACGCCGTTCGGTAGTGGTCTGTAGGATCGGCTAGGCGCATTCGTTATTTTCATGTATAATATGACAAAAAAAGGATATTGAGCAATGGGCAGAAATGATAATAAACAGGCTGATTGTCCGCTACAGCGCGGGCTGGCACGATAACATAACGATCGCCTAAAGCCTACAGCTTTTTCCAATAAATTTTTTTGAAAAAATTAAAATAATTTACCCCATTCAAGCCATTTACTATTATAATAGTAAAGACTGGGCGAATTCAGTAGGATTACGTTATCATTTGGAAAATGTAAGCGTTATACTGCTAGATTCGAGAATTGCATGAATTCAGTGGAGTTGCTGGTGAAATTGACCTTAGGTAATGATATAATAGACAAGATTTACGGGGGAAATGGTTTCCCCGGTCCTTGATCGTGTGCAGTATGTCTGTGATTACATATGCAATACAGGGGACTTACTATTGTTATTATTGAACATATACCGGAGGGACAAATCATGGCAAAACTGGTGATATGCGATCACCCTTTGATTCAACACAAGCTCACATTCATTCGTGATGTGAACACGAACACGAAGGAATTCCGCGAGCTTGTCGATGAAGTGGCTACCTTGATGGCGTATGAGATTACACGCGATATTCCGTTAGAGCCAATTCCGGTCGAGACCCCTGTCGTGAAGACAGAAGGTAAAGTCATTTCCGGACGGATGCTCGGTCTCGTTCCAATTTTGCGTGCCGGGTTAGGTATGGTCGATGGCGTCCTGAAATTGCTGCCTGCCGCGAAGGTGGGACATGTTGGTCTGTTCCGTGATCCGCAAACATTGCAACCTGTGGAATATTACGTGAAACTGCCGACAGACGTACAGGAGCGCGAATTGATTGTAATCGATCCGATGCTGGCAACCGGCGGTTCTGCGATTGCCGCAATCGATGTACTCAAAAAGCGCGGCTGTACACAGATCAAGATGATGAACCTGATCGCTGCGCCTGAAGGTGTCAAAGCGGTACAAGATGCCCACCCTGATGTGGACATTTATGTAGCGGCACTGGATGAGCGTCTTGATGATCATGGCTACATCGTACCAGGTCTGGGCGATGCCGGTGACCGTCTCTACGGAACTAAATAAAGCGAGGTATAACCATTATCATGAAGAAGATTAAAGTAATGACGATTTTTGGCGTACGTCCTGAAGCGATCAAGATGGCTCCGCTTATTCTTGAACTTCAAAAACATCCTGAGCATATCGAATCGGTTGTATGTGTAACCGCACAACACCGCCAAATGCTCGACCAAGTGCTGGAAGTGTTCAATATTACACCGGATTACGATCTCGATGTGATGAAGGATCGCCAAACACTGAATGAAATTTCCATCCGTGTGCTGCAAGGATTGGAGCCTGTATTGCGTGAAGCGCAGCCGGACATCGTGCTTGTGCACGGTGATACGCTGACGACATTTCTCGCTAGCTACGCTTCGTTTATGCAACAGATTAGCGTAGGTCATGTGGAAGCCGGGCTGCGTACATGGAACAAAATGTCGCCGTATCCGGAAGAAATGAACCGCCAGCTGACCGGTGTGCTTGCCGATCTTCATTTCTCACCGACCGCAGTGTCCGCAGGCAATCTTCATAAGGAAAATAAGCTTGCGTCAAGCGTGTATATCACAGGCAACACCGTCACGGATGTGTTTCAATATACTGTACAAGCGGATTACACACACCCTGTATTGCAATGGGCAGCAGGCAAACGCCTAATTTTGATGACGGCTCATCGCCGTGAATCACAGGGCGAGCCGCATCGCAATATATTCCGTGCAGTAAAGCGTATTGCTGATGAGTTTGACGACGTGGCGATCGTTTATCCGGTGCATCCAAGCCCGGCGGTAAAAGAGCCTGCTTACGAAATTTTAGGCGCTCATCCGCGCATTAAGCTGATCGATCCGCTTGATGTAGTGGATCTGCATAATTTCTACCCGCATACCCATCTGATTTTGACCGACTCGGGCGGTTTGCAGGAGGAAGCTCCTTCATTTGGTGTGCCGGTGCTCGTATTGCGTGATACGACTGAACGTCCGGAAGGAATCGAGGCAGGTACATTGGAACTGGTCGGTACGGATGAAGCCCAAATTTACGATCGTGCGCGTGCGCTGCTTACCGATGCAGAGCTATATGCTTCGATGAGTGAAGCGGCGAATCCATACGGTGATGGCCAGGCGTCGCAACGGATTGTCAATGCGATTTTGCATCATTACGGTATTTTGGCGGAACGTCCCGAAGAATTTCACACAACGTTCAAAAAAGGCTCGCAAGCTGCCTTGTGAAAAAGCGGATTGCAGTATACAGTGATACTGTAGGGTACGTGCGGTTAATCGCGCAGTATCAAGTAATGATTCGTGAAGACTTTGCGTTAAAGTGCTAAAGTGAAATGGTTTGACAAAGACTTGAACGATTCAGTACAATGAACTGGGATTCCGAGGGTGGAGTGTACGAATGACAGAACAACAACAGCGCAAACCGGACGGTTCATCGCCGTGGAAGGCGGTTGGACTGGTAAGTGCGATTGGCATCGATCTGACTGTGTTTACACTTGCCGGATTCTGGTTCGGCTCCTGGCTAGACCGCCTATGGAATGGTTCTGGAATCGGAATTGCTGTAGGCGTGCTTGCCGGATTGTTTGCAGGAATCGTAGGCATCATTGTCATTATTAAGAAAATAGTGGGGGACCCGAATGAATGAAATACCAAGTTACATTTATTGGCTGACCCGGACCACCTTTGTTTTTCTTGCCCTTTGCTTTACGGCTGTCGCTATTCTTCCGGACTATCGTTCGATTGCTTTTGGTCTGATTGTGGGCGCTGCCGTCAGCTTTGTGAATACAAAGTATTTGGCGCGCAAAGTTCAGAAGATGACCGATGAAGCAGCAAGCGGCAAAGGGAAAAGATTCAAAGGCTTGGGCTTTGCGCAGCGGGCGGCTTTTTCGATCGGGGCTGTTGTTTTGGCGGTCGAATTTCCGCATGTATTCGAGATTCATGCTCTTGCGGGCAGTCTGGTGTTTGCACCGTTTGCGCTTGTCGTTATTGGCTTTATCCTTTCTCGTCGCGAAAATAAGCTAGACTCCGACAACGAAAGGGGTGAAAAAAATGCATGAAGCACCGATAGTTCAAATTGGAGGTTTGCACTTCGACCTGGCTTTAATTTTGACAGTGATTGTAAGTGGTATCATCGTGTTTGCGCTGGCGAAGCTGGCGATTCGCAATCTATCTGTCGAAAATCCAGGCAAGCTGCAAAACTTTATGGAATGGGTAGTCGAATTTGTACAAGGTTTGATTTCCAGTACGATGGATTACAAAAAAGGAAAACCGTTCTTATCGCTCGGTTTGACCTTGATTATGTTCATTTTTGTTAGTAACATGATTGGTCTTCCGCTTGTAATTCCGTTCAAGTATACAGACCCTGCCGCAGCCAACTTCTTCGGTCTGCCACTCACATCGGTTCTCGATGGTCTGGCGTCCGGTAAAGAATATGTGGAAGTCACTTGGTGGAAATCGCCAACCGCTGACGCTGCAGCCGCAATGGGACTTGCACTGATCGTATTCGTTCTAGTTCATTTCCTAGGTATCGTGAAAAATCCGAAGCACTATTTCGGTCACTATTTCAAACCGTTTTTCTTCTTTTTCCCAATTAACCTGATCGAGCAGTTTTCCAAACTGTTGACACACGGAATGCGTCTATTCGGTAATATTTTTGCCGGTGAGGTTCTAATCTCCGTGTTGCTCAAAATGTCCACACTGTGGTTTGGAGCGGGAGCGATCGCTTCGATTCTCGGCTTGATCGTATGGCAAGGATTCAGTATCTTTGTTGGTGTCATCCAAGCTTTTGTATTCACCATTTTGGCTATGGTATACATATCACAATCGCTGGAGACGGATGAGGATCATTAACTCATTATCGACTTTTGCAGGCGGATTTTGAATAGCGTGGTCTGATGGTTTTTTGTAACTGGTTTCACAGTTCGGAAGTTGGATATCCCTTCATACCGGGCTCAACATAAATAATAATTCACACACTCTAAGGAGGATTTTTTCAATGGGAGCATTAGCATTTCTGGCGGCAGCTATCGCCGTAGGTTTGGGCGCATTGGGCGCAGGTATTGGTAACGGTCTGATCGTAAGTAAAACGGTAGAAGGTATCGCTCGTCAACCGGAAGCGAAATCGACGCTGCAAACGGTTATGTTTATCGGTGTAGGTCTGGTAGAGGCATTGCCAATCATCGGTGTCGTACTGGCGTTCATTTTCTACGCTGCTGCATAAACAAAGAACAAATAACTGGCGGGGAAGGCCACAGCCATCCGCGCCTTCTTTTTAGCGTATGTGTGCGTGAAATTATAGGATTCGGATAGTTTCGGGGAAGGAGTGAACTGATTTGCATTTTGAATGGACTAACCTTGTGATCGTAGTTGTTGCGTTTATGATTCTGTACTGGCTTTTAGACCGTTATGCATTTGGTCCGCTGTTTTCGGTGATGGAAAAACGCCGTGAACTGGTCAAGCAGCAGATGGATGAAGCAGCTCAGACGCGTAATCAGGCAACTCAATATGTAGAAGAACAAAAAGCAGCCTTGCTTGAGGCACGCAAACATGCTCAAGATATTATCGAGCAAGCTCGTCTGACGAGCCATAGCCAAGCCGAACAACTGCTGAATGAAGCCAAAGAAGAATCGCTGCGTCTTAAAACGGAGGCTGCACGCGATATCGAAACCGAGAAAAACAAAGCCGTGGCTGCATTGCGCAGTGAAATCGGCGCTGTCTCCGTCCAAATCGCTTCCAAAGTACTGCAAAAAGAAGTTGATCCGAAAGCGCAGGAACAACTCGTTGAGAACTACCTGAAAGATGTAGGGATCAGACAATGAGCCGGGATACTGTAGTATCATCGCGCTATGCGAAGGCACTTTTTGAAGCGGCGTCCGATAGCGGACGTGTTGAGGAGACAGGTCAGGAACTACAAGCCGTTGTTGATGCGCTTGCGGCGGATCATGATTTTCGTAATTTTATCGCGACACCGAATATATCGCTCGCCGATAAGGAGAAAGTGCTGGAAAATGTCTTTACAGGCAAAATTTCCGATGTTCTGCTTCGCACATTGTTTTTGTTGATGGAACGCAGTCGGCATGATCTGTTTCCAGAGTTGCTAAACAACTACAACAAAATCGTAAGCGATACGCTTAATGTAGCGGACGCACAAGTGTATACGCCGTTTCCGCTCACCGAGCAGGAGCAGGCAGAGGTGGCAGCAACTTTTGGTCAATTATCGGGCAAGCGTCTTCGTATACAAAATGTAATTGATGAGTCGCTAATCGGCGGACTCAAAGTGGTCATCGGTGATAAGCTGTATGACGGCAGCGTTTCCGGTAAATTGGAACGTTTGGAAAAGTCTTTTCGGAGATAAGCATAAGAGACAGGAGGGACTGACTTGAGTATCAGACCTGAAGAAATCAGTACATTGATTAAAAGTCAAATCGAGCAATACAAAAGCGATATTGAAGTTGTAGAAGTCGGTACCGTTATCCAGGTAAGCGACGGCATCGCCCGCGTATACGGTTTGCAAAATGCAATGGCAGGCGAATTGCTTGAGTTTTCCAATGGCGTAATGGGGATGGCACTAAACCTTGAAGCTAACAACGTCGGTGTCGTTATCCTCGGCACATATACCGATATCCGTGAAGGTGACCAAGTTAAACGTACTGGCCGCATTATGGAAGTTCCGGTTGGTGAAGCATTGCTCGGTCGTGTTGTTAACCCGCTCGGTCAACCTGTTGACGGCAAAGGCCCGCTCAACGCTACCGAAACGCGTCCAGTTGAAAGTCAGGCGCCTGGTGTTATCGACCGTAAATCGGTTCATGAGCCAATGCAAACAGGTATCAAAGCGATTGACGCGATGGTTCCAATCGGTCGTGGTCAGCGTGAGTTGATCATCGGCGACCGTCAAACTGGTAAAACATCGGTTGCAATCGATGCGATCATTAACCAAAAAGGCCAAAACGTAAAATGTATTTACGTTGCTATCGGCCAGAAGCAATCGACAGTAGCACAAGTAGTGGAAACACTGCGCCGTCACGGTGCTTTGGATTACACGATCATCGTGACTGCATCTGCCTCCGATCCTTCTCCACTGCTGTACATAGCTCCATACGCAGGTTGCGCAATGGGCGAGTACTTCATGTACAAGGGCGAGCATGCACTGATCATCTATGATGACCTGTCCAAACAAGCGGCAGCATACCGCGAGTTGTCCTTGCTGCTCCGTCGTCCACCAGGTCGTGAAGCATTCCCTGGTGACGTATTCTATCTGCATTCCCGTTTGCTGGAACGTGCGGCAAAGCTGAGTGATGAGCGTGGTGGTGGTTCTTTGACCGCACTGCCATTTATCGAAACACAAGCTTCCGACGTATCCGCCTACATTCCGACCAACGTTATCTCCATCACCGATGGACAGATTTTCCTTGAGGCAGACTTGTTTTATGCAGGTCAGCGTCCAGCGATCAACGTCGGTATTTCCGTATCCCGTGTCGGCGGTTCCGCACAGATTAAGGCGATGAAAAAAGTTGCAGGTACACTGCGTCTCGATCTCGCCCAATACCGCGAGTTGCAAGCTTTCGCACAGTTCGGTTCCGATTTGGATAAATCGACACTGTCGCGTTTGAACCGTGGTGCGCGTATGATGGAAATTCTGAAACAGGGCGTTAACCAGCCGCTGCTTGTTGAACAACAAGTTGTAAGTCTGTATACCGCTGTTAAAGGTCATCTGGATGATATTCCGGTTGCCGATGTGCGCCGTTTTGAAGGTGAATTCCTGGCATTTATGGGCAGCCAGCATGAGCATGTTTTGAAATCGATTCGCGATACAAAAGATTTGACTGCCGATAACGAAGCAGCGCTGATCGAAGCGATTCAAGCGTTCAAAAACGGCTTTGCCACAAGCTGATTGTACCTGTAAAGCGAGCATCGATTTTAAAATGAGCGGAGCATGACGCTGTCATCCCGCTAACGATACAATACGGAACGTCCGGCGACAGCTCGTTTTTGCCGGTATTCCTGTCCACACAAGCAGCTTCAGGTCAGGCGGCTACGTATGCCAACTGACCTGCGGCATGTTTGCAGCAGTCACTGTTTAGGATCAGAGTAGGGGCTCCCGCGCCCGGCTTCAGGCTGTGCGGCGGCTGACCGCATGACTTTGAACGGGATTCAAAGGTTAAGGTGGTGAAACCATATGGCTAAAGGTATGCGTGAGATCAAAAGGCAAATCAAAAGTGTCCAGAACACAAAACAGATCACTAAAGCGATGGAGATGGTCGCAGCTTCCAAGTTGCGTAAAGCTCAAGAAAAAGCCGAATCTGCACGTCCTTATTCGGAAAAGTTGCGCGAGGTCGTAACGAGCATCGCTTCCGGCACAAAAGGCATCAAACACCCGATGCTGGATCAGCGTCCGGTGAAACGTGTTGCTTATCTCGTTGTCACTTCCGATCGCGGTCTGGCTGGCGGCTACAATGCCAACATTTTACGTCACGTCAGCAACGAAATTCGCCAGCAGCAAAATGCTGGTCATGAATACGAGCTGTTCGTCATCGGGCGCAAAGGCCGTGATTATTTCCGTCGTCGCGGTATGTCGGTTACCGATACGGTGACCGAGTTGACCGACTTCCCTACGTATGCGGATATTAAATCGCTCGCACAAGGAGCGATTCAAGGCTACGAAGAAGGTCGTTACGATGAATTATACGTATGTTATAACCGCTTTGTGAACGCATTGACACAGACACCAACCTCTGTGCTGTTACTTCCGATGGATACAAGCAGCATGGAGAAAAGTACGCTAGCGGCTAGTTACGAATACGAGCCATCCGCTGAGGAGGTGCTCGCTGAGCTGCTGCCGAAATACGCGCAAACACTCATTTACGAAGCATTGCTGGAAGGCAAAGCAAGTGAGCAGGGGGCACGGATGACGGCGATGGGCAGCGCAACGAAAAACGCTTCCCAAATGATCAACGATCTGACACTCGTTTACAACCGGGCACGTCAGGCGGCAATTACCCAGGAAATTTCCGAGATTGTTGCCGGTGCGAACGCCCAGAGCTAATGTCAGTTTGCACGCTGGTGCACAGCATTCAGAGCTTAAGCTTAAAGGCGACTCGCTGCGCAGGACGCAATGGCGCAGTGTCGCTTAATCCATATTTGTTGTATACAGCAAGTCAGTAGGAGGGAAAACGATAATGAACAAAGGACGCGTTGTAAGTATTCAGGGTCCGGTCGTTGACGTTGAGTTTGAACGTGGACAATTGCCGGAAATTCTGAACGCGCTCAAAGTCGATGCAACACTGGATAACGGTAACAAAATCGACCTGACGCTTGAAGTATCCAACCACCAGGGTGATAACCTCGTGCGTTGTATTGCTATGTCTTCCACCGACGGTCTTGTACGTGGTTTGGAAGTACAGGATTTGGGCGGACCGATCTCCGTACCGGTAGGTAACGTAACATTGGGTCGTGTATTTAACGTACTCGGTCAGCCAATCGATGAAGCGGGTGATGTAGTTGCTGAAGTTCACAACCCAATCCACCGTGAAGCACCAAAATTCGACGAGCTGTCCACACAGGCAGAAATGCTCGAAACAGGGATTAAAGTTATCGACTTGCTCGCACCTTACGCAAAAGGTGGTAAAATCGGTCTGTTCGGCGGTGCCGGTGTAGGTAAAACGGTAACGATTCAGGAGCTTATTAACAACATCGCTCAGGAGCACGGCGGTATTTCCGTATTCTCCGGTGTTGGCGAGCGTACTCGTGAAGGGAATGACCTGTACCACGAGATGAAAGACTCCGGCGTTATTACCAAAACAGCGATGGTGTTTGGTCAGATGAACGAGCCGCCAGGCGCACGTCTGCGCGTCGCGCTGACAGGTTTGACAATGGCTGAATATTTCCGTGATCAAGAAGGTAAAGACGTACTTCTGTTTATCGATAATATTTTCCGTTTCACACAAGCGGGTTCTGAAGTATCCGCCTTGCTCGGACGTATGCCGTCTGCGGTAGGTTACCAGCCAACACTTGCTACCGAGATGGGTCAATTGCAAGAGCGTATCACTTCCACGAAAAAAGGTTCTGTTACGTCGATTCAGGCGATCTACGTGCCTGCGGATGACTATACAGACCCGGCTCCAGCTACAACGTTTGCCCATTTGGATGCAACGACAAACCTGGAGCGTAAAATTTCCGAGATGGGTATCTTCCCTGCGGTTGACCCACTGGCATCCAGCTCCCGTATTTTGACACCTGAAGTTGTTGGCGAGGAGCACTACAATGTAGCTCAAGGTGTACAACGCATTCTGGCGCGTTATCGCGAGTTGCAGGATATCATCGCGATCCTTGGTATGGATGAGCTGAGCGAGGAAGATAAGCTGACCGTATCGCGCGCGCGTAAAATTCAGCGTTTCCTGTCCCAGCCGTTCCACGTTGCCGAGCAGTTTACCGGTATCAAAGGTTGCTACGTGCCTGTTAAAGAAACAGTACGCAGCTTCAAAGAGATTCTGGACGGTAAACACGATGAGCTTCCGGAAGCGGCATTCCTCTTTGTAGGCACAATCGAGGAAGCAGTGGAGAAAGCGAAAACACTGTAACAGAATGCCTGCAAAACGTGAGGAGGGATGAAAGTGAACACGTTTTTACTGGAGATCGTCACACCTGAGCGTTTGGTCTTTTCCGAACAGGTAGAGCGTTTGGTTGCTACCGGCATCGACGGTGATATGGGAGTTCTCGCAGGCCATATTCCAACGGTAACGCCACTGAAAGTGGCACCGCTGGTATTTCAGGCTGGTGGTAAAAGAACAACATTTGCGATTCAAGGTGGATTTCTCGAAGTGCGCCCTGACAAAGTGGTCGTACTGGCGGAAAGTGCTGAAAAATCGAGTAATATCGATGTCGAGCGTGCACGCGCTGCCAAAGAACGTGCCGAACGACGTCTGCACAATCGCCTGGACCAAGATCACATCGATTTCCGTCGTGCTGAGCTTGCGCTACAGCGTGCGATGAACCGTATCAAAGTATCTTCTTCGGGTGAAAACCGCTAATATCAACAAGCCGAACCGTGTGATATGGTTCGGCTGTTTATATTTTAAGACGATAATGATCACAGTAATGTTAACGAATAAGGTGCAAATAAAACGCTATCGCTTATGCAACAGCGATCATCCAGCACTACAAATGGTATCCAGTAAGTAAAAAATCAATTTGTTCGAGTCGCCAAACGAGTGGAAACTGGGTGCTTAGACCCAGTTGGCTAACGATGAGTACGATTATAAAATCAGCATAAGACGGCAAACAAGTTAGAAAAACAGTCAATTATGCGCGAAAAAGCAGTATAATCTATGAATATTTTCAGGAAATCAATAAATATAACAAGAATACGGCGAAATTTGTAAATTTGGGACTGGATTCTTTGCGAAAGGGCAAGTATTATAGAATAGTCCGTGTTAAAGGCTGATTGCTAAGTAATTTTTGTAAGGAGGCTGTGAGCTGATGAATACAGTAGATGCGGGAGCCGCTGTTGGCACAAACGGTTTGCTATCGATTATCATCTCGCTGCTTTGCATAGGTCTTGCATGGTGGGCATTGCAAAACTTTAAGTTTGACCTGCTCGTTCGTCATCCCAAGAGTGCTGCCGGTAAAATGCTTCATTTGCTGCTGGCGATCGTGCTTGGGCATTTTGTATCTGCCTTTTTACTGGATTATCTTCAGTGGACGCAAGCGCTTCGATTCATGTTTTGAACGCGGTGATAACGGTTATAACTGTTTAGGCTTATTTACCGTACTGCGGAATAGCCACTGCAATGCAACAAACTTTTTTTTACTATCGTATCAAGCTGTCACTGGAACACTAATCACAACATCAACTATTAACATTTACATGCAATAGGCATCTTAAAACGGAATCGAATAGCGTAGCACAAGGTTGGCACTTCATATTCAGACAGCAGGATCATCGCCACCGCCCTACTATTCACCACCACTTATTATGCCGTATAAGCAAAATGACGCGCGGAGGGAAACCTAATGAGCAAATTTATCGTCCGCGGTGGCAAGCGATTGACAGGGAATGTCAAGGTAAGCGGAGCTAAGAATTCAGTTCTCCCGATTATTGCTGCCTCTTTACTGGGAGAAAAAGGTGCAAGTATTATTCATGAAGCACCTTCCCTAGACGATGTAATGACAATCAACAAAGTATTGGAATCGCTGGGAGCTGTGGTTACATACCAGAACGAGACGATCCATGTGGACGCTCAGGAATTGTCTTCCTGTGAAGCGCCTTATGAGTGGGTAAGTAAGATGCGTGCTTCGTTCCTGGTTATGGGGCCGCTTCTGACTCGTCTTGGTCAAACCCGTATCTCGCTGCCTGGTGGCTGTGCGATCGGCACCCGTCCGATTGATCAGCATCTCAAAGGCTTTGAAGCTATGGGCGCTCAGATTAATCTGGGACAAGGCTACATTGAAGCCAAATGTGACGGTAGACTGCGTGGAACCAAAATCTACCTGGACGTAGCAAGCGTAGGCGCAACCGAAAATATTATGATGGCTGCGACACTGGCTGAAGGTATCACAACGATCGAGAATGCGGCTAAGGAACCGGAAATTGTAGACCTGGCTAATTTCCTGAACGGCATGGGTGCCAAAGTACGCGGTGCTGGTACAGGTGTAATCCGTATCGAGGGCGTGGAGAAACTTCACGGAACCGAACATACGGTTATTCCTGATCGCATCGAAGCAGGTACGTATATGGTTGCTGCCGCCATCACAGGTGGGGACGTGTATGTTGAAGGCGCGATTGCCGATCACCTCGGCCCGGTTATTGCCAAAATGGAAGAGATGGGCGTCGAGATCACACCGGACGAAAACGGTGTGCGTGTCGTGGCGAATCATCCACTCCGTGCGGTGGACGTGAAAACATTGCCTTATCCAGGTTTCCCGACCGATATGCAAGCGCAAATGATGGCGTTGATGCTCGCTTCCGAAGGAACGTCGATCATCACCGAAACCGTCTTCGAAAATCGCTTTATGCATGTGGACGAGTTTAACCTGATGAATTCCGGCATTCGCATCGAAGGCAGAACATCGATCGTTACTGGTGGTGCCGAGCTAGTAGGCGCCAAAGTATGTGCGACTGATCTGCGCGCAGGTGCAGCTCTCATTTGTGCAGGTCTGATTGCGGATGGTACAACCGAAGTTGGCGGTACACATCATATCGATCGTGGCTATGTACATTTGGCAGAAAAGTTATCCGGTTTGGGTGCTAACATTTGGCGTCTGGAAGAAGAAGAAACGAAAACGGTTGTATCGGCTGCCGCTGTTGAAGAAACGGTCAGCATAAACAAGCCGAAACTGACCGGTGCACCTATACTGAACGTACAGCCAACCGGCGTTTAATCGTCAGTCAGGTACGTGATGGCAATTGTTTTGGTAATGCGCACTGAAACGATTTGTCGCTCATCCACCTTAACGCTGTACTGCTGTATAGAGTGATCGTCTTTTCCGTATAAAATAATGAGGTCGGACATGATGTCCGGCCTTTTTGTATGTAAAATAGGGCATTTCCGAACATTCCCCCCCTTCTTCAACTGATTTGACATATAATATCGTTGAATACACGTATCAAGTATGCTAATTTTAATAAAGATTGACCGTGATGAGAGTTTGACGATCTGAGCATTTGGACGAAATGCGAATTCTGAGATAAATGGCATCCGCCACTGATTCAGACAGCTATGTTGGTGAATTCGCCCTGACGGTGTGGTGATAAGAGACTCTTTTACCGGAAATACAACTTTTGGAGGCTCTTGACATGTTTAGCAAGGATATCGGGATTGATCTGGGTACAGCCAATGTACTCATTCATGTGAAAGGCAAAGGTGTCGTTCTGGATGAACCTTCCGTCGTCACGCTGGAGACAGACACGAAGCGTGTGCTTGCAGTAGGCGAAGAAGCACGCCGAATGATCGGCAGAACGCCAGGCAATATCGTGGCGATTCGTCCACTGCGCGATGGCGTTATCGCTGATTTCGAAGTGACGGAAACGATGCTGAAATATTTTATTAACAAAGTAGGTGCGCGTAAATGGTACAGTCATCCGCGCATTTTAATTTGTGCACCGACGAACATCACTTCAGTGGAACAAAAGGCGATTCGTGAAGCGGCGGAGCGCAGTGGTGCCAAAGAGGTGTTTTTGGAAGCTGAGCCAAAGGCGGCTGCAATTGGTGCCGGCATGAACATCTTCGAGCCGAGCGGCAACATGGTTATCGATATCGGTGGCGGTACGACCGATATCGCGGTATTGTCGATGGGCGATATCGTTACATCGTCTTCTCTGAAAGTGGCGGGCGATAAATTTGACGAAGCGATCATGCGTTATATTAAAAATGAATACAAGCTGATGATCGGTGAGCGTACATCCGAAGATATCAAAATCAGCATCGCAACGGTTCGTCCAAGCGGTGTACAACGTGAGCTTGATATCCGTGGTCGCGATATGGTGTCCGGACTGCCGAAAACGGTCACGATTACAGCAAATGAAGTGCAGCGCGCATTGTCCGATACGATCTCATCGATCGTTAGCTCTGCCAAGCTGGTGCTTGAACAAACGCCACCGGAGCTGTCGGCTGATATTATCGACCGTGGCGTTATTTTGACGGGTGGCGGTGCATTGCTGGACGGTCTGGAAGAACTGTTGTCCCATGAACTGCACGTACCGGTGCTTGTAGCGGAAGACCCAATGCATTGCGTCGTAAAAGGAACCGGATTAATGTTAAACAATCTCGATAAAGTCTCTAAACAAAAGTTCTGAATAAGCCGATATAATACGTAATTGGAATAGCCCGCGCAGCCGGGCAATGATTGTAAATCGTCGTTTATAAGCAAAATGTAAAATAGATTAGCGTTTGTATGGCATTTTTTGAAGGTGAGAGGAGTATCCGGTAATGCTAAGAGGTCTTTATACTGCCGCGTCGGGAATGATTACTCAGCAACGTCGTCATGACACCGTGACCCAGAATATCGCAAACATCAACACGCCAGGCTACAAGCAGGTGGAAAGTATTGAACGTTCCTTTCCGGAAATGCTACTGTCGCTAAGCAATGGTGATGAAGGCAAGACCAATCAGCAGATCGGCAAAATCAACACCGGTGTACTGGCAGAGGAAAGCGTATCAGTCAACGTACAGGGCGATGTGCGCGCTACCGATTCGCCAGGTGATTTTGCAATTGTGTCAGGCATCAATTTGGCTGATCCGGCTACCGGGCAAAATATTCCTTTCGATCCTTCCGGCAAATATGTAGCTGCGAACGGTACAGTCACGTATCGTCCGCAAGCCTTTTTTACCGTGACGAGTAAAGATGGCACGACAGGATATACTCGCGATGGTCATTTTCATCTGAATGGTGCGGGTAATCTGCTCACAACGACAGGCAATCCGGTACTCGGTACAACAGGCAATCCGATTACGTTGCAAGGCTCTATGGATGATTACAATGTGGATTCACGCGGTATCATTACAGCGAAAGCTACAGGTGGAGAAGTTGGACGAATCGGCATTACTGTTGTGAATCAGCCTAACTTAATGACACGTACAGGTGACGGACTGTTTACGGTCAACAATCCGGCTACCGCTGGTGTGCGACAGCTACAGGCAGGGGACAATGTGGAATTGCGTCAAGGTTATCTGGAAGGTTCCACAGTGGATGCTTCCACTTCGATGGTGGAACTGAATGCTGCGCTACGCGCGTATGAAGCGAACCAGAAAGTGATTCAATTTTACGATAAAAGTCTTGATAAAGCCGTTAACGAAGTCGGTCGTGTATAATAACGTGAAGCAACTGTCACTCAAAGGAGGTCAATGATGAACAACTCCATGATCAGCGCTATGGTGGCGATGAGTGGTATTCAACAAAAGCTGGGCGTTGTCTCGGATAATATTGCCAACTCGGATACGGTAGGCTATAAAAGCAAAGATGCGACATTTGAAGATGTATTTACAGCGGTGCAACAACAGCCGGGGGTAGCTTCCAAGTTGCCGGGTCGTATCACAGAGAGTGGATACAATATCGGTTTCGGTTCCCGTATGGGTGAAGTGACCCGCAATATGTCTCAAGGTGAAATGCAAGCTACTGGCAATCCAACCGATTTGGCGATTCAAGGGGATGCGATGTTTCGCGTTAGTGCGGATGGTCAAGCAGGATGGACACGTGAAGGATCGTTTCATTATGTTCCGGTAGCAAATGATGCCAAAAGCGCTTATATGGCTACGGATCAAGGTTATCTGCTGCTGGATGGTGACGGTCAGCCACTGAAAGTGCCTGCCAAAACCAAAATCGATATCGATGATAAAGGTACGATTCGTTCAACCGACGCGAAGGGCAAGGTTACTGTTGTGACCAAGACGGTAACGGTTAACGGTCAGGATGAGCAACGTCCGGTACGTATCGGTGTAGATCGCATTATCCACCCGGAAGGTTTGCAACAAATGGACGGTAATTTCTTTGCACTGCCTGCGAATGTGCAGCGCAATCAGGTCGCTGGTGTAATGTCCGCAGATACCCAGATTCGTCAAGGTTATCTGGAAGGCTCCAACGTCGACCTGAGCAGTGAAATGACAGACTTGATCAACGTACAACGCGCCTATCAGCTGGCGGCGCGTGCACTGTCATCGAGCGATCAAATGATGAATTTGGCGAATACGCTCCGTGCCTAGTCGACGTTCTGCGATTCAGGAAGCAGCTAAGACGCAAAAGGCTGCTCCCAACCGCAAGCTGACCCGCAGACCGGAAGCTTCCGAATCGAAGGAGCGCGAGCAGGAGAAAAAGCCAGCAGCTCCTGTCCGCTCAGCAGGGATGAAAACGTTACAGTTTATGCTCATACTGGTCGGGTTTGCAGCAGCACTGTTTATCGGGATGGCAGTAGGTTATTCTGTGCTCGGTCATCATAGCATGTCCGACGTTTTATATCCGGAAACATGGGTGCATATTTTCCAGCTTGTTTATGCGCCTTAAATGAACCTTTTATTCAAAACTCCTGCTTTTGCAGGAGTTTTATTTTTTATGCCGAAACCGTTATAATGATGTGGAATGCCCTGTCAGGCTTAATGATTGGCTTCAGGCAGAGTCAGCGCTTGAAGCGATGATTCCATACTATGGATTCCGTGTCCTGAATAGACGTCGGATGAGAGGAGTTTTATTTGCATGTACGATATACAGCAAATTCAGGAGATTATTCCACACCGCCCGCCATTTTTACTAGTGGATCGACTGTTGGAACTGGAAGAAGGTAAGCGAGCAGTGGGTATCAAAAATGTAACGATGAATGAGCCGTTTTTCACTGGTCATTTTCCCGGTTATCCGGTTATGCCGGGTGTGCTTATTGTCGAAGCACTGGCACAGGTAGGTGCGGCGGCTATTTTGAAAGTGGAAGCGAATCGCAGCAAGCTGGCAATGTTTGCCGGCATCGACGGTGTACGTTTCCGCGGTCAAGTTGTACCGGGTGATACACTGCGTCTGGAAGTCGAAATTACGCGCATGAAAGCATCGATCGGCAAAGGTCGTGCGGTCGCTACGGTAGATGGCAAAGTCGTTGCCGAAGGCGAAATTATGTTTGCTCTTACCGATCCGGATAAAGCCTAATCGTTAAGCTGAATATACGATTGGATAGGATGTACCATACTAACGTGTAGAGAAGGGAAGGATAAAATGACAACACTTAGCGAACAAGCAAAGCATAACCTGGATCAATGGCTAGGCGATCCATCGATTGACGAGCAGACGAAGCAGGAGCTGCAAAGCCTGGATGGACAAGTATCCGAACTTGAAGACCGTTTTTATAGAGATTTGGAATTTGGTACTGGCGGTCTGCGCGGTGTAATTGGAGCAGGCAGTAACCGGATGAACAGCTATACAGTAGGGCGCGCTACACAGGGGTTGGCTCAATACATTTTGTCGATACATACGGGAACGGATAAACCGTCGGTTGTGATCGCACATGATTCCCGTCATTTTTCGCCTGAGTTTTCATTGGAAGCGGCGCTCGTGCTTGCAGGCAATGGCATCGTAGCAAAGCTGTTCCCTTCCTTGCGTTCCACACCAGAGCTTTCGTTTGCTGTGCGTCATCAGCAGGCAACTGGCGGTATCGTCATTACAGCAAGTCATAACCCGCCGGAGTATAACGGCTACAAAGTATACAATGCGAGCGGCGGTCAGTTAGTGCCAGATGAAGCTGAGCAGGTGATCGAGCAAATTCGCGGTATTTCTTCTTTTGCCAACATTAAGCGTCTGGATCGTGCGGCAGCGGAGCAGCAAGGATTGCTTGTATGGCTCGGTGATGAGCAGGACGAAGCATTCCTAGACACGATTACAGCGATTAGCCCTAACCGTGAACTGCTTGCCGGTGAAGCGGGCAAAAACTTGAACATTGTCTATACACCACTGCATGGTGCAGGCTATCGTCCGGTCAAAGAAGGGCTGAAACGGCTTGGCTTTACGAATGTGACGATTGTTGCGCAGCAGCAAGAGCCGGACGGCAACTTCACTACCGTCAAATCGCCGAACCCGGAAGAACGCGAAGCGTTCACATTGGCAATTGAGCTAGGTGAACAGATCGGTGCGGACATTCTGATCGGTACCGATCCGGACAGCGACCGTATGGGTGCGGTAGTAAAAGACAATGAAGGCAAATATTTTGTGCTTACAGGCAACCAATCCGGCGCGATTATGATCCATTATTATTTAAGCCAATTGCAGGCGCAAGGCAAGCTGCCGACAAACGGTGCAGTGGTGAAAACGATCGTAACGAGCGAGATGGGGGCTGCGGTTGCCGAGCATTATGGCGCTACCGTATACAATACGCTTACAGGCTTCAAATATATCGGTGAGAAAATGAACCAGTTCGAGCAGACAGGTGAACATACTTTCCTGTTTGGCTATGAAGAAAGCTACGGCTATCTTGCTGGCAATTATGCGCGTGACAAAGATGCGGTCATTGCCGCATTGCTGATTAGCGAAGCGGCTGCTTATTACAAACAGCAAGGCAAAACGCTGTATGATGTGCTGCAAGAGCTGTATACGCAATTTGGCTATTTCCAAGAAAGCCTGGAATCGCGCACGCTCAAAGGCAAAGATGGCGTCGCCCAAATTCAAGGCATTATGAACGACTGGCGCGGCAACAGCCCAGCTGAGATCGCAGGTGTGAAAGTGACCGAAGCGCTCGATTATTCGCAAGGCTTAAACGGATTGCCCAAAGAAAATGTGCTGAAATTCATGCTCGAAGACGGTTCATGGTTCTGCCTACGCCCATCCGGTACAGAGCCGAAGATTAAAGTATACTTTGCGGTAAGCGGTAATTCCTTGAGCGATTCGGAAGCACGGATGAACAGGCTCCAACAAGCTGTAATGAGCCGTGTAGACGGTTAATATCATTTTGCCTGCCGGGGGAAATTTGAGAGTAGGCTTTAGTTAAATATCCAGTATATAATAAAGCAGATGAATGAAAAGGTTCCGTTGTCAGACCTGGATTCAGGCAGCGGAACCATTCGTTATGTCCAGCGGCAGTAGCGTTTTTTTGCCGCATGGGGTAACGGAATTATTAAGGAGGTACTTGAGTGGTTCAGAAATGGCAACATTGGAACAATGGTTCTGCAAAATGGTTATGGATACTCGTAATTATCGGTATGGTGGCATCCTTGCCGATCGCATACAGTCGTATTCAAACAGAGCACACGTCCCAAAATGTAGAGTTTGTATTCAACTATCGTGATCTGATTTCTATTGCGTCGTATCAGCCTCATCCCCAGGATTATATTAGGGAGCAGCTGCAATTGCTTAAAAATGCTGGAGTCGGCTCTGTCGCTTTGTATCAAAGTAATCTGCCTGAACTGCAATCCTCCGGTCGACTTCATGTGTATAGTTCTGCGGATGTGGCTAATCGTCAAAATCAGGTGATTCCGCTCAACGACAATTTTACGTATGTTCAATTTACGAGCAAAGAAAACGAGCAGCTGTTGCGCCCGATGTTAGAGCGCGTTTTCACCTCGTTATCTATTCCAGTTTCCTCGTGGACTTATCAAAATCTCCCCGGTATGATCATCCAAACATCAACCGATGATGCAGGTTTGAAGCCGCTTAATCCTGATCCGGTAGCGATGAAGATGCTGCATGATATGGGCTTTCAGATTGTGCCGCGTTTGAACGATGCGTTGCCATACAATCAAGCGGTGATGAGCGAGATGCTGGATGAGTTTTCTACGTATGGCGTCAAAACGATTTTGTTTGACGGTGCTAGCGTTACCGGCTTTAACGATGATATTAAACGGCATACGCTCGCCGCGTTTGCCTCGCTGCTGAACAAGCATCATATCGCGATTGCAGCGATCGAAAATTTAAAAAAACCACAGGATGGATTTAGCAAGCTCGCCTATTTGACCCATTATAATGTGGTGCGGCTGTATTCGCTCAGCCAGGCTGATTCTCAGCTTGATCCGATTACGGTAGCCGACCGTTTTGTACTGGCGAGCAAAGACCGTAATATTCGTATGATGTATCTGAATTTTGCCGTCTCCCGTGATACGACCAAAGCGGCGATGACGAACTCGATCGAGAATGTGATCGCAAGCTTGCAAGATAAAGGCCATGCGATCAAAGATATCGAAAAATACGGCTTCACGATCGGCCCAGCTGTTGCACGTGATGTGCATACATTCCCGCTGGAACGTTATGTAAAACTGATCGTGCTGATCGGTGCGATTGCAGCGATATCGCTGCTTGTGTATTATTTTGTACGCAAATGGACACTCGCTGTATTTGTGCTTGGACTGATCGGCAGCGTCGGTTTGCTTGCTATTCACAAATCATTGCTGCTGGAGCAAGGGGTAGCATTGCTGGCAGCGATTAGTATTCCAACGATTGCGATGATTTATGCCGTGAAAGCGGTAGATCGTCTGTATGAATCCAGAAACAGGCTGACGGTTAGCAACCGGGTAGTACAATCGATACTGCTGTTTCTGCGTACGTCACTTTGGTCGCTCACAGGCGCATTGTTCATTATCGGTCTGCTCGATGACATCACCTACCAACTCGTCATTAACCAGTTCCGTGGTGTCGGTTTGCTGCATTTTGCACCGATTGCATTGACCGCTATTTATATTGCGTTTTACCGTGGTAAAGACAGCTTTGGCATTGCTGGTGTTCGCAAACTGCTCACACGTCCAATTACATTAACATGGGTGATCGTACTCGGCGTCGTCGGAATGATCGGCATGTATTATTTGTCTCGTACCGGTAATGCCGGAACCGTATCGCCGATTGAATTGCAATTCCGTAATGCGCTGGAAGGATTGTTCCACGTACGTCCACGCAGCAAGGAGTTTTTGATGGCACATCCGATCTTTATTGTCGGAATATTTATTGCCGCTAAATATCGTCAAGGAATTTATCTGCTCATTATCGCTTCGATCGGACAATTGTCGATGGTCGATACATTTGCCCATATCCATTCGCCAGTGTTGATCTCGTTAGTTCGCGGTCTGCTTGGTATGGGACTCGGTCTGCTCATCGGACTGGTAGCGATTGTGATCTGGCAAATTATCGAAAGGTGTTGGCATAAATGGGCTCCGTCTCTGTTCAAATCGTAATTTCCGGTTATTATGGATTTCGGAACAGCGGTGATGAAGCTGTACTCAAATCAATTTTGAATTCACTTGCCCAGCAAGGGGAGGCAACAGGCATTCAAATCGTGCCGGTTGTACTGTCTAATGATCCTGAATGGACGGCGCGCATGTATAATGTGCGCTCTGTCCATCGTATGAAGCTGGGCGAGATTCGGGCGCTTATGAAAGAGAGCGATGGATTGATTAGCGGTGGTGGTAGCTTGCTGCAAGATGCAACCGGGCCGCTAACGATTCCTTATTATTTGGGCATTATCCATATCGCGCAGTGGGCACGTAAACCTGTCTTCATTTATGCACAAGGCGTCGGTCCCGTGCAAAAAGGTTTCTTTTTTAAATGGATTCGCAATGTATTTCGCAAAAGCGTCTACGTTTCGGTTCGTGACCAAGAATCGGCTGCATTGCTCGGTCGAATGGGGCTTGATCAAAGCCGCATCGCCGTTGTTGCTGATCCGGTGATGGGATTGCCTTTACCGGATGATGTCGGATCGACGACATCGCCTAACTCATCGTCAGCTCACAATTATGCTGGAGAAGTGAGCGGAGGGACTGGTCATTCCAGTGCGGAAGATGATAGAATACGTGTAGCTGTGGACAGCACGGCACCAACTTCAAATGTGTTCGATGAAACTAACGTCCAGTCTGTACCGCTGATTGGGATTTCGCTGCGATTCTGGGACAAGCAGCGCCGCGAATTGGACGGTATTGCTGCTGCATTACAGCAGCTTGTGCGTCAGCGTAGAGTACAGCTTCGCTTTCTGCCTTTTCATTTGCCTGAAGATGAGCAGGCTTCCGCTTATGTGATCGAGCGGATCGGTGAGCTTGATACATCCGGCAGTACGATCAGCATCGCTGAACAAGTCGTTGATCCACAGCAAATGCTTGCCGAAGTCAGCCGCTGCGATTTAGTACTCGGTATGCGATTGCACAGCCTGATCTATGCCGCGTCTCAACATGTTCCATTGCTCGGCATTTCGTATGATCCAAAGATCGATCAATTTTTGAAGCGGCTTGCCATCGAGCCATCCGGTACGAGTGAAAATGTACAACCGGATCGTTTATTGACACATATGTTGGATGTGCTGGACGCATCAGTGGAATGGAAACGATCCAAAGCTACCTACATTGCAGCGCTCAAGCAGGATGCTGCACAACCAGCACAATTTATCGCTCATTATTTTTTAGAACAAAGGTGATCCTTAGATGAATTCATTCTCTACCGTTCCGACCGTACCGATCTACGGACTGAACGTTTCCAAATTGAATATGGATGATACGGTGCGCCATGTTGAACATCTCGTACAGCAGCGAAAGCCGAATCAGATTATTACAGCCAATCCGATTATGATTATGACCGCGTTGGAGAAGCCGGAATACATGAACGTTATGAAACAAGCCGAACTGCTCGTTCCTGATGGAGCGGGGCTTGTATGGGCAGCATCTACATGCGGACAACCGGTAGCCGAACGGGTGGCAGGGTTTGATCTGCTGCATCGGTTGATGGATGTAGGACAGCGGCATAGCTGGAAAGTTTATCTGCTTGGCTCCTCAGCCGACGTGATTCACGATACAGCCACCAGGTTACAAAGTTTATATCCGGGCACTGTAATTGCTGGCTATCGCGACGGTTTCTTCGGCTCTGAGCAAGATGCTGAAGTCATCGCAGCGATTCGCAAAGCCGATCCGGATTTGTTGTTTGTAGCACGTGGTTTGGAGACGCAGGAGCCCTGGATTGGCAAATACAAACATGAATTAGGCGTACCGATTATGATGGGCGTTGGTGGCAGCTTTGATATTATTTCCGGCAGATCAAAACGGGCACCAGTAGTGTTTCAAAAGATGCGGATGGAATGGTTTTATCGTCTGCTCAAAGAGCCTAGCCGTTATAAACGAATGCTAGTTTTGCCTAAATTTGCTATAAAGGTGCTTAAAGACAAAGAAAGTGTAACAAAAGTGCAGTAAATCATTATTTTTTTTGCAAAAATAGCTGTAAAATCGTCAAAAAAAGCTTGGTGTTTAGATTCGAACGGAGTATAATTGGCTCCGTGAGATAAATTGGGGGTTGAAAAGCCAAATGTTAATCGTTTGTATTCTTGGGTTTGTGCTGGCGCTAGTGTTGGCGCTTGTTCTTACACCACTCGTCAAAAGGTTTGCGGTTCGAATTGGAGCAGTTGACGTTCCGAATGCCCGTAAGGTGCACACGCGTATTATGCCACGTATGGGCGGTCTAGGAATTTTTCTGGCGCTGGTGATTGCATTTTTGGCAGTGTTACCGTTTTTGCCTTTTGAACTTCCTGCCCGTGATGCCAATTTCATGAAAGCCTTCTTTACCGCAGGCTCTATCATCGTACTGATCGGTGTATTGGATGACCGCTTCGAGCTGTCCGCCAAAGTAAAGCTGATCGGACAACTTGTAGCTGCATGTACAGTTGTATTTGGATACGGTATTCGTGTTGATTTTGTAGATATTCCTTTTCAGGATAATTATTTCGCTTTGGAAAACTGGATTTCGATCCCGCTTACGATTTTCTGGATCGTTGGTGTGACGAATGCCATTAATTTGATCGACGGTCTGGATGGACTGGCAGCCGGTGTATCGGCTATCGCGATCGGCAGTATTTTTACGATGTCGCTCATTATGGGCAACTATCCGGTTGCATTACTGTGTGTACTGTTGCTCGGCGCGATTGTCGGATTTCTGTACTTTAACTTCCACCCAGCTAAAATTTTCATGGGTGATACCGGTTCATTATTTCTCGGTTTCAGTCTGGCTATGCTGTCATTGCTCGGATTTAAACAGATCGCTGTCGTATCGTTTATTACACCGCTGATTATTATCGGCGTACCTTTGTCGGATACGTTTTTCGCTATCATTCGTCGCTGGGTACATAAAAAGCCGATCTTTGCACCGGATAAAGGGCATTTGCATCATTGCTTGCGCGAACTAGGACTTAGCCATCGCCAAACGGTGTTGCTCATTTACGGAATTGCTACTTTCTTTGGTGTACTGGCTATTATCCAGTCTTCGGCAGCTATAAATGATGCCAACTGGGTTACGTTTGTTGTCATCTGTGTCATGATGTTTGTAATGCAAATCGGCGCCGAATTAATCGGATTGGTCGGACAAACGAAGCGTCCATTGCTTGATCTGATTGCTCGTCTGCGCGTAAAGCCTGATCCAACGCGCGGAAGTAAGCCATAAACGTTGCTTGCCACTCGGCCATTTCAAAACTAAACACCAAGTATTGATATGGAAAGCCTCCATATTGACGCGTATCGCGTCAATATGGAGGCTTTTTTGCGTGGCAAAAGTACTATAGCGGTCGAAAAAACGAGTTTCTACTATTATATGTATTCCTCTATCGTACTTCATAATGAATAATCGAAAATGGATCATAGTAATGACAAACCGCATTCCGATTACGTTTGCGCAAACATGCAAAAAATCAAGTGCCAAATTTTGTCCATATCTTAACGATTACGCGATTAGCATTACACGTTTTTTCTTGTAATTTCCTAATTTTATTAAAATCTATCCTATCATTGCCGATAAAAAGAGTAGACAGGTTAAGCTCGCCATACAGAGTTAAAGCTGTAAGCGGAACATGAGGAGGAACATTATTTTGAAGAAATTACTATCGATGTTGTTGGCGGTAGTCTTGTTGGCTGGTCTGTTGCCACAAGGTTGGGGCAATAGCCAGGTGTTCGCAGCCAGTACAAAAGGTATCTTTTTTATCTTTCCGAATGAACAGTACGATATTTCAACCCCGCGAATCGCCAATAGTGATCGCCTTACTGTTACAGGTAGCTATAGCAATATCAATACGAACTCGATCACATATGATGTCGAGCAAATTTCCAAAGACGGAAGCAATATAACGGTCATCAACTCCAATAAAGGACTTAGTGGTAATGTGACTGCAAGTACTTCTGGAGGATCAAACTTGACGATCTCCGATATCCCGCTGTTTGCCGGTTTGAACCGTATTACATTTAGAGCAACACAAGGTGTTTCTTCTCAAGTAGCAGAATCGATTTATGTTGATTATCGAAATGGACCTACATTGTATAACCTGACAGCCGTACTCGATAATGATACGGTTGCACTGAAAGAGAATACGCCAGTTGTACTGACGTCAGCCAAAGGTGGAATTAATGACGGACAGCAAACCGCAAATATGTCGCTTAGTGGTTCTGCGCCTAATGCTGCAAAAGTAACGGTACTCGTTAATGGTGGCAGTAGCCGGACATCGATTGTATCGAGTGCGAACAATTATCAGTTTACCGTAGCGCCAATCGCTTTGAAATCAGGTAAAAATACACTAACAATCCAGGCAATTAACGGAACACAAGTATTGGAAACAACGCGTGATGTGACATTCTATAATGGATTGACTACGTTTTATGATACGTATGCTCAGAGCGCACCGGTAGCTATTTCTGCGGATTTATCTTCTTTTCCTGATTATAGCGTCTCGCAAAATTCATTTACCGTAACAGGTAAAGTCGTTGTTCCATTGGTAGGTGGTGTACGCCCTAGCAGTTTGACCGACTATATTAGTTACACATTTAGCGGTGCTGGTGTGCCTAGTAATGCATCGCAAAGTGACTACATTGGTAAAGTAACACCAACTATTATCGAGTCTGCAAGTACAACGGCTTATATTACTTTACAATATACGATTCCAGATACATTAACTACGAATAGTGGTGTGAAACGTACTTTTAATTATGATAAAGGCATCAATCTTTCTATTGGAGCTAACAATAGTTCTAGTGGTGGGTTTGGGTTAACATTGAGAAACAGTGCAGCCGCTTATATTTATAAAGTAAATTATTTGGCAGGATATACAGAAACTACTTCTCAAGATGCAGCACAAGCTATGACGGGAACTACTTTGGATGGAGCCAACATTTTCTCTCTGCCTACAGCGCTTGAAGTGCTGGTAGTAAACGGAGCGGATGATACCCAACTGAATATTACCAAAGTTAAAGACGGCACAGGCGCAGAGGCTGCACTCACGTCAGATAATTTAAATTATACAAAAATTAGCAGTGAGTCGATTGTCCAAACTGTAAATGGCAACTCGCAGCGTATGCAACGATTGCTGTACAGATTGAACAAAGTGCCTGTAAACGGTACGCAGACGCTCACATTTACAGCAACGACAGGAAGTGTAACTACTCCTGAGGTAACCGCGACGATTAACGTTTTGTTTGGTCCTTATGCGAGCTTTAATAAAGCGTATGATGGTATGCTGATTCCCAACAGTCAGAACGTACCTGGCGCGGCGACTCGAATCATTACCAATACACTGGATAACTTTTCTGGTAAATTGCAAAACGTCACAACGCAATCAGACATTCGCTATGCAGATGGTGGCGGCAAGACACAAACCGTATTTTTCTATGTGAATAATACGTTAATACCATTAATACCTGTAAACGGGGCGAATGATCCTAATTTCAAAATTCAAGATATAAACAAAGCATACAGTGCAATGTTCTCTGGTCAAAACGTGATCAAATTAGTGTTTAAAACGGATAAAACATCGTATGAACTTTCTATAAATATTAACTTGGTGCCTACAGATGTGCCTGTTATTCCTGTAAATACGACATTAGGTATTTTCCCATTCAAGTATACAGGGAACAGTGATGCAATTCCGACAGCAGCAGACCCTGCTTTCACAGCGAATGGAACAGCCTATACAACAAAAGAAACTAAATTCAACATTTACGGTACGTTTGACTTTGTTGACTTAGGTAAGAATTTCGGAAGTGTTGACAGTTTGCTAAAAGATAATTCTGCTAATGCGATCAAAAAAGCAAATTATATTTTGGAAATAACAAACTCGACAGGTGCAACAGTCGCAACATGGACACTCAATAATACGTTCACTTCCATATCAGGAGAAACGTTTAATAGTGGTAGTCCTGCTGCAACTGCATCAGGAACAGGACTAAGTGTATTTTATGATTATAATTCCCAGTCGTTTTCTTTTATCGTAAGAGGACAGGATGTTCCCAAAGATGGCAGTCCACTCGTGTACAATTTTACCGTATACAATACCGGTAAAGGTGGACCAAGTTCTTCGGCACGGATGGAAATTAGTCAACAGGTTGACACCTATTCCATTGTTCGCCCGTTACAAGCACAGATGCTGACAAATAGTAACTTTATCGATGTAGTTATTAACTCCAAAACGGCGACATCGGTAGTCATTAACAAACAGACAGCCACAAAAGCTCCATTTTATGTCGATCCTGATGGTAAGGCGATGGGTAATCCGCCAGAGTATCCTGATGCTTATAAGGTGACAGTCACCGATCTGAAACCAAACAAAGATACGAAGATTCCGGTTATTGTAACGATTGCTGGTCAAAAGATCAAAGACGAAGTTGTCGTTCGTTATGTACCAACCAATATTCCGGGTGCCGAATTTATGCAAGTTATGAAAACATCTGCCAAAGTATTTGATGGTGATGTGAATCTGAAATTCCCGACGGGTACGAACTTGATTCGTAAAGACATCGGTACAAGTGCAGATGATAAACGGAAAAATGAAGTATTTTCCGGTAATACGTTATTGTTCGGTATCGGTAATAGCCAGGATGGTGTTATCGACCGCTATAACTTTGAACCGACGCCTACTAATATGGACCAAAAGTTCAAAGTAGGGCAACAAATATTTGTCAATCAGTTTAACAACCATTTTGTAAAGAGCAGTCCAGTGTTCTGGATTGATCCAGGTTTGGCGGATAATTTGGATTCTTCGGATTATGACCCAGTAACGATGGGGCAAAAGCCGTATCAGCCGACTAATTCAAGTGTACCAAGCTTCTATGAACGTGATCCACGCAATGAATTGGTGCCTTCCAAACGCGGAACATTAACATTGTCGTATTCGGACAGTGTGGCAGAGGACGCAGGTAAGCTGGTCACTGTATTCTTTTTCGACCGTTCGCTCGGTAACAGCTCTGGACAATGGGAGAATATTGGTGGAGTCGTTAACGCCAAAGCCCACACGATCACTGTACCATTTGACCGCTTTGGTTATTATGTAGTAGCGAAGTTGAGTTATTCCTACACCGATATCGTACAGCATAGCTATGCACGTGATTATATGGAAGCATTGTTTGCCAAAGGCATTATGAAGGCTACTGACCCGGACAGCTCCTTCGGCGCGGATCAATATATTACACGTGGTGAATTTACACGTGCGATTGTAAGAGCGATGCAGTTGCCGTTTGATTATCAAGGGCCAAAGCATTTTATCGACGTGAGCAGTAATGATTCACAGATTTTGCCTGATGCATTGTATGATTATCGTTATATTGAAACAGCGGCTCGTGCCGGCTTTATTCGGGGTACACAGCCACAAGTATTCAGCCCTGGCGACAGCATTACACGTCAGGATGCTGCGGTTATTATCGCCAAAGCATTGAATCTCAAGCTGCAAACCGATCAAACAAAGATCGATGCTGCATTGCAAAAAGTATTTAAAGATGCTAGCACAGTCGACCGTTATGCAAGAGCTTCCGTATTAGCTGTTGCCAAACAAGGTTTGATTAGCGGTTCTGCGATCGATGGGGATGCCAAGAAAGGCTTCAACTTTACTCCGACAGCAAAAATGCTGCGTTCAGACACAGCTGTCATTTTGGCTAAAGTGATGATCAGCGACAAAAAGCTGCCACCGATGTAATATTGTCTAATCTGATTTACTATTTGTTTTACTGTAATACAGATTTGAAATGATTAAGCAAAAAGAGCTTTCGTCTATTAGACGGAAGCTCTTTTCGTTATTTTTAAACATTTATTCAAAATGGCATTTTTTATTATGACCAGCAACAAACCTTGATACAGCAAGGTTTGTTGCCTATGAATCTATATAGTTTCAAACCATTTTATAAAAAAAACAAAAAAAGTTTAAAAAGCCTGCAACCTTTTTGTAACACACCGCGTCTATAAGTTTGGAAACAGCGAGCGGAGCTGAAAGTTGCATCTAAAAGTTCTCCTGAATCCGACTGTTTAAATAACAACAAACCTGTTTAGGTACTACTTATAGTTATTAAAAAGTAGGTTGCAATCACGGGTGAATGGGCAAAGTTGGAAATGTCTTCAAAAGTATAGTAAGATTAATAAGGTTGTGCTAAAAAAAGTTTTAAAGGCACTGCAACTTTTGAAGAAACCAAGCGTCTATATATACGAACCTGATGAAATGATAGCAAAACACACACTAGCAGGTTGTTGAATGACGATGAACCCTAATGGAATATTCAACAATCCCGATGTGAAAAAATGTCTTTACTGCATCATTGACACAAGTGTATAATACGTTTGGACACTGCGGTCTTTTGATTGGCGAATGTTCCGGTTGCGATTTTCTGTGATTCTATCACAGATATCATCATACAAAAGGATTTGCTTGTACTCGGAAAGGGGGTGTAACGACTGATGAGTGAAAAAATCCATATCAAACAAAAAAACAAAAAAAATGTTTATGATATTCAAGGAGGAGACAAAAAGGTTATGAAAAAGTCTACTAAAAAAGTTATTAACGTTGCAGCAAGCGCAGCTTTGCTGGCGGGTATTGCTCCAGTTGCAGGTATCGTTGCTCCAACAGCAGCACACGCTTCTGGTAGTTTCTCTGTAGTAAACGTTCCAACACTGAGCACTAACTCCGGTACAGTTAGCCTGGGCCGCACGCAAGTTACAATCGACCAAGGTACACTGGGTTCCGTAAGTGGTAACACTTATCGCCTGACTCTTACTCTGCCATCTGGTGTTAGCTTCCCATCGAACTACGATTTCAGTGGTCTGATCAATGGTACAAGCAAATTCACTACTTCTGGCGGTAACAACGTAAACGTAACAGTTGGAGCAACTAGCTCTAAATCCGTAGTTCTGAACATCACAGGTGTTAACCCTAGCGATGACGTTAGCTTCTACGTTAACCTGAACAACATCACTTCCACTGGTCCTAGCACTGGTGACCTGAATGTTACTTACAGTGCTGATCCTTCTAGCGGTCTGCCAACTGGTAACGTTAAAGTTGCTACTGTAGTATCCAGCGGTCAAGTAGCTCTGGAAGCTTCTAGCACACAATCCAGCAGCGACAACTTCACTTTCACACTGAAAGTAACTGAGTCTGTTGCTCAATCCCTGCAAAGCGGTAATGCAATTCGTCTGAAACTGCCTTCCGGTTTTGCTTGGAACGGTACACAAAACGGTACTTTCACACTGCTGTATGGTAACCTGTCCGAAGGTACTCAAACTGCAAACCAAGTGGAATATTCCGTAAACGGTGATACACTGACAATCGCTCGTGCAGCATCCCCAGCAGCTAACCCAGGTCTGACTTACCAAGCTTCTTCGTTCCAAAAAGTATTCGGTTTCTCCGTTACTGACGAAGACCTGGCTAAAGCTGGCGACGTTACTGCAACAGTATCCGGTAACAACAGCGTAAACGTTTCGAACCTGGTTGTTGGTACTTACGGTACTTACGGCGGTGGCGTAACAATCGCTAGCCCAACTACAATCTATGCTGGTCAAGATCAACAAAAAGTTGGCGATATCACAATCCAAGAGTCTGTTGCTGGTTCTTTCGTTTCCGGCCGTACAGTAACTCTGCAACTGCCTGAAGGCGCTGCATGGGAATCCCAATTCGAAGGTCAAACTAGTGGTATTAGTGCAACAATCCAAACTGCTAACGGTTTGACTGTTCCAGCTACTGCTTACACTGGTACTGACGGTCGCACACTGCGTCTGACTTTCAGCAATGGTAATGATGGTAGTGTTATCAACACTTCTAGCAAAGCTGGCAGCATCACGCTGAAAAACGTTGAAGTTGCAGTACGTCCTGGTTACAGCGGCGACCTGAACCTGGTTGTTGGTGGTTCCCAAGGTCTGACTGGTACTGTTAAAGCAGCTACAGTTACTCCTTCGATCTCCCTGACAGCTACTAACGCAACTTACAGCACTGCAATCGGTGATGGCGATGTTGCTACTGGCGATATCGTTCTGAAAGAAGCAGTAGCTGGCGCTCTGACTCGCAGCAATGGTAGCGACGGTCGCGTAGCGATCGAACTGCCTTGGGGCGTAACATTCGACGGTACTCCAACTGTTACTGTAACAAGTGGCGACCTGCGTGTGAACAACGTGTCTGCTGATGTATATCAAAGCTCCAACAATGGTCGTCTGGCTTTCACAATCCAAAACGAAAGCTCGACTCCAAGCACAATCACTATCTCTAACGTAAAACTGCGTATTGACCGTTCCGTACCACAAGGCGCGATCGTTGCTAAAGTAACTGGTCAAGCAGCAGCTTACACTGCATACGCTATCGATGGTAACACTCCTCCAGCATCATGGGGTAGCACTTACCGTTACGCTTCCCAAGCAGAAATCGCTACTGTAGGTACTGCACCAGCTGGTACTACTGACAACTCCGTAAAAGCTGTCTACACAATCGGTAGCACTGCTTACACAGTAAACGGTCAAACGCGTACTGCTGAAGTAGCTCCTTATGTTGAAAACGGCCGTACGTACCTGCCAGTTCGTTATGTAGCAGAAGCTCTGGGCGTATCCCAAGCTAACATCCTGTTCGACAAACCAACTTCGGTTGTTACAATGATCAAGGGTGACCGCGTAGTTCAGCTGAAACTGAACACTAACCAACTGACAATCAACGGTTCTACAATCAACATGGACGTTAAATCGGTAACGAAGTCCAACCGTACTGTACTGCCAATCGCATGGGTTGGTAAAGCTCTGGATGCAGTAATTCAATACGATGCTGCAGCTAAAACTATTACAGTAAACAGCAAGTAATATCTCTGATATTATTGCTAAACAATAGAAGGTAGTCATACCTTCGCTGAGATACCTCGGAGTAGGCAACTGCTCCGGGGTATTTTTATTTGCTCATTTACCTAGCGAAATTCATTTACAATGAAACCTATCGTTTTAAATATGGAGGGTAGCGTAATGAAAAAAAGATCGACCTGGATACTCGCAATCGCAACCATCGGGATTGGAGTATGGGTAGGAAGTGCATTCACAACGGTTAGTAATGCTAGCAGTCAATTAGGATCGGCTGATGACCCGGTAGTAACGAAAAGTTATGTAGATCAACAAATTCAGAAGGCACTCGGGGGGAATTTAAATTCTAGTTCTTCTACTAGCGCTAGCAATAACAGTTCCAACACGTCGAGCGGTAGTAAAAATAATTCAACTGCTCCGTCAGGATCGTCATCCACTAGTTCAAGTACTTCTACAACGAGCCCAAGCACAAGTACTACCACAGGAAACTCAACCACTAACAGCTCTGTAACGGCTGCATCCAATATTAATATCGTTGAACTTGCTCCAGGTAAAACATTACTTGCGAAAGCAGGCACAGAAGTAATTGTACGCCACGGCAATGCCGTAGTATTTAGCCCTGGAGCGAATGGAATTGTTGATGTTACTGCTGGCACTGATCTGGGAGGCGGGCAAATGATTGCAAATAATCATATGTTACTGTTTCCTCGTGACGGTCGCGGTGTAATGGTCGTTTCAAGCCAAAGCTCCAATGCTACACTTATGGTAATTGGAAGCTATGTTGTGCAATAATTTCTTTCGCTTAACGGGTATCTTTACAGGCAAGTAAGCTGCTACATGCTAAAGATACCCTACATACGATATGGAATGATGATCTGTTAACAAACAAGTGTGCTAACGTAGCTGCTATTGTGGAAATGAATAAAAGAGTACACTCCTTTACAGCGTAGAAATGTATATGTAGTACTAGTAGGACTGAGCTCATTAAATAGGCAGTTTAATATTGCATAGTAGAGAGGTTCTGAGGCTACGATTCCAGTGCATCTTTCGTAAGATGGAGTCCATCAGACATTGAATGTAAGCTGGTTAGCACAGTAGTTAAGCTACATGTATAAATATAAGTTAGACGTAATTGTATGCATGAATGAACTACAGCTAGCTTTTGCAATATATTGTAATTTTTTGGATAGGGAAATGAATATGTTAGTGTTTTTTATGCATGCCAATAGCACACTTTATTTTAAATATTGCGAATGATGTTCGCTTATGTAATGTTGCTTGTCTTCTGCTATGTAGTTGATAATATTTTTTCTTATTTTCGAAGATGAGCTTCCATATAAGTACGCTGATTATATTAAACCAACAATACCAACTAGAATAATTGGTTATTATCGTTTGACACCTCTAGCTAAATGGTTTATCATGACCTGTAAGGCTTAGAAAGCGACCTTTTCCATATGGGAAGGGTTCATTTTTTGTGTGGGAGCACGTTAAAAGGCTATAATGCGGTATGCATTCGTCTTACTATCCATGTGGGAGGTTGAGTTTGTGTCGACAATTAAAAAACATTTATTCACATCAGAGTCTGTAACTGAAGGACATCCAGATAAAATTTGTGACCAAATTTCCGATGCTGTGCTTGATGCGTTTTTGGCTAATGATCCGAATGCGCGTGTGGCATGCGAAGTAGCTGTTGCCACAGGTATGGTGCTCGTTATCGGTGAGATCAGCACCAAATCGGAGTATGTTGATATTCCATCGATCGTGCGTAACACGCTCAAAGATATTGGTTATACGCGTGCGAAATATGGTTTCGATTACAATACATGTGCAGTTCTAACTTCTTTAAATGAGCAATCCGCTGATATTGCGCAAGGGGTAAACTCGGCGTTGGAAACACGTGATCCAGAGCAAATGAAGCTGGAAACCGAAAATATTGGTGCAGGCGATCAAGGTTTGATGTTTGGTTTTGCTACAAACGAAACGCCTGAACTGATGCCACTGCCAATCGCGATGTCGCACCGTATTGCTCGTCGTTTGGCTGAAGTGCGCAAAGACGGTACACTCGACTATCTGCGTCCGGATGGCAAAACACAGGTGACGGTGGAATATCAGGATAACAAACCTGTACGCATCGATGCGATCGTTGTGTCCACACAGCATGCAGAAGAAGTGACATTGGAGCAGATTCAAAAAGATATTCGTGAGCATGTTATCGCGCCGATCGTGCCGGCTGAACTGTTGGATGCGGATACGAAATACTTTATTAATCCGACCGGACGTTTTGTTATTGGTGGTCCACAAGGGGATGCCGGTTTGACTGGTCGTAAAATCATCGTAGATACATATGGTGGTTATGCTCGTCATGGCGGAGGCGCTTTTTCGGGTAAAGACCCGACTAAAGTTGACCGTTCTGCTGCTTATGCTGCTCGTTATGTAGCCAAAAATATCGTTGCTGCCGGTCTTGCCGACAAATGCGAAATTCAGCTTGCTTATGCGATCGGCGTAGCGACTCCGGTATCTATCAATGTGGATACATACGGCACAGGCAAAGTAAGCGAAGATAAACTGGTACAGTTGATTCGCAAGCATTTTGATCTGCGTCCTGCCGGCATTATTCGTATGCTCGATCTGCGTCGTCCTATTTATCGTCAGACGGCAGCCTATGGTCACTTCGGTCGTACTGATCTCGACGTACCTTGGGAAAGCACGGATAAAGCACAATTGCTGAAATCTGAAGCTGGTTTGTAAAATGTGATTTAAATACAATTATACATGAAGGAAAATTCCCGCTATTCGTTAAAGTGGAATGTATTCCGGCACGAGCCGCCTGCGCCATGCAGAGCGGCTTTTGTGCAATATACTGTTATTTTTCGGATATACGCACATTATCTTTTTTAAAAGAGTGCATGATCATGCAAAATGATATGAATTGTCTATAATGAAATGAATTGTCTAGGCGGAGCCTAAATCCGATTGTATAGTAAACACTAGTCAAGCTACAATCTCAATGACAGAAACAATGATCAAAACCGTAACTTTTGGCTACAATCGCAGTCTAACTGTATAAGGCATATTCGTTTGTAAAAATAGGTTGGTCGTATACGTATAGGAGAGCATTATACCGCTTGTTGTTGTCTGCAAAGACAGCTAAAGGAATTTTAAGGATAGGGGCGTTTTATTGATGACTGGCAAAACAAAAACAATGCGCAGATGGATGGCATTCACGCTCGCAGGTACATTATTTATTCAACCTGTAGTGGAGCTGGGTGTTCCGGCAGGCTCGTTGTTGGCTACACATACGGCAGCAGCAGCATCGACTACAAAGCTGGATGAAAGCTATATTACGTCTGGTGCCAAATTGCTGCAATATCGTTACAAAACAACACGTTCCGGCAGAAGCGTGACGGTGTTGGCTGATGTGGTACGCGTAGATTTACAAAACCCATATGTGAACCTTGATGTGATGACAGGCAAAGGCGGTAAATTTACGACCCGTCAATCGGTCGAAGGCATGGCTCAAGAAACGAAGGCTGTCGCAGGTGTAAATGGCGACTATTTTAATACAAGTGCAGAAGGTGTACCGATGGGAGCGCAAGTATCGGATGGCGTACTTATGTCGAGCCCTTCGCAATTAAATGGGATGTATGCGTTTGGTGTGACTAAGAATGGTACGCCAATGATTCAGCAGTTTACATTTGAAGGCAAAGTGACGGCGCAAGATGGAGCTACGTTTGATCTAACTGGCATTAATCAGGCTGCTTATATGACAGAGCCGGATAAAACGTATAGCCATATGAACAAAATGTATATTTATACAGATGCTTGGAAAGCGATTGAACGTCCTGCCAACAGTTCCACCACACCGACCGAAGTACTGGTGCAAAATGGTGTAATCACACAAATATCCGTTAACAAAACGATTCAGGAATCGGTGCCAAAAGGTGCGTATATTTTGCGTGCACACGGTACAGCTGCGCAGTTTATCCAGCAGCATATGGCAGTCGGTCAAAAGGTTTCGGCCGATTATGCATTGCGCGTGAAATCAACCGGCAAAACGATCGATCCTACTGATTTGAAAATGATGATCGGCGGACATACAATTTTGGTCGACGAAGGTAAACCGTCTTCGTTTTCGCGTAGTGTCAGCTCAATCGGCGGTAACCGTGCACGTACAGCTGTCGGTTACTCGCAAGATGAACGGTATGCGTATATTATCGCCGTGGAAGATAATGATCACAGTGCCGGAATGTCACTATCGGAATTGCAATCTTTTATGACGTCGATTGGCGTCTGGAAAGGTCTTAATCTGGATGGAGGCGGTTCAACGACACTCGTGAGCAGACCGCTAGGTGAGGACAAAGCAAAGCTGGCGTTTGAGACGGAATATGGCGGCACCACACAGCGTAGTGTAGTCAATGGGCTCGGTGTGTATACAACGGCGCCTCAAGGCAGTGTAAAAGGCTTTAGCATTAGTGGTCCGAAGCAGCTATTGCTCGGGCAGACAGCAACTTATTCAGCTAAAGGATACGATACGTATTACAACCCGATCAAAAATGATGAGATTAAGCCAACTTGGAAAGCAGGCAACAGTAAAATTAAATGGCTCGACGGTCAGTTCCAAGCTGTCAAATCAGGTACAGCTAAAGTGACAGCGACGAGCAATGGCATTAGCACAAGTATGGATGTGGAAGTTGTCGGTGCGGAAGCGATCCAAAGTTTGGCACCTGCCAGCAAAACCGCTTCACTGCAAGCGGGTACGACCATTTCCGTACCTGTAACGGCTACTTTAAAAGATGGCTCCACGTTAACGATTGCACCGGAAATGTTGAACTGGCAGTTTGTCGGTTTTAAAGGCACGGTGAAAGGCGATCAGTTAACGATTAATTCGGTCGATAATGGCGCTACGGTCGGTTATGCGATTGCCCGTTATGATGGATTTAGTACGATGATCGTGTTCGGTACAGGCGGTGGTCAGGCAAGCACATGGGAAGATTTTGAAAATGTTGGCTACGATATTAGCTTCCTCGGTAATCCAAGCAGTGTCACCGGTTCAGCAACCATCACCGAAGGAGCAGACGATCATGCCGGTTCCAAAGTGCTGCAACTCAGCTATGATATGACCGCTGGGACAGGCAAAAAGTATGCATATGCCCAGTTTAACGGCACGGCAGGTAAAACATTAACGCCTGGATCGGCAACGATGTCGATTGATGTGAATAGCGATCAAAGCTATAACTGGCTGCGTGGCGAAATTACGGATGCTAATGGCAAAACGGTTTATATCGATATCGCAAAAAGTTTGAACTGGAAAGGTTGGAAAACGCTCAATGTCGATCTTACCGGTTTGAATATTGCCTATCCGGCAAAATTGAAGCGTCTGTATGTAGTTAATGTGGAAGAAGGACAAGACGAGCGTGCGGCTACCGGAACGATCCAAATTGACAATATTAAACTGACCGGTGCAACACAAGCACCAAGTTTTACGAATCCAACCGGATCGCTCGCGATGACGGTCGGGCAAAAGACAGCAACAATGAACGGCAAAACAGAGTCAATTGATGCAGCACCAATGCTGAAGGACAGCGCCACTTATATTCCGGTAAAATATATTATGGATGCTTTTGGCGGACAAGCGAACTGGGATCAGCCGAATCAAAGAGTGACGATTTTGCGTTCTGGACAGCTTATCGATCTGACGGTCGGACAGAAAAATTATGTGGCAAATGGTCGTTTGCAAACTGCTTCAGTCGCTCCGCTTGTCGTTTCTGGTAGGACTTTAGTCCCGCTCAGACTCGTATCTGAACAACTTGGATTGAATGTAAAATGGGATCAAACAACCAAGACGATTACTATCCAATCATGATAAGTTATAATATGATATAAAAGTATCATATAAATGACTTACAGAAATGGAGAAGATCAAGTGGAGTTCCACGCTGATGCGATAGATCACGTCATTAAGAACGCAACAAATGTAATGGAAAACAGCAAATATCAGATCTTCGAGATTTTGGACACTTCACGGCGTGAGTTGTTGTCGCTGAATACCGAGCTTGAACTGGTATTACGCGAAACAGCAGAGACGATCGAGAAGGTAGACCAGCTTGAGATCGGTTATCGCAGTTCCCGAATCAGACTAACTGAAGTAAGTCGTGACTTTGTGCGGTATAATGAACAAGATATCAAACAAGCCTACGAGAAGGCGACTCAGCTACAGCTTGATCTGATGATATATCGGGAAAAGGAAATGTATTTAAAAGCACGTCGCGATGATTTGCAAAAGCGCGTCAAAAATGTGGAAAACTCCATTGAGCGAGCCGAAAATATCGGCTCGCAAATGGGGGTTGTGCTCGAATATTTGTCCGGTGAGCTCAATCAAGTGACCCGTATTATTGAATCCGCCAAAAATCGTCAGTTGATCGGCTTGAAAATTATTTTGGCGCAGGAAGATGAGCGCAAACGTATTTCCCGTGAAATTCATGATGGACCTGCACAATTGCTGGCAAATCTAGTTCTTAGGACCGAAATTGTAGAAAGAATGATTACAAAGCAGGATTATGCAATGGTACGGGACGAAATAATAGATTTGAAAGCACAGGTTCGTTCCAGCCTGGAAGAAATGAGAAAAGTCATTTTTAATTTAAGACCTATGGCCCTCGATGATCTAGGGCTTATTCCAACTCTGCGGAAGTATGTGCAGGATTATGAGGAAAAAACTCGAATCCGTTCTATTTTTGAAACTAGAGGCAAGGAATACCGGCTTAGTTCCGCAATGGAGGCTGCTATCTACCGGCTAGTGCAAGAGGCACTGACTAATGCAGCCAAACATGCTGAACCGACTTATGTCACTGTTATTATCACGTTTCAGGCTCAGATCGTGAAGCTGACCGTAGAAGACAATGGCAAAGGCTTTAGTCTGGAAAAAGTAGATCAGCGTACCAAAGACCATAACAACTTCGGTCTGATTGGCATGCGTGAACGAGTCGAATTGCTTGACGGCAGAATGGAAATTGAATCTGCTGAAAATCAAGGGACAAAAATTATTATTCATATTCCAACGAATGTGGAAAAGTGAAAGGAGTAACAGGATGGAAAACCATGATTACGGCTCTAAAAAAATTAAAATACTGCTAGCCGATGATCATCAACTGTTCCGCGAAGGGCTGAAGCGTATCCTCAATATGGAGGATGACTTGGAAGTCATTGGCGAATGTGGAGATGGTATTCAGGTACTGGAGTTTTGCAATCATACTCCACCGGAAGTAGTATTAATGGATATTAATATGCCCATTGAAAACGGGGTAGAAGCGACTGAGAAGCTGCGCGAGCTTTTCCCTGACATTAAGGTTATCATTTTGTCGATCCATGATGATGAGAGCTATGTATTTGAAACACTGCGCAAAGGTGCTTCTGGCTATTTGCTCAAAGATATGGAAGCCGAGTCGCTGGTGAATGCGATCCGCTCGGTAGTGGAAGGTCATGCCTATATTCATCCTAAAGTAACAGGCAAGTTGATTCAGCAACTACGCCGGATGACATATGTAAATGAAACAGGCACACTTGCCGACAACAACAATAATGGCGATACAGGTGTGAAATTTGTCGCTGGTGATGATAATCCGCTCACAAGACGTGAAGCAGAAGTGCTGCGTCTGATGGCAGAAGGCAAAAGTAATAAGATGATCGGTGAATACTTGTTCATCAGTGAAAAAACCGTTAAAAACCATGTGAGTAGCATTTTGCAAAAAATGGAAGTTGATGATCGTACACAAGCGGTAATCAACTCAATCAAACATGGCTGGGTAACACTGTAAGCCGAATTTTTGCTCGATCATAGATGTATGTGGATGATATAATGAGTAGATTCAAAGTGAAGCACACTTTCCGTCAAACGGATAAGTGTGCTTTTTTGCGTTGCTAAATAATAAAGGAAAGGAATGAATCGATGGATTCCATCGCTAAGAGCAACAAGCCGTAAGCACATAAATCTAAGGCGTTTACGCAAACTTGGCGTGTTAGGTTGGGCAGCATCTATTGCGGGAAGGAATTAGGGGACGGACTCCGCCTCACACAGGAGTGTATGAAATAGGGCACATAGTCGGTACATCTACATAAGGCAAGCAGAGCCATAATAAACCGATATGGTGCAAAATAGACAGGAGGAATGAAAATGAAACTGGATTTGTATGCGACCGAGCATGAACAAGGCTGGCTGCTGCATGTTTCACTGGATATGCGGGTTGACAGTTTATGGTGGGCTGCCGCCGACAAAAGAAAGAATCCGTGCCAAAGTCTGTGGCAGATCGCCAGCGGACTGCCAGCAAGCTGTGCATTTGCGTGTATGCGCCATTTTAATCGTACTTTTCAGCACAAGATGGAAGATAATGTACAATCTGCGTCACTATCTACGCTGTCAGAGCAAGCTGCTGCGCGTATATTCACTTGTGAAAAAGGAACAGCCAGTGCTGCCATTGTGATGGAGCCAATTAGCCAATGGTTACGTGCTTACATGACTTCAAATTATGCTGGAACGGGATACGCTGAATCCAGGCGATATTCCAGGGAAGCTGTTGCTGTGAACTCAACCGCTGAATTAACGAACTCGTCTGTCTCACTGAACGTCACCGAGCTTGTATTTCCATGTCGTTTATGGAGCAAAGCAGCGAGCTGGAGCGGAAGCGGTAACTATATGCTTTCCTCCTCTGCCAGCGGGCAACTCCAAGGTGATCTGCAACATCATGACTGTAAAAAGCAGCTCACATGCGGAGCAATTGCAATTGCTGGTTTGTTAAATGGAAGGTCTCTTTTATTGCCTGAGCTGCATCAGCTATTGGCAGAGAAAAAGTCACCTTATAGTGTAAGCTGGCGCAGCTGCTTACAGCTTGCTTATTTGCAAAAACATATTCGGCTGCTGGATAGCGTATATTTTCATGTAGAAGCTGAGCGTACCGGACAGCCTTTTTCCCTGCGATCGTTACGCATAAAGCGAAATCACGATACCGGATCATCCGCACCTACACAAGCCGTCTGTCGTCGCTGTGGAAGTGGAACAATCCGTTATACCGCATGTGCTGGTTGTGGCTCTGCCGCCTGCGGGTATTGTGAACAATGTTTAATGATGGGCAGAAGTCGGCAGTGTAGTTTATTAATACAGTCGGTACGCCCACCTATTGCTGTACGCAAAACAGAGCAGCTAGCGATGGAGCCGATGGAGCGCCATCTGGAACAAACTACGCTACACAGCGAGTATGCACTGTACCATACTGCTGTCGCAGCGACACCTTCGCTAACGGCTAATCTGAAGCAGCCAATCCGTCTGATCGATGAGCAGGACGGTAAACATACATCATTATGGAGTAGTGCTGCTGTGCAAATGCGCTGGGGTCTAAGTGAAGCACAGACCGATGCGACTGTGCAGGTGCTTACTTTTTTGCAACACGAGCAGCAGGAACATGCAGTCAATGTCCATTGTTCGACTCCATTGCTGCACATACGCGAGCAGGGCAGAAAAGTTTGGAGGTTATGTAAAGCCATACTGCGGGCAAAGGCGAATCTTCCGCAGTTACATTCCTCTCAGGCAGATGCAGCGCAGATACATATGCAGCTGCCGGAACAACTTGAACAGCAGCCTCATAAACGTAATACGTATGACACATCTGCCAAAGTTAACAAAACGAGTGGACATATACGTTCTGATCGAATAGTGCATCCCCCAACTCGAGATACAGATGATCATGATCACCTATTGCCTCAAAATAGGCTTTGGCAGATGAGTCAGCTGCCGCTGCTGCGTCAATTTCTGCTCTGGGCAGTTACAGGAGCAGGTAAAACTGAAATGATATTTCCATTGATCGAATATACGATTCACAAAGGGCAGCGCGTTTTGATCGCTACGCCAAGACGTGATGTCGTGCTGGAACTTGCCCCACGTTTGCAGCAAGCTTTTCCGAAGCAGCATATCGTCGCCTTATATGGAGGCAGTGCACAACAGTGGGAGCAAAGCGCAATTACGATTGCCACAACGCATCAATTGCTGCGGTATTGTGCTGCATTTGATCTAGTTGTTATCGATGAAATTGATGCTTTTCCTTATGATGGCAATCCAGTGCTCGCTTATGGCGCGTACTGGGCATGCCGTCCGGAAGGAAGATTTGTGTATTTATCCGCTACACCTTCCGCTGAACTACGCCGGGCGATTCGTCAAGAACGGCTTATGCATGTGAAAGTGCCAGTGCGTTTTCACGGTTATCCATTACCAGTTCCAAGCCGAATGCAAGCGAAGCCATTTGTAAATTGGGAGGCAAGTGGCAAGCTACCTTGGGCATTGCTGCAGCACGTTCAACATTCCATCGATCGGGGAGCACAAATATTTTGGTTTATGCCGCGTATCGCCTGGATTGAGCCGATGGTTGTATTGCTACAGCGTCAATTTCCGCTGCTATGTATTGCGGGTACTTCCTCGCAAGACGAACAACGTGCTCACAAAGTGTTGCTGTTTCGAGACCGGCAAATTCGTATACTTGTTACGACGACGATTCTTGAACGCGGTGTAACGATTCCCCACAGCGATGTTTACATTGTAGATGCACATGATCGTGTTTATCCGACAGCAGCGCTCATTCAGATGGCTGGCAGAGCAGGTAGATCAAAACATGATCCGTATGGCAAAGTAATCTTTATCGCTGCACAGTATAATAGAAGTCAACGACAGGCGATGAGCCAGATTCGTTTGATGAACCGTATTGCCCGCAAACGTAATTATATAACAACAGTTAAGGGAAGGAAGTGAACGTATACGTATGCGGCTTGATTGGAATAAGCTATGGCAGTATTTGCATCCACAGCATCAACTGTGCATAAGTTGCAACCGCCCCTTTCATCCGGCATCCGTTTATGCCGGGTTATGTTATACATGTGCATGTCGTATTCCGTGGATTACGAAGCCGGTCTGTCCTGTATGCGGACGAAATATAGATTGTCCAGATTGTCGAAGACAGGAGAGCGATGCAAGGCACTTTTTGCTTAATCGCAGTGCAGTTCGCTATAATACCGATATTCGGAACTGGTTGGCAGCGTATAAATATAGAGGCGATGAGCGTTATGAAGCATTGTTTGGACAGTTGCTTACGGAAGGCTATTATCGATTGCAACTGGAAATGTCTCAAACACATCATCATGTATGGTCTCCTGTCTGGATTACATCCGTTCCGGCAAGCGCCAATCGGTTGCAGGAGCGAGGGTTTGATCAGGCGGCACAAATGGCTTGCAGATTGGCAGCGGAAATAAAACTTCCTTATATGGAGCTATTGCAGCGCAATAAACAGACAGCCAAGCAGAGTGAACAAGGGCGACACCAGCGAATTCGTAGCATGGCAGGAGTTTTTTCCTATACGCCTGTAGCTTGTTCACTTGTCAGAGCAGCATTACACACGCATAATGAACATATTGCTCATCATACGTTTGCCTTTAACATAGCTCTAACTATTTCTGGACGTAAACATTCATTACGTAGGCAGCGGTCATTAATGAATACACAACCAGCACGCGGTACCGTCATTCCGATTTTGCTTGTTGACGATATTTATACGACTGGAAGTACGATCAACAACTGCGCCAGCGCGCTACATGAACTTGCATTACAGATGGATATATCGTTTGCTGTCGTTTCGCTCACTTGCGCGCGTTCGTGAGTAGTTTGCGGTATTATGGAGTAGGAAATGTTTCCGATCTTGTAAATGGTTAGCTATTTGGCTAGCAATGTAAACAATTCGCGAGCAAATCGTTAACAAAACTTTTAATTTATTAAGTAACGCTAATAAAAAGTACGTTTGTTTACGATATAAATAAAGACATCTTCATTTCATAACCTTAGAGTTGGACAACATAGATGGGACAACACTTACAGGAGGCGAGCAGTTCATGAACTTGGGAAATTGTCCTCAATGCGGGAAACTGTATGTACTTAATCTACGGGGGATGTGCAGCGATTGTATTAAGGATATCGAGCGTCAATATGAAGTATGTAGTAACTATTTAAGGGAGAATAGAGGAACAACGATTACGGAATTGTCCGCAGTAACAGAAGTGTCAATCAAGCAGATTTCGATCTTCATTAGAGAAGGACGGATATCGATCGCTAATGCTCCTAATATGGGATATCCATGCGAAGTATGCGGTACGATTATTCGTGACAGCAATATGTGTGATTCCTGCCGATCGCGTTTGACGAAGGATATTCGCAATGCTTATCAGGACAGTGATATTGCCAAAAATAATCAAGCGGATAAGACACAAGGTGCCTATAGAATTGTCGACAAATTCCGAGATAACTAGGAATACCTCCTATTCTCAGTCAAATAACGACATTTTCTGGTACCATTTGAGTGTTGGGACTTGCATAGCTATGCAGGTTTGGGACTTAAGGAACGAAAAATATTATTACACAATTAACCACTTTAAGACTATAAAAATTAAGCGAAAAGTGGTCGATAATCTTAGTAACAATAATTCGGTTGCCTTAATGATACCAGGAATTGCATCATTCCGAATATCACCCAACATTCCTGTTATCGCAAAAAGGACTTCCTAATTTTGAAAAGATGATCCATCTTCCAAAGCAAATAACTCTACGGAGTAGGAACTCTTTCTCAAATTTACTAAGGAGTGTGTAAAAAACTATGAAAATTAACGATACACAACGTGTAGGCGCTGTTAACCCATACCAACGTACAAACGAAGCCAAAGCCGCAGCAGGTGAAAAAAGAGCAACTCGTAAAGACGAAGTATCGATCTCGCCGGAAGCTATGGAAATGTTACAAGCCAATACTGCACAAGCTTCTGCCGATGCAGAGCGTGCGCAAAAAATTCAAAGTTTGAAAGAGCAGGTAGCTGGAGGCACATACAAAGTCGACGCTGGTGCATTGGCTGACAAGCTTCTGCCTTTCCTAAAAGGAACGGGGAATTAATAAATGAGTGGAACTGTGCAGCCGCTGGTGGCTAAGCTAAATGAGCTTAACGATTGCCACCTGCAATTAATCGAACTGGGCGAGAGTAAAAAACGGGCCGTTATTGCCAACCAAATCAACGAATTGATCGCCGTCATGACTCAGGAATCCAAATTGGCTAAACAGGTCGAACAATTGGAAAATGAGCGTGAGCAGCTTGTATATGACTTCCTGCTGGAACGGGGTATCAAGTCCAAGCTGCGGCTTAATTTGACTGAGCTGGCGCGGCTGGTGTTTGATCCCGCAGAGAAACAGCAGTTGCTGGATGCCCGTGCTACGCTGTTCGATACACTGCAACGGTTCCAGCAACTTAATGACCTGAACAAACAGTTAATTCAGCAGGCTTTGGAATATGTGGACTTTTCATTGGAAATGATGGCGCTTGTTCCGGAACAGGAAGCAACTTATCAGCATCCGGCTGAGCGAGCTTATGGCCATACGCGTTCCGGGTTGTTTGATACAAGAGGTTAATATTTAGGAGGGTGCTATGACATCAACATTTCATTCCATTGAAACGGCTCGCCGGAGTATCGCCACAAACACAACGTCGCTGAGTACTGTTTCTCACAATATTGCTAATGCCAATACAGCAGGGTATTCGCGCCAGGTGGTACATACCAGTGCCACGAGACCATTAGAAGCCGTGGCTTTTCGCAATTCAACGAATCCAGGGCAACTCGGTACAGGCGTAGAAGTTACCGCGATCAAACGTGTTCGTTCGATGTTTCTAGATACACAGTTTCGCGGAGAAAACGCTTCGCTTGGAAGCTGGACGACACGATCCGATACATTGAGCAAGCTGGAAAAAGTAATTAACGAGCCATCAGATACAGGCATGCAAACGGTAATGAACAAGTTTTGGAGCGCCTGGTCCAATTTGAGTAAAGACCCGCAAAGCTCAACGAACCAGAAAGTGTTGAAAGAAACAACGCTGGCGTTGACCGATGCGATGAATCAGACAAGTCAGCAGCTTGATGCGTTGAGTTCGGACTTGACTTCCAGTGTTGGTATGGATGTTTCCACAGTGAACTCTTTGCTGAGCACAGTCGGTACGTTAAATCAAAATATTATGAAGATCGAAGCACAAGGTAATGACGCGAACGATCTTCGCGATCAACGCGACTATGCAATCGATCAAATTTCCAAATATGGCAATGTCACTGTGACCGAACTGAACACGGGCTATCAAGTCAATTTTGGCGGTCAACAGGTCGTAGATGGTGCTACCGTTACGCCACTGACAGCTGCCGGTGTACAAACCGCATTCCAAGGCGGCACATTAAACAGTGGCGAAATGTACGGTTTGATGTACTCCAGAGATGTGCATGTAGCGAATCAAAAGTCACAATTGGATCAACTTGCCAATACGCTCGCTAACGGCGAATTTTCCGTAACATTGCCGGCAGGCTCGGTTATTCCTGAAGGAACCGTGCTGAATGGGGTCACCTATTCCGATGCAGCAGGCAACCGGACACTCACTTCAGATTTGACGACAACTGTTAAAGGGATCAACGGACTGCATAAGCTCGGTTACAACAGCGATAGCGAGCAAGGTGGCGATTTCTTCGGTACGACCGACAATAGCGGTACGATTACAGCCGGCAATATTACGTTAAATAAAACATTGCAAGATGATCCAAGCCAAATCGCTTTCTCCTTGCGCACTTCAGGTACAGGAGCAAGTGAGAAAGTTGTCGTCGGTAACGGCGGGCTTGCGCTGCTCATGTCCGAATTGCAAGGTACGAAAATGGACTTTGGCGGTACAGCTCCAACGACAGTGCAGGATTATTTTAACGGTATTGTAGGTCAGTTAGGCGTAAACGCACAAGAAGCGAATCGCCAAACAGATAATGCGCAAACATTGACCGATCAAGTGGACGCTAATCGTCAATCGGTCAGCGGTGTTTCGCTTGATGAAGAAATGTCTGATCTTATTAAGTTTCAGCACGCCTATACTGCATCTTCCCGTTTTATGACTACGATGGATCAGTTGCTTGATCGTTTAATTAATAGTACAGGTCGTGTTGGACTTTGATAAATGAGGAGTAGATAACAATGGCAATTCGCATTACTTCAAATATGGTTTCCAATCAGACACTCAGCAATTTGAACAAAAACAAAAATACGATGAGCGATCTGAGCATGCAGTCTTCAACCGGGCGCAGAATCAATAAACCATCCGATGATCCAGTCGGCACCACGTATGCGCTGCGCTATCGTGCAGAGCTTGCTTCTACCGATCAATATAAAACGAACACCGATGCAGCCAAAAGCTGGCTCGACAATTCCGATACACTGATGCAGCAGTCGACAGACATTATGAAGCGTGTGAAAGAGCTGGTCATTCAAGCCGGTACAGGCACGACAGATGCAAGTGGCTTGAAGGCGATCAAAGATGAATTATCGCAATTAAAAGGCCAAATGGCGGATATCGGCAACAGTCAATTGACCGGACGTTATGTGTTTAATGGCGAAAAGTTTGATCAACGCCCGTATCAACTGGACGCTTCGACCCCATCGTATGCTAGCGTTGTGACCGATCCTGGCAAAGTTACGTATGGTATTAGCGAACAGATTTCGATCGGTGTGAGCACAAGCGGGAACGAGTTTTTTGGTAAACCAGCGGATACCGATAATGCGTTTGCTATTTTCGACCGTTTGGGCAGTGCGATCGATAATATTACGGCAACCGGCAGTAGAGATTATTCCCCCCTTACAAACGAATTGAAAAATATCGAATCCCGTACGACGACGATGGGAGCGGTACGCTCTGAAGTCGGCGCCAAAACAAACCGGGTTGAGCTGGTCAATAGCCGTTTGGAAGATCGGGAAATGAATATAACGAGCCTGCAATCTAAAGTCGAAGATGCCGACATCGCTGAAGTGATGATCAAAGCGACAACAGCTCAAACGCTTTATCAGGCAGCATTGCAAACATCGGCTGCCACAATGAAATTGTCATTGGTTAACTTTTTGAGTTAAAATAGGAAGAACGTGTAATAATTAATAACTTTAAAAGGCTATGGACTACCTCTGTCCGTAGCCTTTTGCTGAAAATAAGGAGGAATATGCAGCATGTCTGATCCACAGCTGAATCCGTCTGTCTCATCTGACGGGGACGATAAAGTATTTACATTTTCCAAAGGTATCCCTGGGTTCCCAGAACTGACCAACTATGTCTATATTCCGCAGGTTGAACCATTTAGCATATTACAGCCGCTTGACCATTCCGAGATTAACTTCATTTTGCTGGACCCATTTGTGTATTTTCCACAGTATGAAATAGCATTGCCGGACGATGTAATCGCAGAACTAGGCATTACGAGTGAAGAACAGGTCGTGGTGCGCAATATCGTATCTTGGAACAAAATGCCGCAGTACCGCACTGTGAATCTGGTAGCACCGATTGTTTTTAATCTGGACAATTTGCGCGCTAAGCAAATCATTTTGCAAAATACGGACTATACGATTCGTCATCCGCTGCAATCAAATCAGTCGGAGGGGGAGGAAGGCTAATGCTCGTTTTATCACGTAAAAAAGGCGAATCGATTATTATCGATGATCAGATCGAAGTTACGATTTTGTCGACGGACGCAGATACGATCAAAATCGGGATTAGCGCCCCTAAAAATATCGATATTTATCGTAAAGAAGTGTATCATGCGATTCAGTTAAGCAATCAAAGCGCCGCTATCAATACAGAGCTGATTCAAGACTTTCTGAATGAAAAGAAAAATAAAGATAGCTGAATTACTACAATAAAAACGATTTGCTTACAAAAATTAATTTAGAAAAATACTAAAAAACTATAACTTAAACAGTTGCAGTGGACGATATATAGTATAGAGCAGGACAGAGGATTACATGTAACAGAAATTCTTGTGACTGACTCAACAACCACATGGATGTGGAATAACCAATTTCAGGGAGGAAAAACCAATGATTATCAATCACAACATTCCAGCACTGAACACAGAGCGTAACTTGAATCTGAACAGTGCAGCAGCAAGCAAAAACATGGAGAAATTGTCTTCCGGTCAACGGATTAACCGTGCGGCAGACGATGCGGCAGGTTTGTCGATCTCCGAAAAAATGCGTGGTCAGATTCGTGGTCTGGAACAAGCACAACGTAACGTACAAGACGGTATCTCATTTGCACAAACAGCAGAGGGTGCAATGAACGAAGTGAGCTCGATGCTCGGTCGGATGAAAGAACTGAACGTACAGAAACAAAACGGTACGTACAGCGCAGGCGACAAATCGAACATCAATGCCGAGTTGGATCAACTGGGTAAACAGATCGATTCGATCATGAGTAACACAACGTTCAACGGTATCCACATTAACAGTGGTAGCGTGAGTGTACAAGCGGATGATGCGAACTTCAAAATTACGATCTCCGGTATTTCGACGAGTGGTTTCAACGGTCTGTCTTCCAGCACATCGCTGTCGAGCGTGAGCACAGCGATTGAGAAAGTAGCAACACAACGTGCGAATCTCGGTGCGGTACAAAACCGTCTGGAATACACATCCAACAACTTGGGTACAACAGTTGAAAACTTGACAGCTGCTGAATCGCGTATCCGTGATACCGATATGGCGAAAGAAATGGTTGCACTGTCCAAAAACAACATTTTGGTACAAGCGGCTCAATCGATGCTGTCGCAAGCGAACTCTGCGCCACAAGGCGTACTGTCCTTGCTGCGTTAATCGTAACCGGCGTGCTTTTGCGAAAGACCCTGATCATATCAGGGTCTTTTTTCTGTTTTGGAGGAATGAATGAGCTGACAGATCGATAATCATCACATATTTTTTTGGATAACTATAACAAAACGGATGCTTACATACGATATATAGTAAAGAATCGGTTTTTAAAGCTAATTTGCTTAAAAATATCGTTTCAGCTAACAACCACATGGATGTGGAATAACCAAATTCAGGGAGGAAAAACCAATGATTATCAATCACAACATTCCAGCACTGAACACAGAGCGTAACTTGAATCTGAACAGTGCAGCAGCAACAAAAAACATGGAGAAATTGTCTTCCGGTCAACGGATTAACCGTGCGGCAGACGATGCGGCAGGTTTGTCGATCTCCGAAAAAATGCGCGGTCAGATTCGTGGTCTGGAACAAGCACAACGCAACGTACAAGACGGTATCTCATTTGCACAAACAGCAGAGGGTGCAATGAACGAAGTGAGCTCCATGCTCGGTCGGATGAAAGAACTGAACGTACAGAAACAAAACGGTACGTACAGCTCAGGCGACAAATCGAACATCAATGCCGAGTTGAACCAACTGGGTAAACAGATCGATTCGATTATGAGTAACACGACGTTCAACGGTATTCACATCAACACTGGTAGCGTGAGTGTACAAGCGGATGATGCGAACTTCAAAATCACGATCTCCGGTATTTCGACTGGTGGTTTCAGTGGTCTGACTTCCAGCACATCGCTGTCGGGCATCAGTACAGCGATCGAGAAAGTAGCAACACAACGTGCGAATCTCGGTGCGGTACAAAACCGTCTGGAATACACATCCAACAACTTAGGTACAACAGTTGAAAACTTGACAGCTGCTGAATCGCGTATCCGTGATACCGATATGGCGAAAGAAATGGTTGCACTGTCCAAAAACAACATTTTGGTACAAGCGGCTCAATCGATGCTGTCGCAAGCGAACTCTGCGCCACAAGGCGTACTGTCCTTGCTGCGTTAATCGTAACTGGCATGTTTTTGCGAAAGACCCTGATATTATCAGGGTCTTTTTGCTTATTTTAAGCAATATGCGTTAAACAAAGGGTGCCGTTAACCGATAATATAAATACATAACCTGATTCTAAAACGATTGTTGTATAAATCATTTAACAAATACATCAGCAAGTGAAGGAGGATATAAAATGAATCCAATCAATAATGTGGGCAGTATGGTTAATATGAATGCATACGCCAACCCTGTTAAAGATGCGACTGCTAGGAGTACCGATCCTTCGACCGATCCAACCGCCGTGGCGCCGATTGCTGCCGTGCCGACTGTAGCGACACCAACAGCACCTAAAAAGGTGGATGAGAACTCTCAAGAAGCAGTGCAAGAGTTTAAAAAGACATTTAATGCGATTCAAGGACCGCCTAAATCGCTGGAAATTTCGATGCATAAAGAAACCCATTCGATTATGATTAAAGTTAAAAACAAAGATACCGGTGAGATCATTCGTGAAGCACCTCCAGAAAAGGTTTTAGATGCGATCGCCAAACTAATGGAAGTTACCGGGATGATTGTAGATAAAAAAATTTAGGGAGCTGAAAAAATGGACGTTACCAGAATCTCCGGTTTAGCAAGTGGAATGGATATCGACTCGATTGTCAAAAAGTTGATGACCGCAGAGAAAATTCCACTCGATAAATTAAATCAGCAACGGCAGCTCGTATCTTGGAAACAGGAGAGCTATCGTGATGTCAGTTCGCAAATGGTTACATTTCTAAATGATAAGCTGGCAAATTTGAGCTTGAGCAGCTCGATCAATGCACAAAAGGCGAACGTAACCGGTGATACATCATCCGTATCGGCATCCGCCAACGGAGCCGCAAATGGTGCATCGATGAATGTGACTGTGTCACAATTAGCAACAGCTACACGCGTGTCTTCCAGTTCAGGTGTCAGTGCTAATGATTCAGATGGAGGCAAAGACGGCTCCAAACTGAAAATGTCGGATGTTACAGGCAATAGCAACAATGGCTCGGTATCGATTAAGCTTGGTAGTGGCACCGCAGTCTCCATCGCTTATAACGCCACCGATACAATTAATGATTTTGTGCAAAAAATCAATACGAGCCAAGCAGGCGTTACGGCTATTTACGATTCCAGCTCTGGCAAAATGTCGATCACAAGCAATTCTACCGGCAACAGCAAAATCACACTGTCCGGTGATTCAAATGGGAATGCGTTTGACGGCTTTAATATTGCCAGCTCTACCGATTCGGATTCTGCCAATAGCGTACTCGGTAAAAACGCTAAGGTGAATATTAACGGTTTGGATATGACGCAATCAACCAATCAGTTTGTCATCAATGGTGTGCAATTGACATTAAATGCGGTGTCGCCTTCCGGACAATCTTCACAAGTTTCGGTCGTTGGCGATACCGATAAATTGGTTAGTTCGGTACAAAGTTTTGTAGATGCATACAATAGTGTGTTGTCACTGATGAACAACAAAGTGGGCGAAGAACGTTATGCTAAATTCCCTCCACTGACAGAAGATCAGAAAAAAACGATGACCGATGATCAGATCAAACTATGGGAAACAAAAGCAAAAAGCGGGATGCTGAAAGATGATGGCATTTTGGAGCAAACGATTTCCAGCATGCGTACAGCGATGGTGCAAGGTGTGAAGTTGGACAATGGCACAACGATCAGTTTTGCCCAGCTCGGCATTTCTACAGGTACGTATGAAACGAAAGGTAAACTGATTTTAGACACCGATAAGCTAAAAGCAGCGCTGGATAACGATCCGAATATCGTCACTAACTTTTTCGGTAATAACAACTCTAGCAGTGCACTCAACAATACGTATACTGAAAATGACGGTATTTTGGCAAGAATGAAAAAAATTACACGTACGTCTTTGGAAAGTATGGCAAGTACAGCCGGTACGTCTAAAGTCAGCAGTGATGCCAATGCTTCGTTTCTGCTCAATAGTTTATTAGGTACACAGCTTAGTTCATTAGATCGTCAAATTACGGATATGACCAGCCGATTGAATGATAAAGAAACGAATTACTATCAAAAATTTACCGCTATGGAAACGGCGATGAACAAATACAATTCGCAAGCGTCTGCTCTGTCGAGCTTCAGATAGGAATAAAGGGGGCCATAAAGTGATTCCATCACCTTATCAAAAATATCAACAAACCCAAGCGCAAACCGCTTCTAAACCGAAGTTGCTAATTATGTTATATGATGGTGCCATTCGTTTTGTCAAAGCAGGTATTGAAGGCATTGAAGAACATAATGTGGAAAAAGCGAACAACAATTTATGCAAAGCACAAGCGATTGTGCATGAATTGATCTCGTCTTTGAATTTTGACTTTGCGATTGCGAATGAGTTGCTGCGTATTTACGAGTATATGCTGCATTGTTTGATCGAATCGAATGTGAAAAAAGATAGCGAACCTGCCAAAGACGTGCTGATCCATCTGAATGATCTGCGGGAAACATGGGTAACAGCTAGCCGTTTGCCTGACGTAGCAACGAGTGTATAATGATGACACACCAGACTGAAGAAAACATGTCGTCACTGCTGGAGCAGTTACACGCCTTGTCTTCTGCAATCGTTGAGCGTTTACAGATCATTAGTGATGAAGAAATTTTTGCTTTTATCGCTGAACGTGGTGTGTTAATCGAAAAGATGGAACTGTATCGCTCCGAGCTGACCGAGCAGCATAAAGCGCAAATTGCCGAACTGATGCAGCTTGACCCGATTATTTTAAATAAAATGAATGAAATCAAGCAAGAAGCAGGTCAATGGCTAGAACGGCAAGGCACGATTCGTACGCAGCAGCATGCGTATCAACAGCATTATGTAACCGACAGTTTTTTTGTAGATCGGCGTAAATAATTGTATTAAATAAATGAGCGCATGTGACCATCAAATTCGAGATCACATGCGCTTTTTGCTATAATTATAAATATTATATTTTGGTAATATTAACAATTCATAAATAATATCCGATATATTAGGATATGTGCACATATTGAACGCCAAGCAACTCAATGATGTTATTGCTGTGTCTATTGAATGCGCGCACACTTATGATATAAGCACTATTCAGTAGATTTGAGCAAGGTTGCCGATAAAAGAATTGAAGTGTTGTCTTGGAGAAGTCTCTTTCAGCATAACGAAAAGATCATACACCAAAGAATGAGGAGATAAAATGATCATAAAAATTAAGAATGCCGTTGAACTTGTTAAAGATAAAGCTCGATATCGGGATATAGTTATATTTGGAAGTGGAAGTGGTGCACAGCATGTGAAATCTTTCTGTGACCATTTCGGAATTAGAATCGATTATGCTGTCGATAACAATGAGCATAGCCAGAAATTTAACGAATCATTAAACTTGGAAGTGAAATCCCCCGCTATTCTAAATCATGCGCGTAAAAATGTGTATGTATTGATTTCCAGTATGTATTATCGTGAAATAAGTGAGCAATTACAATCATTTGACTTAAAAGAGATAGAAGATTTTAGTGATTTTATTCATTTTTCCAATTTGGATCCGAAAGGACGCTACGGTTTTTTTGGCAATTATGCGTCGTATGAAGAAGCGTTGAAGCAATCTACTGGCTATGAGAATCCGATTATTATCGAAAAAATTAAACAATATACGATAACTCATATCAAGAACTTGGAAACAAGACTGGATACTCGTAGTCAACAACTGTTGACAAGTTTTGCCCATATTCAGGCGACTATGCCTAAAAACGAATATCGTATTCTTGACTTTGGTGGTGGTATGGGTGTACATTATTACACGCTCAAAGCCTTTCTTCCTCCAACTGTGCGCTTTCAATGGGTAGTTTTTGAAACACCTTCCATGAGTGCAGCAGGCAAAGAGAACTTTGCGAATGATGAGCTGAGTTTTATTAACAAATCAGAATTGGAATATGCCGCTGCTAGCGGGGAGTTTGATTTTATTATCGCAAGTAGCTTTGTCCAGCATACAGACGATCCTGAAACTTATTTTAATATCATTAAAAGCTTTAACACTCTATTTATATTAATGAATCGGTTACAATTGATTGAACAGGAAAAAGATATTTTATCGGTCCAATATGTAGACCCTACCATTTACGATGCTTCTTATCCGGCATGGTTTTTGGCAGAAAACAAGTGGCTTAACCTGATGCAGCAAGAACACGACATATTGTTTCGCTGGAGTATTCCTGAAGACGAAGCTTATCTTGATCATAAACATAAAGTAATTGGACAGGGAATGCTGTTAAAAGCAAAGGCTGCTGCTCAGGACGGTTGATTCAGTTTGGTGCTGGTTGAAATCAGATACGGCTATCAAGATTAGAATCGACAAATGATAGATGTAAATAGATTTTTAATCGCGATAGGAGAGATTGTAAGATGAATCATTATTGTACACTGTTTGACTCTCATTATTTATCTAGAGGGTTGGCGATGTATGAATCGCTTGTAGAAACAGGAGAAAGCTTCACATTATATGTGTTTTGTTTTGATGAATCATCGTATCGCATAATAACACAATTGAAGCTGGATCACCTGGTCGCGATCTCGTTACAGCAATTTGAAACCGAAGCGCTTTTAAACGTAAAAGGCGAGCGTAATGTGGCAGAGTATTGCTGGACATGTACCCCTTTTGTGATTGGACATGTATTAATGCATTTTGACGTGAGGGAAGTTACGTATATCGATGCCGATCTGTTGTTTTTTCATAAACCTTCTATTTTGCTGGAAGAATTTCGTGCCTCCGGTAGTTCGGTTTTAATCAATCGTCATAAATATATGGCTGAATATGATCAATCCCATATTTCAGGTATTTACTGCGTCGAATTTGTTACGTTTAAAGCAGATCAAAATGGGATGAGCGTGCTGGAGTGGTGGCAAGAGCGATGTCTGGAATGGTGTTATGCACGTGTCGAAGACGGGAAATTTGGCGATCAAAAGTACCTCGATCATTGGCCAGAACAGTTTGAAGGCGTGCATGTGCTGCAACATATCGGCACTGCGGCTCCGTGGAATGTACAGCGTTACCATTTGACTGACGATATGAAGATCGATGGACAAGACCTTGTATTTTATCATTATCATGGTTTCAAATATACAGGCCCTAATCAGTTCAACGTATCTACGATATATCGTATTTCCATGCAGGTGATCACTCATATCTATGCACCCTATATTGAAGCATTGCAGAAGCAAGAACAGCGACTCCAAGCTTATGCTAATGATGCTGTCATTCGTCATCATTATGATACAGTGGAGATGGCAGCACGCTATAACCGGTATTATTTGATGCAAGATCAGTGGCTTAAAAATGTACATCGTCAGCGTTATATCCAGCAGTATTTGCAGGAACGTGGCATTCAGAAAATTGCCATTTATGGTGCAGGTAAATTTGGCGAAAATGTATATGCAGAGCTACAACATTCCAATATACAGGTCGTCTGCTTTATTGATAATGCCAATGCGTATGGTGATATAAACGGAGTTCCAAAAGTGTCTCCCGCTCAACAAGAGCTATTGCAAAATGTAGATGCGATCATTATTACGCCTTTTTACGATGCGATTAATATTTTTATGGATCATTTCAAACAAAAAGAACAGGAACATAAAGTTTTATCGTTAGAAGATATTGTTTTTGCTCTCTCTTAATCGATCTGTTCTAAAATTAATCCGTTATATGAACAATTAAAGCAGCGCATATGATCAGTCCTCTAACTGGTTATATGCGTTTTTGATTGCATAGGCAAAAAGGCTAGTTTTTTTTGCAAAACATTCATAGAAGTTGCCGGAAATCCGATATACTGTTAGGAGAGACAGGCAAACTGGATCAAGTAAAGGGTGGTGTAATTGTGTCTATTTTACAAGCGAATATTGATTTTTTGGCAAGAAAATTTCCTGATGTCATTCAAGCCCTTACAAATGTGGAATTTGATGCTTCCAGTGTATATACAGAACGTGTGGAAAAAGATCAAGATTGGCTTGAGGCGGTACAAGGCTCGATTGAGGACTTTAAGCTGATTTTTATGTATGGTTTTGGACAAGGGTTGGCTGTTATTGATTTGCTTGAGCAATATCCAGATCGTTGGGTATTTTTGTATGAACCTAATATTTCTGTTTTTTACAATGCTATTCAACAATATAATTTGGTCGAGTTGTTTCAACATCCTAGCTTTAAAGGAATTGCGATTGGCGAAGATCAGTTGAAAAAGCTGTTTTCCTCCATTTCCGGTTATATGCAGTATGATCTGGCTTTTGTAGCGCATCGTCATTATCTTGAACATGGTGTAAAACAGTTGTATGATTTAAAGGAAGAATTTGTAAAATATAATGAAACATTTGAAGTGAACCAGCAAACGATGGATCATTTTCGTGTGCAATGGATGAGAAACAGTTTATATCAACTCGGTTCTGTAATGACATCGCCGTTGATCGAATCATTACGAAATGCTTTACGCGGTTGTACGGCTGTAGTTATAGGTTCTGGTCCGTCGCTTCAGCAAGATATAGAATGGCTAAAAAAGTTGAAATCACATGCGCTGATTATTGCGGCAGGTTCCAGTATTCAGGCGTTGAACAAGCATGGTATACAACCCCATCTAACGGTTGTAATGGACGGCGGCGAAGTGAATGACGCAATCTTTTCGGAGCCGGAGACGCTAACTGCGCCTATGTTAATAACATCCACCGCATATTACGGATTGAGTGAAAAAAAGCAGAGTCAGCGCATGTATAGTGTACTGCGGAACGATTTTGTGTCTCATTTTTTTATGGGCGCTTCCAAAGAACAATTTTTGCTTGAGCCGACTTCAACGGTAACAGGAACGGCGATGCAGGCTGCAATTTGTTTAGGTGCAAGTAAGATTATTATGATGGGGCAGGATTTATCGTTTCCGAATAATCAGTTTTATGCAGATGGCATTATACACGCTTATACAAAGTATTTGGAAGAAAAGATTGCTGAAGCAGCGGAAAATCAATGGCTAGTTGAAAATGTGGAAGGTTCACAAAATATAACCAACCGCAGCTTTTTGTTTATGAAAAATGGATTGGAGGAACTTATTGCCGCATTCCCTAATGTGCAGTTTATTAATGCCACTCGCCAAGGTGCGCAGATTGCCGGCTCGATATTTATGCCGGTTGAAGAAGTACTTGAACTGATCCAATCAGAGCAGATGGCTCCACACACAATCGAGCAATTGCTACAACAACAGCTTGAACAACCGTCACATTTGTCAACGCCGGTCAAAGCGGTACAGCAAAAACTGCAAGCGGTCGCGCAAGATTTTGAAGTTGTACACGTCGAATTGAGAAATTTAAAAAAGTTGCTGGATAAAGTGCAGGGCTTAAGCCGCAGCAAACCGCTTAAAGCTCAGCAAACGCTGGAAGAAATCGAAAAAAGCTGGACGTTAATTGTGAATCGCGACTGGTTTGAACCGATTATGGAATGTATTAATCCAATGGAATTGTCCCAGTTTGATAAACAGTTGCCAGCGATCATTACGGAGAAAAATATAATGACCAAATCCAGCTTGATTTATCTTCATCTCGGCAAATTGGTTAATACGATGATGGATACACTAAAAGAACTACATGATATTTTCCAACATTCATTGCAGCGCTTAGAGAACATCAATATGAATTGAAGATAAAGAAGCGGAGGTCGTGGTTGGATGGGCATATATCATCAAAAAAAAATATTGATTACAGGCGGAACTGGAACGATTGGTAATCATTTGATCAAGCAGTTGCTTCAAGATGATCCGCAGGTGATCCGCGTATTCAGCAGAGACGAATACAAACAATATGAAATGGGCATTCAGTTTCAGGAATACGCGCCCAAGCTAAGATTTTTAATCGGAGATGTACGTGATCAAGATCGCCTAATTCGAGCGATGAAAGATATCGATTATGTATTTCATTTGGCAGCGATGAAGCATGTTCCATTTTGCGAATATAATCCATTTGAAGCGGTGCAAACTAATGTGATCGGAACTCAAAATGTCATTCAAGCAGCGATTACAAACAATGTGAAAAAGGTGTTGTTTACGAGCACGGATAAAGCGATTTCGCCTACCAATACGTACGGAGCGACCAAATTAACAGGAGAGCGCCTAATTTCTTCAGCTGAATCGCAAAAAGGTTCCACACAGACGATATTCTCAGCCGTTCGTTTTGGTAATGTGATGGGCTCGCGCGGTTCGGTTATTCCATTGTTTAAGCAGCAAATTTTGGATCAAAAACCGATTACGATTACCGATCCAACTATGCTTCGCTATATGATGACTCCAAGTCAAGCGATTGACCTGATTTTGAAAGCAAATGAGCTGGCTAAAGGCGGAGAAATATTCGTTTTGAAAATGCCGGTAGTGCGGATTGGTGATCTGGCTCATGCATTGATTGAGCAAGTGACCGAAAAGTATAGCATTATGCATCAAACGAAGGTTGAATATGTAGGTCTTCGTCCCGGTGAAAAACAATTTGAGGAGCTTATGACGCTGGATGAAAGAGTAATTGCTGAAGAAAGTGAAGATATGTATACGATTCCTTCCATTTTCAAGCATCGACGTTCTCATGTGGAACAGCAACCGCTTGAATTACCGATGATTCCGGTAGATGAAGCAGTAATTAAGCAATGGCTGCAAGAAGAAAAGCTTGTATAAATGTACAAACTGCGGATGGATAATAGTTACCAATAGAATAAGCTCATACAAGGGGTGTATATATGATCGGGTTTGATAATACAAAAGAAGTTATTCTGTTTGGAGTAGGTTCACTGGGTCTAAAAGTACTGCAACAACTGCAAAACAACGATTATAAAGTTGTAGGTATATTTGATAATGATCCCAACAAGCATGGGACTTATGTAAACGAAATTCCGATTACTAAACCCGAGCATATTACTTTAGCGGATAATCAAAGGATTGTTATTGCCAGTTCTTACTCACTTGAGATTCAACTACAACTTAAACAACAGGGTATTCAATACGGTATACACTATGTTAATTATAATGAGCTGTTTCCTTATATAGAAGGCGGCTTGCCAATGAAGTTTTCTCGGAAAATCGACGAGTTAAGTACAATTGGTGAACCGTGGAAATACAGTATCGATGAAGTAGGCGTTTTAATTAAACAAGACAACCGCATATTAAGAGCCGTTTATAAGCATAGTGAGACAAAAGCCAACGCGATATTAAGCATTATGCAAAAAAAAGATTTTTACAACCATCGTATTATCGACGCTATCGTTACGGATTACAGTACCCCTAACTTTCCACTGATTTTGGCGCATCCGTTTATTCCCATTTGTTCGGACAGCCGCAGTTGGCCGTTTACGATGAAGCGACAAGCGATGGATTTTGTGGCTGAGCTTTTTACCGATTTGCACAAGGAAGGCTTGACGTTAAAAGATGGGCATATTCTTAATCTAACCTATGTGAATCATACCTTTTACTGGATTGATTATGGTTCATTACAACTTGGCACATTAAGTATGCCTACTTTGAAAGAATGGATCGATTCTTTTGTATTTCCGCTCATTTTGATGCGGAATTTGAAAAGTGAAGAATATCGTCTGCAAATGGGACAAGAGATTACTCCATATTTTATGATTCAGTCATTTTTGGATGAAGAAGGTAAAGTATTGATGGCTGACATATACAGTGATGTTGCCTCCCAGCAGGATTCCTATGACGCTCTGCATGCTGTGCATACGTGGATTAACAAGTATTTGAATGATACTTCCATTTATGAAGAAACGGATTGGGATAGCTACCGTCCGCTTAATATGCAGATTAGCGATGATTTTAAAAGAAAAGAATTAGCTCATAAGCATACTGTGATCCAAACCTTTCTGGGCAAGACGACAGGTAATACACTCATCGATCTAGCTGGCAATAATGGTCTGTATTGTATCGAAGCTTATCAAAATCATCGTTATACAGGCGTTTTGACCGATTATGACTATCAATGTATCGATAACGCTTATTTACATTTCCAAAAAGAGAAGATTGATTTTATTCCTTTAGTAAGTGATTTTAATCATTTCCCAGACAATTTATCGTTTATGGGCGAAACGAAATTTGATACAGCGTTATGCCTAGCGTTTATTCATCATTTGATGTTTAGTAATGGCTTTACTTTTGAAAAATTACGCAACAAAATTGTGCAGGTCATTCGTCAGCATCTCATTATCGAATTTGTGGATTGTAATGATGAGTATGTAAGTCAGTGGATCAATCCATTTTTCGAGTGGTATAACCAGACTAATTTTGAACAGGTGTTTGAAGAATGGTTTACAATCGAAGATAAACAACAAATATCCGATTCCAGAACGATTTATTTGATGAAGCTGAAAAGTGAACAATAAACGTGATTGGTGTACAGTCTATATGTGCTGTTGCACCTAGTCAAGTAGTTGTCTGTATAGGTAGCATATATATATCGTTTGTTTAGATCGTCCACAATTGCTGTAAATGGAGCGGTATCAAACAGTGGTTAGCAGAAGAATAGCTTATTTTGACATAAGCTGTTTTTTGTAAAGGGGTTTTAACGTTGGAATTTATTCCGTTACAGGAAGAACATTTGAACCAGGTGCTAAGATGGCGTACGCAGGCGTGGGTAACACGGTATATGTTTACCGATTTGCCAGAAAATGCAACATTGAAAGATCAGACAAAGTGGTTTGCGCAGATCAGTCAGGATGCTACGCAGCGTTACTGGATTATCATTGCTAAAGGCAGACAGGTAGGCGTTATATCCGTTAATGATATCGACCACAAACACCATCGTTGCAGTTGGGCGTTTTATATCGGTGAGCAGGATGTTAGCATGTTAAGTATGTTGCTTGCTCCATATGTATACCGCTATGTGTTTGAAGTGTTAAAATTTAATAAGATTAGCGGCGAGGTTATGGCTGCTAATACTGCGGTTCGCAAAATGCATATGCATTATGGTTGCAAGGAAGTGGGCTGTTTACGTGATCATATTTACAAATACGATACATTTCATGATGTGTATACGTATGAATTGCTTGCGGATGAATGGTTTCATAACAAAAGCAAATATGGAAATAGAATATTGGGTCTTGCGTAAACGAACTATCGCTGCTGTGTAAAGTGGAGGATTAAGCATGAAAATAATCGTGATCATTCAAGCGCGAATGGGTTCTACCCGTTTGCCTGGTAAAGTGCTGATGCCGCTTGGTGATAGCTGTATTTTGGATTATGTCGTACAGCGATGCCGCAAAATCCAACTAGTGGATCATGTGATTGTGGCAACATCGACTTTGGAGCAGGATAATCCGCTGGCAGCATGGTGCGAAGCAAATAAGGTGACCTGTTATCGCGGCTCAGAGGATGATGTACTAGCTCGTTATTATGAATGTGCACATGAATATCAGCCCGATTATGTGATACGCGTTACATCGGATTGTCCATTTGTAGATTATGAGCTGGCGAATGAAACGATCCAGCTTATGGTGAAGCAACCAGCAGATATTATCATTAATCAACAGCAGGAACAATTGACTCGTGGTCTTACGACCGAGTTATTTTCGTTTGCTGCATTACAATGGATGTATGAGCATACAACCGCCGAACGGCATCGGGAACATGTGACGTATTATGCGTATGAATATAGTGAACATTTTAACTATAGTGTGCTGGATGTACCGTCCAAGCTATTACATCCAGAACTTCGGTTGACGGTTGATACGCCTGAGGATTATGAAGTATGCCGTCTAGTAGCAAGTGAACTTGAACATAGTATCGACCGTTCTGCTCAAGAGATTGTCGATTATTTGCTGACTAGACCGGATATTTATCATATTAATGCGCATATCCAGCAAAAACCGGTTGTATAGATAGGGTGACGATCCCGTTGTTGTTTGAAGGCAGGAGGAAAACATGTATACTATTGCAATTCGCGTAGATGCCTCGGTTGAAATCGGGATTGGGCATGTGATGCGTTGTTTGACGCTTGCCCACATGCTGAAGCAATCATCCGACTACTATATTATTTTTGTATGTATGCAACATTTACCGGATTCGGTAGCGAAGTTGATTCGTGAAGCGGGTTATGAACTTGTGCTGATTGCAACAACAGAAGCAGACGAACCACAGTGGCAGCAGGATGCGTATCAAACGCGACAGCAGCTACAACGCTACACGATTCAATGGCTGATTGTGGATCATTACAAGCTCGATTATCGCTGGGAGCGACAATTAAAGCAACATGTGGAACGAATTTTAGTGATTGATGATCTGGCTAATCGTCAGCATGAATGTGAGGCTCTGCTTGATCAGAATTTACATCCAGCGATGAATGAACGATATAAAGAATGCGTGTCGGCGCAATGCCGTCTTTTTTTGGGTCCTGCGAATCTGTTGCTGCGACCGGAATTTACGGAGTTGCGTCCGTATCGGCAGCTTATTACGAACTGTCGGCATATTTTGCTTAATTTTGGTGGAAGTGATCCTACTCATGAAACGGAAAAGTGGTTAAAGGTTTTACTACAGCAGTCTGCGCTAATAGAGCGGCTTCATCTGCATGTGGTAGCTGGACCAGCCAATGTACAAAAAGGACAGATTCGTGAGCTATGTATGTTGTTTCCACAGGCGAATTATTACGAGCAAGCTGAAATGGCAAAGCTGTTACTGAACATGGATGCGGCGATTGGAGCTGGAGGCATTACGATGTGGGAGCGATGCTTTATGGGTGTTCCTGCTGCCGTCATTAGTGTGGCGGATAATCAATTGGAATCTGTCCACGAAGCCGAACGATTACAACTGATCTGGAATTTGGGGAAAAGTGAACATATCCAGTCAGAATCATTTATCGGATGGCTGCAAATGATCATAGATAATATTGACCAGCTTCGTGCATGCCAACATCGTTGTATGAATTATATGCCGTTTGGACAAATAGGGCTACATCCTGTAGTTGCTTATATGAAGGGGGAATTGTGATGGAGTTTCAAATTGGACAGCGATGGATCGGTAAAAACTATAAACCATTTATCATTGCGGAAATGTCCGGTAATCATAATCAATCGCTAGAACGGGCGTTAGAAATTGTAGATGCGGCAGCAGCAGCTGGCGTAGATGCGCTGAAGCTGCAAACGTACACAGCAGATACGATGACACTGGATATTCATGAAGGTGATTTTTTTATCTCCGACGATAACAATCTGTGGCAAGGTACGTCACTATATCGTTTGTATGAGGAAGCGTATACACCATGGGAGTGGCATCAAGCGATTTTTGAACGTTGTCATCAGCATGGCTTATTGGCGTTCAGCACACCATTTGATGAATCGGCGGTTGATTTCCTCGAAACGTTACACGTACCCGCGTATAAGATTGCCTCGTTTGAAAATACGGATATTCAGCTGATTCGCAAAGTTGCCGCTACAGGGAAGCCGATGATTATTTCTACAGGTATGGCTTCGATTGCAGAGCTGGATGAAACGGTACGGGAAGCACGCAAATATGGATGTGAAAATGTGGTGCTGTTGAAATGTACAAGCACTTATCCGGCTACACCGAACAATACGCATATACTTACGTTGCCTCATATGGAACAATTGTTTGGTTGTCCTGTAGGCATGTCGGATCATACGATGGGAGTTGGCGTTTCGGTTGCAAGTGTTGCCTTAGGCGCAACAGTAATTGAAAAGCATTTCACGCTCAGTCGTGCCGATGGTGGCGTGGATTCCGCTTTTTCGATGGAACCGGATGAAATGAAATCGCTTGTGATGGAAACTGAGCGAGCTTGGCAATCATTAGGACAGGTGCATTATGGCCCAACACAGCATGAGCAAGCTTCGCTCAAGCATCGTCGTTCACTCTATGTGTCCGCTGATCTCAAAGCCGGCGACGTATTGACACGTGACAATATAAAGGCGATTCGTCCGGGTCTGGGACTGCCAACCAAATATTTGGATCAGATGCTAGGGCGTCTCGTAAAGCAGGATGTTGCCAAAGGCACACCGTTAACATGGGAGGTCGTTTGAGTGAGACAAGAGCGTATTTTACTGACTGGTGGTGCCGGTTTTATTGGACGTTGGGTAACGAAACGTCTGCTTGATGAAGGGCACGACGTATGGGTGCTTGATGATTTATCGAATGGGCAATGGAGCAATCTGAAAGAGTTTGAACAACAAGCGAATTTCCAAGCCTTTATACAGGGCAGTATTCTGGATGAAGTGTTGTTGAACGAGTTGTTTGAACAGCATCGGTTTACGATCTGTTATCATCTGGGCGCGTCTATCAATGTGCAAGATTCGATTGATGATCCGGGCACAACATTTCGCAATGACACGGTAGGTACATTTTATATATTGGAGCAATGTCGCAAGCATTATACCAAAATGGTATTTATGAGCACCTGTATGGTGTATGATCGCTGTAATGAAGCGAGCGGGATCAATGAGCTGCATCCGACAAAGCCGGCTTCGCCTTATGCAGGTGCTAAAGTAGCAGCGGAAAATATAGTATTGTCTTATTATTACGCCTATGGATTACCAGCGGTTGTTATTCGTCCATTTAACACGTATGGTCCTTTTCAGAAAACGGGTGGTGAAGGTGGCGTTGTGGCGATTTTCCTCAGGAATGATCTGGAAGGACGTACACTGGACATTTATGGCGACGGTACACAAACACGAGACTTGTTATATGTGGAAGACTGTGCCAGATTTGTCGTTGCAGCAGGTTTTAACAGTACGGTGGATGGGCAAATTGTAAATGCCGGTCTTGGCAGAGATATAACGATTAACGAGCTGGCGCTGCTGATCACCGGTGATGAGGCAAAGATCAATCATGTAGAGCATATCCATCCACAAAGCGAAATCCCTAAATTGCTGTGCAATTCAGCTAAAGCGAAACGTTTACTAGGCTGGGAGCCTGAAGTATCGTTGGAGGAAGGGATTTCCAGAACAAGAGCATGGATTCGTGGCGGCGGATTAAATCATTAAGTATGGCAAAGATGGAAAGGGGGAAAACGATATGTCTGCTCATGATCCTAACGAAGCACCCGTACAGCGAACTGCTATGTTGCCCTATGGCCAACAGTGGCTGGATGAAGATGATATTAATGCTGTAGTGCAGGTACTTCGTGGAGACTGGATCACCCAAGGACCGATGATTCCAGCGTTTGAGCAAAAGGTTGCCGATTATGTAGGGGCGACTTATGCAGTTGCATTCACAAATGGAACCGCTGCGTTACATGGCGCTTGTTTTGCGGCAGACATTGGTCCTGGAGATGAAGTAATTACGACACCGATGACCTTTATTGCTAGCAGCAACTGCGTATTATACCAGGATGGCATTCCTGTATTTGCGGATATTGATCCGTGCACATACAATATTGATCCCGATCAAGTGGAAACGTTAATTACGCCGAATACACGTGCGATTATTGGTGTCGATTTTACCGGTCAGCCTGTAGCAGCGGATCGTTTGCGTCAGGTCGCTGATCAGCATGGGCTTGTGTTTATTGAAGATGCTGCGCATTCCATTGGAGCGAGTTACAAAGGAACGAAGGTTGGGAAATGGGCGCATATGACGATGTTCAGCTTTCATCCGGTCAAGCATGTGACAACCGGGGAAGGCGGTGTGATCGTAACCGATGATGAAGCGTATTATCGCAAGTTGGTGCAGTTTCGTAATCATGGAATGACCAAAGAACCGGCTGAATTGCTGAACAATGAAGGCGGATGGTATTACGAAATGCAAACGCTTGGCTACAATTATCGAATGACCGATTTGCAAGCAGCGCTAGGTGTTTCGCAAATGGATAAATTGGATTCGTTTATTGCACGGCGTCGAGAGATTGTGCAGCTGTATCAATCGGAATTGGAAGGGTTAGAGGGCATTGTATTGCCTTATCAAGCACCTGATGCTGAATCAAGCTGGCATTTGTACAGCATTCGCTGGTTACCGGAACAATTCAACTGTTCACGGCGCGAGTTGTTTGACCAGTTACGTAAGCTGAACATCGGTGTGCATGTGCATTATATTCCGGTATATTTGCAGCCCTATTACCAACAGTTAGGTTATCCGAAAGGGTTATGTCTAAATGCCGAGCATTATTATGCTACATGTATGACGCTGCCTTTATTTCCGAAAATGACGGAACAGGATGTTATGGATGTGTGTAAAGCGGTACACCAGGTATATGAGCAGAATAAAGTGCACAACACCTAAGAGACAAACATGTCGCTAAACGATATGTTGAACCTAGTTATGAATCGAATGGAGGAATAGATAATGAATAACGAGCAGAAATTGCAAGCCGCTTTTACGGAAGCACTGGGGTTGCCAGCAAATGCAGATGTGCAACAGTTAACCTATAATAGCATTTCAGAGTGGGATTCGATTGCTCATATGGCGCTCGTTGCCCAATTGGATGATCAATTTGATATTATGCTAGATACGGATGATATTATCGATATTAGTTCTTTTGCCAAAGCGAAGGAAGTGCTTGGCAAATATGGAGTGGACTTTGCATGATGCCTTTGCAAGGCAAGTGCATTTTTATTACAGGTGCTTCGCGCGGGATTGGTCGTCAGACAGCGGTAACATTGGCAGAGCATGGAGCACGGCTTGTTCTTGCTGCGCGCAGTGATGATGCACTGCATACATTGCGGCAAGAGCTGGAACATCGGTATGATGCCGAGGTGTTGACGATCGCTTATGATGTAACGGATGAAGATCAAACAAAAGCAGCTTTTCGGCAGACAAAACAGACGTTTGGTAGCCTAGATGGACTTGTGAACAATGCGGGCATACTGGAAAGCCGATTGCTTGGCATGATGGATGATACGACGATTCAACGGACGTTGCAAACGAATCTGGTAGCGGCTTTGACCCATTTACAATATGCTGCTCGTCTGATGAAGCCAAAGCGTAGCGGCAGTATTGTAAATCTGTCTTCCATTATGGGGCGTTATGGCAGTGAGGGGCATGTATTGTATGCTGCAAGCAAAGCGGGTTTGATCGGAGCAACCGTTTCGGCAGCAAAGGAACTAGCTCCGTATCAAATTCGCGTTAATGCGGTTGCACCAGGCTTTATCGACACCGATATGACAACCGGATTGACAGTGGAAAAGTATCAGGAGCGGCTGCAAAGCATTCGTATGGGGCGGGTAGGTACAGCGATAGATGTCGCCAATCTGATTTGGTTTTTATGCTCTGATTTGTCGGCTTATGTGACAGGGCAAACGATCGGTGTTGATGGGGGGATGATCATCTAATGTTCTGGTCGTTAGAGCGAAACGATATTCCCGCGTTGATTGAGCTTCATACGCAACATGTATTGACCTATGCTGAATTGTACGAGCAAGTACAGTCGTTTGCGGATTCGTTAACACAGCATCAAGCAGACAAAGCACTTGGTATTATTTATATGCGTAATGCAATTCCTAGTATGGTTGCCTATTTGGGAGCTTTGTCTAAACAGGATGCAGTATTGTTGCTGGATGCCAATCTGGCGGAGCCAATTAAGCAGCAATTTGTGGATCATTACAGACCGGATTGGATTTTTGATGAATCGTTACAGCTATATGAATCGGGCGAAGCAACTGATATTGAACAGGAGTTGGCAGTGCTACTGTCCACCTCAGGTTCTACAGGCAATCCCAAATTAGTAAGGCTTTCTTACGCCAATTTGCAAGCGAATGCAGCGTCCATTGCTGACTATTTGCAGCTTAAAGCGGATGAACGTCCGATTACGACATTATCGCCTGCGTATTCCTATGGATTATCGGTTCTAAACAGTCATTTGCTAAAAGGCTGTACGATTTTATTGACCGATGAATCGGTTATTACCTCCACCTTCTGGGATTTATTTCGTCAATATGAAGCAACCTCATTTGCAGGCGTTCCTTATATTTATCAAATGTTGCATCGGCTGCGCTTTCACACGATGGAATTACCGTCACTACGCTATTTTACCCAGGCTGGAGGCAGATTGCCTGACCCTTTAATCGCCTATTTTAACGATTCGGCTCAGGCGCGCCATATTCCATTTTTCATTATGTACGGTCAGACAGAGGCGACAGCGAGAATTAGCTTTGTTCCACCGGATCAATTATCCGCCAAAATAGGCAGCATCGGCATTGCTATACTCGGTGGTAAGCTTCAGCTTGATACTACTACCGGCGAACTCATCTATACCGGGCCGAATGTAATGCTCGGTTATGCTCAGCAACGAGCGGATCTGTCTCTTGGCGATATGCAGCAAGGTGTATTGAATACAGGCGATTGGGCCAGACAGGATGAAGACGGCTATTTTTGGATTCTCGGTCGGATGAAAAGATTTATTAAACTGTACGGATTGCGCATGAATCTGGATGATTTGGAGCGGTTTTTGGAGCAAAGTGTGGCGCTGCCGATCGCATGCAGCGGTAAAGATGAGCAGCTTTTTATTGCGATCGAAGCGACAAGCAGTGATGAACTGTTGCAGATGGTGCGTCAGCAATTGAAGCAGCGATATCGTATTCACCATACGAGCATACGGATTCGTTTTATGGATGAATTACCCCGGCTTAGCAGCGGTAAAGTTGACTATATTCGGTTAGGAAATGAGGTGGAGCAATGATTGACGAGCTATTGTCCGTCGACAATCCGTATCAGCAGCAACGTACGGAAAAGCAAGCGATGCTGCTGGAACAATTAAACGAACTGACCGCATTTCATCATCAGCATTGTATTCCATATCAACGTATTCTTGACAAAACGAATACGCCTATACAGGCTGCACGGCTGGAGGATATTCCTTACTTGCCTGTGCAGCTCTTTAAAATGCTCGATCTGTTTTCATTGCCGGAAGCGGAGCGTTTTAAAACACTTCATTCCAGCGGTACGACAGGGCAGCAAGTGTCCAGCATTCATATTGATCGCACGACCGCGGTATGGCAAACGAAAGCGTTAAATACGATTGTACGCAGCTATCTGGGCAAAACGAGACTACCGATGATTATCGTCGATCACAATTTCCTTAAAAACCGTCTGCAGTTTAGCGCGCGGTCGGCAGGCACGATTGGCTTCTCGCAATTTGGTCATCATCATCTGTATTTGCTTGATGATGAGATGAATGTGCAGGAACACGAGTTGGCGGCGTTTCTGGAACGGTACAGTGGACAGCCGATTTTCCTGTTCGGGTTTACGTTTATCGTCTGGGAATATTTGCTTCAATATTATCGCCGTCACAATCGCAAACTTGATCTGTCCGGCAGCAAGCTGATTCATGGTGGAGGCTGGAAAAAGCTGCAAGAGCAGTCGGTATCGGATGCGGAGTTCCGTCGTCTGTTGCAAGAGCAATTTGGTTTAACTGAAGTGTATAACTATTATGGTATGGTCGAACAGGTAGGATCGATTTATATGCAATGTGAGCAAGGACATTTGCATACGCCTGATTTTGCCGATGTGCTCATTCGTGATCCGCATACTCTGGATGTCGTTCCATATGGCGAACATGGATTGATTCAAGTGCTTAGCATATTGCCGCGTAGTTATCCGGGGCATAGCTTGCTGACGGAAGATATGGGCACTATTCGAGGAGAAGATGATTGTCTGTGCGGTCGTAAAGGGAAATATTTTACGGTAGCGGGACGACTGCCCAAAGCGGAGCTGCGTGGGTGCAGTGATACGTTTACGTTGCAGAGATAAGGCGAGACAGATGGGCATACAATACAGAAAACATGAACACAAGGCAAGCAAAGCGTTATTCGTGCACAACGAGGAGCAATGCTTGCCTTGTTTTGATAAAATCAAATACTTTGGTTAAGTTTAGATCACGTATATCCGATAATACATGTATAAATCATTGAACATAATCGTATGCAGCAAAAGTCGCTCGTCTGCGCGATGAAGTGACTTTTATACACATATATATTAAAAGTATATTCGGAAATTGTGGGGGATTGTTTATGATCGCAGTGATTGGTGGAGCCGGGTATATTGGGTCGCATACCGTCAAATATTTGATCGAACAAGGAGAGCAGGTTGCCGTATTCGATAACTTGTCCAATGGACATCGTGAAATGGTGCATTCGGATGCAGCTTTTTTTCAAGGCGATCTGGTTAATGCGGATGATTTGACGACCTTTTTTGCTCAGTATGAGGTTGATTCTGTTATTCATTTTGCAGCGTTTGCTTATGTGGGAGAATCGGTTGAGCAGCCTGCCAAATATTATCGCAACAATATAAGCAATACGGTCAATTTACTGGATGCAATGCTGGCGTATGGAATCGATAAAATTGTATTTTCTTCAACATGTGCCACTTACGGTAATCCGGTCGAATTGCCGATTACGGAGCAGCATCCGCAACAGCCAATTAATCCATATGGACGAACCAAGTGGATGATGGAGCAAATGTTGGAGGATTATGCGGCGGCGTATGGCTGGCATACAGTTGCTTTGCGTTATTTTAATGCGGCAGGTGCTGATCCAGACGGACAGATCGGAGAGTGGCATGATCCGGAAACGCATTTGATCCCATTGGTGCTGGAGACGGCTTGGGGAAAGCGAGATCGTATTGCTGTGTTTGGGCATGACTTTGATACGAAAGATGGCACCTGTGTACGCGACTATATTCATGTTATCGATCTGGCGGATGCACATTATCGTGCATTGAATTATGTTCGAATCCATGGTGGCAATTTCCATCTAAATTTGGCTAATGGTGAAGGCTATTCCAATTTGCAAATTATTCAAACCGCCGAGCGCATTACCGGACGTAAAATTAATTACCTGTTAACCGATCGTCGTGCAGGCGATCCGGCAATGTTAATCGGTTCAGCAGCACAAGCGGAACAATTACTCGGTTGGAAGCCTGTTTATGCATTAGATGCGATTATTGAAACCGCATGGAACTGGCATACGAAAAATTGGGGGAACGCACATGAGTAAGCGCATATTGGTAACGGGCGGTGCAGGCTTTCTCGGTTCACATCTGATCGATCGCCTGCTTGCGCGTGGTGATGATGTCGTATGTGTGGACAATCTGCAAACTGGCTCATTGAAAAATATTGCTCATGTGCTTGAACGCATTACGTTTGTAGAGCATGATATTGTGCAGCCATTGCCTGAACTGGGAACATTCTCGGAAATGTATAATCTGGCATGCCCGGCAAGTCCGATACATTATCAGGCTGATCCTATCCATACATTTAAGACGAGCGTGATGGGCATTTTGAACTTGTTGGAGCTTGCCAAAAGTCAAGGCAGCATATTATTTCAATCATCCACTTCGGAAGTATATGGCGATCCAGTCGTTCATCCGCAACCGGAAAGCTATTGGGGAAATGTAAATCCGATTGGTATTCGTAGTTGTTATGATGAAGGGAAGCGTGGAGCTGAAACGTTATTGTACGACTATGCACGGATGTATGGCGTGAACATCAAAATCGCACGTGTTTTCAATACATACGGTCCGCGTATGGATGCTGGAGATGGACGAGTGGTGAGTAACTTTATCGTTCAAGCGTTGCGTAATCAACCGTTAACCGTATATGGGGATGGAAAGCAAACACGTTCGTTTTGTTACGTAGACGACTTGATTGAAGGCATTTTGCGTTTGGTCAATGCCCCTGCATCTGTTCAAGGTCCGATCAATCTGGGCAATCCGAATGAGTTTACGATGCTGGAGCTAGCTGAAAAAGTGAAGATGTATACAAGCAATTCAGCTTCATTGCAGTTTAAACCACTACCGCAGGATGATCCAAAGCAAAGACGACCAGTCATTACGGAAGCAGAGCGTTTATTGGGCTGGAAGCCTGAAATTATGCTGGATGAAGGGTTGAGTAGAACGATCGCTTACTTTCAGCAACAGATGGCGGTCAATAGCGATTATAGTTGCTAGTTTAAGGCGGTCATTTGCAGCTATGGCTACAACACAATAGACCGAATAGATCGAATAAATAAAGCATCGCAATATCGAGGCATAAGGTGGTTACAATTATGAACATTACAGTAGTTGGCACTGGATATGTAGGACTGGTAACAGGAGCTGTTTTGGCTGATCTGGGTCACTATGTAACCTGTCTGGATGTAGATACACAAAAAATAGCGTTGTTGAAACAAGGGATATCGCCCATTTATGAGCCGGGCTTGAGCGAGTTGGTGTACGCTAACTTGCAGCGACAACGTATGGTGTTTACGACGGATTATAAAATGGCTTATGAGCAGGCGCAGGTTATTTTTATCGCTGTTGGAACTCCGCAAAATGATGAAGGTGCTGCCGATTTACGCTATGTGGAGCAAGTGATTCATCATATTGCCCAGACTGTAGATCATGATGTTATTGTGGTGATGAAAAGTACGGTGCCGGTTGGAACGAACGATTGGGTAGAAGCGATGTTGCAATCCAATAAACAGTTTGATGTTCAGATTCAAGTTGTATCCAATCCCGAATTTTTGCGTGAGGGATTTGCTTTGCAGGATAGCTATCATGGAGATCGTTTAGTGATTGGTGCCGAGACACAAGCAGCAGGCGATCAGGTGCAATCGTTATTTGCAGGATTGGATGTGCCTGTAGTTCGCACCGATCGTCGTAGTTCCGAAATGATCAAGTATGCGTCTAACGCATTTTTGGCTGTAAAAATTACGTACATCAACGAGATCGCGAATTTATGTGAAAAGCTTGATGTAAATGTGCTGGAAGTAGCCAACGCGATGGGCATGGATAAACGGATTGGGCGTGCGTTCCTGCGCCCTGGTATCGGTTATGGCGGTTCTTGTTTCCCTAAAGATACGGAAGCGATCGCTTATCTTGGCCGACAGCATCACACTCCGCTTACACTTGTGGAGAGCACGATTCAAGCTAATTTCCGGCAACGTGAGCTATTTTTGCAGCAGGTTTTGGATTATTTTGACGGTCATGTGGAAGGTAAAACGATCGCGATGCTCGGTCTTGCATTCAAACCGGATACCGATGATTTGCGTGAGGCGCCTTCTCTGTATTTGTTGGCACAACTGGAACAGCGTGGAGCGATTGTGAAAGCGTATGATCCTGTCGTGAAGCATTTGCAGCAATGTGTAGCTACGAAGGAACTAGCGTTGCAAGGGTCACAGGCTGTATTGCTCGTAACAGAATGGGCGGAGTTTGGCGAGCTTGATTTGGAAGATGTCAAACTGTTTGATGGTCGTTATATGTATAGCCGGCAAAAGCAAAAGGGCGGCGTAGCGTAAAAGCTTTGGTATGCGTATGCAGCAGATGCGCGTATAAATGATAGTACCAGTAGTATCGGGTAAACTTAAAATATAGCCGGATAGGATGAGTATATAGTGAAAACAGCTTTCATTACCGGAATTACCGGACAGGATGGCGCTTACTTAGCTCAATTGCTGTTGGATAAAGGCTACCATGTACATGGGCTGGTGCGACGCTCGTCGATTGAACGTTTTGATCGAATTGAAGCGCAATTACAGCATCCACAATTGAAGCTTCATTATGGCGATATGACCGATTCTTCCAACTTGATCCGGCTCGTATCCGAAATTCAGCCGGATGAAATTTATAATTTGGCGGCAATGAGCCATGTCAAAGTTTCATTCGATACGCCTGAATATACGGCAAATGCCGACGGAATCGGTACGCTTCGTTTGCTAGAAGCGATTAAAATACTCGGTTTAGAGCATAAAACGCGTGTGTATCAGGCATCGACTAGTGAGTTGTATGGTAAAGTACAGGAAACGCCACAATCGGAGACGACGCCATTTTATCCGCGTAGCCCGTATGCGGCATCCAAAATTTATGCGTACTGGATCACGGTCAATTATCGTGAAGCATACAATATATTTGCTTGTAATGGCATTTTGTTTAATCATGAATCACCGTTACGTGGTGAAACATTTGTTACCCGCAAAATTACGCTAGCGGTCGCTGCGATCAAGCATGGCCAACAGCAATGTCTATATTTGGGTAATTTAGATGCGCGGAGGGATTGGGGCTTTGCCGGTGATTATGTGGAAGCGATGTGGCTCATTTTGCAGCAGGAACAGCCGGATGATTTTGTAATTGCCACCGGGGAAACACGTACGGTGCGTGAATTTGTGGAGCGTGCGTTTGCGCAAGCGGATATGCCTGTCGTATGGCAAGGCACCGGCATTGATGAAAAAGGAATTCATGCGATAACCGGAGAGACGCTCGTCGCGGTTGATCCGCAATTTTTCCGTCCGACCGAAGTTGATCTGTTGCTCGGCAATCCGACAAAAGCAAACACCAAACTGGGCTGGCAGCCTAAAACGTCATTTGATGAACTTGTGCAAATGATGGTGCAGCATGATCTGAAGCATTACGAATAGAATCGTTCTGTTAGAAATGAGTGCTGGCTGTATGCAGTCGGTTCATTTGATAAAGCAAAATGATAAAATGATATTGTTCTATTCGAGCCAAGCCAATAATGAGGGAGCATAAGGAATGAAGGTGATTTTGCTTTCGGGCGGCTCAGGTAAAAGACTGTGGCCGCTGTCGAACGATTCGCGCGCGAAACAGTTTCTGAAAGTATTGCGAAATGAAGAAAACGGACAGCTCGAATCGATGGTACAGCGCGTATATCGCCAGCTTAGCAAAGTTGTATGTGAGCAAGATATGATTATAGCGACCAATGCGGCACAGGTAGATATTTTGCGTAATCAACTAGGGCGTATTCCGATCGTAGTTGAGCCAGAACGAAGGGATACATTTCCTGCTATCGCGCTGGCTTGTTCGTATTTATGGTCAAAGCTGGGCATTTCCAAAGCGGAAAGGGTCGCTGTCGTATCGGTTGATGCGTTTGTGAACGATGCTTTTTATCGTCAGGTGGGCGAATTGGGATCGCTATTACAACATACCGGCGCGCAGGTCGCTTTACTGGGCATTAAACCGACCTATCCTTCTTCCAAATATGGCTATATGATTCCGAAAACACATAATGACTATATGCAAGTCGCTCATTTTATCGAAAAGCCGACTGAGGAAAAAGCACAGTTTTTGATCGACTCTGGCGCATACTGGAATAGCGGTGTCTTTGTATTTTCGTTGCAACTGATTTATGACTATTTGCAGGCAGGGCAGTTTCCATATGAATTTGACGAATTGGAAGCAAGTTTCTCGTCATTGCCGCAAAAGAGCTTCGATTATGCCGTTATTGAACAATTACAGCATATAGTGGCACTGACGTATGATGGCGACTGGAAAGACCTCGGTACGTGGAATACGTTAACCGAGCAGATGAGCCAGCTTATTATGGGCAATGGCGGTATGAGCGATGATTGCCATAATACCCACATTATCAATGAGCTGGAATTGCCGGTCAAAGTGTTGGGCGCTTCGAATATGATTGTAGCGGTCAGTGCCGATGGCATTCTGGTGTCCGACAAGCCTGCCAGTTCACGGATGAAAGATATGCTGCATGAAGGGTTGTTCTCGCGCCCAATGTATGAAGAACGAAGCTGGGGCTGGTACCGTGTATTGGATCATGTCAAAAAAGCCGATCAGGAAATTTTGACCCGCAAAATATTCGTACATGCACACCAGCAGATGGACTATGCGCCTCATCATGTACATTCCAAAGTATGGACGATCGTTAGCGGTGTGGCTACGGTAACGATGCATGATGAACGGCAAACGGTTACGGCAGGCGATGTGCTGCATATCCCTGTGAATACAGCTCACTGTCTGTCTGCACGACAAGATATCGAATTGATTGAAGTGCAAATTGGTCTATAGCGGTCTTGCAGCAATAGCCAGATAAGATAGCGTGCAGATCAGTGTGGCAACGTGCGTGAACATCAACGCTATTACTTTGCCAATGTTAAAGTGAAGCGATGGATTAAGGGTGAGACAATGAACAAAGAAGATAAAATTTATGTAGCAGGTCATCGTGGTCTAGTTGGCTCAGCGATTGTAAGCAATTTACGTGCCAAAGGTTATAAACACTTGGTCGTACGTACGAGCAGTGAGCTTGATTTGCGTGATCAACAGGCAGTACAGCAATTTTTTGCCGACGAACAGCCGGATCATGTGTTTTTGGCGGCGGCAAAAGTAGGCGGAATCTGGGCGAATGCGCAATATCCGGCGCAATTTTTGTACGATAATTTGATGATCCAATCGAATGTGATCGATGCTGCGTATCGTAATGGCGTGCAAAAGCTGCTGTTTCTGGGCAGTACGTGCATTTATCCAAAGCTTGCCCCGCAGCCGCTCAAAGAGTCCTATTTGCTGACCGGTGCGTTGGAAGAAACGAATGAAGCGTATGGGATTGCCAAAATTAGCGGTATTAAGCTATGTAACGCTTATAATCGTCAATATGGCACCGCTTATATGAGCGTTATGCCTACCAATCTGTATGGTCCTAATGACAATTTTGATCTGCAAACATCACATGTGCTGCCCGCATTGATGCGCAAAATTCACGATGCCAAACTGGCAGGTGATCGAGCGGTTACGGTATGGGGAACAGGCACACCGCTACGGGAGTTTTTGCATGTGGACGATATGGCGGATGCATGTGTGCACATCGCTGGGCATGTTCAGCCTGAACAAGCAGGTGAATTAATCAATGTCGGTACCGGAACGGAAATTACGATCCGCCGTCTGGCTGAATTGTTATGTGCAGTGATCGGCTTTCAGGGTGAAATCGTATTTGATGAGACGAAGCCGGACGGTACACCGCGCAAGCTGACCGATGTGTCCAAGCTACATGAGCTTGGCTGGACACATCGAATCGAGCTGGAGCAAGGCATTCGTGAAACGTATCAATGGTATGTGACCCAATTGGAGGACGCCAATGAGCGAACGGAAAATTAGTATTATTACGGCATGTTACAATGCGGCGGCAACGATCGAACAGACGATTTGCAGTGTGTTAGAGCAAACGTATGAACAGCTTCAATATATTGTGATCGATGGTCAGTCAACAGATGGTACATTGGATATTATCCGGCGCTATGAGGATCGGATCGATCTTGTCGTCTCAGAACCGGATCAAGGCATATATGATGCGTTCAATAAAGGAGCAAGGCTAGCTACTGGACAATACATTCACTATTTAAATGCGGATGATTATTTGATCAAGCCGGACGTTATCGCACAGGCTGTACAACAGATGGAGCAACAACCAGAGGCGGATATTTATTATGGCGGCATTATGTTCAAAAATGATCGCACAGACTATTTCTCCGTGTTAAATCGTCCGATTTCGTATGACGAATTTGCCGGAGGATTGATGCTTCCGCATCCTGCTATGTTTACGCGCAGAGAAGCGATGCTGGCGGAAGGGTGGTTTGACACCTCATACAAAATCGCTGCTGATTTTGAATTGACGGCGAAAATATTCAAACGTGCTCCCGCAAAGGTCATTCATATTCCCGTATTAATGACGGTGTTTCGGTTAGGGGGCATTTCAAGCCTTGCTAGCAATCAAGCGATGGTAGATGCTGAGGTACAGCGTGTAGCTTCGCTTCATCTGGAGCGCGATATCCAAGCGACTCCAGCGCCGGATAATGCGGAATATTTGAAAATATGGCTGGAAAAAAAGCTGTTTGAGCAACAAAGTATCGCTGATTCGCTGATCGATCAGCAAGTCAAAACGGCAGCTGTGTGGGGGAGTGGTGTTGTGTCTAATTTGCTCGTTGCCGAATTACAGCAACAGGGCATTCATGTAGCTGTCTTAATTGATAATAATGTGCAAAAGCAGGGATTTACGATGAACGATGTAGCTATTCAAGGAGCGGAGTGGCTGCTGACGAATTCGGCTCAGCTCGATGCGATTGTATTTGGATTTGAAGGTCGACATGAACAGAGTGTACGTGCGCAATTGCAGCAACTCGGTATTGGGATTCCTTCTGTTAGCTGGAGAGAGTTATTGGAACGTTAAAGCTTGAATACAGTTGGAGCACAGCGTGGAATACATTGATTATGGATGATGGAGTGATATTGTGGGCGTGGCGATTAGTGCTTTGATGACTGTGTACAATGGCGAGCCATTTATTGCGGAGGCGATCCAATCTGTGCTCGATCAGACGTTTGCCGACTTCGAATTGATCATCGTTAACGATGGTTCGACCGATGAGACGGTGCGGATCATTCGGCAATTTACCGATTCGCGTATTCGTTATATGGAATTGGATATAAGACAAGGAGTAGGCGGTGCTATTTTGGAAGGGCTCAAAATAGCTACTGGGAACTATATCGCTAAAGTCGATGCAGACGATATATATCATAAGGAACGCTTTGCGAAGCAATTTGCCATTTTGCAACATCATGATGAGATTGGTCTGGTGGACGGTTTGTTTGAATATTTTCCAGACAATGATGTCATTCGTCAAAGCGATCGTTTTACACAACTACGTCTGTATGGAGAAGCCGAAAATAATCGTATTGTTGAATCAGCGGATATTTCTAACTATTTATACTGGTTTGTCTGTCTTGTGCATAGTGGGGTAATGTTCCGTCGCAGTCTGCTGAAATTAAGTACGTATCGTCCTCTAAAAGTGGGGGAGGATTACGATCTGTTTTACCGTTGGAATAAGCAAGGTGTGCGTATGTATAAAATACCTGAAGTATTATGTTATGTGCGTGTATCAGATAGCTCCACAACGGTTGCGGAAAAACATAGCATTATTCCGCTTGTGCTGGAACTAAAAGCAGCAGAGATCGATCGTCTCTTTGAGCAATGCAAGGCAGTATTCATTTTTGGAACAGGCGGATTGGCGCAGCAAGTCTACGGTTTGTTGCTTGAACGAGGCAAGCGGATTAGCGGCTTTATTGATCGGGATGAAAGCAAGCACGGATCAACATGTATGGGACAACCGGTATATGGTTGGGAGCAGTTTGATACCGGAGCGTCGAACGGTGTGCTTATTGCCGCTACACCAGTTAAATTTGAATTGGCGGCTATGCTGGAAGCGGCGGGATTTAAGCATTTGGAGCAATATATCGTTATTTTTTAGCCATTAATATAAAGGAGAGACATGATGAATATCCTATTTGCGATCAATGAACAATATGTACAGCATTTTAGTGCGGTACTGGCATCACTGCGCACACATCATGCGGATGTGCAGAACATGAATCTTCATGTGATGTATATGGCTTTGGATGCGTCTGTATGTAAGATGCTGGAGCAACAGTATCCTGAAGCAAATTGGAACTGGCATGATTTGAGTGAGTATAACTTTGCAGATTTATTTGTAAATGCGCATATTTCGTATGAAACGTATTTCCGCGTTATGGCGCCCGAAATAATTAGAGTGGATAAGCTGTTATATTTGGACAGTGATTTGCTTGTACGATCTTCGTTAATAGAGCTGTACCAAACCGATCTGGAACATGCTGCGATTGCGGCAGTACGTGATTATAAAGGGCAGGAGCGTAAGACCGAATTAGGAATTGCAGCGGAATATACGTATGTAAATGCCGGCGTGCTGCTGATGAATTTGAACTATTGGCGTGAACAAGGCTTATCTGCCAAACTGTTGGATTATATTCGGCAAATGGGAGCGAAGTTAAAGTATTGGGATCAAGATGCGATCAATGCGCTTTTACATCAGCATGCAATTCTGCTGGATGATCGCTGGAATGTGCAAGCTTCCAGCTTTGACGCACCGGATATCGATCTTGCTGTGTTACACAATCCGGTCATTATTCATTTTACCGGCGCTGCCAAGCCGTGGCATATTAGCAACCAAAATCCGTTCAAACATGAGTATACTGATTATTTGTCGATGACTTCCTTTCAAGGGTTCGATGTAGTTACACCACAAACGTATCAACTGTTAAAAACGAAAAAACAGCTTTATATTTGGGGGGCAGGTCCAACCGGCAAAGCGGTATACGAGCATTTGCAGCATCCAATCAGCGGATTTATCGATTCTGATCCGGCTAGAGCGGGTACGACATTTGCGGATTTGCCTGTGTTTACATTAGCTCAAATTCCGTACACGGCACATATCGGTATACTCGTTTGCAGCGGCTATTTTAAAGAGATTGCTCCGATTTTGGAGGCGGCTGGTTATACACGCGATGAAGACTTTGTTCATCAAATGTAAATGGACACCGATCGGCAAGGAGGCTATACATGTCCAACGTTTCAATTGTTATGCCCGCTTATAACAGTGAAGCTTATATTGCGCAGGCGATCGAAAGCATTATACAGCAAACATTTCAGCAATTTGAGCTAATTGTGATCGATGATTGCAGTCAAGATGGAACGGTAGCCATTGCCCAGTCATTTGTGCAGCGGTATCCCGATCAAATCCGGTTAGTTCGTCATGATCAAAATAAAGGGGTAGCGGCTGCACGTAATACAGGCATTCTTCATAGTCGTTACGATATATTAATGATGGCAGATACGGACGATATTCAATTGCCACAGCGCTTGCAAATTACGTATGAAACTTTACAGCAGCAGCAAGCGGATGTTATTTTGCATGACTGTTATATGATTGACTCGCTTGGTCATTCATTACAGCGTACAAAAGGGTATCCAGCTGATTTGCGTACCGATAATGTGGTCATAAAACTGCTTGAACGTAATTACTTTTGGACAAGCTTATCGATGTTCCGCAAAAATGAACATATTTATTTTGATGAGCGTTTACCAAGTTCGGAAGATTACGATCTATTTCTAAGGTTGGCGATTCAAGGATATACATTTGTCATTTGCCCTGAGTTGTTAACGGCGTATCGTGTGCATGAACATAATCTATCCGCCAAAGTGGGGATGGCATTGCAAGCGACCCGTTACATACTGAGTAAATTGGATATTCCTTCTCTGTACAGCCAGTTGTGCACACAGCATAGTCAAATGGCTGCTGATGAAGCGATAGCAGCTGTACATTTATGGCTGAATCAACCGGACCAAGCGCTCACATTATTGTGTCGGCATTCCCATTTGTCTTTTAACAGTTCATTTGCATTGGCGATTTGTTATTATAAATTGCATGACTATGAGCGCAGTTTGGCACAATTTGAAAAATTGGCGGAATCGGATAGCGAAGCAAGTAATGCGTCATTATGGAACAATATCGGTGCCTTGAAGATGCTGCTTCGGCATAACCAAGCGCTTGCACTGCCTTATATCGAAAAGGCGCTTGCACTTCGTAGCGATTATCAGGATGCACAGCATAATTGGCAATTGATCGGTTCTGCTCAGACAGACGGTTTACGCGTAACCGAACGTCCGCTGCGACGGGAGATTGTGCATACTGATCATTATAAATTAAGTGAGCATTAAGTTGGAATTACAGGTAGATGTGGGATGAAGATGAGTGTGGTATGCCAATTGTGGAGCCTGATGGGATGCAGCCATATCGTTTGTATCCCTCTTACTGCTTTATGGAAGGGGTTTTTTATAAAATGGATATTATTGCTCCTATAACAGGTACGATAGCCGATGCGGATTGGAAAGTAGCGATCCAACAAGTGGTGAAGCAACGCAATCTGTCTCCTTTTCAACATACAGCGGTTCAATTTTTGGAAGCACTATCCAAGCATATTTTACTAGATCGCTCTATGCGCGCCTATCCGGAATTGATGGCGATGGCACATTGGTTGCGTAAAGCGCATATTATGGAGTTACAACAGCAATACGAACAGCGTACAGCAGGCAAATATGTGTTGCCACGTGGCACGGTTATTCATTTTGCACCGGCAAATGTGGATTCGGTGTTTATTTATTCGTGGATTTTATCGATGCTGGCAGGCAATAAAAACATTATTCGTCTGTCCCGCCGTACGAACGAGCAGACAGATCTATTGCTGCGCAAACTGAACGATGTGCTGGCACGGGAGCCGTTTCAAGCAATTGCCGATCGTACGTTGTTAGTCCGTTACGGCTATGAGCAGGAATATACAGCGTATTTATCGGGAGTTTGTAATGTAAGGGTGTTATGGGGCGGAGATCAATCGGTGCGCACGATTCGCGCGATTCCGCTTGCGCCGAATGCGGTGGAGCTGGTGTTTCCGAATCGCTATTCCAAATGTGTATTGTCTGCGCAGGCGGTGCTGGCGGCGGATGAGTCGTCGATCGCTGGGCTGGGCAAGCAGTTTTACAATGATGCATTATGGTATGGACAGCTTGCATGTTCCTCGCCGCGCGAGCTGTTCTGGATCGGTGAGGCGGAGGCGATCACTGCTGCCAAAGCGCGTTTTTGGCACAGTATGGAGCAAACGATGCAAAAAGAACAATACCAAAACGAACCTGCGCTCAATTTGCTGCGTTTAACGACAGCGGATTATTATGCCGCCCAGCAGCAAACCGTACAGGTGCAGACCGGGTATGCCTCTGCACCTGTACGGGTGGAAGTGAAGGAGCAGAATTTTACACTGCGTGATTTGCACTGCGGTGGTGGATTGTTTTTGGAATACAGTTTGAGTGAGCTGGAACAATTACACAGTCATATTCATGATCGCGATCAAACACTCAGTTATTTCGGTTTTGAACGCCAGCAGCTTGCCGAGTGGGCAATAGGCATTCCGAATCGTGGTGTTGACCGAATCGTACCGGTTGGGCAGGCACTTAATTTTGGCTCGGTATGGGATGGGTATGATCTGTTTATTTATTTTTCAAGGGAAATTGCAATTGGGTAGGTGCTGGGCTGGTGGGATGGTATAGTGTGGACAGGCTGTGCCATCCTATCTAGTTACACAGTTTTCAGGTTCGGATAACAATGAATTTATTTAATATTTGGTAAAATAGTAATTAATAACTAATCCATTAAATTATTTAGTTTATTTGACGATAGTATACATAAGTCAATATAAATTGATCTTATTAAGTTATTTCACTTGAGGGGAACGAAGTGCATGAAATCAAACAGAACGTATCCGATTCGTCACCAAATTGAGCAGTTGAAAGAGCTGGAACAGCAAATCCGAGCTACTTTTGCACAAGGAAAATTGGATCATGTACTTAAGCTCATCAACGATTATGAGCGTATCGCATACAATCCGAATTTGGTGACGTTTAAAGGTAATTATTATGCGCAAAAAAGCGAGTATGAGCATGCCACAGAAATTTTTAAACAAGGCTTAAAAGTGTATCCGTTTCATTTTGACATTAATTTTAATATAGGCATTATGTATGAATTGAGAGCGATGCCGATCGAAAGCTATTATCAATATTTGATTGCTTTTCGCATTAGCGGTACAGAAGAACAAGAAACGCTGGCTGAAGCTGCGATTCATAGACTGCAATCATTTATAGAGCAAGTGTATACGGATCACCAACAGGAACTAGATGATATTACACTGAAAGCACAGTATATTTTGGCAGAAAAGGATTTTCGTGAATTTCCGCTAGATAGTCATCAAAACAGTACGATTAGAAGATGGATGCAAAACAATGCCGAACTAGGGTTTATGACGAATATTTATAACAACTATATGTTTGGTGAGATGAATGCAGAAACCAGATTCAATGCTATGACAGAGACATTACCTGGTCAACAACATGATGACGAACATCAACTTGTGTTAACTGAACCGTCATGGCTACCTGTCACAGTGCTCGATTCCAATAACAAGATCGATTTTGATATTAATGATAACGTGTACTCTTTCTCCGGAACCGATCTACATACGAACTATCATCATTATTTGCGTTTTGATGAACCGGGAACATTAAACATTCGCATGCAGCGCCCTCTATTTATTGGACAACCGATCCCGATCCAAGATCAACCGAAAGCTAAAAAGTTAATATTGAATATTTTTGTCGATGGAATTGCTTATAAATTTCTGGAGCAGCATGGTTTGGAAAATGTAATGCCGGCAACGTTTAACTACTTTAAAGACGGTATGATCGCCAAGCATTGTTATGCGACGAGCGAATGGACGTATCCGAGTGTAGCAACGATGTATACAGGCAAATATACGACCAATCATCATGTGTTTCATCCGGAATTTAACTATGACTTTTCCGGTAACAATAAAATGATGCAGGAGTATTTTAAAGAAGCTGGCTATTATACGGCGCAAATCGGTGGCGATTGGCGCATCACACCGATGCATGGCTATTATAAAGGTTTTGACCGCATATTGTATCAAAACTTTATGGGCGGAATGGATTGCAAAAAAGTAGTGACTGAAGCGATCGAACATTTGGAAGCGTTCCAAGACAAAAATAACTTTTTGTGGCTTTCGATCGGTGATGTTCATCATGTGCCTGATGAAATTGATCAGAACATTATTTTACAGACCCGGCAATCGATTAGCCAGCGTATTAACCGTAGGAAAAAAGGGCAAACGACAGTACTTACTTCGTATGATACGAATAAACATGAAAAGTATGCGATCGAAATACAACGTATCGATCTGTATTTAAATATGCTGTATAACTATTTGCGTTCCCATTATGACGAACAAGATATCGTTGTGATGCTGCATTCGGATCATGGGCAATCTTTCCTGGAAGATTCTCCGCGATTGCTAAATGAACATCGCCGTAGAGTACCGTTTATGGTCAAAGGGATTGCGCATGCTGGCGGTAAGGTAGATGAATTTATCGAAACGGTTGATTTTCTGCCGTCTGTGCTGCATTGGGCAGGATTGGAACCGGCAACCGGCATTGATGGTAAATTGCCGCATTCATTTGGCGGGGAAGCGGCGCGTTCATTTGCTTTTACCGAATCGATTCATCCGAATCAGACATACAAGGCAGCGATTACGGATGCAGATTATGATATTCATTTTGAAAATACTACGCCCATTTCACAAGATGGCATTGTGCATTTGCATGAATATTGTATTCAAGTAATCGAGCGCAGTACAGGCGAAGACGTAACCGAAGCATTGCCAGCAATTACGGATCATTACGAACAAGTCATTTGGCAACATATTAAAACACAGTCCAGTTATGAAGCCCAGTCGATTGGATGAAAAGGAAGATAACGATGATGAAAAAAACGCAATTGCTCAAGCAGATGCTTACGAGTCCTGAGTTGGACTTTATAATGGAAGCCCATAACGGAATGTCTGCGAAACTTGTAGAGGAAGCGGGCTTTAAAGGTATCTGGGGCAGCGGATTGACCATTTCCGCTTCGCTTGGTGTGCGAGACAACAATGAAGCTTCATGGACGCAAGTGATGGATGTGATGGAGTATATGAGTGATGCGAGCAGTTTGCCTATTTTGTTAGATGGTGATACAGGTTATGGGAATTTCAACAATATGCGTCGACTGGTCAGAAAGCTGGAGCAACGAGGTGTTGCCGGTGTATGTATTGAAGATAAACTGTTTCCGAAAACAAATTCATTTATTTCTGGCGAAACACAGCCGCTAGCAGATATGGATGAATTTTGTGGCAAAATCAAAGCGGCAAAAGAAACGCAACTTGATCCTGACTTTTGTGTAGTCGCACGTCTGGAATCGTTTATCGCTGGCTGGGGATTGGATGAAGCGTTGCGGCGTGCCGAAGCGTATCGATTGGCTGGTGCGGATGCGATTCTCGTGCATAGCAAAAAAGCGGACAGCTCCGATATTGAGGCGTTTATGCAACAATGGCAAAATCGCCATCCGATCGTGATCGTACCAACCAAATATTACTCTACCCCAACCGATAAATTCCGCGAAATGGGCGTTAATATGGTCATCTGGGCAAATCATACATTGCGTGCAGCAATTCAGTCGATGCAGCAAACGCTAGCGCAAATTTATCGGGATCAATCACTTATTAATGTGGAAGGCAAAGTAGCCACCGTCTCTGAAGTGTTTCGCATCCAGGGTGCAGACGAATTAAAAGAAGCTGAAAAACGTTATTTGCCTACTTCCGGTAAACAGGTGAACGCGATCATTTTGGCTGCCAGTCAAGGCAATCTGGGCGAGCTGACTAGAGAGTTGCCTAAAACGATGCTGAAAATTAATGGCAAACCGATGTTGACGATGCAAGTCGATGATCTGAATAAAGTAGGCATCAAACATGTCGTCGTTGTGCGCGGATTTGCCAAAGAGAAAATCAACCTCAACAATATTTTGACGGTAGACAATATGGATTTTGCCGAGACCAAAGAGCTGTATTCCCTTTATCTTGCCAGAGAGCATCTGCAAGGCAGTGCTACCGTTATTAGCTATGGCGATATTGTGCACAAAAATTATATTTTAAACGATCTGTTAAACGATGATAACGAGATTACGATCGTCGTGGATGCGGATGCGCAGCTGACGGAAGCGGATCAGGATATGGTCATGACAGATAAGCCGTATTCGCGCAATCTGTATTCCAATACCGTTAAATTGACCGGCATGATGTTATCAAGTGAGACGCAAACATACAATGGGGAGTTTATCGGATTGTGGAAAGCGTCCGGCGACGGTATTCGGATTGTACAGGAAACGCTGGCGTATTTGGCAAAGCGAGCGGATTTTCGTTCGATGACGATGATCGATCTATTTAATGAAATTATTAAACAACATCCAATAGCTGTCAAATTTATTAAAAGTGACTGGCTGGATATCGATTCGATTTTGGATTTGCAAAAGGCGGGTGAACTGCTATGATCGATACGCGATCATTTGGCGAACAGCTCAAACAGTCTGGGTTTCAGTTTTTTACGGGCGTTCCGTGCTCATTTTTAAAAGATTTAATCAATTATGCGATTAATGATTGTGAGTATGTTGGGGCAGCGAATGAAGGGGATGCAGTGGCGATTGCTAGCGGTGCACAACTAGGTGGGCAAAAAGCGGTCGTACTAATGCAAAATTCGGGCTTAACGAATGCCGTTTCGCCGTTGACATCGTTAAATTATACGTTTAAGCTGCCTGTGCTTGGATTTGTTAGTTTACGAGGAGAACCAGGCGTGGCGGATGAACCACAGCATGAGCTGATGGGTACGATAACGACAAAATTGCTCGATTTCATGCAGGTGAAGTGGGCATATTTGTCCGATATTCATGACGAGGCTGTCCAGCAGCTTCAACAAGCGGACGAGTATATTCGCAGCAAGCAAACGTTCTTTTTCGTTGTCAAAAAAGGTACTTTTGGCAAAGTGGCACTTGATGAGCAGCCCAACAGTGTACAAAAACCGTACGCTCACGTCGAATCCGCTCCTTTACCACGACCGACAGTATTGCCTTCAAGATATGAAATGTTGCAAACGGTCAATGCAGCCAAACATAAGCACACGATTCAATTAGCGACTACAGGGCTTACAGGCAGAGAGCTGTTTGAAATTGAAGACGCACCGCAAAATCTATATATGGTCGGCTCTATGGGCTGTATCAGTTCATTGGCGTTAGGATTGTCGCTCGTACAATCCGGCAAAAAGATTATTGCAATCGATGGCGATGGCGCGTTACTGATGCGAATGGGCAATCTGGCAACAGTCGGTCATTATGGCAGGCAAAACCTGCTCCATCTTGTGCTCGATAATGGCTGTCATGACTCGACAGGCGGACAGAATACCGTATCCACCAGTATCGATTTGGCTGCTGTTGCTGCCGCTTGTCGGTATGCCAAAGTGATCGTCGTCGATCGTGCCGAACAATTGGCGCAAGCTATTGTACAATGGCATAAGCAGCCACAACTGACATTTATTCATGCTTTCATTTCGAGAGCGGCTACAGGCAGTGTAGGCAGACCGACTATGAAACCGTATCAGGTCAAAGAGCGGCTGATGGAATATATGGAACGATAGACTGCACAGCAGAACGATTGCAAACTAAATTAGATGTGGTGATAAAAATGGTAAAAACCGCAGTTATTCTCGCCGCTGGCTTAGGCAGCCGCCTCAAAGAGCAAACAACATACAAACCGAAAGGCTTTTTGCAGATCGATGGCTGTCCGATCGTGGAGCGTTCGATTCAACTGTTACGTGAAAGTGGGATACAGCAAATTTGGATCGGCACCGGTTATCTTGCCGAGCATTATGAACAATTGGCACAAAATTATGATGGAGTAGGCTGTGTGTACAATGAGAAATACAGTGAAAGCGGCAGTATGTACACATTGTATCAATTGCGAGCACATCTAAACGAAGATTTTCTGTTGCTGGAATCGGACTTGTTGTATGATCGCGCTGCATTGCTAAATATACAGGCAGATTCGCGCGACGATATCGTATTGGCAAGCGGCAAGACTGAATCGGGGGATGAAGTCTATATCGAGACGGATGAAGATGGTTGTCTGGTCGCCTTGTCCAAACGGCCGGAAGTATTGAACCGCGTTGATGCAGAATTAGTAGGCATTGCGCGTATTTCGAGCGCTACGTATCGCTCAATGTGTCGATGGGCAGAGCAGCAATTTGCCGAGTGCTTAAACGTCGATTATGAGCATGCGCTAGTCGCAGCATCTCGGCAAAAACCGATTGCTGTCAACAAGATCGAAGCATTGATATGGTGCGAAATCGATGATGCCCAGCATTTACAACGCGCCCAAACGATCATTTATCCGCAAATTAAAGCGAGAGAAACAGAGACTAGCTCAAGCGGTATTAAACGGAATATTTTACTAAATCCAGGGCCAGCGACGACAACGGATACGGTAAAGCTGGCACAAGTCGTGCCTGATATTTGCCCGCGTGAACAGCAATTTGGACAGTTGATGAACTGGATTACGACACAATTGACTGCATTTGTCGCTTCTCCGCATACGTATGATACGGTGTTGTTTGGCGGTTCCGGAACGGCAGCGGTAGAAGCGGTCATCGCTTCGGTCATCGGTGAGGGCAAGTTGCTCATTGTTAGCAATGGAGCCTATGGGGAAAGAATGGCTGAAATTGCCGCTGTGTATCGTTTGCATGTGGAAACATTGCACAGCTCACCGATTGAACCGCTCGACTTGGAGCGTATTGAACGTGCATTGATAGCTGGCGAATTTACGCATGTGGCGGTCGTACATCATGAGACAACGAGCGGAATTTTGAACGATATTGATGCGATCGGACAATTGTGCAGCCAATATAAGGCGGAATTGATCGTAGATGCGATGAGTTCGTATGGCGCTGTGCCGATTCGGATGAAAGAAAGCTGTATTGATTATTTGATTTCCAGCTCTAACAAAAACTTGCAGGGGATGGCAGGTATAAGCTTTGTGATCGCGCCTAAAGCAAAGCTAGAACAAAGCATTGCTGCGGTCGGCAAAAGTTATTATTTGAATTTATACAAGCAATATGCGTATTTCAAGCAACATCAACAAATGCGTTTTACACCACCTGTGCAAACATTATATGCGCTCAAACAAGCGGTTGTGGAAACACAGATTGAAGGGATCGAGCGGCGCTATGAACGATATACGCAATCATGGACAGTGCTGATTGAAGGACTGAACGAACTCGGATTACGGTATATCGTTCCGTTGCCGCATCAATCTCATTTGATTACCGCGATTGCTGAGCCAACAGCGGCACATTATCATTTTAATGAACTACATGATTATTTATATGAACGTGGCATTACGATTTATCCAGGCAAAATTGGCAAGCTTGCTTCTTTTCGTATCGCTAATATTGGGGATATCGACCAACAGGATATGCGATTGTTTATAAAACATTTACAAGCGTATATGGCACTCATAAAATAGAACAAGTTTATGCAGAAACGCGCCACATGAACATAAAATGATGTTCTGTGGCGCGTTTCATTCGGCTAAAAACGGTGTATTCGTTCATAGTAGTTCAGCGCCTGAAAACATATGCCCAGTAGGTCGAGAGGATAAAAAAATAAATGTAATATAATTACATGTAAACCTTTACTTTTCCAATTGACAATTTTAAGCCAGAGATGGTATATTCAGAAATGTAGGCAATGTCTTACTTTATTTGATAACGAAGGGAATGTTATTGCATGCAAGGTAAAGTGAAATGGTTTAACGCAGAAAAAGGGTACGGCTTCATCGAAACTGAAGAAGGCGGCGACGTTTTTGTACACTTCTCCGCAATTCAATCTGAAGGCTTCAAGACGCTTGAAGAAGGCCAATCCGTAGAATTCGACATCGTCGAAGGTGCGCGTGGACCTCAAGCAGCTAACGTTATCAAATTATAATCATCCCTAGGCTATTGCCAGCCTTACATAGGTAATCTGATGGTTACATTTGAATAATTAGCTAAGACTCCGGGATGTTTTCCGGGGTCTTTTTCTGGTTAAAGTTAAAGTTGAAACAAACGTTTGACTGCCGAAACTGTATTGTTGAACTGCTGTTTTGCAAGCGTGTAGAGGATGCTAACTGGTTGGTAGCAATTTAGTGTTATTTTGTAATTACCTTTTGTTTATAGCGTTTTGTTAACTAATGATGTATGCGCTTTAAACATTTGCCGCCATCCGTTAACCGTCCTTTTACTTATACCTTACACCTGTGTTATAATTCGAAAAAGGAGGAATGCCACATGAATTTTGCCACTCGAGGTCAGCACTTTGAAGTTACAGATGCCATTAAAGATTATGTGGACAAAAAGCTAAGCAAACTGGAGAAATATTTTGATGCACCGCCCGTTTCCGACGGTATGGTGACGCTTAGTTCCAATCGTGGACGCTTTACTGTAGAGGTAACTATTCCACTCCCAGGATTACTGCTGCGTGCAGAGGATCGTAGTGAAGATATGTACGCTTCCATCGACTCTGTGGTCGATAAACTCGAACGCCAAATCCGCAAGCACAAAACGAAACTGAATCGCAAGTTCCGTCAAAATGACGAGAATTTAAAATCATTTTTCGTTGAAGACCCTACGGCGGCAGCGCTTGCTATAGATGAAGACGCGGATGTGGAAGTGGAAACCGATGAATACGAAATCGTCCGCAACAAACGCTTCCTCCTGAAGCCGATGGACGTTGAAGAAGCTATTTTACAAATGAATTTGATCGGGCATACGTTTTTCGTATTCTCCAATGTAAACACACAGCAGGTCAATGTCGTATATCGCCGTGATGACGGTAAATACGGTCTGATCGAGCAGGAATAATGATCCGCATCATTCCACTCGGCAATATGCTGTGATGGGCAGGGAGATATTGCCCTTTGCTTACCGTGATAGGCAGCATATGCTGCGCTAATCAGCGGGAATGAAATGAATGAATATGATGAATGATGCAAGGTGAGCCTTACCTGTTTCGGCGGGTAAGGCTTTTTTAGTACATTAACGTAGCGGATTATGAAAAAGATGTCATTACGTACATATTTGGCATAGTGGTGCTCATCCTAGAAAATGGAAGAAAGCTCAACAAACAAGTGCATTCGCATGTAAAGTAGAGTATACTGTTTAAAGTGCTACATATGCCTGTTTACTGCGTTATTTACTCGTATAACAACCTTCAGGGCAGGCTGTCGCTCGTCCAGCGGACGGTGATGCATACGCCCTTTCTTGTCGTTGCTCTGAACCCATTTTGCCATTCATTTCTGCATTTGCAGAAACATATCGGGTAAGTTATACGTATGTATAGCAGGGTAGCCTTTTCATAAGTGGATGCATATTGGTTTACGCGGTCGGTAACACGGTCGGCAGTTGTAACCAACTTCATAAGTATAGATGAAGGTACGGGATATGATATTCTTGTGCCGTATCGAGCTGATTTACACCAGCGAGGCGGGATGTACCGTCATGCCCTTTTGTTGCGGGGGTTCCGCGAAACTGGTACAATTTATTGCAACTGAGATTATTGAATAATCCCCGGAAGCGTCGTGTTAATTCCATTATTCAATAATCTATCTCTTTAATTGCGCGAAAGGGGTTAACCATGCTAGGACTCGTTAAAAAAATTTTTGGTGATTCAAACGACCGCGATGTCAAACGGATCATGAAAACCGTAGACATCATCAATAATATGGAAGCGGAATTTGAGGCTCTGTCCCATGAGGAACTTCAGGGCAAAACAGCCGAGTTCCGCGAACGTCTTGAGAAAGGTGAGACGCTTGAGCAGTTGTTGCCGGAAGCTTTTGCCACTGTGCGCGAAGCATCCAAACGCCAGCTGAACATGCGTCATTTTGACGTTCAGTTGATCGGTGGTATCGCTCTGCATGAAGGTAAAATTGCCGAGATGAGAACCGGTGAAGGTAAAACGCTCGTAGGTACGCTGCCGGTATACTTGAACGCGCTTGAAGGTAAGGGCGTGCACGTTGTTACCGTCAATGACTATTTGGCACAACGTGACAGCGTGCAAATGGGTCGTATTTATAACTATCTCGGCATGACCGTCGGTATTAACTTGAGCGGTATGCGTCATGAGGAGAAACAAGCAGCATATGCTTGTGACATTACGTACGGTACAAACAATGAATTTGGGTTTGACTATTTGCGTGACAATATGGTGCTGTACAAAGAGCAAATGGTACAGCGTCCACTGCATTTTTGTATTATCGATGAAGTCGATTCAATTCTCGTTGACGAAGCGCGTACACCGTTGATCATTTCCGGTCAGGCGCAAAAGTCGACCGAGCTGTATTTTGCGGCAGACCGTTTTGTTAAAGCTTTGAAAGCGGAAGACGATTACACAGTTGATATTAAAGTGAAATCGGTAGCACTAACTGAAGCAGGTGTGGAAAAAGCTGAAAATTTCTTCGGCGTTGAAAACCTGTATGACAATAAAAACGTAACGATCAACCACCACGTTGTGCAGGCGCTGAAAGCGAACGCTATTATGCATCGTGATGTCGATTATGTCGTCACCGATGGTGAAGTATTGATCGTTGATGAATTTACCGGACGTCTGATGGCTGGTCGTCGTTATAGCGATGGTTTGCACCAGGCGATCGAAGCGAAAGAAAACCTTAAAGTACAAAACGAAAGTATGACGCTGGCAACGATTACGTTCCAGAACTATTTCCGTATGTACCGTAAGCTGGCAGGGATGACCGGTACAGCGAAAACAGAGGAAGAAGAATTCAAAAAAATCTACGGTCTGGAAGTGTTGCAAATTCCGACCAACCGTACGAATCAGCGTCAAGATGCTCCGGATGTCGTTTACAAAAGCGTACAGAGCAAATTCCGCGCCGTTGTAGACGAGATCGTAAAACGTCACGAAAAAGGCCAACCGGTACTTGTCGGTACGGTATCGATCGAAAACTCGGAGCTGTTGTCCGAAATGTTGAAACGTAAAGGCATCAAGCACCAAGTGCTGAATGCCAAATATCATGCCGAAGAAGCGGAAATTATCGCGCGTGCCGGTCAGCCGAATACGGTAACGATTGCAACGAATATGGCAGGTCGTGGTACAGATATTATCCTCGGTGAAGGCGTAGCTGATGTGGGCGGTCTGCACATTATCGGTACCGAGCGTCATGAATCCCGCCGGATTGATAACCAGCTGCGCGGTCGTGCCGGTCGTCAAGGTGACCCGGGATCGACGCAATTTTATCTGTCACTAGGCGATGAGCTGATGAAACGCTTCGGTGCGGACAATGTGATGAACATGATGGAAAAGCTCGGCTTTGAGGAAGACCAGCCGATCGAAAGCCGTATGATCTCGCGTGCTGTCGAATCAGCACAACGCCGCGTTGAAGGCAGTAACTTTGATATGCGTAAAATCGTCCTGCAATATGACGATGTGATGAACAAGCAGCGTGAAATCATTTACAAACAGCGCCGTGAAGTGCTGGAGTCCGACAACATCCGTGAAGTCGTATTGCAAATGATCAAGCCTTGTATCGAGCGTGTCGTTGAAGTTCATTGTAATGACGATATCCCTGAAAATTGGGAACTGCAAGAAGTTGCCGATTATGTGAACAACAACTTCCTCGTTGAAGCGCAGCATGTGTCTAAACAGGAACTGGAAGAAAAAGAAAAAGAAGAAATGGTCAACTATCTGTTTGAGCGTGTCGAACTGTATTATATGCAGCGCGAGGCGGAAATCGGTGAAGAAACGATCCGTGAGTTTGAAAAGGTCGTTGTACTGCGCGCAGTTGACCGCAAATGGATGGATCATATCGATGCGATGGAACAGCTTCGTCAAGGTATTCACCTGCGTGCTTACGGCGGTACCGATCCGTTGCGTGAGTACCAGTTTGAAGGCTTTGAAATGTTCAATCAGATGATCGCTGACATTCAGGAAGAAGTTGCTGGTTATGTGATGCGAGCGCAAATTCAAAGCGAAAGCCCACAGGAGCGTGAAGCTGTCGTAGATACACTCCAAGTGAGCACGAACAGTTCTTCTGAAGCAGCAGAAAAACGTCCTTCGCGTGAAGAACGTCGTCGCAGACGGAGATAAGTCGAGCTATGTAATGGCACAACGTATTATGAGGTAGTGTCGTGTACACATTGCGTAAACTGTTATGCTGCCGATCGGATAGTCGTATAGAACGACCTGTGCAAGACACTCATAGTTGGCAACCGCCGCTGTGAGTGTCTTTTCGCGGGTAATCGTTAGCTATTGTCTGTATCGATTATCGGTGGTGATGTACAAGCGTGTGCTTTAGTTATAAGCATATACGCGCCTTCTGTGAACGAGCTACATGTGGTAATGTATAATAAGCAAATGGCTCGGATGTTTGCATGGGAGCCGGAAATTTTAAACGAGGTGACGTTCATGATCGAACCAAATGTTAAGCACGATCTGCGTGAAATGGCGCAGAAACTATCTAATCTTAGGGGGTCTCTTTGACTTAGACCTCAAAAATGAGATGATCGAAAACTTTGAGGTGAAAATGTCGGCACCGGATTTCTGGGACGACAATGAATCCGCACAAGCGGTCATCGCTGAGATGAATGCAGTCAAAGGCTCTGTTGATCAGTATAATAAGCTCCAGCAGGAGTATGATGATGTTAGCCTGATGGCTGAACTGGCAGATGAAGAACAAGATGCGGAACTGGCACAGGAAGTAACGACAGGCGTAGCCGCATTGGTGAAAAAGATCGAGGAATTCGAGCTGCAATTGCTGCTGAACGAGCCGTATGATAAGCTGAACGCGATTTTGGAGCTTCATCCTGGTGCAGGTGGTACGGAGTCCCAAGATTGGGCGTCGATGCTGCTGCGTATGTACACACGCTGGGCGGAGAAAAGTGGCTTTAAAGTGGAAGTGATGGACTATTTGCCTGGCGATGAAGCTGGGGTGAAAAGCGTAACATTGCTCATTAAAGGCTACAATGCCTATGGCTACTTGAAAGCGGAAAAAGGCGTACACCGTCTCGTCCGTATTTCACCATTTGACTCGTCAGGTCGTCGTCATACATCGTTTGTGTCTTGTGATGTTGTGCCGGAGATTACGAACGATGCCGAGATCGAAATCCGTACGGAAGACTTGAAGATCGATACGTACCGCGCTAGTGGCGCCGGTGGTCAGCATATTAATACGACCGACTCTGCGGTTCGGATTACGCATCTTCCCTCCGGCGTAGTCGTAAGCTGTCAGACCGAGCGTTCACAGATCAAAAACCGTGAGCGTGCGATGACGATGCTTCGTTCCAAGCTCTACGAGCGCAAAATCGAAGAAGAACGCAAACAATTGGACGAGATTCGCGGTGAGCAGTCCGATATCGCATGGGGCAGCCAAATTCGCTCGTATGTATTCCATCCGTATAGCATGGTTAAAGATCATCGTACCCAAGTCGAAACAGGCAATATCGGTGCAGTGATGGATGGCGAGTTAGACCCATTTATCGATGGCTATTTGCGCAGTCAGTTGAAAATTGAAGTGGAATAGTTGATTGTGAGCAGTAGTATGGCTCGATTGATATAATTGTTGTGCATTATACGATGAAATGAATCTGCAAAATAATAATTAGCATTAGTAGACGTTGTATATGTGAGTATACGGTCGTGCATGAACCCTGAGACTGGCTTCTTTAATCGAAGTGGGTAGCAGGGTTTTTTGTATTGAAATGGTTGCACAATAATGTGTGAAACAGTGATGAAAGCCTAATTTTGCTGCTGTGGCTCTCTCCCGGGTTAAAGTATTACCTGTTTGACGTATGTTCTTTCGCAAATGGTATTTTTAAACTACAATAAAAGCCGCAATCATGTCTCGGTAGCTGTACAAAATCGATGGCATGTAAAGGTGCGATGGAGCATAAAAAGGACGTACGTATATATGGTCTGCTGTGGTATGCCGGTATACGATGCAGCTTGAACAAATGTGAACGATGATGAAGGGTACAGGTGATCAAGGAATGGTAAGTTCATCAATAACGGCAGGGCGCAGGCGGAAGCCGCCGCTCATTCCGCTGACAGGGCCGATTCATAATGCATGGGATACAATGCTGATTGTCGTAGGTGCATTGGTGATGGCGCTGGCGTTTAATCTGTTTTTGCTGCCTAATCATATTGCATCAGGCGGGGTCGCAGGGATTTCGATTATTGCGGCGCAAGTGCTTGGGATTCAGCCGGCGTATACGCAATGGGTGCTGAATATTCCGATATTTATCGCAGGTTATTTGCTGCTGGGTAGACAGTCGAGTATTCGTTCGTTGCTCGGCACGATCGTATTGCCGTTGTTCATTTACATAACGCGCGATATTCCGGCGCCGACGACCAATCCGCTGCTTGGTGCATTGTATGGTGGCATTGGTGTAGGGCTTGGACTGGGCATCGTCTTTCGTGGTCGCGGTTCGACGGGAGGGATGGCGATCCTGGCGCAAATTATGCATAAGCTAACCGGGTTTAGTATGTCGGTTTGTGTGAGTGTGATGGACGGTACGGTCATTTTGCTGGCAGGTATTTTACTAAAACCAGAGCAGGCGTTGTATGCGCTAATCGGTCTATTTGTGACGAGTAAAATGATCGATGCGGTCGAGCTTGGATTTAGCAATTCCAAAGTCGCTTACATCATATCCGATGAGATTGAACCGATGCGGCAGGCGATTTTGAATGATTTGGATCGCGGTTTAACGAAGCTGAACGCCCAAGGCGGGTATACGGGGGATGAGCGCACCGTATTTATGGTCGTTGTCGGGCAAAATGAAGCGAGTCGGTTGAAGACGATTGTGCGCTCGGTCGATCCCGATGCTTTTGTCGTGATTAGCAATGCGCATGAGGTGTTGGGCAAAGGGTTTAAGTTGCCGGGATAATCAGGATAGAGATAGAGATAGGTGATAAGGATAGTAGTGGACTTACTTTAATAGTGGATGGGGACGCTGTTAAACTTGTTTAGGATTAGCCTGCAATGAACTACCTATACCTACATAGGGATAGACACTAAGTAGTAGGCGAAGACGACGGCAGCTATATGATTGTAACTATAGCTATAAGCTGTCCATTTGGATAGGCGGTTGATCATTTGCTTTGCGCAGGCTCGTTTAAACAACGATATAGATATAACAGTATATGCATCAGTTAATAACAATGGAGCGGTACGTTTATGCGGTGACTGTACAGTAATATTACACAAAGAGCACTTTACTTCAAATGGAAGTAGGGTGCTCTTTGTTTGTATAATGCTCCTTTTCTTATGTTGACGACGATATATTGACGATACATTATTGAAGTGTCATGCATCGTCGTTTGTTTATATATGATGCACGCCATCGCTGTTCCAGTAGGCTGAAACGATTGTTCTTGCTTTATCGTCTATCCATCTGAAGGATCAAGTGGCAAGTCGCATGTAGTTTGCGATTTCATAGCTCGCTCGCCAGAGTTGTGACATAAAGCTGGCTGTTGCTGTATGATGATAAAGTATCGATAACAGTATTACGCATAAAATATAAAATAGGCAGATCATTTTGAAAATGCATAGAGCTGTGTGAATACAATTAGCTTTATAGCTTGGAGAACATCATGAATACGCCAAGCATAAAATTAAACCGATAGTGGTAATAGTGTATGAAATACGTATTTATTTTAATATGACACCGCTCTGTCATCGTGTTTGCACCGACCCGCGCCATTGCTCGGTTGATCGCTCCGATCGACCCGCAACAATGTTTGTATTCAAGGTTGTATTTATATTACATCGGATGTATAATAATACACAGCTTATTGATCGGACCAAGCAACAGTGTGTTGGCAAGGCATCAGCCTAACGCTTGCAACCAAACACATGGGCAGGCTCGAAATATGAGCGCTGCTACATATGGACTGAACAGGGGGAATTGTACTTGAGTTCACATCAACTAAAAGTCGCTATCGTAGGTTCCACTGGCTACGGCGGAGTGGAACTGATTCGTTTTTTACAGCATCATCCGCATGTTACGATCACATCGGTCATTTCGGCTTCAAGTAGCGGTAAACCAATCTCAGAGCAATTTCCACATTTGAACAGTATGCTCGATATGGTGCTGGATGGCGTCGACCCGCAGGAGACGGCGAGCAAGGCTGATCTGGTCTTTTTGGCTACACCATCCGGTGTGAGTGGTGAACTGGTGCCGCGTTATTTGGAAGTAGGTCTTAAAGTGATCGATCTGTCCGGTGACTACCGGCTGAAAGATACGGCGACGTATGAGCAGTGGTACAAACATAAACCGGTGCCTACCGATGTGCTTACTGAAGCGGTATACGGATTGTGTGAACTGAAAGGCAATGATGTGCGTGATGTGCGTCTCATTTCCAATCCAGGCTGTTATTCAACCGCATCGCTGCTCGGTTTGTTGCCAGCTGTGCAAGCAGGCTGGGTCGAGCCGGATACGATTATTATCGATGCCAAATCCGGTGTGTCCGGTGCAGGACGTGGTACAAGTTTGACGGCACATTATGCGGAAATGAACGAAAATTTTAAAGCATATAAAGTGAACAAACATCAGCATATTCCCGAAATTGAGCAAGTGCTTGGTGAGGTGGCAGGTCAGCCGGTGCAAGTGACGTTTACGACGCATCTGGTGCCGATGACACGCGGCATTATGAGCACGATGTATATGAAAACAAACGGTCATCATTCGGAGCAGGAGTGGATTGATTTGTACCGTAATTATTATAAAGGGCGCCCGTTTGTGCGTGTGCGTTCGGCAGGGCAATGGCCAGCTACGAAAGAGGTGGCAGGTTCCAACTACTGTGATATCGGGTTTGCGCTCGATGAGCGTACCGGGCGTATGACGGTCATCTCGGTGATCGATAATTTGGTCAAAGGGGCGGCTGGTCAAGCGATCCAAAATTTGAATCTAATGATGGGCTGGGAAGAAAATCTTGGTCTGCAGATGATTCCGGTATATCCTTAAGCAAGCCGGAAATGTTATACAACAGCTATCGTTGTAGCTATCATCATGTGCGTGTACCCCAATTTTATTTATATCGTCGATCAGGGAGTGAGAGAAGATATTATGTCAGCTCAATTGTTTAGACAGATTCAAGGTGGCTCTGTAACTACACCAGCAGGATTTCAGGCAGCAGGTTTGCATTGCGGACTCAAAAAAACGGAGCGTAACGATCTGGGTGTGATCGTGTGTGATGTTCCGGCGGCAGCGGCTGCCGTGTATACAACGAATCTGTTTCAAGCGGCTCCGCTACAGGTGACACGGGACAGCTTGTCCAATGGCACGCTGCGTGCGGTCGTCGTAAATAGCGGTAATGCGAACGCTTGTACAGGGCGACAAGGTGAGCAGGATGCCTATGCGATGCGTGCGGAAACGGCGCGCCAGCTCGGTCTGGATGAACAGGATGTGGCGGTAGCTTCTACCGGTGTGATCGGCGAATTGTTAAAAATGGATCGAGTGCTCTCCGGTATTGAGCGTTTGCCAGAGCAGCTTGGTTATGAGACCGATCATGCCGAAGCATTTTGCCAATCGATTCTTACGACTGATCTGGTCAAAAAAGAAATCTGTGTGCAGGTGGAAGTGAACGGCATCGATGTGCATATCGCTGGAGCGGCGAAAGGTTCAGGTATGATTCATCCGAATATGGCGACGATGCTTGCATTTATGACGACCGATGCGGTCATTCCGGCAGCGGCGCTGCAACAGTTGTTGCGCGATACGACGGATCGTACTTTTAATATGATTACGGTGGATGGCGATACAAGTACGAATGATATGCTCGTCGTGATGGCGAGCGGACATGCAGGCAATCTTGATTTAACACCAGAACATGAAGACTGGGCGGCGTTTGCGGCGGCATTCCGTCATGTGTGTGAACATCTTGCCCAAGCGATTGCGCGTGATGGCGAAGGGGCGACCAAGCTCGTTGAAGTGGAAGTGACCGGCGCGCTCAGCGATCAGTCTGCACGTGCAATTGCGAAGACGGTTATCGGCTCCAGTTTGGTCAAATCCGCTATGTTTGGCGCAGATGCGAACTGGGGACGGGTTATTGCAGCCGTAGGGCGTGCAGGTGAACCGGTCGATGTGAACACGGTCGATATTCGTCTGGGCGATATCGTTGTATTAACGGCATCGCGTCCGGTTCCTTTTGACGAGGAGGCGGCATTGGAGTATCTTAAAGGCGATACGGTAAAGATTGTCGTTGATCTGCATTATGGCGATGGTGAAGCGATTGCATGGGGCTGTGATCTGACGTACGATTATGTGCGCATTAATGCTGCTTACCGTACATAGTAAATGCGGTAAAAGATAGCTAATAATGGACAGTGTATGATATTTTGCCTAGTCAAACTCGTTGTTCATTGTACGTCGTATTAGAAGATTGCTATCACTTGGAAACGTTAATATAGTTTACGTTGTAAACATCACTTTTGATTGGCTATATGGTTAGCCAATGATAAACACTGAAACGGAGGGAATGCGATGACAGGGCAGAAGGCTCAGACGTTTGTAATGAAATGTGGAGGCAGTACGCTAGCTGCATTGCCGGATTCGTTTTTTGCGGATTTGCAGCAAATTCAGGAATCCGGTATACAGCCGGTCATTGTGCACGGAGGCGGCCCGGCGATTTCGGACAATTTGGCAAAGCTGGGCATTGAGACGGAATTTGTCGGCGGCTTGCGTAAAACGACCGAACAGGTGCTGGATGTGGTGGAGATGGTGCTTTCGGGCAGCATCAACAAGCAGATCGTCCGACGAATTCAGGGCAGCCGGGCAAAAGCGATCGGCATCTCTGGTGTCGACGGCGGTCTGATCCAGGCCAAACCGGTTGCCAATTCCGCAGAAGTTGGACTGGTCGGGGATGTTACGTATGTGGAAGCTACGATTATTCGAGCGATTACCGGGCTTGGTTATATGCCAGTCATCGCGCCCGTTGGTGTTGATGCAACAGGGCAGCGGTACAATATTAATGCTGATACGGCAGCAGGTGCGGTTGCTTCGCATCTGGGCGTACCGCGTATGATCGTAGTGACGGATGTGCCTGGTATTATGAAAACGGTCGATGGCGCCAAAGTCGTATTGCCGCAAGTGACGATTGAGGATACACAGCATATGATCGAAACGGGCGAGATTTATGGCGGTATGATCCCGAAAGTAACGGCAGCGGTTGCCTGCATTCAGGGAGATGTACAAGAAGTGATTATTGTCGATGGTAGCGAGCCGGGCATCCTTAGCCGCGTCTTGAACGGAGATGCTGTAGGCACACGTATTGTGCGCCAGACGGTGCTGTAGCGCGACGTAAGGATCGATACGGTGACGATTCATTACAACGATGATCATTCATCAATGATCATCGATTGCCGTAACGATACATCATAAATGTCGTGACCATAACGAACGGTCGCAGTTTGCTTTTATAAAATTAACGATTGAGGAGCGTGACCAGCATGAGCAATCAGCCATCATCAGCGAATACCGAAAGTGCATTATTTCCTTCCTATGCGCGCTATCCGCTTGCATTTGTCAAAGGAAAAGGAAGTTATCTATGGGATGCGGACGGCAAAAAATATTTGGATTTTATGTGTGGACTGGCGGTTACGAATCTGGGACATGCTCCTGACACCGTAACAGCAAAGCTGAAAGAGCAGCTCGATCAGCTCTGGCATACGTCCAATCTGTTCCAGATTCCGAACCAGGAACAGGCGGCACAGCTGTTGACGTCGATGACGTCCGGAGATGCGGTGTTTTTTTGTAACAGCGGTGCAGAAGCGAACGAAGCAGCGATTAAGCTAGCACGTAAATATCAGCAAAAGATTAAGGGCGAAGAACGTTACGAGATCATTACGTTTACGCAGTCATTCCACGGACGTACGCTCGCTACGCTGACGGCGACCGGACAGGATAAAGTAAAAGAAGGCTTTCATCCGTTGCCAGCCGGCTTTATTACGGTGCCACTAAACGATCTGGACGCGCTGCAAAACGTAATCGGCCCGCATACGGCAGCTATTATGTTGGAAATGATTCAAGCCGAAGGCGGCGTGTATCCGGCAAAACTGGAATACGTGCAGGCGGTGGCTGAGCTTTGCAAACAGCATGGTTTGCTGCTCATTATCGATGAAATTCAGACCGGCATGGGACGGACAGGCAAGTTGCTAGCATCACAGCATTATGGCATTGAGCCGGATATTTTCACACTGGCAAAAGGGTTGGCGAGCGGCTTCCCGGTTGGTGCAATGGTCGGAAAAGCGTATTTAAAAGCAGCATTTACTGCGGGTAGTCACGGTTCGACTTTTGGTGGTACACCGCTTGCGACCGCAGCCGTGATCGCCACATTGGAAACGTTACAAGAGCAAGGTGTTGTGCAGCATGCGGCAGAAATGGGCGACTATTTGATGCAGCAATTGCACGACAAGCTAGGCAGCCATCCATTTGTGAGGGATATTCGCGGTAAAGGCTTGATGATCGGGATCGAATGTACGGCGCCGATTAACGAACTGATTTTGGCTGGACAGCAAAAAGGGTTGCTGTTTGTGAGTGCAGGTCCGAACGTTATTCGCCTGCTGCCAAATCTGCTCATTACAAAAGACGAGATCGATCAGGCGCTGGCGATTCTAAGCGAATTGATTCATGAGTATGCACCGGTCGTTGGTACGGCTGGAGCGAACGGCAACTGAACGATACCAATCGAGCCGGATGCCAAGCAAAAACATACATTGGTTGCGGAGTGCCTGACTTGGCATTCCGTACTACACATAGTAAATGACATATTCGCAATGAGGGAGGAATACCGTTGGCAGATACAATACAAACAGGCAAGCTGGAACTGAGCCATTTTAAAGGCAAAGATTTTATTGAGCTTAGCGATTTTACCGCCGAAGAAATTCAATTTCTAATCGAACTGGCGATTGAATTGAAACGCAAGCAAAAGGCGGGTGAAGTATATCGTCCGCTGGAAGGCAAAACGGTAGGCTTGATTTTTGAAAAATCATCTACGCGGACGCGTGTATCGTTTGAAGTTGGTACGTATCAGTTGGGTGGACATGCGCTATTCCTGAGCAAAAACGATATCCAAATGGGACGCGGCGAAACGATTGCTGATACGGCGCAGGTGATGTCGCGTTATTTGGACGGGATTATGATCCGTACGTTTGGGCATAAAAATGTAACCGAGCTAGCTAAATATGCGGACATTCCGGTCATTAACGGATTGAGCGACCTGGGACATCCATGCCAGGTGCTGGCGGATTTCCAGACGATTGTGGAACATAAAGGCAAGCTGAAAGGCTTAAAGCTCGCTTATGTGGGCGACGGCAACAATATGGCACACTCGCTGATGATCGGCGGTGCGCGTGTAGGTCTGGACGTGTACGTAGCAAGTCCGGAAGGCTATGAGCCAGATGCCGAGGTGCTGAAGCAATGTCAGCAGCTTGCCCAAGCAAGCGGCGCGACGATCAAAGTCGTGCGTGATGCAAAGGAAGCGGTAGCGAACGCAGATGTGATCTATACCGATGTGTGGGCAAGCATGGGCTTTGAGGAGGAACAAAAGGTACGTGAGCAGGCATTTGCCGATTATCAGGTAAATGAGCAGCTTGTGAGTCACGCGAAGCCGGATTATATTTTCTTGCATTGTTTGCCGGCACATCGTGGTGAAGAAGTGAGCGCAGGTGTGATCGATGGCGACAATAGCGTTATTTTCGATGAGGCGGAAAATCGTCTGCATGCGCAAAAAGCGATTATGGCGGCATTGATCGGTTAATCGGCATTGAATTAACCTGATCGTTCATAGAGCGAATCCCGCTTCGTATTTCAATACGACTCGGTTCTCGTAAGCGCTAAGGCGGTGCATTAGCTGGTCAACAGACAGAATGCAACAGATTGTTTGGGATGCAGATCAAGTGTTACACCGTCTGCTGTGCAATATTAGGCTACGATCAAAGACGAACATGTCGCCTATACAATGGCATGATCGTGTATAATGACTACATCAAACCAAGACCTTTTGACCGTGTGCGGATGAAGCGTAACGGAGTTTTATATTCCGGCTTCACCGCCCCGGTATCAAAAGGTTTTATAATGGAGGGCATATAAGCAATGGCAAAAGACAAAATCGTTCTAGCATACTCCGGTGGACTGGATACGTCCATCATTTTGAAATGGCTAAAAGAAACATACGACGCCGAAATCATTACGTTTACGGCAGATATCGGACAGGCGGATGAGCTGGACGGTTTGGAAGAAAAAGCGCTTGCTACCGGCGCCTCCAAAGTATACATCGATGATCTGCGCGCTGAATTTGCGGAAGATTTTATCTATCCGATGTTCCAAGCTGGCGCGCTGTATGAAGGTCAATATTTGCTCGGTACGAGCATCGCGCGTCCGCTGATCGCCAAGCGGATGGTAGAGATTGCGCGTGCAGAAGGCGCGATTGCGATTGCCCACGGTGCAACAGGTAAAGGCAATGACCAAGTGCGCTTCGAGCTGAACGCAGCGGCACTTGCACCTGAGATTAAAGTGATCGCTCCGTGGCGTCTGGAGCAATTCCGCGCCGACTTCCCAGGTCGCGCCGAAATGATCGCTTATGCCGAGTCGCATAGTATTCCGGTAACGGCATCAGCAGCGAAGCCGTATTCGACTGACCGCAATTTGCTGCATATCAGCTATGAAAGCGGTGTGCTCGAAGACCCGAACTTTGATGCAAGTGCAGACGATAATAAAGATATGTTCCTGCTGAGTGTATCGCCGGAAGATGCACCGGATCAGCCGGAAATGCTGGAACTGGAATTTGCACAAGGCAACTGTGTCGCATTGAATGGACAGACGCTGACGCCGCTTGAAGTGATGGAAAAGCTGAACGAACTAGGTGGCAAGCACGGGATCGGACGTGTCGATATGGTTGAAAACCGTTTTGTCGGTATGAAAAGCCGTGGTGTGTATGAGACACCAGGCGGCACGATTTTGTTCACCGCTCATCGCAAAATGGAATCGCTGACGATGGATCGCGAAGTGATGAGCTTGCGCGACTCGCTCATTACCCGGTATGCCAATCTAGTATACAATGGCTTCTGGTTTGCACCGGAGCGTCTCGCCCTGCAAGCGCTCGTGACCGAGAGCCAGAAAAATGTGACCGGTACGGTGCGTGTAAAACTGTACAAAGGCAATGTGATCGCAGCCGGTCTGAGCAGCCCGTACAGTCTGTACAACCCGGATATTGCGACGATGGAAGCTGATCCAACGAATGCTTACGATCAAGGCGATGCAGCTGGTTTTATCCAGTTGAACGCATTGCGTCTGAAAGTAAATGCGGGCGTCCAACAAGCAGCAAGCCAAGCGAAGCAAGGAGTGTGACTGGCAACATGAGCAAACTTTGGGGCGGACGGTTTACTAAACAAACGAATCATCTCGTCGAGGAATATACAGCCTCGATTCATTTTGATAAAGCGCTAGCTGAGGAAGACATTCAGGGCAGTTTGGCGCATGTGACGATGCTTGGCAAATGCGGCATCGTGCCTGCCGATGATGTGGAGACGATCAAAGCGGGTCTGAACAAAGTATTGGACAAAATCCGCGCTGGTCAGATTGAATTTTCCGTATCGGATGAAGATATTCATATGAATATCGAAAAGCATCTGATCGAAGAAATCGGCGCGGTCGGCGGCAAGTTACATACCGGACGCAGCCGTAACGATCAAGTTGCGACCGATATGCATCTGTATTTGCGCAATCGCGCCGTTGAGCTGGTTGGTCTGCTGCATGCACTGCAACAGTCACTGATCAATCAGGCGCAAAACAATCTGGATACGATCATTCCGGGTTATACGCATTTACAGCGCGCGCAACCGATCTTGTTCGCGCATCATCTGATGGCATATGTGTCGATGTTCGAGCGTGATATCGATCGCCTGAAAGACAGCTACAAACGCATCAATGTATTGCCGCTAGGCGCTGGTGCGCTGGCGGGTACGACATTCCCGATCGATCGCCATTTGGTGGCGGAACAGCTTGGTTTTGACGGCGTGTACGAAAATAGTCTTGACGCGGTGAGTGATCGTGATTTTATCGTTGAATTTCTCGCTGGTGCATCGCTGATTATGACGCATCTGTCCCGTTTGAGTGAAGAACTGGTGTTATGGAGCAGCACCGAGTTTAATTTTGTCGAGCTGGATGATGCGTTCTGTACAGGCAGCAGCATTATGCCGCAAAAGAAAAATCCGGACGTTGCCGAGTTGGTACGCGGCAAAACCGGTCGTGTGTACGGCAATTTGGTCGGTCTGCTGACTGTGCTGAAGTCGCTGCCGCTGGCGTACAACAAAGACATGCAAGAAGACAAAGAAGGCATGTTCGATACGGTCGCTACATTGGAAGGTGCATTGCAATTGTTCGCACCGATGATCGCTACGATGAAAGTCAATACGGGGCGGATGCGCGAAGCGGTCAACAAAGACTTTTCCAATGCGACCGATATCGCTGACTTCCTCGTCGGCAAAGGCTTACCGTTCCGGCAGGCGCATGAAGTGATCGGCAAAACGGTATTGTACTGCATTCAGGAGGGCAAATATTTGCTCGATCTAAGCCTGGATGAGTTCCAGCAGTTCTCGCCGCTGTTTGACGATACGATCTATCATGTGCTGCAACCGGAGACGGTAGTCAATGCACGTAATGTGTACGGCGGTACGGCAACCGTGCAGGTTGAACAGGCGATCGAACGTGCTGGCAGCAAATTGCAGCATACGACGACTTGGCTGGAGCAGCACGTTTAAGCCAGTTTCAAACTTAAATTAGTCTCGGTCAAAGCGGTAGTAGGCTGTCTCCATTAAAAATCAGGTGCGAATGCACTTCAATGTGTTCATCATAAAGCGATCATACGATCGGCATACGATGAATTAAATTGAGACAAGTTAGTAGTAGTAATAATGGCACATTGTCGTTTCATAATAAGGAGCCGCTGTTCGCATATTCTCTCCATGAGTGATGCGGGCAGCGGTGTTTATGTTTGTTCAAGTACGATCGTGCTGCACCGAGCAATATGATCGATCAATTTCCCCTTGCGTATTATTTGAAAACGGATACAATTAAACTGTAAAATGTTAACGTTAACAAAATTTAAGCTGAGTCCTAATGCGAAAGGAATGAAGATGTATGGCACGCAAGTTTCTGGATGATAACTTTTTGCTGAACAGTGAGACAGCGATTCGCCTGTATCATGAAACCGCCAAACATATGCCGATCATTGACTACCATTGTCATCTTAGCCCACAGGAAATTCGCGAGAACAAAACGTTCAAAAACATTACCGAAGCTTGGCTATACGGTGATCACTACAAATGGAGAGTAATGCGTGCGAATGGAGTGGAGGAACGATACATTACCGGTGATGCCGATGATTACGATAAATTTCTCGCTTGGGCGCGTACTGTCCCACAATTGATCGGCAATCCGCTGTATCAGTGGACGCATCTGGAATTGCAACGCTTTTTTGGGATCGATGAGCTGCTGAATGAGCAAACGGCGCCAACCATCTGGGAAAAGGTAAATCAACAGCTGCAAGGTGAAGGGTTTGGTGCACGCGATCTAATTACCAAGTCGCACGTGACGGTCGTGTGTACGACCGACGATCCGGTGGACTCGCTGGAACATCATACCGCCATTCGTGAGCTAAGCGATTTCCAAACGTTAGTGTTGCCGAGCTTCCGACCGGATAAAGCGCTGGAAATTAACCGCAATACGTTCCGTCCGTGGCTGGAACAACTGAGCGATGTGCATGGCAGCGATGTGCGTTCGTATGACGAGTTTTTGCAGGCGCTGGAGCAACGTGTGCGCTTTTTCCATCAGGCAGGTGGGCGTGTATCAGATCATGCGCTAGATGTGCTCGTTTATGCCGACACAACGCGTGAGGAAGCAAGCCGTATTTTTGCCAAAGCATTGCAGGAAGGCAGTGTGAGCGCCGAGGAGGAAGCGAAGCACAAGTCGTATACGCTCGTGTTTCTCGCAGGGTTGTATCGTGAGCTTGATTGGGCGATGCAGCTTCATATTCATGCACTGCGCAACAACAATACGCCGATGTTCCGTCGCCTCGGCCCGGATACCGGCTATGACGCGGTTAACGATGGCGCGATTGCTGCTCCGCTGGCAGGGCTGCTGAACGCGATCGAAACGGCGGGCGGTTTGCCGAAAACGATTTTGTACTCGCTGAATCCGAATGATTATCCGGTACTCGCTAGCATCGCGGGTAGCTTTCAGGGCGGCGCTACGGCGGGTAAAATCCAGTTCGGTACGGCATGGTGGTTTAATGATCATCGCGATGGCATGATGGAGCAGATGCGTATTTTAGCCAATTATGGCGTGTTGGCACGCTTTGTCGGTATGCTGACTGATTCGCGCAGCTTCCTTTCGTATACGCGGCACGAATATTTCCGGCGGCTGTTGTGCGATCTGCTCGGCAGTTGGGTCGAGCGTGGCGAAGCGCCGGATGATCATGAGCTGCTCAGCGCTATGACAGCGAATATTTGTTATCGCAATGCAGAGCAATATTTTGGCTTCCCGGCTGTTGTGTCGGTGTCTTGATTAAAGCGCTGGCTAACTAACGTGCATAACATAGGTGCGGATGATGTTCAGTAGTAGGTTGGATTGCTTGTTGTGACGATAGAGTCTTCCTGTTGCTATGCATGATGCAGAAGCGGCATAGAAGACTCTTTTGTGTAGTGGGAACAATTGGAGCCAGGCGATGGATGATGATAAGGGTATTGGCATATTGTAGGCTAAGGCATAGGCAAGTGTGCACGCTCATATCGCTATTAAGTTAGCTTGGTGGTGTGTGAATAGTGCCGCTTAAGTCAACGTTTTCACTACAATATCGCTATCTTGTGGCGGAAATAATGTGGTATGGTTAGGTGGAATTGGACGATGAATATTATTGAGGTGAACAGGATGTTGATCCAAGGCGTGAATCATTTGTTGTTTTCTAGGTAATGCAGCAGATTGCGAATACATAGACAGCAGCATATGATTTCCATACAAGTGACGATAAAAGGAAGGTATGCATATGGCATCTACCATTAAAGATATCGCCAAAATAGCGAATGTTTCTCATACGACCGTATCGAGGGCACTGAACAATAGCCCGCTCATCAAAGAGGTCACTAAGCGGAAAATTGTCGAAATTGCGCGTGAGTTGAATTATATTCCGAACTATAATGCGAAAAGTCTAGTGTTGCAGCGCTCGCATACGATTGGTTTGTTTTTCAGCAGTTTGTCGCATGGGACGAGCAGCAGCTTTTTTGCAGATACGATTCGAGGTGTAAACTCGGTAATTGGGATTGAATATAATTTGTTTGTGCGTGGGATCGATGATTATGAAGATTATGGCACGATTCATCCGAAGCGCTTTGATGGCATTATTTTGATGAGTCAGAGTGATGATGATCATGCGTTTATCGAGCATGTGATCGGGCAGGACATCCCGCTTGTGGTGCTAAATCGTCTGATTCCGGACGGTGATTTTGTCAATATCGTATCTAATGACCGTGAAGGTGCGCAGCATGCTGGGGAGTATTTGATTCGGCAAGGGCATCGCCGGATCGCCTTGATCGAAGGGATGAAAGGATTCAAATCCGCCGAGCAGCGGCGCAGCGGCTTTTTGGATGCGATGCAAGCGGCGCAATTATCGCTGCCTGATCAGTATATTGTGCCTGGTCGTTATAGTACAGAAAGCGGCTATCAGGCGATGCAAGCGCTATTGCAACTGGATTCGCCGCCGACAGCGGTGTTTTGCTCCAATGATGATATGGCGATTGGCGCGATGAATGCAGCATTTGAAATGGGGCTTAAAGTGCCGGATGAGCTATCGATTGTCGGGTTTGACGATATTAATTTTTCCATGTATACCAATCCGGCATTAACGACAGTTAAACGCCCGATTGAGCAAATTAGCGCTCATGGTGCAACGAAGATTTTGGAGCGGATTGAGCGGCAGTCTGCCGGAGCGGAATTGATTTTCCTCGGCACAGAGCTGGTGGAGCGTCGTTCGGTGGCGGAGCGAGTGGAATAAAAGCAAGCGGGGAATTATTTTAAAAATTCATAATGACCGGTGGGTCATTCGCATGATAATGTGTTAATAATAACGTATGACGCATTTAGCGGATGATGAATTGAAAGCAGGGAGTGACCATTATGAATTCATTAGCGGCACCAGTCGGTAAAAAGAAGGCGACAGGCTGGATTGTAGCCGGGCTGTTGTTGGGCATATTTATCGCTTCGATCGATAATACGATTGTAGCGACTTCGATTGCGACTATAGTCGGTGATCTGGGCGGGTTTGATCAATTTGTATGGGTAACTTCGGCGTACTTGGTCGCTTCGCTGGCGGGCACGCCGATCTTTGGTAAGCTATCAGATATGTATGGGCGCAAACGTTTTTTTGTGTTTGGTCTCGTGATGTTTATGCTCGGTTCGATGTTGTGTGGGACGGCGCAGTCGATTGTGCAGCTTAGCCTGTATCGAGCGCTGCAAGGAATCGGCGGCGGTGCGTTAGTACCGATTGCATTTACGATCGTATTTGATACGTTCCCACCGGAAAAACGCGGTAAAATGACCGGGCTGCTCGGCGCGGTGTTTGGCATGTCGAGTCTGTTTGGCCCGCTGCTTGGGGCGTACATTACCGAGTATGCAAGCTGGCGCTGGGTATTTTACATCAATGTGCCATTGGGCATTTTGTCGTTGCTACTTATTGTAATCTTTTATCGTGAATCGCTGGAGCGGTCGCGTCAGCGGATTGACTGGACAGGGGCGACGCTGCTCGTCGGTGCGGTCGTTTCGTTAATGTTTGCATTGGAGCTGGGCGGCGGGACGTATGCATGGACATCGCCGTTTATTTTGGGACTGCTGGCGGTTTTTGTAGTTATGGCGGTCGGCTTTGTGTTTGCCGAGCGCAAGGCGGCGGAGCCGATCGTATCGTTTCCGATGTTTCGACAGCGCTTGTTTGCCGGGAGCGTGGCAGCTGGATTTTTTTATGGGGCAGCTTTTATTACGGTTACGTTATACATTCCGATCTATGTGCAAGGCGTAACCGGCGGGTCGGCGGTCAACTCCGGTCTAACATTGATGCCGATGACGATCGGTTCGGTCGTAGCGGCGATGGTCGGTGGGATACTTGTCAATAAAATGACGTTTCGCCGCATTATGATGTTTTCAGCACTCGTCTTTATCGTGGGCATGGTATTGTTAAGCCAGCTTAAAGCTGATACACCGAACTGGATGCTTGTCATTGATTTGATCGTGACCGGTTTTGGGATCGGATTCTCGTTCTCTGTGCTGGGCATTAGCGGGATTCAGGAGTTTGATATTCGCCAGCGCGGTGCGGCGAATTCGACGCTGTCATTTGTGCGTTCGTTAGGGATGTCGGTCGGGGTGACGATTTTTGGACTCATTCAGCGCAGTTTGCTGAACGGACAATTGCAGCAGCAACTTGGCGGTGGCTCACTGCCGGCAGGCATGGATTTGTCACAGGTCGATCCGCGCGCATTGCTGTCACCGCAGATGCAGTCGCACATTCCGACAAGCGTGCTGGAAACGATCCGGCAAGCGCTGACACACTCGGTCGCAAATACGTTTGGCTGGGCGATTGTGCCAGCGGTCTGTGCACTTGTGGCTGTATCGCTGATGGGCGGGGCAAGAGCGGTAACCAACTCACGTTCAAACGGCAAGCAAGCCGCTAAAGGGCAGTCTTCCGCTTAAATACGAATTGAATACTAACAATGGGAAAATAGGCAATCAAAACGTAGCTCAAGCCGCACTATAAAAGGAACGATCGATTTCATGACAAAAATGAAATCGGTCGTTTTTTGATTTGGCGCATATTTTCACGTTATTATAGTACCCAGCAGGTAACGAATTTGTTACAATAGAGATTGTGGAATTATGTCATGCCTGCTGAAATCGGGTTATGCACAGGCTGGATACAAAGCGTGATCACCTAGTCTAACGTATTGACCCTGAACCTGTAATTAGGAAGTGATGAATTGATCGAGATGCAGGACGTATGGAAAACGTATGCGAACGGCGCACACGCGCTGCAAGGCGTTTCCGTCAAAATCGACCGTAATGAATTTGTATATGTAGTCGGACCCTCGGGAGCGGGGAAATCGACATTTATGAAGCTGATGTATCGTGAAGAAAAGCCGACCAAAGGCCAAATTTCGGTCAATGGATTCAATCTTGGCAAGCTAAAGCAACGCAAAATTCCGTTACTGCGCCGCAATATCGGTGTAGTGTTTCAAGATTTCCGCCTATTGCCCAAATTGACCGCTTATGAAAATATCGCTTTTGCGATGGAAGTGATTGAAGCGCCACGGAAACAGATGAAAAAGCGCGTCATGGAAGTACTGGAACTGGTCGGTCTGCAAAGTAAAGCGAACCGTTATCCAGATCATCTGTCCGGCGGTGAGCAGCAGCGGATTGCGATTGCGCGCGCGATCGTGAACAATCCGTCCGTTATTATTGCCGATGAGCCGACAGGTAACCTTGACCCGGAAACATCGTTTGGCATTATGCAATTGCTGGACGAGATTAATTTTCGCGGTACGACGATCATTATGGCAACGCACAACAAAGATATCGTAAACTCGATGCGTCGCCGCGTGCTTGCAATCGAGAATGGACATATTGTACGAGATCAAATCAGAGGGGAGTACGGTTATGAATTTTAGTACCTTCTTGCGACACTTGCGGGAAGGTTTTCGAAGCGTATTCCGCAACGGGTGGATGTCGGTAGCGTCCATTACCTCCATTATTGTGTCTTTGTTAATTTTGGGCGTGTTTATTTTACTCGTTTACAATGTGAATCAGTTGACCGACAAGGCGGATAGCCAAGTGGAGATCAATGTGTTTTTGGAGCTGAATGTGAACCAGTCGCTGCGTGAGCAATTGCAGCAAGAAATTAGCAAAATGCCGGAAGTTAAATCGGTTACGTTTATTCCGAAAAACGAAGGTTTACAAGAACTGCGCCAAAGCCTCGGTGAAGGCGGAGAAAGCTTCCTGGAAGGTTATGCCGAAAATAACAATCCGCTGCCAGATGCGCTGCGCGTGCAAGTCGTAGAAGCGAGCACGGTGCCATTTGTGGCGAAGAAGATTGAAGCGCTCAACAACGAACATGTAGAGCAGCCGATTTTAAAAGTACGCTATGGCGGCGAAACGATCGAAACGCTGTTCAAAGTTACCGATCTGATCCGCAACATCGGACTCGTACTCGTAGCGGCGCTTGCGCTGATGGCGATGTTCCTAATTGCCAATACGATTCGGGTGACAATTCTCGCCCGTCGCCGCGAGATTAGCATCATGAAGCTGGTCGGGGCGACGAATCAGTTTATTCGCTGGCCGTTTTTTATTGAAGGTGCACTGCTAGGTGGAATCGGGGCGCTCGTTACGATTGCGATTTTGTTTATCGGTTATCAGCAGTTGATTAATGCGGCGCAATCGTCGCTCAGTCTGGGCACGCTAGTTACACTTGTGCCATTACAGCAAATATGGGGCTGGCTTAGCGCATTGTTGTTCATTCTCGGTGTGTTGATCGGTATTTGGGGAAGTACGGTATCGATTCGTCGCTTCCTGAAAGTTTAATTTCAAAATTAGTCCTAATTTTTACCAAAAAGGACTGTAGTCCTATAATGAATCCCTACCAGTTGCCGATAAATGAAATGACGTAATTGCTGAGCGCCGGAAACGACTACTTTAACTAACCAACGACATGATATAAAGGATGGGAATAAAAGTTGAAAAAAGCCGCATCAATTATGGCCTCCATCTTATTGGCCGCTGCGTTACTTTCGCCTGCACAGGCATCCGCAGCCAAATCATCAAGTGATATTCAGCAGGAATTGAGAGCTGTAGAAAAGCAGGCGCAAGAAGCGAAACAGCAACAACAGGCTGCCGAGGCAAAACGCGCCAAATCCGCTGCGCTGAAAAAAGCAGCACAGCATGATCTTGGCATCGTACTGACTGCGATTAATGAAGTGAACAGTCAGATTGCCCGTGTGTCGAACGACATTACCAAAACGGAAATGGGACTGCGACAGGCGAAAAAAGACCTGGTTGAAGCGCAAGAGCGGATCAAAGCAAGAGAAGGTATGATTGATACACGAGTGCGTATGATGTACACCGATGGAATGGTGTCATATTTGGATGTACTGATGTCCTCGAACAGTTTTTCCGACTTTGTGGAACGTGCCGATTCGCTGCGTATGATCGTCGATCAAGATCAGGACATTTTGGCACAGCATGAAAAAGACAAACAATTCGTCGTCGTGACGCAAAATAAATTAAAAGCGAACTATGCGCTCGCCAAAGGATTATATGCCGAAAAAGCCAAGCGCAAAGGCGAGCTGGATGCCAAAGAAAACGAAAAGCAGCGCCTGATCGCCAAATATGATCTGCAAATTCAAAATGCTGAAGATACGACTGCCGAACAGGAACAGGCGTTATGGGATTTGGCAGACAAACGCGCGTCATTGTATCGTGAAAAGACAGCCGTTGAAGCACAGGAACGTGCAGCGGCGGCAGCTCGTGCGGCTGCCGAAGCGGCGGCACGCAGCGCAGCAAGTGATAGCGGATCAGGATCATCCGGAGGCGGTGGTGGCTATAGCGGTAGCGGAAACGGTCTGCTAAGTGTACCTGTAGCCGGTGCGCGTTTATCGTCCCCATTCGGTTACCGTACGAATCCGGTAACAGGCATTTACAAGCTGCACGCTGGCGTTGACTTTGCGGCTCCGCAAGGGACGGACATCACCGCCGCTGATGGCGGTACAGTCGTTGTAGCAGGGGCGATGAGCGGTTATGGCAATGCGGTCATTATCGATCACGGAAATGGCATTCAAACGCTGTACGGTCATATTCGCAATGGCGGTGTGATGGTACATGCTGGGCAAAGCGTCAGCCGTGGCGAAAAGATTGCTGAAGTCGGTTCCACCGGTAATTCGACTGGCCCTCACTGTCACTTTGAAGTGCGTGTAAACGGATCGCCAGTTGATCCGATGGGATATTTGTAATACGATTGCGATTCCGGCTGTTCATCGCTATCCCCTATTGGGCGGATAGCGGATGGGCAAGCCGGTTTTAGCTTAGAAAGGCGGTCATACATGATGAGAAAACGCACGGTAGCTCTGCTTGTAGTTGCCATGATGGTGCTTAGTAGCGTGCTGACGCTAGCTATAGTGAATTTGCCATCCTTTGTGCAGAGAGCCTCGATAGGACAGGGCGTACTGGGCGCACTCAGCGGTGGGGGTCTGAACGATCAGGAGAAAAGCAAGCTTAGCACAGTCGCAAGCTTGATCGAAAGCAATTATTATCAAAATGTCGATGAGAGCAAGCTCGTAAACGGTGCGATTAACGGCATGATGGAAGCGCTAGGCGATCCGTATTCCAGTTATATGGATACCGATACCGCGAGTCAATTCAGTGAATCGATCGCTGGTTCGTTTACCGGTATCGGTGCTGAAGTTTCGCAAGACAACGGCAATGTAGTAATCATCGCCCCGATCAAAGGCTCGCCTGCGGAAAAAGCAGGTTTGCGTGCAAAAGACATTATCGTATCGGTTAACGGTGAAAAACTGTCCGGCAATGATCTGAATGCTGCGGTCGCCAAAATTCGCGGTAAAAAAGGCTCGGTTGCCGAGCTGGAAATTCAGCGTGCAGGCAGCAAAGAAACGATGACATTCAAAATTACGCGTGACGATATTTCGCTTGAAACCGTCTATGCGCGTATGACCAGTGATAAAATCGGCGTTATCCAGATTACGCAATTTTCACTGAATACAGCAGAGCGTTTCAAACAGGAGCTGACCAAGCTGCAAGCCGAAGGGATGAAAGGGCTTGTGATCGATGTGCGCAACAACCCTGGTGGTGTATTGTCGGTGGTGGAAGATATGGCATCCCAATTGATCGCCAAAGGCAAACCGATCGTCCAGATTGAAGATCGCAATGGACAGCGCCAGGTGGCAAATTCCACCGGTCAAGCTGTAAACTACCCGATTGCGGTTGTGACGAATGGCGGTAGTGCGAGCGCATCCGAAATTCTTGCTGGAGCGCTAAAACAATCGGCAGGCGCTACGCTGTACGGCGAAACGACGTATGGTAAAGGAACCGTGCAGACGAGCATGGACAATCTGTTCAATGACGGCAGCCTGATCAAAATTACGATCGCCAAATGGCTTACACCGAATGGCGACTGGATTCACAAAAAAGGCATCAAACCGGATGTGCAAATCGCACCACCGGATTATTATACGGTCACACCGATCAATACCGACAATGTGCTCGTATACGATATGAACAATGACAATATCAAAAATGCGCAAGTGATGCTGGCAGGTCTCGGCTACAAAGTTGACCGCAAAGACGGTTATTTTGACCGCAGCACTGAAACCGAAGTCCGTGCATTCCAAACGGCTCAAAAACTGACACCAACCGGCAAAATCGACGCCAAAACAGCTACTGCGCTGGAAGCGGCATTGATCAAGCATATTCAAGACCCACAATATGATGTACAACTTAACAAAGCGATTGCAGGTGTCGAAAAGCAAGTAGGCACAGGCAAATAAGCTAACTTCATCCAAACAAGCGATTCACCAAAATGATCGAAAAGAAGGCTGTGCGCAGCCTTCTTTTTTTGAACATATTTCGATACAATAGAGCAGGTTAGATAAATAAAATGTGACCGCAGGCGCAAAACGATCGATGACATGATATGCTTGTCTTATAATTGCAGTTGGTGAAGTGGAAACGGACAGCGATGGGCTGTTTTTGTAAACAAGCTTGCCTATCCAACAGCATCATTACAGGACATCAATAATAAAATTTGCCTGCGTCGATCTGGTCGTACACAAACGTTACAGTCAAGAGGAGTGAAGGGTGGTGGATATGCTGAGCAATACGCTGCATCTGTTAATGGAGATTGTTGTATCGCTGCTGACGCAGCCGTTTTATTATATATTTTTACTGGCGGTATTGCTTCATTATCGGCGGCAAGGAATATTGGAACGCCGATTGTTTAATATTCGTGTACACATTTACGCCGGACGTGTGTTGCGGACGGTAGTTACAGGTTTGGTAGTCGGTGTGCTAGCATCGCTGCTAATGACCGGAGTCGGTATACATACTTCAACTGAGTTATTATGGTTGCTCGGTGGACTGATTGTCATATTATCGTTGTTCCGACTGCGACTTGCTCATTTGTTGGATGCGCTTGCACTGCTGAGCATTTTGTATGTAATTTTATCGTTTATGTCGGGATGGCAGCCGGTTGGCTTGCTCGGACAAATCGTCGCGGCAATCCGCAATGCTGATTGGGTAGGCTTGTTTACGTTGGCGGTGTTGTTGCATATTGCCGAAGCGGTATTGTTTCGCCTGCAAGCGCCACGTCTGTCTTCACCGATTGTAATCGAAGGCAAGCGCGGCAAAAAGGTCGGAGCATACACAATGGACGTATTTTGGCCTGTACCGCTCTGGTTGCTGGTGCCATCGTTAGGCGGCTGGGTATTGCCGTGGCAGCCGCTATATGGCGGCGATGTATGGAGTGCAGGGGTAGCATTATCGTTGTTACCGGTCATGATCGGTACGAGTGTGCTCACACAAAGCGAGCTGCCGCAGGTGAAAGCAAAAATCATTTCCACGCAGTTGTGGCAAAGCAGTCTGGTGTTAATCATTGTGGCTGTAGGCACGTATTGGTGGCATCCGCTTGCCTTGCTCGGTATCTGGATCGGTGTAATCTGGCGCGAATATATCGTGTATAAGAGCCGCAGGCAGGAAGCGGAGCAAACGCCGATGTATACGCAATCTTTGCGTGGATTGCGCATATTGGACGTCATTCCCGGCAGCCCTGCAGATGAACTTGGCATTCGGGCAGCCGAGGCGATATTTAAAGCGAATGGTGTAAAAGTGCATAGCCCGCAAACATTGCATGCGGCGCTGCGTATTAACCCTGCCTTTTGTAAGCTGGAAATTTTAAATCGAGAAGGCGAAATCAAGTTTATGCAGCGTGCTATCTATGCGGGCGACCATCATCAACTCGGGATGATCTTTGTGCCGGACGATGATGCAGCGGTGACGACGGAAGCACAGCGGCTAAACGCTTTTCACCTATTACGTATGCCGGTTGTAAGCAGACATACAGTACGCAGTACGACGGTTCCGTCGGAGCTTGATCCTGATCATATCATTCGGCAATCAACGCCTGTTGTGGATGGAGAGCCTATCCGCTCACGCATGGTTCGTAACCAAAAAGACAATGGACAGCAACAGCAACAGCAACAGCAACCGCCAGCCGCAAAAACGACAACTGCTAATGATCATGCCGCTGTCGATCATAAGCAGTCTGGTTCATCTTCTTCAGCCAAGCGACCTAGCCTGTCAGCCCAACCGCCGACAGACGATGATATGACAGGATTGCCAAAACGAGGCCGCAAACGAAGCCGTCGCTAACAGCGACTAGTTATACGTGATCATGCACAGTAGCTGGCTATATTAGAAATCATAACAGTTTACAGCGCTATACTTAAATACAAAAAGGGAGACGATGCCGTCAAAGCATCAGCTCCCTTTTTCCGTATGCAACGAGTTCGCCTGTTGTTTAAAATAACACTCTCATCGGAACGCATACATAACCGTGCCAGATTATCCAACGATTGAAACGTCTTAAAAGGTCGTATAACAGCATTCCGTGCGCTGTGTCACGCTCTTGATCAGCATAAACCAACTGCCATAACCGTTCTGACGAAGCTACTCTTGTAACTGCCGCAGCACGATAATTTCTACACGTCGATTTTTTTGCCGCCCTGCCGTAGTGGAGTTGTCCGCTGTAGGACGAGTCGCTCCATAGCCGGCATATTGGAACTTCGCTTGATTGATTTTTTTGACATCGATAAAATAGCGCAATACCGACAACGCACGTGCACCGGACAGCTCCCAATTGTCCTGATAGCGAGAAGCATGCACAATCGGCAAATTGTCCGTATGACCTTCGATGCTGATCGTCGTGTTGATCGATTGGAACAAGCTTGCCAGTCTGGCGAGCGTTCCGAGTGAGCCGGGCTTTAACTCGGCTTTGCCTTCATCAAACAAAAACTGATCGCTCAGCGTAATCGAAATGCCTTGCGGTTTATCAACGACCGTTACTTGTCCTTGTAAATTGTTCGTTTGCACATAGTTTTGGATCACTTTCATCAGGTTCGTAAGCTCACGCTCCTGTTCGCGGAACGCTTGCTCACGGTTAGTCAATGCTTCCTGTCCTTGTCCGTTTTGCTGTCCAGTTTGCCCCTGTTGACCGGATTGACCGCCCTCACTAGTACTTTGCCCTGCCGTACCGGTTACGCCTTTGCCACCGTTCAAAATCGAGTTGGAATGAGGATTTTGAAACGTAAGCTGTAATGATTCGGTTAATACCTTATATTTATCGGAATCGATCTGACTGACCGAATACATCACAATAAAGAAAATAAGCAGCAGTGTGATCAGATCGGCATACGTAATTAACCATCGATCTTTATGATCATGCCCGGTCGGTTTGGAGGAGCGGCGAGAATAACGTCCCATCGTTAGTCCCCTTTCATCGATGCCGGTTTGTTGTCATACCCGTTATCTTGTTCAGTTACGAATGTTTCCAGTTTGCGACGAACGAGCTGCGGATTTTCGCCATTTTGAATCGATAGCATGCCTTCGAGCAGCATTTCCATCGTTTGAATTTCCAGCTCGGCGCGCGCGCGAATTTTGGAAGCGAGCGGCAGGAAGATCAGATTGGCACTAGCTACCCCGTACAATGTTGCCGTAAAAGCGACCGCAATCGAAGCGCCCAGCCCGTTCGGTTCATTCAGACTGCTGAGCACCTGGATCAAACCCATAACCGTACCGATAATGCCCATCGTAGGGGCATAGCCGCCAGCGGAATCGAAAATTTTGGCGTATTGCTCGTATTCCTGCTCGGTTTTACCCATCTCCAGCTCCAAAATTTGCCGGATTACATCGCGATCGGTACCATCGACTACTTGTTGCAGCCCTTCGCGTAGAAAAGCATTTTCGTGCGAAGTCGCTTGTGATTCCAACGCTAGCACACCAGCGCGACGTGCATGCATCGACATATTGACTACATCTTCGATCAATTGCTCATTATCGGTGCGCGCAGGCACAAATACGGTCATAATCGCCTGCGGTACTTTTTTGAGACGGGATGCTGGAAAGCTGATCACCACAGCGGCAGCGGTGCCACCAAATACGATTAATGCGGCAGCACCCTGGATCAACCCACCAGCGTCGCCGCCTTCCCATAAAAACCCCCCAATCAATGCAGCAATGCCTGCAATAATTCCAATAATTGTTGTCAAATCCATGTATCCATCTCCTGTTCTGCATGCGGGAAGCGAGTCTGTAACGGAATATTGTGCACAATGATGTGCGGTAAGGTGTGGCGCTGTGGGAACTGTTTTATTTCAGCCGATCGTATGAAAATAATTGAAAAAAGTGTTGTTTACAGACGTTGTTTCAATTGCATAAACGGTATTCCAAGAGTATAATAGAAGGGAACAAACATTCCTATTTCGATGTCCGTAATGTTAAATGTTGATAGATTTTGGAACATTACCGAACGGTTAGGAAAGATCGTTGTTATATCATTATTTAACCATTTGTAACGTTTGGCAATATCCACTATTTACGAGATTCGTTCATTCGGAATGTGCCGCTTTAGCGAACGCTGGGTAAAGTATACTGTACCAGGCATTCCCGTGTACGATCTCTTTTTTTATTATCGGGCACGCGTAATATATATTTTAGACGATAGGGTGATGCAGGGCAATGAACGATATTGTGGTCAGTTCGAAGAAGTTTGAGATACAGTCGGAATTTTCCCCGCAGGGCGATCAGCCCAAAGCGATTGAAGAATTGGTTGAAGGTGTGCAGCAGGGCAAGAAGCTACAGACGTTGCTCGGTGCGACAGGTACGGGTAAAACATTTACGATCGCACAGACGATCGCTCGTTTGCAGCGCCCGACACTCGTCATTGCACACAACAAAACATTGGCTGCACAGCTTGCGAGTGAGTTTAAGGAATTTTTCCCGCACAACTCGGTCGATTATTTTGTCAGCTATTATGATTATTACCAGCCTGAGGCGTATATTCCGTCTTCAGACACGTATATTGAAAAAGATTCCAGCATTAACGAGGAGATCGATAAGCTGCGTCACTCTGCGACCAGTTCGCTGTTTGAACGCCGTGACGTCATTATCGTTGCGAGCGTATCGTGCATATACGGTCTCGGTTCTCCGAGTGATTACGGCGGTATGCTGCTGTCGCTACGGGTAGGCATGGAGAAGTCGCGCAACGAAATTTTATCGCGGCTAGTGGACATTCAATATCAACGCAATGATATTAATTTTGTGCGTGGTACATTCCGTGTACGTGGCGATGTGATCGAGATTTTCCCGGCTTCACGCGGTGAGCAGGCTGTGCGTGTGGAGCTGTTTGGTGACGAGATTGAGCGCATTACCGAAATTGATGTGTTGACAGGTGAATTGGTTGGCGAGCGCGATCATATCGCTATTTTCCCGGCATCTCACTTTGTTACCAAAGAAGAAACGATGCGGGTAGCGATCCACAATATCGAGCGTGAGCTGGAACAGCAATTGGCTTTGTTCCGTGAACAAGGCAAGCTGCTGGAAGCACAACGTCTGGAGCAGCGTACACGCTACGATCTGGAAATGATGAAAGAGATCGGTTTCTGTTCAGGGATCGAGAACTATTCGGGTCCGCTCACTTTCCGTGAACGCGGTGAGACACCGTATACATTGCTTGATTATTTTCCTGATGATATGCTCGTCGTAATCGATGAGTCCCACGTCACATTGCCGCAAATTCGTGCGATGTACAACGGTGACCAGGCGCGTAAAAATGTGCTTGTCGATCACGGATTCCGCTTGCCGTCTGCACTGGACAATCGTCCGCTTAAATTTGAAGAATTTGAGCAAAAAGTCGGTCAAATGATCTTCGTCTCGGCAACGCCGGGTCCGTATGAGTTGGAACATTGCGATACGATGACCCAGCAGATTATCCGTCCAACCGGTCTGCTTGATCCGATTATTGAAGTGCGTCCAACGAAAGGGCAGATCGACGATATGATCGGTGAGATCAGACTGCGAATCGAGCGTGATGAACGTGTGTTAGTCACAACGCTTACGAAGAAAATGTCGGAAGACTTGACCGATTATTTAAAAGAAGTCGGTATTAAAGTCAGGTATATGCACTCCGATATCAAAACGCTGGAACGGATGGCGATTTTAAGGGATTTACGATTGGGCACATTCCATGTACTCGTCGGCATTAACTTGTTGCGGGAAGGGCTAGATTTGCCGGAAGTGTCGCTCGTGGCGATTCTTGATGCCGACAAAGAAGGCTTCCTACGCGCCGAACGTTCATTGATTCAAACGATCGGTCGTGCCGCTCGGAACTCGGAAGGGCGCGTCATTATGTACGGTGACAAAATTACCGATTCGATGGCAAAGGCGATGCGGGAAACCGAACGTCGGCGTAGCGTTCAGGTTGCTTATAATGAGCAACATGGCATTACCCCACAGACGATTCGCAAAAAAGTGCGCGATGTAATCGAGGCGACCAAAGTGGCGGAAGGCAAAGCGAATTACATGGCTGAAGCGTCCAAAGCCAAAATGTCCAAGCGCGAACGTATCGCATTAATCGAGCGTCTGGAAGGCGAGATGAAAGCTGCGGCAAAAGACTTGCAGTTTGAACGCGCCGCCGAACTGCGTGATGCTGTGCTTGAATTGCGCGCCGAGATGAGCTAAATGACACTCAACATGAACAGACTTTAATTCAAAGGTTGTCGGACATCGATCCCTGTTGCGGGCTTCGTTTCCGACAACCTTTATCATAGATAAATGCCTAATTATCATTATTATCATTGTTTACTAATATTTACCGAAAAGATATCCGTTACCGAACACTGTATGCGACGGGTTCGGGCATAAGGCTCATATGAGGGTACGGAGTTCGCATATTGATTCTTCCGGAAGCACCGGAGTTGGAGGTTGGAGCTTTGCTGAATAAATTTATTGAAATCAAAGGTGCACGCGCACACAATCTGAAAAATATCGATATCCAGATTCCGCGTGATAGCTTTGTCGTACTGACCGGTTTGAGCGGATCGGGCAAATCCTCGCTCGCGTTTGATACGATTTACGCTGAAGGCCAGCGCCGTTATGTCGAGTCATTGTCTGCTTATGCACGGCAATTTCTCGGGCAAATGGATAAGCCGGATGTCGATTCGATTGATGGGCTATCGCCAGCCATTTCGATCGACCAGAAAACGACTAGTCGTAACCCGCGTTCAACGGTAGGGACAGTGACCGAAATTTACGACTATTTGCGCCTGTTGTTTGCACGTGTCGGACATCCGCATTGCCCGGATCATGGAGTGGAGATTACTTCCCAGACGGTCGAGCAGATGGTCGATCGGATTATGGAATACCCGGAACGCACACGGCTGCAAATTCTCGCTCCCGTCATTTCCGGACGCAAAGGCGAGCATAAGAGCGTATTTGCCGAAATTTCCAAACAGGGGTTTGTACGGGTGCGTGTAAATGGTGAATTGCGCGATCTGTCCGAAGATATCCAGCTCGAGAAAAACAAAAAGCATACGATTGAAGTCGTTGTTGACCGGATTGTCATTAAAGACGATGTGACCGCTCGTCTTGCCGATTCGATCGAAATGGCGTTGAAAATGTCGGGTGGTCAACTGCTAGTAGACATTATCGGGCAGGAGGAACTGCGGTTTAGCTCTAATTTTGCCTGTCCGATTTGCGGTTTTAGCATTGAGGAATTGTCACCGCGTATGTTTTCATTCAACAGCCCATTTGGTGCCTGCCCGGAGTGTGATGGACTCGGTATCCGTATGGTCGTTGACCCTGATTTGCTCATTCCCGATCATAGCAAAACGATCGAGGAAGGTGCTTTTCAAGCATGGAGCGGCGGTCTGTCCAACTACTATCCACAATTTCTAAAATCGGTATGTGAACATTACAACATCCCGCTAGACGTTCCGGTAGCAGAGCTGACAAAGGAGCAAATAAATCTGATTTTGCACGGCTCGGACGGACAAAAGATTCGCTTCCGTTATGAAAGCGACTTTGGTCGTATTAAAGAAGCACAGGTTGTATTTGAAGGCATTATTCCGAATTTGGAGCGTCGCTACAAAGACACATCGTCAGACAGCATGCGTGAATATATCGAAGGCTATATGAGCGCCAAGCCGTGCCCGGTATGTAAAGGCAAACGTCTTAAACGCGAAATTTTGGCAGTGACGGTCGACGGCAAAAACATTTCCGATACAACAGAGATGCCGATCCATGATGCGCTTCATTTTTTCCAACATATCCAGTTAAGTGAAAAGGAATTTAGTATAGCACGTCTGATCTTGAAAGAGATCGTTAGCCGTCTCGGTTTTCTCGTCAATGTTGGTCTTGATTACTTGACGATGGCGCGTGCGGCAGGCACATTGTCCGGTGGTGAAGCACAGCGTATTCGCCTTGCTACACAGATCGGTTCCAGTTTGACTGGGGTGTTGTATATTTTGGATGAGCCGAGTATCGGTTTGCATCAGCGTGACAATGATCGGCTGATCAAAACGTTGGAACATATGCGCGATTTGGGCAATACGCTAATCGTCGTTGAGCATGACGAAGATACGATGATGGCTGCCGACCATATTATCGATATTGGGCCTGGCGCTGGCATTCACGGTGGTCAGGTCATTGCAGCCGGTACACCAGCCGAAATTATGGCACATGCCGACTCGCTGACCGGACAATATTTGAGCGGACGCAAATTTATACCGGTTCCATTACAGCGTCGTCAACCGGGCGAGCGCTGGCTCGAAATACGCGGTGCAAAGGAAAATAACCTCAAAAACGTTAACGTCAAAATCCCGATCGGTCTGTTCACGGCGGTAACCGGCGTTTCCGGCTCAGGCAAGTCCACATTGGTGAATGAGATTTTGTACAAAACGCTGGCGCGCGATCTGAACAAAGCGCGTGTCATTCCAGGGCAATATCGCGAAATTCGCGGTTTGGAACATATCGATAAAGTGATCGATATCGACCAATCACCGATCGGACGCACACCGCGTTCCAATCCGGCAACATATACCGGCGTATTCGATGATATTCGCGATCTGTTTGCCCAGACGAATGAAGCGAAAGTGCGCGGCTACAAAAAAGGTCGCTTTAGCTTTAACATCAAAGGTGGACGCTGTGAAGCATGCCGCGGTGACGGGATTATCAAAATCGAAATGCACTTCCTGCCAGACGTATATGTACCTTGTGAAATATGCAAAGGGCAACGGTATAACCGCGAAACATTAGAAGTGAAATACAAAAATCGTACGATTGCCGATGTGCTCGATATGACGATTGAAGATGCGGTCGAATTTTTCCAAAACATGCCGCGTATTCATCGTAAGCTGCAAACGCTGCTCGACGTCGGTCTCGGTTATGTGAAACTCGGTCAACCGGCAACAACGCTGTCCGGTGGTGAAGCGCAACGTGTTAAACTCGCTTCCGAGCTGCATCGCCGCAGTACAGGCAAAACGATGTACATTTTGGATGAGCCGACGACCGGTTTGCATGTGGACGATATTGCCCGCCTGCTGCAAGTGTTGCAGCGTCTCGTCGATTCTGGCGAATCGGTGCTCGTCATTGAGCATAATCTGGATGTGATCAAAACGGCGGATTATTTGATCGATTTGGGACCGGAAGGCGGAAGTGGCGGCGGTACGGTGCTGGCATCCGGCTCTCCAGAGCAGATTGCCAGCGTGAAGAACTCGTATACCGGACATTATTTAAAACCGGTACTAGAGCGTGATACGATGCGCAGTCGTGAGCTTGAAAGCAGTCAAGTATAAGCGTGGAATGAGCACAAATCATGATCAATACTAAGCTTTAATATGCCCGAAAGGATCGTTCGCGTCAAAACGATCCTTTCGGGTTTACATAATGGATACGTAGCAACATACCCGCAATAAATAGTGTCAAAACTGTATCCAAATGAGCCTATCCGCCGATTGTTAGCGATCAAGCAGATATGTTACATTTGGAATACAGGTTTTTACAGAAGCTGCATCTAATTGTGCACTTCCGTCTGTTGCGGTTTATATCCTGTATCAGGATTTATTATAGATGAGTAAGCAACTATAGAAAGGCTGGATGAATTTGAAAAAACTCCATATTCCTGTAACCGCACTCGTTATTGCCGGCGTTACTTTGATTGGCTCTGTACCTTTAGCAGCACCTGCTCTAGCAGCGACTTCCGGTTATACATATAAGGCGCCTCATTTGAGCGCCTCCTCGACCAGTGCTGGTTATACGAAAATTATTGCCCGCATCTCGCCTTCGGTTGTAGGCATTGTTGGCGTACCGACAAAACAAGCTTTTATAGCGGAAAGTGCTGCCAGAGGAGACGATAGTCAATACAATCCGGATGATCCAGGAATCGCGTTTGGCTCCGGTGTAATCATTTCTTCGGATGGATGGATCGTCACAAACGCGCACGTTATTTCCAATATGGAGGATGGAGCCAAAGTCATTACTTCGGATGCAAATGGACAAAATAAAACGTATATCGTACAGGAAGTGTACAGCGATACGATTAGCGATCTCGCGATTGTTAAAATTAATGCAACCGGCTTGAAAACTGCTTCATTTGTATCATCTGTTCAGAAGCCTGAAGTTGGCGAACAGGTTATCGCGATCGGCACACCGTTGTCACTGTCGCTGCGTAATACCGCTACCTCCGGTATTATTAGCGGGGTAAACCGTGCGGTGGATGCAGCGTATTATTTGCTGCAAACGGATGCGGCGATTAACCCAGGCAATAGCGGCGGCCCGCTCATTAATACGGACGGCAAAGTGGTAGGCATTAATACGATGAAATATGAAGCGGTTGGTGTAGACAATCTTGGATTTACGATTCCGGCGGATACGGTTCAATATATTATCAAACAATTATTTGCTTATGGACAAGTTTATCGTGCTTCGCTTGGCTTGGAATTAAAAGAAAGCGATGACGCATTGATTGGGTTACCGACTAATGATGCACTTACTGTCGCTGCCGTTCATTCCGCTTCCGCTCGCAAAGCAGGCATCCAAGCGGGCGATATTTTATACAGCGTAAACGGCAAACGCGTACACACTGTCGTTGACTTAAATGAGATGTTTCGTGCGTACAAAGCGGGCGACAAAGTGAAGCTTGTGATGCAATCGAATGGCGACATTGTAAACCGTACCGTAAAACTCATCCAATCGCAGACGACCGATGCAGTTGTAAAAAGTGACAATCAAGCTGGCGGACAATAATGATCGGGCTGCACCACGATTCCGCAACATCCACTTTTGATTATAGAAATGAGGACATAAAATGAACAAATGGATGCGTATTACTGCAACAGGGATGTTGACTGCGGTAATCACCGCCACTACAGCGTATATCGGAACAGGTTTTGCTTCGGCGGCTGAGTTGCTGGAATTGAAAATTAAAAAGGGCAGTACAGCGGCTACGATTAACGGTGACAAACAGACGATCATTAAGCCGTATGAGGCAGGCGGCACGACGATGGTGCAATTGGGCTTGTTTTCGCGTGCATTTGGTGCCAAAGTGGAGCTGCATGAAAACGATATAATCCAGCTCATTTCAGGCAAACATACAATTATGATGACGATCGGCAGCAAATCGGCAACCGTGAACGACAAAAAAATCGTGCTTCCTGCCGCACCTGTTATGCATGGTGGCACATTGATGGTACCACTTCGTCCGCTCGTGCAAGCGATCGGTGGTAAAATGCAAGTTGTATCCGGACAGATCGTTGTCACATTGTCTGCAGCGGAAGCACAAACTAACAGCAAAGATACCGCAAGCGAACATGCGGACAAAACGCGTGTCGGTAGCAGTAAATATAAATGGTCGATCAAATACCCGGAAGACCTCGTTTACCTCGGCGGCTCCGATGCCAGTGTAGCGAACTTTATGGACACAGGGAGCACGTATTTGCTACAAGTCGCTGTGAAGCCAGATACGGTTACCAGTTCTGTCTACAGCCAGCCTGCACCGGATGATCTGCTGAATGAACTGGTCAACTATATCCAATCACTGTCCGAGACTGTACTTGATCAACAGACTGTCAATGGAGCAAATGGCACGTATGCGCGCGTGATCAGCAGAACACAGGAAGGCTATTTGTCGGAAACGCGTCTGTATGCAGGCAATGGTAATTTGTATTATGTCATGTATGCGGACTCCAAAGCATACTCCTATAAAGATTTCGATGACAATCAGGAGCTGCTGAATTCATTCCAAATGTCTTTTAACGCCAATGACAACAAGTCGGAAGACCTGTCTGCCGGAAGTAAAGGAGAAGCGGATGGACAACCATTTGAAAATGCAGACTACGGCATTTCGGTGACATTGCCATCCGACTGGACGATTAGCGATGATGGAAATGAAGCTTCGAATAAAGATAATTCTTATGCTAAATTTGGCGCCTACGGAACACCGACAGGGCAATCGTTGCAAGATTGGGCGAAACATATTCAAACCTGGTTTGGCGAAAGCTTTGCAGCCGATCATTACCGTTATGTAAGCACAGCCGAGCGTCAAATTGACGGACACCCGGCGATCGTAAATGAAATGCAATATCGTTACAATGACGATCAATGGTATACCGAATATGAAGTTTTGCTGCAAAAAGACGGCTATCGTTATTATTTCGAATATAGCGGACATGCGGATGATCCGCTTGTGCAGTCACAATTTGAAAGCATTGTAAACTCGATGAAAGTTGATTTTGACACGTTGGAGAGCAATTTCGGTCATCTGCCGGTTGATTATTATTCTGTTGATCGTACGAAGCTCGTCACCCGTACATCGCCAACGTATAATTACAGCTTGCAAGTTCCACGGTACTGGACGGATATGGGCAATGATTATACGTCTGCCAACGTAGCTTTTTATTATACAGGCGGCAACTTATCGCTGACGATTAAAAATACTAGTTCATTGGAAAAAGCGGTAGCAGATTGGAAAACAAGCATACAGTCGGCAAGCAGCAGTAGCAAGCCAATCTTGTCCGAAGGACAAGCAGGTACATTTGCTGGCGTGCCATCGTACACATTTACAGTCACATATCCAAGCAGTGATACGCCATACACCGGTACGTACACATTGTTCACCAAAGGCAAACGCACCTTTATTGTGGCGAGTGAAATAAATGATGCGAACAATTCAAGTACACATCAAGCAGAAATAGCTAAAGTATTGTCCTCTTTCACCTGGACGGGCAACTAAATCATCGTTCCACATGCAACGGTTAAACGCCAAAAAGCTGACTTTGCAGAAGCTCATCCTTCTGCAAAGTCAGCTTTTGTTATGACATCGACTATATCGACTGTAGCTCAACATACTAAAACCAAACAGCGGCAAACGAATTCCACTGTAGCTGCAGCTCTCCAGTCATTGCTGCCATCATTACGAGCCTCGGCATACAGCACTTGCCCAGTTTGTTTGTTGTACACCTATCCGCCATCACCGGCAAATGGATCGAGTGCCACATACATAGCGGACAGAGCAATTGCTTGCCAATTGCCTGTAAATTTTCAGACAAATTTAAAGGATACGGTAGATACAAGCATACAGGTCTGGTAAACTGGATTAGAATCATTATAAAGTGTGTGACGTACGTGCTGCGTCTGTGCGCAGGTATTCCATTTTATTATGAAAACGGGCGATAAACCGTGAATAGAGCATTGTCCTTAAACAAGGGCAATTCGGGAGGAAATTAACTTACATGACAGATACAGCATTACAAAGACAGGACGTGGAGCTTCTGGCGCCAGCTGGCGATTGGGACTGCATGCGGGCGGCGGTAGCGAATGGGGCGGACGCAGTCTTTTTTGGCGTGGAAAAATTTAATGCGCGTGCACGGGCGAATAACTTTCGCATGGATGAGTTGCCGGAAATTATGGCGTTTTTGCATAGCTATGGCGTAAAAGGCTTTTTGACTTTTAATATTCTCGTATTTGAAAACGAACTGGAAGATGCGCGTGAACTAATCGATGCTTGCGTTGATGCCGGTGTAGATGCGGTCATCGTACAAGACCTCGGTCTGGTCAAAATGATCCGTGAAATCTCGCCGGATTTCCCGATCCACGGTTCGACACAGATGACGATCACTTCACCGGAAGCGGTTGAATTTACGAAGCCATTTCATATGGAGCGTGTCGTACTTGGGCGCGAGAACAATTTAAAGCAAATTCAGAAGATTGGTGAGCAAGCGCGTTTGCCGATGGAAGTGTTTGTACACGGAGCATTATGTGTATCGTACTCCGGGCAATGTTTAACGTCAGAAATGTGGGGCGGACGCTCAGCGAATCGCGGCGAATGTGCACAGGCATGTCGGTTGCCATATGATTTGATCGTAGATGGTGAACAGAAGATTATGGGCGATGTCACCTATTTGTTATCTCCAAAAGACTTGGCGGCGATCGATATTATGCCGCAGCTGATCGAAGCGGGCGTCACTTCGTTCAAAATCGAAGGTCGTCTCAAATCGCCAACCTATGTTGCCAATGTCGTCAGCAAATACCGTAAAGCGATCGATCGTTATTTTGATGGTGACGATACACCGATCAGCACGGAAGATATTCGTGAACTGCAACAAAGCTTTTCGCGCGGATTCACACATGGCTTTCTGGAAGGGACGAACAACAAACAGCTCGTTGATGGTACATTCCCGAAAAGCCGTGGTGTCTACCTTGGACGTGTGGAAAAGATTTTGCGCGACGGCGTTGTGTGCAGACTGGAAGCTCCGCTTAAGCGTGGCGATGGTATCGTCTTTGATGCAGGCGATCCAACGCAAAAAGAAGAAGGCGGTCGCATTTACGATCTGCGTCGTCAAGGCGTCAAGCTTGAAGGCGAAGCCAACGAAACATGGATCGTTGATATCGTACCCGGTCGCAATGATGTGAACTTAAAGCGTGTGCATGTGGGCGACAAAATTTGGAAAACAAATGACCCGGCACTGGATAAACGGATGCGTCAAACGTACGAAACCGACAAACCATATCGCGTATTCCCGATTCATGTCAAAGCGATCGGTCATGCCGGTCAACCGCTCGTCACCTATTGGACGGATGTGCAAAAAGGCGTGACGATCCGCGTCGATTCCGAAATGGAGCTGGAAATCGCCGCTAAGCGTCCGATGAATGCTGAGCTACTGCAAGAGCAATTCGGTCGTCTCGGCGGTACGATTTTCCAACTCGATGAGCTGGATGCACAATTGCACGGCGATATTATTGTTCCGATGCGCGAGCTAAATGCGATTCGCCGGCAGGCGGTAGAACAGCTGGAAGGCGAGCGTCCGAAACCGCCGGTATATATTAAACGCGATATTGCCGTGATGAATGATAGTGCAACAGCTGCGCCAGCGGTAAAAGGCAGCGAAGCCGTGCTGACTGTACTGTGTCGTAATCTGGATCAAGTAGAGGCTGCGCTGGAAGCGAATGTGGATATGATCTATGCTGATTTCGAATTTATTAAACAATTCCCGGCTGCCGTTGCAGCTGTACGTACAGCAGGCAAAAAGATCGCACTCGCTACACCGCGTATCCATATGCCAGGCGAAAACGGCTACCATGCCAATATTTTACGTTTGCAGCCAGATGCCGTACTCGTACGCAATACCGGTGCACTATATTATTATTTGGCACGTCGTCAGAGCCATCCCAATGAGCAGCATCCGCAGCTTATCGGTGACTTTTCATTGAATGTAGCGAATCATAAAACGGTCGATCTATTCCTGGAAGCTGGTTTGGATATCGTTACACCGTCGTACGATCTAAACATCCAACAGATGGTCGATCTGCTGGGCAACAGCCGTACAGACAAGCTGGAAGTGGTCATTCATCAGCATATGCCGATGTTCCACACCGAGCACTGCGTATACTGTACATTCTTGAGCGAAGGTACAGATTACACCAACTGTGGTCGCCCATGTGAAGAAAGCCGTGTATCGCTGCAAGATCGCATCGGTATGTCCCATCCGGTACGTGTGGATGAAGGCTGCCGCAATACCGTTTACAATGCGATTGAGCAATCCGGCGCCGAGTACTTAAACAACTTCCTTGAGCTGGGCGTACCGAGCTACCGTATAGAGTTTCTGGAAGAAACGCCAGAGCAAGTACTGCAAGTGATCGAACTGTACAGTCAAGCACTGCGCGGTGAAATCAGCGGCACTCAAGTATGGAAAACGTTGAAAGCGACCAACCAACTCGGCGTAACCCGTGGTCAATTGGTGAAATGATAGAGTAGAACAAATTAATATCCTCAACCGGCAGCCTAAATAAGGCAGGATGAATTGAAGTGTTATAGCTGTAATAGATGTAAACGAAGATGTTTAAAACTGCCGTAACTTAAAGTTAAATCATATAATCCCCTCATGGTAGGTAGTGAATAGAGCGCATATTCCAAGCACTCAACCACTGCTGACCGAAGGGGATTTTTACATATTTCTTACACAGCAAATAATGATTCCTGCTTGCACTTTTGTTGGCTGCTCTGGAACATGACGATGCGAATTGTACATAAAACTCAATATGTACACGAACACGATCATATATCATATTCGTTACTCATCTATGCAGACATATACTATTCAAGCTGCTTGGGAACGATAACAAGCCAAATAGGTACATCATGACGGATATGTCTTTATCGGCAATCGGCACTTCTAGTAGGTACGTTTGGGCATGACTGCAATACGGTATCCTTCTACCTTTAGCCTATTTATGCAAGCGATGATGTATCCGCTTTCCTTAAATTGACTATCGTTTTGCTGGGTAAATCGATTCATTATTGGTTAAAATATATCGTGGCCGTATGCAGGCTAATGAAAGGCTGCCTCATGCGCAGATTTACATAGTACCATGAGACAGACCCATCCTATACACGTATTCAACATTAGAAAATGGAGGAATCAATGCCATGAAAATACGAAAAGCGATTATTCCCGCCGCAGGACTCGGAACCCGTTTCTTGCCAGCAACCAAAGCGATGCCCAAAGAAATGTTGCCGATTGTAGACAAACCTACGATTCAATATATTATCGAAGAAGCCGTTGCCTCCGGGATCGAAGACATCATTATCGTAACAGGTAAAGGTAAGCGTGCGATCGAAGATCACTTTGACTATTCATTCGAACTGGAACAAAACTTGGAAGAAAAAGAAAAATGGAAGCTGTTAGACGCCGTACGTCAGCCATCCGAAATGGCGGACATTCACTATATTCGTCAAAAAGAACCAAAAGGTCTCGGACACGCCATTTGGTGTGCCCGCAAATTTATCGGTGATGAGCCATTTGCCGTACTACTCGGTGACGATATCGTCGAATCGGATGTACCGTGTCTGAAGCAGATGATGGATGTGTATGAGCAGCACGAATCGTCGATCGTCGGTGTCAAAGAAGTGCCGTGGGAGCATGTGTCCCGCTACGGTCTCGTTGCAGCTGACTCGATGCCGGACTCGGATCGTTTGTACAAAGCGACCGGTTTGGTGGAAAAGCCGCCACGCGAAGAAGCACCATCCAATCTGGCGATTATGGGTCGCTATATTTTGACTCCGGAAATTTTCGGTATTTTGGGCAATCAGAACGCCGGTGCTGGTGGCGAAATCCAGCTCACCGATGCGATCTCCAAGCTAGGCGAATCGCAAGACATACTCGCCTACCAATTTGAAGGCTTACGCCATGATGTCGGCGAAAAGAGCGGATTTATTCAGACGACCGTGCATTATGCGCTGAAGCATCCGGAGTTGCGTGATTCTACGCTGACGTACTTACGCGAAGTGCTGGCACAAGAGGATGGGAAGTAAAGTCGGATACGTATATACACATTATGAAACCTGCTCTGCTAGTATTAACAATGTAATGGTGGGCAATACATTTAACATATCTGTCTCGGTAAGGCGGCATTGTAGATATCTATCTGCGGCGTGACTTGATTTTCAGCTACCAACTATCCTGTTCATTCATTTAAAATGTATAGATAGGATCATACAAAAGAAGCATGTTTACATAGATTAAATCATCTATGCAGATATGCTTCTTTTATTTAATCGATACAAATATATGTTTGCATTGTATACAATATGACAAAAAAACCGGGAACTTTCTTCATACAGAGAAAGTTCCCGGTTTATACATTAACAAGTGTGCTAATGGTGACTAACGAAAAAATGAATCGCCATCATCTATTGTGTTGCCGTATCATTATTTGCCTGTTGTATACGTCTGACTGGCAATGGCATCAATCTGATCTTTTGCTTTCGGATCAGCTTTAATGACATTCGCATATACCGTCTGATCATTCTGACCTTCTTTTTTGAGTGCAGCCAGATAATAGATAGCGACTTGTTTGTTGGTCGCATCGCTTAAATCGTCCTTCAGACCTCGTTTCAGCACCGTAACAGCTTGTGCATTGTTGCCTTCCATCAAGTAAATCTGACCGACATTCAGTGCCAGTTGAGGCGTAATATCGAATTCACGGCCTTGCAGCTGTCCTTTTGGCAATGTGGTCAAATACTGAATACCATCCAGAACTTGCTGATACGTGTTCAGACCGATTTGGAAATCTTTTTGTTCGGTCGTATAGTCTTTACGTTCATATGCTTGACTGCCCAGTGTGTACGCCTGTGTGATTACATTTTCGTACCAAGAAATATCCCATTTGTATTTCGGCAGGCTGTCTACAGTCAACGCAAAAGCTTTGTCGCTTTCGCCATGAACTTGATACAGATTAATCATCTGTTTAACGATCTCTTTGTTATAAGGTTCACGCTCATGCGCTTTCGTCAGCAACGCGAGGTCTTCATTGTAAAATTGATCGTTTTTCGTTTGCTGGTAGCCTTGTATTAACAAGGAGCTAAGATACACAACCGCTTCCGGATACGTGCTGCGAATCGACAGCGCATCATCAAGCAGTGTGCGATATTGTTCATATGTTGCCTGTGGATTACGGGACAGATTGGTCACTTGCGCTACATCGCTTGCAGCTTGAGCAAACCGGAGTGAAGTAAACGAGATAATGATCGCCGTAATCCCAATCACAACCGTATAAAAGCCACGAATCAGCCCTTCTTTAAGCCGCAAACGTTGCAACGGTTTGGCGATCATCGCCGCCGTCATCCCACCGAGACCGAGATAAACGAGAATCGACATATACGCATAACTAAGGTTAAAGTCGAGCAAACTGTGCAGCAAAATCGAAACGGTAATAATAAAATACAAGAAATGACCTTCACGTACTTTTTGCTCGGATTTAATATAACTGCGAATATACGCGAAGAAAATAAATCCGATAAACAGGATGAAAATGATAAATCCAACCGCACCAACCTCAACTAAATACTGGAAGAAAAAGTTGTGCACCTGACGGCTGACATACGGGTTATTTTGGTACGCTTCAAACGAAGCACCCCAGGCGCCACCACCGCCGCCAAAGATTGGATATTCCCGGAACAGCTTTAACGCATCACGATAAAATGTAAAACGTTCCAGTACACTACTCTGTTGGAAGTTAATATTTTCAAACCGTACCCGAATATTTTCAGGCAGCAAATTACGCAAATTGGTCGCAATCAGCAGCAGCAAGATAATACCACCCAACACCGCTGAGCCGATCGGCAACCAGACGCTTGCAAAACGACGTGCGCCCCAGCCTTCTGTCATACTTTCCAGCTTTGGCGCAACAAACCGCCCAATAACGAGCGCGAGCAGACCGACAATTAGCGATGCGACGAGCAAATACGCCCAGCCTTTGGCAGCGACCGCTCCATCATACTTAGCGATCACCTGCAATCCGATATCGGTGACCGGATTCAAAATGGCAGCTGTTGCCGCACCCGCAATAATCATATAAATGACCCACAAAATTTGCTGTGCCGGACGCAGCATTAGCAGCAAAATGAGCAGTACAAACGGCAGTACGACTAGACCGCCCCGTGACAGTGTCAAAATTAGCGACGAAATAATCGGCACCAGCATAAAGCCGTGCAGCAGGTGGTCATACCACTTTTTCAATCGGCTAACATTAAACAAGCCTGCAAACAGCATTGCCATCAAAAAGGCTGCATATGTATTTGCATATTGGAATACAGACGTCAGACGCCAGCCGTTGGAATCCTGCATAATCGCATCGACGTAGGTTCCATTTTGGACAGCGATCGAGAACCAGCCGACCAGCTTGCCGCCAAGCGGTGCCTGTCCAAACCAGTTAATGAAGCCAAACATAACGATCAGATACGCCGAGCCCATAATTGTCATTTGAATCATTTTGTTGGACAAACGATCCCGCAACATATAGGAGCCAATAATGAAAATAAATGCGTACATCCATTGAATTAGCACCATATTTACGGCATAATGCCAAGAGGCGGCACCAAACATGGAAATCATGTACGAGATGGGCAGCAAAATGATCAATAAAGAGATCATATCGCGCTGATCATCCAATTTCACCTGTTTGTAAAAATAAATCAGTCCCAAAATAATAAGCAAGCCGGACAACGAAACCGCAATAAAAATCGGTCTTTCAAACGTATAACTCAAACCATTAAACAACGCAATCTGAAACGGTGCCCACACTAAAAATAAAATCATACAGATGTTAACGACCCAAAACATGCCATTTCGTTTTTCATCCTCGGTAGACGCTTTAAACTGTTTGCCGTATACTGGATTAGCCAATGTTTTAAACTCCTTTTCGTAAGAGGTACTAGGACATTTTAGCATAGTACCTAATCCTTAATAAAGTAGTATTAATCGATCTTTAAATTTGATATATCAAGGAGAAGATGAATTTAATGAGAGTTTTAATTACTGGTGGAGCTGGATTTATTGGTTCTCATATTACAGATTTGTTGATTGAAAAAGGATATGAGACGTATGTAATTGATAATTTATCTACAGGTAAGAGGGAAAACATAAATAACAAAACTCACTTTTATGAAATGGATATAAGGGATGAACAAAAGATGTCTAGCTTTTTCGAAGAACACAGTATCGATATTGTCATTCATCATGCAGCCCAAGTAAGTGTACAGCAATCATTAAAGAATCCATTAGAAGATTTAAGCATAAACGTGCAAGGCACACTAAACGTTTTATCGAATGCAGTGAAGTATAATGTAAAAAAAATTATATATGCTTCTTCAGCAGCCGTATATGGCTTCCCCCAATATTTGAGCATAGATGAAGAACATCCTATAAATCCCATATCATTTTATGGAATATCCAAACTCACCCCTGAACAATATATAAAGGTTTACGCTAGTATGCATAATATCAAATATACGATATTACGTTATGCCAATGTTTATGGTATGAGACAGGACCCTAGAGGAGAGGGAGGTGTAGTGTCTATTTTTTTAGATAAATTTTTATCTGGAAATACTCCCACTATATATGGGGATGGAGAACAAACGCGAGATTTTATATACGTAAAAGATATTGCTCAAGCCAATTTATTGTCATTAACATCGGCAGATAACATGGTTTTGAATGTAGGGACAAACAAAGAAGTCTCCGTAAATGAGCTATGTAACGAAATCCAACAACTGATCAAAAGCGACCAAAATTCAGTCCATGCACAGCAACGTTCAGGAGATATTGATAAAAGTGTATTATCCAATGAGCTTATGAAATCGATATTTAATTGGCAACCTGAATTTAATTTAAAAGAAGGATTAAAGCAAACTATTGCTTTTTATAAGAAGGAGTTAAGTAATGGGAATTAATAACTTGAAAAATCAGCTTAAATTAACTTTACAACTATCAGCTAATGATTTTAAAACACGTTATTCTGGTTCTTATTTGGGGATCATTTGGGCCTTTATACAGCCATTAATTACCATAGCAGTATATTGGTTTGTTTTTGATGTTGGTTTTCGTTCTGGCAGTCGTGCTGATGGCACACCGTATATACTTTGGTTAACATGTGGAATCATACCATGGTTTTTCTTTTCTGAAGCTTTTATGACAGCATCGAATAGTTTTTTGGAATACAGTTATCTGGTCAAAAAGGTGACTTTTCGAATAGGTACATTGCCGATCGTTAAATTATTATCGGCATTTTACATTCATATCTTTTTTGTAGTTGTTTTAATGTTTATGTTATTTTGGTTTGGATACTATCCTGATGTAACATATATACAATTATTCTACTACCTCATTTGCACATTTTATTTATTATTTGGTCTTTCTTTAATTATGTCCTCTATCGTAGTTTTTGTGAAGGACGCTCTTCAATTACTTGGAATTATTATTCAAATTGGTTTTTGGCTTATCCCAATTGTTTGGTCTCCAGAATTGATATCACCAACTATTATTCAATGGTTTAAATTAAATCCTATGTACTACATTGTTGAAGGATATCGCAATACATTCATTCACCATCAGTGGTTTTGGGTGCATTATAATCAGACAACCTATTTTTGGGTTGTATCTACACTTATAGTAGGGCTTGGTATCTATTTATTTAGAAAAACCAAACCTCACTTTGCTGACGTTTTGTGATAATTAAGGAGGATTCATATGGAAGAATTAACTATAAACCTAAAACATATACAAAAAAAATATAAATTATATTCGAAACCAGCAGATCGTTTAAAAGAGGCATTAAATATAACCAAAAAGAAATATCATACTGAATTTTATGCCCTAAATGATGTATCTCTAAGTGTGGTAAAGGGAGAAACTTTGGGAATCATAGGTAAGAATGGTTCCGGTAAATCTACCTTGCTGAAAATTATTACAGGTGTATTAACTCCTACAAATGGTGAGCGATCAGTAAACGGTCAAATATCAGCTTTACTTGAGTTAGGTACAGGATTCAATCCTGAATATACGGGCATAGAAAACATCTACTTGAATGGTGTAACTAGAGGATTCTCAAAAAAAGAAATGAACGATAAATTGGATCAAATTATTGATTTTGCTGATATTGGAGACTTTATCTATCAGCCAGTCAAAACATATTCTAGTGGTATGTTTGCAAGGCTGGCGTTTGCAGTGATGATCAGTTTTAAACCTGAAATTCTCATAGTCGATGAAGCTTTATCGGTAGGGGATGTATTTTTCCAGCAAAAGTGTAATCGTTATATGAAAGAAGAAATGAGTGGGATTACAAAAATCTTAGTTACACATGATTTAAGCTCTATTGCAAATATGGCTGATCGAGTAATTGTTCTTTCAAAGGGAGATATTGTATTTGAAGGAGAACCATTAAAAGGAATTGAGTTTTATACGAAAGCGATGCATTCTGAGCTTTTTAAAGAGAAACTTGAAGATATTGCTACAAATGCAGGAGTGTTAGAAATTCCTGCTGATTGGAATGTCATTAATATTGATTCACTTGGTGGTGCACAGGACATTTTAATTAAAGCGATAAAATTTAGAGTGAATGATGAAGCATATAAAGGTTATGTCACTGCTGGTGACAGTTTTGAGATCAATATGCTGATTGAATCGCAAAAAGACACTTCAGAATTGATTATCGGCTACCTTGTTAATGATAAGTACGGCAATGCTATATTTGGTGAAAATACGATTGGCTCGAAATTAGAATTAACTAAATTGAACAAAAATGGGAACTATCATGTTAAACTTAACTTGACTTGGCCTGAAGTACAGGAAAATGATTATTTCGTTACATTAGGTCTTGGAGAAGGCTATGATGAAATGAATCATGTCATTCAATGTTGGGCTCATAATGTATTACAAGTGAAAAATATTGCTTTAAATTCGGTGCACGCGATTTTTAATAACAAAATTGAAAGTATTGCAATCAGTAAATTATGAGGAGTGGTTTAATTGACGCTATGGAATTTTAGTGAACCGATATTTGAGTCGGATCGATTGAATGATAAATTAAGAGTGGCTCCTTGGGAAGGACACCGCTTATTTGCCTATGACTATATTCGTTTTGTTAAACCGAAAAGAATAGTAGAGTTGGGGACTCACTTTGGATGTTCATTTTTCGCTTTTTGTCAGTCTGTTAAGGACTTTAATTTAAATAGCAAATTGATTGCTGTGGATACATGGACCGGAGATGAACAAGCTGGATTTTATGGTAACGAAGTCATCGATAAAGTAACTGAGACTGTAAATGTTTATTTCAATCATTTGGATATTGATTTGAAAAGAAAAACATTCGATGAAGCATTAGCAGAAGTAGAAGACAATTCGGTAGAGTTGCTGCATATTGATGGTTTGCATACGTACGAAGCGGTTAAACATGATTTTGAAACTTGGTTGCCTAAATTGAAAGAACAAGGCGTTGTATTTTTTCATGATGTATTCAGCCTTTTAGGATATGGATCTGATATTTTCTGGGAAGAAATCAAGGTAAATTACAATTATATTGAATTTAAACATAGTTGGGGATTAGGGGTTCTATTTCCAAAAGGAGACCATGTATATAAATTTCTTTTAGAGGGAAATATTTCTGATAAGATTGAAATATATACGTATCGAGCAAAATATGAATTTGAAAAATTAAAAACAAATGATCTTAGCAATATGGTTGAGGAAAAAGATAAAGTGATTGATCAGCTTGAAAATATGGTTGCAGATCGTGACATAGCTATAAAAAGTAACGAGGCTCTTATTCAAGATAAAGATACTATCATTGCCAGAATGGATTTGTTAATTAAAGATAAAGAAAATGCTATTGCTGCCATTGAGTATCTTGTAGATGAAAAAGATATGGCAATATCTAGTATGACAAAGATGATTGATGAAAGAGATTCACTTTGTCAAAATTATGAAAGCGAAATTGAAAAACTAAAAACCTTAGCAAGAGAGAATAACAATGAATTTGAACAGTTAAGCAGTTTGAATATTAGAAATACTGCTAGAATTGAGCAACTAAATACTTCTAATATTGAGAATGCTAATATGATTCAACAATTAAAAAAACAAATTTCTGATTTGGAAGATGAATTGAATTACTACCGTAGTAAAAAAATTATATTTAACCTCAAAAAAAGAAAAGTTGAATAAGGAGCTTTTTGCATGATGAGAAATGTAGTGAGTAAAATATTGGAGTCAGGTAGGAAAAAAGTATTTTTCGATATATTTGATACCATTGTTGCAAGAGAAGTAGAACCGGAGTATGTGAAAAAAATATGGGCTAAGCGAGTTAGCGTTCAATTCGAAGAATTTATTAGCTATATTGAATTATATAGATATAGAAATGTTTTGGAAGCTCACTTATGTCAGGTAAATACAGATAATGGAATGGATTCTGAGTTCAATTACAAAAGTCTACTCATGAGTCTGTATGACAAACTTATTGAGGATGGGAAATTGACTAAAAGTGTAACAAAAGATGAGTTTTGCCAAAAAGCAAGCCAGATAGAAATAGAAACAGAGCTTTCTGTGCAAATTATAGATAAGGATTGGATTGAAGCTGTAAAGGAATTAAAGCATCTTGGTCTTGAAATTTATTGTGTATCTGATTTTTATCTGAATAAAGAAATGATTACCGAGCTTTTTGTAAAACATAATATTGACCAATTTATTGATTATTATTATGTTTCAAGCGAGTATTTGCTGACTAAAAGAAGTGGCCGTTTATATAAATATATTTTAGACGAACAAGATTTAAACACAAAAGATATTATTATGATCGGAGATAATCTACATTCTGATTATGATATGCCATCTTCTTTAGGCATGGCAGCTTATCATTTGGATCGTGAGGAGCAACATGCATTTTATAAGGAGTTTATAAATACTGTCAGCAGCAGTCAATATTATAAGCAAGCTATACATTCGCTTGCTGCCAAAACTGCCAGAAAAAGCACGTTTTTGGAAATCGCCTTCTCACTTTTCTATTATCTTTACAGTTTGCATAAAGAACTAGTAATGAGAAATGTGAAAGATGTATTCTTTTTCTCCAGAGAAGGTGAATTTTTGTTGCAACTTTTTGAGATATATCAACAAAAAGAAGGATACAAAAAGGTTCAACATATTAATGCACATTATATGAAAGTATCTAGAAAGGCGACATTTTTACCCAGTCTAAAATCTTTGCAAGAAGAAGATTTCCAAAGATTATTTAGACAATATATTCATTTGTCAATCTATGAATTTTTGTCTAGTTTAAATATGTCCGAAAAAGACATAAAACAACTATCAATTGATCTGAACATGGATATTCATCAGAAAATAGATAATTTCCCTCAAAGCTCTGCATTTGAAAATTTGAAAAACAATTCTATTTTTATTGAAATTTTTGAAAGTAATAGAATAGAGCAAAACCATTACTTTAAAGAGTATTTTGATCAATGCAATGCAGAAAATACCGATACAATCCATGTGGTTGATGTAGGTTGGAAAGGCACGATTCAAGATAATATTTACGAAATTTTCAGAAATAAGAAAATAGAGGGATATTATTTAGGGTTGATTGCTCCAGGTAATATGCATACTGCTAATATGAAAAGAGGATTGCTTTTTTCTTCAATACCTTATAGATCGCCATTTTATGATGTGTTTAATGAGAATAGAGCATTATATGAAGTTATATTGGGAGCCTCGCATGGAAGTGCGAATCGTTATGTGAAAAAAGATGATAAGATAGAAGTTGAAACTTTTCAAACAGAAAAAGAGCAGGAAATATTCTCAAATATCATACAGCCGCTGCAAAAAGAAATTTTAATTGTGTTTAATGAAATTTGCGACATTTTTTGTAGAAAGGATGTTAAGCTAGATGAGTATTTAGCTGACTTTGCGAAAGTACATGCACGTATGACTTTATTCCCAACTAAAAAAGAAATTGATTTCTTTAGTAAGCTTTACCACTACGAAAATTTTGGGGTTTTCGAGTACTCGACGTTTAGCAATAAATCAAAGTTTAGTTTAACTAAAACGATGGTCAATTCTTTGAAATTAGCCAAAAATCCACATCGGATTCTGAGTCAGGGTTTTTGGGGGCCAACTACTCTTCAAAATGCAGGATTAGGTTATTTAATTCCATTGTATGGTCGGTATAAATTCGCTAAAATTTTTAAAAATAACACTCAGAATAATGACAACCATAATGAGAAAAAAGAGAGCAAATTTAAAAAGATACTGAATGAAAAAAATGATGAAATCAAGCATTTATTAGAAATGATTACGGAGCGCGATGAAGCCATCAAAGCGATGACCAAGATGATCGATGATCGTGATGAGGCTATTCAGGCAATGACTAAAATGATTGATGATCGTGATAAGATTATCAAAAATTTTGAAAATAGGTTACCATCCAAAGATTAAAACAACGCATTCTAATTAAAATGTCATTTAAAGGTGTTGTTAAAATGAATATTGTATTTTTATTAGGTTCTGCAGATATTAGCGGCGGTACGTATGTTATTTTTGAACATGCTATAAGAATGATGAATAATGGTGTTAAAGTAACGATTGTTACAGAAGAAGAAGTTAATAAAGAACGTTTACAGTGGCATCCTGAATCCAAAGCATTGAATTGGGAAACCTATAGTAGTATTTCAGACATCAGATTTGATATTTGTATAGCAACATGGTGGCGTACAGTCTTTGAATTACATCGAATTAAAGCCTCCAAGTATGTTTATTTTATCCAGTCAATTGAATCACGTTTTTATAATGATTCAGAAAAACCTCTACGACAACTTGTAGATTCTACCTACACACTTCCACTTTATATGATTACTGAGGCTAATTGGATTAAGGAGTATTTGTATGAGCATTTTAATCAACAAGCTTATTTAGTGCCTAATGGTATTCGCAAAGACATATATAAAGTTACAGGTAAAATGCATGCTGAGCGTAAAGAAAATAAACTGCGTATACTTGTAGAAGGTCCAGTTGATGTAGGTTTCAAAAATGTACCAAAAACGATAGAGCTGTGTAAGCAGTCAGATGCAGATGAAATATGGCTGCTTACTTCTAGCGATATTAATTTTTACCCAGGCGTGGACAAAATTTTCTCAAGAGTTCCAATATTTGAAACACCGGAAATTTATAGATCTTGTGATGTAGTCGTGAAGTTAAGTTATGTGGAGGGCATGTTTGGTCCACCATTAGAGATGTTTCACTGTGGTGGAACGAGTATTACCTATGATGTCACTGGACACGATGAATATATCGTTAACAATGAAAATGGAGTTGTCGTACCAAAAGATAAAGACGATCAAGTAATACGTGCTATAAATATGTTTAAAGATACCGAAAAATTAAACGCATTTAAGCAACAGGCATTGTCTACAGCTGAAAAATGGCCTAGTTGGGAGCAAGCTAGTCAGATGTTTGAAAAAACATTACAGCAAATCAATAGTCGTCAAGACTCATTAAGTTCTCAGGAGCTTAAGCTTAAAAGTGAGTTTTTGTTTAATTGGTATATTATAGCCGAAAATTATAAAAACATGTTTTTGAGCAAACGGGATAATAGAAAAATTATGATTTTAAAAGATAAACTTAAAACGAATTATCCTAAACTGTTTAAATTTTCGAAGAAAATGTATTATCATTATCGAATTATTAAAAATAACCGAAAATGAATATATTTTAAAGTAAGAGGCAAATGCGTCTATATATAAGCTGGCGTGTCTTCAAACCTAATGAAGCCATAATAAAATAGAAGCCAGCTTCAAAAAGGCTTCAAATGTACACGCTAGCTTGTACTATCGTGTGGCTAAGCGACGGTAAGTTTTCAGTTTGCAAAACCTCTACCAACTGGCGTTCTTTGTATCGCCAGCGATCCCAGCTTCGCTGCGTAGTGCGATGGGCGCGGCTAGCAATCACGGCATACGTCTGCTGTTCTTCCAGGAGTTGAAGCAGACGATTCGTGTCCTACGCACGATTCGCAATGACATACGTTCCTTACAGTTCCAACGATTGTAGCAAGTCATAGCCGATGCGACTTTCATAACATTGCCCGCTCGTCGGCGCATACCGAAGGGGATAGTCCAGACCATCGACTACCGCATGAATTAATTGTAGTGGTGATTCCCCTACGGGAGCGTCCGATGGCTTGGTGGAAGCGGCCGAGAGTCGCATCGATCATCACGTGTTCATCATCGGGTTGCATGGAGACTTCCTTCAAAACGGTATCCCAAATCCCCGCCAGTTGCCAGCGCCGAAAACGTGTGTATACCGTTTTCCACGAGCCAGCCGAGGCGGTAAGGTCTCGCCAGGGGGCACCGGATCGGGCGATCCAGATCATCATCGCATTCACAATCATTCGGTTATCTTTTGGGGTGCGTCCTCCTTGTGGTTTTCGTTCAGCAGGTAAAAGGTGGCGGATGGATTCCCATTGGTCATCTCGGATTTCGTATCGATTATTCATACCTTCAGCATAGCAGGATGCTGTCAAGAATGCTGGTTTTTATAGTTTTAGGTGCGGCTTTTTATCTTATATACTGTACTTGCTAACAATCGCTTCAAATATTTGTAAGTTAAAAACTTGACAGTATTCCTATGCGACTCTGAGCCGTGTTTTAATTTGCTCTAGTGTCGGCCTGCGCTGAGCTTGGTTGAAGATATATTCAATCATGTTGTGCTTTTTCTGCAGGCGGTAGCCATGTATCCCATCAATCACGCTTCCATGGCTACGAAACGCACAACACAGTGCAGCAAAGAGAATCGGTAAATATCCGTTAAAGTTCCCGTATATCCATTGGAACGCATTCTATCCACGAAATGTTTGATATGGTGAAAGGCAGGTTTGGAGAAATAAAGCGGAAGCTTCCACTCGTGCCAGTGATTGTTTCAAGGGTTTTCTTTTGTTAAAGTAGGTAGACTTATGAGACATATCTTGTTCTCCTATGCTTGGTGGTACCTCTATTTTACGCATAGGGTCAAGTGTGTCTCTATTTACATTTCATGGAACTAATTTTGGGCAAGTACAGTTATTTATAGTAAAAAAGTAATAACTAGCATGTCTCCAATCTATATTATAAGTTTTTTATTATGCTCATTGGAAGGAGCCGTAGTATGCGCAGCTTGATATTTAAAAGATTACTGAATCATTTAAAGTCGCTTGATACTAAAAAGAGAAATGTTTTGTTCGTTTTGCTTGCTATTGCTTATATTATTACCTTATTTAATAGCAGTAGTTTGTGGGCAGCTAGTTCCCATCAAATTACGATTACGGCTACAGGAGAGAAATCAGCAGACTCTAACGGAACAGAAGTATGGATAACAGAAATTAGTGCTGATGGCCAGCCATTAAATCTTGCCTCATTGAACTTTAATAATAAAAAATGGGAAATTAAAAACGGGAAGTTAGTTTCCTATAGTGGTTTATCCCCGCAACCCGCCTCAACAAGTTTAACATTGCAAGGAAATCATATTGATATTCAATTTTTAAAGCATCCATGGTCTGGAAAAGTAGAAGTTTCGGTAGATAATCAAAAAAATGATTACGATTTGTATTCAGCTATAACAGGTTCTATGAACACAGATTTAAATTTCAAACCACAATTTAATTTCATTGGATTACTTACAGTGACATGTATATTTCTTTTGGCTAGTGGTATTGCATTATCTATTTTTTTCGGGATTTTACATTACAATCATTACAATATAGTTCGAAATAACAAAAAATGGTTTTTGATATATTTTTTTGTTATATTCATTGTTTATTTTATTTCTTATCTGGCTATGTTCCCTGGCAATATGTCTCCTGATTCTGTAGTACAGTGGAGCCAAAAAACATCTTGGCAATTCACCGACCATCATCCAATATATAGTACTTTATATGTTGCATTACTCACATCATTATGGAATTCTCCGGGAGCAGTAAGTTTGTTTCAAGTTTTAATTTTTGCGGCATGTATTTCAATAATATTATGTAAATTTAATAAAATGGGTATTTCAACTCGTATTACTCTATGTATTGCTATTGTATATGCAATCTCGCCTTTAAACTTGTTGATGGTTAATACATTATGGAAAGATGTACCTTATGCTTTAAGTGTATTAATGTTTATATTTGTTTTGATATTAGTTATTGAAGATTTTACATGGATAACATTTAAAAAGAACCAGGCTATATTTATAACTTTAGCGATATGCATCGGTTTGTTGAAACATGAAGGCATTTTCGTAATTGCAGGTTCGATGGTTATTATTGCATGTTTATTAAAAGAACAACGTAAGAAAATAATTATAATAGGTCTTATTTCAATTTTTGCTATTTTCGGTTTGAATTTTGCAGCAAAACAGATTCTTGAAGTCGCTCCCAAACCTTCATGGATGGCATATACTTTGCCTATACAGCAAGTGAAACAACTTTACCTTGAGTCTCCCGATCAATTTAAACGCGAGCAACGCAATGTGTTAAGTCAAATATTTAATGGTGATATCGTAACTCCTGCTAGAGTAGATATGAATTTAAATATTCCATTCACCGCAGTACAAAATAATTTCAATCCGAATAATTTTGAACAAAATAAAAGGGGGTTTTTGTTAATTTGGGTGGAACAATTAGAAAAACATCCGCTGGAAATTTTAAAAATATGGTCAAAGCAAACTTCAATCATATGGAAAATACAACGTGCTCCTGCAGATTCAATGTATGTTGGTGATATAGGCTTTGTATTAGAAAATAATTTGGGACTAAAATCGAATTATATTTTACCTGGCTTGAAAACTTTTATTGAAAAAGAATGGAAAGAACTTATTGCCAACGATAAAATTAGTTGGATGTTTGTACGACCTGCCTTTTATTCGTACCTTTGTCTGATTTTTTGTTGGATATCTGTTTTAAAAAATGGCTGGAAAGCAGTAGTATTAATCGTGCCTGGCATTGCAATTATTGGGGGGCTATCACTGACTATCCAATCTCCAGATACAAGATATTTGTATAGTATATTTCTGATTGCGCCTATTTTATTTTTATACGCTTTGAAAAGTAAAGTTCAAACTAAGGAATAATATACTTTAGCTTCAATGATCTTGATTAAGGAGTTTTTGGATGTTAATTATACTGTTATTGTTAGCCATGCTTTTTAATGTTGGAGCTCAATTGATTTTAAAAGCCGGCATAAGCAAAATTGATATGAGTCGAATCGATTTGGATACGTTGTTTAGAGTAGTTACTTCTTTTTATATTTGGATTGGCGCTTTTGCATACGGCATGAGTTTTATCATATACATCTTTGCATTGTCTAAAGGAGAATTGAGTAAGATTTCTCCTGTTTCGCAGGCGTTGACAATCATTGGAGTAGTTGCTGTATCGATCATTTTTTTCAATGAACCTATCACGTGGTTTAAATTAATTGGTATAATTTTGTTGATTGCAGGAACTGTTATCATTTTTCAATAACCATATTTAAAAGGGGAAATGAATATTTTGAAGTTTGATTACGTTATCTTTGGAGCCGGTATTTATGGTCTATACGCTGCGCATTTGCTGGCTAAAAAAGATACAAATGTTGCAGTAATTGAGTTTGATTCTGCTGCTTTGCAAAGAGCAAGCTTTATTAATCAAGCTCGTGTGCATAATGGTTATCATTACCCGAGAAGTGTGTCAACAGCGGAAAAGTCGGCTCATTATTACGAACGCTTTGTGCGAGATTTTAAATTCGCTATTAATGATCGTTTTTTGAAAATATATGCTATTTCTGCACAGGATTCATTAACGAATGCAGATCAGTTTTTGAAATTTTGTGAATATGTTAATATTCCTGCATCAGAAGTAGCAAATCGCAAATATTTCAACTATGGTATGGTGGAGGCTACTTTTGCAAGCCTAGAGTATACGTATGATGCAAATATAATAAGAGAATGGTACAAAAACGAGCTTGCTCAATTCAAAAATGTTCATATTTTTTACGAAAAGCAGTTGAAGCATACAGCAATAAAGGAAGATCAATTTGAATTGTATTTTGAAGATGATTCCAAAATGATGGCTCCAAAAGTCTTAAATGCAACCTATGCCAGCATTAATCAAATTATTGCTAAATTTGATATGGAGTTATTTAAAACCAAATATGAAATTTGCGAAGTAATTATGACTCATGTATCCAATAATATTAAAAACGTAGGTATTACGGTAATGGATGGACCATTCTTTTCCTTGATGCCTTTCGGAGATAGCGGCTATCATTCTTTAACTTCAGTAGTGCACACCCCGCATGAAGCTTCTCTGAATGAGCTTCCGGAATTTTCGTGTCAGCAATACAATCCAGCATGTACTTCTGTTCAGTTAATGAATTGTAACCATTGTTTTGCTCAACCAAACAGCGCATGGATTCGCATGAATCAATTAGCCAAAAAGTATTTGATCCCTGACATTCAAGTGACCTATCAGAAGTCTCTATTTGCCGTCAAAGCTCTGGTGAGCGCTTCAGAGTTGGATGATTCACGACCGACAGTTATCAAGACATTCTCGGATAATCCTATGTTCACTTCGGTATTTTCAGGTAAATTTAATACGATCTACGATTTGGAGGAAGTGCTGTGAAAGAGCCTGTTTTTGTATCGGTGGTTATGTATGCTTATAATAATGAAGACACTATTTTTGATACTATGCTTAAAATGGAACAGGCAATCAGTTCCTATTTCAAAAATTATGAATTGATTATTGTTAATGACTCAAGCAGTGATAGAACTGTTGAAAAAGCGCGTGAGGCGATCAAGCAAATGTATGGCGATATTACTATTATCAATTTATCTCGAAAACACGGTATTGAATCAGGTATGATGGCTGGCTTGAATAAATCCATCGGTGATTTTGTGTTTGAGATCGAATCTGTGGATGTTGATTATCCGTTTGATGTGCTTTATAACATGTTCAAAACGGCTACCGGCAAAGGTTACGATATTGTAGCAGCTACAAGTGGAAAAACATCATGGAAATCGAGAGTTTTTTATAAAATGTTGAATTCCATGTCTTATTTGAAATTGTCTTTGTCTACCGAAAATATTAGGCTTGTTAGCCGTCGAGCTTTGAACGCTATGCTCAATCTAAAAGAGAAAGTACGGTATCGTAAAGCGCTGTATGAGTTTACTGGATATTCCAAAATATTATTAAAGTACGAACCGTCGAAAATCATTTCCAATAAAAAAATGAATCGTGAAAATTTTTCACTAGCTATCGATGCACTTGTATCTTTTTCTAACGCTGGTTTAAAATTATCACACTATTTATCGATCGGCTTCTTTTTATTTTCTGTTTTTATGGGCAGTTATGCCTTATACAATTACTTCTTTAATAAGTATGTAGTGCAAGGTTGGACGACATTAATGATTTTGATCTCACTTGGTTTTGCAGGGTTGTTTTTCATTACAGGTGTTTTGGGAGAATATATTGCGAGAATATTGATCGAAATACAAAACAGGCCGTTTTACAGTGCTTCTTCTATTGAAACGTACAAAGAAAAAAGAACAGCAGCACCGACAGTACAAGATACGAAACAGATATCCGGTTAATGGAGGAATGAATAGTGGGAAAAACAGCACTTCTTGGTTATAGCGGTTATGTAGGTAATACGTTATTAAGACAAACCGCATTTGATGATTTGTATAATTCTAAAAATATTGATGACATTTCCGGTAAAAGTTATGAACTCGTTGTATGTGCAGCAGCCCCAGCGGTAAAGTGGAAAGCAAATCAGGAACCTGAAGCAGACCTGGCTAATTTACAAGTGCTGATGGAAAGTTTGAAAAAAGTCAATGCCCAGCAATTTGTTTTGATTTCTACAGTTGACGTATATCAAAAACCTATAGAAGTGAGCGAGAAGACTACGATTCATCCTGAAGAGACTGATCCTTATGGTAGACATCGTTTTTATCTGGAACAGTTTGTGCAACAGAATTTTGCAGATGTGCTTATTGTACGTTTGCCTGGATTATTTGGAGAAGGCCTGAAGAAGAATTTCATTTATGACTTGATTCATGATAATCGGTTTGATCTTACTCATAAAGATAGTGGTTTCCAGTTTTATAATATGCGCAATTTGTGGGCAGACATTCAAACAGCGCAACAACAGCAATTGAAAATCGTTAACTTTTCGACTCATCCTGTTAGTGCAGCTGAAATTGCTAATCATGCATTGCAAATGAATTTCTCCAATGTCACGGAAAAACCAGCGGTTATATATAATATGTTAAGTGAGCATGCGGAAATATTCGGCGGAAAAGATGGGTATTTTAAAACAAAAAATCAAATTCTGGAAGAAATAGCCGAGTTTATTCAGCAACAAAAGAGTGAACAATGATAAAAACATCGATTTCGAATATTGCGTGGAATATTGAAGACGATACCGCCGTGCTTCATATTTTAAAGCAATATCATATGTATGGGATAGAAGTAGCACCTACTAAAATTTGGGATGCTCCGTTAAGTGCAACTCGCGAGCAAGCGATTGCATACCGAGAAAAGTGGTCTGCTGCAGGCATTGAACTGGTTGCAATGCAATCGTTATTATTTGGACAAAGCGGTCTGGTTCTGTTTCAAGATTCATTAGCTAGAGAAAAGCTGAAAAGTTATCTATTCAAAATGATTGAAATCGCTGAAAATTTGGGGACGAAAATTCTTGTTTTTGGCTCACCTAAAAATCGATTGGTAGGAAATTTATCATGGGAAGAACAATTGGAAATTGCTGTTCCATTTTTTGAGCAACTTGGTAAAAAAGCTGCAGAACATCAGGTGCTGTTTTGTATAGAGCCTAATGCTAAAGAGTATGGTTGCGATTTTGTGACAAATACGGATGAAGCTATTGCGGTTATTGAAGCTGTTAATCATCCGGGATTCAAACTGCATTTGGATGCAGCTGTAATGACACTGAACAATGAAAATTATCAGCACTGTCTGGAAAAGTCCGCACAACATTTGGCGCATTTTCATGTTAGTGAGCCTTTTCTTGAATTGATCGGGTCTCGCGATACGAATCATGCAGCTATTGCTGATGCTCTTCGCAATATAGACTATGCAGGCTGGATATCCATCGAAATGAAAAATTGTTTATTGGATTCTGACGTAACTAGTGTACAAAAAGCCATCGAGTTTGTAACTCAAATTTATAAATAGAGCGGAGAGTTTTTGATTCATGATGAATAACAATTGGGAAGTGCCTCGATTTACAGAAAAAGAATTTTTTGAGAAAAGAAGCAAATTTTGCTTGTGTATTCCTGTAATTAACGAAGGCGAAAAAATCAAAAAGCAGCTAAGTCGTATGCCCAATCTTGCTGGAAAAGCAGATATTATTATTTTGGATGGTGGCAGTACTGATGGCTCACTTAATGATGATTTTTTGCGTCAAATGAATGTCAGAACGTTGTTGACTAAACAAGATATTGGAAAATTAAGTGCCCAACTTCGTATGGGGTTTGCTTATGCAATCAACCAAGGGTATAAAGGAATTATTACTGTTGACGGAAATAACAAAGATAGTGTGGAAGCTATACTCGAATTTATTATAAAATTGGAAGAAGGCTTTGATTTCGTACAAGGTTCGCGCTATGTGCCTGGAGGAGAAGAAGTAAATACACCACTTATTCGAAAAATTGCGATTAAATTAATTCATGCTCCAGTCATATCAATGTTAGCTGGATTTCGATACACAGATACTACCAATGGATTTCGCGCACATTCCATCCGTTTGTTACAGGATGAACGGTTACAACCATTTAGAAAACAATTTGATACTTATGAGTTACTCGCATATTTATCAGTCAAGGCACCAAGATTAGGTTATAAAGTGAAAGAGATACCTGTAAAAAGATCATATCCTATTGGTAAAGTGCCAACTAAAATCAGTCCTTTGAGAGGTAATCTTTTATTAATGCAAATACTCTTGAATTTGGCATTGAAAAAATATGACCCAAAATAAATATAGCACTGGAGGTTTGAAAGTATGAAAGGGATTATTTTAGCTGGTGGAACGGGTACTCGTCTCTATCCTTTGACTAAGGTAACAAACAAGCATCTGCTTCCGGTGGGCAAATATCCTATGATTTTTCATCCGATCTTCAAGCTGAAGCAAGCTGGAATTTATGACATATTGATTGTTACCGGAAAAGAGCATATGGGCGATGTCGTCAATTTGCTTGGAAGTGGAAAGGAAATGGGTATTACCTTTACATATAAGGTGCAAGACGAAGCCGGAGGCATTGCAGAAGCACTTGATCTGGCAGAGCACTTTGTAAATGGAGATCAAATGGTTGTTATTCTCGGTGATAATGTATTTGAGGATGATATTACACCATTCGTGCAAAATTTTAATAACCAGTCTGTAGGTGCAAAGCTTTTGTTACAACAGGTGGAAGACCCACAGCGTTACGGAGTAGCAGAGCTGGATCAAGACCGTATTATTTCGATTGATGAGAAACCGCAGCAACCTAAAAGCGACTATGCTGTGACAGGTATCTATATGTTTGATAGCCAAGTGTTTGATATGATCAAAACATTGACTCCATCCGGACGTGGAGAATTGGAAATTACAGATGTAAATAATATGTACATTCAACGTAGTCAGCTGTCTTTTGACATTCTCACAGGCTGGTGGACAGATGCGGGTACACATGCTTCATTGGCTAAAGCTAATGAACTGGCACAACATACACTGTATGGTGAACAATTTGGTAAGCTGAAACTGTAGGAGGAGACAATGAAAGCAACATCGTTAAAATTGGAAGGCGCAAAATTATTAACCCCTATTATGCATGGAGATTCTAGGGGTTATTTTATGGAAAGCTATAATGAGCACATGTTGAATGAGTTTGGAATCAAGCATTCTTTTGTGCAAGATAATCAATCTCTGTCTGTAGAGCATGGCGTATTACGGGGACTTCATTATCAACTTCATCCTAAGGCTCAGGCTAAGCTGGTACGTGTCATTGCGGGCGCTATTTATGACGTGATCGTTGATATTCGCCCCGATTCGCCTACTTTTGGTCAATGGCAAAGCTTTATTTTGAGCCAGCATAATCAACGGCAATTGTATATTCCGCATGGGTTTGCTCATGGTTTTTGTACATTGGTTCCTCATACGCAAGTGTTGTACAAAGTGGATCAATATTACTCACCTGAGTATGATCGTGGCATACGCTGGAATGATACGGAGTTAAATATAGATTGGCCAGTAGACGATCCCATTTTATCAGATAAAGATCAAAAGCATCCATTTTTTAAACAAGCGGAATTTAACTAACAGCCAATATGATATTCAAACGAGATTCAGCAACGGCTGGATCTTGTTTATTTTAAAGGAGTGAACGATATGAAACTACTCGTTACCGGTGGTGTCGGCTTTATTGGCAGTAACTTTGTACTGTATATGTTGCGTGAGCATCCGGAATACCACATTATTAACGTCGATTGTTTAACCTATGCAGGTAATCTGGAAAATCTGAAAGCGATCGAAGGCAATCCGAATCACACATTTGTGAAGGCGGATATCGGTGATAATGCCAAAATGGATGAGCTGGTAGCACAAGGCGTTGATGTGATCGTCAACTTTGCCGCCGAATCGCATGTCGACCGTAGCATTTTGGAGCCGGATGTGTTTGTAAAAACGAATGTGCTCGGTACGCAAGTATTGTTGGATGTGGCGAAAAAGCATAACATCACCAAATTTGTACAAGTTTCAACCGATGAAGTGTACGGTACGCTCGGTGAAACCGGTCTGTTTACAGAAGAAACACCACTCACACCAAACAGCCCGTATTCTGCAAGCAAAGCTGGTGGCGATCTGCTCGTGCGCGCTTACCATGAAACATTTGGCTTGCCGGTCAATATTACGCGTTGTTCCAACAACTATGGTCCATTCCAATTCCCGGAAAAGCTAATTCCGCTTATCATCTCCCGTGCACTCGCTGATGAAGCATTGCCGGTATATGGCGATGGGTTGAATATTCGCGATTGGCTGTATGTGGAAGACCATTGCAGTGCGATCGATCTTGTAATCCATAACGGCAAAAATGGTGAAGTGTACAACATCGGCGGCAACAATGAACGTACCAATATTCATATCGTCAAAACGATTTTAGAGCAGCTCGGCAAACCGGAATCGCTGATCAAATATGTGGAAGATCGTCCAGGGCATGACCGCCGCTATGGTATTGACCCAACCAAAACGATGACCGAACTGGGCTGGAAGCCACAATACAATTTTGAATCCGGTATTAAAGCGACGATTCAATGGTATCTTGACAATAAAGAATGGTGGACACGTATTGCATCTGGCGCCTATCAGGAGTATTACCAGCAGCAGTATGGCAGCCGTCTAGGTGAGAAATAATGAAGGTTCTCGTAACGGGTGCTTCAGGGCAACTAGGGATCGATATGGTCTCTTTGCTTCAGCGTAAAGGTCATACCGTGATGGGCTGCGATCGCAGTCAATTGGACATTACCGATTTGCAGCAATGTCAGCAGACGGTGCGTACATTTGAGCCGGAAGTGATCGTGCATTGCGCTGCCTACACAGCTGTCGATGCGGCGGAAACGGACGTGGATGGCGCTTATGTTGTTAATGCGGCAGGCAGCCGTAATATTGCGGTTGCGGCTGAAGCGGTAGGCGCGAAGGTCGTGTACATTAGTACGGATTACGTATTTGATGGACAGGGCACAGCACCTTATCATGAGTATGATAATACCGACCCACAAGGCGTTTATGGCAAGTCCAAACGTGCTGGGGAGGTGCTGACCCAGACATTGTGCAGTCGTTATTTTATCGTGCGCACGTCTTGGGTGTATGGGCTGCATGGCAACAATTTTGTGAAAACGATGTTGAAGCTTGGTCAGGAGAAGCCGGAGCTGAAAGTGGTGCATGATCAGAAAGGCTCGCCTACGTATACGGTCGATCTGGCGGAGTTTATATCCGAATTGATGCTGACCGAAAAGTATGGCATTTATCATGCTTCGAATAGTGGGGCTTGTACATGGTATGAGTTTACTGACGAGATTTTTAGCCAGGCACAGCAAATTGTTGGCATCGATATTATAGCTAAGTTGGAGCCTTGTACTACGGCTGATTTCCCGCGTCCGGCACCACGCCCGGCAAATTCGGTGATGGAACATTTATCGATCCGTACGAACGGGTTTGAAGATATTCGTGATTGGCGGGAAGGACTGACTGCATTTTTGCAAGAGTATAAAAAAGCGCTATAATTCTCCTGAACATTCAATCGTACAATCCGTTTTGCAGTGTAAGGTAGACACAATAGTTGTACATGAAAGCAGGAGTGTGATCATATTATGGATCATACTCCTCTTTTTTATGAAGATAGATGGAAGTCATTGTTTTAACGACGTATCGTGCATATTTACTCAAATTATGCTAACTTTAAGCATGCAATAAGTAATAACAGTGTAATAAACTACGATCTAATGAAGATGAAAAATTTTTTATTTTTGGTTTTATATTTATTTTTTTGTAATATATTTAATTAATAGGATGATTATTACATTTTATCGATGCTAAAATAATCTAAATAGTGATCTATTTTATGAAAAATAAATGAATGTGTTGGAGGGGCATATGGAAAATGATTCGGTAATCAATTTCGATAGTCATCTTATTGAAATTAAACAATTGGGCGATCAACGCGGAAGTCTGGCTGTTTTGCAAGAAATGGATATCGTTCCTTTTCCGATTAAGCGTGTATTTTATATTTATGGCACTGCTGAAGGTATACGGAGAGGATTTCATGCTCATTATAAAACAAGGCAAATATTAATTAGCGTTTCAGGCAAGTGTAAAGTCCATTTGGATAATACGAAAAGAACACAAGAAGTCGAGCTGGATTCACCTACAAAAGCATTATTGTTAGCACCAAACGATTGGCATGAGATGTATGATTTCTCGGCAGATTGTGTTTTATTGGTACTGGCTTCTGAGCTGTATCAAGCAGAGGATTATATTCGAGATTATGATGAGTTTATCAAAGTATATTCGTAGTATTCTCTATACATTTTGCATGTTATGTCCGATAAAATATCATATATGCTAATGGCTATACTTGCATTAGCAACATCATGAAAAATATAAAATATACCTGTTTGCTTGATATGAATTTGAATCGATCAATCAAACGACGCAACTTTAATAAACTATAGAGAATAGGTGTATGGATGATTCAATTTCTTGATCTAAAAAAAATAAACTTACGTTTTGAACAGTCGATCCAAGAGAGTGTGCAGCAAGTATTGCATTCTGGTTGGTATGTGCTTGGTGAACAAGTAAAAAAGTTTGAAGACGCATTTGCACAATATTGTGGTACAAAATATTGTGTAGGAACAGCGAACGGTTTGGATGCGTTAGAACTGATACTTTGTGCATATGGTATTAGTTCAGGCGATGAAGTGATTGTTGCTTCTAATACGTATATCGCATCGATACTTTCCATTTCTGCAAATGGCGCAACCCCAATATTAGTAGAGCCTGAGTTACATTCCTATAATATTGATCCAAGTAAAATCGAAGAAAAAATAACGCTGCATACGAAAGCTATTATGGTTGTTCATCTGTATGGACAAATTTGTAATATGAAGCCGATACGTGAGTTGGCTTCTAAATATAATTTGAAAATTATTGAGGATTGTGCGCAATCACACGGTGCAATTTATGATGGGCAAAGAGCAGGTAATTTGGGTGATGCAGGGGCATTTAGTTTTTATCCTACCAAAAATCTAGGCGCTTTAGGAGATGCCGGAGCGATTACGACAAATGACGAACAGTTATATACGAAATTGATAGCACTTCGAAATTACGGTTCCCATAAAAAATATGAAAATATATACAAAGGCTATAATAGCAGATTAGATGAGCTACAGGCTCCAATTCTTAATGAAAAGTTGAAATATTTGGATGCGGATAATGAATATCGTAGACAAATTGCCTATTATTATAAGGATTATATTTCGAACGAGCATGTAACATTGCCACGAGTTGAAGCGCAAGCGGAGTCGCATGTTTGGCATTTATTTGTAGTATTAGTGCAAGATCGCGAACATTTTATGCAGTATATGAAGGACAATGGAGTTCAAGTGATTATCCATTATCCTATACCTCCGCATAAACAAGCAGCGTATAGTGAATGGCGTGAACATAACTACCCTATTTCGGAACAGATTCATAATCATATTGTGAGTATTCCAATAAGTCCTGTAATGCTACAAGCAGAAGTAGTTCAAGTGGTGGAAACGATTAACAAATATACGATTGATTGAATTTTTGATTAGGAAATTTTACGAATACGACAAATCGTAGCTAATAATATATACACATTTTATTTGCCAAGCATCCTCTATTTTTACATAGGGATGCTTTTTTAGATCATATTTTCATAGAAGTATATTGAATTAAAATACGATTGTTTTGGCTATTAGCGACCATTTCTTTTTGCTACAATGGAGTATGAATGAGCAGGTTAAAGATTTTTGTTAATAATGATACAATGTGTGATATGAAATAGGACATGATACGCATTAAGATAAGAAGTGTCTAGTTTGCAAATTAAATGAACGGAGTTATATGATGCATACCGATACATTACTAGTTTTGTTATCTACCTATAATGGAGCAGCATACATAAGTGAACAGTTGGACAGTATTATGGAACAACAATATGCCCCTATTCAAATCTTGATTCGCGACGATGGATCAAGCGATCATACAGTAGCGATCATCCGTCAGTATATTGCTACCTATCCCGAGCAAATTCAGTTGATTGAAGGGGAAAATGTAGGGGTCGTGCAAAGCTTTTGGACGTTGCTGCAAGCTGCCAATCGTGAAGCGGAATATTTTTGCTTTTGTGATCAGGACGATGTATGGATGCCACATAAAGCAAACAAAGCTGTGCAAAAGCTTGCCGAATTGGAATTAAGCGGCACCGCGTCGCTACCATTGCCTGCTATGCTCTGTACAGCGACCCAATTGACAGATCAACAATTACAACCGACAGCGATTTGGCCGGGCCCGCTTGCGAAACAACCTTCTTTTTACAATGCACTCATTCAAAATATCGCAGTCGGCGCTACGATGTCATTCAATCGTCGTACGTTGGAATTGTTGCTAGATGAAGGGGCAGATACGGATTTGCAGCGTATCCAAATGCATGACTGGTGGGTATATTTGGTCGTGTCCAGCTTAGGGAGGGTGTATTTTGATGAGGAACCTTCGATTTTTTATCGGCAGCATGGTCGTAATGCCGTCGGTGGTGAAGCTACGCTGAGCGCCAAAATAAAGAAAAAGTGGAATAGCTATCGGAAGCATAAGCATCAGAAACTGCTCGTAAAGCAGGCAAATGAGTTTAAACGCATATATGGTAGTCGAATGAGCGATGCAGAAATGAAGTTTCAGTTGGATGCATTTATTCAACCGAGACCAGCATGGAGGGATCGCTGGCGTTATTTGCGAGTGTGTCGTTTGTATCGTCAATCATTACCGGAAAATCTGTTGTTTCGATTTTTGATTATGAGCGGTTATATTTAGGTCGGTCGTCCTATCGCTATAGGGCAAGTCAACGCTTAAAGTGGAACATACTTTTAGATATAGATATTGTTACATGATTATATTCAGAAAATTTCTGATTACGTTATTTTGAAATCAACTCTAGCGCTATGTTGTATGCTATAATGCCTGTAGAATAAATAAAAGCAAACGTCATTTGACTCGATGTTTATATTTTAAGGCAGGAGCGTTACTATGGATGTTAGTGTTTTAATTTTAAATTACAATACATGCCAGCTTACACTCGATTGCATCGCTTCGGTGTATCGTTCGCAAACGAAGTATGCGTATGAAATTATCGTCGTGGACAACCGTTCTACTGACGATTCGACCGTGCGTATTCCGGCGACGTACCCGAATGCCGTATTTATCGCCAACCCGGACAATGGCGGCTTTGCCAAAGGTAACAATATTGGCATGAAAGTTGCGTGTGGGCGATATACATTATTGCTTAATTCCGACACCATCGTACAACCGGACACACTGGAGACGATGGTGTCTTTTATGGACAGTCATCCGCGTGCCGGGGCAGCGGGTTGTAAAATTGTGTTGCCGGATGGAACGCTTGATAAAGCATGTAAGCGTGGCTTTCCGACACCGTCAGCGTCATTTTATTATGCGTTTGGGCTGTCCAAATGGTTTCCGAACAATCCGAAATTTAACGGGTATCAGCTTGGTTATTTAAGTCCGGATCAGTGTTATGAAGTTGATTCGCTTGTCGGTGCGTTTATGTTAGTGCGCCGTGAAGTGATCGCGCAAATTGGCGGGCTGGATGAGGAGTTTTTTATGTACGGTGAAGATATTGACTGGTGTTACCGCATTAAGGAAGCGGGCTGGGAAATTCATTATCGTGGCGATACGTTCATCGTGCATTACAAAGGCGCAAGCAGTCGTCGCAAACCATTCAAAATCATCTATGAGTTTCACCGAGCGATGTGGCTATTTCATCGCAAGCATTATCGTAAACGGTATTCATTTATTACAAATGGAGCCGTGTATGCGGGAATTGGCGTAAAACTTGCTTTATCGCTCATTCAAAATAAACTATTGCGCCCGGCTAAAGTGCCGGCAGCCGAGACGGAAAGGAGCGTTCATTCGTGATCCGCAAAAATCAGCACTTTTTGACCCGTTTGTATATTTTGGCGGATTTTTCGATGATTCAAATATCCTTTTGGGCAGCTTGGTTGCTGAAGTTTCAATTTGATATTTTCCCATATGATAATTCCCCTGAGGGATACGGCGCTTTGCCGGTTCAAACGTACTGGATGTGGAGCTTAGTCTATGCGGTCATTGCGATTTTAATCGGCACGATGAGCAGTCTGTATTCACCAAAACGTAAAAAGCGTTTTGCCGATGAATTGCTGAAAATTTCGCAGACGCATGCGGTCAGTATTTTTGTATTGCTGGGCGCATTGTTCTTTTTCAAAGAAGTTAATATTTCGCGGTACTATTTGCTCGCATTTATGATTTTGAATCTGTTGTTTATTATGGCGTATCGTTATGTAATCAAATTAGGACTTAAGCGTGCACGCCGCAAAGGGTTTAATAAACAATTTGTGCTCATTCTCGGTGCGGGTTCGCTTGGCAAACGGTTTTACGATAATTTGATGCAATATCCGGAAATGGGTTATGAAATTGTCGGTTTTCTCGATGATTATCGGGAATTTGACCAGACGGAGCAGCATCAATACAAGCCGGTGCTCGGTAAAATAGATCAACTTGGACAGAAATTGCAGTCGATGATGATTGACGAAGTTATTTTGGCATTGCCGCTTGATGCGCATGACAAATATCCGTGGATTATTGCCGAATGTGAAAAAGCGGGCGTGCGTACACTGATCATTCCCGACTTTTTCGATTATTTGCCAGCGCGTCCGTACTTTGATAATTTTGCGGGGATGCCGATGATCAATGTGCGCGATATTCCGCTTGATATTGCTGCGAATCGTATTTTCAAACGTACGTTTGATATTGCTTTTTCGCTGGTGGCGATTGCGATCACATCGCCGCTCATGCTGATCGTGGCGATTGGTGTGAAGTTGACGTCGCCAGGGCCGATTATTTTTAAGCAAGAGCGCGTTGGATTGAATCGGCGCCCATTTATGATGTTTAAATTCCGCTCGATGCGGGTCATTCCCGAAGGACAGCTCGATACAGGCTGGACAACAGCAAATGATCCACGCAAAACGGCATTTGGCTCGTTTATCCGCCGTACGAGTCTGGATGAGCTGCCACAGTTTTTTAATGTGTTAATTGGAGATATGAGTGTAGTCGGCCCACGTCCGGAGCGTCCGTATTATGTGGAGCAATTTCGTGAGGAAGTTCCAAAATATATGGTCAAACATCATGTGCGTCCAGGCATTACCGGTTGGGCACAAAGCAATGGTCTGCGCGGAGACACATCGATCGAAGACCGGATCAATCACGATATTTTTTATATCGAGAACTGGTCGTTGCTGTTTGATATTAAGATTATTTTTAAAACGATTCGCAATGGATTTGTGAATAAAAATGCTTATTGATCGTTCAGCATATGTGGATGCCCTGCTTGCTTAAGTAGGGCATTTTTTTTTGGATAAGCAAGCAGCCGGGCACGAACTGTGCACAGATGATGAATGAATTGCTGCCTTGTATCTAATCTAGGATGATGATGTTTAGTTGAAGGCTGCAAGGTTAAAGTGTATCGGTTTTAATTAAATAAGGTCAAGCATGACCATTCAGCTAATGATGTTAATGAATGATAGTTCCAGTTGGCAGGGGCTGACTTGCCGTCGCTTATGGCGTATCCATCATCGCGTATTATTATGTTCGCATAATATACGAACAGATTGTTGACACTGTACACAGGCTATCATAGACTTAATTTTAAGGTAATGTAAAAGACGGAGGAATACTATTGAGAGACGAAATAAACGCGTGGCGCCACGTATTTAAACTAGACCCGGATCGGTTGTTGTCGGATGACGATCTGGAGCAAATTTGCATGTCCGGAACCGATGCGATTATGATCGGTGGCTCGTCTGGCGTAACATACGACAATACGGTAGACTTGATGTCGCGTGTACGCCGCTATGCGTTGCCTTGTGTGCTGGAAGTATCCGATCTGGAAGCGGTTGTGCCTGGTTTTGATCTGTATATGATTCCGCTTGTGCTCAATACGGATGACAGCCGCTGGATGATCGGTCAGCATGTGCTGGCGATTGAGCAGTACAGTCATCTCATTCCGTGGGAGTTGATCGTGCCGGAAGGTTATATCGTATTGCATGCAGATTGTACTGTCGCACGATTGACAGGAGCGCATACAGCGCTGGAAGCGGATCGTGCGTCTGCTTATGCGCAAGCAGCAGAACGTTTATTGCGTCTGCCGATCGTGTATATCGAATATAGTGGTCGTTTTGGCGATATGGAGCTGGTGGCAGACGTTCGCAGAGCGACCCGTGAGGCGCGTATATTTTACGGCGGCGGTATTGTGGATGCGAATACGGCACGGCAGGCGGCATCATATTGCGATACGATTATTGTTGGCAATGGTGTGTATGGCGATTTGCAGCAAGCGTTAGCTACCGTAGCTGCGGTGAAAGGTTGAGTTAGTGGTTGCTTGATCGATGTAATGTATGATTTGTATGTAGCCCGCTTTTTATTTTATTACAATCCATCCTAGACAGGCGAGCGCTGACGTAGTTGCCTGACTTTTTTGCATAAGCCACACTTATCTAAATTGCAGTTTGAAAGGAGCAATACAACAAAATGACGATGATTAACATCAAAGACGCCATTAACCGTCTCAATCCGAGACAAAAAGAGGCAGCACTGACAACGGACGGCCCGCTGCTCATTATGGCGGGCGCGGGCAGCGGTAAGACACGCGTGCTGACGCATCGTATCGCCCATATTATTGACTCGCGCAAATCGGCACCGTGGGGAATTTTGGCGATTACGTTTACGAATAAAGCTGCGCGCGAAATGCAGGAGCGTGTATCCCAACTTGTTGGACCAGATGGCCGCGAAATTTGGGTATCGACATTCCACTCGATGTGTGTGCGTATTTTGCGTCGTGATATTGAGCGGATCGGCTTTACGTCAAGCTTTTCGATTCTTGATTCCGGTGATCAGTTGTCTGTTATTCGTGCGTGTATGAAAGATTTGAATATGGACACAAAAAAGTTTGAGCCGAAAACCGTACAGTCGATGATTAGCGCAGCGAAAAATGAGCTGATTACCCCGGAGCAATATGAACGCAAAATCGGTGATTATTTTGAAGGGTTGACCGCGAAAGTGTATACGATGTATCAGCGCCGTTTGCGTGCGAACAACTCGCTCGATTTTGATGATCTGATCATGACGACGATTCAATTGTTCAAAGAAGTGCCCGAAGTGCTCGATTTTTACCAAAAGAAATTCCGCTATATCCATGTCGATGAGTATCAAGATACAAACCGTGCTCAATATATGCTCTGTAAAATGATGGCGGATGCGCATCATAATATTTGTGTAGTCGGTGATAGCGATCAATCGATCTATCGCTGGCGTGGGGCGGACATTACTAATATTCTTAATTTTGAAGGGGATTACCCGGAAGCGAAAACGATTTTGCTGGAGCAAAATTACCGTTCAACATCCAATATTTTGAGTGCAGCAAATGAAGTGATCGGCAACAATAGCGGACGCAAACCGAAAAAGCTATGGACGGACAAAGAAGGTGGCGCCAAAATTAAAGTGTACCGTGCCGATTCGGAGCATGATGAAGCTTATTTTGTGACATCGGAAATTCATAAAAGTGTGAAAACAGGGCGTCCGTATCAAGATCATGCCATTTTATACCGTACAAATGCACAGTCACGGGTGATTGAGGAAGTGCTAATCAAATCGGATATTCCGTATAAAATTGTCGGCGGTATCAAGTTCTATGATCGCAAAGAGATCAAGGACTTGCTCGGTTACTTGCGTCTGCTGTCGAACCCGGATGATGATATTAGTTTGACGCGTATTATTAATGTGCCAAAACGCGGGATTGGTGATACGAGTGTGGCTAAGTTGGCGGCAGCGGCTAGTGAGCGTGGCATTTCTATTTTTAAAGTGCTGGAAATTGTTGATGATCTTGGTTTTGCCGGACGTACACGTAATGCGATGGTCGAGTTTTACGATATGATCGCTGCGCTGCATCAGATGGTCGATTATTTGTCCGTAACCGAATTGACGGAAAAGATTTTGGAAATGTCTCAGTATCGGGTAGAATTGCAGCGTGAGAATACGCTGGAATCGAAAGCACGAGTTGAGAATATCGAGGAGTTTCTGTCGGTGACGATGGAATTTGAGAAAAATAATGAAGACAAATCGCTGATTGCGTTTCTGACCGATCTGGCGCTAATTGCCGATATCGATACGATGGGCGATAAGCCGGAAGAACAAGACGATGCGGTTGTGTTAATGACGATGCATAGCGCCAAAGGGCTAGAGTTCCCGACCGTATTCATTATCGGGATGGAGGAAGGCGTATTTCCGCATAGTCGTGCCTTTATGGATAATGATGAATTGGAGGAAGAACGTCGCCTCGCTTATGTGGGCATTACGCGAGCGGAGAAGCAATTATTCCTGTCCTGTGCACAGATGCGTACATTGTTCGGACGGACGACGGCAAATCCACCGTCTCGTTTTCTAGAGGAAATTCCGGATGAATATAAAGAAGATACCCAGGTGGCGCCGAACAATTTCCGGCGTGGTGCAGCTGGCAGCAGTTATGGCAATGGCGGACGCGGTTTTGGTGGCGGTGGCAGCAACTTTGGCAATCGCCGCGAGACTTCAGCTGCATTTGGCAGCGGCTCATCTGCGCGCGCTGTGCCGCGCAGCATCCCTGCTTCGTCCGGTGTTACGGTAACGACAGGCAAAGGGGCGCCAACACCGGCTCCAAGTGGCGATGGCAGCTATCAGGCAGGCGATAAAGTGTCACATGGCAAATGGGGCATTGGCACGATCGTAGCCGTCAAAGGCAGCGGCAACGATATGGAGTTGCAGATTGCTTTTCCTGCGCCAGTAGGCTTGAAACGCCTGCTAGCTGGCTTTGCGCCGATTACTAAAGTGGAATAAGCGTTATCGGATCATCTTCAATGAGCAATGGATTCAGATGGTCATACGGATACGGTTGCTTACTGCATAATGACATCATATAGAATTACAGGCGGCTGCAATGATTCAGCCGCCTTACATACAACGAACGGGAGAGATGCAGATGGACCCGATGAAAGAAATGGAAAAGCTGGTCGCTGATCTGAACAACTATAACTATCATTACTACACATTGGATAAGCCATTAATCGATGATAAAGACTATGATGCACAATATGACCGATTGTTACAGCTTGAACAGGAAAGCGGCATCGTGTTGCCTGATTCGCCTACGCAGCGTGTTGGCGGCGAATTGCTGAAAGGATTTACCCCGCATCGTCATTTGGCACCACTGTGGAGTCTGGATAAGGCGCAAAACTTGGAAAAACTGTCAAGCTGGCACACCCGTGCTCGTAAATTGATCGGTGATTATAACGAGAAAAACCCGGAACAGCCGTTGCCTGAGCCATCGTATGCGGTTGAATTGAAGTTTGACGGACTTACCCTTAATCTGACGTATGAGAATGGGCGGCTCGTTCAGGCGGCGACACGTGGTAATGGAGTCGTTGGTGAAGGTATTTTGGAGCAGGTGAAGACGATTCGCTCGGTTCCGCTATCGATTCCGTTTACGCAAGGCAAGCTTGAAGTACAAGGTGAAGGCATTATGCATCTGTCTGTGCTGGAAGCATACAATGCGGCAGCGACCGAAAAAGATAAGCTTAAAAACGCGCGTAATGCTGCTGCCGGTGCACTGCGCAATCTTGATCCGCGCACGACGGCACGGCGCAAGTTGAATGCTTACTTTTACAATATCGGTTATGCCGATGGCATACGTTTTGACAGTCAGCAAGAGATGATGCAGTTTTTGCACGATAATCATTTTCGCGTAAATCCGGCGGTGTCTTATTTTGACAATTTTGATGATGTAATTGCACGTTTGGAAGCAATTCAGCAAGGACGTAGTGAGCTGGATTATCTGATCGACGGTGCTGTCGTCAAATTGACCGATATGCGAACACGCGAAGTGCTCGGTTATACCGACAAATTTCCGCGCTGGGCGATCGCTTATAAATTTGAAGCGGAAGAAACGAGTACGATTTTGGAGTCGGTATCTTGGAATGTAGGGCGTACCGGCAAAATTACCCCGTTGGCACGTGTCGAAGCGGTCGAGCTGGCAGGGGTTACCGTACAAAATTGCACATTAAACAATATCGGTGATATCGAACGCAAAAACTTGAAATTTGCACTTGGCACACGCGTATATATCCGGCGCTCCAACGATGTCATTCCTGAAATTTTAGGCAAAGTGTCCGAGGAAAATGATGGCACAGAGATCGTATTTCCGGAGAATTGCCCGGCATGCGGCTTTCCGCTAGAGCAGCGTGGTGCTCATCTGTTTTGTAACAATCGTTTTGGCTGTGAGCCGCAAATTGTGGCGCGTATTACGCATTTTGCTTCGCGTGATGCGATGGATATCGAAACGTTTAGCATCAAGACGGCGACGCAGCTTCATAATGAGCTGAATGTGCGTGAACCGGCAGACCTGTACACGCTGCAATTTGACGATTTGTCCAAGTTGGAACGGTTTGGAGAGCGCAAAGCGAACAATTTACTGCAAGCGATTGAAGACAGCAAAACGCGTGATCTGGCTTCGTTCCTATATGCACTTGGCATTCCGAACACAGGCAAAACGACGACGCGTATGCTGGCAGAGCATTACCGTGATCTGGACCAAATTCGCACAGCAACGGTGGAGGAACTGGTACAGTTGCCGGATGTCGGTTCGATTGTGGCAGAAAGCATTGTGGAATTTTTTGCCGATCCTTTTATGCAGGCAGGGATCGATAAAATGTTAAAACTTGGCGTACAGCCACAGGTGCCGGAAGCGCCGGAAGTTGTCGTACATGAAGATTCGTATTTTAACGGTAAAACGGTCGTGCTCACCGGTACATTGCAAACGATGACACGTGATGATGCAGCGCTGCGTCTGGAACAGCTTGGCGCAAAAGTAACAGGTAGTGTGTCGAAAAAGACCGATATCGTCATCGCTGGCGAAAAGGCAGGCAGTAAGCTGACGAAAGCGCAGGAACTTGGCATCGAAATTATTGAAGATGAAGAACAACTGAAACGCTTGCTTGAACTGGAGTAGATGGATAGAGGAAGGATAGCGTATAATTACAGGCAAGTTGTGTACATGTGTTGTTGAATAGATTGTAGCCGTTGCACAGAGTATATTTGAAGCTGTATTTAAATGATTTGCAGTATTCATTTTGGGAACAATAATTCAGGATGGCTATTCTACATTTAAAATAAAAAGGACGAGCACCTACGCCACCGTAGTGGAATTGCTCGTCCTTTTGCTATTGAATCGAATTTTAGCTGTACAGTTAGTGCCTTGACCATGATGAATTTGAATAAAGTTAGGTAGGATCATATAGAAGTGATCAACAGACTTACAGTATGCAAATTACGATAAAATCGGTATGGTGGTATATACACAGACGCTTGTTGCTGGAATGATCATATTGAACGTAATAACATAGGTGGATTTTGAAGCGACAATGAAAACGATAGGTTAAATGTGTGTCGCAATCGCTAGCATAATAACAAGCGATGTGTACTCAACAATATCAATTAACTCAAATTGTCCGGCAACCATGCATCTTTGTCATATCCGCGTAGCTCCCAATAACCGGTATAATCATCAGCAATCAATTCGATCCGGTTTAGCCATTTGACCGATTTGTAAGCATACATTTTCGGAATGACGAGACGCACAGGGCCGCCCAAATCGGCTGGGATAATATTGCCGTCATGAAGCAGGGCAACCATAATATCTTTGAGTTGTGCTTGCTCGAGTGTAATCGAATCAGTATACACGCCATCGCCGGAGTAAAATTTGATCGTTTTCGCTTGTGGCTTAACGCCTGCCATACTGAGGAAGTCGAGCAGCGGAATGCCTTCCCACGTGTTTTTGTATACCGACCATCCGGTTACACAGTGAAAATCACTTACTTGCACCTTGCGCTTAATTTTCAAAAATTGCTCCCAGTTCCACGTTTGTGGCTTATCCACTAGCCCATCGATTGTAAACGACCAATTGCTATTATCAAAAGACGGAATAGGCGTCACCGTATAGACGCGAAACTCACCTTGCGCACCGCCACCGATCGGCGGCTTGGAATCCGGTAGTGGCGTTGGGTTGGGCACCATTTTGTTTGGGTTACTAGCAGCAACTTCTTCCCAACTGCCGCCGCTCGTCAACGAATTGCCTAGCCAGCGCAAAAATGTAGGCCCAACCGATACCGCCAGACCGATACCGATCGCTGTACGCAAAAAAGCTCGCCGCGTATAAAACGGAGTCGCTTCCTGTGGGGCTGCTGTCTGATGCGGTTTTAACACGACTGTTGATCCTTCTATAGAAGAAGCTGCTTGTACGGGCGCTACAGCCGTTGTATCTGGTTGTAGCTTGATCGAACGCTTTTTAGGGTCTTTTAACCAAGCTGTACGTGTGAGTGAATGATAAATAATGTACGGCAGCCCGACCCAAGTTAACAAATCATGCACAAACAGCGCCGTGTTTGCAACAGTCGGACCGACCTGACGCAGTAGCCATAGTAAAATACCGGATACGATCCAGCCAATAAGCAAAATCATAACGAGAATAACATTCATTTTTTGCGCTGGCTTTTGCCGAATTTGCTTCCAATGCTTGGAGGCAAGGAAAAGATAATAAAGCACAGGCACGAGCAGTGCCAAACCGCCGATAATGTGTACCCAGCGAATCCATACTCTAACTTCGCCCAGAACTTCACGCCAGAAGCCCCCCAGCAAAATTAAACCGGTTATCGCTAGCAGTGCAACTAGCCATGCATTCCAGGCATGGATTCGAATCAGCTTTTTGCCAAAGCCTTTTTGAATGGACGCTAGCAAACGACTCATCACAACTCCTCCTTATGTTTGAAGCGATCATTAAAAATGATTCGTGAATAAAGTACATTTGGATTGCCGATGTGACTACTTACTTTTAGATATAAACTCTTTTTACATGATTATAATGCACAATCGTAACATAGTGCGAGCAAGTTATTGCGATCTTGAATTAATTAAAGCACAGTTGAAACGGTATAATATTCAGATAGCATTCAGATAACATATAGAGCGTTTGAAACACTGCTGCTAGCAGTACTTACAATCATGCGACATTCTAAGTTGAGTATCGAGTCTAGTATACTGACCAATCAAAATGATTAATCGAAACAACGGTAGTAGTAAGCTAAAAACAACGCAAACATACAATAAAAGCGTTACTCTAGCAAAGCAAATAAGCATAGCGATACGGTTACAAAATATAAAAATGAAAAAGTTGAAAAAACACTTGCTAACTTAAAAGATACATGATATATTATTCAAGTCGCCTCGAGCGGCACAATAGTTTCAAAAATAAATCAAAAAAGTTGTTGACTGACAACTCTTGATGTGATATGATATTAGAGTTGTTGTGAAACAAATAATCAAGTTCCTTGAAAACTGAACAAATAGGATTTGAATCATATATTCGGGAGACCGAATGCCAGCAACAAAATGAGCAAGTCAAACACTTTATTGGAGAGTTTGATCCTGGCTCAGGACGAACGCTGGCGGCGTGCCTAATACATGCAAGTCGAGCGGACTTGACGAGAAGCTTGCTTCTCTAATAGTTAGCGGCGGACGGGTGAGTAACACGTAGGCAACCTGCCCTTTAGCCTGGGATAACTACCGGAAACGGTAGCTAATACCGGATACTTTCTTGTCCTGCATGGGAGAGGAACGAAAGACGGAGCAATCTGTCACTGAAGGATGGGCCTGCGGCGCATTAGCTAGTTGGTGGGGTAACGGCTCACCAAGGCGACGATGCGTAGCCGACCTGAGAGGGTGATCGGCCACACTGGGACTGAGACACGGCCCAGACTCCTACGGGAGGCAGCAGTAGGGAATCTTCCGCAATGGGCGAAAGCCTGACGGAGCAACGCCGCGTGAGTGATGAAGGTTTTCGGATCGTAAAGCTCTGTTGCCAGGGAAGAACGTTTTCTAGAGTAACTGCTAGAGAAGTGACGGTACCTGAGAAGAAAGCCCCGGCTAACTACGTGCCAGCAGCCGCGGTAATACGTAGGGGGCAAGCGTTGTCCGGAATTATTGGGCGTAAAGCGCGCGCAGGCGGCCGTTTAAGTCCGGTGTATAATCCCGAAGCTCAACTTCGGGTCGCACTGGAAACTGGAGGGCTTGAGTACAGAAGAGGAGAGTGGAATTCCACGTGTAGCGGTGAAATGCGTAGAGATGTGGAGGAACACCAGTGGCGAAGGCGACTCTCTGGGCTGTAACTGACGCTGAGGCGCGAAAGCGTGGGGAGCAAACAGGATTAGATACCCTGGTAGTCCACGCCGTAAACGATGAATGCTAGGTGTTAGGGGTTTCGATACCCTTGGTGCCGAAGTTAACACATTAAGCATTCCGCCTGGGGAGTACGGTCGCAAGACTGAAACTCAAAGGAATTGACGGGGACCCGCACAAGCAGTGGAGTATGTGGTTTAATTCGAAGCAACGCGAAGAACCTTACCAGGTCTTGACATCCCTCTGATCGGT